>NZ_JAXAWA010000009.1:0-280003 GCF_033949445.1 Janthinobacterium sp. GMG2 | reverse complement strand
TCGCAGTAGAGAAAAACCCGTCAAGCAATTGGCGGGTTTTTTTTCGTCTGGTGGTTTTGTTTGGCGCCGCGGGTGTTTGTCGGCTTACGCGCGCAGCGCTAAGCCGACCTACGTTTATTGGATGGCGGGTAGGTCGGATTAGCGTAGCGTAATCCGACAACATTGTTGACATTCGCGTGGTGATTGCCTGCTACGCGCTTGTGCGTCAAGCCGACCTGGGGTATAATTCGCCTCCTCAGATCAGACGACTTGCTGCCCCGCTGGGAGCAGGTTGTTGAAAAAGTTATGCCTGATGACCATAGCAAGTTGGTACCACCCCTTCCCATCCCGAACAGGACCGTGAAACAACTTTGCGCCGATGATAGTGCTGCAACCAGTGTGAAAGTAGGTTATCGTCAGGCTTGTTATATAAAAAACCCCGCTAGGTGCGGGGTTTTTTTTCGTTTGCAGCATTCATCGGATCAGATGCCCCAGGTGATGCTTTCATTTTCCGCCTTGGCCGAGCGCAGCATTTCCATCAGGGGATAGGCGCGCTGCGAGAAATGCACTTTTTGCGCGCGCGCATGGGCACCCGTTTCGCCATCTTCCAGGGTTTCTGGCGTATGCGCGTCGTGTTCGATGTCATTTTCCGGATGCAATTTGCTTTCCGCGACTTCTTTTTCCAGCAGGGCCAGGGCATCGCCCGCTTCGGCTGGCGTGATGACGCCACGCGTGGGGTTCTTGTGCAGAATGTCGAGGATACGCTGGGCATGTTCTTGATACATCAGCACTTCAGGGGAAGATTTGGATTTGAATGAGATCAACATAAGCGCTTTCTGAAACTTGTTGTTAGTGTCGAAACAATATCACGACTTGAAATGTCGCACAGGCCGTCCGTTTGTCCCGGATTGCATATTTGCAAGCCGGATAGGGCCATCTGTTGGACAACGCACGTATTTACAAGAGCTCGCTTATCGTGAAAACACCGGTTTAAGCGATCGTTAAGTCTTAATCCAGTTTCACCGAGTCCATGAAGGTGTCGATGGTGTCACGCGACAGCTTGCTTTCTTCACCGAGAATGATGATCTGGAAGATGCGCTTATCCTGCGCCACAAAACGGCCGACCAGCAAGACAGGCTTGCCTTGCTGCGTGCCTTTGGCCTCAATGCTGAGCGAACTGCGCTGCTGCGTTCCGGCAGCCGTGCTGCTGGCCGCCGAGGCGGATTTTTCGCTGCGCACGGTGCCGTTGATGTTTTTCAGCAGGGCCGTCTGCATGGCGGGCAGGGCTGCTTGCGCCTGTTCTGCGCTGTCGAGCACGGCGCTGCCGATGGCGAAGGTATTGCCATCGACTTCGCTGGCCGTCATGGTCAGGCTGACTTTCTTGCCATCGAGATCGACCTCCCGCGTCAGCACGGCGGGCTTGCCTGGAAACAAGGCCGTGAACTGGGCGTCGGGGCTGCGATAGTCGCGCCAGTCGAACTTCGGGCTGCAGGCGGACAGGACGCTGGCGGCCGCGAGCGTAGCCAGAAAGAGGGCAATTGATGGTTTTTTCATCAGCAGATGGTAGCAGCGCCGCCCATCACGCGCAATCGTGCACGCGTGGCGTTCGCTGGCTGCCTTATATTTCACGCAGCACGCGCCGGTACTGGATCGCTTCGGCGACATGCGCCTGCGTGATGCCGGGGCTGTCCGCCAGGTCCGCGATACTGCGCGCCACGCGCAATACCCGGTGATAGGTGCGCGCCGACCAGTGCAGTCGCGCCATGGCGCCATGCAGCAGCTGTTCACCATGCGTTTCCAGGCGACAATGTTGTTCGATTTCCGTGCTGCTCAGGCGCTGGTTCGCTTTGCCCTGGCGTGCCAGCTGCAGGGCAAAGGCTGCCGCGACCCGCGTGGCAATAGCTTGCGTGCTTTCGCCGGCGCCTGCGTGCCGCCCCAGCGCCGCCGGCGGCATGGCGGCCACTTCAACCTGCAGGTCGATACGGTCGAGTAGCGGACCGGACAGGCGGCTGTGATAACGGAGCACGGCGTCCGGCGTGCAGCGGCAGCGTCCCGAAGCATGGCCCAGATAACCGCAGGGGCAGGGATTCATGGCGGCGATCAACTGGAAGCGAGCAGGAAACTCGGCCTGGCGGGCCGCGCGTGAAATGCTGATCACGCCCGATTCCATGGGCTGGCGCAGCACATCGAGCACCCGGCGCTGGAATTCGGCGATTTCATCGAGAAACAGCACGCCGCAGTGGGCCAGCGAGATTTCTCCCGGGCGCGGCACGTTGCCGCCGCCCACCAGGGCCACGCCGGATGCCGTCTGGTGCGGGGCACGGTAGGGGCGCCGTTTCCAGTGTTCCACCTTGAAGAGGCCGCCCAGCGAATGCACGGCGGCCGATTCCAGCGCCTCTTCGTCGCTCATGGGCGGCAGCACGCCGGGGAAGCGGCTGGCCAGCATGGTCTTGCCCGCGCCCGGCGGCCCCACCATCAGGACGTTATGGCCACCCGCGGCCGCCACTTCCAGTGCGCGGCGCGCCTGCTGCTGTCCTTGCACGTCGGCAAAGTCCGGATACGCAAAATCGGGTACGGCCAGCATGGGCTGGTGGCGTTGCAGGACGGTCCGGCTGGCGTGCGCGGCAAAATGCGCGCAGACCTCGAGCAGGCTGTGGGCAGGATAGATGCAGGCATCGCTGACGAGAGCCGCTTCGTCTGCGTTCGCCTGCGGCAGGATGAAGGCGCGTGGCGCGCCCGGCTGGCTGCGCTGCATGGCAAAGGTCATTGCCAGCGCGCCGCGGATAGGGCGCAACTGGCCCGACAGCGACAGTTCGCCCGCGAATTCGTAGTGGTGTAATTGGTCGCCCGGCAACTGGCCGGACGCGGCCAGGATGCCCAGCGCGATGGGCAGGTCGAAGCGCCCCGATTCCTTGGGCAAGTCCGCCGGCGCCAGATTGGCCGTGATGCGCCGCGCCGGCATTTCAAAGCCGCAGTTTTGCAGCGCGGCACGGACGCGGTCGCGCGATTCCTTCACTTCCGTATCCGGCAGGCCGACAATCGTAAACGAAGGCAAGCCATTGGCAAGGTGGACTTCAACACTTACCTCGGGCGCTTCCATGCCGGCCAGGGCGCGGCTTTTCAGGACGGCCAGACTCATCAGACTCCCCTGTGGCGCGGGCGCGGGCAGGATCAGTCTAGCGCGTGAAACGCCGTCAAGCTTGAGCTATGCCAGCAAGGCCGTCAATAACGGAGCCTTGCTGGCCGCACTTTACGCCTTGGTGTCGTTCAGGCGCGTTTCCAGCTCGATCAGGCGCAGTTCCAGTGCGTCCAGCTTGGCGCGGGTCTTGGCCAGCACTTGCGCCTGGATATCGAATTCCTCGCGCGTGACGAGGTCGAGGCGGGCGAAGCCCTGGGTCATCATCGATTTCACGTTTTTCTCGATATCCTTGGCAGGCGAGTTTTCGATGGCTTGATGGATCTTGCCTTGCAAGTCGTTAAAGAAGGTATTCATGTCCATGGTCAGTCCTTTTATGGTGCGGCCTGTGCATCGCACCATTGCGGTGCACAGCGGCGTTAATCTGGTGCGAAACTGGGCAAATTCACAATGCTTCAGCAGCCCGTACCCGCATGCCCAGAGGCTTGCAGGGTATGTATGGCCGGAAACGCACCTGTCAAGGTGGCAAGAGAGCTGGCACGTATTCTGCTAAAGAAGGTATGAACGCTTTGTGATCTCCAGCCAAGATTTTAAACCTCAACCGCTTTAAAAGTTCAATAAAAGGGAATCGCCATGAAGAATCTGTCCAAGAACATGACTTTAGCTGCAGCGTTGACGCTGGCCATGGCCGCCTTGTGCGGTAGCGCCATGGCCCAGGATGCAGTGGCGGCGCCTGCTGCAGCCGAAGCCGTACCTGATAACGTGGTGAGCTACAACGTGGCGCTGACCAGCGACTACCGTTACCGCGGCATCTCGCAAAGCCGCTTGAAACCGGCCATCAGCGGCGGTGCCGACTATACCCACAACCCGACGGGTTTGTACGTCGGCACCTGGCTGTCGAGCATCAAATGGATCAAGGACGGCGGCGGCGATACCAACCTGGAATGGGACATCTACGGCGGCAAACGGGGCGAGATCAGCAAGGATTTTACCTATGACGTAGGCGGCCTGTACTACTTCTATCCCTCGAATGGGCTGAGCACCAATGCCAACACCTTCGAGCTGTATGGCCAGCTCGGCTATGGCCCGGCCTACATCAAGTACTCGCACTCGACCACCAATCTGTTCGGCGTGGCCGACAGCAAGAACAGCGGCTACCTCGACGTGGGCGCGAATATCGATGTGCACGAAGGCTATCTGCTGAACCTGCATGTGGGCCGCCAGAAAGTCGAGCACAACGATTCCCTCAGCTACACCGATTACAAACTGGGCGTCACCAAGGATTTTGGCATGGCAACAGTCGCCCTGGCCTATGTCAAAGCCAACATCACGTCGCTGGCACCGAATGGCAAGAATCTGGCGAAATCCGGTCTCGTGCTGACCGTATCCAAAACCTTTTAAGCGAGACTGCCATGAAAATGATTACTGCAATCATTAAACCGTTCAAACTGGACGAAGTACGCGAAGCCTTGTCGGCTATCAATGTGCAAGGCATTACCGTTACCGAAGTCAAAGGTTTCGGCCGCCAGAAAGGTCACACGGAACTCTACCGTGGAGCCGAGTATGTCGTCGACTTCTTGCCAAAAACCAAAATCGAAGCGGCCGTCGATGACGCCATTGTCGACCAGGCCATCGAAGCGATCGAAGGTGCCGCGCGTACCGGTAAAATCGGCGATGGCAAGATTTTCGTCTACAACCTGGAACAAGTCATCCGCATCCGTACCGGTGAAACCGGCAACGAAGCGCTCTAAGGGGAATATTGATGCGTAAAAATATAACAAAATTGCTAGCTGGGTTTGCCTGTCTGTGTGCGTTTGGCGTCGCCGCGCCGAGCTTTGCCGATGCCCCCGCCAAGACGGAGGCGGCCACGACTTCGGCCGTCGCCGCTCCCGCCGTCACGCCGGTGCCTGACGCAGCAGCTCCGGCCGCCGCTCCGGCCCCGGCCGCCGCCGCGCCAGCCGCCGCGCCCGTTGCCAACAAGGGCGATACCAGCTTCATGATGATCAGCACCCTGCTGGTGATCCTGATGACCATCCCCGGCCTGGCCCTGTTCTACGGCGGCCTGGTGCGCTCGAAGAACATGCTGTCGGTGCTGATGCAAGTGTTCATGGTGTTCGCGCTGGTCATCGTGCTGTGGTGTATCTACGGCTACTCGATCGCCTTCACGGAAAAAACCGCCTTCTTCGGTGGCTTCGACCGCCTGTTCCTGAACGGTATCTGGGATCCGGCCAAGGGCACGTTTGCCGCCGCCGCCACCTTCAGCAAGGGCGTCGTCATTCCCGAGTTCGTCTTTGTCGCCTTCCAGGGCACGTTTGCCGCCATCACCTGCGCGCTGATCGTCGGCGCCTTTGCCGAGCGCGCCAAGTTTTCCGCCGTGCTGGCCTTCGTCGTGCTGTGGTTCACGTTCGCCTACCTGCCAGCGGCCCACATGGTGTGGTTCTGGACCGGTCCTGACCTGATCACCAACGCCGCCACTTCGGCCAGCGAAGCCCTGAAGGCTGGCTGGATCTGGCAAAAAGGCGCGCTGGACTTCGCCGGCGGCACCGTGGTGCACATCAATGCCGCCGTCGCCGGTCTGGTGGGCGCGATCATGATCGGCAAGCGCGTCGGCTACGGCCGCGAATCGATGGCGCCGCACTCGCTGACCATGACCATGATCGGTGCGTCGCTGCTGTGGGTGGGCTGGTTCGGTTTCAATGCCGGTTCCTCGCTGGAAGCGGGCGACGTGGCTGCGCTGGCCTTCGTCAATACGCTGTTGGCCACTGCCGCCGCTACCCTGTCGTGGGTATTTGGCGAGTGGATCAGCAAAGGCAAGCCATCGATGCTCGGTGGCGCATCGGGTGCCGTGGCCGGCCTGGTGGCGATCACCCCGGCGGCCGGCTTTGTCGGCCCGATGGGCGGCCTGGTCATCGGCTTGCTGGCCGGTGTCGTCTGCCTGTGGGGCGTGAACGGCCTGAAACGCCTGATCGGCGCTGACGATTCGCTCGACGTGTTCGGCGTGCATGGCGTGGGCGGTATCCTCGGTGCCTTGCTGACGGGCGTGTTTGCTGCACCACAATTGGGCGGCCAGGGCATCTTCGACTATGTCACCAACAAGATGTCGGCGGATCCGTACTCGATCGGCCACCAGGTGTGGGTGCAAGCGCAAGCGGTCGGCACCACCATCCTCTGGTCTGCCATCATTTCCGTCATCGCCTATAAACTGGTCGACATCGTCATCGGCCTGCGCGTACCGGAAGAAGAAGAGCGCGAAGGCCTCGATATCACCAGCCACGGCGAGCAAGCGTATCATGGCTAAATAATCACTATCTGGCATGCCAGCGTCCCGGCGCGGCATGTCCGGTGGAAAAGGCGCCTCATTGAGGTGCCTTTTTTTCGTTGTGGGATTGTAAAAGGTCTTTAAAACAAGGCTTTTGCCCCGATTTGGGGTACTTACACGGTAATATAGTCGGCAGTTCTGTGTGCTTTTTTGAATACTGCACATAATTTAAGGATGTAACTATGGTTCCCCATCTCGTCACGGCCCTGACCGGACCGCTGCTCGACCTCGAAAAAAAGATTCTGGCCGCGACGCCGGCCATTGAGCGCTGGTTTCGCATGGAGTGGCAAGAGCACACGCCGCCCTTCTATTGCTCGGTAGACTTGCGTAACGCCGGCTACAAGCTGGCGCCCGTCGATACCAATCTGTTCCCTGGCGGTTTTCATAACCTGGCCACGGAAATGCTGCCCCTGTCCGTGCAAGCGGCCATGGCCGCCATCGACAAGTATTGCCCGGACGCCCGCAACCTGCTGATCGTGCCGGAATTACACAACACCACGCCGCAGTATCTGCAAAACGTGGCGCGATTGATGCAGATCTTCCGCCAGACGGGGCTGCACGTGCGCTTCGGCTCCTGGTCGCCCGAGATTACCCAGCCGACACCGTTGGCGTTGCCAGATGGCAACATGCTCGTCATCGAGCCCCTCGTGCGCCTGAACAATGGCCGCCGCCTGGGCTTGAAGGATTTCGACCCTTGCACGATTCTGCTGAATAACGACTTGTCGGATGGCATCCCCGATATCTTGCAAAATATTCATGAGCAAAGCTTGCTGCCACCCTTGCATGCGGGCTGGGCCTTGCGCCGCAAGAGCAACCACTACACGGCTTACGATGAAGTGGTGAAAAAATTCGGCAAGATGATCGATGTCGACCCGTGGATGCTCAACCCCTTCCACGCCAAGTGCAGCGATGTGAATTTTCAGGAAGGCGAGGGCGAAGATGCGCTGGCCGCCAGCGTCGACGTGCTGCTGGCCAAGATCCGCAAGAAATACAAGGAATACGGCATCAAGGAAAAGCCGTTCGTCATCGTCAAGCCCGATGCGGGCACGTATGGCACGGGCATCATGACGGTGCGCGACGCCAGCGAAGTGCGCGACCTGTCGCGCAAGCAGCGCGAAAAAATGTCCATCGTCAAGGATGGCCAGCTGGTGACCGACGTGATCATCCAGGAAGGCGTGCCCACGTTTGAAAGCATCAAGGATGCCGTGGCCGAGCCCGTCGTCTACATGATCGACCGTTACGTGGTGGGCGGCTTCTACCGCGTGCATGCTGAAAAAGGCGTGGACCAGAACCTGAACGCGCCCGGCTCGCAGTACGTGCCGCTGGCGTTTGCCCAGCAGCATGCCGTGCCGGATTTGAAGGCCAAGCCGGGCACGGCCGCGCCGAACCGCTTTTATGTGTATGGCGTGGTGGCGCGCCTGGCCTTGCTGGCAGCGTCGCTGGAAATGGAGCGCACGGACCCGAATCCCGAGGTGTATTGATCCGTCAACGAGACTTGCCGGGCGCGGCGACTACCGCGCCTGGCGATCTCGGCTAGAATCAAGCATTCCTTATCCAGGCTCCCCGATTGGACGCACCATGAAAATTGCATTCCTTGCCGACCCGCTGGCAGGCTTCAAGACTTACAAAGACTCCACCTTCGCCATGATGCGCGAGGCGGCCAAACGCGGCCATGCCGTGTATGCCTTCGAACAGAAGGATATGGCGCTGGAAGAGGGCATCGTCACGGCACGGGTCAAACACATCGAGCTGACCGGCGACGAGCACGACTGGTACAAGGTGGTCTCCACCGAAGAAGTGCGCCTGTCTACCTTGGACGCCATCATCGAGCGCAAGGACCCGCCGTTCGACATGGAATACGTGTACGGCACATATCTGCTGGAACTGGCGGAAAAGCAGGGCGCTTGCGTCTTCAACAAGCCGTCCGCCATCCGCGACAACAATGAAAAGCTGGCCATTGCGCAGTTTTCCGAATTCACGTCGCCGACCCTGGTGACGTCGGACGAAGCGCGCCTGCGCGCCTTCCACGCCAAGCACCAGGATGTCATCTTCAAGCCGCTCGACGGCATGGGCGGCACGGGCATCTTCCGCGTCAAGGCCGATGGCCTGAATTTGGGCGCCATCATCGAGACGCTGACGGACAACGGCGCGCAGACCATCATGGCGCAGCGTTTCATCGCCGACATCGTCAAGGGCGACAAGCGCATCCTCGTCATCGGCGGCAAGCCGGTGCCGTTTTCGCTGGCGCGCATCCCGCAGGCGGGCGAAGTGCGGGGCAACCTGGCCGCCGGCGGCACGGGCGTGGCGCAGCCATTGACGGCGCGCGACCTGGAAATCGCAGAAAAGCTGGGCCCGATCCTGGCCGCGCGCGGCCTGATGCTGGTAGGATTGGACGTGATCGGCGACTATCTGACGGAAGTCAATGTCACCAGCCCGACCTGCTTCCAGGAAATCATGCAGCAAACGGGTTTTGACGTGGCGGCCATGTTTGTCGACGCCGTCGAGCATGGCGTTGCGCAAGCGCGGTAGCGCTAGAAGGTGAAATGACTATGGTAGGGATTTTGCTCATGACACATGCACCGCTGGGACAGGCGTTCATCGCCGCCTGCGCGCATGTGTTCCGGGGGCCAACGGAACGGTTTGAAGCCATCGACGTCGTCGCCGACCAGGACCTGATGGAAGTGCAGAAACTGGCGTCGGACGCCATCTGCCGCCTCGACGACGGTTCCGGCGTGCTGGTGATTACCGACGTGAAGGGCGGCACGCCGTCGAACTGCTGCAACAAGCTGGCCGATGCGGGCAGGGTGGAAGTCATCGCCGGCATCAGCCTGCCGATGCTGCTGCGCGCGATCACGTATCGCCGCGACACGCTCGACGTGGTGGTGGAGATGGCGCTGGCCGGTGCGCAAAGCGGCGCCGTGCGCGTCGATAACCGTATTCGCGTGGGCGAGTAGAGAGTGACATGGCCGCCGCCCTGAAGGCGGCGGGTTTTATAGCAGGGCTGGCAACAATGCAGTGCATTCAGGGATAGAGACCATACAAAAATGATTCAAAGAGAACTCGAAATCATCAACAAGCTGGGACTGCACGCACGCGCCTCCGCCAAATTTACCCAGCTCGCCGCCAAGTTCAAGAGCGACGTCTGGCTGACCCGCAACGCGCGCCGCATCAACGCCAAGTCCATCATGGGCGTGATGATGCTGGCCGCCGGCAAGGGCGCGAAAGTGACCCTGGAAGCAGAGGGCGATGATGAGCAGGCATGTGTCGATGCGTTGACCGCCCTGATTAATGACAGGTTTGGCGAAGGCGAGTAATGCCCGCCGAACGCAGCCGCAGCCGCATTCCGACAGGTCAACCCATGGCATCTTTCACGCTCCACGGCATCCCGGTTTCCCGCGGCATCGCCATTGGCCGCGCGCATCTGCTGGCGCCGGCCGCCCTTGACGTCAAACATTACCTGGTCGCCCAGGAGCAGATCGAAGCCGAAGTGCAGCGCCTGCAAAGCGCCATCGCCACCGTCCACAAGGAACTGCAAACCCTGTGGAACGAGCTGCCCAAGGATGCGCCCACGGAGCTGGGCGCCTTCATCGACGTGCATGCGCTCATCTTGTCCGATCCGATGATTTCCGAAGCGCCGCTCGACATCATCCGCAAGCGCCACTACAACGCCGAATGGGCGCTGCTGACGCAGATCGATGAATTGTCGGCCCAGTTCGACGAAATCGAAGACCCGTACCTGCGCGAACGCAAGGCGGACATCCAGCAGGTGGCCGAACGCGTCTTGAAAGTCTTGCTGGGCACGGAGCAGCTGCTGCCCAAGGCCGCGGCCGAAGACGAATTGATGGCGCAGATGATCGTCGTCGCCCACGACATCTCGCCGGCCGACATGCTGCAGTTCCGCGACCGCTCCTTCATCGGTTTCATTACCGACGTGGGCGGACAGAACTCGCACACGGCCATCGTCGCGCGCAGCCTCGATATTCCCGCCGCCGTCGGCATGTCGCAGGCATCGATGCTGATCGACCAGGACGACTGGCTGATCATCGACGGCGACGCCGGCGTGGTCATCGCCAACCCCAGCGCGCTGGTGCTGGAACAGTACCGCGAGCGCCAGGTGGCCATGCAGCGCGCGCGCAAGAAGCTGGGCAAGCTGAAAAAGACGCCGGCCGTGACCAAATGCGGCACGCCCGTCACCCTGCTGGCGAATATCGAATTGCCCGAGGATTGCCCGTTTGCGCTGGAATCGGGCGCCAGCGGCGTGGGCCTGTTCCGTTCCGAATTCCTGTTCATGGGCCGCGCCCACAAGATTCCCACCGAGGACGAGCAGTTCGAGGCCTACCGCAACACGGTGCAGTCGATGAAGGGCCGCGTGGTGACCATCCGCACGCTCGATATCGGCGCCGACAAGCCGCTCGACCAGGCCGACCATACGGCCTTGAATCCCGCGCTGGGCCTGCGCGCCATCCGTTACTGCCTGGCCGAGCCGCAATTGTTCCTGACTCAGCTGCGCGCCATTTTGCGCGCCTCCGCCTTCGGCAAGGTGCGCATCCTGATCCCGATGCTCGCGCATGCGTTCGAGATCGACCAGTCGCTGGCCATGATCGCGCAAGCGAAGGCCAGCCTGCGCGAGGAGGGCATCAAGTTCGACGACGAAGTCGAAGTGGGCGCCATGATCGAGATTCCCGCCGCCGCGCTGGCCTTGCCCATGTTCGTCAAGCGCATGGATTTCCTGTCGATCGGCACGAATGATCTGATCCAGTACACTTTGGCCATCGACCGGGTCGACTACGAAGTGGCGCATTTGTACAATCCGCTGCACCCGGCCGTGCTGCAACTGATCTCCATGACGATCGCCGCCGGCCACAAGGCGGGTATCGACGTGGCCGTCTGCGGCGAAATGGCGGGCGACGTGAAGCTCACGCGCCTGTTGCTGGGCATGGGGCTGCGCGAGTTTTCCATGCATCCGGCCCAGCTGTTGGCGGTCAAGCAAGAGATCCTCAACAGCGACCTGGGCCTGATTGCGCCACAAATGCGCAAAATTATGCGTTCCATGGAACCAAATGTGATCGCGGAAGCCGTCCAGCAGCTGCAGCTCATGTAAACTGTCACCTATCAGCATCAGGATACGTCGCGCGCGGCAAGAGGTGTCCTGATGCTAAAGTTGCAGCACCTATCATCGCGGTGCTGCATCGACCATGGCCCGTGGGGCCGCCCCCCTTTTATAAACCGACACACATGTCATCCATTGGAATCGTTTCGCCGCAAACCATGTATTTTGCGCAACCCCTGCAGCTGCAAAGCGGAGCATCGCTGCGGGACTATATGTTGATGTATGAAACCTACGGCACCCTGAACGCCGACAAATCGAACGCGGTGCTGGTCTGCCACGCCCTGAACGCCTCGCACCACGTGGCAGGCGTGTACGCGGACCAGCCGAAGAGCGCAGGCTGGTGGGACAATATGGTCGGTCCCGGCAAGCCGCTCGACACGGACAAATTCTTCGTCATCGGCGTCAACAACCTCGGCTCCTGCTTCGGTTCGACGGGCCCCATGCATACCAATCCCGCCACCGGCAAGCCGTATGGCGCCGCCTTCCCCGTCGTCACGGTGGAAGACTGGGTCAGCGCGCAAGCGCGCCTGGCCGATGAACTGGGCATCACCGAGTTCGCTGCCGTGATGGGGGGATCCCTGGGCGGCATGCAGGCGCTGGCGTGGAGCATCATGTTCCCCGAACGGCTGCGCCACTGCGTGGTGATCGCCTCGACGGCCAAGCTGTCGGCGCAAAACATCGCCTTCAATGACGTGGCGCGCCAGGCCATCCTGTCGGACCCCGATTACCATGGTGGCGACTTCTATGCGCACGGCGTGGTGCCAAAGAACGGCTTGCGCGTGGCGCGCATGGTGGGCCATATCACCTATCTGTCGAATGACGACATGGCGGAAAAATTCGGCCGCAAGCTGCGCGATGCGGCGCAGACGGGCGACTACAAGTTCGGCTTTGGCATCGACTTCGAGATCGAATCGTACCTGCGCTACCAGGGCGACAAGTTCTCCGAATACTTTGACGCCAACACGTATCTCTTGATTACCAAGGCGCTCGATTATTTCGATCCGGCGCGCGCGCATGGCGGCGACCTGGCCAAGGCCCTGTCGGGCACGAAGGCCAAGTTCTTCCTCGCCTCGTTTTCCACCGACTGGCGTTTTTCGCCCGAGCGCAGCCGCGAAATCGTCGAGGCGCTCGTCTGCAACCGCCGCCAGGTCACGTATGCCGAGATCGACGCGCCGCACGGCCACGACGCCTTTTTGCTGGAAGACGCGCGCTACATGAACATGGTGCGCGCCTATTATGGCCAGGTTTGGAACGACATCGGGGCGGGCGCGCCTGCCGCCGTACAGAACACCGCCGTCCGCCAGGGCGCGAAGGAGACCGCATGACTTTTGACGAATTGAGCGCGCTGCGCCCCGACCTGGCATTCATCGCCCACTGGGTGCCGAACAACGCGCACGTGCTGGACGTGGGCTGCGGCGAAGGCGTGATGCTGCAGTACCTGCAAAGCGACAAGGAATGCAGCGGCTACGGCATCGAGATCGCCGACGACAAGGTGCTGACCAGCACCCGCCGTGGCGTGAACGTGATCCAGCAGGACATGGAAAAGGGCCTGTCGATTTTTGGCGACAACAGCTTCGACACGGTGCTGTGCCTGTCGTCGCTGCAGATGATGAAGCAGGTCGAGCCGCTGCTGCGCGACATCGTGCGCGTGGGCGCCGAGGCCATCGTCTCCTTCCCCAACTTCGCCTACTGGCCGCACCGCGTGGCGCTGCTCAAAGGCCGCATGCCCGTGTCGAAATCGCTGCCGTACCAGTGGTACGACACGCCGAACGTGCGCTGCGCCACCATCAACGACTTCCGCGAACTGGCCGAGGAATGCGGCCTGGAAGTGATCGAATGCGTGGCCCTGGCCGAAGGCAAGATGGTCTCCGTGCTGCCGAACCTGCGCGGCGACCTGGCCGTCTTCCGCCTGCGTAAAAAAGCGGTGCATTGATGAGCAAAAGCCCGGCGCCTGGCTGGCGTTCCTATGCCAACGGCCGCATGCTGGCCGTGCTGGTGCTGGGCTTCAGTTCCGGCCTGCCCCTGTTCATCCTGCTGTACCTGCTGCAGGCATGGCTGGCCAAGTCGGGCTTGAACGTCAAGGCGCTGGGGCTGTTTGCGCTGGTGCAGTTCCCGTACATCTGGAAATTCCTGTGGGCGCCCCTGATGGACCGCTACCGCATCCTGGGACTGGGACGGCGGCGCGGCTGGATGGCGCTGACGCAAGTGGCGCTGTTCTTTGCCATCGGCGGCATGGGCATGCTGGACCCGCTCACGCAGATCGGCCTGATCGCGGCGGCTGCCGGCGGCGTGGCCTTCCTGTCTGCCAGCCAGGACATCGTCATCGACGCCTACCGGCGTGAAATCCTCAGTGACAACGAGCAGGGCCTGGGCGCCGCCGTCATCGTCAACGCGTATAAAGTGGCGGGCATGGTGCCGGGCGCGCTGTCGCTGATCCTGGCCGACCGCATGCCGTGGCAACCCGTCTTCTGGATCACGGCCGCCTTCATGCTGCCGGGGTTTGTCTGCACCCTGCTGATCAAGGAGCCGACCGTGTACGGCTCGCCGCCGAAGACCATGCGCGAAGCGATCATTCTGCCGTTCCAGGAATTCATCGCGCGCGATGGCTGGCGTAACGCAATGTGGATACTCGCCTTCGTACTACTCTACAAAATCGGCGACAGCATGGCCACGGCGCTGGCGACGAAGTTCTATCTGGACCTGGGTTTTTCCATGACGCAGATCGGCCTGGCCGCCAACACCACGGGTTTCTGGGCCAGCCTGGCCGGTGGCGTGGTCGGCGGCATATGGATGCTCAAGCTGGGCATCAACCGGGGCCTGTGGGTGTTTGGCGCGCTGCAGGCGGTCGCCATTCTCGGATTCGCCTGGCTGGCGCAGGTGGGGCCGAATACCATGCTGCTCAGCGCCGTGATCGGTTTTGAAGCCTTTGCCAGCCTGGGCCTGGGCGCGGCTGCCTTTGTCGCGTTCCTGTCGCGCAGCACGGACCCGCGCTACACTGCCACGCAATATGCCTTGTTTTCCAGCCTCAGCGCCGTGCCGCGCACCCTGATCAATGCCTCGGTGGGCTTTCTGGTCGCCGAGCTGGGCTGGTTCTCGTTTTTCATCGTGTGCTTCTTCCTGGCCTTCCCGGCCATGATGATGCTGCCTAAAATCGCTCCATGGAGGTCTGCCAATGGCACCAATATCCCTTAAACGTTACGCCGTCCTGGCCAGCCTGTGCGCGGCCACCGCGCTGTCGTCCCTGTCCGCCCACGCCCAGCAGGCGACGGTCCAGGATGGCATCAAGGTACGCCCCCTGTCGACTTCGCGCATCTTTGCCGGCGGCGCCGACTTCAATGAACAATCGAAGCAGCAATATACGCAGCTGGTCAACGAGGCGAAGGAAAAAAATGCGCTGGTGCCCGACAGCGATCCGCAAGTGAAACGCCTGCGTGCCATCGCCCAGCGCATTATCCCGTTCGCCACGCGCTGGAACGAGGCGTCGGCCAACTGGAACTGGCAGGTCAACCTGCTCAATTCCGACCAGGTCAATGCCTTTTGCATGCCGGGCGGGCAGATCGCTTTTTACAGCGGCATCATCACCAAGCTGAATCTGACCGACGACGAAGTGGCCATCGTCATGGGCCATGAGATTTCGCACGCCTTGCGCGAGCACTCGCAGGCGCAGGCCGGCAAGGGCAACCTGGCCGCCGTCGGTGCCAAGCTGGCCGGTGCCGGCCTGTCGGCCTGGCTCGGCGTCGATCCGAGCATCACCAGTACCGCCACGAATATGGCGGCGCAGGGCGTGATGCTGAAATTTTCGCGCGACGATGAACGCGAGGCGGACCTGATCGGCATGGACCTGGCCGCGCGCGCCGGCTTCGACCCGCGCGCCGGCGTCATCCTGTGGCAGAAAATGGCGGCCGTGAGCAAGGGCGCGCCGCCGGAATTCCTCTCGACGCACCCGTCGGGCAAGGACCGGATCTCGCAGATGAACAGCCACATGGCGCAAGTGCTGCCGCTGTACGCGCGCAGCAAGGGCGTCAGCGTCGACGCTTTGCCGCCTTACCGCAGCAACGCCATCGCGCAGCGCTAGGATGCCGGCCCGTCACGCCGCCGCACCCTTGCCCATGCGCGACGGCGTGGCGCCCAGCTATCTGTGGCTGCCCGAAGGGCAGTGGCCGGACATGCTGTCCTTCCTGCTCGAGCGCTATCCGCAGATCAGCGCCGCGCAATGGCTGGACCGCATGGCGCGCGGCGAAGTGGTCGATGGTGACGGCGCCGTGCTGGGCCCCGGCAGCGCGTACAAGCGTGGCATGCGCATTTTTTACTACCGCGAGCTGGAACGCGAAACGCCGATCCCCTTCCAGGAAGAGATCCTGTTCCAGGACGAACACCTGGTGGTGGTCGACAAGCCGCACTTCCTGCCCATGACGCCGGGCGGGCGCTTCGTGCAGGAGACCTTGCTGACGCGCCTGAAGAAAAAGCTGGACTGCGCCGAGCTGACGCCGATCCACCGTCTCGACCGCGAGACGGCCGGCGTGGTGATTTTTTCGCGCCAGGTAGCCAGCCGCGGCGCCTATCAGTCGCTGTTCCAGCGCCGCGAAGTGCGCAAGACGTACGAGGCGCTGGCGCCTGTGCTGGCGGGCCGCGATTTTCCATTTACCTACCGCAGCCGCATGGTCGAGGGCGCGCAGTTTTTCCTCATGCGCGAGGAGGTGGGCGAGCCGAATTCGGAAACCATCATCGAGTTGATCGAAGAGCGCGGCGGTGTGGCCCTGTACCGGCTGCAGCCGCACACGGGCCGCAAGCACCAGCTGCGTGTGCACCTGGCCGCGCTGGGCATCCCCATCGTCAACGATGCGTTTTATCCCGTGGCCCTGCCGTGCAAGGAAGACGACATGTCGCAGCCCTTGCAACTGCTGGCGCGGGCCATCGATTTTACTGACCCGCTAACGGGCGAGATGCGCCATTTCGAAAGCCGGCGCATGCTCGGGTAAGCCGACGCCACCACTGGCGACGCCAACAATGTTGCCGGATGACGGCCCTGCGGCCCTCGGCGACCCCACCTGATCCGACCTGCGGCTGTTTGTGCCCGGGTGGCGATGTCGGAGCAACTTAGGTCGGGTTAGCGCGAAGCGCGTAAGCCGACATTGCCAATGACGCGCCAACGATGTTGTCGGATTACGGCCCTGCGGACCTAATCCGACCTACGGCAGATTCGGTGCAGGCCGACGCACGTCGGCGTAGGTCGGCTTAGCGCGCAGCGCGTAAGCCGACACCACCCGCGACGTGTCAAAGATCAGCCCTTGATCGTGTAATCGATGATCAACGGCGCGTGGTCGGAAAAACGCTCGTCCTTGTAGACGCTGACCGTATGCGCCTGGGCTGCGATGCCGGGGGTGGCGACGTGGTAGTCGATGCGCCAGCCCACGTTTTTCGCGTAGGCTTGTCCGCGGTTGCTCCACCACGTGTACTGGTCTTCGCGCTTGTCCAGGCCGCGGTGCACGTCGACAAAGCCCACTTCGTCGAAGACGCGCGTCAGCCATGCCCGTTCCTCGGGCAGGAAGCCGGAGTTCTTCTTGTTGCCCTTCCAGTTCTTCAAGTCGATTTCATGGTGGGCGATGTTCCAGTCGCCGCAGATGACCACTTCGCGGCCCAGCGCCTTCAATTCGAGCAAATGCGGCAGGAACAGTTCCATGAAGCGGAACTTGGCTTCCTGGCGTTCGGGGCCGGACGAGCCGGACGGGCAGTACACGGAAATGACGGAGAGGTTGCCAAAATCGCAGCGTACGTAGCGGCCTTCGGCATCGAATTCAGGGCTGCCGAAACCGATGTGCACGGCGTCCGGTTCGACCTTGCTATACACGCCCGTGCCCGAATAGCCTTTTTTCTCGGCATAGTGGAAATGGCCATGGTAGCCGTGCGGGTTGAGGAATTCCGGCGTCATGTCGGGCAGCTGCGCCTTCAATTCCTGCACGCAGATGAAATCGGCCGTCTGCGTGCCCATCCAGTTGAAAAAGCCTTTTTTGGCGGCGGAACGGATACCGTTCAGATTGGCGGAAATAATTTTTGGCATAGGTCGAGAGTGAAAGGGCGTTGTACGGGGCCGGCGGGCGCTGCATGGCGATTGTCTCGCCGGTGCGCGCGGATTAAAATACAGGCACTTTTAAAAAATGAGGCTAATGTGAATAATTTACGCCAGCAGTTTATCGCGTTTTCAGTATCCAAGGGAGTCTTGCGGTTCGGCGAGTTCACCACCAAGGCCGGACGTCAGTCGCCGTACTTCTTCAATGCGGGCCTGTTCCATGACGGCGCCACCCTGGCCGAGCTGGCGCAGTTCTACGCACAAACCCTGCTCGACTCGGGCGTGGAATTCGACATGCTGTTCGGCCCCGCCTACAAGGGTATCACCCTGGCGTCGGCCACCGCCGTGGCGCTGGCCGGCAAGGGCCGCAACACCTCGTTCGCCTTCAACCGCAAGGAAGCCAAGGACCATGGCGAAGGCGGCACCATCGTCGGCGCCAAGCTGCATGGCAAAGTCGTCATCATTGACGACGTGATCTCGGCCGGCACTTCGGTGCGCGAATCGGTGGACATGATACGCGCCGCCGGCGCCGAGCCATGCGCCGTGCTGATCGCCCTGGACCGCATGGAGCGTTCCGGCCCGGACGGCCAGCTGTCGCCAAGTTCGGCCGTGCAGGAAGTGTCGAAACAGTATGGCATTCCCGTCATCTCGATCGGCAACCTGGACGATCTGTTCGGCTACCTGAATGGCGCGGGCGCCGATCCGGAACTGCTCAAATATAAAGAGGCTGTTTCCGCGTACCGCAATCGGTATGGTATTTAAGTAGTTCTCTCCAGCAGCGTCCGCAGCCGCGGGTCGCTGCAGGCAGTGGCAGCTTGCGGGTGGCATTGCAACAGCCGCCGCAACAGTGCGCCGCCGATGCCGCGCCGGCGGAATGGCGGTTTCACGAACAGCATGTTCACCGTCACTTCATCGGCGTGTCGGCTGATGTCGAGCATGGCCACCTGCTGGCCGTCGATCCACGCGCACAGCGCGCTGTCTCCTTGCCAGTCGATCTGCATCACGCCAGCCATGGTTTGACCGCCGCATGCAAGCCCAGGGCGAACAGCCCCGCAAAAAAGCACCGCTTGAATACCTGCTGCGCGATGCGCCCGCGCAGCCATTGACCGGCCAGCATGCCGGCCAGCGCGGGCAGCAGCGCATACGCGGAAGCGCCGGCCGCGCCCAGGGTGAAGTCGCCGTGCAGGGCCAGGCTGGCCGCCAGCGCCACGGTCGATGCCGTAAACGCCAGGCCGAGCGCCTGCACCAGCGCATCGCGCGCCAGCCCCAGCCCCTGCAGATACGGTACGGCGGGGATGACGAAGACGCCCGTGGCGGCCGTCACCAGTCCCGTCACTGCGCCCGCCACGGGCCCCAGCCACGCTTCGTGCCGCGCCGGCACGCGCAGCTGCAGCGATAACAATCCCGCCAGCGCATACACCATCAGCGCCACGCCCAGCGCGACGACGGCCCAGGCGCCGCTGTCTTGCGGCAGCAACGCGCCGCCCGCCAGAGTGCCGGCCATGACGGCCGCCAGCATGGGCCATAGACGGCGCAGCAGGGTGCGCAGGCCGGGGCCGGCCGCCAGCTGCCACACGTTCGTCACCATCGATGGCACGATCAGCAGGGCGGCCGCCTGCACGGGCGGCATGACAAGGCTGAGCGTGCCCATGGCCACCGTCGGCAAGCCCAATCCGACTACGCCCTTGACGAAGCCAGCGGCGAGGAAGCTGGCGCCGACGGCCAGCAGGAATGAGGTCTCCATCTTTTTTATCCACAGTGAACTGCGTGGATTCTGCGCTTGCCAGACACTTTCGCCAAGGCGGATTATTTTGAGTCAGCCTTAGTCAAATACGAAGGCTGGTAAGATGGCGAAAAGGAGAGCCGCCATGCGCTTTGATCTCGTCGATTTGCAGCTGTTTGTCAACGTGGTGGAGGCGGGCAGCCTGACGGCGGGCGCCGCGCGCAGCCACCTGGCATTGGCGTCGAGCAGTGCGCGCGTGCGCGGCATGGAAGAGATGCTGGGCATGCCCTTGCTGCTGCGCGGGCGGCGCGGTGTGGAGCCGACACCCGTGGGCCAGACCTTGCTCCATCACGCGCGCCTGGTGCTGCTGCAAATGGAGAAAATGCGCGGCGAACTTGGCGAATTTGCGCGCGGCTTGAAAGGGCAGTTGCGCCTGTTGTGCAATACGGCCGCGCTCAGCGAATTCTTGCCCGAGGCGCTTGGCGCTTTTCTCGACCGCCATCCGAACCTGACCATCGACCTGGAAGAGCGCCTCAGTTACGATATCGTCAAGGCCGTCTCGGAAGGGCTGGCCGACATGGGCATCGTGTCCGACTCGGTCGACATGCGCGGCTTGCAGACGTTTTTGTTCCGCCCCGACCGGCTGGTGGTCATCGCGGCAGCCGATGGCGTGCACCACCGTGCCCTGGGCCAGGATGGCGTGGTCGATTTTGCCAGCGTGCTCGATCACGATTTCATCGGTCTGGCCGACGACAGCGCGATGCAGCAATACCTGGGCATGCATGCGGCGCGCCTGGGGCGCCCATTGAAGGTGCGCGTGCGCCTGCGCAGCTTCGATGCCGTCTGCCGTATGGTGGCCAGCGGCGTGGGCATCAGCGTGGTGCCGCTGGCGGCGGCCAGCCGCTGCCAGCAGACGATGGCGCTGCGCTGCCTGGAATTATCCGATCCCTGGTCGGTACGCAATCTCACGATCTGCGTGCGCCAGTTCAGTGAATTACCCCTGTATGCGCGCCAGTTGATCGATCATCTGAAGGCGTGACAGGGCATGACAGGAGCAACGATGCGTTTTTCGGAAGACAAGATGGCCAGCCTGCTGTGCAGCGACCAGGTCGAGCGGCCGATCCACATCTGGCAGCCCGAGCATCCACGTGCCGTGATCCTGGCGATCCACGGCGGCATGGCGCATGCGGGCGACTACGTCACGCCGGCGCTGACCTTCCGCCAGCACGGTATCGCCACCGTCTGCTTCGACATGGTGGGCCACGATGGCAAGCGCAAGGTGGACATTCCCTCGTTCGACGCCTTCCTCGACGACGAGGAGCTGTTCCTCGCCTGGGTCAAACAGACGTATCCGGGCTTGCCCGTGTTCGTCATGGGCCACTCGATGGGCGGCCTGATCGCCACGCACCTGGGGTTGCGGCGCTTCGCGGGCGATGCGGCCATCAAGGGGTTTGTGATTTCATCGCCGTATTACGTGAATGCGATACCCGTGCCGAAGGTGCTGCAGATACTGTCGGGCTGGCTGGCGCGGCGCTTCCCCACGATGAAGGTGCCGCTGGGGAACCTGACCATGCTGCTCACGCACGATCAAACCATCACCGCGCGCCATTTCCAGGATGAGCGCGACGGCATCCGTGCCAGTGCCGCATCGGTGCGCTTTGCCCATGCCTTGACGTCGGCGCAAAAGGAACTGGCGGGCGGCTTGTCGGACTGGCGCTTCCCCCTGTTCGCCGTGGTGGCGGGCGACGACAAGCTGGCCGACAGCCGCGCCACGGAAAGCCTGCTGCGCAGCGTGCCCGATGGCTTGCTCGACTATCACTACTATCCGGCCAATTATCACGAGAACTTCAATGAAGTGAACCGCGATGTCATCTTCGCCGCCATCCTGGCCTGGATGGAAAAACTGCTGGCACCCGTGCCGGCGTGAGACGCCAGTATCGTTATAATCGGTTTAACTGAATTTACCGCCGGCGCATGCCGGCCCGGTCCCCGCGGCACAGGGGAATACTCAAGGAACGAACGATGCGCTTGCTGATTGCCCTGTTACTCCCGTGGCTGACCTTTTTCACGATCGGTCGCCCGATCGCCGGCATCATTTGCCTGATCCTGCAAATCACCCTGATCGGCTGGCTGCCAGCGACGATCTGGGCCGTATATGCGCTGAGCCAGTACAAGACGGACCAGAAGATCGCCGAGGCCATGCGCCGGCGCTAAGCTAAGACTGGCCTAAGCTGCGCTTCCTATCTTGATTCAACCGACATGAGGAGAGTGAGATGGCACCAGACAGACGCGGTACCTTGACCCTGGCGGCGGCAATGCTGGCCGCCGGGCTGTTGCTGGGAAGTGCGGCGCAGGCCCAAGCCGACAGCGCGCTGCCGCCCGTGCAGAAGAGCGGGACGGTGGAATACCTGAGCGGCGGCATCGGCCTCGATGAATCGACGGCCATCAAGAGCGCCAGCCGGCATTGGCCCTTGAGCCTCGTGTTTTCCGTGCAGGCGGCGGGCAAGGCGGAATTTGCCTCCGACGTGAAGCTGGAAATACGCGACGCCAAGGGCGCGCCGGTGCTGGAAACGACGGCCAGCGGACCGTTCCTGCTGGCGAAACTGGCACCGGGCAGCTACAGCTTGCGTGCCACCCTGGCCGGCAAGACGCTGGAACGCAAGGTGCAGGTCAAGGCAGGCAGTTCCGCGCGGGTGGAGCTGGTCTGGCCGGCGGGAACGAATCAAGGTAAATCCTGATGCCTGGCGACGGCAAGGCGCCTGAACAGGGCTTGTCGGCGCGGGGTTTGTCGGCGCATATACTGCCCACGTCGGCGACGATGGTCGGCGTCTGCATGACGGTGCTGTCGATCGGGCACCTGGCGCCGCGCGGCGAGGTGCGCGTGGCCATCGACAAGCTGCTCGCTGTCGACGCCATCGTCTTTCTCGTCAGCGCCGTGCTGTCGTTCATGTCGCTGCGCCCCGGCCAGTCGCGCTTGCGCTACGAATGGTGGGGCGAGCTGCTGTTCATCTGCGGCCTGGCCCTGCTGGCGCTGGGCGCCGTGGTGCTGGCCTTTGTCATCAACTGAACCCGAGATCAACTGACCTTGAGCACGCGCCCTTCGGCGGCGCTTTGCAGCGCCAGTTCGATCAGGCGTATCGTCGCCGCCGCATCTTCGGCCGCCACAGGCGCCGCTGCGCCGTGGCGGATGGCGTCGGCCATGCCCTGGTAAAAGTCCTGGTAGCGGCCCGCCTGCATGTCGAGGTGTTCACAATGTCCGTCCGGCTGCGTGCCCAGGTGCAGCGCGCCGCGCACGGCATCGACGCCCCAGCCAGGCTGGCCCGGCCTGCCGCCCGCCTTCAGGGCGTCTTCCTGCGGGTCGAGGCCAAACTTCACGAAACTGCCCTTGTCGCCATGCACGGCGAAGCGCGCCGTCGGCGCCTTCACCAGGCAACCCGCTTGCAGCACCACGCGCAGCCGGTCGTAGTACAAAACGATGTGCATGTAGTCGACGGCTTGCGCGCCATCACGCTGCAGGACGATATCGGCGTACAGCTTTTCCGGCTGGCCGAACAGCTGCATGGCCTGGTCCAGCATGTGCGGGCCCAGGTCGTACAGCAAGCCGCCGCCCGGCGCGGCGGACTCGCGCCAGCGCTGGCGGATCTCGGGGCGGAAACGGTCGAAGTGCGATTCGACGCTGGCGATGCGGCCCAGGGTGCCCTGCGCCAGCAGCGTTTTGAGGGTCAGGAAGTCGCCATCCCAACGGCGGTTGTGGTACACGCTGAGCACCAGCTTGCGTTCTTTCGCCAGCGCGATCAGGCTCTGCGCCTCGGCACTGGAAATGGTGAACGGCTTGTCGACCACCACGTGCTTGCCGGCCTGCAGGGCCGCCTGCGCCAGGCTGAAATGCGCTTCGTTGGGCGCGGCGATGACGACCAGTTCGATGGATGGATCGGCAAACAGCTGCGCGGGTTCCGCATACACGGTGGCGTGCGGCCAATCCTTGTGCACGAGTTCCGGCTTGCTCGAGGCGATGGCCGTCAGTTCCAAGGCATCGATGGTGGACAGGACGGGAGCGTGGAAGGTGGAGCCGGCAAAGCCGTAGCCGACGAGGCCGGTTTTGATCTTGTTCATGGCGTGTTCACAGGTGCGTGGAAGAATCCATGATCATACCCGCAAGCGGGCGGCGGCAGCGCTGTTGCGATGTTGCTGCGCTGCCGTCGCCCGGACATTACTTCAGGCGCCAGACGTATTGCACCTTGACGCTGGCGCTGACAGGCTTGCCGCCGGCGAGGGCCGGCTTGAACGTGCACTTGGCGATGCCGCTGCGCGCCGCCTCGTCGAGGGCCGGGTGGCCGCTGCTTTTGACGACGCTCGAACCCGTTACCTTGCCGGCGGCATCCACGTCGAAGGACATGTTGACCGTGCCCTCTTCCTTCGCCTGCCGCGATGAGGCTGGCCAGACCGGTTTGCCGCAGACGCCAAAGTCGACGATGGGGCGGCGCTCGAGCACGGGCGCGCTGTCGGCGGCGACGGCCTGGCCGTAGATGCCGAGGCAGGCGCCGGCCAGGGCCAGCAGCGGCACGGCCGCCTTCCAGTTCAGGGTTTGTGGTGCGGGGCGCAGCAATCGTTTGATACGTGACATGAGATCTCCTCCGTTGGCCGCCTGGGCCAGGTGGTGGGTTGAGAACTGGAGGCGTTCCAGTTCCGAGAGTGCAAGAGCCAGACGCCGCGGTTCGCCCAGTTGTCTTGCTGCGAAATCATCTGCAATATGTTCGCGTTCGAGGCGCACGCCGCGTGAAATCCACCAGACGGCAGGGTGGAAGAACAGCAGCGCCTCGATGGCGTTTTGCAGCAGGTTGATCAGATAATCGTGGCGCCGGATGTGTGCCAGTTCGTGCGCCAGCAGCGCGTCGAGCAGGTGCGGCGGCATGCCGGTCAACAGCGCGGCGGGCACCAGCACCATGGGTCGCCAGATGCCGGCCGTGAGCGGGCTGGCGATGCCGTCGAGCACGCGCAGCCGCACGGGCCGCGTCAAGCCCGCATCGTGCGCCATGCGCGACAGCCTGGTCTGCAGTGGTCCATGCGTGGCACCCGTGTTCCTGGCGCTGCGCTCTATCCACAGCATGCCCAGTGCCATGCGCACGGCCAGCACGGCGGCGCACAGCGCCCACACGCCGACGACGGCGCGCAGCATCAGGTCCAGGTCGGGCAGGCTGTCGGGCGCCAGCAGGGCGGCCGGCAGCAAGGCGCTGGAGTACAAGGCGCCCGTGATATCGCCGCCGGCCAGGCGCAGATACAAGCCCGCCGCCGGCCATGCCAGGCAGGCCAGCAGGGCGCCGCAACCGACGGCGTAGCGCGCTTCAGGACGCGCATTTCGCAGGGCTGTCCACGCCAGCGCCGTGGCGCAGCCGATCAGCAAGCCTTGCCACAGGAAGTGCAGCAGGGTCCAGCCCAGCGCCGGCACGAAGCCGCTCATGACTGATCGTCCTTGAGCATTTTTTCGATCTCCTCGCGTTCGGCACGTGACACGCCCGTGCGCAGCGCCGCCAGCACCAGCGCCTTGGCCGAACCGGCAAAGGCCTTCTGCATCAATTCCTTGAGCAGATTCGTCTGCAGGCTGTCCTGCGCCTGGGCTGGCGCATACACGTGCGAGCGCTGGCTTTCGTCGCGGATCAGCAAGCCCTTGCCGTGCATGATCTGCATCAGGCGCAGCACGGTGCCATACGTGATGGCCGGCTTGGCCATCGCCATCGCCTCGTGCACCTGCTTGGCCGTGGCGGCGCCCAGCGGCCACAGCGCCTGCAGCAGATCGAGTTCGGCTGCCGTCGGTTTCGGGATGTCGTGCGTCTTGGCCATGCGGTTTTCCTCTTGCCTGAAATTCAATATGGCTAGATTAAACCGTGTAGACAAAAATGTATACTTTAATTTTAATAGGCCTTCAAACGCCTTTCAGCGCGGAGGAAAAGTCTAGACAAGGCTGTTTATGCGCGATGTATACAGGCGAAAAAAAAGACGCCGCAGCGTCTTTTTTTTTTGGCAG
Source organism: Janthinobacterium sp. GMG2 (assembly GCF_033949445.1). Lineage (NCBI taxonomy): Bacteria > Pseudomonadati > Pseudomonadota > Betaproteobacteria > Burkholderiales > Oxalobacteraceae > Janthinobacterium > Janthinobacterium sp. GMG2. Next base: position 254,647 of record NZ_JAXAWA010000009.1, on the reverse strand, counting down.
GTGAATTATCCCGCCAGCTTGGCCTTCAGCAGTTCCGTCAGCTGGGCCGGGTTGGCCTTGCCTTTGGAGGCTTTCATGGCCTGGCCGATCAGCGCGTTGATGGCCGCTTCCTTGCCGGCGCGGTACTGCTCTACCGACTTGGCGTTCGCCGCCAGCACTTCATCGACGATGGCTTCCAGGGCGCCAGTATCCGAAATCTGTTTCAGGCCCTTGGCGTCGATGATGGCGTCGACCAGGTTCTCGTCGCTGGACTTCGCTTCCCACATGCCGGCGAAGACTTCCTTTGCCGCCTTGTTCGAGATCGTGCCGTCGGCGATGCGCTTGAGCATGGCGGCCAGCTGCGCGGCGGAGACGGGTGCGTCGTCCAGGTCCACGCCTTCGCGGTTCAGGGTCGACGACACGTCGCCCATCAGCCAGTTGGCGGCGGCCTTGGCGTTTTCCTTGCCGGCCTTGTCGACCACGGCGACGAAATAGGTGGCCATGGCTTTCGACTGCGTCAGCACCAGCGCATCGTAGTCAGGCAGCGCGTATTCGCTGATGAAACGGGCGCGCATGGCGGCCGGGAGTTCCGGCATCGAGGCCTTGACCGTGGCGATCCACTCTGGCGAGATGACCAGCGGCGGCAAGTCAGGGTCCGGGAAGTAGCGGTAATCCTGCGCGTCTTCCTTGCTGCGCATTTCGCGCGTTTCCTTGCGGTCCGGATCGTACAGGCGCGTCGCTTGCACGACCTTGCCGCCGTCTTCGATCAGCTCGATCTGGCGGCGCACTTCCACGTGCACGGCTTCTTCGATGAAGCGGAAGGAGTTCAGGTTCTTGATTTCGCAGCGGGTGCCGAATTCCTTCTGGCCGACAGGGCGCACGGAGACGTTGACGTCGCAGCGGAACGAGCCTTCCTGCATGTTGCCGTCGCAAACGCCCAGCCACATGACCAGCGAGTGCAGGGCCTTGGCGTAGGCCACGGCTTCGGCGGCGCTGCGGATTTCCGGTTCCGAGACGATTTCCAGCAGCGGCGTGCCGGCGCGGTTCAAGTCGATGCCGCTCATGCCCGCGTAGTCTTCGTGCAGCGATTTGCCGGCGTCTTCTTCCAGGTGGGCGCGCGTCAGGTTGACCGTCTTGGTGACGAATTCGCCATCCTTTTCGTAGCCGAAGGTCAGGGCGCCGCCGATGACGACGGGGTCTTCGAACTGGCTGATCTGATAGCCCTTCGGCGAATCAGGGTAAAAATAGTTTTTGCGCGCGAAGACCGAGTGCGGCGCGACGGTGGCGCCCACGGCCAGGCCGAAGCGGATCGCGCGGTCGACGGCCTGCTTGTTCATCACGGGCAGTACGCCTGGCAGCGCCAGGTCGACGGGGCTCGCTTGTGTGTTGGCGTCGGCGCCGTACTTGATTGGCGAACCGCTGAAAATTTTGGATTCGGTCGTGAGTTGCACGTGGTTCTCAAGACCGATGACGACTTCCCATTGCATAGTGTTCTCGCTTATTTTTTGGTGGCGCCGCCTGGGCGGCGCGTCTGTTCTTATTAAATACCGGCAGGGCTGCGCGTATGCCAGTCCGTCACTTGCTGGAACTGGTGGGCGACGTTCAGCAGCCTGGCTTCGCCAAAATAATTGCCGATGATTTGCAGGCCGACGGGGCGCTTGCTGTTTTTCTCGCCTTCGCCGAAGCCGCAAGGTATCGACATGCCGGGCAGGCCGGCCAGGCTGGTCGACAGGGTGTAGATGTCGGCCAGGTAGTTCGCCACCGGGTCGTCCGTCTTGTCGCCCAGGTCCCAGGCGACGGTCGGCGCGACCGGTCCCATGATGACGTCGCAGACGGCGTTCGGGCCATTCAGGACGGCGTCGAAATCCTGCGCGATCAGGCGGCGGATCTTTTGCGCCTTCAGGTAGTAGGCGTCGTAATAGCCGTGGCACAGCACATAGGTGCCGACCATGATGCGGCGCTGCACTTCCGGGCCGAAGCCCTGGGCGCGCGACTTCTTGTACATGTCCTGCAAGTCCTTGTACTCGGTGGCGCGGTGGCCGTAGCGCACACCATCGTAGCGCGACAGGTTCGACGACGCCTCAGCCGGGGCGATCATGTAGTAGGCGGGAATCGACAGGGCCGTATTCGGCAGCGAGATGTCGACCAGGGTGGCGCCCAGCTTTTCATACTGCGCCAGCGCGCCGCGCACGGCCGCTTCCACGTCCTTGGCCAGTCCTTCGCCGAAGTATTCGCGCGGCACGCCGATGCGCAAGCCGGTGAGCGGTTGATCGAGGTCGCGCGAAAAATCTTCCGCCACGCCGCCTTGTTCCGGCGACAGGCTGGTCGAATCGCGCTCGTCGAAGCCGGCCATGGCACTCAAGAGCAGGGCGCAGTCTTCGGCCGAGCGGGCCATCGGGCCGCCCTGGTCCAGCGACGAGGCAAAGGCGATCATGCCGAAGCGCGAGACGCGGCCATACGTCGGCTTGATGCCGGTGATGCCGCAAAAAGCGGCAGGCTGGCGAATCGAGCCGCCCGTGTCGGTGCCGGTGGCCGCCGGCGTCAGGCCGGCCGCCACGGCGGCGGCCGAGCCGCCCGACGAGCCGCCCGGCACGGCGTGCTTGTCCCACGGATTCTGTACGGCGCCGAAGGCCGAGTTCTCATTGCCGGAGCCCATGGCGAATTCATCGCAATTGACCTTGCCCAAGGTGACCATGCCGGCCGCCTGGAATTTTTCCACCACGGTGGCGTCAAACGGGCTGGCGTAGTTGGCCAGCATTTTCGAGCCGGCCGTCGTGCGCCAGCCTTTTGTGACGAACAAGTCCTTGTGCGCGATCGGCACGCCGGTCAATGGCGTGGCCGTGCCTGCGGCGATGCGTGCATCCGCTTCGGCAGCTTGCGCCAGGGTCAGGGCACGGTCGACGTGCAAAAAAGCGTTCGAGGTGTCCGCTTCGATGCGGTCGAGGAAATGCGTCGCCAGCGCAACGGCGGAAATTTCCTTGTTCTGCAAAAGCGTGGACAGCTGTTTGATGGATTTTGTATGCATGGCGTTTCTATTTTGATATTCGACGGGAAGGCAACAGCATGGAGCGGCGCAGTTACTCGATGACCTTGGGGACGAGATACAGGCCATCCTGTACCTTCGGCGCCACGGCCTGATAGGCGTCGCGGCGGTTCTGTTCCGTGGCCAGGTCTTCGCGCAGGCGCAGGGCGATATTGTCCATGTGGGCGGCCAGCGGGTGGCTCAGGGGCGCCACGCCATCGGTATTGACGGCTTGCATTTGTTCTGCCAGTGCAAAAATCTTGTTCAATTGGGCCAAAGACGTGACGGCCTGGTCGTCGGCCATTTCAAGTTGGGCCAGGTGGGCGATGCGTTTTACGTCGGAGAGTGTCAGGGACATGGCGAATGGCGCGGAGTGCCGCGCATTAGTATTAAGTTGGCGTTTTGATAAAACGCGGGTATTTACTGCTATTTTGCTCACAAAAATCGAGGAATGCCGCGTAACTCGCGGCTGCAAGAGTCGCACTTTTCCATGGTTTTTGAGCAAATCGCATTCAAATTATAAGGTAGAATGGCGGGTTAATGCGTTGCCGGCGCTGATGGACCGCTGCCGCAGCATAGAAAAGATTGCGCAAGCGCCAAGCGAAACCCGAAAAAATCGCCTCCACGGATTTTCAGGGTGCCTGAAAGCGCCCGCTTTGAAACTCCCCATAAACAGCTTTTGCGCAGCTCGATGCGCTACAGGACACTCATGTTTGGTTTTTTACGCAGGTATATCTCCACCGATCTGGCCATTGACTTGGGCACGGCCAACACCCTTATTTATGTACGCGGCCTCGGTATCGTCCTGGACGAGCCATCCGTCGTCGCCATCCGCCAGGAAGGCGGTCCGAATGGCAAGAAGACCATTCAGGCAGTCGGCAAGGAAGCCAAGCAGATGCTGGGCAAGGTGCCGGGCAATATCGAAGCGATTCGTCCGATGAAAGATGGCGTGATCGCCGACTTCACCGTGACCGAGCAAATGCTCAAGCAATTCATCCGCATGGTGCACGACTCGAAATTCTTCCGTCCATCGCCGCGCATCATCATTTGCGTGCCTTGCGGTTCGACCCAGGTCGAACGCCGCGCGATCCGCGAATCGGCCCTGGGCGCCGGCGCCTCGCAGGTGTACCTGATCGAAGAACCGATGGCAGCGGCCATCGGCGCGGGCTTGCCCGTGTCCGAAGCGACCGGCTCGATGGTGGTCGACATCGGCGGCGGCACCACGGAAGTGGGCATCATCTCGCTGGGCGGCATGGTCTACAAGGGTTCCGTGCGCGTGGGCGGCGACAAGTTCGATGAAGCCATCGTCAACTACATCCGCCGCAACTACGGCATGCTGATTGGCGAACAGACGGCCGAAGCCATCAAGAAAGCCATCGGTTCGGCTTTCCCTGGTTCGGAAGTGAAGGAAATGGAAGTCAAGGGCCGCAACCTGTCCGAAGGCATCCCGCGCTCGTTCACCATCTCCAGCAACGAGATCCTCGAAGCGCTGACCGACCCGCTGAACAACATCGTCTCGGCCGTGAAAAACGCGCTGGAACAGACGCCGCCGGAACTGGGCGCCGACATTGCCGAAAAAGGCATGATGCTGACGGGCGGCGGCGCACTGCTGCGCGACCTGGACCGCCTGCTGATGGAGGAAACCGGCCTGCCGGTGCTGGTGGCCGAGGACCCGCTCACCTGCGTGGTGCGCGGTTCCGGGATGGCACTGGAACGTATGGACAAGCTCGGCTCGATCTTCTCCTACGAATAATCTGACAGAAGGGCCGGAAACCAATCCGGCCTTTTTTTGGTTTTGGCGCCGGCGTTTGACCGGGGCCTGCACGTTGGCGCACTGCGCCTGGCCTGATCATTGGAAGTCATGGAATACAGTCCTCCGCCACTTTTCAAACAAGGCGCCTCCGCCCGCGTCAAGATGATGGTGTTCGCCGGCATTTCTATCGCCCTGCTGCTGGTCGATTCGCGCATGCACGCGCTGACGGCCGTGCGCCAGGCAGTCGGCACCGTGCTGTATCCGGTGCAGATGGCGGCGCTGGTGCCGCGTGATGTGGCGCTTGGCGTCGGCAATTACTTTTCTTCGCTGTCCGCCCTGGAAAAACAGGTGCGCGACCTGAAGCACGAACAGATCGCCTCGGCGCAGATACTGCAGCAGGCGCAGCTCAACATCGTTGAAAACAACCACTTGCGCAAGCTGATGGAAGCGCGCGAGCGCGTCCCCGTCAAGACCATGATGGCCGAAGTGCTGTACGACACGCGCGATTCGGCCACGCGCAAGATCGTGCTCGATCGCGGCATCCAGCATGGCGTGGAACTGGGCCGCCCCGTGATCGACAACCTCGGTGTGGTGGGACAGGTCACGCGCGTGTTCCCGTTTACCTCCGAAGTGACCTTGCTGACGGATGAAGAGCAGGCCATTCCCGTGCAGCTGCTGCGCAATGGCGTGCGCAGCGTGGCCATCGGCCGCGGCAAGTCCGGCACCATGGAATTGCGCTTCACGGCCCCCAGCGCCGACATCCAGATCGGCGACATCGTCATTACCTCGGGCCTCGACGGCCTGTACCCGGCTGGCCTAGCCGTGGCGCGCGTGACCCTGGTCGAGCGCAATGCGCATGGCCCGTTCGGCCGCGTCGTGTGCCAGCCGCTGGCCGGCATCGAACGCAACACCCAGCTGCTCATCCTGATGACGTCGCCCGAGATTCCGCCGCGTCCGCCCGCTGAAGATATCAAGACGGGCCGCAAGATCGCCGGCAAGATGGCGCCGATCAAGGACCCTGCCAAGGAGGCTGCCGCCGCGGCAGCGCCTGCCGCCAAGCCGCCTGCCGCCAACGCGGCTGCGCCCGCGCCCGCAAAACCTGCGACGCCAGCGCCCGCACCTGCCGCCGTGCCACCGAAGGAAGCGACACGATGAACCGCCCGCATTACATCCTGCTGCCGGTCAGCCCCCTGTTCATCGGCTTTTCCCTGCTGTGCGCTTTTCTGCTGAACCTGCTGCCATGGGGGCAGTTCGTCGGCGTACCCGATTTCGTCGCGCTGGTGCTGGTCTTCTGGGGCATCCACCAGCCGCGCAAGGTCGGCATCGGCGTGGCCTTCTTCATGGGCCTGATGATGGACGTGCACGACTCGACCCTGCTGGGCGAGAACGCGCTGGCCTACACCTTGCTGTCGTATTTCGCCATCATGATGCACCGGCGCGTGCTGTGGTTCCCCATCATGACGCAGGCGCTGCACGTGCTGCCGCTGCTGCTGCTGACGCAGGCGCTGCAATTGCTGACGCGCTTGATCGTCTCGGGCCGCTTCCCCGGCTGGCTCAATTTCATCGAGAGCTTCGTCGCCGTCGCCCTGTGGCCGATTGTCACGTGGATTCTGCTGGCACCGCAGCGCCGCGCCGTGGACCGCGACCATAACCGGCCGATCTGACGAGCGCCTGCCATGACTGAACTCAAGAACACCGAGCGCGAACTGCATTTTTTCCGCATGCGCCTGACCATTCTGGGCGCGCTCGTCTTCGTCTGCTTTTCGCTGCTGCTGGCGCGCTTCATCTGGCTGCAGGTGATCAAGCACGAAGACTATGCGACCAAGGCTGAAGACAACCGCATCGCCGTGGTGCCCATCGTGCCCACGCGCGGCCTGATCCTCGACCGCAACGGCGTGGTCCTGGCGCGCAATTACTCGGCCTACACCCTAGAAATCACGCCGTCGAAATTGAGCGCCAGCCTCGATTCCGTGATCGACGAGCTGTCGACCCTGGTGCAGATCGACATCAAGGACCGCCGCCGCTTCAAGAAGCTGCTGGAAGAATCGAAGAACTTCGTCAGCGTGCCGCTGCGCACGCGTTTGACGGACGAGGAAGTGGCGCGCTTCACGGCGCAGCGTTTCCGCTTCCCCGGCGTCGAGGTGCAGGCGCGATTGTTCCGCCAGTATCCGATGGGTGAAGTGGCCTCGCACGTGGTGGGCTTCATCGGCCGCATCAACCGCAATGAAGCCAAGGGGCTGGAAGAGGGCGAGGACGCGGCCAACTACAACGGCACCGACCATATCGGCAAGGAAGGCCTGGAAAAAAGCTACGAAAAGCAGCTGCACGGCACCACCGGCTACGAAGAAGTGGAAGTGTCGGCCGGCGGGCGCGCCATGCGCACCTTGTCGCGCACGGCGGCCACCCCCGGCAACAACCTGATCCTGTCGATCGACATCGAACTGCAAAAAGTGGTCGAGGAAGCGTTCGGCGAATGGCGCGGCGCGGCCGTGGCCATCGACCCGGCCACGGGCGACATCCTCGCCTACGTGTCCAAGCCCGGCTACGACCCCAACCTGTTCGTCGACGGCATCGACCAGCAAAGCTGGAACGAACTCAATACCTCGCTGGACCGGCCGATGGTCAACCGTCCCCTGTCCGGTACCTACGCGCCCGGCTCGACTTTCAAGCCTTTCATGGCGCTGGCCGCGCTGGAACTGGGCAAGCGCACGCCGAGCCAGTCGATTTCCGATCCCGGTTTCTTCATGCTGGGCGGGCATATGTTCCGCGACGACAAGGTGGGCGGCCATGGCACGGTCGACATGCACAAATCCATCGTCGTCTCGTGCAACACTTATTATTATCAGCTGGGCCGCGACATGGGCATTGACGCCATTCACGACTTCATGAAGCCGTTCGGTTTCGGCCAGCTGACGGGCATCGACCTGAATAACGAAAAGACGGGCGTGCTGCCGTCGACGGAATGGAAGCGCAACCGCTTCAAGACGCCGCAGCAGAAAAAATGGGTGGGCGGCGACACGATTTCGGTGAGTAACGGCTCCGGCTACAATTCCTATACGCCGCTGCAGATCGCCCACGCGACGGCCAACCTGGCCAACAACGGCGTGGTGATGAAGCCGCATCTGGTGAAGATCATCGAGGATGCCGCCACGCGCGCGCGTACCCTGACGGTGCCCAAGGAAAGCTACCGCATTCCGCTCAAGCAGGAAAACATCGACACCATCAAGCGCGCCATGGTGGGCGTGACGAGCGAGCAGGGCGGCACGGCCGCGCGCATCTTCACCGGCGTGCAGTACACGGTGGGTGGCAAGACGGGTACGGCGCAGGTGGTGGGCATCAAGAAAAACGAGAAGTACAATGCCAAGCTGCTGGCTGAGCGCCTGCGCGACAACGCCCTGTTTACGGCCTTCGCGCCGGCCGACAAGCCGCGTATCGCGATCGCCATCGTGGTGGAAAACGCGGGCTTCGGCGCCGGCGTGGCCGCACCGATCGCGCGCAAGGCGCTCGACTACTACCTGCTGGGCAAGCGTCCGAGCGACAAGGAAAGGGACACCACCAAGGTGCCCAAGGAAGATGTCGACGAAGTGCGCACCCTGGAAGAAATCACGGACGAGCAGGCCGCCCCGGCACCTGCCAGGCAATAAGGAAGCACATGCCCATTAACGAGAGGCGCTCGCTGTGGCGGCGCGCCAAACCCTACCTGGCGGTGTTCGATCCGCCGCTGATGATCATCATCCTGATGCTGCTCAGTACCAGCTTGCTGACCCTGTATTCGGCCAGCATCGGCATTCCCGGCAAGATCGAGGATCACCTGCGCAACATCCTGCTGTGCTTTTTCGTCATGTGGGTGGCGGCCAATGTCACGCCGCAGATGATGATGCGCATCGCCGTGCCCGTGTACACGGTATCGGTGATCCTGCTGGTAGCCGTGGCGCTGTTCGGCACCATCAAGCTCGGTGCGCGGCGCTGGCTGCATATCGGCGTGATCGACATCCAGCCGTCCGAATTCCTGAAGATCGCCACGCCGCTGATGCTGGCCTGGTTCTTCCAGCATAATGCGGGCGCCCTGCGCTGGAAGTCGTTCCTGATGGCGGCCGTGCTGCTGCTGGTGCCCGTCTACCTGATCGCGCGCCAGCCCGACCTGGGCACGGCGCTGCTGGTGGTGGCGGCCGGCTTTACCGTCATCTTCCTGGCCGGCCTGTCGTGGAAGGTGCTGGCCGGCTTGCTGATCACCTTTGTGTCCTGCCTACCGATCGCCTGGTCGCACCTGCATGATTACCAGCGCGACCGCGTGATGATGCTGATCGACCCGACCAAGGACCCGCTGGGCAAGGGTTTCCATATCATCCAGTCCATCATCGCCATCGGTTCCGGCGGCATGACGGGCAAGGGTTGGACGCACGGCACGCAGGCCCACCTGGAATTCGTTCCGGAGCGCACGACCGATTTTATTTTTGCCGTATATTCCGAAGAATTCGGCCTGGTCGGTAACTTGATCCTGATGCTGATGTATTTGCTGCTGGTGGGACGGGGGATGATGATCGCCGCCAACGCCCCCAGTTTTTTCACTCGCCTGCTGGCAGGAGCGATAACTATGATTTTCTTTACGTATGCCTTTGTCAACATGGGCATGGTCAGCGGCATCGTGCCGGTGGTCGGCGTCCCCCTCCCATTCCTCAGCTATGGCGGCACCGCGCTGCTGACCCTGGGCGTGGCAACCGGTATCCTGATGAGTATTCAGCGCCACCGCAAGCTGGTGCAGACCTGATGCGGGCGCCTTTCGACACCTTCGCCATGCGCGGATTGAGCCTGGCGGTCTTGCTGACCCTGGCCGCCTGCGGCACCACGCCGCAAAAGTCCGCATCGAATAACGTGCCGCTGCCGTCCGGCGGCAAGGTCAAGGTGCCCGTGCGCCAGGATCCCACCTTGCCGGTATTGCCGGCGGCCGGCTCCGGGCGCGGCGGCTACTACAAGGATGACGGTCCCGGCGACAATCCGCCGGCCAACCTGCGCGACGTACCCGACGCGGAAGTGCGCAACGAGCCGTATTCGACGCGCTCGAACCGCCCGTATGTCGTCTTCGGCAAGACCTACACGCCGATCACCGACAACGAACCGTTCAAGCAGAAGGGCACGGGCACCTGGTATGGCAAGAAGTTCCATGGCCAGCGCACCTCGTCAGGCGAAATCTACGATATGTACAAGATGACGGCGGCCCACCCGACCTTGCCGATTCCATCGTATGCGCGCGTGACGAGCATCGACAGCGGCGAGCAGGTGATCGTGCGCATCAACGACCGCGGCCCGTTCCACGCCACGCGCGTCATCGACGTGTCCTATACGGCGGCGCTGAAACTGGGTTTCCTGGGCAAGGGCAGCCACCAGGTGGTCGTCGAACGCCTGCTGCCGGCCGATATCGACGCCATCCTGGCCGCTCGCGCGGCGCCGAAGCCGGTGCCGTCGGTGGTGGCCAGGTCGATCGATACGCCGGCCGACAGCGAACCGGAAATGGGCGCCGTGGTGCAGCCTGAAATCACCGCGCTGTCAGCGGTCGATGCCACTGTGGCCGCGCCCGCGCCAGCGGCGCTGGCCACCGGCTTCTACCTGCAGCTGGGCGCCTATTCGCGTGCGGACAATGCGGAAGCGGGCCGCGCGCAACTGGCGCCGTATGCGCAAACGCTGGGCAATCTCGATGTGGTGCCGGCCGGCCCGTTGTTCCGCTTGTACGGCGGACCGTTCACGAGTCGCACCGATGCGGCGCGCGCGGCGGCCAGCCTGCCGGCGTCGGCGGGTGTCAAACCGATCGTCATCGAGAGATGAACGTAGGTCGGATTAGGCGCAAGGCGCCGTAATCCGACGCGATTGTCAGCAGTTATTTACAGGTGCGCAGTTCCTGCTCCGGGAACTGCGCCTTGATTTTCTCCAGCCGCGCGCGCGTGGCCGCGTCGAGGTCGCGGAACTGGTAAGCGAATTGCTTGCTGGCGCTGTAGCGCGGCGCGATGCGGGCGCTGTGCACGCCCTGTTTGTTGAGCATTGCCAGCTGGCTTTGCGCGCTCGTTTCCGACTTGAACACGCCCAGTGAAATGCCCCAGCGCAGCGGGCTGCTTTCATTCATGATGAAGTAGTTCGTCACGCCCAGCTGTTTCAATTCGCCGGCCTTGCGGTCGGCGCCTTCCTTGCTGCCCTGCGGCGGGATGTACACCATGTAGCTGGAAATATCCTGGCCGGCCACGTTGCGGCGCGACTGGCGGTCGCCCAGGTCCAGCGTCGCCACTTGCGCTTCGAAGCGGCGGCCATCGGCCAGCAGGAAATTGCCCACTTCCGTGCACGCATACGATGGCGCCGCCGTTGCCGTTGCCGCTGTCGCTGTCGCGCCCTCGGTGGCCGGCGGCGCGGCGGGCGCCGTGGCCTGCTCCTGCGTCAGCAAGGTGAGCTTGCTCGCCTGAAGCTGGTTTTTCAGGCGCGCCGGTTCGCGCATCTCTGTGCGAAAACTGCCCAGATAACCCTGGCCGATGGCCAGCACCAGCAGGTTGACGCCGGCCAGCAGCCAGAAGACGAATTTCAGCATACGTGGTTTCCTTGTGTTCCTGCGGCCCCGGCGCGCGCGGCCGCCTGCAGGCCGATCATGACGATATTGTCGACCAGGTGCAGCGGCACCGCCAGCGCCAGGGCCGGTGCGATGCGCGGCGCGGCGCCGCCCGACAGCAGGCATGCGCTGGCGCCGTGCATGCGCACGGCCCGTTCGATGGCGCCCGCCTGGGCCGCCAGGCAGCCGGAGAGGATGGCGTCGTCCGTGTTGTCGGCAAAGCCGGCCGGCAGCATGGCGTCGCTGGCGATTTGCGGCAGCTGCGCCGTGTTGCGCGCCAGCGAACTGGCCATCAGTCCCAGTCCCGGCAAGATCATCCCGCCGAGGAAAACGCCGTCGGCCGTGACGGCGTCAATGGTGGTGGCGGTGCCGCAATTGGCGACGATGACGGCCTGGCCAGGCGCCAGCGCCTGCGCGCCGATAGCGGCGGCAAAGCGGTCGCACCCCAGCTGCGACGGCGCGCGGTAGCCGTTCGTGAGGCCCGCCAGCTGTGGCAGCGAGACAAAGTCGCGGGCAACGACGGGCAGCATGGCGCGCAGGCGCGTGCCGATGACGGCGCCGGCCACGTTCGACAGCAGCGCCTCATGGATGGCCAGTTGCGCCCATTGCGCAGCCAGGGTGTCGATCTGCGCATGCGCGACGGCGCCGCTGGCCAGCCAGCCACCGGCGGCACTGTCGGCCGCCACGAGTGCCCATTTGATGCGCGTATTGCCGGCGTCGATCAGCAGCAGCATGTGCTTACTCCCCCAGCAGGCGCAAGGACACGTCGCCGGACATGACTTCCTGCAGGCCGCCATCGGTGCGCAGCAGCAGGCGGCCCAGGTGATCCACGCCGGCCGCCACGCCTTGCTGCAGCAGCTGGCCGTTGTCGAGGATTTTCACGTGCTGGCCCTGCCAGGCGTGCAGCAGGTTCCAGCGCTCTGTAAACGGCGCAAAGCCCGTGTCGTCGAATTCGGCCAGCACGCCGGCCAGGCGGCTCAAGAGCGCGGCCACCAGGGTATTGCGTTCCATCTGCGCGAGCCAGGGCACGGCCGAGACGCTGCGGCCGATCTGCCGTTCCAGCGCGTCGGGCATCAGCAGATTGATGCCGCAGCCGATGACAGCCCACACGCCGCCGTCGGGCGCCTGCTGCGTTTCGACGAGGATGCCGGCCAGTTTATGGCCATCCTTGAGCAGGTCGTTCGGCCACTTCAGCTGCACCGGCACCCCCAGCGAGGACATGGTTTCGGCCAGTGCCACGCCGACGGCCAGCGGCAATCCCACCAGCTGATGCAGCGGTCCCTTGAAGCGCCAGGCCAGCGAGAACATCAGGCTGGCGTCCGCCTGCGACACCCACGGCCGTCCGGCGCGCCCCCGTCCGGCCGTCTGCTGGCCGGCGATGCGCAGGGTGGGGCCTGCCAGGGTGGCGCAGCGCGCCAGCAAGTCGGCGTTGGTCGATCCCGTTTCGTCGACCACCTCTATGCATACGTGGGCGGCGCCCGTGGCGCAATGGGCGGCGATGGCCGCGCTGTTCAAGTCTGAGTGCTTCGTCATGGTGATAGGGTCAGTTGCGCGCCTTGTGCGGCGCATTCGCGAAGGCCCGGTCGTAGACGGCATTGGGCAGCGCGCGCAGCAGCTTGGCGACGACGCCCATCTGCCACGGGATCACGCGGTAGCTGTCGCCGTCGGCGATGGCGCGCGCGGCGCGCACGGCGAATTTTTCGGCCGGCATCAGGAAAGGCATGCGGTAGGCGTTGTGGCGCGTCATCGGCGTGTCGATGTAGCCGGGCGTGATGGTGACGACCTTGATGCCCGCCGGTTTCAATTCCAGGCGCAGCGATTCGCAGTAGCTGATGACGGCCGCCTTCGAGGCGCTGTAGGCTTCGGCACCGGGCAGGCCGCGAATGCCGGCCACGCTGCCGATGCCCACCAGGCGTCCGCTGCCCTGGCTTTTCATGGCGGCGATGAAGGGCGCGAAGGTGGCGACGGTGGCCGTGACGTTGATGGCCATGAGGCGCGCGAAGGCGTCGAGGTCTTCCGCGTGTTCGCTCAGGGTGCCGTACGACACGCCGGCGCTGGCGATGACGATGTCGATGCCGCCGGCATGGGCGATGAAGTCATCGGCCGCGCTTTTCAGGGCGGCGTGGTCGCACACGTCGACGGCATAGGCGCGGTGGCGTTCAGGGTGGGGCAGGGAAGCGATCAGTTGCCGCAGCGTGTCGCCGCGGCGGGCCAGCAAGCCCAATTGGGCGCCCTGGCGCGCGTACTTTAGCGCCAGGGCGGCGCCCAATCCGCTCGACGCGCCCGTGATGAAAACGCGTTGCATCAGGCGATGCCCGGGCGCGCCAGGGTAGTGGCCATGCTTATTTCTTTTCCGCTTTGGCTTTCGCGACCAGCACGTCCATCACGGTGAGCGCCTGGGCGTTCAACTGCTCTTCGTTCTTGGCCGACTTGCTGCCCTGATCGGCTTGCGAAGGCGACGTGATGTAGCGGCCGTCGATGGCGATCATGGGCCAGAACGTCACGTTATAGCCCTGCATCATGGCATCCGCACGGCGCACGCGGGCCGAAATGCCCATCGAACGGTAGGTGTCGATGAATTTCTGGCGGTCCACGCCCTGCTTGGCGACGAAATCGAAGACGGCATCGTCGGTGTTCAGGCGGTTGCGTTCCACATGCATGGCGTGGAAGACGCTGGTGTGCAGCTTGTCGACCAGGCCCATGGCTTGCAGGGTGAAGAACAGCCGCTGCTGCGGCGCCACGCTCTCATCGCGCGACACGTGCACGCGCTTGAAGACGATGTTGTCGCCCTGTTTCTTGACCCAGGCCGCCAGTTGCGGCTCGAGCACGTTGCAATGCGGGCAGTAATAGGCGAAGAATTCCGTCACTTCGATTTTCTTGCCCGATTCCGTCGCCTGCGGCGTGGGCAGGGTTTCGTATTCGACGCCGTTCTTCGGGTCGGCCGGCGAGGCCGATGCGCCCATGGCGGCGGTGCACAGTGCGGCGGCGATCAGGATGTTCTTCAGAAAACGCATGCTGGTTCCTTATTTTTGGTTGCGGACGACGGCGACGTCGATGCCGTTTTCAGACAGTTTGGTGCGTGCGCGGTTCATCGCTTCGAGCTGGTTGAACGGCCCGATGCGCACGCGGTGCAGCACGCCGGCGTCGGTGCTGCGGTCGCTGATGGCCGCTTCGAAGCCGAGCAGCGCCAGTTTGCCGCGCGTGCTTTCGGCGTCCGACATGTCGTGGAAGGCGCCGGCCTGCAGATAATAAATCCATTTGTCGCTGGCTGCATCGGCCTTCGCCTCTTTCACGTCGGCCTTCGCTTGCTGTGCTGGCGCTGCCGCCGGCGTTTTCGGCGCCGGCTTGTCCTTCAATGTACCGATCAATTCCTGCAGCGCGTCCGGCGGCGGCGCCTTCGGCTGCTGCGCGGGAGCTGGCGCCGGTGCGGCCGGCTGCGTCGGCGTGGCGATCTCGCGTGGCTCCTTGGAGAAGTCGCGCGCCGCTTCCTTGGCCGCTTCCTTGTTGCCGTACATCGGCTTGTTCGGGTCGGCGATCTGGCCGGCCGTCGGTTCGGCCGATTTGCCGGCCTTGCCCGACTTGTCGGTGAACGGCGAGGCGCCCTTGGTGATCACCAGGGCGACCACGACGGCGATGCCCAGGCCGATGACCAGGCCGATGATGATGCCGACCAAGGTGTTGCCCTGCTGGCGCCGGGGCGAAGAGAAGCGGGAAGCGTGATTCATTGACTGTTTGACCTTCGCGATTACATTTTGTTTGGCGCGGATACGCCGATCAGTGCCAGGCCGTTGCGCAGTACCTGGCGCGCGGCGATGACGAGAGCCAGGCGGGCCATCTTGACGGCTTCGTCCTCGACCAGCACTTTTTCGGCGAAGTAGAAGCTGTGCAGGTTGGCGGCCAGGTCGCGCAGGTAGAAGGCGACTTGATGCGGTCCCAGTTCCGCTTGCGCGCGCGCCAGCATTTCCGGGTAGGCGGCCAGGGTCGCCAGCAGGGTCGCTTCCGTCGGCGCCGTGAGTGGGAACAAATCAACGCCGGCAACCGCGCTTTCATCGCCGCCCCAGTTTTCCAGGATGCGGCAGATGCGCGCATGCGCATACTGCACGTAATAGACGGGGTTTTCATCGGTGGTTTTCAGCGCCACGTCGACGTCGAAGACGAATTCCGTGTCGGCCTTGCGCGAGATCAGGAAGAAGCGCACGGCGTCGCGGCCCTTGGCGATGTCGCCGCCGCCCGACCATTCGATCAGGTCGCGCACGGTCACGTAGGAGCCGGCGCGCTTGGAGATCTTGACTTCTTCGCCGTCTTTCATGACGGTGACCATCTTGTGCAGCACGTAGTCGGGGTAGCCTTGCGGGATGCCCATGTCGACGGCCTGCAGACCGGCGCGTACGCGGGCGATGGTGCCGTGGTGGTCGCTACCCTGGATATTGATGGCCTGCACGAAGCCGCGCTGCCATTTCACCAAGTGGTACGCGACGTCCGGCACGAAATACGTGTAGGTGCCGTCCGTCTTGCGCATCACGCGGTCCTTGTCGTCGCCGAAGTCGGTGGTGCGCAGCCACAGCGCGCCATCCTGCTCGTAGGTGTGGCCGGCCTTGATCAAGGTTTCCACGGCGTTATTGACCTTGCCGTCCGCGTACAGCGACGATTCCAAGTAGTAATTGTCGAACTTCACGCCGAACGCCTGCAAGTCGATGTCCTGTTCGTTGCGCAGGTAGGTGACGGCAAACGGGCGGATCGAATCGATGTCTTCCACGTTGCCGTTGGCCGTGGCAGGCTGGCCATCGCTGGCCGAGACGGTCTTGCCGGCCTTGAAGTCGTTGGCGATGTCGGCGATGTAGTCGCCGTTGTAGGCGGACTCGGGCCATTCGGCGTCGCCGGGCTTGAAGCCGCGCGCGCGCGCCTGCACGGAATTGGCCAGGGTCTGGATCTGCACGCCCGCGTCGTTATAGTAGAACTCGCGCGTCACTTGGTAGCCTTGCGCGTCGAACAGCGAGGACAGGGCGTCGCCCAGGGCCGCCTGGCGGCCGTGGCCCACGTGCAGCGGACCGGTCGGGTTGGCCGAGACGAATTCCAGGATGACTTGCTTGCCGGCGCCTGCCGTGCTGCGGCCATAGCTGTCGGCCTCGCCCAGGATGGTTTTCACCACGGCCTGCTTGGCGGCGTTTGACACGCGCACGTTGATGAAGCCGGGACCGGCTATTTCCACTGCCTCGACCAGGCCCTTGCCGGCCGGGTTGGCCAGCACGGCCGTCACGATGGTTTGCGCCAGTTCGCGGGGATTCTGTTTCAGCTGCTTGGCCAGTTGCATGGCGATATTGCAGGCGACGTCGCCATGCGATGCATCGCGTGGTCGCTCGAGCACCACGGTAGGCTCAAGCGTAGTGCCGGCCAGGACGGGAGCGAGGGCGGCCTGGAACAGGGCGATGATTTCTTGTTTCTGTTGGGCGAGCATGAGCAGGATGGCGGTGGAACCGCGTTAAGAATGAATAGAATGAATCAAAAAGCAAAACGGACGGCAAGTACACAAGCCGCCCAGACTGCGTTAATTATACTGGTTTGCTGCCGGGAACAATACGCCAGCCGGCAGTGTTCCCGTGCTGGCGCGTTTCACGATATTATCAGGACAGCATGCCCATGTTGGTGCGCGAAAACATCAGCATGGTGCATTCTGCTTGTATATATGCAGTTTTTTGCCGCAATTTACAGGTATCGCTGCAATCGCTTGGGCCAGAGGGCGCCACAAACGCTACAATCGACCCTTTATTGATGACGCGCGGCCGCGACTTTGCCTCCATGCAGCCCGCCGCGCGCAGCCACACCGGATAACTATGAACAAGCGCCCCACGCTGAAATTGAAAACCAAGCCGGCGCCAGGCCAGGCTCCTGCCGTACCGAAATTGCGTCCCAGCTACCATCCCGACCTGAAACCGGTCTTGCAGCCAGGCTTCCAGCCCGATTTGCGCGCCGACTCGCTGGCGTTTTGCCTGCTGGGCGCGGCCAATGCCGTAGCGCAAGTGCGCACGGGCACGGCCCTGCCGCAGGCGCTGGCCAAGGTGTTTACGCAATCGAACGCCAGCCCGCAGGCGCGCGGCGCCATCCAGGATATTTCCTACCGTACCATGCGTCAGCTGGGCCGCAGCGAAACCCTCGTCGGCCTGATGACGTCGAAGGCGCCCGAGCCGCCGATGCTGGCCGCCTTGCTGTGCTGCGCGCTGTCCTTGATGTCGGCCGAGCCGGGCGAGCAGCCATACGAAGAATTCACGGTGGTCGACCAGGCGGTCACGGTCGCCACGTCGCACCCTGACCTGGCGCACGCCAAGGGCATGGTCAACGCTGTCTTGCGCCGTTTCTTGCGCGAGCGCAAATCCTTGCTGGAAGCGGCCCTGCAGCAACCGTTGGCGCAATGGAATTATCCGCAGTGGTGGATCGACTCGCTGCGCCTGGCCTATCCGCGCGACTGGCAAGCCATTTTGACGGCCGGCAATGCCGTGCCGCCATTGACCTTGCGCGTGAACCGCCGCAAGAGCAGGGTGGAAGCGTATCTGGCCGTGCTGCAGGAAGCGGGCATCGCCGCGCGCCAGGTGGGACCGTTCGCCGTGCGCCTGGACAAACCGATCGGCGTGGCCCTGATCCCCGGCTTCGAGCAGGGCGTCGTTTCCGTGCAGGATGCCGGCGCGCAACTGGCCGCACCGCTGCTGGACTTGCAGGACGGCATGCGCGTGCTCGATGCCTGCGCGGCGCCGGGCGGCAAGACCTGCCACATCCTGGAACTGGCCGACGTGCACGTGACCGCCATCGACGCGGACGCCAAGCGTTTGCCGCGCATCGCGGAAAACCTCGAGCGCCTGGGCCTGGACGCCACCTTGAAGGCGCAGGATGCGCAATCGAGCGCGTGGTGGGACGGCCAGCAGTACGACCGTATCCTGGCTGACGTGCCGTGTACGGCCTCGGGCATCGTGCGCCGCCATCCCGATATCCGCTGGTTGCGCCGCAAGGGTGACGCGTTCCAACTTGCAACACTTTCATCCAAAATTCTGGACAACCTGTGGCAGATGCTGCGCCCCGATGGTAAATTGCTGTTCGTGACATGTTCATTGTGGCCGCAGGAGTCCGAGGCACAGGCGGCGGCATTTGCGGTGCGCAATAATGCGACCCGATTGACAGCGCCTGGCCAGCTGTTGCCGACCGGCAGCGCGGAGCAGGACCACGACGGTTTGTTCTATGCGCTATTCCAAAAAAATGCGGCTTGAGCGATTCGTCGAACCTTATTCTACGGACTACACCGGCACACTTGTGACAACACGACTCTTCCGACTCCTGGCCCTGCTGCTGATGCTGGCATGTACCATGCCACGCGCGCATGCCGCCGATATGGTCGAGATCACCCGTGCCTACATCGAGTCTAGCGAAGAGGGCTACAAGCTGGCCGCCACATATTCCTTCGAGCTCAATCATGACCTTGATGATGCCGTGCAGCATGGCGTGCCGCTGTTTTTCACGACGGAAATCGAACTGACCCGGCCCCGCTGGTACTGGTTCGATGAAAAGGCCATCGTGGCGCGCCAGACCAGCCGGCTGTCGTACAACGTGCTCACGCGCCAGTACCACGTGTCGGGCGGCGGCTTGCAGCAAAGCTTTGCCACGCTCGACGATGCGCTGTTCCTGATCCGCCGTCCCAGCCGCTGGCTGGTGGCGCGTCGCGGCGAACTGAAAGTGGGGCAGACGTATAACGTCACCTTGCGCATGGGCATGGACCGCGACTACCTGCCCAAGCCGATACAGGTCAATGCCTTCAATAACAGCGACTGGCGCCTGGCTTCGAATAAAAAAACCTTTTTGTATACGGCGGAGTAGTGAGTCAAGCATTGCGCTATCTGCTGGTGGTGGGCGGCGGCATTGTCAGTATCCTGCTGTTCCTGCTGGCGTCGGCTTCCGACAATTCCGGTTTTTTCGACCGTTACTACACCTGGCTGCTGGGCCTGAACGCGGCCGTCGCCGTGTCCCTGCTGGCGCTGGTGGGCATTTCCCTGGCCCGCCTGTACGCGCGCTACAAGAGCGGCAAGTTCGGCTCCAAGCTGATGACGCGCCTGGTGATGCTGTTCGCCGCCGTCGGCATCCTGCCGGGCCTCGTGATTTTCCTTGTCTCCGTGCAATTCGTCTCCCACTCCATCGAATCCTGGTTCAACGTCAAGATCGAAGCGGCGCTGGAATCGGGGATTGAGCTGGGCCGTGCCGGCCTCGATGCGGCCCTGGTCGAGCTCGATCACCGGGGCCACAAGGCGGTCGAAGAAATGGGCGCCGACCCGGTGGCCGGCCCGGCCGTGCTGACCAGCCTGTTGCGCGAGGAGGGCATGCAAAACGCCATGCTCGTCAGCGGCGACGGCGTGCTGCTGGCCAGCGCCGGGCCGCACAGCGCGGCCGACTTGCCGACGCCGGCCATGCTGGTGCAGGCGGCCTCGCCGGCAGGCTATGCCTCGGCCGAAGGGGGCTTGGAATTGCACGATGATGGCACGGAGTCGGGCGGCGGCGGTTTCCGCTCTGGCCTGCCGGCGTCGCTGGAAACGGCGGCCAGCCTACGGCTGCGCGTGCTGGTGGCCGTGCCGGGCCCCTCCGTCTCGCCCCGCTACCTGCAACTGCTGCAGGCGGTGCCGCCCAAGCTGGCGACGAATGGCGAAGTGCTGCGCGCCGCCTACAGCGAATACAAGGAACGTTTCGTCGCGCGCGTGGGTCTGCGCAAGATGTACATGGAAATCCTCACTTTGACCTTGCTGCTGGCCATCTTTGGCGCCATCGGCAGCGCTTTCCTGATCGCGGGCAACCTGGCCCAGCCCCTGCTGCTGCTGGCCGAAGGCACGCGCGCCGTGGCCGAAGGCGACCTGTCGCCGCGCCCCATCGTCGCCACCAAGGATGAACTGGGTACCCTGACGCAGTCGTTCAACATCATGACGCGCCAGTTGCTCGATGCGCGCACGGCCGTGGAAAGCAACCGCGCTGCGCTGCAAAACGCCAAGGCCCACCTGGAATCGGTGCTGGCGAACATGTCGGCCGGCGTGATGGTGCTCGACGGCGACTTCAAGCTGGTGACCTGCAATGAATCGGTCGAGCGCATCCTCCAGCATTCGGGCACGAGCATGGTGGGCCAGCCGCTGGCGCATATTGCTGGAATGGAAGAATTTGGCGGCGCCATCATCAGCGCCTTCACGGCGCAAAGCGCGCAATCGGCGTCGGGCCGCAACCAGCAGCGTCTGCACTGGCAGCGGCAGATCGAGATTCCGCGCCGCCTGGGCAGCAGTGCCGACGAGCATGACATCACCCTGCTGGCGCGCGGTTCGCGCCTGCCGCTGGAGTCCGGCAGCGGCTACATCGTCGTGTTCGATGATATTTCCGACGTGATTTCCGCGCAGCGCTCGATCGCCTGGGGCGAGGTGGCACGCCGCCTCGCGCATGAAATCAAGAATCCGCTCACGCCGATCCAGCTGTCGGCCGAGCGCCTGCAGATGAAGCTCGAAGGCAAGCTGGAGCAGCCCGATGCGGATCTGCTCAGCCGCGCCACCACCACCATCGTCAAGCAGGTCGATGCGATGAAGCGCATGGTCGACGACTTCCGCGACTATGCACGCACGCCGCCGGCCGTGCTCACGCCGCTGCGCTTGAACGAGCTGATCGAAGAGATACTGAACCTGTACCTGCGCGGCGACGATGGCGACATCATCCACCCGCTGCTGGCGCCGAATCTGCCGATGGTGATGGGCGATCCGACCCAGTTGCGTCAGGTGATTCACAACCTGCTGCAGAACGCGCAGGACGCCATGGCCGACCTGCCGCCGGACTCGCCGCATCCGCGGATTGACGTGAGGACGGAAGCAATTCATTATCGCAGTGCGGACGGCGGCGTGAATATCGCCGTGCGGCTGGCCATCACGGACAATGGTCCTGGTTTTGCACCCAAAATCCTGGCGCGCGCGTTCGAGCCGTATGTGACCTCGAAGGCCCGCGGCACGGGATTGGGCCTGGCGATGGTAAAGAAAATTATCGATGAACACGGCGGACGCATCGATATCGAGAACCGGGTCGACGGCAATGGCGCTTCGGTGGTCATTTTGCTGTTAAAGTTAGCTCCCGACGCTCCTGCCCAGGAATTCCTGGCGTGAGGGTCTGGTTTAGTATTTAAAACACTAATAAAATCATAGTTGTCCGCCGCGTGCATCTTGTGCGCGACGGCCGGCGAAATGAGGAAGGCAAGACACGAATGGCAAACATACTCGTAGTGGATGATGAAATGGGTATCCGTGAGTTGCTCTCGGAAATTTTGGGCGACGAAGGACATGCTATCCAGCTGGCCGAAAATGCGCAGCAGGCGCGCGAAGCGCGTGCCGCCGGTGCGCCGGATCTGGTATTGCTGGATATCTGGATGCCCGACACCGATGGCGTCACCTTGCTCAAGGAGTGGCAGCGCGATGGCTTGCTGACCATGCCGGTGATCATGATGTCGGGCCACGCCACCATCGATACGGCGGTCGAGGCGACGCGCATCGGCGCCATGAACTTCCTGGAAAAACCGATTGCCCTGCAAAAACTGCTGAAGGCGGTCCAGCAAGGCTTGACGCGAGCCCAGGAAACCGTGCGCGCGCCGAGCGTGGCGCCGCGTCCCGTGGCGCCCGTGGTGGCCGAGGAAAGCAGCCATCCCGTGCCCAGCTTTGGCGGCAGCGCGCCGCAACAGCTGATGGTGCGCCCAGGCATCGCCGTACCGGCGGTGGCCGAAGGCCATGGCTATAACCTGTCGTTCGACTTGCCGCTGCGCGAGGCGCGCGATGCGTTCGAGCGCATGTATTTCGAACACCACCTGGGCCGCGAAGGCGGCAGCATGACCCGCGTGGCGGAAAAAACGGGCCTGGAACGCACCCATCTGTACCGCAAGCTGAAACAGCTGGGCGTTGAACCGGGCAAGCTGGCCAAGAAAGGCCTGTGACGTCAGCCGTACGGCGTCCGACGCCGCTGACCCTGGTCAGCGGTGGTTGCGCCGCCGAGCGCGAGGCGGCCATCGCGCAAGCCTTGCAGCCTGGCCACGCGACCGCCGTGATCCTCGAGGGTCTCGCCGACGGCAACGCCATCCTGGCCGACCTGGCCGAAGAAATTTCCCCTTCCTCATCGTTTCCATTGCAACTGTTGCGCATCGCGCCCGGTTGCCTGTGCTGCAGCGGCAATCTCGTATTGCGTGTAACATTAAATCGTCTGCTGCGCCATCCACCCGCG
The DNA here is from genome assembly GCF_033949445.1 of Janthinobacterium sp. GMG2. Classification (NCBI taxonomy): domain Bacteria; kingdom Pseudomonadati; phylum Pseudomonadota; class Betaproteobacteria; order Burkholderiales; family Oxalobacteraceae; genus Janthinobacterium; species Janthinobacterium sp. GMG2. Next base: position 232,051 of record NZ_JAXAWA010000009.1, on the reverse strand, counting down.
CGCCTGTTCATCAGCCTGGCCGATGCCTCGCATATCGAACAGCTGCGCACCTGGCTGACCGCCAGTCCCTACGATGTCCTGCTGGCGCCGGAAGCAGACTTGATTGTTTCCTCAACGTAGCTTCCTGATCGTCTTACCGCAGTCGCAGTTTGCATCTCGTTACAACTCTGTAGCCCGCAGGGTGGCATTGCCGCTTGAAATGGCGGCGTGGGAACCCCACCTCTGTCCTGAAACCGCAAGAGTTTCTCTTGCTTGAGCGAAGGATGCAAAATGAACCTGATCTATAACAGCGAACAATATAGCGTCGTGGAATTCGGCGTCGATGGCGACCTGGAAGCCCTGCGCTTTGGCGGCTATGAAATCGTCGACAAGGGGGGCAAGCGGGAAACGTTTATCGCCGGTATCCTTGCGCAAAACTTCCGCCGCGACGTCACGGAATTGATCGCCAGCGAACCTAGCATGGAAGAGATCGATGAATTCTTGGGCAGCTACGATTCCCTCATGAGCCAGCCCGTCCTGTTGCACTGATGTGATGGCCATCGCCCCATACCAATCCGCCAGACGGCGTGGTATGGTGGCCGTGTTATCCAGCTGCAAACAGACCATGTGCCAACTTCTCGGAATGAATTGCAATGTCCCCACGGACATTGTCTTTAGTTTTACCGGCTTCGCCATGCGCGGCGGCCATACCGATACCCACCATGATGGCTGGGGCATCGCCTTTTTCGAGGGCGCCGGCGTGCGCCATTTTGTCGACCACCAGGCGGCCATCGCCTCGCCCGTGGCCGAACTGATCAAACGCTACCCGATCAAGTCGCGCAATGTCATCGCGCATATCCGCAAGGCCACGCAAGGCCAGGTGGCGCTGGAAAACTGCCACCCCTTCGTGCGCGAACTGTGGGGCCGCTACTGGGTCTTTGCCCACAATGGCGATTTGAAGGATTTCAACCCCGTGTTGACGGGCAGTTACCGTCCCGTTGGCTGCACCGACAGCGAACGGGCTTTCTGCTACCTGCTGCAGGAATTGCACGCGCGCTTTGGCGACGCCCCGCCGGCCTTGCCGCAACTGCATGCGGCGCTGGCGGACTTGTTGCCCAGCATCGCGGCCCACGGCACGTTCAACATGATGCTGTCGAGCGGCGAGGCGCTGTTTGCCCATTGCTCGACCAGCTTGCACTATCTGGTGCGACAACATCCGTTTCCAACTGCTAAACTCTCCGATGAAGACCTGAGCGTGGACTTTTCCCAGGTGACGACGCCCCAGGACAGAGTGGCCGTGATCGTTACCCAGCCGCTGACGACGAATGAACAATGGACGGCGTTTGTGCCCGGCGAATTGAAATTATTTGTCGACGGGATGGTGCAAGACACGCCAGTGGCCTAATTTGTTGACGACAATACGCTGGATTGCTGCCAAAATACCCACAGCGCGGGCGGAATTCAGCTAAAGTATTGTCAATAGTGAACCTTGATGCGGGCGCGGCGCGGCCGGTGTCACTCGACGTGATTGATGAAGAGTTAATGATCGATATTTCCAGCAACGACATCACCCCGAAACCCTTGCGCGTGCGCGAGTTCTATCTGGGTCGACAACCTATCCTCGACCGCAACCAGGCCCTGTTCGGCTATGAGTTGCTATTCCGCAACGCTCCGGTCGGCCCCGCCAACATTACCAGCGACCTGTCCGCCACGGCGTCCGTCATCGCCCACGCTTCCCAGCTGGGCATGGAAAAGGTCATCGGCGACGCGCTCGGTTTCGTCAACGTCGATGCCGACGTGATCATGAGCGACATCTTCGTCTTCCTGCCGCGTGAAAAAGTGGTGCTGGAAATCGTCGAATCGATGCCCGTCACGCCGGAAGTGCGCGCGCGCATCAGCGAACTGGTGGGCCATGGCTTCACCTTCGCGCTGGAAAACGTCGTCTCCGATACGGCGCAAGTGCAGGAACTGCTGCCGCTGGTGCAGTACGTCAAGATGGACATGAGCACGGTCGACCCGAAAGTGCTGGCGGCGCTGGCGCCCCGTTTCAAGCGGGAAAACAAGAAACTGGTGGCGGAAAAGGTCGAGACACGCGAAGAATTCAAGTCGGGCCTGGACCTGGGCTTCGATTACTTCCAGGGTTATTACTTTGCCAAGCCGGCCATCATGACGGGCAAGAAGTTGTCGCCGTCGCAACTGGCCGTCATGGAACTGATGACCCTGGTGACGTCGGACGCCGACAACATGGATATCGAGCGCGCCATCAAGCGCGACGTGTCCCTGGCCCTGAACCTGCTGCGCCTGGTCAATACGCCGGCCGTGGGCGCGCGCCAGCGCATCGACTCGCTGAGCCAGGCCGTCACCGTACTGGGCCGCCGCCAGCTGCAGCGCTGGCTGCAAATCATGCTGTACGCGGAACCAAGCAAGCGCGGCCATAGCATGACGCCGCTGCTGATGCTGGCCACCACGCGCGGCCGTTTGCTCGAATTGCTCGCACATAAACTGCGCCCGAACCACGCCCACTCGGCCGATATCGCCTTTACGGTCGGCATCATGTCACTGATGGATACCCTGTTCGGCGTGCCGATGTCGGAAATCCTCAGCCAGATCGAAGTGATCGACGAGGTGGCTGAAGCGCTGCTGTCGCGCGAAGGCTTCTACGGCGACCTGCTGCGCCTGGCCGAATGCATCGAGCGCATCGAAGACATGGAAGGCGAGATCGTACCGACCCTGCGCGACCTGGCCATGTCGCCGGACGACCTGGTGGAGCTGGAAATGGCCGCTTACGAATGGAGCGACAACGTCGTCCGCTACGCACTGTAGGTCGGATTAGCGCGGCCGCCAGGCCACGCGTAATCCGACAACATTGTTGGCGCGTTCTCAAAAGCCCTGCACGGCGCCGCCGTAGCAGGGCTTTTTTACGCCGCTACGCTGCCGCCCCGGGCCAGTGCTTGTGCAGCTCGGGGTCGGTGCGCAGTTCCCACAGGGCCAGCACGACGACGGCGATACCGACGAGAAGTTCGTTCCACATGACGACGGGCTGATCGGCCAGCCGCAGGATCCACGGCGAGGCGGCGACCCACACGCCGACAAGCAGGTTGACGACGACGGCCCAGAAATAGGTCTTGTACAGGTCGAAGGCGGCCAGCACGGCGATCACCAGGCCCGAGACAAGGGCGTTGATCATCTGCGGCGAGCCTTCGGGATAGGAAAAGGCCCAGGGCGAGACGACCAGCCATAAGCCCAGCAACAGGATCACTTGGTCCTGCCAGCGTTTCAGTTTGAAGTTGGTTGCCATATATCCTCCTTAGCCAGTCAGGGAACGGGCCGGAGCGGGCATGCAGCATGCCGGCCGGCATACTGCGTTAGTGCGCTGCGGCGCGCGGAAAGTTCCGCGCGCCTTGTGCTTAAATTATGACAGATTGGGCGCCAGCCAGCGTTCCACGTCCTCGATATTGGCGCCACGGCGTTTGGCCATGTCTTCCACCTGGTCCATGCCGATCTTGCCGACGACGAAGTATTTCGACTCCGGGTGGGCAAAATAGAAGCCGGACACGGCCGCGCCGGGGAACATGGCATACGATTCCGTCAGCTGCATGCCGATTTCCTCGGCCTGCATGACCTCGAACATCTGTTTCTTGACCGTGTGCTCGGGGCAGGCCGGGTAGCCGGGCGCCGGGCGGATGCCGACATATTTCTCGGCGATCATGTCGTCGTTGCCCAGGTGCTCGTCCGGCACATAGCCCCACAAATCCTTGCGCACGCGCTCGTGCAGGTATTCGGCAAACGCCTCGGCCAGGCGGTCCGCCAGCGATTTCAACATGATGGACGAGTAATCGTCGTGCGCATCCTCGAAGCGCTTTTCGTACTTTTCAATGCCCAGGCCGGACGTCACGGCGAACATGCCGATGTAATCCTTCACGCCCGATGCCTTCGGCGCAATGAAGTCGGCCAGGCACTGGTTCGGCCGCTGCACGCCGTCGACCACGGGTTTGACGCCTTGCTGGCGCATGCCGTAGTAGGTAAATGCCACGGTACTGCGCGTATCGTCCGTGTACACCTCAATATCGTCGTCATTGACGCTGTTCGCTGGCAGCAAGGACACGACGCCGTTGGCCGTCAGCCAGCGCCCATCGATGAGTTTTTTCAGCAAGGCCTGGCCTTCCGCGTACACCTTGGTGGCCGCGTCGCCTACCACTTCATCGGTCAGAATGGCGGGGAAGGGGCCGGCCAGGTCCCAGGTCTGGAAGAACGGGCCCCAGTCGATGTAGTTGGCCAGGGTGGCCAGGTCGACATTTTTAAACACGCGCCGGCCGATGAACTTCGGTTTCACGGGCGTGCAGGCGCCGTCGAACGGCACGACCATGCGGTTGGCGCGCGCTTGCGCCAGCGGCAGGATGGGCAGGGCCTTCTTGTTTGCGTGCTGCTCGCGGATGCGTGCGTAGTCGAGTTCGATGTCTTCCACGTATTTGTCGCGCTGCTCCGGCGTCAAGAGCGACTGCGCCACGGACACGGAACGCGAGGCGTCCGGCACGTAGATCACGGGGCCTTCGTAGTTGTGGGCGATTTTCACGGCCGTGTGGGCGCGGCTGGTGGTGGCGCCGCCGATCAGCAGGGGAATCTTGAGCATGCGGAAATGCTCGTCGCGCTGCATTTCCTTGGCGACGTACGCCATTTCTTCCAGCGACGGCGTGATCAGGCCCGAGAGACCGATGATGTCCGCGTTTTCCACCTTGGCGCGGGCGAGGATTTCCGAGCACGGCACCATCACGCCCATGTTCACCACTTCGAAGTTATTGCACTGCAGAACGACGGTGACGATGTTCTTGCCGATGTCATGCACGTCGCCTTTGACGGTCGCCATGATGATCTTGCCTTTCGGCTTGGCGACGATGCCCGTGCGTTTTTCTTCCAGCAGCTTTTCTTCCTCGATGAACGGAATCAAGTGGGCCACGGCCTGTTTCATCACGCGCGCCGATTTCACCACTTGCGGCAGGAACATCTTGCCTTGGCCAAACAGGTCGCCGACCACGTCCATGCCGGCCATCAAGGGGCCTTCGATCACGTGGATGGGGCGCCCGCCATTGTGCAGCAGTTCCTGGCGCGCTTCTTCCGTGTCTTCCACGATGAATTGCGTGATGCCGTGCACCAGCGCGTGCGACAGGCGCGCCTGCACCGTGCCTTCGCGCCAGGCCAGGGTTTGCGCTTCGGCCTTGCCGCCCGCCTTCAGGGTGCCGGCAAATTCGATCATGCGCTCGGTCGAGTCTTCGCGGCGGTTCAGCACCACGTCTTCCACGCGCTCGCGCAGTTCCGGGTCGAGGTTGTCGTACACGCCCACCATACCGGCGTTGACGATGCCCATGGTCATGCCAGCCTTGATGGCGTGGTACAGGAAGACGGTATGGATGGCTTCGCGGGCTGGATCGTTGCCACGGAAACTGAACGACACGTTTGACACGCCGCCCGAGATCTTCGCGTAGGGCAAGTTTTCCTTGATCCAGCGCGTGGCGTTGATGAAGTCGACGGCGTAGTTGTTGTGCTCTTCGATACCGGTGGCGACGGCAAAGATGTTCGGATCGAAAATGATGTCTTCGGGCGGGAAGTCCAGCGCATCGATCAGCAGGTGGTAGGCGCGCGCGCAAATTTCGATCTTGCGCTCGAAGGTGTCGGCTTGCCCTTTTTCATCGAAAGCCATGACGATGACGGCCGCGCCGTAGCGGCGGCACAGTTTCGCCTGGCGCAGGAATTCCTCTTCGCCTTCCTTCATGGAAATCGAGTTGACGATGGCCTTGCCCTGCACGCATTTGAGGCCCGCTTCGATGACCGACCATTTCGACGAGTCGACCATGATGGGCACGCGCGAAATATCGGGTTCCGAGGCGATCAGGTTCAAAAAGCGCGTCATGGCGGCCAGCGAATCGAGCATCGCTTCGTCCATGTTGATGTCGATCACCTGTGCGCCATTTTCCACCTGCTGGCGGGCAACGGACAGCGCTTCGTCGTATTGCTCGTTGAGGATCATGCGCGCGAACGCCTTCGAGCCCGTGACGTTGGTGCGCTCGCCCACGTTGACAAACAGCGACGCGTCATTGACGACGAACGGTTCCAGGCCGGCAAGGCGCAGGTCGTGCGATGGGGCCGGCACCGTGCGCGGCGTGTTTTTCGACAGCAATTGGCCGATGGCGGCGATGTGCTCGGGCGTGGTGCCGCAGCAGCCGCCCGCCATGTTCAAGAAGCCCGCGTCGGCAAATTCACGCAGCAGGGCGGACGTGTCGGCTGGCAACTCGTCGAAACCCGTGTCGCTCATGGGGTTGGGCAAGCCCGCGTTCGGGTAGATGCACACGAAGGTGTCGGCGATCTTGGCCAGCTCTTCCGCATACGGACGCATCAGGGCGGCGCCCAGCGCGCAGTTCAGGCCGATGGTCAGCGGTTTCGCGTGGCGCACGGAATTCCAGAAGGCGGGTACGGTCTGGCCCGACAAAATGCGTCCCGACGCATCCGTCACGGTGCCGGAAATCATCAGGGGCAGGCGCACGACAGTCGGGTTTTGCTCGTAGAACAGGTCGATGGCGAACAGGGCCGCCTTGCAGTTCAAGGTATCGAAAATGGTTTCCACCAGCAGCACGTCGGCGCCGCCTTCCACCAGGCCCTGCGTCTGCTGCAGGTAGGCGGCCACCAATTGGTCGAAGGTGACGTTGCGCGCGGCCGGGTCGTTCACGTCGGGCGAGATCGACGCCGTCTTTGGCGTCGGTCCCAGGGCACCGGCGACGAAGCGCGGTTTGTCCGGCGTGGAATATTTGTCGCAGGCGGCACGCGCCAGCTTGGCCGCCTGGACGTTCATTTCATAGGCCAGGTGGGCCATGTGGTAATCGTCTTGCGCGATGGTCGTGGCGCCGAAGGTATTCGTTTCGATCAGGTCGGCGCCGGCCGCCAGGTAGCGCTCGTGGATTTCCTGGATGATGTGCGGCTGCGTCAGGGTCAGCAGTTCATTGTTGCCCTTGACGAACAGTTCGCGCGCGCCACTGTCTGCCGGCGCGGCGAAATCGATGAAGCGGCCGGCGGGACCGCCACGGTACGCTTCTTCGTCGAGCTTGTATTGCTGGATGATCGTGCCCATGGCGCCGTCGAGGATCATGATCCGCTGCGCCAGGATGGCGCGCAAGGTGGCTTCGGTCGGGGACATGGCGGGGATCACGGTATCGTTCATTTCATGCTTTCAATAGGCAAACGGGCGGCGGCGCGGCGACAAGACTGTATGAGGCGGTTGCGGGTCAGCAGGATCAGCTGACGGAGTGTGCCGGCGGGGTAGGGCTGGCAGAAGGTGGCAATCGCCTGATTTCACCGGGTCTAAAATTATACGGCATCAGGCTGCTTTGGTTTTAAGCAAAAGCGGCTGTTCGCCCCACAGCAGGCCAGGTTGCAACACATTGCAACACATCAGCTTGCGCCGCGCCTGCTTCTGAAAATTACATTCCTGAAAATCTTACTCAAAACGTTAATTCTTCCGCCAAACTTGGCAGGAAGGCACGGCGTCTAGGCTGTGGAAAAATTTCCACATTATTTGCGCACTGTCAGAATCTTTTTAATGAATTGAATGGCAATAGCTGTAAAGGAAAATAATTTTGATTTAAGACAAGACAGAGTGAAGCGAATAATTCTTAGAATAAATCTTTCCAAGTCGATACTTTAACTATTATCAAAACCAATTGAATCAAAAGCATTAATAGTTGTCCTTGGGAATCGAATTAACCCATAATATGGGTTCTTCGAAATTATATTCTCACCAAAAGTCACCAATATGTCACATTTCTCCCGTGTCCTCCCAGGCATCGCGCTGCACCAACATGGTTGCCAGCCATGAAAAACCATCTGCTTGTAGCATTGTTTGTCGTGCTGGGGCTGTCCGCTTGCGGCGGAGGCGGCGGAGGCGGTGGTGACACGGTGGTGGCGACCACCTCGGGTACGCCAGTGCTGGTTCCTGCCGTGACGGCCGTCTCGGCGGCGAATGTCGCCGTGGGTGGCAGCCTGGTGGTGACGGGCACGAATCTGAGCCGCGTGACGGCTTTTCAGGTGGGCGGCGTGAACGTTGCCGCCAGCGCCAGCAGCGACAGCAGCGTAACCCTGGCCATGCCGGGCGTGCCCGTCACGGGCGCCTTGAGCCTGGTCAGCGCCAGCGGCACGGCGACCACCAGCTATAACGTGAACGTGTACCTGCCGCTGAGCGTGAGCAGTGTCGCACCGGCAACGGGCGGCGTCGGTTCCAGCGTGACGATCGCGGGCGGCGGCATGGGCGCCGTGACGGCGGTGCAGTTCGGCAATGGCGCGGCGGCAACGCCGCAAAGCCAGACGGCCGGCAGCGTGACGGTGGTGGTGCCTGCGGGCGCGGCGACAGGCGCGCTGACGGTGCGCGGTCCCTACAACGATGTGGCCAGCAGCGACACGTATACGGTCTTGGCAAACGTGGCAGTGACGTCGATCGTGTCGGCCGTCAACGGCGCGACCTTGTCGGTGACGCTGCAGGGCAGCAATCTCGACCAGGTCAGCTCGGCCACGGTGGGCAGTACGCCAGCCGCCATCGTCAGCGCCAGTGCCAGCCAGCTGGTGCTGTCCGCGCCAGCGTCGGCAACGGGCAGCGTGATGCTGTCGGCCGCTTCGCGCATCGCCGTGAATGCGGGCACGGTGTCGGCCTTTACCTTGGGCAGCATTGATTTCGCGCAGGTACTGAATTTGAATGCCAGCGATGCAGCCTTGCGCCTGACGCGCGGCAAGCCGGCCGCCGTGCGCGTGTCCGTGCTGGCCACGCAAACAGGCCAGGCCAGCCCGGCCGTGACCTTGAATGCGACGGCTGCCAATGGCAGCAACCTGGGCAGCATCACCATGAGCGGCCCGTCGGTCTTGCCGACGTCGAAAAGCGATTACAGTTTCAACGGCAATTTCAGCGCCATCCTGCCGTCCGGCTGGGTTCTGCCTGGCGTGCGCGTGCGCGTGACGGCCGTGGGCAATGACGGCGTGCAAGTGAGTCAGGAAGCGGCGCCCGTGGTGGCCAGCCTGGCCAGGATCCGTCTGGTGCTAGTACCGTTGAGCACCGATGATGGCGTGGCGCAACTGCCTGACGCCGAGGTGATCCGTGCCGCGCTGCTGCGCGTGTATCCGTATGCGGCGGAAAATATCAGCATTACCACGCGCGCGGCGCTGAGCATGCCTGGCAGCAGCACGGCCGACAGCTGGTGGAGCGATACCCTGGGCAAGCTGGAAAACCAGCGCGCACTGGAAGACCGCGGCGCCTATTATTATGGTTTCGTGCCGAAAATGTCCTCCACGCGCGCCGCCGGCCTGGCCTACATCAACCAGCGCAGCAGCGGCAACGACTTCACGTCGGCCATCGGCCTGGACGCCAGGTTCAACAGCATTGCCTCCGTCGATCCATTCGGCAATCAATGGCCTGAATGGCTGACTACGCTGGTGCATGAGCTGGGTCACAACCACTCGTTGCAGCACGTTGCCTGTGGCGGTCCGTCCGGCGCCGCTGCCGACTACCCGTATGCGAATGGCGATCTGGGTCCGCAACCGCTGTACAACAGCAGCTATGCGGGCAGCATTGGCCAGTTGAGCAAAGCAGTCTATGGCAGCACGCCGATGAAAGACGTGATGAGCTATTGCAGCGGCGCCTGGTTCTCCGACTACAGCTATGTGCGCGTACAGCAATTCCTGGAGAAGCGCAGCACGCAGGTTACTGGCAGCAATGTGGTGGCCGCCAGCATGTCCGTGGCCGAGAATGGCTATCTGACGATTTCCGGCCGTATCACGCCATCTGGCGTGGGGCTGCGTCCCGCGGTTGCCTCGTCGGTGCGCATCGGCGCAGCGGCCAGCGGCAGCGGCCATGCTTATACCTTGCGTGTGCTGACGGCGTTGGGACAGACTATCGACTTGCCCTTCGATGCCGTCTCCGTGGCCGACCATGGCGGCAACGCCATGAGCCATTTCCGCGTCAGCTTCGCCAACCCGGGCGACATCAGCGACGTGCAAGTGCTGGCAAATGGCAAGGCTTTGGCCAAGCTGGAGCGCCCGGCGCGCCGCAGCAAGGTCGCCGCCAACGATGCCACGTTCGATGCGGTACAAAGCGGCGGCAAGCTGGCGCTGGTCTGGAATGCCGAGGCGGAACCGTACGCCGCCGTGCTGCACGTCGCCGCCGATGGCCGCAAGACGGTGGTCGCCAGTGACTTGACCGGTGGCAAAGCCAGCGTCGACGTCAGCGCCTTGCCGGCCGGTGGCCGCTTCGAGGTCAGCCTGTCGTCGTCCGTGGGCGCACGCCTGATGAAGGTGCAGCGCCGCTAAGCAAGGGCGGTCGATGCAACAAGGGCTTGCCGCGGCAAGCCCTTTTTTTATGCGCGCAGGCATTGGTGCATAAACTGCACAGATCCTGTGCCTGGCGGGGGCTGCCGTTTTATCTCCCGCCTGCCTAGAATGGGGCTTCATCCACTTGCGGAGCATCCCATGCCCATCCTGAACCTGCGTTTATCCACGCCACCCAAGGCGGGCCAGTCGGCCGCCATCGCCGCCACCCTGAGTCAATTGACGGCGCAACTGTTGCACAAGGCGCCCGAGCTGACGTCGGTGGCGATCAGCCATCTTGACGCAGCGCACTGGTTTGTCGGCGGGCCCTCGTTGCAAGCGCAAGGCAAGGCCAGCTTTTTCCTCGATATCCTGATCAGCGATGAAACGAATACGGCGGCGGAAAAGGCCGCGTATATCGCCGCCGTGTTTGCCGCCATGCACGAGTATCTCGGCGCCTTGCACGACGTCAGCTACATCCATGTGCACGATGCGCGCCAGGCGGCCTGGGGCTACGGCGGCTTGACGCAGCAGTTCCGCGCCGTGCGCAAGGCGCTGCAGCAGGCCTGATCAATCCCAGCGGCGATTTTGATAGTGTTGCACGGCGAAATCGATGAAGGCCCTGACCTTCGGCGACAACTGTCTGCTGTGCGGATACAGCGCGTACAAGGTGCGTGGACGCAAGGTGTAGCCGGGCAAGACTTCCACCAGCTGGCCGCTGCGCAGCGCATCGCGCACGATGAAGCCGGCCGCGGCGGCAATCCCCATGCCGCCCACGGCCGCTTCACGCAGGGCCACGCTCGTATTGGCTTGCAGGCTGCCGCGTACGGCCACCTTGTGGGCGGCGCCGTCACCATCGGTGAACGACCACTCCGCCGGCTTCTCGCCAGAGGTGTACATCAGGCAATTGTGCTGGACCAGGTCTTGCGGCGTGGCCGGATGGCCATGGCGGGCCAGGTAGGCGGGCGAGGCGACGGCCACCGTGCGGCTGCTGGCCAGCTGGCGCGCCACCAGGGTGGAGTCGGGCAAGCCGCGCGCCAGGCGCAGCGCCACGTCGAAGCCATCGTCGATCAGGTCGACGATGCGGTCATTGCAGACGAGATCGATGTGGATGTGCGGATATTGGCGGCTGAAATCGGGCAGCCAGGCAGCCAGTTCCAGGGTGCCGAAAGCCATCGGCGCATTGATGCGCAAGCTGCCGGACGGTTGCGCCTGGTGCATGGCGACGGCGCGGTCGGCCGCGTCAAGGGCGTCGAGGATATCGCGGCTGGCCAGGTAGTATTCCTGGCCAGCGGCCGTCAGGGCGAAGCGGCGCGTGGTGCGGTTGAGTAACTGGGCGCCCAGCTGGCTTTCCAGCTGGCGCACCTGGCGCGAGACGATGGAGTGGGAAATGCCCAGCGCGGCGCCGGCGGCCGTGAAGCTGCCCAGTTCCACGACGCGGCGCAGGGCGCGCAGGGCGGTCAGCTGGTCCATGGGCGCGTGCCGGTTTAAACGAAGCGCTTGCCTTCGAGGGGGAAGCCCTTGATGAACTCGGCCGCAGGCAGGCGCTTGCCGCCCGGCTTTTGCAGTTCCGTCAGGCGCAGCGAGCCATTGCCGCAAGCCACGACGATGCCGTGCTGGGCGTCGGCCGCCAGCACCTGGCCAGGCGCTTCCTTGCTGTCCGCTTCGATTACCTCGGCGGCCCAGATCTTGATGGTGACGCCGTCGACCTGGCCGCAGGCGCCGGGAAACGGATTGAAGGCGCGGATTTTCAGGCCCAGTTCCAGCGCCGGCAGGCTGAAGTCGAGCGCCGCTTCTTCCTTGGCGATTTTCGCCGCATAGGTGACGCCCGCTTCCGGCTGCGGCACGGCTTCGAGCGGCTGCTGCTGCATCTTGCGCAGGGTTTCGACGATCATCTTGCCGCCCAGGGTGGCCAGCTTGTCGTGCAAGGTGGCAGTGGAGTCGCCCGCCTCGATGGGCGTGCGCTCGATGGCCAGCATGGGGCCCGTATCGAGGCCTTCTTCCATCTGCATGATGGTCACGCCCGTTTCATCGTCGCCCGCTTCGATGGCGCGGTGGATCGGTGCGGCACCGCGCCAGCGCGGCAGCAGGGAACCGTGGATATTGATGCAGGGTTTGATGTCGAGGGTGCTGCGCGGCAAGATCAAGCCGTAGGCCGCCACCACCATCACGTCGTAGTCCGTCGCCAGCAGGCGCTCGTGGGCCGCTTTCGCTTCGGCGGCGCGCTGCGGGTCCTTGCTGTCCATGCGCAAGGACAACGGTTGCAGCACCTCGATGCCGTGCTGCTGGGCATATTGCTTGACGGCCGAGGCGTGCAGTTGCATGCCGCGTCCGGCAGGGCGGTCAGGCTGGGTCAGCACCAGCGGAATCTCGAAGCCCGCTTCATGCAAGTCTTTCAGGGCCGTGGCGGCGAATTCAGGCGTGCCTGCGAAGATCACTTTCATATGGTTCCTTGACGTGAGGTGCGCAGGCCCGCGCCGAAGGCGCCAGGCTGGCGTGGTGTAACGACTACTGTTGCTTAGTTTATCAGCTGTACTGCAAAAACTCCTTGAACACCTTACAAAACCGTAGCGAGCGGAAGCGAATTGTGGCTGAGAAGCGGAACTGTGCTTGAGCACAGTGAGCATCGCAGGCCGCAAGTCGCGACGCGCAGTAGGTTTGGTCAGGTGTTTTCAGAAACGGCGGTTCTGCGCACGCAGACTCGCTTCGCGCTCGAGACCACGGATTTCCTTGATCATCTTGGTCTTGATGCGGTTGCGCTTGAGCGGCGACAGGTATTCGACGAATACCTTGCCCAGCAAGTGATCCATCTCATGCTGGATGCAGACGGCCAGCAAGCCATCGGCTTCCAGTTCGTACTGCTTGCCGTGGCGGTCCATGGCGCGCACCTTGATGCGGGCCGGGCGCTCGACGCCATCGTAGACGCCAGGCACGGACAGACAGCCTTCGTCGTAGACCTGCTTTTCTTCGCTGGCCCAGGTGATTTCCGGGTTGATGAAGACTTGCAGCTGGTTTTTTTCTTCGGTGGTGTCGATCACCATCATCTGGATATGCTCGTCCACTTGCGACGCGGCCAGGCCGACGCCAGGGGCGTCGTACATGGTTTCGGCCATGTCGTCGATCAGGGTTTGCAGGCGCGCGTCAAATTCGGTGACGGGCTTGGCGATCGTGTGCAGGCGAGGATCGGGGTAACGCAGGATATTTAATATGGACATACGGATTCGACTGGTTAAGGTGGGCGCCGGTGCGCCGGATTATTCATGCCTGGGCCATGCGAACGATGGCAGGGCTATTTTATTTTTGAGTACGCTACGGTTGGGCGCGTGTGGCGCAACGGCGCGGCAGATGCGTTTGCCAGTGCGCTATTCGTTTGCTGCAAAGGGAAATTTTATCACAGACACCCATGGCCCTGTGGGCGGCGGGCCGTTTTGCAGCGCCATTGCACGCATTGTTGCGCGCGTCGGTATCGCGTCCGTGCCATGGCGCTAGCATGGGATGGCACAGTACACAGCGAGGTTGTCATGCATGCAATTGCAACGACGGCAGACACGGCCACGGAACTGGCGGGCTGGCTGCGCCTGCAGCACCTGCCCGGCGTGGGGCCGGTGGCGGCGCGCGCCCTGCTGGCCCGCTTCGGCCTGCCGCCGCAAATCTTTGCCACGCCATTCGAGGCCTTGCGCGAGGTGGTGCCGGCCAGCGTGGCGCGCGCCATCGTGCAGCCGTCCAAGCCGGTGGCCAACAGCCAGCTGGCGCTTACCTTGCAGTGGCTGGAGCGGCCCGGCAATGCCGTGCTGACCCTGGCCGATGCCGCGTATCCGCCGCTGCTGCTGGAAATCGCCGATCCGCCGCTCTTGTTATATGTGCGGGGACGGGCGGAACTGCTGTCGCGTCCCGGCGTGGCCATCATCGGCAGCCGCAATGCCAGCGCGCAAGGCATGCAGAATGCGGCCGCCTTCGCGCAAGCCCTCAGTGCGGCAGGTCTGACCATCATTTCCGGGCTGGCGCTGGGCATCGACACGCACGCGCACGAGGGCGGCTTGCGCGGCGCTGGCGCCACCCTCGCCGTGATCGGCACGGGCGCCGATCTGGTGTATCCACGCCGCAACCTGGATCTGGCGCAAAGAATCGCCGAACAAGGCTGCATCGTCAGCGAGTACGCGCTGGGCTTGCCGGCCATGCCCGGTAACTTTCCGCGCCGCAACCGCCTGATCAGCGGTCTGGCGCGCGGCGTGCTGGTGATCGAGGCGGCGGCCCAGTCGGGTTCATTGATCACGGCGCGCCTGGCCGGCGAGCAGGGCCGCGACGTGTATGCCTTGCCCGGTTCCATCCACGCCACGCTGGCCAAGGGCTGCCATGCGCTGATCAAGCAGGGCGCCAAGCTGGTCGAGTCTGCCGACGACGTGCTGCAAGAGCTGCAGTGGCTGGGTAGCGCCCCCGGCGTGCCGGCGGCGGTGGAAGACGAGACGCCGCTGCTGGCCGCGCTGGGCCACGATCCCGTCGATGCCGATACCCTGGCCGCGCGCAGCGGCCTGGCCATGGGCGCGCTGATGGGCGAATTGCTGGCGCTGGAGCTGGCGGGCCGGGTCGAACGCTTGCCGGGAGGACTGTTTCAACGCTGCAAATGACAGCTTGTCACTTGTGTGGCGGCCTTGCCGCACGGGCGCGCTTTGTCTGTGCGCACCCTTGTGTCTTAGCGAGCTTAGCTGCTAGAGTAGAGCCATGTTCGATATCCTGGTGTACCTCTACGAGACTTATTATCGCCCCGATGCCTGCCCCGAGCCGGCAGTCCTGGCGCGCAAACTGTCGGCCGTCGGTTTCGACGACGTGGAGATTTCCGAAGCGCTCGTGTGGCTGACGGACTTGAACGCCATGGCCGGCGTCGAACAGACCCTGACGGCCAGTTCCACGGGCACGCGCTTCTATGTGCAGCAGGAAAGCGACGTGCTGGGCACGGCCGCCATCGGTTTCATCCAGTTCCTCGAAAGCGCCAAGGTGCTTTCGCCGCTGCAACGCGAAATCGTCATCGAACGGGCGCTGGCGCTCGACGAGGCTCCCGTGTCGCTGGGCAAGCTGAAAGTCATCGTGCTGATGCTGCTGTGGAGCCAGGGCAAGGAACCGGATGCGCTGATGTTCGACGACCTGTTCGTCGACGATGAAGACCTCCCGCCGCGCTTGCTGCACTAATATATACCCATATTCTTCGCTGCCTGTCCGACCCTGGCGCCGCCGCCGCGCCATCCCCTTTACTATGTGCTGCGGCACCGCACACGCCAGGCCCATGTGTTTGCGCCTGCGCATTCTTGCTTGCAGATAACTTGCCGAATTCTTCAATAGGCGCTTATCATTGGCCGCTTGACAAGACCACAAGTCACTGTGCCTTGCGCAGACAAAAGCGTCGGCGCCTGGCAATGCACTGTATGATGCGCATGCTGAAACTATCCTAGAGCATTTTTCGAGACTAAAAAATATGACAAAAACCCTCATCATCGCCGAGAAGCCTTCTGTCGCGAACGATATCGCGAAGACGCTTGGCGGCTTTACCAAGCACGATGAGTACTTTGAATCGGATGAATACGTCCTGTCGTCGGCGGTCGGCCACCTGCTGGAGATCGCCGTACCGGAAGAATTCGACGTGAAGCGCGGCAAATGGAGTTTCGCGCACTTGCCGATGATTCCACCGTATTTCGCGCTGAACCCGATCGCCAAGACGGAAGCGCGCCTCAAAGTATTAAACAAGCTGATCAAACGCAAAGACGTCACCACCCTCATCAACGCATGCGATGCGGGGCGCGAAGGCGAGCTGATTTTCCGCCTGATCGCGCAAAACGCAAAAGCCAAGCAACCGGTCAAGCGCCTGTGGCTGCAGTCGATGACGCCCGGCGCCATTCGCGATGGTTTCTCGCACCTTCGCAGCGACGAAGAAATGCTGCCGCTGGCCGACGCGGCCCGCTGCCGTTCGGAAGCCGACTGGCTGATCGGTATCAATGGCACGCGCGCCATGACGGCGTTCAATTCGAAAGAAGGCGGCTTCTATCTGACGACCGTGGGCCGCGTGCAGACGCCGACCCTGTCCATCGTCGTCGAACGCGAAGACAAGATCAAAAAATTCGTACCGCGCGACTTCTGGGAAGTGCGCGCCGAATTCGTCTGCGCGGCCGGTATCTATGAAGGCCGCTGGCTCGACACGAAGTTCAAGAAGGACGAGAACGACCCCGAGAAGCGCGCCGAGCGCCTGTGGAGCAAGACGGCTGCCGACTCGATCGCCACCGCCTGCCGCGGCCGCCAAGGCATCGTCACGGAAGAATCGAAACCGACCACCTCGATGGCGCCGGGCCTGTTCGACCTGACCAGCCTGCAGCGCGAAGCAAACTCGCGTTTCGGCTTCTCCGCCAAGAATACCCTGGGCCTGGCCCAGGCGCTGTACGAAAAGCACAAGGTGCTCACGTATCCGCGTACCGATTCGCGCCACCTGCCGGAAGACTACATGCCGACCGTGCTGCAGGCGCTGGAAACGGTCAAGGAAAACAGCAACTACCACCAGTTCGCCAAGCAGATCATCGACAAGGGCTGGGTCAAGCCGAACAAGCGCATCTTCGACAACACCAAGATCTCGGATCACTTCGCGATCATCCCGACGACGATCGCGCCGAAGAATCTGTCCGAGCCGGAACAAAAATTGTACGACCTCGTCACGCGCCGCTTCATGGCCGTGTTCTTCCCGCCTGCGGAATTCCAGGTCACCACGCGCTACACGGAAGTGTCCGGCCATCAGTTCAAGACTGAAGGCAAGGTCATGACCAATCCGGGCTGGCTGGCCATCTACGGCAAGGAAGCATCGACGGACGCTGACAAGGAAAGCAATGGCAACGGCAACCTGGTGCCCGTCGCCAAGGGCGAGAAAGTGCAGACGGAAAGCGTCAGCGCCAACGGCCTGGTGACGAAACCGCCCGCGCGCTTCACGGAGGCGACGTTGCTGTCGGCCATGGAAGGCGCCGGCAAGCTGATCGACGACGACGAGCTGCGCGATGCAATGGCCGGCAAGGGCCTCGGCACGCCAGCGACGCGCGCGGCTACCATCGAGGGCTTGCTGACGGAACGCTATCTGATCCGCGAAGGCCGCGAACTGATTCCAACGGCCAAGGCGTCGCAGCTGATGACTTTGCTCAAAGGCCTGGGCGTCAATGAATTGACGGCGCCGGAGCTGACGGGCGAGTGGGAATACAAGCTGTCGCAGATGGAAAAAGGCAAGATTTCGCGTGAAGAGTTCATGCGCGAAATCGCGCAGATGACGCAAATCATCGTCAAGCGCGCCAAGGAATACGACAACGACACGATCCCCGGCGACTACGCGACGCTGGAAACGCCATGCCCGAATTGCGGCGGCGTGGTGAAGGAAAACTACCGCCGTTTCGCCTGTACCAAGTGCGAATTTTCGATGAGCAAGACGCCGGGCTCGCGCCAGTTTGAAATCGCCGAAGTGGAGCAATTGCTGAAGGACCGCACCATCGGCCCGCTGCAAGGCTTCCGTTCGAAGATGGGCCGTCCGTTCGCTGCCATCCTGCGCATCGTGCGCGATGAAGAGATCAAGAATTTCAAGCTGGAATTCGATTTCGGCCAGAACGACGAGAGCGAAGATGGCGAAGGCGTCGATTTCACGGGCCAGACGCCCGTGGGTCCTTGCCCCAAGTGCAACGCCGGCGTGTACGAAATGGGCCTGGCCTATGTGTGCGAGCACAGCGTCGCCAAGCCGAAGACGTGCGACTTCCGCAGCGGCCGCATCATCTTGCAGCAGGAAATCTTGCCGGAACAAATGGCAAAACTGCTCAACGATGGCAAGACGGACCTGTTGCCTGGGTTCGTATCCCAGCGCACGCGCCGCCCGTTCAAGGCATTCCTCGTGCGCGGCAAGGATGGCAAGGTGAGCTTCGAGTTTGAAGAGCGCAAGGCCAAGCCGGGCGCCAAGACGAAGGCGGCAGCCGCCGAGGTCGAAGGCGAAGAAGGCGCGGCGCCAGCGAAGAAAACGGCCGTCAAGAAAGCGGCAGCCGTGAAAAAGGCGCCAGCGAAGAAAGCTGCAGCCGTGAAAAAGCCGGCCGCCAAGAGGGCGCCGGCGAAGAAAGCGGCAGCGGCCGAGTAATCGGGCGCCAGCCAAACAAAAGCCAGGGATGTCCCTGGCTTTTTTTACGTCCCGATTTTCTTGGCGTTCGTCTGACGCTTAGTCGAGGTAGTCGGAATACTCGCGCTGCGCATAGTTCTGCAAATTCGCCCATGGCTGCGCCTTGCTGACGGTTGGCTGCAGCTTGACGTCGACCCGGCGGTAGAAGGTATTCGCGCGGTCGCCGCTTTCGATGATCAGCGGAATCTGCTTTTGCTCATCCCACAGAATGCGCTGGAACACGCCATTCTTTTCCACTTCGCGCCAGCGCGCGCCCGTCACGTTCGACGCCTGTTTCGACAGCGGCATGGCGGCCACCAGTTTCGGGTCCAGCAGATAAAAACTGTTTTCCCAGGAGCCGTCGAAATTGACGTTTTCGTACTCGGCTTTCGGGATGGAAACGACGATCTTGTCATGCGCATCAATGTATTCCACGCGCACGGTGTTCTTTTCCAGCATCACGTGGCGGGGGATCAGCACGGGATTGAAGTGCTTGTGCTCATGCTGCGTGGCCTTCAGTGCTACTTTCTTGTTCTCGCCGTGGTTGTGGCCCGCATGCGCGTCCGTCGACGGCGCCAGCACGCGCTCGACCCACACGTGGCCGGGGCGGCGCAGCATCTTTTCTTCGTAGCGGCTCTCGCGCGTCACGCCTTCCGGCGTCAGGACGCGGCTGTAATAGGTGATGCCCAGGTCCAGGTCGGCAGGAGCGGAAGGAGGAGCGGCTTGCGCGCTGGCGGCAAAGCCGGCGGCGAGGAGGACGGCGATCAGGGACGATTTCATGGTGTTGCCTTTACGTGCAGAGGGGCGGAGGGCCTACGCCATCCGCCCCGGTGGGGTTACCGTGTTGATGTGGATCAGAAACCGAACGCCGCCTTCAGCAAGTCAAACACCTTGGTGTTGTCCAGGGTGCCCTTGAAGGTCTTCGCGCCGGCGCCCGTGGCCAGCAGCTTGACGTCGCCGCCGCCGTGGGTTTCGCTGGCCAGGCGCACACCCGTTTCTTGCAGGTAGTTGTCTTTCAGGGCCGTGGCGCTGTCGACGTTGCTGCGCAGGGCAGGGCGGTTCGGGCCATTGCCGAACACCAGGGTGGTGTAGGTATTGCCATCGGCATCCTTGCTCGGCTGGTTATCCTTGTAGCCGCGATTGATGTCGAGGATATTGTTGCCGCGCTTGCCATAGCCGTTGAAGGCCAGGGTGTGGTCATGGTCGGCCGTGACGACGATCAGGGTATTGGCCAGGGTCGGATCGGTTTCCTTGATCTTGGCGATGGCGGCCTTGATGGCGTCGTCGAAGGCGACGGTGTCCGTCAGCGCGCGCTTGGCGTTGATGCCGTGCAAGGCGTGATCGATGCGGCCGCCTTCGACCATCAGGAAATAGCCGTTCGTGTTTTTCGACAGCAAGTCGATGGCCTTGAGGGTCATTTCCGACAGGCTAGGCTGGGTCGCGCCTTCACCCAGCGGTGGCGTGGCCGTACGGTCCAGTTCATATTCCAGGTGGCTGCGGGTGCTGTACAGGCCGATGAATTTCTTGCCGCTTGGCGCCGCCGCCATTTCCGCTTTCGTCGCGGCCACGGTGTAGCCCTTGGCGGCAAATTCTGTCAGCAGGTTGCGGCCGTCGACGCGGCCGTATTTGTTGCTGGTCGACCAAGGGGTGAAGTGGTTGCGGCCACCACCCATCAGCACGTCGACGCCATCGCCCAGGGCCGCGTTGTAGCCCGCGCCGCCTGGCGTCGCTTGCGCGGCGATCGCGTATTGCGCATTGCGGTTGCAGATGTGCGAGAACGTCGTCGCCGGCGTGGCGTGCGTCAGTTCCGTGGTGGTGATGGCGCCCACGGCCTTGCCCTTGGCTTTCGCCAGTTCCAGAATGGTCGGCACGCTCTTGCCGCCGGCCGGGCAATTGTCCACGCCCAGGTTGCCATTGGCGTCGCGGCCGGGTTCCTTGGCGATCGTGTCCTGGGCCATCGAGATGACTTCATTGTTCATCTTGACGCCGGTCATGTAGGCGGCCATCGATGGCGCGCTGTCCGTCGTTTGCGCATCGTTCGAGAACGTCTTGATGCGCGCCGTGCGCTCCAGCGTGTCCATCGTCAGGCTGCCGTCTTCGCCGTATTTGTAGATGCGCGACGCCGTCACGACGGACGGGCCCATGCCGTCGCCGAGGAAGAAGATGACGTTCTTGGCGTCGGCGGCGTAGGCGCTGGCAACGCTGGCGGCCACGAGCGTGGTCAGCAAGGAGAGTTTAAATGCAAGTTTCATGTGCTTGTCCAATGTTGATGTCTTGGGGATTACAGACCGCCGGCCGTCTTGACCAGGCCGAATACTTTGGTGTTGTCGATGGTGCCCAGGAAGGTTTCCGAACCCTTGCCGATGGCGCCCAGGAAGACGTCGGTGCCGCCGTGGGTTTCATTGCCGGCCGCCGTGCGGATTACCGCTTCCTGGTGGTAGGTGTTGGCGCTGGTGACGGTTTCATCGAGGCTGGCCATGGCGGCGCGGCTCGACTGGGTGCGGTTTTCGCCATTGCCGAAGCCGATGATCGAATACGGTGCGCCGTCCAGGTCTTTCTCGACCGCGCCGGTCACGTAGTTCTTCACTACGCCCAGTACGCCAGGGTTGCCGGCAGCCGTCTTGCCCGTGCGCTTGGCGTAGCCGTTCAGCACCAGGGTGTGGTCATGGTCGGCCGTGACGACGATCAGGGTATTGGCCAGGGTCGGGTCGGTGAGCTTGGCTTTGTCGATGGCGGCCTTGATGGCGTTGTCGAACGCGACGGTGTCTTGCAGCGCTTTCTTGGCTGTCGTTTCGTGCAGCGCATGGTCGATGCGGCCGCCTTCGACCATCAGGAAATAACCTTTCTTGTTCTTGGCCAGCACGTCCATGGCCTTGGTGGTCATGTCCGCCAGGCTAGGTTCCTTGGCCGCATCGCGGTCCAGGTCGTAGCTCATGTGGCTGGACGTGAACACGCCGAACAGGCGCTCCGTCTTGGCCGCATCGACGGCCTTGAAGTCGGTGGCGGTGTTGGCGACGGTGTAGCTTTTCGCTTTCAGTTCGGCCAGCAGGTCGCGCCCGTCGGAGCGCTTGCCGCCATCCTTGAACGGCTTGAAGAATTGCGCGCCGCCGCCGAGGACGACGTCCAGGCCAGCCGTGCCCAGCGCGCTGTTGTAGCCGGTGCCACCCGGCACCAGGGCCGCGGCGATATCGTTTTCCAGATCGCGGTGGCAGATGTGCGAATAGGTCGCGGCCGGCGTGGCGTGCGTCACGCGCGCCGTGCTGACGACGCCGGCGGCAAAGCCCTTGGCCTTGGCCAGTTCCAGCAAGGTGGTGGCGGGCGTGCCGTTGCCGGTGCCGCATTTGTTGACCAGCTTGTTGCCGTTCGCATCCGTGCCCGGATCGATGGCGACCGTGTTGGCCGACATCGAGATGACTTCATTGTTCATCTTGACGCCGGTCATGTAGGCGGCCATCGATGGCGCGCTGTCGGTCACTTGCGCGTCGTTCGAGAACGTCTTGACGAAGGCCGTTTCCGGCAGGGTGTCCATGGTCAGCGCACCTTCTTCGCCCACGGAATAGATGCGCGCGGCCGTCATGGTGGTCAGGCCCATGCCGTCGCCGAGGAAGAAGATGACGTTTTTCGGCGGGGCTTCAGCCACTGCCTCTTCTTTTTTTGCATCGCTGCCGCAGGCGGCCAGCATCAGGGTGATGGCGACGCTGCAGCCAGCGACGGAAATTTTTCTGCGTGTCATGTGGTTCATCCGGCTAGGTTTGAAAGAGCTAGCAAGATAACAATCCAATGTGACGCCATCATGACGCTGTGACACATTTGACACGTGGATGCGTGTCCGCCCGGCGTGTTGTTTTAGCGCACGTCCTCGGTGGAAAAGTACACCGTGCCGCGCAAGCGGGCCGTTTTTCCCGGTTGTGCGCGCAAGGCAGCTTGCAAGCTGGCGGCAGGAGTTTCCTGCACGCCGGTTTTCGCCACGACGACGTCGTCGTGCGGCGCATCCTGGGGGCTGGTCCAGGCGACGATATGCTCGAAATCGGGGCGGCTGTCGATACGCTTGACGAGGAAGCGCTGCGTGCCGTCGCCCACCTGCAGGTAGCGCGCGCTGGCGTGCGTGGCGGGGGCCGGCGACAGCTGGCGCATCAGCAGGACGCGCTCGACGATGATGGCGGCAGCGCCGTAGCCGGGTTCGGCTTTTCCATCCTTCTCGAAGTGTCCGCGCACCACCGTCGCCTGGAACTGGCGCAGCGGCAGCGGCGCGGCCGGCAGCAAGCGCGCCAGCTCGAAGTGTTCCGGTTCGAGGGTCCATAGTGCCGTATCGCCATCGAGCTGCTGGCGCAGCCGCGCATCGAGGACGGGGTCGGCCAGCCGCACTTGCAGCACCGCCTGGTAATCGTGCGGCGCATGGAACATCGGCAGGTGCGAGGCATACAGCCCTTGCTTGCCGCCAAACAGCACCATGCCATGCAAGCCCCAGGTCAGGGGCGCGGCGTGGGCGAGGCCGGAGGCGAGCAGGAACAGAGAAAGGAAGAGGGTGCGCAGCATGGGTTTCATCGATGAGTTGGAATGCAACGATGATAGGGGCGGTATCATGGACAGTACAGCAACCATTTTTCACTTTTTGTGTCCTGTCTGGAAATCATCATGAACATGAGCCTTGCCGACCTGCGCGTGTTTTGCAGCGCCGCGCGCCAGCCAACCCTGGGCGCGGCGGCGCTGGAATTACACCTGACGCCATCGGCCGTGTCGAAAGCCTTGCGCCGTCTGGAGGGGGACATGGGCGCGCCCCTGTTTGACCGGAGCGGCAAGCAATTGCTGCTCAACGACAGCGGCCGTTTGCTGCTCGAGCGTGCGCGCACCTTGCTGGCGCTGGCCGAACAGGCGCGCCTGGACGTGATGGGCGAGCGGGGCGCCATCGATGGCCGCATCGCCGGCCCCGCCCTGCTGCTGTGGCGCCACGCGGATACCCTGGCGGCGGCGCTGGACGCCTATCCGCAGGCCAGCGTGCGTTTGCAACCGGCTTTCGAGGATGCGGCGCTGGCGGCCCTGGCGCGTGGCGATTGCCATGCGGCACTGGTAACGCAGGACGCCATCGCCCAGCGCGGCGCCGACTGGCCCGCCACCTGGCACAGCACGGCGCTGGGCAGCATGCGCATGCTGCTGGCGGCCGGGCGCGGCCATGTGCTGGCGCGCGGCGTGCCGGCAGCCTGCGCCTCCGTGCGCTGCGGCATGCGGGACGTCTTGCCGCACGCCTTCGCCAGCCCGACGCACTCTTTGCTGTGCGGCGAGGAGCGTGGCCGCCATGCCGATGGCTGGCGCGGCGTGGCCGGGCGCACCATCCGCTACTGGAGCGACGATGTGCAGTTGCTGATGGGCTATGTGCAGTCCGGCCGGGCGCTGGCCTACCTGCCCGACTTCGCCGTGCGCGCGCACGATTTGCTGCAGGTCGAACTGGCTGGCAGCGTCGATTGCAGCGAACAAATCCTGCTCGTGTGGGATGGCGCGCTGGCGGGGCAGTGGCTGCACGCCTTGGCGCGGCAGTTGTCAATTCATCCGAATTGAGCAACAAACTATTGCGCTTTAACGGGTTTTTCTACCGAATCAAGCAACGTAAGATGCAGTCATCCCAATCATCTTGTGAAGGCAGATCATGTTCTCCAAAACCATCAGCAGCGTTCTTGTTTCCACCGTGTTTGCCGCCGGCGCCGCCTCGGCCGCCGCCAGCGCACCCCTGACCCTGGAAGTATTCAACCCGGGCGAAGAGGCCATCTTCCCCGTCGCTTCCGTATTGGTCGCGGGCAAGCATGACGCCGTGCTGATCGATGCGCAATTCTCGCGCGCCGAAGCGCAAAAGCTGGTGGAGAAGATCCGCGCCAGCGGCAAGAAACTGACGACCGTGTACATCAGCCACAGCGATCCCGATTTCTACTTTGGCCTCGACGTGATCAAGGCCGCGTTCCCGCAGGCGAAAATCGTTGCCACGCCGGAAACGGTCGCCGAGATCCGCCGCAAGGCTGACGCCAAGGTCGCCTACTGGGGCCCGATCCTGAAAGACAATGCGCCGAAAAGCATCGTCATTCCGGAAGCGTTGAAAGGCAAGCACATCGCCCTGGAAGGCCAGTCGCTGGACATCGCCGGCCCGACGCCAGCGCGCACCTATGTGTGGATTCCATCGATCAAGGCCGTCGTCGGCGGCGTAGTGCTGTTTGGTAACTTGCACGTGTGGACGGCCGATACGCAAAGCGCGCAATCGCGCCAGGATTGGCTCAAGACCCTGGACGGCATCGCCGCCCTGAAACCCGTCACCGTCGTGCCTGGCCACTTCAAGGTCGGCTCGCCCCTGACGCCGGACAGCATCGGTTTTACGCGCGACTACCTGGTGACGTTTGAAGAAGAAACGGCCAAGGCCGCCAATTCGGCCGCCCTGATCGAGGCGATGAAAATGCGCTATCCGAAGCTGGGCCTCGATGGCGCTTTAGAAACCAGCGCGAAGGTAGCCAAAGGCGAAATGAAATGGTAAGCGGCAACAAGGAGGCTCTCATGCCCACACTGCACTACATTTTCGACCCGCTGTGCGGCTGGTGTTACGGCGCCGCGCCGCTGGTCGAGGCGGCGCGCGCCGTGCCTGGCCTGACGGTGGCGTTCCACGGCGGCGGCATGATGACGGGCAGTAATCGCCGCCAGATCACGCCCGAATGGCGCGGCTATGTGCTGCCGCATGACCGGCGCATCGAGCAAATGTCTGGCCAGCCTTTCGGCGACGCCTACGTCAACGGTTTGCTGAACGACACGACGGCCATGATGGATTCCGAACCGCCGATCACGGCCATCCTGGCGGCTGAAGTCCTGGCCGGCAAGGGCTTGGACATGCTGCAGCGCGTGCAGCGCGCCCATTACGTGGACGGCTTGCGTATCGCCGACCTGCCCGTGCTGGTGACCTTGGCGCAAGAGCTGGGCATGGACGGGGCGGCATTCCAGGCCGAGTATGCGCGGCAGGCGGGCGCCGCCACGCAGCGGCATATCGATGCCAGCCGCGCCTTGCTGGCGCAGGTGGGCGGGCAGGGCTTTCCCACGTTCGTGCTCGACGATGGCAGCGGCAAGCTGTCCGTGATCGATATCGGCGGCTTCCTGGGCCAACCGGAGAAATTGCAGGCGCAACTGGGCGGCGTGTGCGATGCACAAGGGTGTGCATT
Organism: Janthinobacterium sp. GMG2; assembly: GCF_033949445.1. NCBI lineage: Bacteria > Pseudomonadati > Pseudomonadota > Betaproteobacteria > Burkholderiales > Oxalobacteraceae > Janthinobacterium > Janthinobacterium sp. GMG2. The sequence continues at coordinate 206,404 of NZ_JAXAWA010000009.1, read as the reverse complement.
GTAAATAGCTATCGATTCGATAAAATCAATTAGCTTTTCCTTTGTTGTTGACCTCGTTACACTGCTTCCATTAGTCAACAACGAAGGAAAAGCAGCCATGAGCCAACAGCCGCCATTCAGTACCGCCTCGGGCATCCCCGTCGCCGACAACCAGAATTCCATCAGCGCCGGCCCCCGCGGCCCGCTGCTGCTGCAAGACTTCCACCTGATCGAAAAACTCCAGCATTTCAACCGCGAGCGCATTCCCGAGCGCGTCGTGCACGCGAAAGGTTCGGGCGCCTACGGCACCTTTACCGTCACGCACGACATCTCGCGCTACACCAAGGCCAAATTGTTTGCCGAAGTAGGCAAGCAGACGGCCACCTTCGCGCGCTTTTCCACGGTCGGCGGCGAACGCGGCAGTGCCGACACGGAACGCGACCCGCGCGGTTTCGCCGTACGTTTCTACACGGAAGAAGGTAACTGGGATTTGGTTGGCAACAACACGCCGATGTTCTTCATCAAGGACCCGATCAAGTTCCCCGATTTCGTCCACACGCAAAAACGCGATCCGCAAAGCAATTTGAAATCGGCCGAAATGATGTTCGACTTCTGGAGCCATGCGCCGGAAAGCTTGCACCAGGTCACCATGCTGTTCTCGGACCGGGGCACGCCGGATGGCTACCGCCACATGGATGGCTTCGGCAGTCACACGTATAGTCTGATCAATGCCGACGGCCAGCGCGTGTACGTGAAATGGCATTTCAAGACGCGCCAGGGCATCAAGAATCTGCCTGCCGGGGAAGCGGGCCGCCTGGCCGGCGCTGACCCAGACTACGCGCAGCGCGACCTGTTCGGCGCCATCGCACGCGGCGATTTCCCTCAGTGGGAAGTCAAGCTGCAGGTGGCGACGCAGGAGCAACTTGATGCATGGGAACAGCGCACGGGCTGGAACCCGTTCGACCTGACGAAAGTGTGGCCGCACGCGGACTTCCCGCTGCTGCCGGTCGGTATTTTCGAGCTGAACCGCAACCCGGACAATTACCACGCGGAAGTCGAGCAAGCGGCGTTTTCGCCAGCCAATGCCGTGCCGGGCATGGGCTACTCGCCGGACAAGATGCTGCAAGGCCGGCTGTTCGCCTACCACGACGCCCAGCTGTACCGCGTCGGCACGAACCACCAGCATCTGCCCGTGAACGCTGCCCGCTGCCCCTTCCATAACCAGCAGCGCGACGGCGGCATGGCGATCCGCAATGGCGGCGCCACGCAGAATTACGCGAACGTGGCGGCGGCAGGCAGCGCGCCGCAAGGGCTGGGCCATGGCGAGGGGGCGCTGGCGCTCGACGGCGGTGCGGCGCGCTACGATGGGCGCGGCGTGGAAGATGACTTTACGCAAGCCGGCAATCTGTTCCGTCTGATGTCCGCGCAGGCGAAGCAAAACCTGTTCGACAATCTGGCCGGTCCCTTGAGTCTGGTGCGGCCGGAAACCTTGCAGCGTCAGCTGGGTCACTTCGACCGGGCCGATGCCGCCTACGGCGCCGGCGTGCGGGCCGCCTTGCAGGCGCGCGGCGTGGCGTTATAAGCGTGTGGCAGGCGGAACAAGCTTGTTCCGCCTGTTGTTGATGCAGCACAAATTAGAGACGGATACTAAATATTGCCGTATGGACATACTTGCCGTCCATGCGTAGACTTGTCGGTCTGATCTGACTAGAAAGTCTTGCAATATGAATATCGCGAAGCTGTCTGTGCATGGGGACGACCCCACGCTCAAATCCATCCTCGAAGTCTTGCCCACCGATCCGGAACGGCAATGGCGCAAGGGCGAGGCGAAGGGCGCGAATCGCGTGCATCTCGATTCCGGCTTTGAGGTGCTGATCGCGCAGGCGCCCAAATCGCAAGTGTTGCCCTCGCGCATACGCAGCTACCTGGCCGAATGCCGTTCGCGCGGCGTGACGTTCACGATGCCGCGCATCGTGGCCGAGCTGCAACTGGAGCTGAACGGCGACGACACGGTCGATGCGCCGCTCGACCTGTCGCTGGCCGACATGCAGCACCTGACGGAAATGGGCATCAGCCTGAGCCTGGTGACGCGCTCCGCCGCAGCCTGACTCCCCTGTGATACCGAAGTGGCCGCCTGTATGCACGGGCGGCCATTGTTCGTCACGGCTCTTCAAGCTCGACGGTGACCATATTGTCGTCCGGCTTGCGGTCGATCAGCTTGTTGTCGGGATCGATGCCCGCCTTGCCGGGGCGGCTGCCGACGATGACGGTGTAGCTCGCCTGGCGGGCCGTCATGCGCAGGCGCTCGCGCAGCAGCGGATGGCCATTCGCATCGTCGACGCCGATCTCGATCCAGTCGTGCAGCGGCGCGTCGTGTTCCTCTCCCTGTTCGCCGGCCGTCAATTTGCCCGCCTGCACCTTGATGGTGACGGCGTACTTGCCATCGCCGCGTTTGGTGGCCGTGGCCGACAGGGCGCGGTTGTCGAACAGTACGATTTTCTCGAACAGGTCGTCGATCAGATAAGCCTGTTCGGGTGGCGTGACCTGGCGCAAGCCGGCAATCAGGGCAGTCACGCTCGCATACGGCGGGCCTTTCTGGCCATGGGTTCTGAGCAGGTCGCGCAGTACGCCGTTGACCTTGTCTTCGCCGATGATATCTTGCAGCAAGTACATGGCCAGGCTGCCCTTGTGGTAGTGGATGTAGGCCTGGTTTTCATTCTCGGCCAGCGGCAATTCTTTCTTGCGCTCTTCGCTGCGCCCCATCAGGTATTGATTCAGGTCATAGCGCAGGAAGCGGCGCATCTTGGCCGGCCCCGCGGTTTTCTTCATCACCATCAGCGCCGAGTATTCGGCCAGGGTTTCGCTGAGCACGGTGGCGCCGCGCGTGTTGCCACCCACCAATTGATGCGCCCACCACTGGTGCGCCACTTCATGCGCCGTGACGTAGAACGGATAGTCGATGTCTTTCGGGTTCTTGTCGTCCACCTTGGCGATGAAACCGAGGCCTTCCGAGTACGGAATCGTGTTCGGGAACGATTGCGCGAACGTGGCGTAGCGGGGGAACTCGACGATGCGCAGGATCTTGTGCTGGTAGGGGCCGAAGTTCTTCGTGTAGTACTCGAGCGCTTCCTTGCTGCCGCGCACGAAACGATCGAGGTTGTATTCATGTCCCGGGTGGTAATACACGTCGATGGCCACGTCTTGCCAGCGCTCATGCTTGACGGCGTAGCGGGCCGACTGGAACGCGTAGAAATTCAGGATGGGCTGGTCCATCGTGTAGTGGAAGTAATGGCGGCCCTTGGCGATCCAGTCGTTGTCCAGCATGCCCGGCGCGATGGCCGTCTGGCCGTCGACGGTGCTGACGGTGGCGTCAAAGTTGATGCGGTCGGCGTCGTTGCTGACGTAATTGTCGGCCAAGCCCTTCGCATCGTCGCGCGGCAAGGCCCGTTCGCGCGCCGGCAAACCGTGTTTCTTGCGGTCGCGCGGGTCCGTCAATTCCTGCTGCGGCTGGTAGCCGATGTGCGGCAGCACGGCGTTCGTGAAGAAGGTGCCGTTGGCGACCACGGGTGTGTCCTGGCCCAGGCCGAAGATGCCGCGCGGCGCATAGCGGATGTCGAAATCGAGGCCCAGGGTGGCGCCCGGCGCCAGCGGCGCGGCCAGGCGGTAGCTGTAGAAGCCCAGCTTGCCGTCGTCGAGGCCGGGATGCACGCGCGCGTCAAAACGCAGGCGCATGGTGGCGGTCGGGTCTTGCTGCACAAAAATGTGGCTGATTGGCAGGCTGGTCTTGTTTTGCAACAGATAGCGGCCCGTGACGATGAGGCTGCGCTGTGCCGGGTAGATGGCCACGTCGAGTTTCACGTCGGTGATTCTCGGCTGCGGCGTGGCGGCAAACTTGCGGTACTGGCGTTCGATGCTGGCGCGGTCCGCATCGCGGGAAAACTCGGACTGGTAGTCGTTGGCCACGTGGAAAACATAGAACAGCACGCCGCCGGCGAAGACGAAGATCAGGGCGCCGCCGGCAAAGCTGGCCAGCACGCCATGCGTGAGGCCGTGGCGCGCCAGGCGCAGGCGGATGCGCCAGCTGTCCTGCGCGCCGCGGGGCCAGAACAGCAGCGACAGCACCGTCAGCATGACGGCCGCGCCGCTCCAGTACAGCAGGTACCAGCGCTCGCGCAACACAAAGTGGCCGGCGCCGTTCATGGCCGAATACACGACTTCCGGCGTGCTGCCGTACAGCAGCAGCGGGTCGCCCAGGCCCAGCGAAGAAAAACTGATGCTGGCGATGTGGTACAGAATCATGGCGAAATACGCGAGGTATTTCTGATTGATCAGCACCTGCACGAAGATGGCCAGCACGGCCACCAGCGCATAGTAGGGCAGGTGCGACAGGAACAGCGATTCCAGGTACAGGCCGGGGTCGAGGCGGTAATAGCCCTTGAAGACCTGGATCGACATGCCGCACAGCATGATGACCAGGCTCAGCAAGGCTTGCAGGCCGACCAGCGCCAACAGCTTCGACAGCAGGGGCAGCCAGTTCGGCACGGGCAGGGCGTCGAGCATCAGATACGTGCCCGCTTCCCGTTCACGCCACACCAGCTCGCCCGCGTAGAAGGTGGTAATGATCAGCATGAACAGGGCGAACGAGGCGCTGACCATGTCCAGCACCTTTTCCGTCACGGGATAGGTATTCGTGCCGTACATGGAACCCATGTCCAGCGCGCCCGCGTACATGGTCAGCACGCCGGCCAGCACGATGACGACAAAATAGATGTTCTTGATGGTTTCGCGCAGGTTCAGCCAGCTCATCTTGAGAAGCAGGGCGGCCAGGTTACGCTGCGCGAAGTCGGGCGTTTCCTGCGTGGACAGCGAGGCGTTCGACAGGCGCTGCGGCGCCTCGCCCTCGCTGCGGCGCCTGGCGGCGCCCGCGTCCGTCGTCGCGTGGAACTGGAAGCGCCAGTAGCCGAGCAGCAAGGCCACCAGGGCGAAGCCGGACCAGATGGCGCGGTTCAGCAGGTACACGCCTTCCAGGGTCACCAGGCGCGTGTTGCGCTCCGCGTTCGGCCAGTATTCCGTCAGGCGTATCAGCGCCGTCGTGCCGAAGGGGTCGATCAGTGCGGCCAGGGTCTTGTAGTCGAGGTCGCGCGCCAGCGACGGCGCCACCAGGTAGCCGATCAGCATCACCACCGAGCTGATGTACACCGGCAGCATGCGCCGCGTGAGTGCCGCGATGACGAAGAAGATGGCGCCGAAGATGAACAGGTTCGGCAGCAGGGTAAATACATACGGCATCAGGTAGGCGAGTGCCCGTTGCGGACCCAGCCGTTCCGGGTCGATGCCGGGCAGCCAGGCGCCCAGCCAGGCACCGATGACGATGCTGGAAAACACCACGGCCAGCACCAGATAGGCGCCGAGGAAGCGGCCGAATACGTACTGGTATTTCTTGATCGGCGCGCTGAAGAAGAAATGCTGCATGCCGTATTCGAAATCCTGCTGCACCGAGCGGCCCATCATGGCGGCCACCACCACGGCGCCGAAACAGCCGAGCAGGCTGCACGTGAACGCCAGCGAGCGCGGCGCGTTGATCAGGAACTTGCCGCCGAAACTGATGCTCGCTTCCTTGAAGACGCCGCCGGCCGCCGCCATCCACAGCATGGCCAGCGCCAGGAACATGGCGAAATACACCCAGGTGGACAGCAGCTTGAGCCGCTGTCGCGCTTCAAAGCGGGCGATGGCAAACATGGCCGTCCCCTCAGTCGCACTGCTGGGCGACGCGGTGGCGCCCGGCAATGGTGGCGAAATACAGGTCTTCGAGGTCGCCGATGGCTTCCTCGAAGCCGTCGCCCGGGTCGTCGTCGCTGTAGACGTGGATCAGGGTACGGCCCGACAGCAAACGCGTGGAAATGACGGCGTGGCGCTGCTGGAAGCTGGCCAGCTCTTTCTTGTCGACAAAGCGCGCCCAGATCTTGCAGCTGACTTCGTCGATCAGTTCCTGGGTCTTGCCGCACAGCAGCAAATGGCCCTTGTTGATGATGGCCATGTTGGCGCACAGGTCGGCCACGTCGGACACGATGTGGGTCGACAGGATCACCGTCTTGTCTTCACCGATGTCGGACAGCAAGTTGTGAAAGCGCACACGCTCCTGCGGGTCGAGGCCGGCCGTCGGCTCGTCGACGATGATCAGCTTCGGGTCGCCCAGCAGCGCTTGCGCGATGCCGAAGCGCTGGCGCATGCCGCCGGAAAAGCCGCCCAGGCGCTGGTGGCGCACGTCGAACAGATTGGTTTGCTGCAACAGCCCGTCGACGACTTCGCGCCGGCGCGCCCGCTGCGACAAGCCTTTTAACATGGCGAAGTGGTCGAGCAGCTCGTAGGCCGTCACTTTCGGGTACAGGCCGAAGTCTTGCGGCAGGTAGCCGAGCATGCGGCGGATCTCGTCCTTGTCGTCGAGCACGTCGTAGTCGCCGAAGAAGATCGAGCCGGAATCGCATTCCTGCAAGGTGGCCAGGGTGCGCATCAGGGTCGACTTGCCGGCGCCGTTCGGGCCCAGCAAGCCAAACATGCCTGGCGGTATCGTCAGCGAAACATTGTCCAGCGCCACCACGCCATTCGCGTAGGTCTTCGACAATTTGCGGATCTGCAATTCCATACAACTCCTAACTCATGCGTTGCTGCCCGGTGCGACAGGGCTACTCTATGCTGGCATTGTATTGAATTTAAGACGTACTGGGCAGTTGCATGCGATACACGGCATTTTCGCGTGCCCAGAGTGCAGCCGGGCGGGGTGGATGGCACCCCGCCGCGAGTCACATGGCAAGTTTAATTGCGGAATAACACCGATTCGCGATTGAACCACCAGCGGCACAGCATCAGCAGCGCGCCCGCGATCACCGTCGTCGACGCCAGGATCACGCCGAACATGCGGTAATCCATGGTGCCCTTGACCAGTTCCTTCATGGCCAGCGACACATTCGTCAGCGGCACCATGGCCCACATCCAGTTCAGCTCGACGCCGGGCAGCATGGCCGCCACCGTGGGCAGGATGACGAACAGCATCAACGGCGTGATCATGCCGGCCGCTTCCTTGTAGCTTTTCGCGTAGATCGAGATCGACAGCAGCAGCGAGGCAAAAATGGCGGCCGTCGGCACCAGCATCAGGGTCACCATGGCCAGGTCGGGCAAGCCGATGCTGCGTACCATGACGGCCATGTTGCCTTCGAGCGAACTGCCGAAGATGGCCAGCAGGGCGCCCATGCTGCCCACCATCAGCACGGCCGAGGTCATGCCGACGGTAAACAGCACGAGGAACTTGGCCACCACGATGGCGCTGCGCGGCACGGGCGCCAGCAGCAGGGTTTCCAGGGTGCCCCGTTCCTTTTCGCCCGCGCCCAGGTCGATGGCCGGATACATGGCCGCCGTCAGGCACACCATCAGCAGCAGATACGGCAGCATGCCGCCGACGATGGCGCCCATCTGCTCGCGCTCGTTGGCCGTCGATTGCTTGTCGAGCACGATGGGGTGCAGGGCAAAGGCCAGCTGGGCCGGGCTCAGGTTCAGGGCCGACAGTGCGCTTTCGCGCAGGCTGGCGTTGTAGGCCTCGACGATCTCGCGCACCCGCTGCTGGGTCACGTCGACCGTGCTGGCGCTGTTGTAGTGCAGGGTGACCTTGGCTTGCTGCTGTTGCTGCAGCGTCTCTTCAAACCGGGGCGGGATGACGACGGCGAACTTGATGCTGTCGTCGCCGATGGCGCGGCGGATGTCGCCCTCGCTGGCCAGCGGCACTTCGCGCAGGTTGTGCTGCTGCGCAAAACGCGCGCTCAAGCCCGGTGAATGGTCCTTGCCGAACAGCGCGTAGCGCATTTCCGCCGTTTTCGCGCTCTTGAACATATTGCTTGAAACATAAGCGAAGCCGCCAAAGATCAGCGGCATGGCAAAGATGGGGATGAGGATGGTGAAGATCAGCGTCTTGCGGTCGCGCGTGAGTTCCAGCAACTCTTTCAGATAAATGGTCCACATGGCTCAGGCTCCCTGGTTGATGACGCTGACAAAGGCGTCGTACAAGTCCGCGCTGCCGCCCAGGTGGCGCAGTTCGTTGACCGTGCCATTGAAGGCGGTGGTGCCGCGGTTGATGATGCAGACGCGGTCGCACAGCTTTTCCACCTCGTGCAGGTGGTGCGTGGAAAAGATCAGCGGCACGCGCAGCGCCTTGTAGCTGGTGATGAAGTCGAGCAGGATCTTGGCCGACATTACGTCGAGGCCCGTCGTCGGCTCGTCGAGGATCACCACCTGCGGCTCGTGCACGACGGTGCGGGCGATCGCGCATTTCTGCTTCATGCCCGTCGACAGCTGATCGGCCCGCTTGCCGCCGTACTCTTCCATTTGCAGCAGGGAAAACAGCTCGTCGCAGCGGCGTTTCAGCTTGTCGGCCGGCATGCCGTGCAGGCGACCAAAGTACTCGACGTTTTCGCGCGCCGTCAGGCGGCCGTACAAGCCCGTCGAACCGGACAGGAAGCCGATGCTCTGGCGCGCCACCAGCGGTTGCTGCAAGACATCGACGCCGTTGACGAGGGCGCTGCCCGCGTCCGCCTGCAAGGCCGTCGACAGCAGGCGCAGGGTGGTCGTCTTGCCAGCCCCATTCGGGCCCAGCAGGCCCAGCACTTCGCCGGGAGCGCAGCTGAAACTGACGTCGCGCACGGCGTGGAACCAACCCTCATGTTCGCGCGGATCGCTGACGTGCACGCCCTTGCCCTTGTGGGGCGGCATGCGGAAACGTTTTGCCAGGTGCTTGACCTCTATCATGTGCATCATCCATTCAATGGTGAAGAACGAGAGTAGCATGCAAAAAATGTAACTTGCAAGGTGGAAATATCGTTTGGTCTATTGAAAAAAACAGCATCTTCATGCAAGCTGGCCCGGTGGGCGCCGCAGACGGCGCGGGAGAGCGCAATGCAAACGATCGATCAGGCGATGCAGGACAAGGTACTGGCCGTGGCCCGTGCCGGCATGACCAGTGCCGAAGCCATCGGTTTCTTCCGCGTCAGCCTGGGGCTGTACTACCTGGCCGGCCTGATGACGGAGGAAACGCTCGATTTCAAGCAGATCGACGCGCAGTACAACCGTTTCATCTACCACTCCATAGGTGGCGGGCACAGCATCGCCAGCGTGCTGCAATTCATGAGTGGCGAGAAAGTCTTGCGCGTGCTGCAATCGGAGCGTTTTCTTGCCGCGTTCGCCCAGCACTGTCCGGATATTCCCGTCGACAGTATTTCTTTCCTGATCTCACTGAACCTGGGCGTGGCGAAAAGCCTGTCCGGCCTGGACGCCGTCGGCCCCGTGGTGGACTGGATCGAGCAGGAAAAAGCGCGCACAAGTCAATAAAGCCCCGATCACCCTGCGCGCGGCGTGGGGACGGCTGGCCGCTATCGTCCTATAATTCATGTTTTCCCTGACATGAATAGCCACGATGACCGCAAACCGCCATTTTGACCCCCTGGATCGTTTGATTGTTGGCGCCGACAAGGCCCTGCGCGTCATGGCGGGCGTGGCCTCGGCCTCGCGCCCCACGCCAGCCGCACATGCGCCCGATGCGGAGCTGAGCCCGGCCGAACAGCGCCACAGCGCCGGCTTGATGCGCGTCAACCATGTGGGCGAAGTGTGCGCGCAAGCCCTGTACAACTCGCAGGCGCGCTATGCGCACAGCCCGGCCATCCGCGCCCAGTTCGACGAAGCGGGACGCGAAGAGGAAGACCACCTGGCCTGGACGGCGCAGCGCCTGACGGAGCTGGGCTCGCGTCTGAGCCTGCTCAATCCCCTGTGGTATGCGGGTTCGTTTGCGCTGGGCACCATTGCCGCACGCATGGGCGACGGCCGCAGTCTGGGTTTTGTGGTGGAAACGGAACGCCAGGTGGAGGCGCACCTGGCCAGCCACTTGCAGGAATTGCCGCCGCAGGACGCGAAATCGCGCGCCATCGTCAAGCAGATGGCCATCGACGAAGTGGAACATGGCGCCGCCGCCCAGAGACTGGGCGCCATCGACACCCCGGCGCCCGTGAAGGCGCTGATGGGGTTGATGGGCAAAGTGATGACGAAAACCGCGTATTACATCTGATACTTCTGCGTAGATCGGGTAGGTCGGATTAGGCCGCAGGCCGTAATCCGACAACATTGTTGGCGCCGGTAGTGTCGTCGGATTACGCGGGGCCTTGCCCCGCTAATCCGACCTACTCCTCGATGATTTCGAAGGAGTGCGTAATTTCCGCCGTTTTCGCCAGCATGATCGACGCCGAGCAATATTTGTCATGCGACAAGGCCACGGCCCGTTCCACAGCGGTGGGTTTCAGGGCCTTGCCCCGCACGGTGAAGTGGAAGTGGATCTTGGTGAATACTTTGGGATCGGTGTCGGCGCGGTCGGCCTTCAGGGTCACTTCGCAGCCACTGACGGCTTCGCGGCCCCGTTTCAGGATCAGCACCACGTCATAGGCGGTGCAGCCGCCCGTGCCCAGCAAGACCATTTCCATGGGGCGTGGCGCCAGGTTGTGGCCGCCGCCATCGGGCGCGCCATCCATGGTCACCAGGTGGCCGGAACCCGTTTCTGCCCGAAAACTCATGCCCGACGGGCCATTCCAGCTGACTTTGCATTCCATCGTACTCTCCGAAAATTGTAAGCGTTTTGTATTGTAATAGAGGAATGCCCATCCATGTGCCGCCCGCCGGGCCGCAGCCGGCCTCGATTGCGGCTTGACGCGGCAAGGCAAAGCCGCTTATACTTGTCGGCTTTCCGTTCGCTCAGGAAAAGTAAATAAGGCAGAGTCCGAACAGCAACATCGTCGGAACCACCATTTGAGCGTGTAATCTATTAGGAAGTCAACATGAAAACATTTTCCGCTAAAGGACATGAAGTCCAGCGCGATTGGTTCGTGGTTGACGCGACGGACAAAGTCCTCGGACGTGTTGCCAGCGAAGTGGCACTCCGACTGCGCGGCAAACACAAACCAGAATTTACTCCTCACGTCGATACCGGCGACTTTATCGTCGTCATCAACGCAGGCAAACTGCGTGTGACCGGTACCAAAGCTACTGAGAAAATTTACTACCGTCACTCTGGCTATCCAGGCGGCATCTACGAAACCAACTTCCAGAAAATGCAACAGCGTTTTCCAGGTCGCGCGCTTGAGAAAGCGGTCAAAGGCATGCTGCCTAAAGGCCCACTCGGCTACGCAATGATCAAGAAGCTGAAAGTGTACGCGGAAGGTTCCCATCCGCACGCTGCTCAGCAACCTAAAGCACTTGTTCTCTAAGGAACTGACATGATCGGTAATTACAATTATGGAACCGGCCGTCGCAAAAGTGCAGTGGCTCGGGTTTTTATCAAAGTTGGCACAGGCTTGATCGTTGTTAACGGCAAACCAGCAAACGAATACTTTTCGCGCGAAACGGGTCTGATGGTCATCCGTCAACCACTGGAACTGACCGGCAATGTCGAGCGTTTCGACATCAAAGTCAACGTCCATGGCGGCGGTGAGTCGGGCCAGGCTGGTGCAGTTCGTCACGGCATCACCCGCGCTCTGATCGACTACGATGCAGCGTTGAAACCGGAACTGGCGAAAGCCGGCTTCGTTACCCGCGATGCACGTGAAGTCGAGCGTAAAAAAGTTGGTCTGCGCAAAGCACGTCGCGCAAAGCAATTCTCGAAGCGTTAATTTCTACGCTACAGCACCTTCCGGGGTGCTGGTCGAAAAGCCGCTGGACTTCGGTCCCGCGGCTTTTTTGCATTTCAGCGTGACTCGGCGTTGCGCTGTAAAATACGCGGAAAACCCGCAGGGGTAGCGTTTCCCCTCATCTTTATGCAATCTATACACAAGGAAAGAACATGATCAAAGTTGGCATCGTCGGCGGCACTGGATATACGGGCGTGGAATTGCTGCGCTTGCTCGCTACCCATCCAGATGTCGAGTTGACGGCGATTACCTCGCGCAAGGAAGATGGCTTGCCCGTTGCTGACATGTATCCTTCCCTGCGCGGCCATGTCAAACTGGCGTTTTCCTCGCCGGACAAGGCGAACCTGGAGCAGTGCGACGTGGTCTTCTTTGCGACCCCGCATGGTGTTGCCATGGCGCAAGCACCAGCCCTGCTGGCCGCTGGCGTGAAAGTCATCGACCTGGCCGCCGACTTCCGCCTGAAAGACCAGGCCAAGTTCGAGCAGTGGTACAAGATTCCCCACACGGCCCCCGAGTTGATCGAGCAGGCCGTGTACGGCTTGCCGGAACTGAACCGCGAAGACATCAAGCAAGCCACGCTGATCGCCAACCCCGGTTGCTACCCGACCACCATGCAGCTGGGCTTTTACCCGCTGCTGAAAGCTGGCCTGGTCAACGCGGGCGGCCTGATCGCCGACTGCAAGTCGGGCGTGTCCGGCGCCGGCCGCAAGGCGGAGATCGGCATCCTGTTCTCGGAAAGCAGCGACAGTTTCAAGGCCTACGGCGTGGCCGGTCACCGCCACCTGCCGGAAACGACGGCGCAACTGCAGCGTTTCACGGACGAGAAAGTGGCGCTGACCTTCACGCCGCACCTGGTGCCGATGATCCGCGGCATGCATTCGACCCTGTACGCGCAGCTGAACAAGGATGTCAGCAATGAAGAGCTGCAATCCTTGTTCGAAGAGCAATACAAGGATGAGCCTTTCGTCGACGTGATGCCATTCGGCTCGCACCCGGAAACCCGTTCTACGCGCGGCTCGAACATGCTGCGCCTGGCCTTGCACCGTCCCGAAGGCGGCAATACCGTCATCGTGCTGGTGGTGCAGGACAACCTGGTCAAGGGCGCATCGGGCCAGGCCGTGCAGTGCATGAACTTGATGTTTGGCTTGAAAGAAACGGCCGGTTTGCAACACATCGCCGTGATGCCGTAACGATAGGCGACTGTGCTTGCGCGGGTCCGGCGCCTTTTTGCCGGACCTGTGATAAATTGGACTGCCACCTACCCCGACAGGATGACGTTCATGTTCGAGCGCAACGCGAAAAATCCCATCGACACCTTGATCGGCGCTTCCACGCGGATCGAGGGCGACCTGCTGTTTTGCGGCGGCTTGCGCATCGATGGCCATGTGCGCGGCAACGTCACGGGCGAGCCGGGCGAGCCCACATATATAGTGCTGGGCGAAGCGGGCCGCATCGATGGCGAAGTGCGCTGCTCGAGCCTGGTCGTCAGCGGCGAGATCAATGGCCCCGTGTATGTGTCCGAAATGCTTGAAATCCAGCCAAAAGCCCGCATTGTAGGAGAGGTCTATTACAAGGTGCTGGAAATGCACAGCGGTGCATTGGTGCAAGGCAAGCTCAGTCGGCACGACAGCGCCGACCCCGTGCTGCACCTGGCCGTGTCGGAAATGTGAGCAGGAACAACACCGTCCAGCCGCATCAGCGGCGGCCGCAGCGCGACTTGCGCCAACAGTCTATAATGACTTAATGTTTTCTAGTAGGAGTGCCTGATATGAATGCCGTCGCTGAAATGCAAGATGTGATCCCTTCCCCTATTATCTTTACCGATAGCGCCGCTGAAAAAGTCGCGCAGCTGATCGAAGAAGAAGGCAATCCCGACCTGAAATTGCGCGTCTTCGTGCAGGGCGGCGGCTGCTCCGGTTTCCAGTATGGCTTCACCTTCGACGAAATCGTCAACGAAGATGACACCACCATGGTCAAGAACGGCGTCCAGCTGTTGATCGATTCCATGAGCTACCAGTACTTGGTCGGCGCGGAAATCGACTACAAGGATGACCTGGAAGGCGCACAGTTCGTGATCAAGAATCCTACCGCTACTTCTACCTGCGGTTGCGGTTCATCGTTCTCGGTATAAAGTAGTTTTATCGGAATGTAAAAATAGCGGATCATCGATCCGCTATTTGTGTTTCTGCGCTGGCTTAGCTCGGATATAAGGCGCCCAGTACCCTCAGCCCCTGCGCCCCCGTCACGGCCGGCAGATTGCCCGGCTTGCGCTGCGTAAAGCGCCAGGCCAGCCACGCAAAGGCCAGCGCCTCGACCTGACTGGGCGCCACGCCCAGCGCTTCTGTCGATTCCACCGCCATGCCCGGCAATGCACGGGCCAGCGCCGCCATCAGGCTGGCGTTCTGCGCGCCACCGCCACACACGTATACCGTTTCCGCCTGTGCCCCGTCGCGTAGGATGGCATGCGCCAGGCTGGCGGCCGTCAGCTGTGTCAGGGTCGCCTGCACGTCGGCAGGATTGGCTTGCGGGTAGTTGCTCAGCTTGTCCTGCAACCAGCCGGCATGGAACAGGTCGCGCCCCGTGCTTTTCGGCGCCGGCAAGTCAAAATACGGTTCATTGAGCAAGTCTGCCAGCAGGGTGGGGATGACCTGGCCTGTCGCTGCCCAGGCGCCGTTGGCGTCGTAGGGCTGGCCCAGGTGCCGCAGGGCCCAGCCATCCATCAGTGCATTGCCGGGGCCCGTGTCGTAGCCTGTCACGGTGCCGTCCGCGTGCAGCACGCTGATATTGCTGATGCCGCCGATATTGGCCAGCACGCGCGTGTGGCCGGGCAGATTGAAAACGGCCTGGTGAAAAGCGGGCACCAGGGGCGCGCCCTGGCCGCCGGCCGCCACGTCGCGGCTGCGCAAGTCGGCGATGACGTCGATGCCCGTCAGTTCGGCCAGCAAGGCGGGGTTGTTCAGCTGGCGCGTAAAGCCCAGCTCGGGGCGGTGGCGGATAGTCTGGCCATGCGCGCCGATGGCGGTGACGGCATCCGGGCCGATGCCCGCGTTGCTCAGGAGCTGGGCGACGCAGTCGGCGTAATGGCGCACGAGCTGGTTTGCCGCCAGCGCTTCGCGTTCGATTTCATTCTGGCCGGCACTTTGTAGCGCCATCAGATCGTCGCGCAGGCTGGCGGGGAAGGGAATGTAGGCATCGCCGAGGCTGCGTGTGCCGCCATCATCGGAAAAGTCGACCAGCGCGCCGTCAACGCCGTCCAGGCTGGTGCCAGACATCAGACCGATATACAGCATGGGTATTCCTTGAGTGCGTAAGTGATGGGGTGCATTGTGCCGCATTTTCCTGTTCAAAAAATAAAGGCACCGGCCATCTGCATGGGCGGTGCCTTTATATGTTGCCCGAAGGCAGTGGTACTTAGCGCGAAGCCAGTGCCGTGTCGTTCGGACGCAGCAGGGTGAAGCGGTGCATCATGTCGGCCGATACCATGCGGAAGCGGCTCAGCTCGGCGGCCGTCAATGGCGCCTGGGCTTGTACGTTCAGCTTGCTTGGATCTTGTGCCACGCCGCCGACGCGGAATTCATAGTGCAAATGCGCGCCCGTGGACCAGCCGGTGGTGCCGACGTAGCCGATCACATCGCCCTGGCTGACTTTTTGACCTTTTTTCAGACCCGAAGCGAAGCGGCTCATGTGGGCGTAGGCGGTGCTGTAGTTGGCCCAGTGTTTCAGGACAACAACATTGCCATAGCCATTTTGGCTGCCGACGGAATCGACCACGCCATCGCCCGAGGCGCGGATAGGCGTACCCGTTGCTGCGGCGAAATCGATGCCTTTGTGCGCTTTCCAGTTGCCGGAAATCGGGTGCACGCGCATGGAGAAGCCGGATGAGATGCGGGAGAATTCGAGGGGGGATTTCAGGAAGGCTTTTTTGAGGGACTTGCCGTCGAAACTGTAGTAACCGCCGCCTTGCTTGCTGGCTGGGTCTTCGAACCAAACGGACTGGTAAGTCGTGCCGCGATTGGTGAATTCACCGGCCAGGATGCGGCCCGCTCGGACAAATTCGCCATCTTGCCAGAATGTTTCGTAGACAACATTGAACGAGTCGCCGCGTTTCAGGTCGGAGCGGAAGTCGATATTGGTGGAGAACATTTCCACGATTTGCGCGGAAATCGAGTCTGGCAGGCGGGTGCCGTCCAGGCTGGAATCGGTAGCGGCAAACAGGGTGGAGGTAATCTTGCGCGCGTGCATTTCAACGCGGCGTTCCAGCTGGGCTGCCACTTCCGTAGCCACGAACTTGTCGCCCTTGCGGGTGATCAGGATGTTCTTGACCGATTTGTCCGTGCCGTCGACGAGGGTGGCGCGCATCCAGTTGAGGTCGCCGTTTTCGGTCGTTTGCGCTTGCACGCGCTTGCCCGATTTCAGCAACATCACGCCGCGCGCGATCTTGTCGGTTTTAATGAAATTGGCGGCCGCCTGATCATCCACGCCGAGACGGGTCAGCAGGGTGGCGAGGGTATCGCCAGCGCGGACTTTTTCTTCGTGGGTGAAATTCTGGTCTACCTGTTCCATCGCGGAAATTTGCGAGGCGAGATCAGGCATTTCCAGGTTTTGGGCGATGGACGTGACCGGCAAGTCCGATGCGTCGGGCGCCATGGGCGACACAGCGACCGCGCCGAAGGCGGCCACGGCGAGCAGCACCGCGGACGCACCAATAATGCGTGCCTTGCGGGTCGTCGTCAGCTGTGTGTACAAGCGTGAGCCTGTGATTTTATGTATAGGGTTCATGCAATCAGTTAAAATTTGCCCTTGAACGTGACCTGAGCTAGCGCTCTTTGTTATTGTTATTTTGATTCGTTTTCATACGGCAAGATTGATGGGATCGAGCATTATAACAAACTCCGCAAACCTACTACCATTTTGAGATCTACAGTCAAATTTTATGGAAATCAACACCACCGCATCGCCTACAAAGGCTAACGCCGCTCAGACCGCGCTTCCGCTGTCTGACAGAGTACAAGAAGCCCTCGCGATTACCAAGCGTGGCGTCGACGAACTATTGATCGAAAGCGAATTTGCGCAAAAATTAGCACGCTCCGAAAAAACCGGTGTTCCGCTGCGCATCAAACTGGGCCTGGACCCGACCGCACCCGACTTGCATCTGGGTCACACTGTCGTTCTGAACAAGATGCGCCAGCTGCAAAACCTCGGCCATCAAGTCATTTTCCTTATTGGCGACTTCACGTCCATGATCGGCGACCCTTCGGGCCGCAACGTCACACGCCCGCCGCTGACCAAGGAACAGATCGAGATTAACGCGATGACGTATTTCGCGCAAGCATCTTTAGTGTTGGACGCCAGCAAGACTGAAATCCGCTATAACTCCGAATGGTGCGATCCGCTGGGCGCGCGCGGCATCATCCAGCTCGCTTCCCACTACACGGTGGCGCGCATGATCGAGCGCGACGATTTCACCAAGCGCTTCCAGGGCGGCATTCCTATTTCCGTCCATGAATTCCTGTACCCGCTGATGCAAGGCTACGACTCGGTGGCCCTGAAATCGGACCTGGAACTGGGCGGCACGGACCAGAAGTTCAACCTGCTGGTGGGCCGCGAACTGCAAAAGCAGTACGGACAGGAGCAGCAGTGTATTTTGACCATGCCGCTGCTGGAAGGTTTGGACGGCGTGGAAAAAATGTCCAAGTCGAAGAATAACTACATCGGCATTACGGAACCGGGCAACACCATGTTCGCCAAGCTGATGAGCATTTCCGACGTCATGATGTGGCGCTACTACGAGCTGCTGTCGTGGCGCTCGATCGCCGAACTGGACCAGCTGAAGCGCGAAGTCGAGGAAGGCCGCAATCCGCGCGATGCCAAGGTTGCGCTGGCGCAAGAGATTGTCGCCCGCTTCCACTCGCAACAGGCGGCCGAAGATGCGCTGGCGGACTTCGTCAACCGCTCGAAGGGCGGCATTCCCGACGATATCCCGGAAGTGAGCCTGGCTGGCGCACCGCTGGGCATCCCGCAATTGCTCAAGCAAGCCGGTCTGTGCCCATCCACATCGGAAGCCATGCGCAAGATCGACCAGGGCGGCGTGCGCATCGACGGCACCGTCATCAGCGACAAGGGCTTGCAAGTGGAAGCCGGTCAGTTCGTGTTGCAAGTTGGCAAGCGCAGTTTTGCGCGCGTCACCTTGACGGCATGATCGCGCTGCTGCAGAGAGTTACGCAGGCCAAGGTGGATGTCGATGGCGCCACCATCGGCGCCATCGACGCCGGGCTGATGGTGCTCGTGTGCGCCGAGCGGGGCGATACGGAGAAGGAAGCGGACGCCTTGCTGACAAAACTGCTCGGCTACCGCGTGTTTGCCGACGAGGCGGGCAAGATGAACCGCAGCGTGACGGACGTGGCAGGCGGCTTGCTGCTGGTGCCGCAGTTTACGCTGGCGGCCGACACCAAGTCCGGCACGCGCCCGTCGTTTACGCCGGCCGCCGCGCCGCAGGATGGCTTGCGCCTGTTCACGCATTTCGTGGACCAGGCGCGTAGCCGCCATGCGGCCGTGCAAACGGGGCAGTTCGGCGCCGACATGCAGGTGTCGCTCACCAATGACGGCCCCGTCACGTTCTGGCTGCAGGTGAACGCCAAATAAGCGTCAAACAATAACTATAAAGAGGAGCAAGCGATGAAATTGTGGAGCGAGACGTTTCGTGATGGCGGCCTGATGCCGGCCGACTATGCTTTTGCCGAGATTGATCCGGCCAGCCGCGTGCGCCTCGCCGGCAACCGCAATCCCCATCTGGCCTGGGACGATGTGCCCAACGGCACCGAGTCGCTGGCCCTGTTCTGCATCGACCCCGATGCGCCGCAAGACGCCAGCCTGGCGAACCGCGATGACCAGGCCCTGTCGTTGACGGCGCTGCGCGGCGACTTTTATCACTGGAGCTTGCTCGACTTGCCACCGACCATACGGGTTATTGCCGCCGGAGAATTTTCCAGCGGCATCACGCCGCGTGGCAAGGCGGCCGCTCCTGGGCTGCGCCAAGGCATCAACGACTACACGGGCTGGTTTGCCGGCGATGCCGCCATGGCCGGCGATTACTACGGCTATGATGGTCCGTGCCCGCCGTGGAATGACGAGCGCATCCACCACTATCTTTTCCGCCTGTACGCGCTCGACGTGCCGCAGCTGGCTTTGCCCGAGCGTTTCACGGGGCAGCAAGCCCATGCCGCCCTGTACGGCCACATCCTCGATGAAGCCCAGCTCGTCGTCGCCTATTCGCTCAATCCCGAGTTGGCACTTACTCTGAAGAAATAACGCATGAGCACCACGATTTTATTGATACGCCATGGCGAGACGGCCTGGAATGCGGGCCGCCGCCTGCAGGGCCATATCGACATCGCCCTGAACGAGGCGGGCCTGGCGCAAGCGGCCGCGCTGGGACAGGCGCTGGCGGACGAACCGCTGGCCGCCATCATTGCCAGCGACCTGCAGCGCGCGCGGCAGACGGCGCAAGCCGTGGCCGACGTGAACAAGCTGCCAGTGCAGACTGACCCCTTGCTGCGCGAGCGCTGCTATGGCGCTTTCGAAGGCTTGTTGTATGCGGACATCGCCGCGCGCTATCCGCACGAGTATGCGCAATGGCAATCGCGCCAGATCGACGCCGTGATGCCGTCGGGCGAGCGCCAGGCCGAAAGTTTCCGCCAGTTCTATGCGCGCGCAAACGGCGCCATCGCCCGCTGGGCCGAGCAATATGACGGCCAGACGATTGCCATCGTGGCCCACGGCGGCGTACTCGAGTGCGCTTACCGCGAGGCGGTTGGCATGACGCTCGACAGTCCGCGCGACTTCCAGGTCAAGAATGCCAGCGTCAACCGGTTTTCTTACGCCGACGGCAAGCTGCATTTAGTGCACTGGGGAAATATCGAGCACTTGAGCGCGCCCGCGATGGACGAGCTGGGCTAAGCGGCCCCATCCTCACTCTGACGCACTGAGCTAAAAAAATAGTGCTTATTAAATAGGCAGGGAATCGGTTAAAATAGCAGGTTCCTCCGTCCATTCCAGGTTCCTCAGTGCAAATCGGCCCTCACATTCTGCGCAACAACGTTTTCGTCGCTCCCATGGCCGGCGTGACGGATCGGCCTTTCCGCCAGTTGTGCAAGCAGTTGGGTGCCGGTTACGCCGTGTCGGAGATGGCGGCGTCGAATCCGCGCCTGTGGGCGACGGAAAAAAGCGCGCGCCGCACGGACCACGAAGGTGAAATGGAGCCGAAAGCCGTGCAAATCGCCGGCGCCGATCCGCAAGACCTGGCCGATTGCGCCAAGTTCAACGTGGACCGGGGCGCGCAGATCATCGACATCAACATGGGTTGCCCCGTCAAAAAGGTGTGCAACAGCTGGTGCGGTTCGGCCCTGTTGCAAGATGAAAGCCTGGTCGAAAAGATATTGCACGCCGTCGTCAACGCCGTCGACGTGCCCGTCACCCTGAAATTTCGCACGGGCTGGAACCGTTCCAACAAGAATGCCCTGACGATCGCCCGCATCGCCGAGCAAGCCGGCATCCAGATGTTGACCTTGCACGGACGCACGCGTGCCGATGGCTACAAGGGCGATGCCGAATATGAAACCATTGCCGCCGTGAAAGCATCAGTGGGCATCCCCGTGGTGGCCAATGGCGACATTACCAGCCCGGAAAAGGCCCGCTTTGTGCTCGATCAAACGGGTGCCGATGCCGTCATGATCGGCCGCGCGGCACAGGGCCGGCCGTGGATTTGCCGCGAGATCGACCATTTTTTGCGCACCGGCACCTTGCTGCCGGCGCCGTACGTGGATGAAGTGCGCACGCTGATGGACGAGCATTTGCGCGCCCATTATGCGTTTTACGGGGAATTTCTCGGCGTGCGCACGGCGCGCAAGCACATTGGCTGGTACGTCAAGGATCTGGAGGGCGGCGAAGCGTTCCGCCAGCAAATGAACTTGCTGGAATCGACGGATGCGCAATTGCTGGCCGTCGATCAATTTTTTGAGTCGCAATGGAAATTTGGCGAACGGTTACAATACCGCCTCTCCGAATCCAGTGAAAGTGGCCTGATAGAAGCGGCCACGGCAGCATGAGCAGATAGCAAGGTAGTGGCATAAGTTATAAGCAATAGTGATCAGTACGAGTGATAAGAAGTACAAGGGCGAGCGCCTATATAGAGCGTCATGCAATATTAATTACAACACCGAGGCAAGAGGGCAGCACGCGGACCGCATGAGCGACGCGGCGCCGGATGGCCAGGTGTTCAGCCGGTTGAAGCATACAAATGAGCAAAGAAAGCATTCAGGAAGTCGTACAGAAAAGTCTAGAAGATTACTTCAATGACCTGGGCGAACAGCAAGCATCGAATATCTACGACATGGTCGTGTTGACCGTCGAAAAGCCCATCCTGGAAGTCGTGATGACACGCGCCGATGGCAACCAGTCGCACGCCGCGCAGATGCTGGGCATCAACCGCAATACCCTGCGCAAGAAATTGCAGGAGCACGGTTTGCTGTAATGCCGGCATGCAAGTGACGCCAAGATTTGAATCCGCCGCAGCGGGCCCAGCTTCATAGCTGACCGCTGCGCCATTCGCCAAGAACACTTAACCACCTAGCCACAGCCATGATCAAACAAGCTCTCCTCTCCGTTTCCGACAAGACCGGCGTTCTCGAATTCGCCCGCGCCCTGTCCGCCCTCGGCGTCAACCTCCTGTCCACGGGCGGCACCGCCAAACTGCTGGCAGACAACGGTGTTCCTGTCACGGAAGTGGCCGATTACACGGGTTTCCCGGAGATGCTCGATGGCCGTGTGAAAACCCTGCACCCGAAAGTGCACGGCGGTATCCTGGCGCGCCGCGATTTCCCTGAACACATGTCGAAACTGGTCGAGCACGACATGCCGACCATCGACATGGTGGTGGTCAACCTGTACCCGTTCCAGGGCACGGTCGCCAAAGCCGATTGCACCTTGGAAGACGCGATCGAAAACATCGATATCGGCGGCCCGACCATGCTGCGTTCGGCTGCCAAGAACCACAAGGACGTGGTCGTCATCTGCGATCCGACCGACTACGACGTGGTGCTGGCGGAAATGCGTGCGGCCGATGGCAAGGCAGGCGACGTCAGCTACGACACCAAATTCATGCTGGCGAAAAAAGTCTTTGCGCACACGGCGCAATACGACGGCGCCATCACCAACTACCTGACCAGTCTGGGCCCGACGAAAGTGCACGCCGAGCGCGGCGCCTATCCGCAAATCCTGAATGTGGCCTTTGAAAAAGTGCAAGACATGCGCTACGGTGAAAACCCGCACCAGAGCGCCGCCTTCTACCGCGACCTCGTCACCACCGACGGCGCGCTGGCCAACTACCGCCAGCTGCAAGGCAAGGAATTGTCGTACAACAACATCGCCGACGCCGATGCGGCCTGGGAATGCGTGAAGAGCATGGGCGGCTTCGAGCAAAGCGCCGCGTGCGTCATCGTCAAGCACGCGAACCCATGCGGCGTGGCCCTGGGCAAGAATGCGGCGGAAGCGTATGCGCGCGCCCTGCAGACGGACCCGACCTCGGCATTCGGCGGCATCATCGCCTTCAACACGGAACTCGACGGCGCCACCGCCGGCGAAATCGCCAAGCTGTTCGTCGAAGTGCTGATCGCCCCGTCGTTCTCCGCCGAAGCGAAACAGATTCTGTCGAGCAAGCAAAACGTGCGCATGCTGGAAATCCCGCTGGGCAGCGGCGTGCACGCCATGGACTTCAAGCGCGTCGGTGGCGGTCTGCTGGTGCAATCGCCTGACGCTAAAAACGTCGGTATCGGCGACTTGCGCGTGGTCAGCAAGCTGCAGCCAACGCCGCAGCAACTGGCCGACCTGATGTTCGCCTGGAAAGTGGCGAAATTCGTCAAGTCGAACGCCATCGTCTTCTGCGGCAATAACATGACCCTGGGCGTGGGCGCTGGCCAGATGAGCCGTATCGATTCGGCCCGCATCGCTTCCATCAAGGCGCAAAACGCGGGCCTGTCGCTGACGGGCTCCGTCGTGGCGTCGGACGCCTTCTTCCCGTTCCGCGACGGCCTCGACGTCGTCGTCGACGCGGGCGCGACCTGCGTCATCCACCCGGGCGGCTCGATGCGCGACCAGGAAGTGATCGATGCGGCGGACGAGCGCGGCGTCGTGATGCTGTACACGGGCACGCGTCACTTCCGTCATTGATATCGATAGAGAGAGTAGGTCGGATTAGCGGGGCCGAAGGCCGCGCGTAATCCGACAAGCGCAGTTGGCAACGCATGTCGGATTACGCGTACCGCTAATCCGACCTACAGCTACTCGATAAAGTACTCAGCGGCAGGCACCGGTTATTCACCGGTGCCTGCCGTATTCATTATAGAATCTGGCGATGATTATTCTTGGCATCGATCCTGGCCTGCGCACGACCGGCTTTGGGGTCATTGAAAAACACGGCAACAAGCTGCGCTATATCGCGTCGGGGACCGTCAAGACGGGTTCCGAAGGGGAATTGCCGCCGCGCCTGAAGGTCATCCTGCGGGGCGTGAGCGAAATCGTCGGCACCTACCAGCCCGATTGCGCGGCCATCGAAAAAGTGTTTGTCAACGTCAATCCCCAATCGACCTTGCTGCTGGGCCAGGCGCGCGGCGCGGCCATTTGCGCGCTCGTCCATGCCGATTTGTCGGTGGCCGAATACACGGCGCTGCAAGTGAAACAGGCTGTCACGGGCCACGGCAAGGCGGCCAAGGAGCAGGTGCAGGAAATGGTGTCGCGGCTGCTGTCCTTGCCCGGCTTGCCCGGCACGGATGCGGCCGACGCGCTGGGCGTGGCAATTTGCCATGCCAACAGCATCGACGCGCTGGCCATGATCGGCGCGCTGGCGCCCCAGCTACAGGGCTTGCGTATGAAGCGCGGCCGTTTAGTAGGGTAGGCGCATGGCCCTCATATCAATAGAAACAACGATACACAACATTAGGAACACGCGATGATAGGCCGTCTCTCCGGTATTTTGCTTGAAAAGAATCCGCCACAATTGCTGGTCGATTGCCAGGGCGTCGGCTATGAAGTCGACGTGCCGATGAGCACCTTTTACAACTTGCCTCACGTGGGTGAAAAAGTCGTGCTGTTCACGCACCAGGCCATCCGCGAAGACGCGCACCTGCTGTTTGGCTTCGGCAATGCGGCCGAGCGGGCCGTGTTCCGCCAGTTGATCAAGATCACGGGCGTGGGCGCGCGCATGGCGCTGTCGATTCTCTCGGGCATGACGATTGCCGATCTCGCGCAGGCGATTACCCTGCAGGATTCTGGCCGCCTCGTGAAAGTGCCGGGCATCGGCAAGAAGACGGCCGAGCGCCTGTTGCTGGAATTGAAGGGCAAGCTGGGAGCCGATATCGGCGCCGGCGGCGCGCACACGGCGCCCGACGCGCAATCGGATATCCTCAACGCCCTGGTCGCGCTCGGTTATTCGGACAAGGAAGCGCTGGCCGCCGTGAAGAACGTGCCGGCAGGTACCGGCGTATCGGACGGCATCAAACTGGCGCTGAAAGCGCTGTCGAAAGGCTGATAGGGCATGAGCATCCAGACCGACAGCTTCACGGAACAGCGCATCATCGACGCGGCGCCCATCTCGCACAACGAGGAGGCGATCGAACGGGCCTTGCGTCCCAAGCAGCTCGACGAGTATGTCGGGCAGGAAAAGATCCGCGACCAGCTGGAAATCTTCATCACGGCCGCGCGCCAGCGCAAGGAAGCGCTCGACCATACCTTGCTGTTCGGCCCGCCGGGGCTGGGCAAGACCACCCTGGCGCACATCATCGCGCGCGAAATGGGCGTCAATTTGCGTCAGACTTCCGGCCCCGTACTCGAGCGCCCGGGCGACCTGGCGGCGATCCTGACGAACCTGGAAGCGAACGACGTCCTGTTCATCGATGAAATCCACCGGCTGTCGCCGGTCGTCGAGGAAATTTTATATCCGGCGCTTGAGGATTATCAGATCGATATCATGATCGGCGAAGGCCCGGCCGCCCGTTCCGTGAAGCTCGATCTGCAGCCGTTTACCCTGGTCGGCGCCACCACGCGCGCCGGCATGCTGACCAATCCGCTGCGCGACCGCTTCGGCATCGTCGCGCGCCTCGAGTTCTACAACACGGGCGAACTGACGAAGATCGTCACGCGCAGCGCGGCCTTGCTGAAAGCCCCGATCGACCCGGAAGGTGCGCATGAAATCGCCCAGCGCGCCCGCGGCACGCCCCGTATCGCCAATCGCTTGCTGCGCCGCGTGCGTGATTTCGCGGAAGTCAAAAGCAATGGCGAGATCACCAAGGTGGTGGCCGACCGCGCGCTGGCCATGCTTGACGTCGATTCCGCCGGTTTCGACGTGATGGACCGCAAGCTGCTCGAAGCCGTGCTGTTCAAATTCGGCGGCGGCCCCGTCGGCATTGGCAACCTGGCGGCGGCCATCGGCGAAGCGGCCGATACCATCGAAGACGTGCTGGAACCGTATCTGATACAGCAAGGTTTCCTGCAGCGCACGCCCCGTGGCCGTGTCGCTACGCCGGCTGCCTACCTGCACTTCGGCGTCAGCGCGCCGCGCATGGGCCCGGGCGGCGAAGCGTGGGAACTGTGATGGCGCAGGAAGGTATGCCGGGTATGCAAATCTGGATCGACGCCGACGCCTGTCCCGTCGTCATCAAGGAAATTTTGTACCGCGTGGCCGACCGCCTGGAGCTGCCGCTCATCCTGGTCGCCAACCAGGGCTTGCGCGTGCCGCCCTCGCGTTTCATCCGCACCGTGCAAGTGCCGTCCGGCGCCGACGTGGCCGACCAGGAAATCGTGCGTTTGTTGAATCCCGGCGACCTCGTCATCACGGGCGACATCCCGCTGGCGGCCGACGTCCTGACCAAGGGCGGTTTCGCGCTGAACCCGCGCGGCGAGTTCTACACGAAGGATAATATCGCCCAGCAACTGACGATGCGCGCCTTCATGGAAGAATTGCGCAGTGGCGGCGTCGACACGGGCGGCCCGGCCGCCTTCAGCCAGTCCGACCGGCAACAGTTCGCCAATAGCCTGGACCGGCATTTGAGCAAGCATCACCGCAAGCCGGCCCCGGCGCAGTAATTCGCGGACGAAAAAAAACCGGCGCAAGCCGGTTTTTTACGTGCATGTAACTTAGCGTGCAACTTTGCGCGTGCCCACCACTTCCACCGTCACACGGCGGTTCTTGGCGCGCCCGGCGGCACTTGTGTTGTCGGCCACCGGCTGCGTTTCTCCCTTGCCTTCCGTGTAGACACGGTTCGTTTCCACGCCTTGCGCCACCAGATAGGCCTTGACGGCTTCGGCGCGGCGTTGCGACAGTTTCTGGTTGTAGGCGTCAGGGCCGACGGCATCCGTATGGCCGACCGTGACGATCACTTCCAGATCCATGCCCATCAATTGGCCCAGCAGCTGGTCCAGCGCGGCCTTGCCTTGCGGCTTGAGCGCCGATTGATCGAAATCAAACAACGCTTCCGAGGCAAACGACACTTTTTCCGACACGGGCGCTGGCGCCGGTGCGGCCACGATGACAGGCGCCGGCATCGCGACGACAGGGGCGACTTCTGGCGCCGGCTGGTAGGCGGGCGTGGCGCTGGCCGGGCGGCCCAGTTTATACACGAGGCTGACGGAATACAGGTCCGCATCGCCACGGTTGCCGACGGCGTCGTTCAAGCGATAACGCTCGACTTCGCCGCGCAGGGCCAGCGCTTCGCTGAACTTGTATTCGAGGCCCAGGCCCACCTTGGCATTGAGCTTGCGCTCGCTGGCATGGGTATTGGTCGAACCCAGCAGACGGTTGCCGCTGAATTCCGTGTTGGTCTTGGTGTAGTGCATGCCGACACGGCCCAGCAAGGACAGGCGCTGCGACAGCGGCAGCTGCCCCAGCAAGTCCAGGTTCACGCCGCGAAAGGCCGCTTGCCCGTTCAGTACGCCGTTGCCGCTGGTGGTCGACTTGAAATCGAACTTGCCCAGGTCAAAGTAACCGGCTTCCACGGCGACATACTGGTTCAGCTGGCGGCCGACAAACAGTTTATAGCCGGTGTCGCGCTGGTCCTTGCTGAAGCCGGTGACGCTTTCGCCGTTGGCGGCCAGGCTGGCGCGCAGGCGCGGCTCGTCGATGGTGGCGCGCGACTGGCCCACGCCCGCGCCAATGTACCAGGCGCTGTTGGCCCAGTCCGGGTTGATGAAGGTGTTGTCCTGCGCCTGCGCCGATTGTGCCGCCAGCAAGGCGCCGGTCATGACGCTCAGGGCGCCCAGTGTGTGTGCGATAGTCATGGTCATGTCCCGGTTATTTGGTGATCTGGTTGTTGCGCAGGGTAACGGCGGCGGCCGTCAGCACGCGGCCATTGAGCAGGGTCGTGTTGTCGCCCACCGTGATGGCGGCCGACTGGCCCAGGATATTGCCCTTGAAGACGCTGTTCGCGGCCAGGGTGGTCGGGCCGACGGGCAGCCAGCTGACGTTGTCGGCCGTGGCGCCATTGTTCAGGGCAACCACCGAGTTGACGGTCGAGTTCAAGGTCAGCGCCGTGCGGAAGATGTACACGCCGGGACCGTTCAGGGTCAAGGTACCCGTGATGCTGATGGCGCCCGCATAGCAATACACGCCGGGGCCGAAGGTCTGGCCGCCGAGGTCTATGCCGCCGGCAAAGCTGACGTCGCAAGTGCGGCTGTTGCCGTCCGTGATCGCCGTTTGCAAATCCGTCATCGCGCCGGCCAGGATGGCGCCCGACTTGTAGTTGGTAAAACCAGCTGCCTGGGTCGGATCGACCGTTTGCGAAGGCGAACCCACGTCGCCCGTGATCAGGGTCGTGCCGCCCGAATTGTTCGTGATCGAGGTGCCGGCCAGCACGCCGAACGATGCGGCGCGGCCCAGGATGATCGGATTGAGGACGGGCGGGATGGCGACGGCAGTGACGGTCAGCAGCGCGCTGCCCGACTGGCCGCCGGCCGTGGCCGTGATGCTGCTGGTGCCGGCGGCGATGCCGGTGGCGACGCCCGTGTTCAGCACGCTGGCATTGGCAACGGTGCCCGACGTCCAGGCGGCGCTGTTGGTGATGATGGCGTTCGAGCTGTCCGAGTACGTTGCGGTGGCAATGAATTGCTGCGTGGCACCGACAACGATGCTGGCGGTGGCCGGCGTGACGGCGATGCTGGCCAGGGTAATGGTCGGCACGGTGACGGTGGTGCTGGCCGTCTTGCCGTTGAAGCTGGCGTTCATGACGCTGGTACCAAAGGCAACGCCGGTGACGAGGCCACCGCTGGCGACAGTGGCCGAGGCTGGCGTGGCGGACACGAAGCTACTGCCGGACGTCACGTCAGCGCTGCTGCCATCCGAATACGTGGCAAGGACGGCCAACTGGCGCGTCGCGGCGACGGGGATGATCGGGTTTTGCGGCGTGACGGCGATCGACAACAAGGTCGCTGGCGTGACGGTCAGCACGGTGCTGGCCGTGAGCGCGCCCGTGGTGGCCGTAATCTGCGTCGTGCCGGCAACCTTGCCCAGCGCCAGGCCGCCAGCGGCGATGCTGGCCGTGGCGGGACTGGCCGAGGCAAAGGCCGACACGGCCGTGACGTCGTGCGTGGCGCCGTCGCTGAAGCTGCCCGTCACCGTGAATTGCTGCGTTGCTGCGATGGCGATCGATGGCGCGAGCGGCGTGATGGCAATTGCCGTCAAAGTGGCGGGCGAGACGGTCAACTGGGCCGCTGCGCTCTTGCCGCCAAATGCGGCGCTGATGCTGCTGCTGCCGGCAGCGATGCCGGTGCTCAAGCCTGTGGCGGCATTGACTGTCGCGCTGGCTGGCGTGGCCGACGTCCAGGCCGACTTGGCGCTGACATCTTGCGAGGAGCCGTCGCTATACGTGGCGATGGCCGTGAATTGCTGGCCCGCACCGATAGCAACCGTGGCCGTGGCTGGCGTGACGGCCAGGCTGGACAGGGTGGCAGCCGGCAAGCCGAGGATAGGATCGCGTCCCTGGTCGCCGCCGCCGCAGCCGGCCAGGGCGGTCATGGCCAGCAGGCCTGCCGAGACGATCAGCGGGTTCAGATATCGCTTGAAGAGATTCATAGTGTTCCTTTGTGCATGGCAGTCATTGCCGGTCATCCGCGGATGAGGTCATCCGGCAGAGCCATGCCGCCTGTCGCTACAGGGCGATGGCGTCACAGGCATGCACTATTTCATTTAGGAAACTTCAAGTATGTTCGGTGGCGCGCATAGGCCCCTGGCGTTCGGAGATAGGGTCAAAAAAACGCGATTCGGCCTGGAAAACAACGGCCGTGTGCGGAAAACAGACGCAAAAAAGCCGGCGCTAAGGCCGGCTTCATCAGGGCAGAGGGAGCTTACTCTTCGCGCACCCACGTCTGCGAGCGGCCAAACATCGGCACGCCGACATAGCCGCGCACTTGCAGCTTGGTGCCGCCTTCCGTCAATTCCGCCTTGCTCTTGTAGGTCTTGCCATTGGCCGGGTCCGTGATTTCGCCGCCAGTCCATTCCTTGCCGTCATATTTCAGGCCGGACAGGATCACCATGCCGACGATGGGCTGGTCTTTCTTGGCGCCCGTGCACTTGTCGCACTTGGGATTCTGGTCTTCGTCCGGGCCGCGGAACAGCTTGTCGATCTTGCCTTGCAAGACGCCGTTGCTTTCCGTGATGACGATGAGGGATTTCGGCTTGCCGCTGGCGTCGTCGATGGTTTTCCATGTGCCGACGGGGGTAAAGTTGCCGTCGCGCGCGGTGGCGCTGCCGGCGATGGCCAGGGCGGCCACCAGTACGCTTGCTTTGAATACTTTATGCATCGCTAGTCTCCATTGGTTTTTTGATCGTGTCACGAACAGTTATATACCAAGGCAAGACCAGCAGTGCTGCGCGGCGTCACGAATGACGCCGCGCAATCCTTCCAAACTTGCCTTATGCGCTGGCTAGTTTAGCAAACTGTTCGCGCAGTTTTTCAATTGTCGCCGAAAAACTGAGCAAGCGCTCGTTTTCTTGCGCAACGATGGCGGCAGGGGCGCGCGCGACAAAGCTTTCATTGCCCAATTTGCTGTTGACTTTGGCAATTTCCGCTTCGACGCGGGCGATTTCCTTGCCCAGACGCTCGCGTTCGGCAGCCACGTCGATTTCCACTTTCAGCATCAGCTTGGTGGTGCCGACGATGGCGACGGCCGCTGGCGAGTCCGGCAGCGCATCGACGATCTGCACGTCGGCCAGCTTGCCCAGCGACTGGATGTACGGTGCGTACGACGCCAGTGCTTCTTTCTCGCTGGCATTGCCCGCTTCGACGATCAGCGGCACGCGTACGGAAGGCGAGATCTGCATTTCGCCGCGCAGGTTGCGTGTCGCGTCCGTCAAGGCTTTCAGCTGCTGCATCCACGCTTCGGCCGACTCGTCGATCTTGTCGGTGTTGGCGATCGGGTACGGCTGCATCATGATGGAGTCACCCTCAGCTTTGAGCGTTTTGCCAGCCAATGGCGCCACCGTCTGCCACAGGGCTTCCGTGACGAATGGGATGATCGGATGGGCCAGGCGCAGCACCACTTCCAGTACGCGCAGCAGGGTGTGGCGGGTGGCGCGCTGCTGGCCTTCCGTTCCTTGCTGAACTTGCACCTTGGCCACTTCCAGGTACCAGTCGCAATACTCGTCCCACACGAATTTGTAGATGGTGGCGGCGATATTGTCGAAACGGAAGTCTTCAAAGCCCTTGGCCACGTCCAGTTCCGCCTTTTGCAGCAGCGAGATGATCCACTTGTCCGCTTGCGACAGGTCGGCGTCGTTTGCGGTGCAGTCCTTGCCTTCCGTATTCATCATGACGAAACGGGTGGCGTTCCACATCTTGTTGCAGAAGTTGCGGTAGCCTTCGCAGCGGCCCAGGTCGAAATTGATGTTGCGGCCCAGCGAAGCGTAGCTGGCCATGGTGAAGCGTACGGCGTCCGTGCCGTAGGCCGAAATGCCTTCCGGGAATTCCTTGCGCGTGGCCTTGGTGATCTTTTCCGCGTCGCGCGGGTTCATCAGGCCCGTCGTGCGCTTGACGATCAGGTTTTCCAGGTCGATGCCGTCGATCAGGTCGATCGGGTCCAGCGTGTTGCCTTTCGACTTCGACATTTTCTGTCCCGTCGAATCGCGCACGAGGCCGTGCACATAGACGGTTTCAAACGGCACCTTGCCCGTGAAGTGCGCCGTCATCATGACCATGCGCGCGACCCAGAAGAAGATGATGTCGAAACCGGTGACCAGCACGGACGATGGCAGGAAGGCCTTCATGTCCGGCGTTTCTTCCGGCCAACCCATGGTCGAGAACGGCACCAGGGCCGACGAGAACCACGTGTCGAGCACGTCGTCGTCGCGTTTCAAGGGGCCCGTGCTGCCGGCGGCTTGCGCCTTGGCGATGGCTTCCGCTTCCGTCTTGGCGACAAAAATATTGCCCGCGTCGTCATACCACGCCGGGATTTGATGGCCCCACCACAGCTGGCGCGAGATGCACCAGTCCTGGATGTTGTTGAGCCACTGGTTGTAGGTGGTGCTCCAGTTTTCCGGCACGAACTTGATTTCGCCGTTGGCGACCTTGTCCAGCGCCGTTTCGGCGATCGATTTGCCTGGGAAGAACGTGCCTTCCGGGGCTGGTTTGCTCATGGCGACAAACCACTGGTCCGTCAGCATCGGTTCGATGACGACGCCCGTGCGGTCGCCGCGCGGCACCATCAGCTTGTGCGGTTTGACCTGTTCCAGCAAACCTTGCGCGTCGAGGTCGGCGACGATCTGCTTGCGCGCGGCAAAGCGGTCCATGCCGCGGTAAGCTTCCGGCGCGTCGTCGGTGATCTTCGCGTCCAGCGTCAAAATGACGATCTGCGCCAGTTTATGGCGCTGGCCCACGGCGTAATCGTTCATGTCGTGCGCCGGGGTGATCTTGACGCACCCCGTGCCGAATTCCTTGTCGACGTATTCGTCGGCGATGATGGGGATTTCGCGGTCCGTCAACGGCAGTTTGAGCATCTTGCCCACCAGCGGCAGGTAGCGCTCGTCCGTCGGATCGACGGCCACGGCCACGTCGCCCAGCATGGTTTCAGGACGGGTGGTGGCCACCGTCAGGAAGCCGCTGCCATCGGCCAGCGGGTACTTGATGTACCACATGGAGCCGTCTTCTTCCTCGGACACCACTTCCAGGTCGGACACCGCCGTGCCCAGCACGGGGTCCCAGTTGACCAGGCGCTTGCCGCGGTAGATCAGGCCTTGCTCGAACAGGCGCACGAAGACGTCGGTGACGACTTTCGAGCGCGGCTCGTCCATCGTGAAGTATTCGCGCTGCCAGTCGGCCGAAGCGCCCAGGCGGCGCATCTGGCCGGTGATGATGGAACCGGATTTTTCTTTCCATTCCCACACTTTTTCCACGAATTTCTCGCGGCCCAGGTCATGGCGCGAAATCTTTTGCGCGTCCAGCTGGCGCTGCACGACGATTTGCGTGGCAATGCCCGCGTGGTCGGTGCCGGGAATCCAGGCTGTGTTGTGGCCCAGCATGCGGTGGTAGCGTGTCAGGCCATCCATGATGGTCTGGTTGAACGCATGGCCCATGTGCAGGGTGCCGGTGACGTTCGGCGGCGGCAACTGGATGCTGAAGGAAGGTTTTCCGGCATCGAGGGTGGCGGTGAAGTAACCGCGCTGTTCCCACTCGGTGCGCCAGAATTGTTCAATGTCGGCGGGCTCGAAAGACTTGGCTAATTCCATGATTTGGCGTGTGATTGGCAAAAGGAACCATTATAAGGGGTGCATAAAGCATGCGCAGCAAATAGCGGGCCTGGATGGCCCGAAAAGCCGCGCACGATTGCGCAATATTGCTTCATTGTATTTTTTCTAAGCTATCATCTTTGCAACATTATTTGAAAGCTTAGGCAATCATGAAAAAATTGTGGCAATTGGCCGTGCTCGGCGCTGGATGGGCTGCCGGAGGCGCGTGCGCCGGCGTTCCGGAGGGGATGGCGGCTCTGCAGGATGGACGCTGCAGCAAGGCCGTTGCGCAATTGCGCGGACCGGCGCAAGGTGGCCATGTCGAGGCGCAAAAAGTCCTCGCCGATATCTACATGGGCGAGAAAGGATGCCGGGACGTGGAGCGCAGCGAGGTCGAAGCGGAGCGCTGGTATCTGCTGGCGGCCAAGGGCGGCGATCGCGCCGCGCAGGAGGCGCTGGTTTTCATGTATGCATACGCGCCGGGCCGCATGCTCAATCCATCGCGCGCGCGGCCCTGGTTGGGCGTCATGGCCGCGCAGGGTGAGGGCAAGCCGCTGCAGGACCTGGCACAAATGTATGAGCGGGGCGAAGGCGGGCCGGTCGACAGGGTGCTGTCGTATGCACTTAACCTGCTGGCGCTGCAAGACAAGGAGTGGAGCGGTGCGGCCGCGATGGAGAAGTCCCTGCCGGCGCGCCGTGACAGGATGTCGCCGGACCAGGTCGACGAGGCCGTGCGCCTGGCCGGCCTTTGGCAGCGCGGCGCGCCCCTGCCGGCGGCGTCGCAGACGGGACAGCGTTCGCCGCAGGATTGGTACCGCCGCGCCGCCGAGGGTGGCGACATGGAAGCCGCTTACCAGCTGGGTTTGCTGTGCTGGAAAGGCACGGGCGGCCTGGATGAAAAGCAGGCTGCCCGCTGGCTGCGCAAGGCCGCCGAAAGCGGCATTGCCAAGGCCCAGCTGCAGCTGGCCGTGCTGTATGGCGAGGAGGCGGGCGTGCCGCAGGACTATGTGCTCGCTTCCATGCTGAGCCAGTTGGCGGCGGCGGGCGGCGCGGCGGACGCCGGCGACGCCGTGGCCCGCTGGACAAAGAAACTGAATGCGGCGCAACAGGCCGAGGCGCAGCAGCTGGCGCGGGCATGGAAAGTGGGCATGCCGTTGCCGCAGGTCTCGGTGCATGGCATGGAACGCTTGATCAATTATGTGCGCGAGGCACGCAACAAGCTGCCGCCGACGCCAGAGGTGACGGCGCTGTTCAAGGCTGCCAAAGAGGGCGACGAAGCTGCCTTTGGCAAGCTGCTGGCCGGCGTCGCCGAGCCGGGCGCCTATGCGCTCGACAGGAGTCCCTTGCTGAACTATTTGATTTCGCCTCCATCGAGCATGTACAAAGCCGAAGCGGCATGGCTGAATGCGCAAACCCGGCAGGACGACGATCAGCAGCGACTGGCGCAGGCGCCGCTGCAGGCGCGCCGCCAGGCGCTGCGTGAGCAGTACGCCGCGCTGTTGCCCGCCAAGCTGCGCATGATGACGCTGCTGTTGCAACGCGGCGTGCCGCTCGGCGAAGGCGATACGCTTTACCACGCCGCACCGCTGCATCTGGCTGCCCTGTACGGCAATGCCGCAATGGTGCGCCTGTTGCTGGCGCATGGCGCCGATGTGCGGCAATACGGCGGCGAAAACCACACGCAGGCGCCGCTGGAATACGCCTTGCAGCAGGAGGATGCGGGCATCTTGCCGGAATTGATCGACGCGAAAGAACGTACGGCCAGCATGATCGCCATGCTCGACGCAGGCGCGGGCCGGCCCTATTTGCTGGTAGACCAGTACCTGGCAGAGAAAAAGGCCAAGAAAGGCGGGGCTGCGCAGCCAGCGGAACGGCCGCTGGCCGATTCTTTGCTATGGGGGCCCTTGCTGCGCCTGACGCGCGGCACCGAAGTGCTCGATAAAATGCTGGCCACCGGCACCACGCCAAATACTGATGAGCAGGAAAAGTCGCTGTACGCCTATGCCGCCGAAGCGGGCAACGCCGGCGCGCTGGACTGGCTCAAGCAGCGCGTGCCCCGGCATGACGCGAAGGGAAATGACCGCTGGCTCGACGCTGCGATGCGCGCCATGTACAACTACCAGCCGGCGTCCGAGGACGTGCTGCGCCAACTGGTGGTGCCCGGCATGCCATGGCAGCAAGTCGGACCCGCCGCCGAAGTTTCTTACAAGGGACAGCAGGCGGCGCTCGATTCGCGGCGTCTGGAAAAGGAGACGCTGCTGTGGCATGCGGTGCGCAGCCAGCGGCACGACTGGGTCGCCCGCCTGGCCGCGATGGGCGCGCCCATCGTCACCGGCGGTTATCTGCCGCCCTTGCTGGCGGCCGTCGAAAATGGCGACGCGGCGATGGTCAAGCTGTTGCTGAGCCTGGGCGCCGATCCGCTGGGCGGCGAGTTCCCCGTGTTGAAGATGGCGCGGGACCGGGAACCGACGCCGGAAAATAAAGCGGTGCTGAGCTTGCTGAAGGCGGCCGCCGCAGCGCGCAAGCCTGCGGCAGCCGCACCGTTGCTGCAATAGCATTTGCCTGGTCGGCATGCGTCATCTTGCCCGGCGACAACGCCGTGTTTTGGCGGCCTGGCGAGTCGTTTTCCTGCAACAGAACGGGGGGTAGAGGTGCTGCCGATGCTATAATGCCGGCCTCGGCGCCTCCTGCCCCATCCTTGCGGACGGCGTCAGCAGACGCGGTTGTATCAACGTTTCATATCCAACACTCGTCCGCGTCTCAGGGCCAGCGCATCTGCGATGCCAGCCACTTTCAGCGCGTCCCCTTCGGGCCGGGCGCCTGAGCCACGCGCACCGCCAGCGGTGCACCATTCACGGCGGAATCAACGCGGCTCATTGCACGCCGCTGCCGCCACAGCTTAGCCAGGAATCTTGCTGCCTGGTCCGTCGTCTTTCGATACGGCACTCCCCAGCGCGCCTTGGCGCCTGTGGCCGCGCCATGGCCGCGCGCTTTCCTGGTTTCGCTTATACAAGGAAACCCGCATGAAAAAAATCTCGATCACCGTCGGCCTCGTTTCGACCATCGCCACCCTGGGCGCCTTGCCTGCCGCCCACGCCCAGTCGTCCGTTGACCCGTCTTCAGTCACCCCGTCGTCAGTCACCTTGTATGGATTGATGGACGCCGGCCTGGTGCAGGAAGGCGGCATCAGCAAGCTCACCAGCGGCATATCGGCCGGCTCGCGCCTGGGCTTGCGCGGCACCGAGTCCCTGGGTAATGGCTTGCAAGCCGTGTTCACGCTGGAAGCGGGTGTCCTGAGCGACACGGGCCGCTCCGACCAGGCGGGGCAATTGTTCGGCCGCCAGGCTTTCGTCGGCATCGACAGCCCGCTGGGCATGCTGACCGTGGGGCGCCAGTACAACCTGCAAAGCCAGGCGCTGACCGACGTGGCCGACCCGTTCGAAGGCGGCTTTGCCGGCGCGGCAACCAACCTGGCCGGCTATTCGGCCACGCGCATCGACAATACCGTGCGCTACACCTCGCCTGAAATGCGCGGCGTGACGGCCACCGTCATGTACGGCTTTGGCGAACACACGGGTGTGGCGGCCGACCAGCGCTCGCTGGGCCTGACCCTCGGCTATGTCAACGGTCCCTTGACCTTGCGCCTGGCGCGCCAGAGCCGTGCCGGCGAGCCGGGCAAGGCCGACGTGAACAACACGATTTTGGCCGGTAACTACAACTTCGGCGTGGCCACCGCGTTTGCCGGTTATGGCCGCAACACGGGCGACGGCAGCACCATGTTCTTCGGGGAAAACCCGTATGGCGCGGCGCAGGCGCCGGCCCAGTCGACGGACAGCCGCGACGCCATCGTCGGCGTATCCGTGCCGCTCGGCGCGACGACCTTGCTGGCTTCGTACGTGCACAAGGATGACCGCGACGCCGCCAACCGCGATGCGCGGCAGCTGGCCATCGGCGCCACGTATGCCTTGTCCAAGCGCAGCAAAGTGTATGTTGCTTACGCGCACATCCGCAACCGCAACGACGCCGCCTACATGGTGGGCAATGCCACGGAAGTGGGCACGGGCAACCGCGCCTTCAACGTCGGCCTGCGCCACGCGTTTTAAACCTTTGCGCTAAGCGGGCAGCATGCTGCCTTCGAGCAGCAGTGTCTCGAAGGCGGCGGCGGCCAGCGGGCGGCTGAACAGGTAGCCCTGCATCTGGTCGCAGCCGTGCCGGCGCAGGAAGGCCAGCTGCTGTTCCGTTTCCACGCCTTCCGCGATGACTTTCAGGCGCAGGCTGTGCGCCAGCGAAATGATGGCGTGCACGATGGCCGCGTCGTCCATGCTGTGCGTGATGTCGCTGACGAAGGTTTTGTCGATTTTCAGCACGTCGATGGGGAAGTGGCGCAGGTAGGCCAGGCTGGAATAGCCGGTGCCGAAGTCGTCGATCGACAGTTGCACGCCCAGCGCCTTCAGCTTGGCCATGATGGCCGTGGCTTGCTCCACGTCATGCATGACCATGCTTTCCGTCAATTCCAATTCGAGGTGGGCCGCGGCGAGTCCCGTGTCCGCCAGCACCTGCGCCACCGCGTGCAGCAAATTCTTTTGCTTGAATTGCCGCGCCGACAGGTTGACGGCCAGGCGCAGCGGGCCATGGCCGGCCAGTTGCCACGCGCGCGCCTGGGCGCATGCCGTGCGCAGCACCCAGTCGCCGATGGGGGTGATCAAGCCCATTTCCTCAGCCAGTCCGATGAAGCTGGCAGGGGGAACACGCCCCAGCTGCGGATGTTGCCAGCGCAGCAGCGCTTCCATGCCGACCACGGCGCCGCTGGCCAGGTCCAGCTGGGGCTGGTATTCGAGGTGGAACTGCCCCCGTTCCAGGGCGTGGCGCAACTCGCTCTCCAGTTCCAGCCGCTCCAGGGTGCCCGCATTCATGCTCGAGGCATAGAACTGCCAGTGGCCGCGTCCCTGTTCCTTGGCGCGGTACATGGCGATGTCGGCATGCTTGATCAGGGTGTCGGCATTTTGGCCATCGTCGGGATACACGGCCACGCCCATGCAGCAGCTGAGAAAAAATTCATATTCGCCCAGTTGCAGCGGCTGCGCCACGGCATCCTGGATGCGCTGCAGGATGGCGGCGCCCGGTTCGCCATTACCATGCTGGGGCAGCAGCAGCACGAATTCGTCGCCGCCCAGGCGCGCCACCGTGTCGACTTCGCGCGTGGCGTCGCGCAGGCGCTCGGCCACGTTTTTCAGCACCAGGTCGCCCGCGTCGTGGCCCAGGGTATCGTTGACGAATTTAAAGCGGTCGAGGTCGATGAAGACCACCCACAGGGGCTGGCCGCTGCGCCGTGTCACGGCCATCGCCTGTTCCAGCCGTTCGCGCAGCAGGGCACGGTTGGCCAGGCCCGTCAGGATATCGTGCCTGGCCTGGAATTCCAGTTCCTGTTCGAAACGCATGACGCTGCTGATGTCGTATTGCGCCACGACAAAGTGGCTGACGGGGCCATCGCCATCGTCGCGCACGGGCGCGACGAACAGCTCGCTCCAGTAGCAGCTGCCATCCTTGCGGAAATTGCGCACGATAGCCTTGCCTTCGCGCTGTTCGCGCAGGGCCGCCGTAATGGCGTGCATGTCTTGCCGCCCTTGTTCCGGCCCCTGCAAGTCTTCCAGGCGCTGGCCGATGACTTCGCCGGCCGCATAGCCGGTGATGCGTTCGAAGGCGGGGTTGACGTACTCGATCAGGTAGCCGGGCGCGTCGGCGCTGCACAGGATGATGGCGTTGGCCGACACTTCGATGATGCGTTCGCGCAGCCGTAGCGACTTTTCATTGTGCATGCGCGCGGCGATGTCTTCGGACAGGCGCAAATTGGCGAACTGCAGCGCCGCCGTGCGTTCGCCCGTGATGCGGGCAATCACGGAATTGCGCGAGACCAGCTGATACACGTATGCGGCCGCCAGCAGGCTCGACAGCATTCCACCGAGCAGCACGTACAGCGAACCGCGATGGCTGGCGTCCAGGCCCATGCCTTTGGCCGGCAGCAGGGCGGCGCCCAAGGTGTGGCCGCTGGCGTGGTACTGCAGCAGCAACCGGGCGCTCTCCGCCTCGATCTGGCGCGCCGAGGCGTAGCACAGGGCCGTCAGGCACAGTCCGAACGCCAGCGTGAGCAGGGCCGAGGTGGAAACGGAAATGGAGATGCGTTTGAAGAATGATTGCATGGTGGTCCCGTGGCAGCGCCGGTGCCGATCCATGATCAGGCAGGCCGGGCAGTGACTGACTGTAGGGGGCGCGACGAAATGCCGTCCGTTCGCTACCGAACGGACGGCAATGCCGACAAGAAATATAGTCGGGTCACTGTGCCAGCGCTGTGTTACGCTGCACCACATGGCGCCCCTCGTTCGGACGCCTTTCATCGATCCCCTAGCTGACGACTGGAAAACAGGAAACCTGCCCATGTCGAGTCCGCATGCCCAGCTGCACAACCCGAATCAAAACCATTTGCTCGCCGCCATGCTCGACGCTGATTTCGCGCGCCTGGCCCCTCACCTGGAGCAAGTGCCGATGCTGCTCGGTGACGTGATCTACGATTCGGGCGACAAGCTGCAGCATGTGTATTTCCCCACCACGGCCATCGTTTCCATTCACTACCTGCTGGAAAACGGCGGCTCGTCGGAAATTGCCGGCGTCGGCAATGAGGGTGTCGTGGGCGTGTCGCTGTTCATGGGCGGCAATTCGACGCCGAGCCGCGCCGTCGTGCAGACGGGCGGCGTCGGCTACCGGCTGAAGGCGCATTTGCTGATGGAGGAATTCGACCGCGCCGGTCCCGTCATGCGCTTGCTGCTGCGCTATACGCAAGCGCTGATCACGCAAATGTCGCAGACGGCCGTGTGCAACCGCCACCATACGGTGGAACAGCAGCTGTGCCGCTGGCTGCTGCTGACCATGGACCGCCTGCCGAACCGCGAGTTGACGATGACACAGGAGTTGATTGCCAACATGCTGGGCGTGCGCCGCGAAGGCGTGACGGAAGCGGCCGGGCGTTTGCAGACGCGGGGCTTCATCAGCTACCGACGTGGCCATATTTCCGTGCTGGACCGCGCCGGTCTCGAAGGCCATGTGTGCGAATGCTATGGCGTGGTGAAGAAGGAATTCACGCGCCTGCTGTCGGACGTGCGCCAGCGCCAGGCGCTTTGAACACCGCATCCTCTCTTTTATCGTTGTCACAGCCCGGGCTATCCCATGCAATCTGTTGAAAACATTCCCCCGCGCGCACCGTCGCGCTGGCCCATGGCGCTGGCGTTTTCGTTCAGCGCCATC
The DNA here is from genome assembly GCF_033949445.1 of Janthinobacterium sp. GMG2. Lineage (NCBI taxonomy): Bacteria > Pseudomonadati > Pseudomonadota > Betaproteobacteria > Burkholderiales > Oxalobacteraceae > Janthinobacterium > Janthinobacterium sp. GMG2. Next base: position 166,657 of record NZ_JAXAWA010000009.1, on the reverse strand, counting down.
GTGCTGCTGGCCATCGGCCTGCTGGCCTGGCGCGCGCCGTTCGAAACGGCCTGCGTCATCGACGCGCTGGTCTTCTTGCTGCTGATGCTGCTCGTGGCGCTGTACCGCCGCACCCTGGCGGCCAGCCTGCCGCGCCAGTTGCTCAAGGCGGGCGCCTTGCAGGATGCGATTTTCAACAGCGCCAATTTCTCGTGCATCGCCACCGATGCGCAGGGCGTGATCCAGATTTTCAATGTGGGCGCAGAACGCATGCTCGGCTATGCGGCGAGCGACGTGGTCGACAAGCTGACGCCGGCCGGTATTTCTGATGCGCAGGAAATCGTTGCGCGCGCCGCCGCCCTCAGTGCCGAACTCGACACCGTCATCACGCCTGGCGTGGAAGCGCTCGTGTTCAAGGCCACGCGCGGCATCGAAGACATCTATGAACTGACCTACATCCGCAAGGATGGCAGCCGTTTCCCCGCCATCGTCTCCGTGACGGCCTTGCGCGATGCGCAAAGCAAGGTCATCGGTTACTTGCTGATCGGCACGGACAACACGGCTCGCAAGCAGGTCGAGGCGGAACAGGCCTTGCTGGACCAGCGCCTGCAGGAGCAGCAGGCGTACACACGCTCGCTGGTCGAGACCAACAATGCGGAGTTGAAGAAGGCGCGCCAGGTGGCGGAAAAGGCCAACCGCGCCAAGTCCGAATTCCTGTCGAGCATGAGCCATGAATTGCGCACGCCGCTGAATGCCGTGCTGGGCTTTGCACAGCTGATGGCGTCCGACGTGCCGCCGCCCACCGTGCCGCAGCAGCGCTCGATCGAACAAATCCTCAAGGGTGGCTGGTATCTGCTGCGCCTGATCAATGAAATCCTCGACCTGGCCATGATCGAATCGGGCAAGGTCACCTTGTCGCAGGAAGCGATGTCGCTGCTCGACGTGCTGCAGGATTGCCAGGCGATGATCGCGCCGCAGGCGGAAAAGCGCGGCATCCGCATGCATTTCCCCCGCTGCGGCCAGGCATTTTATGTGCATGCGGACCGCACGCGCGTGAAACAGGTGATGGTCAACCTGCTGTCGAACGCCATCAAGTACAACCAGGGCGGCGGCGCCGTCACCGTCGAATGCAGCCGGCATGGCGAGCGTGTGCGCGTGAGCGTGCGCGACAGCGGCGCCGGTCTCGATGCGGGCCAGGTGGCCCAGCTGTTCCAGCCCTTCAACCGCCTGGGCCAGGAAAACAGCACGGAAGAGGGCACGGGTATCGGCCTCGTCGTCACCAAGCAATTGGTCGAATTGATGGGCGGCACTATCGGCGTCGACAGCACGGTCGGCGTGGGCACCACGTTCTGGTTCGAGCTGGCCGCCAGCAGTGCGCCGGCCCTGGTGCTGGGCGATGGCGACGCGCTGCCGCAGGTGCAGGAGCCGCAGGAAAGCCAGCGCACCTTGCTGTACGTGGAAGACAATCCCGCCAACCTGGCGCTGGTGGAGCAATTGATCGCGCGCCGCAGCGATTTGAAACTGCTCACGGCCATCGATGCGCACCTGGGCATCGACCTGGCGCGCACGTATCAGCCGGACGTGATCCTGATGGACATCAACTTGCCCGGCATCAGCGGCTTTGGCGCCCTGCATATCCTGCATGACGACCCGCTCACGAGCCATATTCCCGTGATGGCCCTGTCGGCCAACGCCGTGCCGCGCGACATCGAGAAGGGCCTGGAAGCGGGCTTCTTCCGCTACCTGACCAAGCCGATCAAGGTCGTCGAATTCATGGATGCGCTCGACGTGGCCCTGCACCATGCGGCCGCGCACGGCCTGGCCGACGACATTCACGCAATACGCTAATTCAGCATTTATTTTTAGGAATACCGCCATGCTTCAAGCCACCGAGATCCTGAACGCCAGCATCCTCATCGTCGATGACCAGGAGGCGAACGTCATGCTGCTGGAACAGGTGCTGCGCAATGCCGGCTATACGCGCATCACGTCCACCATGGACCCGCAAGCCGTGCGCGCGCTGCACCAGCAGCACCGCTACGACCTGATCCTGCTCGACTTGCAGATGCCGGAAATGGATGGCTTCGAAGTCATGGAAGGCTTGCGCGACATCGAGGCGGGCAGCTATCTGCCCGTGCTGGTGATCACGGCCCAGCCCGGCCACAAACTGCGCGCGCTGCAGGCTGGCGCCAAGGACTTCGTCAGCAAACCGTTCGACCTGGTGGAAGTGAAAACGCGCATCCACAACATGCTGGAAGTGCGCCTGCTGTACCAGAAGCTGGCCGAATACAATAAGTCGCTCGAGCAGATGGTGGAAGAACGCACGGCGGAGCTGCGCGAAAGCGAAGCGCGCTTCCAGCGTTTCACGGAACTGTCATCCGACTGGTACTGGGAACAGGATGCGCAGGGCAACCTGACGCGCTTTTCCGGCCCCGTGGCTGAAATGCTGGGCATCGGCAGCGAGCAGGAGCCGCAGCGCTGGAATGCCACCGAGCGCGCCTTGCTCGACGCAAAAATTGCCGCGCGCGAACCGTTTCTCGATTTCATCTACAGCCGCGCCAATCTCGACGGCAGCACGCAGTACCTGCAAGTGAGCGGCGAACCGATGTTCGACAATGGCAGCCGCTTCATCGGCTACCGCGGCATCGGCCTCGATGTCACGGAGCGCCATCGCATTGCCTGATTTATACTGGGTGCTATCGATACTGACCAGGAAAAATCATGACTGACAAATCAAGGCCGCAATACTGGTTCCCCGCCAAGACCTATGGCTGGGGCTGGGGCTTGCCCATCACGTGGCAGGGTTGGCTGGTGTTCCTGGCCGCGCTGGCGCTGTTCGCCTGCGGCGCTTTTCTGTTCCCGCCGCAGACCATGCTGGTCGGCTACATCGTCTATGAAGTGGCCATCGTTGCCGTGCTCATTTTCATCTGCCAGCTGAAGGGCGAACCGACCAGCTGGCGCTGGGGCAAGAAGAAGTAGAGCGATGTACAAAGACGACACCTGCAAGAAATCATCTGGCCGCGCGGCGTGAACCGCGTATAATTGGCTCGCTGCCGCAAGGCGGCAAACGCTAGGGGTCCTGCCTTTCGCTGTGGAAACACAGTGCAAGCGCGGGTGAGAAATACCCTCCGAACCTGATCTGGATAATGCCAGCGAAGGGAAGCTTTAGGATGAACGCACCCCGCCTTTCCGCGTGCGTGATTCCGAACCTCCTTAGCTGGCTCCAGGCTTAAAAATAGTCTAGCCAAGGAGCCAAAATGAACGCCAACCCGAAATTCCTCTCCGCCACCGCCACGGTCGACGAAGCCGCCATCGCTCCGCTGCCCAATTCGCGCAAGATCTATGTTGAAGGCAGCCGCCCCGACATCCGCGTGCCCATGCGCGAGATCAGCCAGTCCGACACGGAAGCGTCGTTCGGCGGCGAAAAGAATCCGCCGATCTACGTCTACGACACTTCCGGCCCGTACACGGACCCGGACGTGCAGATCGACATCCGCTCGGGCCTCGATACGCCGCGCCTGCCGTGGATCGTCGAACGTGCCGATACGGAAGAATTGCCGGGCCCGACCTCCGACTACGGCATCGCCCGCCTGGCGGACCCGAAGCTGGCCGAACTGCGTTTCAACCTGCACCGCAAGCCGCGCCGCGCCATCGCCGGCAAGAACGTGACGCAAATGCATTACGCGCGCCAGGGCATCATCACGCCGGAAATGGAATTCGTGGCCATCCGCGAAAACATGCGCCGCCAGGAATATTTGCGTGAGCTGAAAGCGTCCGGTCCCATGGGCGAGCGCCTGGCCGACCTGATGGGCCGCCAGCATCCGGGCCAGTCGTTTGGCGCCAGCATCCCGGCCGAGATCACGCCGGAATTCGTGCGCGAGGAAATTGCCCGCGGCCGCGCCATCATCCCCGCCAACATCAACCATCCGGAAGTCGAGCCGATGATTATCGGCCGCAATTTCCTCGTGAAAATCAACGCGAATATCGGCAACTCGGCCGTCACCTCGTCGATCGGCGAGGAAGTGGAAAAGATGACCTGGGCCATCCGCTGGGGCGGCGATAACGTGATGGATCTGTCGACCGGCAAGCACATCCACGAGACGCGCGAATGGATCGTGCGCAACAGTCCCGTGCCGATCGGCACCGTGCCCATCTACCAGGCACTGGAAAAGGTCAATGGCAAGGCCGAAGATTTAACTTGGGAAATCTTCCGCGACACCCTGATCGAGCAGGCCGAGCAGGGCGTCGATTACTTCACCATCCACGCGGGCGTGCTGCTGCGCTACGTGCCGATGACGGCCAAGCGCTTGACGGGCATCGTGTCGCGCGGCGGCTCCATCATGGCGAAATGGTGTCTGGCACACCACCAGGAATCGTTCCTGTACACGCATTTCGAAGAGATTTGCGAAATCATGAAAGCGTACGACGTGTCGTTCTCGCTGGGCGACGGCTTGCGCCCGGGTTCCATCTACGACGCCAACGACGAGGCGCAGCTGGGCGAACTGAAAACCCTGGGTGAGCTGACGCAAGTCGCCTGGAAGCACGATGTGCAAGTGATGATCGAGGGGCCTGGCCACGTACCGATGCAGCTCATTAAAGAAAACATGGACTTGCAGCTGGAACAGTGCGGCGAAGCGCCGTTCTATACCTTGGGGCCATTGACGACCGATATCGCGCCCGGCTACGACCACATCACTTCGGGCATCGGCGCTGCCATGATCGGCTGGTATGGCACGGCCATGTTGTGCTACGTGACGCCGAAGGAACACCTGGGCCTGCCCAACAAGGCGGACGTCAAGGACGGCATCATTACCTACAAGATTGCGGCGCACGCGGCCGACCTGGCCAAGGGCCATCCGGGCGCGCAAATCCGCGACAACGCGCTGTCGAAAGCCCGCTTTGAATTCCGCTGGGATGACCAGTTCAACATCGGCCTGGACCCGGACAAGGCGCGTGAATTCCACGATGAAACCCTACCCAAGGATTCAGCCAAGGTGGCGCATTTCTGCTCCATGTGCGGCCCCCATTTCTGCTCGATGAAGATCACGCAGGAAGTGCGCGAATACGCGGCCGGCATGGGCATCGCGGAAGACAAGGCGCTCAAGCAGGGCATGGAAGTCAAGGCCATCGAATTCATCAAGAACGGCGCCGAGCTGTACCGCAAGGTCTGAGGGAGAGCGTGATGCCTGCATTCATCAACATCACGCTCAACGGCGCACCGTACCAGGTGCCGCCGGGGCAAACCCTGGACCAATTGATCGCCGCCCTGTCGCTGGAAAACCAGGCGCTGGCGCTGGCCGTCAACCGCAATGTCGTGCCGCGCAAGGCGTGGCAGGGGCAGGTTTTGCAAGTACAAGACCAGGTTGAAATAGTACGCGCCATCGGCGGCGGCTGAACTAAGGAAAAAGCAATGAACAGTAATAAAAACGACCTGCTGACCATTGCAGGAAAACAGTATCAATCGCGCTTGCTGGTCGGTAGCGGCAAGTACAAGGATTTACCGCAGACGCGCGAAGCGACGGATGCGGCCGAGGCGCAGATCATCACGGTGGCGATCCGGCGCGTGAATATCGGGCAAGACCCGAACGCGCCCAGCCTGCTCGACTTCGTGCCGCCCGACCAGTATACGATTTTGCCGAACACGGCTGGCTGCTACAACGCCAAGGACGCCGTCTACACCCTGCAACTGGCGCGCGAGCTTCTGGGCGGACGCAATCTGGTGAAACTGGAAGTGCTCGGTGATGAAAAGACCCTGTTCCCGCACATGCCGGAAACCTTGATCGCGGCCGAGGCGCTGGTCAAGGATGGCTTTGACGTGATGGTCTACTGCAGCGACGACCCGATCCAGGCGAAGATTCTGGAAGACATCGGCTGCGTGGCCGTCATGCCGCTCGCGTCCTTGATCGGCTCGGGCATGGGCATCTTGAATCCGTGGAACTTGTCGCTGATCATCGACCAGGCGAAAGTGCCCGTGCTCGTCGATGCTGGCGTGGGCACGGCGTCCGATGCGGCCATTGCCATGGAACTCGGCTGCGATGGCGTGCTGATGAATACGGCCATTGCTGGCGCGCGCGATCCCGTGCGCATGGCGCATGCGATGAAGCTGGCCGTGCGGGCCGGGCGCGAAGCATTTCTGGCGGGCCGCATGCCCCGTAAATTTGCCGCGTCGCCATCGTCGCCGATGGCGGGCCGCTTGGCGTGACGATGCCGATGCGCCACACTGTGCTCGTGTTTGCCGGCGCCGATCCGTCGGGTGGCGCCGGCATCGCCGCCGATATCGTGGCCATTGCGGCGCAGGGCGCGCATGCCTTGCCCGTCATCACGGCGCTGACGGTGCAGGACAACGACAGGGTCTTCGGCGTCGAGCCGGTGGCGCCGGAATTGCTGCGCCGGCAGGCGCAGGCGCTGATCGACAAGATCAGCATCGATGCCGTGAAGATCGGCATTCCCGGCAGCGCCGCGAATGCGGCCGTCATTGCGCAACTGATCGCGCAATTGCGGCTGATTCGCCCAAGCTTGCCTGTCGTGCTCGACCCCGTGCTGGCCAGCGGCCATGGCGACGTGCTGAGCCGGGACGATGCCGTGCTGGCGCTGGCGCCCTTGCTGCCGGTGACGACCGTCATCGTACCGAACGGGCCGGAAGCGCTGGCCCTCGGCGGCGCGGAATATCTGTTGGCGCAAGGCTGTGAGAACGTGCTGGTGACGGGCGGCCATGGCGAAGGCGAGATGATCGTCAACCGCTGGCTCGATGGCGCTGGCAGCGAGCGCGAGTGGCGCTGGCCGCGCTTGCCCGGCGAATTTCACGGCAGCGGCTGCACTTTGGCGTCCGCCATCGCGGCGCGCCTGGCGCAAGGCGTGCCGATGCAAGAGGCACTCGATGGCGCACAATGCTATTGCCATGCGGCCCTGGCTGGCGCGTATGCGATTGCGCCAGGCCAGCTGATGCCGCAACGATTCATTCAATAAGGGAAATATCATGCGTGGACTGTATCTGGTCACCCCGAACTGGGACGACACCGACCGCCTGCTCGACGTGAGCGAGCAAGCCTTGCAGGAAGGCGTGGCCTTCCTGCAATACCGCCACAAGAGCGCGGAAGCGGATCAGCGGCGCGAGCAGGCGGGCGCCTTGCTGGACCTGGCCCGCAAGTATGGCGTGCCTTTCATCATCAACGACTTCATCGAGCTGTGCGAAGAGCTCGACGCGGACGGCGTGCACGTGGGCGGCACGGATGCGTCCGTGGCACAGGTGCGCACGCGCCTGGGCAAGGACAAGATCGTCGGCGCTTCCTGCTATGGCGACATGGCATTGGCACGAACGGCGGAGGCGGGCGGCGCCAGCTATGTGGCCTTCGGCGGCTTTTATCCATCGCTGGTGAAAAAGTATCCGGTCACGACACCGCTCGACATCGTGCTGCAGGCGAAACGCGAGATCGCCTTGCCTTGCGTGGTGATCGGCGGCATGACGCCGGAGAACGCCGCGCCGCTGGCCGCGCGCGGTGCCGACATGGTGGCGGCCATCACTAGCGTCTATCAGGCGGAAGATGTGGATATTGCGGTGCAGCAATTCAATCAATTGTTTGCGGCATGAACAGTGGCGTGCAAGGCTGGTTTGGGCGAATAATCGGCATATAATAAGAACATCATTCATTACCGAGGTCCCCCACCCATGAGCCAGCCAGCCGCCGCGAAACGCCTTATCCTGATCGTTGACGATGACCAGCTCCTGTTGGAGTTCCTCGGCGAAGTCCTGCGCCATGCCGGCTACGAAACAGCCCTGGCCCATTCGGCCGAAGTGGCGCTGCAGCTGATCGCCCAGCGCGAGCCGGACCTGGCCTTGCTCGACATCCACATGCCGGGCATGTCCGGCCTGGAACTGGCCAAGCGCCTGCATGGCGAGACGGCCGTGCCGTTCATGTTCCTGTCCGGCAGCGGCGACAGCGAGTCGGGCAAGCAGGCGGCGGCCTACGGCGCCGTCGGCTATGTGGTGAAACCCGTCGACGAAGGCCGCTTGATGCCCGCGTTCGAAGCGGGCCTGGCCCGTGCGGACGAAATCCGCCAGCTGCGCCGCACCGAGCTGAACCTGAACGCGGCCCTGGCCGCCGGACGCGAAACGAGTTTGGCAGTCGGTTTGTTGATGGGCAAGTTTCAGACGGACCGCAACACGGCTTTCGAAGTGCTGCGCGACCATGCCCGTTCCAGCCGCCGCAAGATCAATGAAATCGCCAGCCAGCTGCTGCTGGCCGAGGAAACCCTGAACGGCTTGCACGGCGCCTTTTTGAACCGCGCGAAAACCAAGTAAGCGTTTTACTGGCGCCTGCTTTGCTATGATGTGGCGATACGGCGCCTTGGCGCGCCCGGTTCAACCATACACAGCACAGGACACACATGAAAACCAAAGCAGCGATTGCATGGAAGGCGGGCGCGCCTTTGACCATCGAGGAAGTCGACCTGGCCGGCCCGCGCGAGGGCGAGGTACTGGTCGAGATCAAGGCCACGGGCATTTGCCACACGGATTATTACACCCTGTCGGGCGCCGATCCGGAAGGCATCTTCCCGTCGATCCTGGGCCATGAAGGCGCCGGCATCGTCGTCGACATGGGGCCGGGCGTGAAAAGCCTGAAAAAGGATGACCACGTCATTCCCCTGTACACGCCGGAATGCCGCCAGTGCAAATTCTGCCTGTCGCAAAAAACCAATTTGTGCCAGTCGATCCGCTCGACCCAGGGCCGCGGCCTGATGCCGGACGCGACATCGCGCTTTTCCATCGACGGCAAGCCCATCTTCCACTACATGGGCACGTCCACGTTCTCGAATTACATCGTCGTGCCGGAAATCGCTCTGGCGAAGATCCGCGAAGACGCACCATTCGACAAGGTCTGCTACATCGGCTGCGGCGTCACCACCGGCGTGGGCGCCGTGCTGTTCACGGCCAAGGTCGAGGCGGGCGCCAACGTGGTCGTGTTCGGTCTGGGCGGCATTGGTTTGAACGTGATCCAGGCGGCCAAGATGGTCGGCGCCGACAAGATCATCGGCGTGGACATCAACCCGGCCCGCCAGGCCATCGCGCGCAAGTTCGGCATGACGCATTTCGTCAACGCCAATGAGGTGGAAAATGTGGTCGACACGATTGTGCAGCTGACGGACGGCGGCGCCGACTATTCGTTTGAATGCATCGGCAACACCACCACCATGCGCCAGTCGCTCGAGTGCTGCCACAAGGGCTGGGGCCAGTCCATCATCATCGGCGTGGCGGCAGCGGGCCAGGAAATTTCCACCCGTCCATTCCAGCTGGTGACGGGGCGCGTGTGGAAAGGTTCCGCCTTCGGCGGCGCACGGGGACGCACGGACGTGCCGAAGATCGTCGACTGGTATATGGAAGGCAAGCTCAACATCGACGACCTGATCACGCACCGCCTGAAGCTCGACGACATCAACCAGGGCTTCGACCTGATGAAGAGCGGCGAATCGATCCGCTCCGTCGTCTTGTACTAATGTAAATACGCCGTACCACGGTGTTTTGCGGGGGCTGCGGCCTCCGTTTTTTTTGCCCCGCGTTCCATCCATCGTCCGTGTTTGCCATCCAGGCAGGTCTTTTTGCAGCCTGTCGCACCGCGCTGGAGCCGTGCTCCATCCGCCGCTAAAGTCAATGCTCCACTACTTTTGCGACGAGGCAGCCATGTCCACTTCCTATCGTTTGATCCTCAGCCTGGCCGGTATCCTGCTTGGCGGCAGCGCGCTGGCCGTGCAGCCGCCGCAGCCGCCGACACCGCCTGCCCCGCCGGCCGCGCCCAGCGTGCAGGTCAGCCGTTCGATCGACAAGGGCGAAAGCTATGCGCTCGTCGACGGCGCCACGGATAGCGAGGGCGTCATCGTCGTCGACAGCGATATTCACTCGCAGCAGGTGGAAAAGCTCAAGCGCTCGATCAAAGGACCGTTCCTGTGGTTCCGCGACCAGGGGCAGGCCTATGTGCTGCAGGATGCGGCCTTGCTGGGCAAGGTGCGCACGGCATGGCAGCCTTCGAAACAGCTCGGCAAGGAGATGAGCGCGCTCGGCGATCAAATGGGCGCGCATGGCAAGGCCATGGGCGAAATGGGCCGCAAGATGGGCGCCCGCAGCCTGGAAAAAGGCAGCGCGCGCGAGTCGGAACAGCTGCGCGCGCTGGGCCGCCAGCAGCAGGAACTGGGCCGCAAGCTCGGTGACGCCTCGCGCCGCCAGGCGCTGGCGACGAGCGACACGGCGCGCCGCGCGGCCGAGCGCGACGTGGAGCGCCTGCAGCAGCAGATGGAAGATGCGCAGGAAGAGATGGAAGAGATCAACGACCGCATCGCCGACGTGCACGAGCGCGAGGCCGAGAAAGCGGAGCAGATGTCACGCCAGATGGAGCAGCGCAGCAAGCCGATGGAAGCGCTGGGCAAGCAAATGGGCGACCTGGGCCGCCAGCAGGAAAAAGTCGTCAAGATCGCCGACAAGACCACGCGCCAGGTAATCGCCCAGGCGCTCAGCGAAGGCAAGGCGAAGCTGGTGCGCTAAGCAAGATTCCAGGTGGCGGCCACGGCGCGGTATTGCGCCGGCAACTGCTCCCTGGCGTCGTCCTCGCTGGCATACACGTCATCCTGCACCGTTTCCCACTGCGCGTCGCAGCTGAAACGGTAGACGCGCGCTTCGTCTGCGTAGCGGCACACGGCCAGGCCGTGGATAGCGGTGAGGACGCCACCATGCTCATTGGTGACGTGGCCGAAGGGCTGGTCGGACCAGGCCCAGGCGAGTACGCGGGCGCCGTCGAGGTGGGTCGGTGGTGTCATGGTATACAGGCTGCGGTGTCGGGATGGCGATTGTAGCGCGCGTGGGTAAAATGCCGCGACCGCTGGACAAATGCACAGTATTTTTAGCCATGCCGGTATAATCATGGGATGCAAAATCTTCTTCACAACCTCAATCCCGAACAATTGGCTGCCGTCACCTTGCCGGCGCAGCATGCGCTGATCCTGGCAGGCGCCGGTTCAGGCAAGACCCGCGTGCTGACCACCCGCATCGCGTGGCTGATCCAGACCCAGCAGGTATCGCCGCCCGGCATCCTGGCCGTGACGTTTACCAATAAAGCCGCCAAGGAAATGCTCACGCGCCTGTCGGCCATGCTGCCGATCAATACGCGTGGCATGTGGATCGGTACCTTCCACGGCCTGTGCAACCGCTTGCTGCGCACGCACTACCGCGACGCGGCCTTGCCGCAAACGTTCCAGATCCTCGACTCGCAGGATCAATTGTCGGTGATCAAGCGCTTGTTGAAGGCAAACAACATCGATGATGAAAAATTCCCGCCGAAGACGGTGATGTATTTCATCAACAATGCCAAGGACCAGGGCTTGCGCGCCACGGATGTGGAAGCGTACGACGCGCACGAGCGCAAGATGGTCGAGCTGTACCAGTTGTACGACGACCAGTGCCAGCGCGAAGGCGTCGTCGATTTTGCGGAATTGCTGCTGCGCACGTACGAATTGCTGAGCCGCAATCAACCGCTGCGTGAACACTACCAGGCCCGTTTCCGCCATATTCTGGTGGACGAGTTTCAGGATACGAACAACTTGCAATACAACTGGCTCAAATTGCTGGCTGGCCACGGCAGCCGCGATGGCGGCGCCCTGTTTGCCGTCGGCGACGATGACCAGAGTATCTACGCGTTCCGCGGCGCCAACGTGGGCAATATGAGCGCCTTCGAGCATGAGTTCCAGGTCAAGAACTTGATCAAGCTCGAGCAGAACTACCGCTCGCATGGCCACATCCTCGACAGCGCCAACGTGCTGATCGCGAACAACAGCAAGCGCTTGGGCAAGAATCTGCGCACGGACGCGGGCCATGGCGAGCAGGTGCGCGTGTATGAAGCCAGTTCCGATCTGCAGGAAGCGCAGTGGATCATCGAAGAGGCGAAAAGCCTGATCGCCGATGGCGCTTCGCGCAGCGAAATCGCGATTTTATACCGCTCGAATGCGCAGTCGCGCGTGATCGAGCATGCGCTGTTTTCGGCCGCGATTCCGTATCACGTGTATGGCGGCCAGCGCTACTTCCAGCGCGCCGAGGTCAAGCACGCGATTGCCTATTTGCAGTTGATGGACAATCCGCACAACGATTCGGCCTTCTTGCGCGTGGTCAATTTCCCTACGCGCGGCATCGGCATGCGCTCGATCGAGCAATTGCAGGCCGCCTCGGAACAGTACGGCATTTCGCTGTACGCCTCCGTGCCGTATGTGGCGGGCAAGGCTGGCAGCGTGCTGGCCGGCTTCGTCAAGCTGATCGAAGGCGTGCGCTTTGAAACGCAGCAATTGTCTCTGCCGGAAATGGTCAGAGTGGTGCTCGAAGCGAGTACCTTGCTCCAGCATTACCAGAACGAAAAAGAAGGCGCCGACCGCATCGAGAACTTGGAACAGATGGTCAGCGCGGCCAGCCAGTTCATTTCCGAGGAAGGTTTCGGCCAGGGCGCACCGGCCCATCTGGGGCCTGCCGCCCAGGCGCAGTCGGGCGCGCCCGTGGTCAACCAGGATGGCATCGAAATCCTCGATGCGGACGCGCCGCTGCCGGCCGTGATGTCACCGCTGTCCGCTTTCCTGTCGCACGCGTCGCTGGAAGCGGGTGACAACCAGGCGCAGGCGGGCCAGGATGCGCTGCAGATGATGACGGTGCACTCGGCCAAGGGCCTGGAATTCGACAACGTGTTCATCACGGGCCTGGAAGAGGGCCTGTTCCCGCACGAAAGCAGTTCGAAGGAAGACAATGGCGTGGAAGAGGAACGCCGGCTGATGTACGTGGCCATCACACGCGCGCGCAAGCGGCTGTACATGAGCTTTTCGCAGACGCGCATGCTGCATGGCCAGACGCGCTACAACATGAAGTCGCGCTTCTTCGACGAATTGCCGGAAGAATCGCTGAAATGGCTGTCGCCGAAGGTCCAGGCCAACTGGTTCGGTAACCGCAAGTCGGCCTGGGACGAGGCACCGCGTGTGGTCAGCCTCGGTTCGGACAATGCGATTGCGCAAAAGATCGCGCAAAAAGCCACGGGCGGCGGCTGGCGCATCGGTGAATCCGTGGCGCACGCCAGGTTCGGCGAAGGCGTGATCGTCAATATCGAAGGTGGCGGCGGCAATGCGCGCGCGCAGATCAATTTCGGACAGCACGGCATGAAGGTGCTGGATTTGGGGATTGCGAAGCTGGAACGGCTGTGACGGTAATCTGGCGCCACCGCGGGGGCTAACAATGTTGTCGGATTACGCGTGGCCTTCGGCCCCGCTAATCCGACCTACGCTGTGGCATTGCATGGCATTCGACAAAAAAAGGGCAGCCTGCGCAGGCTGCCCTTTTTTGTGCAGAGCCGAAATCAGTTGTTCTGCTTGTCCAACGACACCGTCTTGCTCTCATCGACGGGCAGGCCGAAGATCTGGCGGTAGGCGGCGTAGAACGAGCAATGCATGATGATGGTCAAGATCATCGACAGCGGCATCATCAGTTGCATCATCAGCTGCGTGCGGCCAAAGATGACGGCCAGCAACTGGCTGGTGACGATGCTGATGGCGAACCAGGTGGCGGCGAAGACGATGAAGGCCGATAGCGAACGCCAGACGGCGAAAAAGCTGAAGAACAGCGCCTTGCCCAGGCTGATACGTTGCCAGTAGATCAGCGGTGCGGCAAAGCAGAAGGCCATGGCGGCAGGCACGTACATCGCGATGGCCAGCAGGATGCCGAGGCCCAGGCGCGATTCGGGGATGGCGGCGCGTGCCGCTTCTTCCGTCAGTTGCCCGGTGACCAGTTTCCACAGCAAACCGTCGTCCACGAGGGTCGAGGCGCCGATGGCGACGATGGCCATCAGGATGTACAGCACGCCCAGGCCGAACAGGGAAGGAAAAGCGGGCTTGCGGAAGCCCGAGATCAAGAGGCTGGGCAGGACGCGCTTGCCCTGGTCGATATTCAGGCAGCCTTGCACGAAGGCGACGGAAAACACGGGGACCAGGATGACGGGCAGCAATTGGCCGAGCACGGGCACGATGCTGACGGCCAGCATGCAGAACATATAGCCGAGAAACAACATCGACATGCCGCCAGGCTGCTTGCGAAACAGGGCAAAGCCTTGTTTCACCCATTGCCAACCTGTACTTGCAGGTAATTTTTCCATTTTTAAAACAGTTCCGGAGCAGGTGTGGCAATACGTTCGCGCAGAATGCGTTCGAAATGCGTGGGGTCGTGCGGGGTCAGCATTTCCGCTTCGCGCGGCTGGTAATAATCGTACAGGCGCGACAACCAGAAACGCAGTGCGGCGGCGCGCAGCATCGGTTGCCATGCCGTTTGTTCTTCGTGCGTAAACGGGCGCACGGCCTGGTAGGCGTCGAGCAGGGCACGCACTCTTTCGGTATCGAGCACCCCCGTGGCCAGGTCCACGCACCAGTCGTTGACGGTGACGGCCACGTCGAACAGCCACGTGTCGCAGCCGGCAAAGTAAAAGTCGAAAAAGCCTGTCAGTTGCTCGCCGTCAAACATGACGTTGTTGCGGAACAAGTCGGCATGCACGGGGCCGCGCGGGATGGCTTTATAGGTATCGCAGGCAGCAAAGGCGTCCTGGAAATGGATTTCCGCGCGCAGCAAGTGCGCTTTGGCGTCGTCGAGGTGGTGCAAGACCAAGGGCGTGGTGGCGTTCCACCAGTCCAGGCCCCGCAAATTCGGCTGCTGCAGGGGGAAATCCTGCGCCGCCAGATGCATCTTCGCCAGCATGGCGCCGACGGCCGCGCAATGCACGGCTTGCGGCGCCATCTGCGAGCTGCCGTCGAGTTTGCTGACGATGGCGGCCGGCTTGCCTTGCAGGGCCGTCACCAGTTCGCCATCGGCATTGGCGATCGGCGCCGGCACCAGTACGCCCCGGTCCGCCAAATGGCGCATCAGTTGCAGATAGAACGGCAATTGCTCGAAGCTGAGGTTTTCAAAGATCGTCAGCACGTACTCGCCGCGCTCCGTGCTCAGGAAAAAATTGCTGTTTTCGATGCCGGACGCGATGCCCTTGAGCGCCAGAGGTTTGCCGAGTGGAAACTGCGTGATCCACTGGCCGATATCGTCCAGGTGTAGCGCGGTAAAAACTGCCATGGGAAAGAGGGGAATGGTCTAAAAGGTCAAAAAAAGCCGGCTGCCCCGCAGATGGCCGGGGCAGGGCAGAAGAGAGTGGCTGCTTACTTCGCTGGTGCGGGTGGTGCTGGCGCGTCCGCTGCCTCTTCATCGCGTTGTTTCTGTTTCTTCTTGCCCAGGTCAAATTCCAGCACTTTCCATTGCGGGCCGCGCAAGGCGTTGCCGTTGGCCTGGTCGCCACCGGCGGCCGGCTTCATGTAATAGGTGCTGCCGCCGCTCGTGACTTTGACTTCGGACGTCACGCCCGCTTCGCGTTTTTCGGTGATTTGCTGCTTGGCCGCCGCTGGCGCCACGGTGATCGGTGCTTCGCCCATTTCCTCGATACGTTCGAGCTGGGGTGGCGCGTCGCTCGGTTTGGCCGGCGTCTGGGCGCTGGCAATGGCCGAACATGCCAGCAGGGGCAGGGCGAGGAATGTCCAGAGTGTCGATGTACGCATCATGATGGGTTCGCTTCCATGTGTGGGACTGCAGCGCGTGCAGTGTGTAATGCCGTCAATTTATCTATAAGGCATTGTAACAAACTGGTAGGCAATGCTGTTTAAATGTGCCGAAATGGCTGGCAACGGCAGCCCGCGCGCCCGCACGGGGCCGCCAGCTTGCTAAAAACGCCGGGAACGGCAAGAGTTGCGGCCGGTGGCGCGGCCCTAAACTCTGCGATAATTGTGCGATATTCCGCCCGTCCGCTGCTGTTTCTTCCCGGCTGGCGCGGCTCACCTTATTTTATTGGCATTATGCAAAACACCCTGCTGTTAGTCGACGGTTCCAGTTACCTTTATCGTGCCTTCCATGCGCTGCCCGACTTGCGCAGCCCGGATGGCTATCCCACGGGCGCCATGCACGGCATGGTCAACATGCTGCGCCGTTTGCGCGCCGACTATCCGGCCGCCTACATCGCCTGCGTGTTCGATGCCAAAGGGAAAACTTTCCGCGACGACATGTATCCCGAATACAAGGCGACGCGCGCCTCGATGCCGGACGACCTGCGCTTGCAGATCGAACCGATCCACGAAGCCGTGCGCGCCATGGGCTGGCCTATCCTGATGGTCGACGGCGTGGAAGCGGACGACGTGATCGGTACCCTGGCCGTGCAGGCGGCAGCCGCCGGCATGAACGTGGTGGTGTCGACTGGCGACAAGGACCTGGCGCAGCTGGTCAACAGCCAGGTGACCCTGATCAATACCATGAGCAATGAGAAGCTCGACGAAGCGGCCGTGCTGGTCAAATTCGGCGTGCCGCCGAACCGCATCATCGATTATCTGTCGCTGATCGGCGATACGGTCGACAACGTGCCGGGC
Source organism: Janthinobacterium sp. GMG2 (assembly GCF_033949445.1). NCBI lineage: Bacteria > Pseudomonadati > Pseudomonadota > Betaproteobacteria > Burkholderiales > Oxalobacteraceae > Janthinobacterium > Janthinobacterium sp. GMG2. The sequence goes on along the minus strand of NZ_JAXAWA010000009.1, from coordinate 150,226 downwards.
GTCTCGAAGTGCGGCCCGAAGACAGCCGTCAAATGGCTGACCTTGTACGACAGCCTGGAAGGCGTGATGGAAAACGCGGCCAGTGTGGGTGGCGCCGTGGGAGAAAACCTGCGCACGGCCCTGCCATGGCTGCCGCAAGCGCGCGCCTTGATCACCGTCAAGACCGATTGCGATTTGTCCGGGCACATGACAACGATCGCCGATTCGCTGGTGGCGAAACACGAAGACAAGGAAGCGCTGCTGGCCTTCTTCAACCGCTATGGCTTCAAGGCCCTGCTGCGCGAACTGGGCGCGGCGCCGCCGCCGATGTCGCCGGTCGGTGCGCCTGTCGCCGCCGGTAGTGTTGCCAGCAATACGACGGGCGACATGTTCGCCGATGCCTCGCCGGCAGTCGAGGCCGTGTATGAAACCGTCTTGACGGACGAACAGCTCGATAAATGGATCGCCCTGATCGATGCGGCGCCCCTGACGGCTGTCGACACGGAAACTACGTCGCTGGAACCGATGACGGCGCAAATGGTCGGCATTTCCCTGTCCGTTGCCGAACACAGCGCCTGCTACATCCCGCTGGCCCACGATTACGCGGGCGCGCCGGAACAGTTGACGCGCGAACACGTGCTGGCGAAACTGCGCCCGTGGCTGGAAGATGCCAACAAGCCCAAGCTGGGCCAGAACCTGAAATACGACAGCCACATCTTCGCCAACCACGGCGTGACCCTGCGCGGCATCGCTCACGATACTTTGCTCGAATCGTATGTGTTCGAATCGCACAAGAAGCACGACATGGACAGCCTGGCCCTGCGCCACCTGAACTACACGACGATCCCGTTCGAGGACGTGTGCGGCAAGGGCGCCAAGCAGATCACCTTCAACCAGGTGGAAGTGGAGCAGGCGGCGAAATACGCGGCCGAAGATGCCGACGTCACCTTGCGTTTGCACAATGCCATGTGGGGCAATGTGGCGGGCGATGACAAGCTGACCTTCATCTATGAAAAGATCGAGATGCCGACGGCCGTGGTCTTGCAAAAGATCGAGCGCAACGGCGTGCTGATCGATGATGAACTGCTCAACATCCAGTCGGCCGAGCTGGCCGTGAAAATCCTCGAGCTGGAAAAGAAGGCGTATGAACTGGCCGAGCAGCCGTTCAACCTCGGTTCGCCCAAGCAGATCGGCGAGATTTTCTTTGAAAAGCTGAAACTGCCGGTGGTCAAGAAAACCCCGACGGGCGCGCCTTCGACGGATGAAGAAGTCTTGCAAAAGCTGGCCGAGGATTATCCATTGCCCAAAGTGCTGCTTGAATACCGCGGCATGGCCAAGCTGAAGTCGACCTACACGGACAAATTGCCGAAGATGATCAACGTCACGACGGGCAGGGTGCATACGAACTATGCGCAAGCCGTGGCCGTGACGGGGCGATTGGCATCGAACGACCCGAACTTGCAGAATATTCCCATCCGTAGCGCGGAAGGCCGCCGCATCCGGGAAGCCTTTATTGCGCCGCCCGGCAGCCACATCGTCTCGGCCGACTATTCGCAAATTGAATTGCGCATCATGGCGCATATCTCGGGCGACGAAGCCATGCTGCGCGCGTTTGCCGACGGCATCGACATTCACCGCGCCACGGCCGCCGAGATCTTTGGCGTGCCAGCTGCGGAAGTGCAGAGCGAACAGCGCCGCTACGCCAAGGTCATCAACTTCGGCCTGATCTACGGCATGAGCGCATTCGGCCTGGCCGGTAACCTGGGCGTGGACCGTACGGCCGCGCAAAGCTATATCGACCGTTACTTCGCCCGTTTTTCCGGCGTGAAACAGTACATGGAAGACACGCGCCAGCAAGCAAAGGCGCGCGGCTACGTGGAAACCGTGTTCGGCCGCCGTTTGTGGCTGCCGGAAATCAATTCGCCAAACGGCCCGCGCCGCCAGGGTGCGGAACGTGCGGCGATCAACGCGCCGATGCAGGGCACGGCCGCCGACCTGATCAAGCTGGCCATGATCGCCGTGCAAGGCTGGCTGGAAACGGACAATTTGCAGACGAAGATGATCATGCAGGTGCACGATGAACTGGTGCTGGAAGTGCCGGACGCCGAGCTCGAGCTGGTCAAGCGCAAGCTGCCGGAACTGATGGCCAGTGTGGCCGCGCTGAAGGTGCCGCTGACGGCGGAAGTGGGCGTCGGTAAAAATTGGGACGAAGCGCATTAACAATGTGACATAGCAGCAATGACCGTAGGTCGGCTTAGCGCGCAGCGCGTAAGCCGACATTTTTTGTCAACACATCTTTCAGGAGAAACGCATGAGCGACATGATCACCGATTGTGAAAGTTTGCTGGGCCAGAGCAGCTTGTCCGGGCCGGACGGCCGGCGTGGTTTCCTGAAGGTGGCGCTGGGCACGGGCTTTGCCGTGGCCGTGCTGCCCGTGGCGGCGCAAAACATCATCAAGACGGATTCCGCCGGGCTTGTCACGGGCAGCATGTCGGTGATGGTCGATGGCCAGGCCGTGCCCGTGTATGCGGCCCAGCCGGAGGGTAAGACGGGTTTGCCCGTGGTACTGGTCATTTCGGAAATTTTTGGCGTGCATGAACATATCGCCGACATGGCGCGCCGTTTCGCCAAGCAGGGCTACCTGGCGCTGGCGCCCGATCTGTTCGTGCGCCAGGGCGACCCGACCAAAGTGGGCAGCATCCCGGAGTTGATGAAAGGCATTATCGCCAAGACCCCGGACGCGCAAGTGATGACGGACCTCGATGCGGTGGTGGCGTGGGCGAAACAAAATGGCGGCGACACGAGTCGCCTGGGCATCACGGGTTTCTGCTGGGGCGGGCGCATCACGTGGCTGTATGCGGCGCACAATCCGGCCGTCAAGGCGGGCGTGGCCTGGTATGGCCGCCTCGTGGGCGAGCCCAATCCCTTGCAGCCGAGCAACCCCATCGATATCGCCGCCACCTTGAAGGTCCCCGTGCTGGGCTTGTATGGCGGCAAGGATACGGGTATCAGCCAGGAATCGATCGCGAAGATGAAGGAGGCGCTGGCCAAGGGCGGCAACAAATCGGAGTTTGTCGTGTACCCCGATGCGGGCCACGCCTTCAATGCCGATTACCGTCCCAGCTACGTGGCGGCCGATGCGAAAGACGGCTATGCGCTCTGCCTTGCCTGGTTCAAGCAGCACGGCGTGGCGTGATGCCGCAACAGAAAAACACCGCATTTCCCAGAAGTTGGCGCGAAAGGCGCACCGGGCTGTAAAATGCCCGCTGCGCGCCAATGCAGTACAATTGCATCTTCATCGCGCGACGCTGCCGCCAAACGCGCAAAAAATTAAACAATAGATAACAACGCATTCATCAGGCCAGACGCCAGCATCGCGGGCGCCAGTGACCCGGCGCCATTTTGAGGTAAGAAAATCATCGATCCCGTCCTTATATCCATTTTGCTCGCGACCACGATCGCGGGCGTGTTGAGCATTACCGCGGCGGCGATCTTTTCGTTTGCATTCCTGTCCAAAGTGGTCGAGCGTATGGTCAGCTTGTCCGTCGGCATCATGTTGTCGACATCCTTGCTGCACGCCTTGCCCGAAGCGTTCGAATCGCAGGCGGATCCACGCACCCTGTTCGCTACCCTGCTGGCGGGCTTGCTGGCCTTCTTCATGCTGGAAAAATTCGCCATCCTGCGCCATTCGCACCACCACGAAGGCGATGGACACCACCATGCGCACGGGCACGACAAGCACGAGGCGGGCAAGGCCGGCTGGATGATACTCGTTGGCGACGGCATGCACAATTTTACGGACGGCATCCTGATCGCGGCCGCCTTCCTGGCCGACCCGAAGCTGGGCCTGGTGACGGGCCTGGCCATCATCGCGCATGAAATCCCGCAGGAAATCGGCGATTTCATCGTGCTGCTCAACGCCGGCTTCTCGCGCCTGCGCGCCTATATCTTCAACCTGCTGTGCAGCCTGATGGCGGTGGCGGGCGGCCTGCTCGGCTATTTCACCCTGGACCGCGCCAGCAATCTGATTCCTTACGTGCTCGTGTTCGCCTCGTCCGGCTTCATCTATATCGCCTTGTCCGACCTGATGCCGCAGATGCAGCGCCGCGCCACCTTGCGCGAAACCATTCCGCAAGTGCTCCTGATCGCGCTGGGCGTGTGCATCGTGCTGTTCCTGACGCACAAGCGCCACGGCGGTTGATGTACTGACTGTGTGGGTGTAGTATTGCCTTTCTGACTAACTTGCACAGAAAGGAGGAAAATATGGAAATTTTTATGCTCGCCCTATGGGATGCGCGTTCTTTAAGCACATTTGCCAGCTCTTGCCCACGTTCTATCGCGCTGCGATAACCTGGCCAGAGCAAAGTTACCCTCCTCCACGAGTCCTTTCCTGGTACTCCGTTGTCGTTAGCGCTCCTGTTAACGCGGATGCTTGCATCCCGAACAAAGACAAGAGCCATGACTACCCTTATCTCGACACAAGCTTTACAGCTGGATACCCACGACGGTTTCCTGTTCAACGAACTCGCCTTTACCTTGCGCCAGGGCGACCGTATCGGCCTGATCGGCCACAATGGCTGCGGCAAATCCACCTTGCTGGGCTTGCTCAGCGGCACGCGGGAAGCGACGTCCGGCACCATCCATGTCGCCCGTGCCTGCCGCTTGCAGCACGTGGAGCAGCATTTGCCAGCCGAACTTGCCAGCCTGAGCCTGTACGACGCCTTGCTGGCGCCCGTGCTGGACCAGCCGGAACTGCATTGGCGGGTCGACAGCCTGCTGGCCGAGCTGGGTTTCGACCAGGAAACCGCGCAAGTGCCCGTGCATTCTTTATCCGGCGGCCAGCACACGCGATTGCTGCTGGGGCGCGCCCTGCTGCAGGAACCGAACGTGCTGCTGCTCGACGAACCGAGCAATCACCTGGACTTGCCGTCCTTGCTGTGGCTCGAGCAATTCCTGCTGGCCTGGCGCGGCGCCTTCATTCTCGTCTCGCACGACCAGCGCCTGCTCGACAACGTGGCCACGCGCAGCTGGATCTTGCGCGATAGCCGCCTGTACGATTTCGACTTGCCGTGCGGCCCCGCGCTGGCGGCGCTGGCCGAAGCGGACATGGCCGCTGCCGCCCGGCATGCGGCCGAACAGAAGGAAATCGACCGCCTGGCCGTCAGCAGCACCCGCCTGGCCCTGTGGGGCAAGGTCTACGATAACGTCGGCATGGCGCGCAAGGCCAAAAACATGCAGCGGCGCATCGACAAACTGCAGGATGAACAGTCGTTCGTCAGCGAGGGCGCGCCCTGGCGTTTGAGTCTGCGCGGCAAGGCGCTGGCGGCCGACCAGCTGCTGGCGCTCGATGGCCTGGACGTGCGCGCCGTGCCCGCCTCGCCGCTGTTGTTCCACGTCGGCCAGCTGTGGCTGAAACCGGGCGACCGCATCGCCTTGCTGGGCGCCAACGGCAGCGGCAAGTCGTCCTTGCTACGCCTGTGCTGGCAAGCGATACAGGCGCAGGAGGAACGCAGTGACCTGCGCTACCACCACGCCGCCAACATCGGTTACTACGACCAGTCGCTCAAGCAACTGGCGGACGATGCGGATTTGTCCGACGCCCTGTACCCGTTTGCCGTGCAAAACGAGGCTGCGCGCAGCCAGGTGGCGCGCAAGCAGGCCTTGATTTCGGCCGGCTTTCCCTATGCGCGTCATGGCCAGACGGTGGCCACCCTGAGCGGCGGCGAACGGGCGCGGCTGCTGTTCCTGGGCCTGTCCCTGGCCAGCTACCATTTGCTGCTGCTGGACGAGCCCAGCAACCACCTGGACATGCAGGGCAAGGCGGAACTGGGGCAAGCGCTGCGCGGCTTTGCGGGCGGCTGTTTATTGGTATCGCACGACCGCGACCTGATCGAGACGGCGTGCAACCGTTTTTGGGTGGTGGCCGATGGCCAGCTGGCAGAGTGGCCGGACGCGGCCAGCGCGTATGCACGGCTCAGTGTAGAAGATGGGCAGGCGTTGACGCCCGTGCCGCGCGTGGAGCATGCATCTGCCGTACTGGCGGATGTCGACGTGCAGCTGGAACGCTTGTGCGAACTGGAGCAATTGCTGGCGGAGGACCTGGCCCGCAAGCCGCGTCACCAGAAGCCGGCCAGCCAGCAGGCGTGGCTGGCGGAGCTGGAACGGCTGAATCAGGCGCTGGGGATAACGTCGTAGTTATCCACTGATAAAAGGTGGCGGACCAGTTGGTCCGCCATTTTTTTATTCAGTGCCCGTCGCCACAGGCCGCGCCGGATCGGCGCACCATTCGCTCCACGAGCCCGGATACAGGGCCGCACCCGGCAAGCCGGCCACTTCCATGGCCAGCAGGTTGTGGCAAGCCGTCACGCCGGAGCCGCATTGCAGGACGGCCGCTTGCGGTGAGTCTATCAATGCGCTGAAGTCGCGTTGCAGTTCGTCCGCGCTCTTGAAACGGCCGTCGGCTTGCAAGTTATCTTTGAAGAAACGGTTTTTCGCGCCGGGGATGTGGCCGCCCACGGGGTCGATGGTTTCGTTTTCGCCGCGATAGCGGTCGGGCGCGCGCGCGTCGATGACGGTCAGTGCCTGTGTTTCCAGGTTGGCGATGACGTCCTGCACGCTGACCGTGCGCGTCAGGCTGGTTTTTTCCGTGATGTTGCCCACAGGGCGGGGCGCTACCGGCGTGACCAGGGGCAAGCCTTGCGCCTGCCAGGCGGCCAGGCCGCCGTCGAGCACGGCGACGGCCGGATGGCCGAGCCAGCGCAGCAGCCACCATAAACGGGCGGCGAACATGCCGCCCTGGCCGTCATAGGCGACCACTTGCGTGTCGTCATTGATGCCCCAGCCGCGCAAGGTGGCCAGCAGGACGTTGCGGTCGGGCAAAGGATGCCGTCCCGTAAAGTCCGCGCCGCGCGCCGTCTTGGGGCCGGACAGGGCCGTATCGATATCGGCGAACTGCGCGTTCTGGATGTGGCCGGCGGCAAACGCGTCGCTGCCAGCATTGGGGTTAAGCAAGTCGTGGCGGCAATCGAGGATCACCCAGTTGCTGTCGTTCAGGTGGCTGGCCAGTTCGCTGGCCTGGATCAAGGTGGTGTACATCGGAAACGCTCCTTTACACTTCGCTGGCAATCGGATCCGTGCGCGCGATCGCCGCGCCACGGGCCGTGTTGCGGGTATTGTAATAGGTTGCCGCGATGCCGGAAGCGAGAATGATGCCGATGCCGGTCCAGCCGTGCCAGTCGAACAGGTCGCCGAAGATCACCACGCCCCAGAAGCTGGAAAAGACGATGCCCGTGTATTGCAGATTGGCCACCACGAGGGTCTTGCCCAGGCGATAGGCGCGCGTCATGGCCATCTGCGCCATGGTGGCGCACAGGCCGATGGCGGCCAGCAAGCCGATGCCGTAGGCGCTCGTGTGCGCATGCCAGACGACGGGGCCGCCGCCGGCAGTGGCCACGTGGCCGATCACGCCGGCGAGGAAATTGACGACCGAGAAATAAAATACGACCCGGTATTCGGGTTCGCCCAGCAAGCCCAGCTTGCGCACCTGCAAATAGGCCAGGGCAGACAGCATGCCGGAAATCAAGGCCGTAATGGCGCCGGCCAGCTGGTCCGTTTCGAACACAGGCTGCAGCAGCAGGGTCACGCCGACAAAGCTCATGGCGATGGCCGCCACGAGCGGCCACTCGACCTGTTTCATGCCTTTCCAGAAGCCGCCAGCCAGCAGGATCACGGCGATCCAGATGGGCGCCATGTAATTCAAGGTCATGGCCGTGGCCAGCGGCAGGATGGCGATCGCGTAAAACCACAGCCACAGGGCGATCACGCCCACCACACCGCGCCACAGATGCTGGCCCGGCATCGTGGTTTTAAAACTGCCGCCCTGGTACAAAATCGTGCAGCTCATGACGATCATGCCGATGATGCCGCGGTACATGACGATTTCGGACGTCGAATACATATCCGACGCCAGCTTGACGCACACGCCCATGATGGCGAACATGAAACTGGCAAATAGCATCCAAAGCGATTGCATGAGAAATCCTGACGATGAAAAAGAAAAGGCCGCGCAATGCGGCCCTGGAGGGAATTATAGTTCGATATTATTGCGGTACCACTCGTGGAAATGCTGCATGCCATCTTCCATGGGCGACTGGTAAGGGCCCACTTCGCTGACACCGCGCGCCATCAGGGCCTTGCGGCCCGCATCCATGCGCTGGGCGATTTCATCGTCCTCGACGCAGGTTTCCATGTAGGCAGCCCGTTCCGCTTCGACGAAGTCGCGCTCGAAGAGCACGATTTCTTCCGGATAATAGAACTCCACCACGTTGCGCGTCTTTTGCGGACCATCGGGCCACAGGGTCGAGACGACCAGCACGTGCGGATACCATTCGACCATGATGTTCGGATACAGGGTCAGCCAGATGGCGCCATACGGCGGCGCTTCACCGCCACGGAATTGCAACACCTGCTCCTGCCATTTCTTGTAGGCGGGCGAACCGGCCTGCTGCAAGCCGCGGTGCACGCCCACCGTTTGCACGCTGTAATCCTTGCCGAATTCCCAGCGCAGGTCGTCGCAGCTGACGAAGCTGCCCAGGCCCGGGTGGAACGGTTCGACGTGATAATCCTCGAGGTAGACTTCGATGAACGTCTTCCAGTTGTAGTCGCACTCGTGGATTTCCACGTGGTCGAACATGTAGCCGGAAAAATCGAGATCTTTCGAGACGGACAAATCTTTCAATTTTTCCATCACGTTGTAGCCATTCTGTTCGAACAGCAAGCCATTCCAGCTTTGCAGCGGCGTTTTCGACAGGTTCAGGCACGGCGTCTCGGGGAAATGCGGCGCGCCGATCAGTTCACCCTTGAGGTCGTAGGTCCAGCGGTGCAGCGGGCAGACGATATGGTTCGCGTTGCCGCGGCCGTTGAACATCAGCGCCTGCCGGTGGCGGCATACGTTGGACAGCACTTCGATGCCGTTGGCGTTGCGCACGAGCATGCGCCCTTCGTTCTCAGACGCCAGGGTCGCAAAATCGCCGGTTTCCGGCACCATCAGCTCGTGCCCGACATAGCGCGGGCCGGCTTGGAACAATTGCTGCATTTCACGCTGCAACAGCGTTTCGTCAAAATAGACGTGGACCGGAAGTTGCGCGTTTGAGCGCGCCAGCTTGGCGTGAGTAGCCAGATCGGACATCCCAACCCCCCATAAATGTACAACGGTCAGCAGTGCCCCAGGCCATTCCCTGGGCAACCGCTACAGAGAGAAAGAATCCGCAAAGACCTGAATTCAAATTTGTTGAAACGGTATTTCGGACAGAACCGGCGATTATAGCGCGTATCGGCCTCGGCATTGCCAAAACCCCCCGGTAAATAGTCTATTAATGAGAAACATTGTCATTTGGCGCGCAATTTCCGGTAGATGGGGACGATTGCGCTAAAATCCACTGACAAGCTGGCAACGCTATTGACTTTGAGCGCGCCGATTGCGCTTTAGTTTTCACTTAATAGTGTGGTTTGTTCTAAAATAACGCTTCTATGCTGGCCGGGAATCCCCGGCGTCTCCCTACAAGCCCCTCGTGCCACGAAGAGATCTGAGTTTATGTCGAAGAAATTAACTGCCGCTGCCGCAGCGCCGGCCTCGTTTGAAGAGGCGATGGCGGAACTGGCGCAGCTGGTAACGCAAATGGAAGCGGGCCAGTTGCCGCTGGAAGCATCGGTCGCGGCGTATCAGCGCGGCTCGGAACTGGTCAAGTATTGCGCTACCCAGCTCGACAGCGTTGAAGCGCAGGTGAAAGTATTGGAAGGCGACATGTTGAAACCGTTCGTGGATGCCGGCGAGGCCGCCCAATGATGGCCAGCGTGCAACAAGACGGCGTGACCTTCGGCGACTGGATGCAATCGACCCAGTCCGGCGTGGAAGGCCGGCTCGACCAGTTCCTGCCGGCGGCAGACGTCGTGCCGCACAAGCTGCACGCGGCCATGCGCTATGCGCTGTTGGGCGGCGGCAAACGCGTGCGCCCGCTGCTGGTGATGGCGGCGGGTGAATTGTTTGATGCCGATCAAGATACCCTCGCGCGCGCAGCTTGCGCGCTGGAAATGATTCACGTGTATTCGCTCGTGCATGACGACATGCCGTGCATGGATGACGATGCCTTGCGCCGTGGAAAGCCCACCGTGCACATCGCCTACGATGAAGCGACAGCCCTGCTGGTCGGCGACGCGCTGCAATCGCAGGCCTTCATGCTGCTGGCCGACGGCGCGGCCATTCCTCCGGCGCGGCAGATGGCCATGCTCAAGCTGCTGGCGCACGCCTCGGGTTCGGCAGGCATGTGCGGCGGCCAGGCGATCGACCTCGACAGCGTCGGCCTGGCCTTGACCTTGCCGCAGCTGGAACAGATGCATCAGTTGAAAACAGGCGCCTTGCTGCGCGCGGCCGTGATCCTCGGCGCGCTGGCCGGCAAGGATTTGACGCCAGACGAGATGACGGCGCTGAACGCGTATGCGCGCGCCGTCGGGCTGGCGTTCCAGGTGGTCGACGATGTGCTCGACGCCACGGCCGACTCGGCCACCCTGGGCAAGACGGCAGGCAAGGATGCGGCTGCCAACAAGCCGACTTACGTATCGATACTGGGGCTGGAACCATCGAGAGCCCTGGCAGAACAATTGCGGTGCGACGCCCATGCGGCGCTGGCGCCATTCGGGGACAAGGCACGCCGTCTGCGCGAGCTGGCGGACCTGGTCGTGCAGCGGAAGGCATAAATGAAACTGTTAGAAACCATCAATGAACCAGCGCAAGTGCGCAAGCTGGCCCGCTCGCAACTGGTGCCGCTGGCCCAGGAACTGCGCAGCTTCCTGCTCGACTCCGTCTCCAAGACGGGCGGCCACCTGTCGTCCAACCTGGGTACGGTCGAGCTGACCGTCGCGCTGCATTACGTGTTCAACACGCCGCACGACCGCATCGTCTGGGACGTGGGCCACCAGACTTATTCGCACAAGATACTGACGGGCCGCCGCGAGCGCATGCATACCTTGCGCCAGAAAGACGGTATTTCCGGCTTCCCGAAGCGCGACGAAAGCGAATACGATACCTTCGGCACGGCGCACTCGTCGACGTCGATCTCGGCCGCGCTGGGCATGGCGCAGGCTGCCAAGATCAAGGGCGACCCGCTGCACGCGATCGCCGTGATCGGCGACGGTTCGATGACGGCCGGCATGGCCTTCGAGGCGATGAACAATGCGGGCGTGCAGGAAGACGTCAACCTGCTGGTGATTTTGAACGACAACGATATGTCGATCTCGCCGCCCGTGGGCGCGCTGAACCGTCACCTGGCGCGCTTGATGTCGGGCCAGTTCTATGCGGCGGCGAAAAATGTCGGCAAGTCGGTGTTGCCCGGCCCCGTGCTGGAACTGGCGAAGCGCTTTGAGGAGCACGCCAAGGGCATGGTCGTGCCTGCCACCATGTTCGAGGAATTCGGTTTCAATTACATCGGCCCCATCGATGGCCACGACCTCGATTCGCTGATCCCGACCTTGCAAAACATCAAGCAATTGAAGGGCCCGCAATTCCTGCACGTGGTCACCAAGAAGGGCCAGGGCTACAAGCTGGCCGAGGCGGAACCGATTTTGTACCACGGCACGCCGAAGTTCAATCCGGCGGAAGGCATCAAGCCGGCCACGGCGCCGGGCAAGATGACGTACACGGAAGTGTTCGGCAACTGGCTGTGCGACATGGCCGCGCACGACAAGCGCCTGGTGGGCATCACGCCGGCCATGCGCGAAGGCTCGGGCATGGTGAAATTTGAACAGCAATTCCCGAACCGCTATTTCGACGTCGGCATCGCCGAACAGCATTCCGTGACCTTCGGCGCCGGCCTGGCCTGCGAAGGCTTGAAACCCGTCGTGGCCATCTATTCGACTTTCCTGCAGCGCGCCTACGATCAATTGATCCATGACGTGGCCCTGCAAAACCTGGACGTGACGTTCGCGCTGGACCGCGCCGGCCTCGTGGGCGCCGATGGCGCCACGCACGCGGGCAACTACGACATGGCGTTCCTGCGCTGCATCCCGAACATGGTCGTCATGGCCGCGTCCGACGAAAACGAATGCCGCCAAATGCTGACGACGGGCTACCACTATCCGGGCCCGGCCGCCATCCGCTATCCGCGCGGCGCCGGTGCCGGCGTGGCCATCGTGCCGGAACTGACCAGCATTGAAATCGGCAAGGGCGAGCTCAAGCGCCACGGCAAGCGCATCGCCATCCTGGCCTTCGGTTCCATGGTGGCGCCGAGTGTCGCGGCAGGCGACAAGCTCGACGCGACGGTGGCCAACATGCGCTTCGTCAAGCCGCTCGACGTGGCGCTGGTGAAACAGCTGGCCGCGGAACACGATTACCTGGTGACGGTGGAAGAGGGCTGCATCATGGGCGGCGCCGGTTCTGCCGTGGCCGAAGCGCTGGCGGCAGAGGGGATCGTCAAGCCGATCCTGATGCTGGGCTTGCCCGACACCTTCATCGACCATGGCGACCCCGTGCAACTGCTGAAAAGCGTGGGCCTGGACGCCACCGGCATTGCCGCGTCGATCGAGCAGCGTTTTGGCGGCACGCAGCCGCGCCTGGCTGTCGTCAGCTAAATTTATCTGTCGACAGGAAAAGCGGCACTGCGGTGCCGCTTTTTTTGGCTATGTCACCGTCAGATGTGGGAAGGCGCCCAGCGTTGCTCTCAATAACGTTTCCGGTGAACGGATGCGCCCGGCGTCGAGTATCCAGCGCCACCCCAGATAATTTGGCAGGTAGCGCGTCGCCACGCCGTGAAAGGGACCCAGCCATTGCCGCAAACGGCTGTGATAAGCATTGACGTTCTGCACGTGGGCGGCGCCCTGTACGCGGATGCCTGCGCGCAAGTTGACGGCCTGGTGGCTGATGCCCGCTTCCCGAGCAAAAGCCCGGTAGGCGGCATGGACATCGGTGACCAGCAAGACATCCTTGTCGATCATGGGTAGCAAACAATGGTGTAACTGCGCCTTGGTCAGCGCCCCTTTGCCCGTGACGAAATCGAGGGTCTGGCCCGTGCGGTCTCGCGCCACCAGGATGCACACCTGTTCATTGGATATGCCGCGTTTGTGAGCATGGCCGCCACGGCGGCGTGGCGGACGCGTCATGTTTCTGGATCCCTTTTCCGATTCCAGCAGATATAACTCGTCGGCTTCGGCGATGCCATGCAGGCCATGCGGCCGATCCGTCTTTGCCAGCGATAAAAACCGGTGACGCCAGCGAAACGTGGTGTTGCGGTGCACACCCAATTGGCTGGCAGCCTGGCGCACCGAAGATGAGTCGAGCAGGCAATCGGCATACTCGAGCCACAGCGCCTTGTGGCGCAAGCGGGCCAGCGGCGTGCCCGTCAAGGCATTGAAGGTACGCCCGCAGGGAACGCAGCGGTAGCGCTGCAAGCCGTGCGCATGGCCGTGCCGGTGCAGGTGTGCCGAGTGACAGGCGGGACAGGCCAATCGCGGCTGGGCCACACTTTCCAGCAGCGCGACGGTCGCGTCGTGTGGCGCGTTGCCACGCAGCAGGGCCATTCCTGCCTGGCGCTGGCGTCGGTTCAACTGCGCAAACTGCGCGATAAAGCTGATCCATTCGGCTGCCTGCATGATCTGCTCCCTGCGTGGTGAGTATGCAGAGTCAGACAGCACAAGCAAGGGAAGATTCCGGCATTTCCCCTGCTTGCCGATGACAGAGCCCTTTTTTTCGTCCGCAGGGATTTTACGCTGCACTGCAACATTTTTCGCCGGGGAATGCTACGATGACGCTTTGATACCCTTTCAAAGTCCAACTTGCATTTCAGGAAACTTCACCGCCGTTCGCGCGCACTGGCCGGCCGCTGGCTGACGGGCATGCATGCCTATACCGACAAGCTGGCGCAGCGCCGTCCCCTGTGGATGGTCAGCCTGGCCATCGACGAAACGAATCTGTCCGAGGGCCTGCGGGCCGCCTGCGCCTCGAGCGCCATGCTGCTGCTGGGCCTGCTGTTCGACCACCCCGATTTTTCCTGGGCCGCCATCGGCGCCTTCTGGACCTGCCTGGCGGACGCGGCCGGCACGCGGCGCATGCGCTTCGTCTCGATGGTGGGCTTCGGCTTGCTGTCGACGGTCGCTGGCGGCTTGACGGCGCTGGCGGCCGGCCATGGCGTGGTGGCGGCGGCCATCGCCGTGCTGCTGTTTTCCTGGGCCGGCGCGCTGGCGCGCATCTGGGGTGCGGCCACGGCGCAAGTGGCCATCCTGGCGGCCACGGCCTGCGTGGTGATGGTCACGCATCCGTTGGAATCGATGACGCAGACAGCGCCTTTCCTGGGCTTGTACATGTTCGGCTGCCTGTTTGCCACCGTGCTCAGTTTTACCGTCTGGCGCATCCACCCGTTCAGCCCGGCCAGGCGCGCCATCCGTGCCGCGTACTCGCGCCTGGCCGGCATCGCGCGCGACAATGCGCGCTTCCTGGAACAGGGCCCGGCGCTGCCGGACGCCACCGCGCATGGCGCCAGCTACCGCTCGCAGGCGCGTGCAGCGCTGGAAGCGGCGCGCGTGGCGCTGGCCGCCGTGCCGCCCGCGCGCGCGGGACGCAGCGCCCTGTACGACAACCTGCTGCTGGCGCTCAGCGACGCCGAGCGCATCTTCGCCTATCTGATCGCCGTCACGCATACGTGCGAGCGCGAGCAGCAGCGCCTGCGCCAGGATCCGCGCGCGCGGCGCAGCCTGGAAGTGATGGCCGTGCTGCTGCGCCGCCTGGGACAGGCCGTACAGCGCCAGCCGGAAACGCCGCCCCTGGCATTGCAGCGCCGCCTGGCGGGCTGCGGACGGCGCCTGGAAGCGGCGCTGGGCGCCTTGCTGCCGCTGCGACTGAACGTGGACTTCATGGAACTGGGCTTGCCGCGCGCGACGCAGCTGCCGTGGCGCGAGGCGGCTTTCCTGGCGCTGGGGCAGGCATGGCAAACGGCGAAGGTCAACGCCACGCCGCAATCGTTGAGCTGGCGCCATGCGGCGCGCGTGTCGCTGGCGACGACGGCCGGCTTCCTCTTGGTCGAAGCCTTGCAGATTCCGTTCGGCTACTGGGCCACGATGGCGACCTTATTGATCTTGCAGCCATCCGTATCGACGACCTGGCCGCGCGGCATCGAGCGGGTCGCTGGCAGCGTGCTGGGCGCCGTGCTGGCCGTGCTGATCGGCCTGGTCATTTACACGCCGCTGGGCATCTCGCTGGTGGTGTTTCCCCTGATTGTCGCCACCATGGCCTTGCGCCGTGTCAGCTACAGCCTGCACGTGCTGTTCATGACGCCCGCCTTCGTGCTGGTGGCCGACTATGCGGCGCCGGCCAGCGAGATGGTGTATGCGATGAGCCGCCTGGGCAACAACGTGCTCGGTTGCGTGCTGGCTCTGCTGGCCACGTTTTTCCTGTGGCCGGACCGCGAGGCGGACGACCTCGACCAGCGCCTGGCGAAAGCCGTGTCGGCCAACCTGAAATACCTGCTGGCCGTGCTGGCGGCGGGCGGACGCTGGGATAGCGCGATTGCGCGCCTGCGCCGCGAGGCGGGGCTGGCCAGCAATAACGCGGAGCAAGTGCTGCAGCGCCTGCGCATCGAGCGCCGCCTGGACCGCAGCAGCGGCGTGGGCCTGGCGGCGCTGCGCACCTTGCCGCTGCTGCGCCGCGTGGCGGGCAGCACGGCGCGCATCAGTTTGAGTCCCCAGGCCGAGCCGGCGCCGCCCGAATTGCAACGGTGGATTGCCGCCGTCAGCGGGGAAATCGATGCGCTGCTGCGTGGTGCAGCCGATGCCAGTGCGCCGGGTCCGTGCGCGGCCGAAGGTTTGACAGTCCTGCAAGCCGATGCGGTGGCGCAGGTGCAGTTGTTGCGCGGCTTGCTGCGCGAGCATGTGCAGGCCGTCGATAGCGCGGTGGCATCCTCGCGTTGAAGCGTAGCCGCTCGGCCGGTTGCGCCCGCAACCGGCCTTTTCCTGCTTGCGGCGCCAATATTGTATAGACGTTTGGCGCTTGCTAATCTCTCCAAATTCCACATTTCATGGGCTTTCCCGATATATTTTTCAAACTGGAAATTTATCGAAAGGAAACGTTGACTCTAAAATAAGTGCGGTCTATATTCGATTTCGTAGCAAGCAAAAATGAAATTCATATGGATTTTTTTACGACTGGTCTGACGCGATTGCCAGGTTTGCCTGGCGCAATCGCTAACATGGAGAGTAGTAAATGAAAAAGATTGCAGCATTTATTTTTACCCTGGGACTGAGCGCTTCCTACGCCATCGCTTCCGATATCGGCTGCTCCAGCTGCGAGGAGGAGCTGCGGGAATGCACGATGATGAATGGTGACAGATCCCCATTTTGCATCGGCAGTTACAAAGCCTGCCTGAAAGTCTGCCAAATCGGCGCTTGATATCCGTTTTTGCATTGCGAGGCGGCCGGTCATCGCCTGCTGCGCTGGCCGCCCATCGATCCTCTACGCCTCTAAGAAACTTATGATGCAAAAGAAAATTAAAACCATCGCCATGTATGGCTTGATCCTGGCCGCCGGCCTGGGCAGCGGTTATGGCCTGTCCTTGTTGCCTGGCTTGCTCAAGTCGAATTACACCGAGGGCAATTACGCCGCGTATTTCCCGAATGCCCAGACGAAAGTGGTGCTGTACGGCACGGATTGGTGCGGCTATTGCGCCAAGACGCGCGCCTACTTCAAGGAAAACAAGATCGAATTCGTCGATCTCGATATCGAGAAATCCCCGGAAGCAAGAAAAGCCCATGAAGCACTCGGTGGCGGCGGTGTACCGGTGGTGTTGATCGGCAACCGCAAGATCCAGGGTTTCAATGCAGGCGCGCTGGAAGCGGCGCTGAAGAAAATCTGACGCTTCAACTTGTTAACTTGAAAGGCTGACCATGTTCAAAAAGATTGCCGCTTTCCTGTTTGCCGCCGGCACGGCCCTGTCCTTCAGTGTGCACGCGGGCAGCCCCGATTGCACCTTTGTCTGCGAACGCAACATGCTCGATTGCGTGGAGTTCGACCAGCCAGCTTGCATACAGCAGTACAAGGAATGCCTGAACCAGTGCCTGCGCTAGGAACGCGCTGACGCAGTGTGGATGGCGCGTAAGAGACGGCGCGCCATGGATGTCAGTGATCGTCTGTCAATTCAACAGGAGTGCTTATGTTCAAAAAACTGGGTTTCTTTTTGTTTGCCATGGGCGTCAGCGCCTCGTATGCGATTGCCGGCGGCGGCGAGCCGGAATGCTATTCGCAATGCGATGACAGGCTGGACCAGTGCATGACGGACCATCCGACCGCGCCTGGTGCCTGCACCAAGATTCATCAGATGTGCTACGACCGCTGCGATCCATACCTGCCGTAAATGTGCCGTCCATGATGGTTGCCGGCCTGCCCGTATCGTGGCCGGGCCGGCCGAATCACCTCATCCGTCCTGCAGTGCCTCATTTCCACCAAGGAGTACGTATGTTCAAAAAGCTCGGTTTCTTTTTGTTTGCCATGGGCGTCAGCGCCTCGTATGCGATGGCCAGTAGTACCGCCGACATTTCCGAATGCCAGTCCGAGTGTTATATGGCGCTCGATGCCTGTGTCATGGAGTTCAGTGTTCCTTCATGCGTCCGCGCCAATAAAGTGTGTCTTCAGGCCTGCGGCTAGGAAAATCCAATAACTATTCTGGCCGGTGCTGAAGAAAGGCGCTAGCCGATTCTATCCCTTGTCTTTGGGCGCAACATGAAACTGTGACATGTTGCGTGTTTACTTCACGTCGCTCACTAAGGAACAGCATGTTTAAAAAAATCGCTTTTTTTCTTTTTGTTGCAGGTGCCAGCCTGTCGTTCAACAAGGCGGCAAACAGCACTCCAAGCTGTGGTTTCCAGTGCGCCCAATTAAGGGGAATTTGTCTCGACGAAGGCCGGGGTGACGCTTCCTGCCGCGACAACTACAATTTCTGCGTTGAAAACTGCCGTAATGGCATCTATCCCGAGATGCCGGAATAAGCAACACGTGCATGGCCGCGTCATCTGGCGCGGTCATGCCGCCACAGCACGTCGCTGCCGCCGGCAAAGCGGTTGAGCACGCGCGACAGCACGAACAGCAGGTCGGACAGGCGGTTCACGTACTGGCGCGGATGCTCGTGGATGGTTTCCGCATTGGCCAGCGCGACGATGCTGCGTTCGGCGCGGCGGCACACGGTGCGGCACACATGCGCGAGCGAGGCGGCGCGCGAGCCGGCCGGCAGGATGAATTCGGAAAGGGCCGGCAAGTCCGCATTGTATTTCGCCAGCAGGTCATCGAGGCGCAGCACGTGTTCTTCCTTGATCAGCTGGTAGCCGGGGATGCAGATTTCTCCGCCCAGGTCGAACAGGTCGTGCTGGATGGCCACCAGCTCGTCGCGCAAGGCGTCGGGCATGGCTTCGCACAGCAGCAAGCCGATATTGGAATTGAGTTCGTCCACGTCGCCCATGGCGTGGATACGGGCGCTGTCTTTGCTGGTACGGCTGCCGTCGCCCAGGCCGGTGCTGCCATTGTCGCCCGTGCGCGTGGCGATTTTCGAAAGTCGGTTGCCCATGATGCGGATCCTGTAAAGAAGAATGGGGGCAGCATACGACACTGCGCGCCGCCCGGCGCCGGATTTGCGGGCAAATCGGACAAAAAATGCGGTGCGCGCCACTTTTGTGCTTACAATCGTTGCACGCCCATGCCCATTTGTCTCCCATCTTATGCTCAATGCTGCCC
The DNA here is from genome assembly GCF_033949445.1 of Janthinobacterium sp. GMG2. Taxonomy (NCBI): domain Bacteria; kingdom Pseudomonadati; phylum Pseudomonadota; class Betaproteobacteria; order Burkholderiales; family Oxalobacteraceae; genus Janthinobacterium; species Janthinobacterium sp. GMG2. Next base: position 131,490 of record NZ_JAXAWA010000009.1, on the reverse strand, counting down.
CTGAATCCGGATTGACCGCCGCGCGCCAGCAAGCCGTCGTCGCGGCCCTGCTGGCCGTGCTGCCGGCCCGCTGCGTGCTGTCCGACGCCGAAGATACGCGCCCTTACGAATGCGACGGTCTGGCCGCCTACCGCCAGTTGCCGATGGTGGTGACCTTGCCGGACACGGAAGAGCAGGTCATCGCCATCCTCGGCGTCTGCCGCGAACTTGGCGTGCCGATCGTGCCGCGCGGCGCCGGCACGGGCTTGTCGGGCGGCGCCTTGCCGATCGCCGATGGCGTGGTGCTGTCGACGGCGCGTCTGAACCGCATCGTGCGCGTCGATGCGTACGCGCGCACGGCCGTGGTGCAGCCGGGCGTGCGCAACCTGGCCATCTCCGAAGCGGCCGCACAATATGCCTTGTATTACGCGCCCGATCCCTCGTCGCAGATCGCCTGCAGCATCGGCGGCAACGTGGCGGAAAACTCGGGCGGCGTGCATTGCCTCAAATACGGCTTGACCGTGCATAACGTGCTGCGCGTGCGCGTCGTCACCATCGATGGCGATGTGCTGGAGCTGGGTGGCGAATGCCTGGACTCTCCCGGTCTCGACCTGCTGGCCGTCTTCATCGGCTCCGAAGGTATGCTGGGCATCGTCACGGAAGTGACCGTGAAACTGATACCGAAGCCGGCCACGGCGCGTGTCATCATGGCGTCGTTCGGCGACGTCGTCACGGGCGGCAATGCCGTGGCCAACGTGATCGCCGCCGGCATCATTCCGGCCGGGCTGGAAATGATGGACCAGACGTCGTCGCGCATGGTCGAGCCGTTCGTCAAGGCCGGCTACGACATCGACGCGGCCGCCATTTTGCTGTGCGAAGCGGATGGCACGCACGAGGAAGTGGAAGAGGAAATCGCGCGCATGACGGCCGTGCTGGAAGGGGCGGGCGCCAGTGCGATTGCCGTTTCGCAGTCGGAAGCGGAGCGCATGAAATTCTGGTCCGGCCGCAAGAACGCCTTTCCCGCCGCCGGTCGCATCTCGCCCGATTACTATTGCATGGACGGCACCATCCCGCGCAAAAAACTGGCGGAAGTGCTGACGGGTATCGCCGCCATGGAAACGACGCATGGCTTGCGCTGCGCGAACGTGTTCCACGCGGGCGACGGCAATCTGCACCCATTGATCCTGTTCGACGCCAACATGCCCGGCGAATTCGAGCGCGCCGAAGCGTTTGGCGCCGATATCCTGGCCCTGTGCGTGGCCGTCGGCGGCACCATCACGGGCGAACATGGCGTGGGCATGGAAAAGATCAATTCCATGTGCGTGCAGTTTACGCGCGCCGAACTCGATGCCTTCTTTGCCGTCAAGCGTGCCTTCGATCCCCACACCTTGCTGAACCCGGACAAGGCGATTCCCACCTTGAACCGCTGCGCCGAATTCGGCAAGATGCATGTGACGGCGGGACGTCTGCCGTTTGCCAACCTGCCTCGTTTTTAATTTTCCGGAGACCCCTTTGCAAGCGATAGCGGAACAATTCAGGCAGCAGATACTGGCGGCCAGCGCGGCGGGCAAGCCCTTGCGCCTGCGCGGCGGCGGCACGAAGGACTGGTATGGTCAGCAGCTGACAGGCGAGGTGCTCGACACGCGCGCATATGCGGGCATCATCGACTATGAACCGACGGAGCTGGTGATCACGGCCCGCTGCGGCACGCCGCTGGCCGAGATCGAGGCGGCGCTGGCCGCGCGCAACCAGATGCTGGCGTTCGAACCACCGCACTTCGGCCCCGGCGCCACGGTGGGCGGCGTCGTCGCCAGTGCCTTGTCCGGCCCGCGCCGGGCCAGCGCGGGCGCCTTGCGCGATTTCGTGCTGGGCGCCGTGCTGATGGATGGCCATGGCGAACGCCTGGCCTTCGGCGGACAAGTCATGAAGAACGTGGCCGGCTACGATGTCTCGCGCCTGCTGGCGGGGTCCTTGGGCACCTTGGGCCTGATCCTGGAAGTGTCGCTGAAGGTGCTGCCCTTGCCGCTGCGCGAAGCGACGTTACGCGTGGCGTGCGCGGAAATCGCCGCCTTGCGCATGCTTAATGAGTGGGCGGGCAAGCCGCTGCCGATATCGGCCAGCTGCTGGCACGATGGCGTGTTGACGGTGCGCCTGTCCGGCGCCGAGGCGGCTGTCTCGGCGGCGCTGCAATCCTTGGGTGGCGAAGTGCTGGCATACGATGACGCGGCCGCCTTCTGGCTGTCCGTGCGCGAGCAAACGCATGCATTCTTTGCGGGCGCGGGCAGCCTGTGGCGCTTGTCGCTGCCGCCGCACGCCAGCGCGATGATCCTGAAAGGGCGCCAGCTGATCGAGTGGGGTGGCGCGCAGCGCTGGCTCAAGCTCGATGGCGACGCCGATGCGGCCGGCAGCGTGCAGATTCGCCAGGCCGTGGCGGCCGCTGGCGGCCACGCCACCCTGTTCCGTGGCGGCGACAAGGCCGTGGGCGTGTTTCACCCGCTGGCGCCGGCCGTGGCCACCATCCACCAGCGTCTGCGGCAGGCTTTCGACCCGGCCGGCATCTTCAACCCGTACAGAATGGATTGAGCGCGCATGCAAACCAATCTCGCCGATTTCATCAAGAATACGCCGGCAGGCGACGAAGCCGAAGCCATCTTGCGCGCCTGCGTGCATTGCGGCTTTTGCACGGCCACCTGTCCCACCTACCAGTTGCTGGGCGACGAACTCGATGGCCCGCGCGGACGCATCTATTTGATCAAGCAAGTGCTCGAAGGCGCGCCCGTCACGGCCAAGACGCAGACGCACCTGGACCGCTGCCTGACCTGCCGTAACTGCGAGTCGACCTGTCCCTCGGGCGTGCAGTACGGGCGCCTGGTCGACATCGGCCGCAACGTCGTCGAACAGCGCGTGCAGCGTCCCTTGCGCGAACGCGCGCTGCGCTTCGCCCTGAAGGAAGCATTGCCGCGCCGCTGGCTGTTTACGCCCATGTACAAGGCGGGGCAGGCGTTGCGGCCGCTGCTGTCGAAAAGCTTGCAGGACAAATTGCGCCCGGGCGCCGCCGCCGGTGCATGGCCCACGCGCCAGCACGCGCGCAGCATGCTGCTGCTCGACGGCTGCGTGCAGCCGGCCATGTCGCCGAACATTAACGCGGCCACGGCGCGCGTGCTCGATGCCTTGGGCGTGCAATTGATCGTCGCGCCGAAGGCCGGCTGCTGCGGCGCACTGCGCCATCACCTGAATGACCAGGACGCGGCGCTGGACGAAATGCGCCGCAATATCGACGCCTGGTGGCCTTACGTAGACAGCGTGGACAGCGCGGAAGCCATCGTCATGACGGCGTCCGGCTGCGGTGCCACGGTGAAGGAATACGGCCATTTGCTGGCGCATGATGCGCAGTATGCGGAGAAGGCGCGGCGCATCGCGGCACTGACGCGCGATCTGTCCGAGATCATGCCGGCGTTTGAAGCGGAACTGGCGGCGCTGCTGAAAGGGCGCATCGGAAAACGGGTGGCGTATCACCCGCCGTGTACCCTGCAGCACGGCCAGCAGGTGCGCGGCAAGGTGGAGCAGGTCTTGCGCGCCGTCGGCGTCGACGTGCGCCTGTGCGCGGACAGCCATTTGTGCTGCGGTTCGGCGGGCACGTATTCGATCCTGCAGCCGGAATTGTCGCAGCAACTGCGCGACAACAAGGTGGCGAACCTGGAAGCGTGCGAGCCGGAGATGATCGTGTCGGCCAATATCGGCTGCCTGAGCCACCTGCAGTCGGGTACGGAGACGCCCGTGCGGCACTGGATCGAGCTGATCGACTCGGCCTTGGCGCCTACATAGGCACTTCGCTGTACTGCGCGATGCGCCATTGCGGCGCCGGCACGAAGTTGGCGGCCCACTCCAGCACGGCGTCGGCCGGCATGGGGCGGGCGATGCCGTAGCCTTGCGCCAGGTCGCAGCCCAGCTGGATCAAACGCGCGCCATGTTCGACGCTTTCCACGCCTTCGGCGATCACCGTCAGGCTGAAGGAGCGGGCCAGGCCGATGACGGCGCGCACCAGGTGCAGGTCGTCGCGGTCGTTGAGCATATTGCGCACGAAGCTCTGGTCGATCTTGACGATATTCGCCGGCAGGCGTTTCAGGTATGACATCGACGAGTAGCCGGTGCCGAAATCGTCGAGCGCGAACGTGATGCCCAGCGCCTGGCAGGCGCGGATGATGCGGCGCACGTCTTCGATGTCGTGCAGGGCCGACGATTCGAGGATTTCCAGTTCCAGCATGCTGGCGCGCACGCCGGGAAATTCGCCGAGGATGGTTTCCAGGCGCGAGACGAAATCCGGTTGCTGGAAGTGGCGCGCCGCGATATTCACGCTGACCACCCAGTGCTTGCCACTGGCCACCCAGCGCTGCATTTGCCACAGGGCCTGGCGCAGCACCCATTCGCCGATATCGATGATCAAATCCGTCTGTTCCACCAGCGGCAGGAATTGCGCGGGCGCCAGCACGCCGCGGCGCGGATGCTGCCAGCGCAGCAGCGCTTCCATGCCCACCACGGTGCCGGCGCGCATGTTCACCTTGGGCTGGTAGTACAGCCGCAGTTCGCCATTGATCAGGGCATGGCGCACTTCCGTGCGCTGGTTGTGGTGGGTGCGCACTTCTTCATCGAGATTGGTGTCGAAGAAGTGGTACTGGTTGCGCCCCGTCAGCTTGGCCTGGTAGACGGCGTGGTCGGCGTGGCGCAGCAGGCTTTCCGTATTCAAGTCCTTGCCCGCGTAGACGGCGATGCCGGCGCTGGCCGTCATGTGCAGCGCCTGCTGGTCGCACTGATAGGGGCGGCACAGTTCCGCCATCAGCTGCGTGACGTTCTGTTCGATGCTGGCGATGCTGGCCTGGCCGCACAGCAGCAAGACGAATTCATCGCCGCCCAGGCGCGCCGCGTAGTGGACCTGGCCCGTAAAGCCGTGCAGGCGGCCGGCCACCTGCTTGAGGATTTCATCGCCGGCCTCGGCGCCGTAGCGGTCGTTGATGGCCTGGAAGTGGTCGAGGTCGAACAGGCAGACGGCCAGCAGACGCTGGCGTTCGCGCGCGAGGAACAGTTCCTGTTCGAAGCGGGCGGCCAGCGCGGCACGGTTGGGCAAACCCGTCAGCACATCATTGTAGTTTTGCCAGGACAGCTTTTGCAGCGCCTGCTGCATGTGCACGGTTTCGTTCAATTGCTCGCCCAGCTGGCGCTGGCTGGTCTTCAGCGTGGTCAGCAGTGCTTCGATATCGCCGGCCATGCCGTTGAACGACTGCGACACGGCTTGCGCTTCGGGCGTGGCGCCGGCCACCAGGCGCACGGCGAAGTTGCCGTCGCGGAAGCGGTCGGTCGCTTGCACAAAGCGCGCCAGCAGCTTGCGGTGCGTGGCCAGGATCAAGCCCAGCAGCACGAAGACGAGCACGATATTGATGCTGCTGAGGACGGCCTGCTCGCGCACCCTGAGCCACACCTGCGCCAGGGGCAGGCCGGGCGTGTAGTGCAGGTCGAGGATGCCGTCGCCGCCGTCCGGCAGCGCCACCGTCAGGCGGCTGCGGATGGCCGTGATGCCGGCCAGGCGCGCGAACCACGCCGGCACCGTGGCCAGCGTGCCGGCCAACTTGCTGTCGGCCAGCACCTCGACATGTCCGCCAGCCGTGTCCCAGCGCGCGGAAACGAGGCTGCGGTTCAGCGGCAGGGCGCTGCGCAGCACCTGGCGCACGCTGTCGTGCATCGCGTGACTGTCCGCGTGCACGGCCAGCGGCAGCACGCTATTGGCGAGGAACAGGTCGAGTTGCCGCGCATCGCTCTGGTAGCGCGCATTGGCCAGCGCCGTTTCCGTGCCGAGCAGGGCGTGATAGCGAACGGCGGAAACGGCGAGTATCAGGAAGAAAATAGGAAGAAAGAGGCGGGAATAAATTCCCATCCGCATCCATGAAGATAATATTTTCCCAAAGACTGGCATCGTTTTTTGATCGATATCTGCGAATAATTATGCAAACATTATCACCGAAATTTGCTATTGGAAACACAATATTGATATCAAGCATGAAATAAGTGCGGATTGATTGATTTCGGCAATTATTGTTTTTAATCAAACCGTCAAATTGCTATTCCTGTAGCAATTGCCGAATGTCGGTCGCCAGGCTGGCCGGTTTGCTGGCCGTCGCGTAACGGCGAAATACGCTGCCATCCTTGCGCACCAAAAACTTGGTGAAATTCCATTTGATCGACTGCGTGCCCAATATGCCGGGCGCCGCCTGTTTTAATTGCGCAAATACGGGGTGCGTATGCGGGCCATTCACGTCGACCTTGGCAAACAGGGGAAAGGTGACGCCGAAGTTTTTCTCGCAAAAGGCGCCGATTTCCGCATTCGATCCTGGTTCCTGCTGGCGGAATTGATTGCAGGGAAAACCCAGCACGACCAGCCCCTGCGCGTGGAATTCGCGGTACAGCGCTTCGAGTCCCTGGTATTGCGGTGTGAAACCGCAGGCGCTGGCCGTGTTGACGATCAGCAGTACCTTGCCTTTGTATTGCGCCAGGTCGACCGGCGTGCCGTCCAGTGCCTCGGCCTGGAAATCGTGGATGCTGGTCATGTCAGAGGAGTCCCAGTTTGGTGGCGCCCGTTTGCGGGGCGGGTTCCGGCGTCGTTGCGCCCTTGAGTTTGATTGTCAGGCGCAGGTCGTTGACGGAGTCCGCATTGCGTAGCGCGTCTTCATAGCTGATGGCGCCCGCTTCGTGCAGGTCGAACAGGGCCTGGTCGAACGTCTGCATGCCGTGTTCGCGCGATTTTTTCATCAGTTCCTTGATCTCGTGCACCTGGCCCTTGAAGATCAGGTCGCTCATCAGCGGCGAATTGAGCAGGATTTCCAGCGCCGCCTTGCGTCCGCCGCCTTCCTTGTTGGGAATCAATCGCTGCGAAATCATGCCCTTCAAATTCAGCGACAGATCCATCAGCAACTGCTGGCGCCGCTCTTCGGGGAAGAAATTGATGATGCGGTCCAGCGCCTGGTTGGCATTGTTCGCATGCAGGGTGGCCAGGCACAGATGGCCCGTCTCGGCAAACGCGATGGCGTGGTCCATCGTATCACGGTCGCGGATCTCGCCGATCTGGATCACGTCGGGCGCCTGGCGCAGGGTGTTTTTCAGGGCCGTGGCCCAGTCGTCCGTATCGACGCCCACTTCGCGCTGGGTGACGATGCAGTTGCCGTGCGGATGGATGAATTCCACGGGGTCTTCGATGGTGATGATGTGGCCATGGCTGTGCGCGTTGCGGTGGCCCACCATGGCGGCCAGGGTGGTCGACTTGCCGCAGCCTGTGGCGCCCACCATGATGACGAGGCCCCGCTTGCTCATGACGATGTCTTGCAGGATGGCCGGTAAGCCGAGCCCATCGAGCGTGGGGATGGCGGTATTAATCAAGCGCAAGACCATGCCTGCCTGGCCCATCTGCACGAAGGCGGACACGCGGAAACGCCCGAGGCCGTCCGGGCTGATGGCGAAATTGGCTTCGCGGCTGGACGCGAACTCGGCCGCCTGGCGTTCGTTCATGACGGCGCGCACGTAGCCGGCCGCCTGCTGCGCGTCGAGCGCGCCGCCCGCCAGCGGCGTCAGTTTGCCGTCGAGCTTGATGGCGGGAGGAAAGCCGGCCGTGATGAACAGGTCCGAGCCGCCCCGTGCGTGCATCTGCGCCAGCAGCGCGTGCATGGCGCCATAGTGTTCGTGCGTCGTCTGCATGGCTTATCCGGGGAAGTTTTCAGGGGCCTTGGCGGCCGAGCGGGCCGTCTCGGCCGAGATCGTGCCGCGCCGTACCAGGTCGGACAGGCACTGGTCCAGCGTCTGCATGCCCACGTTGCTGCCTGTCTGGATGGCCGAATACATTTGCGCCACTTTTGCTTCGCGGATCAGGTTGCGCACGGCCGGCGTGGCCAGCATGATTTCATGCGCGGCCACGCGGCCCGCGCCATCCCTGGTTTTCAGCAGGTTCTGCGAAATGACGGCTTGCAAGGATTCGGACAGCATGGCGCGCACCATTTCCTTTTCCTCGGCGGGGAAGACGTCGATGATGCGGTCGATCGATTTCGCCGCTGACGAGGTGTGCAGGGTGCCGAACACGAGGTGCCCCGTCTCGGCCGCCGTCAGCGCCAGGCGGATGGTTTCCAGGTCGCGCAATTCGCCCACCAAAATCACGTCCGGGTCTTCGCGCAGGGCCGAGCGCAGCGCATTGCTGAACGAATGCGTGTGCGAACCGACTTCGCGCTGGTTGATCAGGCATTTCTTCGGTTCATGCACGAATTCGATCGGGTCTTCGATGGTCAATATATGGTGGTTCAGGCGCTCGTTGACGTGGTTCACCATCGCCGCCAGGGTGGTCGACTTGCCGGAGCCGGTCGGTCCCGTCACCAGCACGAGGCCCCGTGGGCGCATGGCCAGCTCGCCGAAGATGCGCGGCGCGTTCAGGTCTTCCAGGGTCAGCACCTTTGACGGAATCGTGCGCAGCACGGCCGAGGCGCCCCTTTCCTGGTTGTAGGCGTTGACGCGGAAGCGGGCCAGGCCGGGAATCTCGAACGAGAAATCGCATTCCAGCGCTTCTTCATACGCCTTGCGCTGGCTGTCGTTCATGATGTCGTAGATCATGCTGTGCACTTCCTTGTGCTCGAGCGGGGGCACGTTCAGGCGGCGCACGTCGCCGTTGACCCGTATCATCGGCGGCAGGCCGGAAGACAGGTGCAGGTCGGAAGCCTTGTTGCTGACGGAGAAAGCGAGTAGTTCGGAGATGTCCATTTATAATCCCTGTGCCTGCATTGATGGGCTGGCGCACTGTGCCGCCGCCCCTATACACTAGAAAATGATTATGTCCACAATCGAACAGAACTTGCAAGCCGTGCGCGAGAGTATTGCGCAGGCCGCCGCTGACGCGCAGCGCGCCCCTGGCGACGTGACCCTGCTGGCCGTCTCGAAAACCTTCGGCGCGGACGCCGTGCTGGACGCCATGCGCGCGGGCCAGGCGGCGTTCGGCGAAAACTATCTGCAGGAAGCGCTCGACAAGATTGCCTTTGTGAAGGCGGCCGCGCCGCAGCACGCGCCCGCATGGCATTTCATCGGTCCCATCCAGAGCAACAAGACGCGCCCCATCGCCGAGCACTTCGACTGGGTGCATACGGTGGAACGGGAAAAGATCGCCGCGCGCCTGTCCGAGCAGCGCCCGGCCGGCTTGCCGGACTTGAATATCTGCCTGCAAGTCAATATCAGCGGCGAGGCCAGCAAGAGCGGCGTGACGCCGGCCGAACTGCCGGCGCTGGCGCATGCCGTGGCGCAATTGCCCCGTTTGCGTTTGCGCGGCCTGATGGCCATCCCCGAGCCCGAAACGGAGCTCACGCTTCAGCGCGCTGCCTTTGCGCAACTGCGCGCGCTGTACGAACAATTGAAGGCCGAAGGGCTGGCGCTCGACACCTTGTCGATGGGCATGTCGGCCGACTTGCGCGCCGCCGTGCTTGAGGGCGCCACCATCGTGCGCGTGGGCAGTGCCATCTTTGGTTCCCGCAACTATTCCTGATGAAGAGAGAACAAGCATGACGACAGAATTGAATATCGCCTTTGTAGGCGGCGGCAACATGGCCGCGGCCCTGATCGCCGGCCTGGCGGGTAAATTGACCCTGGGCGGCAACATCCACGTGATCGACCCGCATGCGCCGGCGCTGGAAAAACTGCAGGCGCAATTCGGCGTCACGACGGCCACTGCCGCTGGTGACGCGTTGCGCGGCGTGGATGTGATCGTGCTGGCCGTGAAACCGCAAAGCATGCGCGAGGTGGCGGCGCAATTGCTGCCCTTCCTCGACGGGGAGCGTGCGCCATTGATCCTGTCGATCGCGGCCGGCATCCGCGCGCAAGACCTGTCGCGCTGGCTCGGCGATTACCGGGCCATCGTGCGTTGCATGCCGAACACGCCTGCCCTGATCGGCATGGGCATCACGGGCATGGTGGCCAGCAGCGGCGTCAGCGAAGAACAGAAAAAGACGGCGGACGCCATCCTGCGCGCCGTCGGCCAGACGGTCTGGCTCGATGATGAAGCGAAGATCGACCCCGTGACGGCCGTGTCCGGCAGTGGTCCCGCCTATGTGTTTTACTTTATCGAAGCGATGCAGCAGGCGGCGGCCGAACTGGGCTTGACGCCCGAGCAGGGCACGCAACTGGCGATTGCCACGTTTACGGGGGCGGCGCAGCTGGCGGCGAACTCCAGCGACCCCGTGTCCTTGCTGCGCGAGAGGGTCACGTCGAAAGGCGGCACGACCTACGCGGCCCTCACCAGCATGGAAGAGAGCGGCGTGAAGGCGGCCATCGTCAAGGGCATCAAGGCGGCGGCGCAGCGCGGACGCGAGATGGGGGACGAGCTGGGCAAATAAACGCTACATCACCTTGACGGCGCGGCCGATATACAGGATCGGCCCAGTCGGCCTGCCTGTCGGCGAGCCCGTTTGCGGCTCCAGCGTGATTTCAAACAATTGATCGGGCTGCAGCGGCGGCAGCTTATCCAGTGTCAACTTGAGGCTTTGCCCCGGCTTGACGAGGCCCAGCGAGACGGGCGCGCCCCAGTCCTTGCCCTTCGTCCAGAATTGCAGGGCTTTTTGCTGCGGCACGGCAGTCGGGCCCAGCGGGATCAGGCTCAGGTCGCGGTTCTTGCCGCCGCGTCCGCCCGCCTGCACGATCCAGCCCGGCGATTTATCCTGCGGCGCCACCAGCACCACCAGATAGCCGGGTCCGCTGGGCGCTTGCAATTGCGTAGTGACCAGCACGGCCAGCGCGGCCGTAGCCGCCAGGCCGCCACCGGCCAGCACTCGCCAGAAGGCCAGGCTGTTCCACCACGCTTGCCAGCCGCCCGCTTGCCGCACGGCTTTCGGCGTGAACAGGCTGGCGCTGATGCGCGGCCACAGCTGTGCTGAAGGTACTTCGGGCGGCGCCAGCGTGGTCAAGGGCAGCAGACGCTGTTCCCAGGCATCGACGGCGTCGCGCAGGGCTGGTTCGCGCGGCAAACGCTGTTCCACTGCCGCCCGTTCGGCCAGCGCCAATGTTCCCAGCACGTATTCGCTGGCCAGCCTGTGCAATTCCTCGTCGCTGTTGATCATTGCATGCACTCCCGCAAGGCGGCCAGGCCCCGCTTGACCCAGGCCTTGACGGTCCCCAGCGGCGCTTGCAGGCGCTGCGCGATTTCGCTATGGGAACAGCCATCGACGTAGGCGTACAGGATGCTATTGCGTTTGGGCTCGTCCAGGTGCCCGAGGCAATCGTGCAGCTTGCCCAGGTCCGCCTGGTCGGCATAGGCCTCGCCCGTATCATGGCTTTGGCGTTCGTGCAGCAGGGTTTCCACGGTATCCTCGTCGGCTGACAGTTCATGGGCGCGGGCACGCGCCACGTCCAGCGCCTGGTGCCGCACCACCACATAGATCCAGCCCTTGCCGCTGCCGCGCGTGGCGTCGAAACTGCCTGCGCGGCGCCAGATATTCAGGAAGGCGTCGTGCAGCACGTCTTCGGCCAAGGCCCGCTGGCGCACGATGCGCAGAGCCACGCCCAGCAGGTAGCGGCTTTCTTGCTGGTACAGGCCGTGCAATGCCTGCTGCTCGCCCCTGGCGCAGGCGCGCAGGGCGGCATCGTAATCGTAAGGGGCGGCGTGGGCTGGCAAGGTTGGGGCAATCGTCAAGGTTTAACGGTTAGCAAGTTTTCAAGGCCGAGTATAGGCCAGAAACCAGCTTGCCAACCGTCAACGCCAGGTATTTATACGGCTTTCCAGAAGATATAATCGGCCTGGTAGGGCACCCATTGCTTGGCGCCGATCGACTCCATGCCGCAAGGGCTGCTTGGCGCCACGCCGCCGCTGGTGGCCACGCGCTGGATGTAGCTGACGCCCTGCATGGCGCCGCTGCCCGTGGCCGGGTTGGCTTTCACCAGTTGATACGGGATGTTGCCGGCGCCGGCCGGCGCCACGGCCACTTGCGTCGCCGTCACTTTCGAGCCATCGAGGTTGGCCCAGGTGGCAGGAGGACCGACATACGTGCCGACCTGCATGCCACCGCGGTCGTTCAGAGCCGCGTCCGGGCCCACGAAGACCCATTCATGGCCCGTCATGTCTTTCTTGGCCTTGCATTCGTAGGCGATCTTGCCCACGCCCACCGTCTGCATGGCAACCTGGTGGCCATCGGGCACTTTCACGGCGTTCGGCAATTGTTCCTGCGAATAGCGCGCGCTCATGGGGGCGCAGGCGGCCATCAGCAGGGCGGCGCACAGCACCGTGAGGGAAGGGGCGGTATGGCGTGGGGCGATGGTGGCAAGCATGGCAAACTCCTGGTAGTTGGCTCAACCGGCTGGTTGATACCATTACTACGCAGGGGTTTGCTATTTGGATGCAGCCAGGAAAAAAATAATTTATTCCGGCGTTTCTTTCTTGCTGAAACGCTGCACCAGCGCCAGCACGACGGGCATGGCGGTGGTCGCGTGCTTGAGCAGCGCGCCGCTGGCCCGCAGCAGCGGCAGGAAACGGCGCGGTCGCACGAGCAGCAGGCCCAGCACGGCGCCGCCTATCATCAGGGGAATTTTGAAGCGCGTGGCCAGGGTGTGGCGCAGATTGCCGCTCGTCAATGGTTCCAGCAATTGCCGCGTCTGCACGCCCAGAGCCAGGCGCTGCAGCGCACATTCGGCCAGCAGCGCATCGCGCCGCTGCGCCAGGCTGGCGGCCGTGTGGACATGCGACAGCTTGGTGGGATGCGTGGTCATGGCCGCTCCGATCCCCGGCGGGCCAGCAGTTGCAGCTCGTCCAGGTCTTTGTTCAGTTCGGAAAGTGTGAAGGACAGCAGTTTCGGCTTGCTGCGGAAACTGGCGCGCACGCCCAGCAGGGTGGTGATGGCGGCAACGATGAAGACGGCGGCCGTGATGGCGATGGCGGCGATGCGATGCGTGTCCCAAAATAATACGATGACGAGGAACACGATCAATACCAGGCCGACGAACAGGCACAGCAGTGCCAGCATGGCCAGGGCCAGATAGGACAGGAAGCGCAGCGACTCTTCTTCCATTTCCACTGCCGCCAGGGCCAGACGGGTCTGGACGATGGCGGCGAGGGTCGCTGCGACTTGGGCGACATGGTGCATGATAGCCATATGCTGCCTTTCGCGTCAGGAGACGGCTTATGCCGTCGGTGCTGCGTCGATACTAACTAGCGGCGTGACGAGGAAAGCAGCAGGCCGAACAGCACGCCCACGACGGCGCCCGCGCCCACGGCTTTCCACGGATTGTCCTGCACGTACTCGTCAGTGGCCTTGGCCGCCTTCTTGGTCCGTTCGAGCAAGTCTTCTTCCAGCTTGATCAAGTCTTTCTTGGCCGTTTCCAGGGTGGCGATGAACTTGTCCTTGACGGCTTTGACATTCTCGCCCGTCTGATCCTTTGCGCCGTCGAGCCAGCCTTCCGCTTCATTGATGACGGTTTTCAGGTCGCCGACCAGTTTGTCGCGGGCCTTGTCGGCGTCGGCGAGGATGCTGTCGCTGCTGGATTTTCCGGTATGTATCGAGCTCATGTATTACCTCATGGAAGTGAAACTGCACAGTGAAATACCAGTGTAGGCAGCTGCGGCCAGGCTTGTCTTGCGCCGCCTCAAGGGCTACCGCGGCGCAAGGGGTATTGCTTAACGGAAAGCAAAGTCCAGTACCACGCCCGCAAACACCGCTGCTCCTAGCCAGTTATTATGCCGGAATGCCGCAAAACACGGCATACGCTCGCGTGCGCGGATCAGGGTGTAGTGGTAAACGGCGCAGCCGGCCGCAACTACCAGGCCCCCGACGAACCAATAACGCAAGCCCAGGTACCAGCCGCAGCCCAGCCACAGCAGCAGGAAAACGGCATAGCAAAACATGACGATGGCCACGTCGTAGCGGCCGAAGGTGATGGCCGACGTCTTGATGCCGATTTTTAAATCGTCGTCGCGGTCGACCATCGCGTATTCCGTATCGTAGGCCACGGCCCAGAAAACATTACCGAGCAGCAGCAGCCAGGCGACGACGGGCACGGAATCCGTGATGGCGGCAAAGCCCATGGGAATGCCGAAACCGAAGGCGATACCGAGATACGCTTGCGGAATGGCAAAGAAGCGCTTGAAGTAGGGATAGGTGCCGGCGATGATGACGGCGGCCACGGACAGTTGCTTGGTCAGCGCATTCAAGGGCAGGATCAGGCAAAAGGCCAGCACGGTCAGCACGCCGGCCACGGCCAGCGCTTCCTTGCCGCTGATGCGTCCGCTGGTGATGGGGCGCTCCGCCGTGCGCTTGACGAATTTGTCGATATCCTGGTCGGCGTAGTCGTTGATGGCGCAGCCTGCCGAACGCATCAGGAAAGTGCCGAGAGTAAAGATGAGCAGCAGCCGCCAGTCCGGCACGCCCTGCTGCGCCAGCCACAGCGCGCACAGGGTAGGCCACAGCAGCAATACGGTACCGATAGGCTTGTCCAGCCGTATCAGGCGGAAATACAGCGCCAGCTTGTTCATGGAAGACTCGATCTTGTTGAAGAGAAAGGTCGATTATCGCAAATAGTATGTAAATGTACTATTCGTCGTCTTCGCACAAGGGGGTAATGCCAGGCAAGTTGCAGCTGGCGATGGCCGCGCACAGGGCGTCGATGGCGGCCTTGCGCGTAAAACTCTTACGCCACAGCATCACCACCCGGCGCGATGGCACGGGTTCCGCGAACGGCCGGTATTCGAGCATGCCGTCGGTGGCGTGCATATTGGTGACGGAGGCGCGCGGCAAGACCGTCAGGCCGATGCCGCTGGCCACCATGTGGCGGATGGTTTCCAGTGAAGAACCTTCAAACGTGCGTTGCATGCCGTTGCCAGGCGAGGAAAAACGCGCCATTTCGGGGCACACTTCCAGCACCTGGTCGCGGAAGCAGTGGCCATTGCCCAGCAGTAGCATGGTTTCCGATTTCAAATCCTGCGCGGCGATTTTGTCACGCGCCGTCCACGGATGCTGGCGCGGCATGGCGACGACGAAGGGCTCGTCATACAGTTCCTGCATCGCCATGCCGTGGTCGGGCAGGGGCAGGGCCATGATGGCCACGTCCAGTTCGCCCTGGCGCAGCAATTCGAGCAAGCGAACCGTGAAGTTTTCCTGCAAGATCAAAGGCATCTGCGGTACCTGGTCTATCATGGCCTTGACCAGGGGCGGCAGCAGGTAGGGGCCGATCGTGTAGATCACGCCCAGGCGCAGGGGGCCGGCCAGTGGATCCTTGTTTTGCTTGGCGAGTTCCTTGATGGCAGCCGTCTGTTCCAGCACGCGTTCGGCTTGCGCGATGATCTGCGCGCCCAGCGGCGTGACGGAGATTTCCGCACCGCCCCGTTCGAACAGGACCACGCCCAATTCGTCTTCGAGTTTTTTGATGGCCACTGACAGGGTGGGCTGGGCAACGAAGCAAGCTTCGGCGGCATGGCCGAAGTGCTTCGCTCGCGCGACTGCAACGATATATTTCAGTTCAGTCAGTGTCATAGGTTGATTGAAACACAGGAAGTACTTACTTGCAATGAATGAAAGGTGGCGCAAACGTGAAACTGTGGCGCCGATGGCGTATTGTAGCGGATCGCCCCCTATAATGCGGGACCGGGCGGCGGAGGGAGAGGGCGATGGAACTGCGGATGCAGGCGCTGGAAGCGGCGATCAATTACTGGCGCGCCAGGCAACCGGCGCGCGGCAATGAATATGCGCTGTCGCCGCCCGTCAGCCGTCTGGCCGGCGTGTATGCGCTGATGATTTACCACCGGCAAGATCGCATTGCCGAAGAGGACCTGGACCCGGCGATTCTGGCCTTGATCGATGCCTGGCGCCGCGATGCCGGCGGCATCCAAAGCGATAGCCACGCCTGAGCGTGACCATAATTAACCCAACAAGAGATATATCCATGCCTGACTTTGAAAACAAACTGTGCGGCCGTGACGAACTGCGCGCCCGCGCCGCGGCCCTGCCGAAACCGGTGGTGGTGACGAACGGCGTGTTCGACATTTTGCACCGCGGCCACGTGACGTATCTGGCGCAGGCGCGCGCGCTGGGCGCTTCGCTGATCGTTGCCGTGAATACTGATGCTTCAGTGAAACGTCTAGGCAAGGGCGACGACCGTCCCCTGAACAACTGCGAAGACCGCATGGCCGTGCTGGCCGCGCTGGAATCGGTCAGCCTGGTCGTGCCATTCTCGGAAGATAGCGCGCTGGAAGTGGTGCAGGACATTCAACCGGAAATCTATGCCAAGGGTGGCGACTACGACATGACGGCCATTCCGGAAGGCAAAGCCGTGCTCGCGTATGGTGGCCAGGCCGTGGCCATCGATTTCGAGCATGACCGCTCGACCACCAAGCTGTTGACGAAAGTGCGGGCGCAGCAGGGCTGAGGAAGCTCGTCAATGTTTCCATACAGATAAAAAGACGTTACTATGAGAACTGCCAGGGCTGCGACTTCGTTTTGACAGCCCCAGCACGTTACACCGTCTGAATGCATTGCTTGTCATAGAAAATAAATGGATCATAAAACTTCTGGGGATTGGCCACTGCCCTCCGGCGCCTGGTACGTCGATGACGAGGGCGCGTGGAGCATGCAGCGCAGCGCGGACGGCCAGAACGTCTCGCCCTTGGTGAGCCATGCCGATATCGGCAAGCTGATGCTGGCGCGGCGCCTGCCCGCGGCCGCCGACGCGCCCGTGCGCCAGTTTCCACCCGAATTCTCGTTCGACCCCGTTTCTGGCGCGGCCTTGCAAGTGCCGCCCGACACCTCAATTACCCCGCCGTGGGTGCCGCCCTATGGCGCACACCCCGTCAGCGACGTGCCGCCGGCTGGCCCGGCCGGCTTGCGCCAGGCCAGCGTGCCCCTGAAACTGGCCGACCAGCGCGTCCGCGAAGAGCATGCGCAAGCCGATGCCTCGCTGCCCATGCCGCCGCCCGGCGAATACGAATTCTTTTCCGCCCAGTTCGGCACCAGCGCGCCCGCGCTGCTGGCGCTCGACCCGCGCAAGGCCGTCCTGCACGCGTGGCTGCCCGCCTCGAAACGCTGGCTGGCGCTGGACCCCGACTATGGCAGCCTGCTGGCCGAATCGGACCTGGCCCACGGCGCTTGGCGCGCCGAGCTGGTGCCGGAATTCAATAGCGTGCTGGTCTTGCCGACCAGTCATGGCCTCGCCTGCATCCGCCCCGACGTGCCATCGCTGACCTACGTGGTCGAGCACGTGGGCGGCGCACCGTGCATCGCCAGCCCCGTCTGGTTCCAGAACCGGCTGTGGGCACCGCTGCGCGACGACGATGGCCGCATCCGCTTCGTCAACCTTGACGCCGCGCAAAAGCCTGGCAGCGACGTGCTGCTCGACGGCATGCTCGACCTGGGTAGCGTCAGCGCGCCCGTCGCCTACAACCGCATGGCCGTGTGGCCGTGCGCCAACGGCCAGCTGCGCTTGCAGCTGCAGCCGGACGGCAACGTGGCCGCCTCGTTCACCCCGTGGCCCGAAGGGCTGGTGCCGCACTTCGAATTCGGCAGCCCCTACGTGTCGCGCGACGGCGGCCTGTGGCAGCTGTGCTTCGAGCGCAGCCGCGGCACCTATGTCTACGTGAAACTGGGCGCGCAGGCCGAACGGGCCGACGCGCTGGCGCCGCGCCTGTGCTCGGGCAGCTTCAATTACCGCTTCGCCACCAAGCTGAAAACGGCGCCGTGGGAAGAGCCGGAACACGGCGACGATGGCGGCAAGAACCAGGCCGTCATGCCGCTGCTGGAGTCGAGCGTTGGCAACAGCGTCTTTGGCGTCAAGTTTGCCACCAGTGCCGGCCTGTCGAGCGTGCTGCGCTCGAACGAGCGCCTGGCGGCCCAGCTGGTGCAGGACGACGAGTTGCGCGAAACCGTGTTTCACACGTTCGCCGTCAGCGAGCCGTGGCGCTTGCGCCTGTTTGTCCATGAAGGCATGCTGTGGGCGTATCACCCCTTGCTGTCGCGCATCGATGGCTGGGCCTTGCAGGCATGAAAGCGCGCGTCCTGATTGCAGCCTGCGCCGCCTTTTTCGTCACCGCCAGCGTGCAGGCGGCCGGCATCCAGCAAGCGTTTCTTGTACAAAACTCGGGCTGGATGGAGCCGTTCTACACGGATGAACAGTCGCAGCTGAAAGCCCTCGTGGGCGCCGTGGCGCAGGCCGCCACGAACCCGTCCGATAAAGTTTATACGCTGGCCTTCAGCCAGAGCAGCGGCAGCAATGTGTCGCCCGCACTGATCGGGCAAGGGCAGGGCGGCGCCGGCGTGGCTGGCCAGCTGGCCAATCTCGGTCTGGCGCGCAAGAGCGCCGGTGGCGCGCTGGCCGACACGGATTTCCAGGAAGCCGTCACCAAGACCATCACGGGCCCGTTCCAGTCCGCCTCCGGCATCGTGTGGATTTTTACGAACAACAAGAATAGCCCGAACAACGACAGCCAGACGGCCGAGCGCAACCGCGACTTTTACCGTCTGCTGCACTTGGAACCGTCGATCACCAAGACGGTGGTGTTTCCGCTGCGCATGCCCGTGCAGGGCAAGCTGTACAGCGCCAAAGGCTTGATGGTGTATGCGCTCGCGTATGGCCAGCCCGCGTCCGAGGCGTTGACCCGCATCCTGGCCGAAGGGCGGCTGTCGCAAGTGCTGACGCGCCCGCCCGCGCGCCTGAAACCGGTGGACCAGGATGCCGTGCGCATCGTGCCCCAGTCCGTCAAGAACAGCGCCAATGTGCACGCCAGCCTGGGCCGCGACGGGCGCACCATCGTGCTCGACGTCGATGCGGCGAACCTGGTGCCGCAAGTGGTGCTGCAGGCGTCGCTGCAAAACATGTTTTTCCCGTACGTGATCGATAGCGCCAAGGTGCACGCGAGCCTGGCGGGACAGAACGCGCCGCTGCACGTTGCGCCGGATCAAATCCGCCAGCTGCAGCCGGGTGCCAGCCAGTCCGTGCAAGTGCAGTTTGCGCTGCCGATGGCGCAGATCCCGTCGCCGTGGTCGGCGCAGGCGATCGCCGCCATGGGCAAGCAGGTGATGCTGCCCATGCAGGCGCAAGTGGGCCTGTCGGAACAGCGGCTGGCACTGGCGTCCAGCTTTGGCAAGGATTTACAGGAACTGTTCCCCGGCGACCCGATCTCGGATATGTTTACGCCGCCCGACAGCGTGCGCGCCTCGCAGGCAACGATACCGCTGCTGGTGCGCATACAGTATCCGCTGCTGCCCGTGCTGGTGATACTGGGCGGCGTGCTCGCGCTTGTGCTGGGCTTGCTGGCGCTGGGCCTGGTCGGCACGCGCGCCACGCGCTACAAGGTGATGGCCGATGGCGTGCAGCGCCAAGTGCTGTTGAAACCGTTCAAGAGCGTGCAGATCCGCGATGATGACGGCCGCGACATTGGCGAACTCAAGCGGGGCCTGGGCAAGCCGGCCGTCGTGCGCGTGGCCGAAGGCCATACCCTGAGCCTGGCCTGAACACAGATTCCTTTTTAAACTAGTCAAATCCACCAGAGGCATACCATGGCGCAAGACACTCCCAAAGACAACGCAGGTTTTACTTTGCCAGTTCCGGCGTCCGCGCCGCCTGCCGCCGACGCACCGGCTGCCGGCGCAGCCGCCACCACGGCCACCACCGAGCCGGCGCCCGCGCTCGATCCCGCCAGCACGACCGATACCTCGTCGCGCGATACCCTGATCGGCGGCGTCGTGCTGTTGCTGCTGTTCATCGCCTTTTTCTTTGCCAAGAATGCCTATGCGAATGGCCTGGTCGCCAAGCGCGTGCCGCCGAACAAGGCCAATGCCTCGGGCTGGTGGCTGTTCATCTTCCTGGCCAGCCTGGCGACCGGCGTCGTGCTGGCCGCCGTGAATGCGCATAAATTCCTCGCGCCACTGTTCATGGGGCCGCTGGTGCTGGTGGGCCTGGTTGCGTTACTGTTGACCTTTACTTCCAGCCGCCGCTAAGCACGCCGTAACACGTTTTATCCAAGGAATCACCATGGCAGAGAACCTGAACCAAACCATCACCGGCGGCGCCAGCGAGCGCAAGCAGGACAAGATCATCGAACTGCGCCCGACCCTGTTCATCGGCATCGGTGGCACGGGCATGCAGGTGCTGATGCGCGTGCGCCGGCGCGTCCTCAACACCCTGTGGGGCGGCGCGGGCAACCGCACGCGCATCGAGGGGCTGGCCGACTTTCCCATCGCGCAATTCATCCATTTCGACCTCGACAATGGCGCCGTGATCGAAAGCGGCGAGTCGCAGGCGAAGGACTTGCAGTTCGACCAGGTGAAGTTCACGGATGATGACAAGGTGGTCGAATCGTTCGACATGGACAAGTACAGCCGTGATGAAGATTCCCTGGAAAAATATCCGCACATCAAGGAGTGGCTGCCTTTGACGCCGCAGCGCATCCGTGAGTTGCGTTTCGACATGAGCAGCGGTGCCGGCCAGATCCGCGCCGTGTCGCGCCTGTATTTCTTCGACAAGTACGCGAAGATCCGCGACAAGATCCGCTTGAAGTTGAAAGCGCTGAAGGCGGGCCTGTCGCACGAGCGCCAGCTGGCCGAACTGGGCTTGCGCATGGAAACGAACCGTTTCCGTATCGTCATCGTCGGTTCCGTGGCGGGCGGCACGGGTTCCGGTTCCTTCCTCGACATGGGCTTGCTGGCGCGCTGGCTGGCGCGCAGCGAAGTGGGCGCGGCCGACGTGGAGCTGATGCTGTTCTTGCCGACCGGCTACACCAAGGCCAACAAGGACCGGGTCGAGGCCAACGGCTACGCGGCGCTGATGGAACTGGAATCGGCCATGATGGGCAACAAGGGCTACGTGGGCCGCTGGGATGCGTATGATCGCCCGGAACTGACGCGCGAGCCGTACAGCGAGGTCTACCTGATCGACTCGGGCAACCTGGCCCAGCAGCACACCAAGGATGTCAGCGACGTCTACCACATGGTGGCCGATTCGCTGTTCGAGGATTTCGCCTCGGCCGACTTCGCACGCGCCAAGCGTTCGATCGCCGTCAACCAGGCGCAGCACAAGAACTCGCTGTACAACGCGCCCGTGCCGCAAGACCGCTTCGGCGACATGCGCCTGTATTTCTCCAAGCGCTTTTCCTCGTTCGGCATGGCCGTGCTCGATACGCGCCAGGAAGCGGCGCGCGACGAGCGGGCCCACCGCTGGGCCGGCGCCATGCTGCAAGCGTTCTTTGGCGTGGGCGGCACGGATGCGGGCGCCAACCGGGCCACGGATACGCAGCGCGATAACTTCCTCGCTGCCAATATGTTCCTGAAGGGCACGCCGTTCAGCGATTTCCCCGAGTTTTCCGACAAGAGCATCGAACTGAAGCGCTCGAGCGGCGACTTCATCGATTTCCGCGTCGTCGACGAATTGCTGGAAGACCGCCACGGCCACTTGCTGGCCGGCGTGGAAAACCGGGTCAACACGCGCATCAACGATATCCGCACGGGCTTTGACCGCAGCGAATGGCCGGCGCAAGTGCGCGATGCCATGAAGCACCTGGAACGCGACGCCGTGCGCGACCAGGATTCCACGGCCGACACGACGGAAGACCGCATCAGCAAGCGCCGCCGCGAAGTGCTGGAAGACGTCAAGAAAGTCGTGCGCGACCAGCTGTATGGCTACCTGGACAACAAGGAATTCGGCGGCCTCGAATACGTGCTGTCCTTGGTGGAACAGATCAAGGACCGCATCGAGGCGCCGGGCAGCGGACTGACGGCGCAGATCGGCAACAATGCCGAGCGCTACCGCGAAATCAAGGAAGCCGTGCGTTCGCGCGAATACGAGCGCCTGCTGAACAACCTGGAGCAGACGCGCAGCACCTTCGGCTTCCTCAGCAACGGCGAAAAGCAGGCGGGCGTGGTGATGGATCACTTGCGCACGGAAATGGCGAATGCCCTGAAATTCCATCTGCGCGCCAAGGCGGCGGACGAGTCCGTCATCCTGCTGGGCGAACTGTCGCGCTGGCTGGGCAACCGGGTCGGCGTCGACGCGCAAGGCCGCGCGCAGTGGAATGGCCTGGTGGGCGAGCTGCAAACGGGCCGCGAAGGCGTGCTGGCCATGCTGGCGGAACTCAAAACGGCCAATACGATTTTGCAGAAGGACCTGGACAAGGAACACGCGACCCTGATCGTCATTCCCGTCACGGAAAAAGACATCGCGCTGCCGTCGGCGGCCACCCTGCGCCAGTGGGCCGATGAAGCGTTCAAGGACATGGGCGGCTCGAAAGCGCTGTTTCCCATGCTGGGCGAACCGGCGCAACGGGGCTTGATCCTGGCCAAAGTCACGCGCATGGCCGAGAACATGATCGCCACGACGAGCCTGGTGGAAGGCGCGACAAGCACGCCCGACCCGCTGTTCGAGGCGCTGGAGCAGATGGATGTGTCCGAACGCCTGGACCGCTTCCGCAAGCTGCTGGCCTGCTCGATGCCGTGGATCGACGCCAATATGGCGGGCGACTTCACGGTCGTGTCGGACCAGTTCAAGTGCGTGATCGGCGTGGCCAACGCGGCCGCCTTCAAGGCGAAATTCGGCGCCGAGCTCGAATCGTGCGTGCCGACCCAGGTGGGCATCACGGTGAGCCAGCTGGAAATCGTCGAGACGGGCATCCGCGGGCGCGCCGTCTGCTATTGCGAACTGGCCGGCGTGCCGATGACGGTGCTGCGGGGCCTGGAAGGCTGGCGCACCAGTTACCGCAAGGAAGGCGACAACGACAAGGCGCCGACCCACACGCACATCGATCCGACGCAATTCACGCACCCGATCGCACCGAACACGGATGAGATGAAGCGCCTGGCGGAAGACTTCGGCGAATTCCTGCAAGCGATCATGCTGGGCGTGCTGACGCGCCACACGGGCCGCGTCGTGCCGCCGGGCCAGTACCAGTTTGCCGTCGAGCCGGGCGACTTGCGCCGCATCGGCAACGAGCGGGCCATCCGCCAGAACGGCATGCCTGCTTCGTACGAGAAAAATATCGCCCTGCGCATCGAAGAAAAATTGACGGCGCTTGACGCCGTGCAGACTGCCGCCATGGCGGCGCTGGCAAAATACTATGAACGCACCGTGTATGCGCCCAAACTGGTGGCGCAGGCCGATGGTTCGCAGCTGCCCTACGTCGGTTTTGGCAGCGCCATTTCCGCCGAAGTGGGTGCGCGCCTGCGCGAGTCGGCGCGCCGCAAGGGCATGGCCAGCGATGAGCTCGACCGCACGGTGCAAACCCTGCTTGGCCGCCTGAAGGAATGGGCGAACGTCATCGGCGACTCCGACAGCGATGCTTACGACTGGGAAGTGCGCGAGCCGGAAGCGGACGGTCAGCCACGCCTGAAATACGCAATCAAGGCGGAAATGCTGGAAGCGGGGCGCCTCGAACAATTGCTGCGCCCGGCCGGCGCGGCCGCTGCTCCGGCGGCAGCCGTGTTCGGCATGGCGCCGCCACCGCTGGGCGGCATGCCCCCGCCGCTGGTGGAATACCAGTATTTCCTGGGTATTAATGGCCAGCAGCAGGGACCGTTCACGGCCCAGCAGATCGTGCAGTACGTGCAGGCAGGACAGGTAGCACCAGGCACCACCAAGGTGTGGCGCGCGGGCTTGCCGGCCTGGGCCGACCTGGCCCAGTTCCCCGAACTGGCGCCCTTGTTCCTCAGCGCGCCGCCACCGTTGATGCCGCCGCCACTGTGAACGCTGGAATGACGTTGGAATGAAGGATTAGTTTTGGATATCTGTAACAAATGCAAGACGGGTCTGTGGACCGTTGTCAGCCATTGCCCGTACTGCGGTCATGCGGTGGCGGGCGCGGCCAAGCCAGCCGCGGCCGTGCCGCCGCCGCTGCCTGTGCCTCCGCCAGTAGCGCCCAAGCCACCGCCTGTGCCGGTGGCGCCTGCGCCCGCACCGAAAGCGCCACCGAAACCGGCTGTCGTTCCACCGCCAGCGCCGCCGAAGCCGGCCCAGACGCAAGCCGTGCCCAAGCCCGTGCCCGTGCCGCCATCGGTGCCACCCGTGTCGCCACCGCCCCGCAAGTGGCTGCGCTGGCTGGGTGGCATCGCCGTGCTGGCGGCCGTGATCGTCTACATGAATGGCAAGCCGGGCGGCAAGAATGAATCGGCGTGCAATGACGCCATCGACAGCGGCTTGAAACTGGTAGCGAATGGCAGCCTGGACGGCGCCCGCCAGAAGCTGGCGACGGCGAAGAATGTGTGTACGGGCAAGTCCAGCGCCAAGGCCGACGATTTGCAGGGGGCCATCGGCAAGGCCGGTGCCGCATCCAGCGGTTGCCAGCGCAGTGTGCGCGCCATCGAGCGCACCATCGACGGCCATCAATTGCAAAGCGCCGCCAAGGGCATCGCCGGGCTCGACATCGATTGCGCAGGCGCTGCCAGCGTGGATTCCTTGCGCAAGCAGCTGGCGCGCCAGCAGGCGGCAGCCGCGTCCGTACTGGTGGGCGTGCGCCAGGCGCTCGATGGCAAGGATGCGACGGCGGCACAAAATGGCATTGCCAGACTGGAAGCGATCGACCGCGAAGCGGTGGAATTGCAGCAATTGAAGGCTGACGTGCAGGCGCTGTCGGCGGCTGCGGCGCCCGCGCCTGCGCCCGTTTCAACCCCGGCTGCTGTGCCGGCGCCGGCACAGCAGGAACCGGCGCCCGTGCGCGCGGTCGAACGTTCTGCGGTGGCCGAACGTCGTCCGCTGGAAACGTCGCCCGTCGATAGCGGCGCGGCCATGCGCAACGAGATGGCGCAATCGTTCTTGCGCGATGCCGAGCGTTCTTTGCTGGAAGGCAAGTTCGATGCGGCCAAGACGTATCTGGAAAGCGCGCGCCGCGTCGATCCGGGCAATGCGCGCATCGACAATCTGTCGCGCCGCATCCGCGAGCGTGAACGGCAAGTGCTGCAGACGGAAACAACGATCAATTAGCTATCTGGGAGCCACCATGCTGAATCACACCACCTTGCGCGCCGCCGCTGCGCTGACCATCGCGGCCATGCTGGCTGGCTGCGCCACGGCGCCGATGAATCCGAACGGCGTGCGCCAGGACGGTTCCTATCCGCAAGGTGGAAGCCAGGCGGCCACGGATGAGGACCCGTGCAGCGTGGGCACGTCGGCCGCTGCCGGCGCGGCCGTGGGCGCGCTGCTGGGTGCGCTGGCGGGCGGCAAGAATGGCGCGCTGAAGGGGGCGGCCATCGGCGGCGGCCTGGCGGCGGCTGGCTGCCTGGCCATCAATGTCAATTCGCGCCAGACCAAGACGGCGGCGCAGGCGGACCGCGACTACATCCGCACGCGCGGTGCGCTGCCGCGCGAGCCGCAAGTGGTGTCGTACACGCCGCAGCTGAGCGCGTCGACCGTCAAGCGCGGCCAGCCGTTCAAGGTCAATTCCGTGGTGGAGCTGGTCAATGGCAGCGCGCAAAGCGTCAATGACGTGCGCGAAGAGCTGGTGGTGCTCGACCCGCAAGGCCAGCCATTCAAGTCCGGCTCGAAAGCCCTGGCCAGCAACAACAAATCGGGCGGGCGCTTTGAAAACTCGTTCCAGCTGACCTTTCCAGAAGGCGTATCGCAAGGCGTGTATGGCGTCAGGACGAATCTGTACGTGAACGGCAAGCTGGCCGCCACGCGCGACTTGCGTACGCAGCTGGTGATGCTGGATGTGGATACGCGCGTTGACGCGCAGCTGGCGCTGCGCTGATCGCCGTATGCAAACGGGTAGATCGGATTAGCGGGGTAAAGCCCCGCGTAATCCGACAACACCACTAACGCCAACAATGTTGTCGGATTACGGCCCCTTGGGCCTAATCCGACCTACGCGCCGCCCTGGTAGCCATGCTGGCGCCACGCTTCATACACGACCACGGCCACCGTATTCGACAGATTCAAACTGCGGTTGTCCGGTCGCATCGGCAGGCGGATGCGTTGCTCGGCGGGAAAGCCGTCGCGCAGGGCCGGGTCCAGACCTTTTGTTTCCGAACCGAACACGAACACGTCGCCCGGCAGGAAGGCCACGTCGCCGAACGGGCGCGAGCCGCGCGTCGTCATGGCGAACATGCGGGATGGGTCGGGCTGGGTGTCGGCCAGGAACGCGTCCCAATTCTTGTGCACCTTCATGTTGGCGTAATCGTGGTAATCGAGGCCGGCGCGCTTCATCTTGGCATCGTCGAGCGGAAAGCCCAGCGGTTCGACCAGGTGCAGCTGCGCACCCGTATTCGCGCACAAGCGGATGACGTTACCCGTATTGGGCGGGATTTCAGGTTCTACCAAAACAACGTGAAACAAAATGCTCTCCTTATATAAGTGATGCTAGCGTGGCGGCGTGCGCGCCACCACCAATATGCTGACCCTGGCCGCGCCTTCGCTCTTGCAGGCGGCGGCCAGGGCGTTGACGGTATGGCCGCTGCTCATCACGTCGTCGACGATGCCGACATGACACCCTTGCAATAGCGGTGCGTGTTCGGGCGCGATGGCGAACGCGTGCGCCAGGTTGGCTTGCCGTTCCTGCGGCGCCACGCCGCTTTGCGCCCGGGTGTCGCGTACCCGCAGCGCCAGGCGGGGCTGTAAAGCTACGTCCAGCAGGCGCGCCAGCGGACGGGCAATTTCCAGCGCCTGGTTAAAGCCCCGCTCGGCCAGCCGGGCCGGACCCAGGGGCACCGGGCACAGCAGATGCGGCGCTTCCCACTCTGGTTGTTGCTGAATGGCAACGTGCAGCAGTTCTGCCAACAGGGGCGCCAGCGCCAGGCGCGCACCGAATTTCAGCTGCAGCAGCAACTGGTCGACGGGCGCCGCATAATCGAACGCCGTGATCGTGGCGTCATACGCGGGCCGCTGGCGCAAACAGCGTCCGCACAGTGTTGCCACATCGTCGAGCGGATTGGCGCACTGGCGGCAGCGGTGGCGCAGTTGCCCGCGTCCTTGTCCCAGGTACTGCGCGCGGCAGGGCGGGCACAGCACTTGCGGGCAACCGATGCCGCACAGCGCGCACTGGGCCGGCAGCACCGTGGCGCCGAGCCACTGGCGCAGCGCCAGCCACGCGGCATCAAGGCGGTGCCGGGTGGCGGTTCGCATCGCGATGGCGTCGTTCCATGTACACTGCCGACATTATCTCACCTCACCCGATTCAACATGCCAGTTCCCACCAGTCCGCCCAAAATGAGTGCGCCCATCGATGCGGTGCAAGTACGCGATTTCTTTTCCCGTCCGGCGCGCGTTGCGCCATCGGATTTCCTGCGCCGCGAAGTGTCGGCACGCATGCACGAGCGCCTGGAGCTGGTGAAAATCACGCCGCACCGCGTGCTTGACGCCGGCTGCGGTCCGGGCGCGGACCTGGCGCAGCTGCAAAAGGATTATCCCGCCGCGCAGATTATCGGTCTCGATGCAGCGCAAGCGATGATGCAGGCGGCGCGCGCGCCCGCGTCGAAACTGGCCAGCCTGAACCAGTTCCTCAGCAAACTCTTGCCGGCCAAGGCGGGCGTGGATTTATTGTGCGGCGACCTCGGCGACTTGCCGCTGGCGCAGGGCAGCATCGACCTCGTGTGGTCCAACCTGGCGCTGCACTGGCATGCCCAGCCCGACCGCGTGTTTGCCGAATGGCGGCGCGCGCTGCGCCTCGATGGCTTGCTGATGTTTTCCTGTTTCGGTCCCGACACCTTCCGCGAAGTGCGCGACGCCTTTGCCGAGGCGGACTTGTATCCGCACGCCTTGCCCTTTGTCGACATGCACGACTTTGGCGACATGCTGGTCGAGACGGGTTTTTCCACGCCGGTGCTGGATATGGAGATCATCACGGTGACCTACGACACGGCGGAAAAACTGCTGGCGGACGTGCGCGCCTTTGGCGGCAACCCGCTGACCACGCGCCGGCGCGGCCTGATGGGCAAGGCGGCCTGGCAGCGCATGCTGGCCGCGCTGGAAAAAACGCGCCGCCCCGATGGCAAGCTGGGCCTGAGTTTCGAGGTGATCTATGGCCACGCCTTCCGTCCCGCACCGCGCGTGACGCGCAACGGGGAAGCCATCATTCGATTCGACTTGCCGCGCAAACCCAAATAAAAGCGCAAAGAAACCGACACTTGGTCGGCATCCGCGCGTTAATGTTGCAGCAAGCGTTGCAAAGCGCGCGGCGGCCGGGAGAAGGGCGCGCACAAAGCCGATTATTGCTTGATGGATTCAAGTTTACTTGATTATAATCGTTGATTGTTTGTCAGCTTGCTAAGTAGAAAAAACAAGGGCTGCATACAAAATAAAAAAAACAAAGCGAGACGAATTCGAAGTTACTGCATTAGTATAGTAACCATCTTCCACACGAGGCCATTTCGATGTGGGGAAGAAAGACAGGGTTCCAGCATGGTTGCGCGCCGCCGTTTTTGCTGCGGCAGCCAGCATGGAATTCGCTGGTGCTTGACGCACATGGCCGCATTCTGGCCGTGTTGCTTTCATGGAGGAGCGGCAGCGGTCCAGTACGGAGAAGTCCGCAGCCGTTTAAAATATCATTATTTTTTGGGTGGTTGGGGAAAACATGACACATGCAAAGCGACTTCAATCGTTGCTGCTCGGGCTGTCTTTGACAGCGTTTGGCATCGGGCGATGGGCCACGGCGGCACCGGCTGCCGGCACCTATCCCGGCACCGGCGGTCCCGTGCCGTTCGAAATGAATCTGCAACCGCCGGCGACACAGATCGCCCATGAAATCTACGATTTGCACACCCTGATGATGATCATCTGCCTGGTGATCTTCGTGGCCGTGTTCGGCGTCATGTTTTATTCCATCTTCAAGCACCGCAAGTCCCTGGGCCACAAACCGGCCACTTTCCACGAAAGCACCACCGTCGAGATCGCCTGGACCGTCGTGCCTTTTCTGATCGTCATCGGCATGGCCCTGCCTGCCACGCGCACCGTCGTCGGCATGAAGGATACGTCGAACGCCGACATCACCATCAAGGCCACTGGCATGCAGTGGAAATGGGGCTATGACTACCTGAAAGGCGAGGGCGAAGGCATTTCCTTTCTCTCCAACCTGGCCACGCCGCGCTCGCAAGTGGGTGCGCCAGGCGCGCCACCGACGGAAAAACGCGGTGAAAACTACCTGATCGAAGTCGATAACGAAGTCGTCGTGCCGGTCAACAAGAAAATCCGCGTGGTGCTGACGGCCAACGACGTCATTCACGCCTGGTCCGTGCCAGCCTTTGGCGTCAAGCAGGATGCGATTCCCGGTTTCGTGCGCGACACCTGGTTCAAGTCTGACCATATCGGCACCTTCCGCGGCAATTGCGCCGAGCTGTGCGGCAAGGAACACGCGTTCATGCCCATCGTCGTCAAGGTCGTATCAGCCGATGACTACAAGGCTTGGGTTGATGTAAAACAAAAGGAAATGGCGGCATTGGCTGATGATCCTAGCAAGGTGTGGACCATCGA
Organism: Janthinobacterium sp. GMG2; assembly: GCF_033949445.1. Taxonomy (NCBI): domain Bacteria; kingdom Pseudomonadati; phylum Pseudomonadota; class Betaproteobacteria; order Burkholderiales; family Oxalobacteraceae; genus Janthinobacterium; species Janthinobacterium sp. GMG2. The sequence goes on along the minus strand of NZ_JAXAWA010000009.1, from coordinate 102,090 downwards.
CGAATTGAAAGTCAAGGGCGAGAAAGTGTATGCGGCCAACTGCGTGGTCTGCCACCAGGCGACAGGCAAGGGCGTGCCCGGTGCGTTTGCGCCACTGGACGGCTCGGCGGTGGTGAACGGTCCGAAAGCGGATCAGATCCACGTCTTGCTGAACGGGCAAAAGAGCGGCAAGTATCCCGCTGAAATGCCAGCCTGGAAACAGCTGTCCGACACGGAAATTGCCGCAGTGATCACTTACACGCGCAATACCTGGTCGAACAAGGCCGCAGAGAACATCGTTCAACCAGCCGAAATCGTGGCTGCACGCAAGTAATTAGGAGCCGCATATGAGTACTAGCACGAGCACCTTGGACCACGCCGGTCACGATCACGACCATGCCCACGACCACCCCACCGGCTACCGCCGCTGGCTGTTTGCCACCAACCACAAGGATATCGGTACCCTGTACCTGTGGTTCTCGTTCATCATGCTGCTGTCGGGCGGCGTGCTGGCCCTGATGATCCGTACGGAACTGTTTCACCCAGGCCTGCAATTCTTCCACCCAGAATTCTTCAACCAGCTGACCACCATGCACGGCCTGGTGATGGTATTTGGCGCCATCATGCCGGCCTTCGTCGGCTACGCCAACTGGATGATCCCGCTGCAAGTGGGCGCGTCCGACATGGCGTTTGCCCGCATGAACAACTTCTCGTTCTGGCTGCTGCCGCCGGCCGCGCTGCTGCTGGCCACGTCCTTCCTCGTGCCGGGCGGCGCCACGGCTGCCGGCTGGACCCTGTATGCGCCCCTGTCGACGCAGATGGGCCCTGGCATGGACATGGCCATTTTCGCCATGCACCTGATGGGCGCCTCGTCCATCATGGGTTCGATCAACATCATCGTTACCATCCTGAACATGCGCGCACCGGGCATGACCCTGATGAAAATGCCGATGTTCTGCTGGACCTGGCTCATTACCGCGTATCTGCTGATCGCCGTGATGCCCGTGCTGGCCGGCGCCATCACCATGACGCTGACGGACCGCCATTTCGGCACCTCGTTCTTTAACGCGGCAGGCGGCGGCGACCCCGTCATGTACCAGCACATCTTCTGGTTCTTCGGCCACCCCGAGGTCTACATCATGATTCTGCCGGCCTTCGGCATCGTCTCGCAGATCCTGCCGGCGTTTGCCCGCAAACCGCTGTTCGGCTACGCCTCGATGGTCTACGCTACCGCTTCCATCGCGATTCTGTCCTTCATCGTCTGGGCGCATCACATGTTTACCACCGGCATGCCGGTGACGAGCCAGCTGTTCTTCATGTACGCGACCATGCTGATCGCCGTGCCGACGGGCGTGAAAGTGTTCAACTGGATCGCCACGATGTGGAAGGGTTCCATGACGTTCGAGACGCCGATGCTGTTCTCGGTCGGCTTCATCTTCGTGTTTACCATGGGCGGCTTCACGGGCCTGATCCTGGCCGTCACGCCGATCGACATCCAGTTGCAGGATACCTATTATGTGGTGGCGCATTTCCACTACGTGCTGGTGGCCGGTTCGCTGTTTGCCCTGTTCGCCGGTTTCTACTACTGGTCGCCGAAATGGACGGGCCATATGTACAACGAGACGCGCGGCAAGATCCACTTCTGGCTGTCCCTGATCACGTTCAACGTGACCTTCTTCCCGATGCACTTCCTGGGCCTGGCCGGCATGCCGCGCCGCTACGCCGACTATCCGGCGCAGTTCACGGACTTCAACATGATCGCTTCGATCGGCGGCTTCGGTTTTGGCCTGATGCAGGTGTACTTCCTGTTCTTCGTGGTCTTGCCGACCATCCGCGGCGGCAAGGCTGCGCCAGCGAAACCATGGGAAGGCGCGGAAGGCCTGGAGTGGACCGTGCCGAGCCCGGCGCCTTTCCACACGTTTGAAACGCCGCCGACCGTGAAATAAGGTATCCCGGGCCGGCGTGTTGCGCGGCCCGTCTTGAATAAAGTGCCTGTCATGACCGAAGTGAAAACTGAGCGTAAAAAACCGAACAACCTGCGTACCGGACTGATACTGGGGGGCCTGGCGGCCTTCTTCTTCCTGTCCGTGTTCGTCAAGCGCATGTGGCTCTGACGTGACGACGCCCCATCAACAGGAAACACGCGGCCTGAACCGCAAGATGCTGGGCAAGCTGCTTGTCATTGCCGTGCTGATGTTCGGTTTTGGCTATGCCCTGATTCCCGTCTACAAGCAGATTTGCGAAGTGATGGGCATCAACGTGCTGACGCAAAAAGATGGCACGGTGGCTTACGACAACAATACGCAGGTCGACACGACGCGCAGCATCACCGTCGAGTTCGACGGCAATGCGCAGGGGCCTTGGCGCTTCCGTCCGACCGTGTCGAGCATGCAGGTGCATCCGGGCGAACTGGTGACCGTCATGTATGAAGTGGTCAACACGCAAAACCGCGTCGTCAACGCGCAAGCGATCCCCAGCTATGCGCCGCAAAGCGCCACGCCGCATTTCAAAAAGGTCGAATGCTTCTGCTTCAAGCAGCAGACCTTGAAAGCCAAGGAAGCGCGGCAGATGCCGGTGGTGTTCTTCCTCGATCCGGCCCTGCCGAAAGAGGTCAAAACCATCACGCTGTCGTACACGTTTTTCGAGATTGCCGGTCTGAGCCAGGCTCAGGCGCCGGTCGTCCAATAGGAGACTGGCATGGGCGAATCCAAGCAGCCTGAAAAAGCGTCGTTCCTGTATTCGCTGCGGGCCGTCGTGTGGTCGTTCACGGGCTTGCGCCGCAAGAGCGATTTCGACACGGATTCAGCCAAGCTCAATCCCGTGCACATCGTCATCGCCGGCTTCCTGGTGGTGGCTTGCCTGATCGGCATCCTGATTTCAATTGTTAAATTCGTCGTTTTATAAATTATAAAAAACCACCCTATAAGTTTTTGAGGAGATGATGATGAGTTCCAACCACGCCGCCGTACCTTATTATTTCGTGCCCGGCCCGTCGCGCTGGCCCATGCTGGGCGGCGCCAGCCTGCTGCTGACCATGATCGGCGCCTCGGCCTGGGTCAACGACGTCTCCTGGGGCCCTTACGTCAATTACCTGGGCCTGGCCGGCATCCTGCTGGTGCTGTATTTCTGGTTCGGCGACGCCATCAGCGAATCGGAGCAGGGCCTGTACAGCGAGCGCATCGACCACTCGTTCCGCTGGAGCATGAGCTGGTTCATCTTTTCCGAAGTCATGTTCTTCGCCGCCTTCTTTGGCGCCCTGTTCTATGCGCGCAGCATCTCGATGCCATGGCTGGCCGACCTCGACCACAAGGTGATCTGGCCCGATTTCGCCGCTCAATGGGGCAATACGGGCCCGGCCGGCACGGTGCAGGAATTCACCACCATGACGCCGTTCTGGATTCCGACCATCAATACGGCCTTGCTGCTGCTGTCGGGCGTCACCCTGACCATCTCGCACCACGCGCTGCGCGCCGGCCACCGCGGCATGACGGCCCTGTTCCTGTTCGCCACGATCTTGCTGGGCGCCATCTTCATGGGCTTCCAGGTCTACGAATACATGCACGCCTACAGCGAACTGAACTTGAAATTGACGTCCGGCATCTACGGCGCCACCTTCTTCATGCTGACGGGCTTCCACGGCTTCCACGTGACCCTGGGCGCCATCATGCTGTCCGTCATCCTGTACCGCGTGCTGAAAGGCCACTTCACGCCGGAACACCACTTCGGTTTCGAGGGCGCCGCCTGGTACTGGCACTTTGTCGACGTCGTCTGGCTGGGCCTGTACGTGGTCGTGTATTGGTTATAATGGCGGGGCAGGGCACGCGTCGTTGATGCGTGCGCCGGCACCATAAAAAAAGCCGTACCGGGACATCCTGGGTACGGCTTTTTTCTTAGTTTAAGAATTTTGCTAACCAAGCAACGTCGTTAGCACCGGGGTCAGACCCTGCGGGATCGGAATCCGCCCCATTGAGGCGCATTCCCCCGCGGGTCTGACCCCAGCATTTAATGTATCCCCGTCGGCTGTATATAGCCGAGCTTGTGCGCCAGCAGGATCAGCAGGAACAGGGTGATCGACAAGCCCACGCGCAGGGCCAGCGCCTGCACGGTGCGGTTGCTCTTGCCCTTGTCGCGCATGAGGAAGAACAGGGCCGAGCCCAGGCTGCCCAGGATCAGGATGAAGGCGATGGCAACGAGGATTTTCATGGATGGTAGCGCCAGGCTTGAGGAGGTTTCATTGTAATGCGTATCCGCTTCCATTTTAGATGGATTCCATTTGTTGTAATGCTGCTACTGGTGGCCTTGGGCGTGTCGCTGGCGCAATGGCAGCAGCGCCGTGGCGACGAGAAAGTCGCGCGCGCCGCCAGACTCGCCGCAGGCAACCAGGCCGCACCGCTGTCCTTGACGGCCGCCCCCATGCTGCCGGCCGACGCGCAAGCGATCGAATATCGCAGGGTCACCGTCACGGGCCATTTCGTGCCCGCCTGGACGGTCTACCTGGACAACCGCCCCTACAAGGGCCAGGCCGGTTTTCACGTGCTCACGCCATTCCGGATCGACGGTTCAGCCATGCACGTTCTCGTGGCGCAGGGCTGGCTGCCGCGCAACAATGCCGAGCGCACGCGCATCCCCGACTACTCGACACCGGCCGGCACGGTGACGATTTCTGGCATCGCGCGCCTGAACGCGGGCCATGTGATGGAGCTGGGCACGGCGCCGGCCCTGGCGCCGCACGCCATCGTGCAAAATGCCGGTATCGGCCAGCTGGTCCAGGCCAGTGGCCTGGCCTTGCAGCCTTTCATTCTCGAACAAACAGTTGATTCGACAGCAACGGCGCCAGCGTCCAGCCAGCTTCCCGTGCGCGACTGGCCGGCGCCGGACCTGGGCGCCGACAAGCACCGCGGCTATGCATTCCAGTGGTACGCACTGGCACTGATGGCTTTTCTATTTTTTGTCTTTACAGGATTTCGACGTGCAAACAAACAACCCTGAAGCAACGCAAGACAGCAGCAATAAACAGGCACAGAATACGGGACGGTGGAAACTGCTGGCCGTCGTGGCCGTGTGCGCGTTTCCCATCATCGCCTCGTATTTCACGTATTACATCATCAAGCCCACGGGCCGCAACAACTATGGCGCCCTGATCGACCCGCGTTTGTACCCGATACCCGAGGCAGCGCTGCAGGTGACGGAACTGGACGGCAAGGCGTCGCCGCTGGCGCAATTCAAGGGCAAGTGGGTGCTGCTGCAGACAGGGCCGTCCGATTGCCAGGAAGCATGCAAGAAGCAATTGTTTGACATGCAACAACTGCGCCTCATGCAAGGCAAGGAACGCGAACGCCTGGAACGGGTCTGGCTGGTGACGGATGCCCAGCCACTCGACACGCTCGTGATGCGCGAATTCGACGGCACCAGCATGTTGCGCGTCAATAGCGACGCCTTGAAAGCATGGCTGCCCGTGGAGCCGGGCGGCAAGACCAGCGACCATTTCTACCTGATCGATCCGCTGGGCAATCTGATGATGCGTTTCCCGAAAGACGCGGACCCGAACAAGATCAAGAAAGACATCGCCAAGCTGCTCAAAGCTTCGGCGATCGGTTGAGGGGTCTGCATGCCGACGATGCATCTCTCCGCGCTGGCCCAGCTGGGCTTGACGGGTCTGCTGGTGGCGCTGCTGCCGCTGACCATGGTCTGGGTGTCCGCGGACGCCAATAAATACCGCAAGCTCGTGTGGATCGCCGTCTTTTTGACGGTCGACCTGATCATGTTTGGCGGTTTTACTCGCCTGTCCGATTCCGGCCTCGGCTGCCCGGACTGGCCCGGCTGCTATGGCTCGGCCAATCCTTTCCTCGCGCACGAGCACATCGTGGCGGCGGAAACGCTGATGCCGACGGGCCCCGTGACGGTGGTGAAAGCGTGGATCGAAATGACCCACCGCTACCTGGCCATGGCCATAGGCGTCTTGATCGTGGCGATGATGGTGCAGGCGTGGCGCCAGTGGAAGAAAAGCAAACGCGAGGAATTTGCGCCCGCGCTGCCCACGGCGCTGTTTTTGTTCGTCTGCCTGCAGGGCGCGTTCGGGGCCTGGACCGTGACCTTGAAACTGCAGCCCGTGATCGTCACCATCCACTTGCTGCTGGGCATGGGCTTGCTGGCCATGCTCACATGGCTGGGCGGGCGCCAGGACCATGCAGTGAAACCCTTGCTGCGTGCCGATGCGGACGCTCCCGTGCTGCGCCCCGTGCGCGCGCTGGCCGTCATGTCGCTCGTGCTGTTGACGGTGCAGATTGCGCTGGGCGGCTGGGTGAGCACCAACTACGCTACCCTGGCTTGCACGGATTTCCCCCTGTGCGGCGGGAAAGTCATTCCGGAAATGGATTTCGAGCATGGTTTCCATCTGTGGCGCGAGCTGGGCAAGACGGCCGCCGGCCATTACTTGCCGTTTTCCGCGCTGACGGCCATCCACTGGGTGCACCGCAATTTCGCCTTCATCGTGCTGGCCGGCATCGGCTACACCGTGTTTCGCGCATGGAAGCTGCCGTCCTTGCGCGGCACGGCACGCTGGGTGGCGCTGGTGCTGGCTCTGCAGGCGGCCACGGGCCTGGCGACGATTTACCTGAGCTGGCCATTGTCGATTGCCGTCCTGCATAACGGCGGGGCGGCGCTGCTCGTGTTATTGCTGACCATGTTAAACTACAAGGCTAAATTCCAACTCGATGTAGCGCGGAAATCTGCTTCCGCCTCCGCGCCAGTGCCCTCGGCACCAGCCAGTCCTTCCCGTATCGCATAAATGACTACTCAGACCATCAGCCGTAAACCATCCACCCGCATCGCCCAGTATTGGGCGCTGACCAAGCCCCGCGTGACGCAACTGGCCGTGTTTTGCGCCGTCATCGGCATGTTCCTGGCCAGCGAGGAGTTGCCTGACTGGCGCGCGGTGGTATTCGGCACCATCGGCATCTGGCTGCTGGCGGGCGCCGCGTTTGCCGTCAATTGCCTGGCCGAGCGCGAGATCGATGCGCGCATGGCCCGCACGGCGCGCCGTCCGATGGCCATGGGCGATATCACGGTAAAACAGACGGTGGTGTTCGCGCTGGTGATCGGCGGCCTGGGCATGGCGATTCTGTACCACCTCGTCAATCCGCTGACCATGTGGCTGACCTTTGTCACCTTTGTCGGCTATGCGCTGATCTATACCATGGTGCTCAAACCGGCCACGCCGCAAAACATCGTCATCGGCGGCCTGTCCGGCGCCATGCCGCCAGCGCTGGGCTGGGCGGCCGTCGCCAACGACGTGCCGATGCAGGCCTGGCTGCTGGTCCTGATCATTTTTGTGTGGACGCCGCCGCATTTCTGGGCGCTGGCCATGTACCGGCGCGACGATTACGCGCGCTCGGGCTTGCCCATGTTGCCCGTCACGCACGGCTTGAAGTTCACGCAATTCCACGTCTGGCTGTACTCGATCGCGCTGGCCGCCACCACCTTGCTGCCGTACGCCGTGCGCATGAGCGGCCTGATCTACCTGGCCTCGGCCGTGGTGCTCAACGCCGGCTTCCTGTATTACGCGTGGAAAATGTACCGCCACTACACGGACTTGATCGCGCGCAAGGCGTTTACGTTTTCCATCATCTACCTGGCCTTGCTGTTCGCGGCCTTGCTGGTTGACCACTACATTCCCCTCGGCACATGAAAAAATACCTGACCCTGTTGTTGGCGGCCGCGCTGGTCGCCGTCCTGGCCGGCTGCGGCAAGCCAGCGGCGACCAAGCTGGCATTCAAGAACACGGACGTGACGGGCCTCGGCTATGCGCGCGAGTTCGCGCTGACGGACCACACGGGCCACCCGCGCACCCTGGCCGACTACAAGGGCAAGCTGGTGCTGGTGTTCTTCGGCTACACGCAATGCCCGGACGTGTGCCCTACCACCATGGCCGACATGGCCCAGGTGATGCAGGAAATGGGCCCGCAGGCGGACCAGGTGCAAGTGCTGTTCGTCACGGTCGACCCCGAGCGCGACACGCAGGAATTGCTGGCGCAGTATGTGCCAGCCTTCGACAAGCGTTTCGTCGGCCTGTATGGCGACGCGGCCGCGACGGCCAAGGTGGCCAAGGAATTCAAGGTGTATTACGCCAAGGTCGAGGGAGAGACGGACAGCAGCTACACGGTCGACCACACGGCCGGCACCTATGTGTTCGACCGCGAAGGCAAGATCCGCCTGTTCGTGCGCCACGGCGAAAAGCCTGCCGCCATCGCGCACGATCTTAAACTTCTGCTATCCTGATCCGGTCGCGCCGCTAGGCGCCATCTTCAGGATAAGCAGTACATGGACAAACGTTTCGAGCCCCACGCCCGCCTGGCGGCCGTCATCTTCCTGTTGATCGGCTGCTTTTTCGTCTTGCGGCCCTTTCTCGCCGCCATGCTGTTTGCCGCCTGCGTGGGCATTTCCAGCTGGCCCCTGTACCTGCTGCTGCTCGAACGCCTGAAAGGCCGGCGCAACTGGGCGGCCGCCATCATGACCCTGTCGCTGCTGCTCGTCATCGTGCTGCCGCTGGCCCTCGTCACCTACAACCTGGCCGACAATGTGTCGCGCATCTATGAACAGCTGCGCGCGGCACTGGAAACGGGCAGCCTGCATCCACCGGCCTGGCTGGCCAGCATTCCCGTGGTGGGCGAAACCATCGCCGGCTACGTGGACCGCCTGCTCGCCGACCGCGAGGAATTATTGAATCTGGGTAAGACCATGCTGGAACCGGCGCGCCATTTCCTCGCTTCCGGCGGCATCCTGCTGGGTACGGGCCTGGCACAGACCAGCCTGGCCGTCTTCGTCAGCTTCTTCCTCTACCGCGACGGCCAGCAGCTGAGCCGCGCCCTGATGACAGGCGCCGGCCGCATCATCGGCGACAGCGCGCCGGGCGTGGGCCTGACCATCAGCCGCACCGTGCGCGGCGTCATGTACGGCTTGCTGGGCACGGCGCTGGCGCAGGCGCTGGTGGCCGTGGTGGGTTTTCTGATCGCCGGCGTGCCGGCCGTGGCCCTCTTGGGCGTGGCCACCTTCATCTTTTCGCTGATTCCCGTGGGCCCGCCCTTGATCTGGGGCGGCGCCGCCATCTGGCTGTTCAATGACGGCCAGACGGGCTGGGGCATCTTCATGCTGGTGTGGGGCGGATTGCTGATCAGCGGCGTGGATAACGTCGTGAAACCCATGCTGATCAGCCGCGGCAGCAGCCTGCCATTTTTGCTGGTGCTGCTCGGCGTGCTGGGCGGCGTGCTGGCCTTCGGCTTCGTCGGCATCTTTATCGGGCCGACCCTGCTGGCAGTGCTGTACAGCTTGCTGCAAACGTGGACGGTGGGCGAGACCACCGTGCCGCAGGGCAAAGATACCCTGACGAGCAAGAAGTAGTTAATCTCTTAAATCCGCATCCAGATCGCGTTCCTGCTTCGGGATCACTTTAATCAGCACGATGCGGGGCCCGTTCATCTTCTTGACGACGATGTCGAAGTCGACAAAGGTGATGCGCTGGCCCTGCTTCGGAATGTCACCGAGCTTGACCATGATCAAGCCGCCCACCGATTCCACGTCGTCCAGCCCCAGTTCCTCGTTTTCGATATCGATGCCGAGGATGCGTTCGAGCGAGAAGATGGGCAGGCTGGCCTTGCCGATCAGGGTGCCGTCGCTCTGCTTGAGCCAGTCGTTTTCATTGCGGCGGAATTCATCGCGGATTTCGCCGACCATGGCGCCGAGCAAGTTATCCAGGGTGATGAAGCCCAGCGGGCGCTTGCCCTTTTCGCCGATCAGGGCGAAGTGCGGCGCGCCGTCGCGAAAGCGGCGGAACAGTTCCAGTGCCGGCGTGCGGGCGGAAATGATGTCCACGGGACGCAGGAACGGCGTGAGCGAGGTGATCGGCTTGCCCGCCTGCTGGGCAAAGAACAGATCCTTCAGGTGCACGACACCGAGCACGTCGTCTTCATTCGTGTCGAAATACGGGTAGCGGCTGAAGCGGTTACGCAGCACCGTGTCGAGGTTTTCTTCCAGGGTATTCGACGCGTGCAGGGCGATCACTTCATTGATCGGGCGCATCAGGTCCGACACCGTCATCTGTTCGAAATCGAGCGACTGCGCCAGGATGTTGCGCTCGTCGCGCGTAAACTTTTCGCCGGGCTGGCTGGTGCGCAGGATCAGTTTCAGTTCTTCGGACGAGTAATGGGCATCGTGGCCGCCCTTGCCGGACAGGCCCGCCAGGCGCAGCACCCAGTTGGCGCTGGCGTTGAGCAGGTAGATGGCCGGATACATGGTCCAGTAAAAGCCGTACAGAGGAATCGCGCTCCACAGGCCGACGGCTTCCGGGTTGCGGATGGCCATCGATTTGGGCGCCAGTTCGCCCACGACGATGTGCAGGAAGGAAATCACGCTGAAGGCGACGACGAAGGAGACGCCATGGATCAGCTCTTGCGACGTGACGCCGATGGCGCCGAACAGCGGCTCGAGCAGGCCGGCGAACGCCGGTTCGCCGACCCAGCCCAGGCCCAGCGACGCCAGGGTGATGCCCAGCTGGCAGGCGGACAGATAGGCGTCCAGCTGGCCATGCACCTTGGCCAGGATGCGGCCCCGCAGTCCCTGCGTCTTGGCGATGGCGCGGATGCGCGTGCGCCGCAATGTGACGATGCCAAACTCGGCGGCAACAAAAAAACCGTTCAGCGCGACCAGGAAGAGGGCGAGCAGGACTAGCAAGACATTGTGCATGGGGGCGCTGAAGATGGGCTGGTAAAACGTCATCTTAAACGACGAAGGGCGCAGTATCCTAATTTCCGGCAAATCGGCCCTGCGGTTTTACACGATGCTGCGGCGTGCGGCGTCGACCAGCGGCGCGGCGCCTTGGTCGCCCAGCGTCTGCAACAAGTCCTCGAAGTCGTGCGCACGGCCATGCGCCAGCTCGGCAGCGCTGAGCCCGATAATCTGCAGGAAGGCAAATTTTCCCGAGACCAGTGCATATTCTTCCGGGTAATGTTTGCTGGGCACCATGATGATGGCGCTCAGCGCGGACTGCTGGCCATCGATGGGGCCGCCAACGGACATGCGGTCCCAGGCGTCCAGCGGTTCCTGGTCACCGAAGCGGCCAGCCGCCAGCAGCATCTGATACGCGGCGAACCTGCGCACCAGCGCCAGCGCCCATGGCGACTGTTGCGGGCACTCCAGCAGCAGTTCGCGGCCCAGTCCCGTCCACTCTTCCTCCGCATCGGGTTCGTCGTCCCATGGGTTGGACAGGCCCGACGATACGTAGACCCAGTGCGGCCGCTCGGGCGTCGGCGGGCATTCGAACACGCCGATATGCATCCAGCGCGGGTCGACTTGCGTGCAGTTGAACAGCTGTTCGAACAGGGACAGGTCGAGCGGGTAGATGCCCGGTCCCAGGTCCCCGAACAGGGCTGTATAGAGCGTTTCTTCGCGCTGGGCCCAGGCTGTTTCCAGAAGGCTGCTTGCGGCGCCGTCATTGCTAATGTTGGTCATGTCGGTTCACTGAAATGGATGAGCATTTGAGTATAAAACATGCAACTTTATGACGGCGTACGGTTCAACTGGCCGATGCGCCGGCCTCAGGCCGCTACCTTGGCGGGAGCCGTTTGCGGCCCGCCGCGCATGGCAAAGACCATGACGGCCGAGACGATGGCCGGGATGGCGACGACGAGGAAAATCGTGCTGTTGGGCCAGTTCAGGCGGATCAGCTCGCCACCGAGCACGGGGCCGATGATGGAGCCGATGCGCCCGATGCCCAGGCTCCAGCCGATGCCCGTCGAGCGCAGGGTGGTCGGATAGTAGCTGGCCGCCAGGGCGTTGACGGCAGGCTGGCCGCCCACTACGCAAAAGCCGGCGATGAAAATCGTGATGAACAGGAAGGCCAGCGACACGTCCGGACGGCCGATCAGGGCAATGGCCACGGCGGCGACCAGGAAGCACGGCAGCAGGATGCGGCGGAAGCTCGAGCGGTCGATCAGCTGGCCCATGACGAGGGTGCCGATGGTGCCGCCCACTTGCAGGGCCGTGCCGGCCAGCACGGCGTTCGCCGTCGACAGGCCCGCTTCCTTGGCGATGGTCGGCAGCCAGTTCGACAGGAAATACAAGTTCAGCAAGTTCATGAAGTTGATGACCCACAGCAGTATCGTCATCTTGGCGCGGCCGCCCGTAAACAGTTGCAGCACGGGCGCACCCTTGTGTTCCTTCTCATGCACGACGTATTGCGTGTCGGCCGTGATGGTCACCGTCGGGTCGATGCGTTTGAGCCACTTGGCGACCTTGTCCAGCTTGCGTTTCTTGAGCACGAGGAATTGCATCGATTCCGGCAGCAGGAAGAACATCAGCACGCCGATGACCAGTGGCACCACGCCGCCCACGTAAAACACGGATTGCCAGCCGAATGCAGGAATCAGCGCGGCGGACAGCAAGCCACCGAGCACGGCGCCCAGGGTAAAGCCACACGAGACCAGCATCATCAGCGTGACTTTCTTGCGCAGGGGGCTGTATTCGCCGGCCAGCGCCATGGCGTTCGGCATCACGGCGCCCAGGCCCAGTCCCGTGATAAAACGGATCAGTTGCAATTGCTCGATGGTCGTTGCCAGCGGCGTGACCAGCATGCACAGGGAAAAGAAGATGGTTGAGCCGATCAGCACGGGACGGCGGCCGAATTTGTCGGCCGTGATGCTGAAGACGAGCGAGCCGACCAGCATGCCCAGCAGGCCCGCGCCAAACACGGGGCCCAGGTTGGCCTTGCTCACATGCCAGTCGGTAATGATGGCCGGGGCCACATAGCCCATCGCCTGCACGTCGAAGCCATCCATGATGACGCATAGCCCGCACAGGATCAGCATGCCGATCTGGAAGGAGCCGATCTTGTTGTTATTGATGAGATCGGGAATATCGATCGTCTTGCCTGCCGTGGACATGGTGCCGCTCCTGTTTTTTATGGTGATCGCGCCCTGCCGGCGAGGGCTGGGCGCGTGTTTGTCTCAGGCTTTATTACAATCGCTTTTGATTGATTATTCAAACGTTATTTTCGAATGGATTTATCAGCTTTCCTTGTGAATCTTTGTCGTCCCCTGGATGGCCGCCAGGATCACGTCGAGCGCCGGGTGCATGATCTTGCGCTCGTTCGAGATGACGTAAAACTGTTCGCGCAGGGATGAGGCGTCGCCGACCAGCACGGCGCCGAATTGTTCCTCGATATCGGCCGCCAGGCTGGCGGACGCGAAGAACAGGCCCAGGCCCTTGCGGCCAAACGCGTTGAGCATGGCGTTGTCCTCGAATTCGCCGACCACGTCCGGGCGCACGCCTTGCTGCACCATCCATTCATCGATGCGCCCGCGCAAGGCGTTGTTGCGCGCGGGCAGCAGGAATGGCGCGCCGTGCAGGCTGTGCGGGAAATTGTCGCGGTACTGTTCCGCCAGCGCGGGGATGCCGAACAGCTTCATGGCGCTCTCTCCCCACAGGTGGCTGGAGACGCGCAGGCTGGCGCCGGCCGGCACGGCGCGGTCCGTCAGCACCAGGTCCAGCTTGTGCAGGGCCAGGTCGGCCAGCAGGGATTCGAATTCGTCTTCCAGGCACACGAGTTTGATGGGCTGGTCCAGGCTGCGCGTGGCGTCGAGCATGCGGTACGCCATCAGTTTCGGCAGGGAATCGGAAATGCCCACCGTCAGGCGCATCTTTTCCGCGTCCGCATCGGCCAGCGCGTCCTGCATCTGTTCGCCCAGCAGGAAAATCTGGTCCGCATAGCCGAGCGCCAGGCGGCCCGCTTCCGTCGGCACCAAGCGCCGTCCCTGCGGCTGCAGCAGGGATTTTCCCAGTTCCTTTTCCAGCAGGGCCAGCTGCGTGCTGATGGTTTGCACGGCCAGTCCCAGCCGTTCAGCCGCGCGCGTCACGCCGCCTTCCTTGGCGACCACCCAAAAGAAGTACAAATGGCGGTAATTGAAGCCCGTGGTTTTCATCGCTGCATCCTCTATCTTCTGTTTTTACGAAGTAATACTTCCATTATCTTCTATTTTTAAATGTGTCACACGTCCCTATACTACGTTCCATTGAATTTGGATAAAGGGGAACTATCGATGAAACATTTCAGAGTGTCATTTCTAGTGACATTTATCTGCCTGGGCATTTCCGCCTGGTGGGGTTACACGCACGGTGGCGTGCAGACGATGCTGGCGGCGCTCGGTATCGCGGTGATCCTGGGCGTGATGGAAGTCTCGCTGTCGTTCGACAATGCGGTGGTCAACGCCTCGGTGCTGAAGAACTGGGACAAGTTCTGGCAGGGCCTGTTTCTGGGCGTCGGCATCATCATCGCCGTCTTCGGCATGCGTTTGCTGTTCCCGCTGGTCATCGTGGCGCAAGCGGCGGACCTGGGCTTGATGGAAGTCTGGAATCTGGCACTGAGCAATCCTGAACAGTACTCGATGCACCTGACGAATCACCATGCGGAAGTGGCGGCTTTTGGCGGCATCTTCCTGCTGCTGGTGTTCCTGAACTTCCTGCTGGACGACGAAAAAGAAACGCACTGGCTGGGCCGTATTGAAGAAAAACTGGGCGCGCTGGGCAAGGTATCGTCGATTTCCGTGATGATCGCGCTGGGCACCCTGATGGCCAGCCTGTCGATGATCGAAGAAGGCCAGAAACTGGTGGTCCTGACGGCCGGCCTGTGGGGTATCCTGACCTATGTGGGCGTCGATGTGATCAGCGGCTTGCTGGAAGGCGATAACGGCGACGGCAACATGGGCGACATCGTCAAGCGCGGCGGTATTGGCGGCTTCCTGTATCTGGAAGTGCTCGACGCTTCGTTCAGCTTTGACGGCGTGATCGGCGCGTTTGCCATCACCAAGGATGTCGTGATCATCATGCTGGGCCTGGCTATCGGCGCGATGTTCGTGCGTTCGATGACGGTGTTCCTGGTGCGCAAGGGTACGCTCGACGAGTTTGTTTATCTGGAGCACGGCGCGCACTATGCGATCGGTATCCTGGCCGTGATCATGTTGGTCAGCATGAAGTTCCACATTCCCGAGATCTTCACGGGTCTGATCGGCGTGGCTTTCATTCTCGCCTCGCTGTGGTCGTCGATCCGTTACAAGCGACGCATGGCCTTGCTGGAGGGCACGGAAGATAAACAGCCTGAGCTGGAAGCAGCAGCCAAGGCGTAAGAGATACGCGGCAAACGCCACACCCGTTTGCCAGCGTGATGCAGCAAGCGCCGCCGCCGGCCTGGGGAGTCGGGCCGGTGGAGGGCGCCAGGTGTTTTGCAAGTTAATTATTCGCTGGACTTTTATTTCACATAGGAGAAATACATCATGGCAATCAGTCTGCAAAAAGGCGGCAACGTCAACCTGAGCAAAGAAGCTCCTGGCATCTCGAAGATGATCATCGGCCTGGGCTGGGATGCCCGCGCCACCGATGGCGCCGCGTTCGACATCGACGGTTCCGTATTCCTGTTGAAGGCCGACGGCAAGGTACGCGCCGACGTCGACATGATTTTCTACAACAACCTGAAATCGAGCGACGGCTCCGTCACCCACTCGGGCGACAACACCACGGGCGCCGGCGATGGCGATGATGAAACCGTCATGGTCGACCTGGCCACGGTGCCAGCCGAGATCGACAAGATCGCCGTCTGCGTCACGATTCACGATGCCGAAGCGCGCAAGCAAAACTTTGGTATGGTATCGAAGGCGTACGTACGCTGCGTGAATGCCAACGGCAACACGGAAATCGCCCGCTTCGACCTGTCGGAAGACGGCTCGGCGGAAACGGCGATGGTCTTCGGCGAAATCTACCGCAATGGCGCCGATTGGAAATTCAAGGCCATCGGCCAGGGCTACAAAGGCGGTCTGGGCCCACTCGCCGCCTCTTTTGGTGTAGGTGTATAAGATTTGATTTAAAAGTCACAACGCCTGACAAAACCGTAGCGAGCGGAAGGGAGAGGTGGCTAAGAAGCGCAACCGTACTCGAGTACGGTGAGCATCGCAGGCCGCCTATACCGACGCGCAGTAGGTTTAGTCAGGTGTTCCGCGGAGGAACAGGTATGCCAGTTTTTACTATTACCGGGGACGTCGACCCGTTCCTGCATGTGTCGCTTGCCAAGGGTGAGAAGATTTATTGCGAATCCAATGCGATGGTGATGATGGAAACCAATCTTGAGCTGAAAGGCAAGATGACTGGCGGCATAGGCGCCGCGCTGATGCGCACCTTTGCCAACGGGGAATCGTTCTTTCAGCAGCATATCGAAGCCATGCGGGGCGACGGCGACTGTCTGTTGTCGCCGACTCTGCCAGGCGCGATGCGGGTGCTCGAGGTGGGCGCCCAGCAATACATGATCAGCGACGGCGCCTTCGTAGCGGCCAGTGCTGGCGTGGAATTGAAGGTGCGCACGCAGAGCCTTGGCAACGCGCTGTTTGCCCAGAGCGGTGGTTTTTTCATTACCGAGACGGCAGGCAGCGGCCAGTTGGCGGTGTCCGGTTTTGGCGCGATGTCGATACTGGAAGTGACGCCTGGCAAGGACGTGGTGATCGATAACTCGCACGTCGTATGCTGGGACAACCGCCTGCAATACGAAATTTCCATGACGACCGGCAGCAGCGGCGGCTTTCTGGGCAATTTGATCAACAGCCAGACCAGCGGCGAGGGCATGGTATTGAAGTTTTCAGGCACGGGAAAAATCCTCGTGTGCTCGCGCAACCGCGCGGCCTTCCTCGCCTGGACCCAAAGCAAGCCGGCGTAATCAAGCAGTAACCAACCTAACAGGAGCTATGCGTATGTCTGTCAATTTGAGCAAAGGCCAGAAGATTTCTCTGGACAAAGAAGCTGGTACCACCCTGACCCGTATCACCATGGGCCTGGGCTGGGATGCGGCCAAGACCAAGGGTTTCCTCGGTTTCGGTTCGAAGACGGAAGCCGTCGACCTGGACGCGTCGTGCGTCATGTTCGATGAAAACAAGAGCACGTCCGACATCGTCTGGTTCCGCCAGCTGAAAAGCAAGGACGGCAGCATTGTCCACACGGGCGACAACCGTACGGGCGCGGGCGATGGCGACGACGAACAGATCAATGTCGATCTGTCAAAAGTGCCGGCACACGTGAAAAGCCTGGTCTTTACCGTCAACAGCTTTACTGGCCAGAACTTCTCGCAGGTGGAAAACGCCTATTGCCGCATCTTGAATGCCAGCAATAACCAGGAAGTCGCGCGTTTCAACCTGTCTGTGCAAGGTACCCACACGGCACAGATCATGGCCAAGCTGTACCGCCATAACGGCGAATGGAAGATGCACGCCATCGGCGAAAACGGCAACGGTCGCACGTTTGACGACTTGATGCCGCAGATAGCCGTGCATCTATAAGGAGCAGTACGCAGCGGGCGGGGGACGGACCGGATACCGGCCCTTGTCCGCTGCTCTATATTTAGGAGAGTATGTCGTGATGCGATTGCTGATAGCCTTGCTACTTCCGTGTCTCACGTTTTTCATGCTGGGGCGCCCGCTGGCCGGTGCCGCCGCCTTGATTCTGCAGTGCACTGTGATCGGCTGGGTGCCGGCGGCCCTGTGGGCCCTGTACACGGTGAACCAGCATAAATCGGAGCAGGAACTGGAAGGTGCGTTAAGCCGCAGCTACATGCGCAGGCGTAGTCGGCTGATTTAAATCAACCGGGCGCTTGATATCCTTGCGCTAAAGCCCGCACGAGCGATCGTGCGGGCTTTTTCGTGCCCGCTCACTTCTTGCAGCGTATCGGTACGTTCACGGAATTGCCGTCCGAACTCAGGTTGCGGTACTGCAAATCTTCGCTTTCGATGGCAAAACGGGGCACGGCGTGCACATAGCGCTGCTTGCAGACTGTGTCGTCATTGATCAGCTGGCCCGCCAGCATGTAGTCGCACAGGGCGAAGCGCGATTCCTCGTCGTCGAGGATCAGCACACGCGCGGCGCTGTACAGCGCCGATTGCAGCACTTCCGGGCTGCAATTTTCCGGGCCTGTCAGCTTCAGATGGGTTTTCGTCTGCGTGGCCAGGCGTTGCAGCTTGACGAGCGCGGCGCGTTCTTCCTTGCGGGCACTGTCGACTTGCGCATCGCCGCTGGCCAGGCGCAGTGCCAGCGAGGCGATCTGGTCGATGGAAATATGCCAGGCAAAGCCTTCGAGCCGCGTGCGGATCTGGCCCGGCAAGGGATCGGCCGCATCGACTTCGCAGCGGTACTGGCCCAGGTGGGGACGGCACAGCACGGGGATGGCAAAGGCCGAGGTACGTTTGCCCTTGACAAATTTCTGGCTCAGGTCGCCAAAATTTTCATGCGTGATGGTATCGAAGCGCGCTTGCCCAAAGCCCATCTTGACGAGGTTTTCCTTGCGCTGGCGCGAAAACAGGGCGTCGACGGCATCGTAGATATTCTTGTTGAAGATGCGGTCCAGCGGCTGGCGCTCGTCCGACATCTTTTCGAAGACGGCACTGGAATTGGGCGCGTTGGCATCGATGGAAATGAGGATGAAGGGCTTGCTGTTCAAACGCGGCGGCACGACGGCCATGTCGTTGCCGTACAGCTGCGTCAAGGCCACGTCCCACAGGGTTTCCACGCCCAGGTTGTCGGCCGCGCCGCCATCGAACAGGTGCACGTACGACGGCGATTCGCGCGACTCGGAACCGAGCTCCGGCACGAAGGTGTTTTTCGGGCGGAAACGCTCGAAGGTGACGGAATCGAACACGCCGGGAAAGGCGGCCGAGGTGGCCACGGCCGTGGCCAGGCGAATATCCTGGATCGGCGAATGCAGGGTGCCGTAAAAATACTCATAGGAAAACACCACGCGCTTGCCGCCATCGGTGGCGTCCGTCGCGTTGGCCAGGAAGATGGGGCCGTCGTGCGGCAAGTCCTCGTAGGTTTTCTTGTCGTACAGCACATCGTCAAATACGTCGGACAGGAACGAGGTACGTGTCTTGTTCGTCAACAACATCGTCGTCAGGTTGGCCGGTTTCAAAATGGTCTGGCCGAAGAAATCCGTTTTCAGCTTGCTGCGCAGCAAAGGCCAATCCGTCTGCTTGCCATGCAGCGCATAGTAGCCGCCCGCGATGGCGCCGCCCGAGACGCCGGAGATGGCCGAGGCGCCGCTGACGAGGCCGAACTGTTCCAGTTGCTCCAAGGAGGCGGCCGAGAAATTGGCTGCGCGGCTGCCCCCGCCGGACAGGGCGATGCCGATGAAGTGGTCGTTGGGCATGGGATTCTGGATGCGCGCCTTGGGCGCGTCGATGCGCAGGCGCGGGGTTTCCTGCACGGTGAACGTGCGGTTTTCGACGCCGCTGTTGGGGCGCAGGGCGAGTACCGTGCAGCCGCTCAGCAGCGCAACGAGGATACATGGTGCAAACAGGCGTGGATTCATGCGTGATCTGTGCGTAGTCATTGGTTGGGATACGGACGGAAATCGTGTGCGATTCTAGCAAACTTGTCTGTGCCTGTATCTATCCTTGCAACTGGTACGCGAGGAGGGCGGCGTTGTAACCTGCATGCACCAGCATGGGCGCCAGCAGCGAGCCGCTGCGCTCGTATGCGATGCCCGTGCACAGGCCCAGCGCGAAGGCGGGCAGCATGGCGGCCGGTGGATGCACGGTGGCAAACAGGGCGGCGGCGACAGCGATCGCCTGCCAGGCCGGCAGCGAGCGGCGCAAGCCGCCCTGCAGCAAGCCGCGGAAGATGAATTCCTCGCACAGGGGCGCGGCCAGCACGCCCAGGGCCAGCAGCCACAGCCCGTTGCCATTGAGATGCATCAATGGTGATGATGGTGGCGGCAACAGGGCCACGTAGCCGAGGCCGAACAGCGTCGCGACCAGGGCACCTGCGCTTCCCCAGCGCCATGGCTGGCGGCCTGTTGCCATGCGCGGCACGCCGGCCGTCCTGCTGCGCCAGTAGACCAGGCGCACCAGCGCATACGTGAGCGCGCCAGCGCCGCCGAAGGCGATGGCCACTTGCGCCATCGGCTCGGCCACCTTGCCTTTGAGCAGGAGCAAGGCCAGGGTTTGCAAGGTGAAGAACAGCATGGCGGCGATCAGGCCATCCGACGCGAACACGCTGGCTGGCGGTGAGGCGGCGGGATCGAGCAGGTAGGGCAGAGCGTCGCGTGCCTTTTGCCACAGGGCCACAGCCAGTGCCGCCGTCAGCACGACGAAGGCCAGCTGCTGCGCCAGGCTGCCGGCCGCCAGCGCGGTGATGTACAGGCCGGTCAGCAGCAGGTACAGATACGTGCAGGCCGGCCGTATTTTTGACGTCGCCTCGGTCGCCAGAGGATCGCTGGCAAACACGCCCAGCGCCACGGCGATCAGCGAATACAGGGGGATGCCGGCCAGCGCCAGCAGCATCAAACCCGCCATTTCCCAGCGCCAGGCGTCTTGCCAGGCCAGCGCCGCACCAAACAGGATCAATGGATACAGCAGGGCCAGCGCGGCCCACAGCTGTGCCTTTTGCCGCAGTGCCTGTTCGACGGAAACGGGAAACGTGTACAGCAGCCACAGCGCGCCGCCTTCCTTGTTGAGGGTCTGGAAGGCCGACATCATCAGCACATACGTGCCGAGGAAAAAGCCGGTGGAGGCCAGCAAGGCGGGGCTGGACAGCAATTCGTGCAGGTCGCGCGCCTGACCCGAGAATACGGCCTGACCGCCGAGGATCAGCAAGGGCAGCAGCAGGGTTTGCACGAGAAAATTGCGGTCGCGCAGCAGCAAGGTCAGTTCGCGGCGCTGGATCACCGTGCCGATGCTGGCGTGCCACTTGCCTGTGGGCGGTGCCGCCGGGAACGGCTTGCGGCTGGCCTCGCGCTGGCTCGCGCCCACCACGCCGTGGCGCAGCTGGTGGCGTAGCAGTGCCATGCCCAACAGCATCAAGCACAAGCATTGCGCCAGCAGCAGGATGGCCGGCAAGGCCGCTGTCGCACCTCGGGCATTGAGCAAACTCACCAGCAGGCCGGGTGGTGTCCAGGCGCTCCAGGCGGGCATGGCGGCGGCCCAGGCATACGCGAAGCCGCCCGTGCCCATGCCGAACGACATGCCCATATACATGGGAAACAGGCCGGCCACCGACAGCAGCGCCTGCAGGTTGCCCAGCTGCGCGGGACTGAGTGATAGGCGCAAGCCCGTGTCGACCAGGGTACGCAGCATGGCCGCCAGGGCCAGCAGGAGCAGGCAGGCAAGGAGACCCGACAGCGGCGAAAACCAGCCTTGGCCCGAATACCAGGCGATCATGGTGGTGCAGGGCCACAGCACCAGCAGGCCGAGCGGGTTGACCAGCGTGCGTTCGAGCACGCGCGCCCACAGCAAATTGCTTTTCTCGACGGGCAGGGTGACCAGCCATTCCAGGTCCCAGTCCGGCTTCGACAGTTCTCCCATGCCCAGCGGCAGCAGAACGCTGACCAGCCACAGCAGGGCCAATTGCAGGGTCAGGGCGCCCGCCAGCGCCGTACTGAAGGGTTGCTCGATCAAGTGGGCGATGACGGGCGCCAGCACGCGCTCGCCCGCGTTCATGCTGCCCTTGGCCTGGCAAACGGCCACCTGGTCGAGCAGGCAATGCATGTTCAGCAGGTTGTGGCGGGCGATATTGCCGGAGGAAAACAGCATGGGCAAGAGCAGCAGCGCGCCCAGCAGCCAGCGTCCCCGTTTCTTGCCTGGCGTGGCGGGCCGGCTCTTGCCCCCCCGATTGAACGCCAAGCCCCGGCCGCTGACGTTGAGCAGGCGCTGCAGGCGCAAGCGGGTCAGCAGCCAGACGGCGCGCCAGGCTGTGGGTGGCGCCGGTGTCATGCCGTCGACGTTTCATCGGTCAGTTGCAAGAAGATGTCTTCCAGGCTGCCGTCGCTGGACAACTGCTGGCGGATATCGTCGAGGCTGCCCGTGGCGACCAGGGCGCCCCGGTGGATGATGGCAACGCGGCTGCACAGTTTTTGCGCCATATCGAGCAAATGCGTGGAAACGAAGATCGTGGTGCCGGCCGCGGCGATGCGCAGCAAGCGTTCCTGCACGTCGCGCGAGGCACGCGGGTCGAGGCCGTTGATCGGTTCGTCGAGGATCAGCACGGCCGGGTCGTGGATCAGCGCGCACGCCAGGCCCAGTTTTTTCTTCATGCCCAGCGAGTAATTGACGGCGAAATCCTCGCTCGCTTCATCGAGCCCGAATTCCGTGAGCAGGCGTGCGGCGCGGGCGGCCGCTTCCGTGCGCGAAAAACCATGCATTTCGGCGACGAATTGCAGGATTTCACGGCCCCGCAAATAGTCGTAAAAGATGGGATTGTCGGGCAAATAGCCCACCTTGCGCTTGACGGCGGCGCCGTCGCGGTGGCAATCGAGACCATCGACCAGTACGCGCCCGCTGCTGGGCACGAGGATGCCCATCAGCATGCGGATGGTGGTGGTCTTTCCCGCCCCGTTCGGGCCCAGGAAACCGAAGACTTCTCCTTTGCCCACTTGCAAGGTCAGCGGCTTGACGGCTTCGAAGCTGCCGTATTGTTTTGCCAGGTCCTGGAACGCGATCATCGTGTGTCCCTCAGCAAGCGCCGAAGGCGGCCAGCAGGCTCCGCTCGCCGGCCGGCGTGATGCGCAGGGCGCGGCTGTCGAGTTCGCGCTCGGCCCAGCGCTGGCGCAGGGCCAGTTGCAGCAGTGCGGCTCCCAGCGCGCCGCCCAGGTGGGCGCGCCGTTCGCTCCAGTCCAGGCAGGCACAGGCGAAGCGGCGGCGCTGGCGCTGCAATTGCGGCACGTCGATGCCCAGGGCCGCCATGCCGGCCGCGCCCGCTTCCGACAGACGATATTCTCCGCCGTCGTCGAGTAGCCAGCCCTGCGCGTGCAACTGGTCGTGCAGGGCGACGGCGACGGTGCCGGCCATGTGGTCGTAACAGGTGCGCGCATGGCGCAGGCGGTCCGGGGTGGAGGGGGTAAATGGCGTTGCCGGCACGCCGGCCACCACCAGCAGCGCTTCGAGGGCTTGGCCCACTTCCGCGCTGGCCAGGCGGTAGTAGCGGTGCTTGCCCTGCGCCACCATGGACAGCAAACCATCGTCGCGCAAGCGGCTCAGATGGGCGCTAGCCGTCGAGGCGCCCACTTCGGCCAGCGTGGCCAATTCCGTGGCCGTGCGCGCATGGCCATCGAGCAGGCTGCACAGCATGCGCGCGCGGGCCGGTTCGGCGATGGCGCCGGCCAGTTGCGCCAGGCCCATGTCGGCCGAGGGAAGTTTGTCATCCATGATTCGTTCGCTGGCGAAGTGTAGTGGTGGAAGGGCCAGCATACTCGTATCCCCACTTCACTGCAATGGAATGCGCATGCATCTCGCCGCCCCCGCCGACCCTTTTTCCGCCGTCACCCATGCGGCGCCGTATGACTACTATCGCCGCCTGGCGGACGGCCCGCCGCTGCGTTTCGATGCGGCACTCGATTGCTGGCTGGCGACGGGCGCGGCCGGCGTGCAGGCCGTGCTCGAGCATCCCGCTTGCCGCGTGCGCCCGCCGGGCTTGGCCGTGCCGCAGAATCTGGCAGGCACGCCGTGCGGCGCGATTTTTGCGGAACTGGTACGCATGAATGATGGCGAACGGCATGTCGTGCCGAAACAGGTGCTGGCGCGTGCGCTGGGCCAGGTGGACCTGCTTCGCCTGCAAGTACAGACATCGCGCATGGCAGGCGACCGCGTGCCCGCCAGCGCCGCCCAGCTCAACGAAGCGATTTTTCAACTGCCCCTGTTCGCGATGGCCCAATTGCTGGGCTTTGCGCCAGCGCAATGGCCGGCGCTGGCCGAATGGACGCGCGCTTTTGTCGCTTGCCTGTCGCCGCTGAGCAATGGTGAACAACTGGCTGGCGCGCAGGAAGCGGCCGACGCCTTGCTGCAAGGTTTTGGCCACTTGCTGCGCGAGGGCAACGCGAGGCCGGGCAGCCTGCTGGCCAGTATCGCGACAGAGACCGATGCCATGGGGAGAGGCTTGCTGGCCAACCTCGTGGGCTTGTTGTCGCAGACGTGCGACGCCACGGCCGGCTTGCTGGGCAATGCCATCGTTGCCTTGCACGCGCAGCCGGAGTTGCTGCCGCAACTGTGCGCATCGCCTGAGCGGTGGCCGGCCATGCTGCGCGAAGTCAGCCGCCATGATCCCTCGATCCACAACACGCGCCGCTACACGGCGGACGTTGTGGAATGCGATGGCGTGCGCGTGCCGGCCGGTCAGATGATCGTCGTCGTGCTGGCCAGCGCCGGCCATGCGGAGTCGGGCTTTGGCCATGGCCGCCACGTCTGCCCGGGCCAGTCCATCGCGCACGCCATCGCCGCAGCTTGTTTGCAGGCGTGGGCCGACAGGCTGGAAGACATGGCGCTGGCGTGGCGTTATCAAGCGTCGCTGAACGCCCGCATCCCCGTGTTTACGCAAGGAACGGGCGCATGATCGCCGTGATTTTTGAAGTGTGGCCCAGTGCAGAAGGGCGCCAGCAGTATCTGGATCTGGCCGCTGCGCTGCGGCCCTTGCTTGACGAAGTCGATGGTTTCATTTCCATCGAGCGCTTCAGCAGCTTGAGCGATCCAGGAAAATTGCTGTCGCTGTCTTTCTTTCGCGACGAGGCGGCGTTGGCGCAGTGGCGGCAGCTGGAAGCGCACCGCGCGGCGCAAGCGGCTGGCCGGCAGGGCGTATTTGACGATTACCGGCTGCGCATCGCCGCCGTCGTGCGCGATTACGGCATGCTGGAGCGGCAACAGGCGCCGACCGACAGCCGCCAGCGCCACGATGCCTAGCGCTTAGCGGGGCAGGGCGCCCTGCGTGATCTTGACCTTGACCCGGTAGTTGGGCTCGGCTGTGTTAAGTGCGGGCGGCGTGGCCGGGTCGACGTCGAGCAAGGTAAACGTCAGGTGGTTGACGGTGACGGAACTGGAAGCGCCGGGCATGGAATCGGACAGGACGATGTCCGTGGCGCCCGCGCTGTTGAGCAAGCTGAAACTGTAGCTGACGTAGCCTTTCCATACGCACACGGCGCCTTTGCGGCAGCGGCTGTCGTTGACGCGCTCGAGTTTCAGGGTATCGGTGGCCGTGATGGCGACCTGTTCGCCCGGCGACAGCACGTGGGTGACGCTGCGCGGCGTGTTTTCCGCGTCGCCGGCGCTGCCGGCCGCGCCGCAGCCGGCCAGCACGGCCAGGCAGGCGAAGAACAGGGGAAGCAGCATGGTGCGGCAAGAGCGGGTCAGAGAATGCATGTTTTTCCTTTCAGGTAGAGCGTCCCGGGCGTGCCTGTGCACGCGTGGGATAAAATGATAGTAACAAAATGATATTTTTCTGGCGCACTATTGGCGTGCTGCCGATGAATTCACGCGCCAGCCACGCGGCGCGCCGATTACTGCGTAAAATGGCTGTTTTGAAAATCAGGAAACAACCATGAAAAAAACCGACCTGGCCAAAAGCGATGCCAAGAAACTGATGGGAAAGATGAATGTTCCCGGCGCCGGTGCATTCGGTAAGGAAGCGGTGGTCGTCGACCGCCGCGAGCAGCGCAAGCGCGACCAGGCCCTGGGCCTGGTGCCATTCGCCGTCAAGCTGAACAGCGATCTGGTCTTGCAATTGCAGACCCTGGCCAAGGAGCGCGGCGCGGATCTGAATGAATTGGTCGCCGAAGTCCTCGTCAAGGGCTTGGCCGCAGCTTAATGGGCTGCCATGTTTATCTGTTGATAAACATCAACTTGTAAAACTAAAAGGCGCCTTGCGGCGCCTTTTGCATTGCGGCATTGCTTGCGATTACACCCAGGCGGCCAAGGCGCCCTTCATTTTTTTCAGCGCCGCCACTTCGATCTGGCGGATGCGTTCGGCCGATACGCCGAACTCTTCTGCCAGCGCGTGCAGGGTGGCACCCGAGCCGTCGTCGTTGGCCAGCCAGCGCGCTTCGATGATGCGGCGCGAACGGGCGTCGAGCTTGCTCAAGGCCGTTTCCAGGCCTTCCGATTGCAAACGCGTCACTTGTTCCGCTTCCAGCACCTTGGTCGGCTCGCTTTGCTCCGACGACAGGTAGGCGATCGGCGAAAACTTGTCGTCTTCATCGTCGGTCGGCGATTCCAGTGCAATGTCGCGGCCGCTCAAGCGCGTTTCCATCTCGATCACTTCTTCGCGCTTCACGTCGAGCAGCTTGGCCAGCGCATCGATCTGCTTCGGCGTCATCGCGTCCAGGCCCGTCTTGTGGCTGCGCAGGTTGAAGAACAGCTTGCGCTGTGCCTTCGTCGTCGCGACCTTGACCAGGCGCCAGTTTTTCAGGATGTACTCATGCATCTCGGCTTTCACCCAATGCATGGCGTACGACACCAGGCGCACGCCCTGGTCCGGATCGAAACGTTTCACGGCTTTCATCAAGCCGATATTGCCTTCCTGAATCAGGTCGGCATGCGGCAAGCCATAGCCCAGATAGCCGCGGGCAATCGAGACCACCAGGCGCAGGTGCGACAGCACCAGCTCTTGCGCGGCGGCCAGGTCATTTTTTTCGCGCAGGCGTTTCGCCAGCGAAATTTCTTCGTCGTGGGTCAACATGGGCAGGCGGTTCACGGCCGAAATATAGGCGTCGATATTGCCCAGATTGCCAGTGAAACCGAGGCCCAGCGCATTACTTTTGGTCGGAACCAATGCGGACGTTGCGGACATCATAGTCATGTTTTCTCCCTCGTAGTCTTGCTTTGTTCCAGTTGGCCACGTCACGCGACGTGGTCCTGTTGTCTGTTCGTTTTTGCGTATCCGGTCTTGCACTTTGCAGAGCGCGGCACCATCTTCATCTGGCGTCCATGGCGCTACTGCCTTTGGTATGTCCCTATATTAGCACTCTCTGCCTGAGAGTGCCAATCAGCACATTTAATCGTCCTGATAGCCTAAATACTATGGCGGATTAATGCTTGATATATATCTCTGAACAGCGATTTGACCACGTAGCTAGTCTACGGCCTCTGGCTGAAGCGAGCCTTAAGAATACTTGCTAAATATCAAGATAACAGCAGACGGGGGAGGGTGACGCGCATGGCGGCGCCAGGAGCGCCGCCATGGGAGGGATGGTCAGTTCAGGCGCGCCAGGTGGCGCTGCACGCAGAGGAAGGCGCCGATCAGGCCCAGGCCGGCGCTGACGGCCAGCAAGCCCGCCATCGGCAGCGGCGCCAGCGGCACCAGTTGGAATTCGGACGCATACAGGCGGGCAAACTCGGCAATCGCGGTATTCAGCGGTTGCAAGGCCAGCGCCACGGCGCCCAGGGCCAGCGCGCCGGCGCACAGGCCCAGCAGGGCGCCCGTGTAATAGAAGGGGCGATGGATGAAGGTGTCCGTCGCGCCGATCAGTTTCGAGATGCTGATTTCATCGCGCTGCTGCATCACTTGTAGGCGGATGGTATTGAAGACCACAGCGATCACGGCCACGCCTAGGGTGATGGCCAGCAGCAGCAGCACCAGGCGCAGCACGCCCAGCAGGGCCGCCAGGCGCTTGACCCAGGCCGAATCGACCTGCGCCGATTCCACGCCAGGCAAGTGGCGCAGCTGTTCCGCGACGGCATCGACGTCCTGCGCTTCACTGGCGCTGCTGAAGGCGTCGAGTTTCAGCACATAGCTGTCGGGCAAGGGATTGTCGCCCAAGGTGCTCAGCACATCGGCCAGGCCATTCTTGTTTTTCAGGGTATCGAGCGCCTGTTCGCGCGGGATGAAGACGATCTTTGCCTTTTGCTCGCCCACGATCTTGCGCATGGCGCTGGCCAGGGCCACTGCTTGCTCGCGCGGCGTGTCAATCTTCAGGAAGACGCTGATTTCCGGGTCGACCGACATCTGTTCCGACATCGGGCGCACATTGTCGAGCATGGTCAAGCCGGCGAACGGCAGCGACAGGGCAATGGCGACGACGACGACGTTCAACAGAAAGCCGCCCGGCGACTTGCGCAAGTGAATCAGCGCCGAGCCCAGCGCGAAGCGGTGTTGACGGAACCAGCCTCTCATGGCTGTTCTCCCTGCGCGTCGTCCAGGCCGGGGGGCGGTGCAAAATCGGGATCGGGCGGAGCGAAGACGGGCGCTTGCGTGGCCTTGTCGATGGCGACCAGCTGGCCGTTTTTCAGGTGGATCACGCGGGCGGCGGCGTCGAGCATCTGTTCGTCATGGCTGGAAATGAGGCAGGTCACGCCCACCGAGTGGAAGGCTTTCAGGGCGTCGAGCACCTTGTTGGCGCTGGCGCGGTCCAGGTTGGCCGTCGGTTCGTCGGCCAGGATGATCTGCGGCCGGTTGACGATGGCGCGCGCGATCGACACGCGCTGCTGCTCGCCGCCCGACAGCGACAGCGGCCGCGCCATGGCGCGGTCCAGCAAGCCCACCTTGTCGAGCGCGGCGCGCGCGCGCTGCTCGGCGGCCGCCTTGTGGGCGCCCACGACGAGCAGTGGCAGCATGACGTTGGCCAAGATGGAGCGGTCGTTCAATAACTTTTGCTGCTGGAAGATCAGGCCCATGTTACGGCGCAAAAACGGCACGCCGGCCGGCTTGATCTTTGCCATGTCCTGGCCATTGACGATCAGCTTGCCCGACGTGGGGCGTTCCATGGCGGCGATCATTTTCAGCAAAGTGGATTTGCCGGCGCCGGACGGGCCGGCCAGAAACACCAGCTCGCCCTTGGCAATACTGAGCGAAATGTCGCTGAGCGCCACGGCATCGGGGGAGTATTGCTTGGAGACGTGCTGAAATTCAATCATGTAGGTAGGCTTATCCGAGCAGCGCTTCGACAAATTCGGCAGCCACGAACGGCTGCAAGTCTTCAATTTTCTCACCGATGCCGATGAAATACACGGGCACGGGACGCACGCGGGCAATCGCCGCCAGCACGCCGCCCTTGGCGGTGCCGTCCAGCTTGGTGATCACCAGGCCGCTTAACTGCAGGGCATCGTCGAACGCCTTCACTTGCGTGAGGGCGTTCTGGCCTGTGTTGCCGTCGATGACGAGCAGGGTTTCATGCGGCGCGCCATCCATGCCCTTGCCGATCACGCGCTTGATTTTCTTCAATTCTTCCATCAGGTGCAACTGCGTCGGCAAGCGGCCTGCCGTGTCGACCATCACCACGTCGATGCCGCGCGCCTTCGCCGATTGCACGGAGTCGTAGGCCACGGCGGCCGGGTCGCCCGATTCCTGCGAAATCACGGTGACGTTATTGCGCTCGCCCCAGACCATCAGCTGTTCGCGCGCGGCGGCGCGGAAGGTGTCGCCCGCAGCCAGCAGCACGGACTGGTTGTTCGACTGCATGTGCTTGGCCAGCTTGCCGATGGTGGTGGTCTTGCCGGCGCCATTCACGCCGGAAATCATCATCACGAGCGGCTTGTGACGGCCCAGCTCGAAGCGCTTTTCCAGTGGCGAGAGCAGCTCGATCAGCAGCACTTTCAGCGCGGCCTTGACGGCGGCGGCGTCGAGCAGCTTGTCTTCCTTGACCTTTTTCTTCAATTCCGTCAGCAGGAATTCCGTGGCGTCGATGCCCGCGTCGGACATCAGCAGCGCCGCTTCCAGCTCTTCGTACAGGGCGTCGTCGATCTTTGCGCCGACGAACAGCACGGACAAGGTGTTCGAGGTTTTCGACAGGCCGGCCTTCAGGCGCGTCATCCACGATTTTTTCTCGGATTCGGCGGCCACGATCACGGGCACGAGCTCGGCCGGCGCGCCGCTCAGCGGTGCAGCGGACGGGGCTGCTGCTGGCGCGGCAGGCGGCGTGGCGGCGGGAAGGACGAGGGGCTCGGCTGGCGCAGCCTCGGGAGCGATGGGTTTTTTCTTGAAGAAACTAAACATGGATGTGTGGTGGCGGGTGCTGACCTAAGGCCCGGCGGCGCCGGACACTGTTGATCCGGCTATTCTACCAGAGCGCGCCCGGCCCTTCATGCTTTACTGTTCGATTGGCAACATTGTGCGGCTATCCACGGAGATCGCCGCAGTTGCCGCGCTTTCCAGCCGGTTCAGTGGGTTTGCAGGGCGAGCGCCTGATGGCGGCGGCGCCAGTCGGCGATGCTTTCGTCGACTTGCCGCAAGTCCAGCACATGCAAAAACGGTGGCGGCTGCTTGTACAGCACGGGACTACGTCCGCCGGCCCACAATTCCATCTCTGGCGGCAAGCTTGCATGCAGCTGCTGCAGGCTGTCGCGCGTCTGCCGTTGCTTGCTGGCGCTGGAAAACGACAGCGCGACGATGTCGGCCCGCTGCGCGCGGGCGGCCGCGACGATGTCCGTCAGCGGCGTTTCCACGCCCAGCGACATGCAATGGGCGCCGGCCGCCGCGCACAGCGCCTCGGCCATCAGCAGCCCCAGGCCATGGCGCTCCTGCGGCAAGGTGCTGAGGACGATGCGCGGCGTGCGCGTGGACGGGCTGCTTGCTTGCGGCAAGGAAAAGATGGCGTGGCGCATCACCGTTTGCAAGGTTTCGCTATACAGATGCTCTTCATATACGGCTAGGTCGCCGCAAGCCCACGCTTCGCCCACCATGCCCGTGAGGGGGGCGATGACGTCGATGGTGAACGCTTTCAAGCCCAGCACGGCCAGCGCCTGGCGCAGGGCGTCGCCCAGTTCCGCCATCTGGTGGCCACGGCACAGCGACAGGTAGTGTTCGAGCTGGGGTGCGGGCGTTGACGGCGCCGCACTGCCGGCGCTGGCCAGCTGCTGCAGTTGCACGGTGCTGTGTTGCATGATTTTTCCCGGACGAAATCCGAGGTCCAGCAGGCGCTTAACCATGCGCAACTTCTGCACTTGCTCGGCCGGATAGCTGCGTTCGCCAAAGGCGTCGCGCTGGGGCTGGGGAAAGGCGTAGCGGCGCTCCCACACACGCAAGGTTTCCTTGGCCAGCCCGGTATCGCGCTCGACATCGCTGATGCTGAAGGCGGAAGTAGGTTGCAGGTCAGTATCCATACCAGGGGGCTTGCTCGCATGCCAAAAGAACGTGGAGTGCATTTTACGCCTTCCGCCGCCCCGGACCAAATAGCTGAATCCGATTGAAAATTGCCGACGTATAAGTTTCTGAACGGCTGAGAGCGCTCATTGACATAAATCAATATTTCATCGATTATCCATGAGGCTTATTTGTCCAGGACAAACTTAACACAGGTGCACTCATGAAAATTGCCGTCGTCGGAGCAGGAATCGCAGGATTGTCGTGTGCCTATCGCCTGGCGCAAGCGGGCCAGGACGTCACCTTGTACGAGGCGGGCGACTATTTTGGCGGCCACAGCCATACGGTGGACGTCACGCTCGATGGCGTCACGCATGGCGTCGACACGGGTTTTCTCGTGTTTAACCACGCCACCTACCCGAACCTGGTGCAGCTGTTTGACGAACTCGGTGTCGAGGCGGCCGACAGCGATATGTCGTTTTCCGTCAAAATGCCGCTGGGCACGGCATCCGATGCGCGCGTGCTGGAATGGGCGGGCGCCAATCTCGATACCGTGTTTACCCAGCGCAGCAATCTGCTGCGCCCCGCCTTTTTGCGCATGCTGCGCGACATTGTGCGCTTCAACCGCCAGGCCAGCGCCCTGGCCACGGCCAGCGTGCCGGCGCCGGCCATGTCGCTGGGCGAATACCTTGACCTGCACAACTATGGCGACGAGTTCCGCCACTGGTATCTGCTGCCGATGGCCGCCTGCATCTGGTCGTGCCCGGCGCGCCAGATGCTGGCTTTTCCCTTGGCCACGTTCATCCGTTTCTGCCACAACCATGGCTTGCTGCAAGTGAGTGACCGTCCGCAATGGCGCACGGTGCGGGGCGGATCGCGCGTGTACGTGGAAAAACTGCTGGCCGGCATCCCGCAGCAGCGCCTCGCTTGCCCCGTGCTGGCCGTGCGCCGCCAGCCGCACGGTGGCGCGCGCATGGTCGAGCTGCATACGGCCGCCGGCGTCGAGCATGTCGATCATGTCGTGCTCGCTTGCCACAGCGACCAGTCGCTGGCCCTGCTGGGAGATATCCGCGACGATGAGCGCTCCGTGCTCGAAGCCGTGCGTTACCAGCCGAATCGAGCTGTGCTGCATACGGATGCGTCCTGCCTGCCGCAGCGCCGCAAGGCATGGTCGGCCTGGAATTACCAGGGCAGGCCGGCCGCGCACGGCGATGCGCCGCAAGTGTGCGTGCATTATTTGCTGAACCAGCTGCAACCCTTGCCCTTTACCACGCCCGTTATCGTGTCGCTTAACCCGCTCGACGAGCCCGCTCCGGCGAGCATCATCGACGAATTTTCGTATGCCCACCCCGTGTTCGATGGCGCGGCTATTGCCGCCCAGGCGCGCCTGGCCGGTTTCCAGGGCGCGCAGCATACGTGGTTCGCGGGCGCCTGGACGGGCTATGGTTTCCACGAGGATGGCTTGAAGTCGGGCCTGGCCGTGGCGCAAATACTCAATGGCATGGCGGCGGCGGAGCTCGGCCATGCCGCGTGATCCATCGCCGCCCGTGGCGCCGCAGCCCCAGCTGTGCCTGGGACAGGTGCGCCATGCGCGGCTGCGCCCACGCGCGCATGCTTTTGCTTACGGCATGTTTTATCTGCGCCTGCCCTTGCGCAGCATGGGGGCGCGCGATTTTCCTGCGCGGCTGATGTCGCGCAACGGCGCCAATGTGCTGTCCTTCCGCGACAGCGACCACGGCGATGGCGCGACGCCGCTGCTGGACTGGATCGACGGTTTGCTGCGTGAGCATGGCGTGACGGATGCGGGCGGTGAAATCTGGCTGCAAACCATGCCGCGCATGTTCGGCTATGTCTTCAACCCCGTCAGCTTCTGGTTTTGCCACCGCCCGGACGGCGCGCTGCGCGCCGTGGTCTGCGACGTGCGCAATACCTTCGGAGAGCGCCACCTGTACCTGCTTGAGCAGGGCGGCGCCATCGCGTATGGCAGCGAGTTGCGCGCCAATAAAATTTTCCACGTATCGCCGTTTTGCAAGGTGGAGGGAAATTATCGTTTCCATTTTTTGCGCAACGGCGAGCAGGGCAGCGAGCGCCACCTGGCCCGGGTCGATTACGACGACCTCGACGGTCCGCTGCTGCAGACGAGCTTGTCCGGCACGGCGCAGCCGCTGCGCGATGGCGCCATCGCCTGGGCCCTGCTGCGCTATCCGTTGATGACGTTAGGCGTGATGGCGCGCATCCATTGGCAAGCCTTGCGCCTGTGGCTGCGCCGCGTGCCGTTTTTCAGCAAACCCCTTCCACCACAAGAAAAGGTGTCCCGATGAGCTCCGATTCCCTGCCGACCGGCCTGCAGGCGCGCGCCTGCGTCCGTCCCGACCACACGGCCGATCACACGCACCTGGACGTGCCCGCCTCCGGGCGCGTGATCTTGCGCTTGCTGGAAAAACTGCAATACGGTGCTTTGCGGCTGCGCACGCCCGACGGCAGCATCTTGCTGTACGGCGACGGCAGCCATCCCGTCACCCTGGACTTGCACAACTGGCGTTTGTGCTCGGCCGTGTTGCGTTCGGGCGACATCGGCTTTGCGGAAACGTTTATTGCCGGCGACTGGCGCACGGACAATTTGCCGGGCTTGATCGAGCTGATGATACGCAACCGCGCGCAGATCGAATCGCTGATCTATGGCAACTGGTGGGGCAACCTCGTCTACAAGCTGCGGCACTTGCTCAACCGCAATTCGCGGGCCGGCAGCAAGAAGAATATCCACGCCCATTACGACATCGGCAACGCCTTTTATCAGTTGTGGCTGGATCCGTCGATGACGTATTCGAGCGCGCTGTTCAGCGAAGGCGCCAGCCTCGAGCAGGCGCAAGGGGCCAAATACCGACGCATCGCCGACCAGCTGCAACTGCGGCCGGGCGCCAGGGTGCTGGAAATCGGCTGCGGCTGGGGCGGCTTTGCGGAAACGGCGGCGCGCAGCTACGGCGCCCACGTGACGGGTTTGACTCTATCTACGGAGCAACTTGCCTATGCGCGCCAGCGCCTGCAGGACGCGGGGCTGGCGCAGCAGGCTGATTTGCAACTGTGCGACTACCGCGACAGCGCCGGCCAGTACGACGCCATCGCCTCGATCGAGATGTTCGAAGCCGTGGGGCAAAGCTACTGGCCCGGCTATTTCGAGTGCGTGGCGCGCAACCTGAAGCAGGGCGGACGCGCCTGCATCCAGACCATCGTCATTGCCGACGACTTGTTCGAGCGCTACAGCAAGAGCACGGATTTTATTCAACAGTACATTTTCCCGGGCGGCATGCTGCCGTCGCCGGCCGAGTTTCGCCGCGCCGCCGAGGCGCAGGGTTTGCGCGTGGAAGACGCCTTCAGCTTCGGCCTCGATTACGCGGAAACCTTGCGCCAGTGGCGCGCCAGCTTCCTGGTCCAGCGCACGGCGCTGGAAAAGCAGGGTTTCGATGGCCGTTTCCTGCTGACCTGGGAGTTTTACCTCGCGTATTGCGAGGCCGCCTTCCAGGCGCACAACACGGATGTGATGCAATTTACCCTGATCAAGGACTGACCATGCGCCGCCTGCTTGCCACTATTGTGCTGTCATTGACCGTGTTGGGTGCCGCGGCTGCGCCGCCGGCCTTTATCGCTGCCGACGTGCCCGAAGCCCGGCTGGCGGGCGAGGGCGAATACACGTGGTTCGGCATGCGTATTTATCGGGCGCAACTGTGGGTGGGCCCGCAAGGCTACCAGGGCGCGGCGTCCGAAACGGCGCCGTTTGTGCTGGAATTGCGCTATGCGCGTGCGCTCGACGGCAAGAAGATCGCCGAAGCCAGTCATGAACAGATGCAAAAGTTGGGCGTGGGCACGGAAGCGCAACGCCTGGCGTGGCTATCCACCATGCAGCGCATCTTCCCTGACGTTAAGGAAGACCAGCGCATCGCGGGCGTCTACCGGGCCGGCATCGCGCCCGGCGTACGCTTTTACCTCGACGGCAAGGTGCTGGCCGATGTGAGCGACGGCGACTTCGCGCGCGCATTCTTTGCCATCTGGCTGTCGCCGTCGACGACAGCGCCGAAGCTGCGTGCGGCCTTGCTGCAGAGTGCGGCCCCGCTGCCATGAATGCCGTGGGCAGCGCCTTGAGCTTGCCAGCCTTGTTCAGTTATGGCATGTTCGGCTTGCCGCTGGCCATGCTGGCGCTGCCCATCTATATATATGTCGCGCCGTTTTATGCGCAGCGCAGCAGCCTGGATTTGGCGCAGATCGGCGCCGTGCTGCTGGCGGCCCGCATCGCCGCCGCCTTCATCGATCCGGCCTTGGGTGCCTGGATGGCGCGTGGCGGGCGCAGCTATGCCGTATATGTCGGCGCCTCCTTGCCCTTGCTGCTGCTGGGCTTTGGCGCCCTGTTCCATCCACCGGCCATGCGGGAAACGGCCACCCTGGCCTGGTTCCTGGCTGCCTTGCTGCTCGTCTACACCGCCTATGGCCTGGCCGGCATCGCGCACCAGAGCTGGGGTGCGGCCCTGAGCCAGCTGCGCGCGCAGCGGGCGCGGGTGACGGCCGTGCGCGAAGGCTGCGGCTTGTTCGGTGTGATCCTGGCGGCGGGGCTCACTTCCTTGTTCGGCTATGACGGCTTGTCGCTGGCCTTTGCTGTCTGCCTGCTGGCGGCGGGCGCGCTGCTGCTGGCGCGTGCACCGCGCCCCGCCTTGCGCAGTGCCGCAGAAGCGGTTTCCGGCAATGGCTGGAAGCTGCCGTTTCGCCAGCGCGCGTTTCGCTGGCTGTTTGCCGTTTTGCTCGTCAATGGCGTGGCGGCCGCCATCCCCGCCACTCTGTTCCTGTTCTTTGCCACCGACTACTTGCGCCTCGGCCATTACGCCGGACCGTTTTTGATCGTCTACTTTTGCGCGGCGGCAGCCTCGATGCCCGCGTGGGTAGCCCTGGCGCGGCGCTTTGGCGAGGCGCGCGCCTGGGGCGGCGCCATGCTGCTGGCAGCTTGCGTGTTTGTCTGGGCGTATGGCCTGGGCGCGGGCGCCGCCTGGGGTTTTGCCACGATCTGCCTGCTGTCGGGCCTGGCGCTGGGCGCCGACCTGGCCTTGCCTCCGGCCCTGTTGGCAGGACTGATCGGCGCGGCTGGCCATGCCGGGCGGCACGAAGCCGCGTATTTCGGCTGGTGGAACTGGGGCGTACAGATGAGCCTGGCGCTGGCGGCCGGCATCGCCTTGCCCCTGCTGGCCTGGCTCGGCTATGTGCCTGGCAACAGCGGCGGCGGCTTGCCGGCCCTGTCCGCCGCCTATGCCTTGCTGCCCTGCGCCCTGAAACTGCTGGCCGCGCTGCTGCTGTGGCGCGCGCCTCTACAACATATATATAGTGAAACCGGGGAGTATCGACCATGTATCTGATGAAATGTTGCCGGCGCGGCATGACGGCAGCCGCCTTGCTGCTGGCGCTGGCCGCCTGTTCCACGCCGCCCACGCCTGCCACCTACGCGCAGGAAACACCCAAGCTGGACTTGCAGCAGTACTTCAACGGCACGCTGGACGCCCACGGCATCTTCCAGGACCGCGCCGGCAAGGTGGTCAAGCGCTTCACCGTCGTGATGCGGGCCAGCTGGACGGGCGAGATTGGCACCCTGGACGAGGATTTCACGTATTCCGACGGCAGCAAACAACGGCGCGTGTGGACCTTGCGCAAGACGGCGCCCGGGCGCTTCATCGGCACGGCGCCCGACGTGATCGGGGAAGCCGTCGGCGAAGTGGCCGGCAATGCGCTGCGCTGGCAATACGTGCTGGCGCTGCCCGTCGATGGCACGGTCTACCACGTCGACTTCGAGGACTGGATGTTCCTGATGGATGACAAGGTCATGCTGAACCGCGCCGCCATGAGCAAGTTCGGTTTCAGCCTGGGCGCCGTCACCTTGTCGTTCAGCAAGCGTCCGCAGGCGGTCCCATGAACCGCAAGATCACCAGCTGGGCCGGCAAGCATGTGTGGATCATCGGCGCTTCCAGCGGCATCGGCGCCGCGTGCGCGACCTTGCTGCTGGAGCAGGGCGCGAGCGTAGCCTTGTCGGCACGTCACCGCGCCAGCCTCGAGCGACTGTGCGAGGGGCAGCCGCTGGCGCAGGCATTGCCGCTCGATATCACGCAGCACGCGCAGCTGCGGGCCGTCTGCGCGCAATTGCAGCAGCAATGGACGCATATCGACCTGATACTGGTGGTCGCTGGCGGCTATCAGGCCATGCGCGCCGATAGCTTCGACCTTGAGGCGGCCCAGGGCTTGCTGGCGCTGAATGTGGGCGGCGTCTTCAATTGCCTGGACCAGGCCTTGCCGTGGCTATTGCGCCAAGGCAGTGGCGGCATCGGCATCGTCGCCTCGGTGGCCGGTTATGGCGGTTTGCCGAAAGCCCTCGCGTACGGCGCCAGCAAGGCGGCGCTGATTAACCTGACAGAGTCGCTGTATCTGGACCTGCATGCACGCGGGATTGATGTGTATCAAATCAACCCCGGTTTTGTCGCCACGCCTTTGACGGCGGACAACGATTTCACGATGCCAGCTCTGATGACGGCGCAGGACGCGGCCGCCGCCATGCTCGACGGCATCGAGCGGGGCCAGTTCCACATCCACTTTCCCAAACGCTTTACTAATACCATGCGCCTGGCGCGGCTGTTGCCGTACCGCGCCTATTTCTGGCTGATCCGCAAGGTGACGGGCGTATGAGCACAAGTATGCTGGACACGACGGAAGGCGTGGAAGCGGCGCTGGCGCGCCTGGTGGGGTTTTACGAGCACCTGAGCCTGGAAAGCCTGGCCCAGCTGGGCGCCGTGTATGCGCCAGGCGCCCAGTTCAAGGACCCGTTCAACGAGGTGGTGGGGCATGCCGCCATCCTGGCCATCTTCGAGCACATGTTCGTGCAAGTCGATGCGCCCCGGTTTGTCGTGCTGGAAAGCGTGGGGCAGGGGCAGCAAGCATTCCTGACGTGGGAGTTTCGCTTCCGCATGAAACGACTGGTATCTGGCGAACAGTGCATTCGTGGCGCAACCCATGTGCGTTTCGATACGCAGGGACGGGTGGTCGTGCATCGAGATTATTGGGATGCGGCGGAAGAATTGTATGAAAAACTGCCGTTGCTGGGCGGTTTCATGCGCATGCTGCGGCGGGCAAGCCAGCGCTAAGGTGGTTTCTTGATGCTTTTAAGCAAAAAATGCAAAAAAGAAAAAGTAAATTGTGCGGAATGGGTCAGGCGAAAACTTGATTTCGGTCAAAGTGTCGTTTTTTAGACACAAATATATCAAAATATTGAGAAGGCAACATTGTAAGAAATTGTTTCAAGTGATGCGCAATTTGCAAGCAAGAGTCGTCCTCATCCGTTCCAATCGGATAACTGAAGCGTAGTCCGGAAAACACGGAAAACATTTCTATGTGAGCAATTTAAATTACCGGAAAGTCAGTAATTCCGTTGCTACTTTGCCTATTTTTCTGACGCGCGCGCCGACGTCGAAAATGGCGCCTACGCCCCTGAATAATGCGGCAACGCACCAAAAACGGGCGCTTTATTTCCCATTTTTGTGCGTTCGGCAGCAAACATTGGCGATGCCGTGTATGCTTCGTCCCGTTTATCCATTATCGCCTGACAAATTGCGCGCTTTGTCGCGTAAATCTTGGAGGGCAAATGACGGGTAAAGCATGTTGACGTTTTAATCACTCGCCTGATACTGTTGCACTAATACAACGGGTGTCGACAAGGCATGCGCTATGATGGAATGGTCAATCAGGCCAATGCATTGGTTGGCAAGGGGCACTGGCTCTGTCGCGTAGTACGGTTGGCGATGGTCGGGATGCCTGAAAAAGCCCTCGGCCTGGTACCGGAAGTAACATGTTGGAACTTGATGGAATGTGAAACGGTCGTTATAGTGCCGCTTCCGGTGCCGTTTGAGCACCGAACCGGCGCACGAATGACGGTCGTTATGCAGCCTTCAAGCTTATCGGTGCAATAGCGTGCCGATACCGATATGAATGTTCCCCTGACCGGAACAGCAATGTGGCAGGTGGAGACCTTGCCCTCACTCATAAAAAGCGCTCTGCTAGAGCGCAGCTCGAGATGCATAGGCTGTATTACTTTTTGCTTCAAAAATTAAAGGAAATCGCAATGAAAAAAACTCTGATCACCCTGGCAGTTCTGGCAGCAGCCACTGGCGTAGCCCAAGCTCAATCGAGCGTTGTCATCTACGGTACCGTTGACGCTGGTTTCGTCAGCGAGCGCGGCGGTGTTAACGGCAACGTTAACAAACTGGACAGCGGCATTGCTTCGGCTTCCCGTATCGGCTTCAAAGGCACCGAAGATCTGGGCAGCGGCCTGTCGGCACTGTTCGTTCTGGAATCGGGCTTCGGCGTTGACAACGGTCAACAAGACGTTGCTGGTACCTTGTTCAATCGTCAAGCTTACGTTGGTCTGAGCAGCAAAACGACCGGTACCTTGACCCTGGGTCGTCAATACACCCCTTGGTACAACACCCTGTCGAAAGTTGCTGATCCATTCGCAGCTGGCTACGCTGGTTCCGCTAAAAACTTGTTCCCAGCGAACACCCGCACCAGCAACACCGTGCTGTACACCTCGCCAAACTTCAACGGCTTTGACGCTGACGTGGCTTACACCTTCGGCGAAAACGCTGAGTCGAACAAAATCGGCCGCAAAATCGGCGCGTCGGCTGGCTACTCGAACGGTCCTCTGAACGCTCGTATCGCTTACAACAACACCAGCAACGACACCGCGCTGACCGAAACCGGTAGCGGCCGTAACTGGTTGGCTGCAGCTAACTACGACTTCGCAGTTGCTAAAGCTTACGTCGCATACGGCGTGAACAAAGGCCAAAACAGCGCCATCCGCAACAACGGCAACGTTAACGCGTTTGACTACACTTCGGCTGGCTTCAGCACCGACAGCACCACCGCCCTGATCGGCGCAACGGTACCAGTTGGTCCAGCAGGCACCGTGATGGCTTCGATCATCCACGTGAACGACAAAAACAGCGCAAACGCCGATGCTAACCAGTTCTCGCTGGGCTACTCGTACGCTCTGTCGAAGCGCACCAGCACCTACGCTTCGTACGCTAAAATCTCGAACAAAAACAACGCTGGCTACACCGTTGGTAACAACAGCAATGTTGGTACGGGCGACAAAGCCTTCAACGTTGGCGTTCGTCACTCGTTCTAATATTCGCGCAAGCGAAGCTTAGTTCCGCTGCCAGCATCCCTTCGGGGATGCTGATAAGCAAGGAAACGCGTCTCCAGGCTAGTCCTGGCGGCGCGTTTTTGCATTGGCGGCGCCAGTTATAATGGCGCCGTTACTCAAGTAAAGGAATGCCATGTATTCATACCCATCGCCGCGCCTGGCTGCCATGCTGGCCGCGCTGCTGCTGGCTGGCGCCACGGGCGCCGCTGTCGCTGCCGTCAAGGGCAAGAAGCCGGCCGGACTGGAGCGCTACGGCGTGGCCGTCTACTCCGACCTGTGCCTGCAAAAGGATAGCGGCGAAATCGGCGGCCAGCGCGTCACCTTGCACCGCTTTGCCGAGGCCGATTCCGTCATCTATGAATTCACGGCCGGCGCGCTGAGCTGGCCCATCGTGGCCAACGACGTCAACCTGGACGCCGCCACGGGCGTTTTCGACTTCACCATCGCCGGCGCCGACAGCGAAGAGCGCACCATCGTCGGCAAGTTTTCCAAGGATGGCCAGACCCTGACCCTGGAAGGCGATTACTGCGGCGGCAACGTGCGCATGCCGATGAAACTGAGCCGCGTGCGCGATTTCGGCCGTCCCCTGAAAAACTGCACGCCATGCCCGCCGATGCCGCAAGCGCCGGCCGAGCCAGTGCCTGCCGAGGAAAGCGCGACTGTGCCCGCAGCCTGAGCGATTGCCGCTGTCAAAAAGAAAAAGGCCCGGTATCGACCGGGCCTTTGTTATTTGCAGCGTTGCAAGGAGCTTATTTGGCCGCCTGCGCCTTTTCCGCCGTGGCGCGGATGGTGGCCAGGGTCGCGTTCGGCGTGATCAGGTTGCCGTCGTAGCGCAGCTCGATCAGGGCCGGCAAGTTGTGCGCCTTGGCGTGCGCCAGCGCCCGTTGCAGGGCCGGGGCGAACTCTTCCGTCGTATTCACCACTTCGCCATGCGCGCCGTACGCTTGCGCCAGTGCCGCGAAATCTGGGTTGTGCAGGGTCGTGCCCGATACCCGGCCCGGGTAGTCGCGCTCCTGGTGCATGCGGATGGTGCCGAACATCTGGTTATTGAAGACGATGATGACCACGCCCGCCTGGTATTGCACGGCCGTGGCCAGTTCCTGGCCATTCATCATGTATTCGCCATCGCCGGCAAACGTGATCACGGTGCGCTCGGGATGGACGATCTTGGCCGCCACGCCGGACGGCACGCCGTAGCCCATGGCGCCATTCGTCGGCGCCAGCTGCGTGCGCAGGCCGCCGTAGCGATAAAAACGGTGCGCCCACGAGGCGTAATTGCCGGCGCCGTTCGTCAGGATCGTGTCGGCCGGCACTTGCGCCATGATCTCTTGCGTGACTTGCCACAGGTTCAGCGGCGCCTGGCCATCCTGGAAGATGGGCGGCTGCTCCTGGTAGGCGGCCAGCTCGGCCTTCGCTTCGGCTGGTGTATGCTGCCAGGCAGACGCATCGACGGGCGCCATGGCGGCCAGCATGGCGCACACTTGCGGCATGCCGCTGTTGATCATCAGCTCGGCCTGGTAGACGCTGCCCAGTTCCTCGGCATCCGTATGGATGTGCACGAGGCGCTGGCGCGGCACGGGCGAATCGAACAGGGTGTAGCCGCCCGTCGTCATCTCGCCCAGGCGCGGGCCGATGGCGATGACCAGGTCGGCATTTTTCACGCGCGCGGCCAGTTTCGGGTTGATGCCGATGCCGACGTCGCCGATGTAGTTCGGGTGCGCATTGTCGAGCAAGTCCTGGAAGCGGAAGGCGCAGGCGACGGGCAAGTGGTTGCTTTCCGCGAACTGCTGCAGGTCGGCGCACGCTTGCGGCGTCCAGGTGGCACCGCCCAGCAAGACCAGCGGCTGCTTCGCGGTGGCCAGCATGCCGCGCAGTTGCTGCAATTGGGCGCCGGACGGCGCCGCCTGCACCGGCTGGTAGGCGCGCGTGTCGGCCACCGTGGCCAGCGAGATCAGCATGTCTTCCGGCAGGGCCAGCACGACGGGGCCGGGGCGCCCGCTGGTGGCCACCTGGAAGGCGCGCGCCAGGTATTCGGGGATGCGTTCGGCGCGGTCGATCTGCGCCACCCACTTGGCCATCTGGCCATACATGCGGCGGTAGTCGATTTCCTGGAACGCTTCGCGGTCGACGAAATCGTTGCCCACCTGGCCGATGAACAGGATCATCGGCGTGGAATCCTGGTAAGCCGTGTGCACGCCGATCGAGGCATTGGTGGCGCCCGGTCCGCGCGTGACGAAGCAGATGCCCGGCTTGCCCGTCAGCTTGCCGTAGGCTTCGGCCATGAAGGCGGCGCCGCCTTCCTGGCGGTTGATGATGAAGCGGATGCCCGAGTCGTGCAGGGCGTCGAGCACGTCCAGGTAGCTTTCGCCAGGCACGCCAAAAGCGGTGTCGACACCGTGGATCTGCAGGGCATCGACCAGGATCTGGCCGCCGGTACGGGATTGTTGCGTCATGTTCGGCTCTTTATATTCTAGTGGGTGGCAAAGAAATGGGGCAAGCGGTACGCATGCGCCTGCATGCAAGCAGCTTGCCTCATTCTATGTGAGCCGATTTGGCCCGGCTTTTGAAATGGCGACACCGAATTACACAATCCCCCGGCCGGTGCGGCGCGCTTTTGCAGAAACATGCTGCGGCGCGGTACAATGGCGGGTGAAGCAGGCCAGACAGTCGCTGGCCGGCGCAGCAATGCGCTGGCGGGAGGAAGGTCCGGACTCCATAGAGCGGGGTGACGGTTAACGGCCGTCCGCTGAAAGCCGCAAGGTATAAGGCGAGGAATAGGGCCACAGAGACGAGCGTATTAAGTTACGGTGAAACGCGGTAACCTCCACCTGGTGCAATTTCAAATAGGCACGCGATGATGCTGCTCGCGGAGCGTGCGGGTAGAAAGCTTGAGCGCCCGAGTAATCTGGCGCCTAGAGGAATGACTGTCATAGCGCCGACCTGCAAGGGAAGGCGCCGTAACAAAATCCGGCCTATCGGCCTGCTTCACTTGAATTCCTGCTCCCTGGTCTGCCAGGGAGCATCTCGGACGCAGCAGCTTTGCCTGCTGCGCGCCAACCAAAAGCCCCCGCAACGGGGCTTTTTTTGTTTCTAAAAATAGTGCGGCGAAGATAAAGTTGTATATACAACTAAAGTGAACAATTGGTTAAAGTTTCTTGGTTCTAATTAATTGCTGCATTGCAAAAATAGTTTTCCCGCGTCAGGCCAGCCCCTGAAAACAGGGCCGGTACGCGCCGTGGACGATTATTTTTTGCTTTAAACCAAGTCTTTCACTGCGCTGGATTGCTGTTGTGCCTGGATAAGGAAATTATTGTCATGTGTCAACTAACTGTAAAAAATTCAATTATTTGATTTCGTTTTTTTCGATGTTTACGGTAGGAAAACACATGTGTGCAGATGAGGTAGCACATTCACTATCTTTCATAAGTATCTAATTTATCGATATATTTTTATTTGAGACTCCTTCAACGATATGCGCTAAGTCCTTAATTTCATTAATAAAATTCCTGTTTTGCCAATCGGAAACCGCTTGACCACTATCTTTGCTTCCTCTAAAGTGGGCAACTGTGTGAAAAAGTGTGTTTTTGTGGGAAATTTTCCCTTTTTATCGTGATGCGCAAGCATCGCAACCCAAGCTCAAAAAAGGTCTTCCGTGTTTCAAGGCGCGTCCGCAATCAATCTCGATGCCAAAGGCAGGATGTCTATCCCTGCCAAGCACCGTGACGCGCTGGCGATTCAATGCGAAGGCCGTTTGACACTGACCAAACACCCCGATGGCTGCCTGCTGTTTTTCCCCCGTCCCGTGTGGGAAAGCCACCGCCAGCAAATCGCCGCCTGGCCCATGTCGGCGCGCGCCTGGCAGCGCATCTTCCTCGGCAACGCCGTCGATGTCGAGCTGGACTCGGCCGGCCGCGTGCTGATCTCGCCC
Source organism: Janthinobacterium sp. GMG2 (assembly GCF_033949445.1). Lineage (NCBI taxonomy): Bacteria > Pseudomonadati > Pseudomonadota > Betaproteobacteria > Burkholderiales > Oxalobacteraceae > Janthinobacterium > Janthinobacterium sp. GMG2. Next base: position 58,117 of record NZ_JAXAWA010000009.1, on the reverse strand, counting down.
GAATTGCGCAACGCCGTCGGGCTGGCGCGCGAAGTGATGATGATCGGCATGGGCAGCCACTTTGAAATATGGGATGCCGCCAAATTGGCCGACAAAGAACAGCAGGCGATCGATGCCGGCACCCCCGATGTACTTTCCAATTTTTCTTTCTAAGGCTCCGTAATGACACAACTCACGGTGCCGGAATTTCAGCATCGCACGGTGCTGCTCGATGAAGCGGTCGATGCCCTCGACCTGACGGGCGACCGCGCGCACGGCGTTTACGTCGATGGCACGTTTGGCCGCGGCGGCCATAGCCGCTTGATTTTGTCGCGCCTGGCCGATGACGCGCGCCTGATCGGCTTCGACAAGGATTTGCAAGCGATTGCCACGGCCGAACAGATCGCCGACCCCCGTTTCCAGATCGTCCATGACAGCTTTGCCACCATGACGGCCAGCCTGGCCGAACGCGGCGTGCGGCAGGTGGACGGCATTTTGCTCGACCTGGGCATCTCGTCGCCGCAGGTCGACGACGCGGCGCGCGGTTTCAGCTTCCGCAACGACGGACCGCTGGACATGCGCATGGATACCACGCGCGGCATCTCCGCGGCCGAATGGCTGGCGGTGGAAACCGAGCAGAATTTAGAGAAAGTGATACGCGATTATGGGGAAGAACGGTTTGCTTTTCAGATTGCAAAGGCGATTGTTGCTGGCCGGGCAGTCCAGCCAATTTCAAGCACACGACAGCTTGCCGGCATCGTGGCAGGCGCCGTCAAGACCCGCGAGAAGGGTAAGGACCCCGCTACCCGCACCTTTCAGGCCATACGCATTTTCATTAACAAAGAGCTCGAGGATCTCGAGATCGGCCTGAACCAGGCGTATGCCTGCCTGGCGCCCGGCGCGCGCATGGCCGTGATCAGCTTTCACTCGCTGGAAGACCGCATGGTCAAGCGCTTCTTCGCCTCGAAGGCGAACGTGGAGCAGCCTGACCGCCGCCTGCCGATCCGCGCGGTCGACTTGCCGCAGCCGGAAATGAAGCTGATTTCGAAGATGAAGCCGTCCGACGCCGAGATCGAGGGCAATCCGCGCTCGCGTTCGGCCGTGATGCGCGTGGCGCAGCGTTTGCCGCTGGCCGCCCCTGCAAATGGCGGCGCCCGATGACTGGCAAGCTGTGTGTCGTGCTGTCGGCCCTGCTGGTGTGCTGCGGCCTGTCGCTGGTGAACGCGCAGTATCAGTCGCGCCACCTGCTGATCGACCTGGAACGCGCGCAAGCGCTGTCGCGCCAGCTCGACATCGACTGGGCGCAACTGCAGCTGGACCAGTCTACTTTAGGCAAGCATGAACGCATCGAATCGATCGCGCGGCGCGACCTGAGCATGACGCCGCTGACGGCGGCGCGTACGCAATACCTGACGGAGGGCGAATAATGAAGTTGGGCGGTAATAGCAACGGCCGGGTGGCGGCATCGAAAGGCGTGCCATTCTCGAAGAACCCCGTACTGGCGGTGCGTCTGCCCGTCTGGCGTTCGCGCGTCGTGTTGTTCCTGCTGTTCTTCGCTTTCGCCGGCCTGGGCGCGCGCGCGCTGTGGCTGCAGGGCGTGTCGACGCAGTTCCTGCAAAAGCAGGGCAAGGCGCGCTATGAGCGCACGCTGGAATTGCCGGCCACGCGCGGCAAGATCACCGACCGCAATGGCCAGGTGCTCGCTTCGTCCGTGCCCGTGAAAGCCATCTGGGCCATTCCCGACGACGTGCTGCAGGCATCGCCCGAAAAAATCAATGCGCTGGCCGGCCTGCTGGAAATGAACGTCAACGAATTGCGCAAGAAGCTCGATTCGGACCGCAGCTTCGTTTACCTGAAACGCCAGGTCGAGATGGACGTGGCCGACAAGATCTCCAAGCTGGGCATCGACGGCATCGACGAGCGCAAGGAATACAAGCGCTTCTATCCGCAGGGCGAAGTGATGACCCACGTGGTCGGCTTTACCAACGTGGAAGACGTGGGCCAGGAAAGCATGGAACTGGCGCAGCAAAAAACCCTCGTCGGCACCACCGGCAGCCGCCGCGTGATCAAGGACCGCCTGGGCCACATCGTCGAAGACATCGGCTTCATCCACGAACCGCATGACGGCAAGGACCTGACCCTGTCCGTCGACAGCAAGATCCAGTACATCGCCTTCACGCAGCTGAAGGAAGCGGTGGAGAAATTCAATGCCAAGGCCGGCGGCGCCGTGGTGCTCGACGTGCACACGGGAGAAGTGCTGGCCCTGGCCAATTATCCGAGCTACGACCCGAACGACCGCCGCAAGCTCACGGGCCAGCAGCTGCGCAACCGCGTCATGACCGATACCTTCGAACCCGGTTCGACCCTGAAGCCGATCACGGTCTCGCTGGCGCTCGACACGGGCCGGGTCAAGCCGGGCACCCTGATCGACACGGGCCCGGGCCGCTACACCATCGCCGACCGCACGATCACCGACACCAAGCCGCACGGCGTGATCAATGTCTCGGAAATCATCGAGATGTCGTCGAACATCGGTACCTCGAAAATCGCGCTGGGCATGCCGTCGCAGGAAATGTGGGAAATGTTTACCAAGGTGGGCTTCGGCCAGCAGCCGAAATGGGGCTTCCCCGGTGCCGTGGCCGGCCGTGTGCGTCCATACAAATCGTGGCGCCCGGTGGAACAGGCCACCATGAGCTACGGTAACGGCATTTCCGTCTCGCTGATCCAACTGGCGCGCTCTTACATGATGTTCGCGCGCGATGGCGACACCATTCCCCTGTCGTTCCAGAAGGTCAATGAACTGCCCGTGGGCCAGCAGGTGATCAAGCCGAAGACGGCCGCCGAAATGCGCGCCATGCTCGAACTCGTCGTCTCCGGCGCGCACGGCTCGGCCAAGCGCGCCCAGGTCGCCGGCTACAGAGTCGGCGGCAAGACGGGTACCGCCTATAAAGTGGAAAACGGCCGCTATGCGATGCCGCGCAAATACATCGGCTCTTTCGTGGGCATGGTGCCGATGTCGGCGCCGCGCTTCATCATTGCCGTGATGATCGATGAACCGACCGGCCCAGCCCACTATGGCGGCCAGGTTGCCGCTCCCGCTTTCGCGGCGATTGCGACCAACGCGCTGCGCGCGATGAACGTACCGCCCGATTCCTCCGTTACCGAAATCGTGGTCCCGGCCAATGCCGGCCCGGAGGCCATGTGAAGTCACTCATGACCATACAAGACATCAGTTTGTGGATCAAAACGGCTGCCCCGTCCGGGCAGCTGACGTCCGATTCGCGCCGCGTGCAGCGCGGCGACGTGTTTTTCGCCTATGCGGGCGCCACCGATTTCATCGCCGCCGCCATCGAGCAGGGCGCCGCCGCCATCGTGCATGACGCCGTGGAATGGAACGCCGCATGGAGCCAAGTGCCGCACCTGCTGGTCAGCGACCTGAAACGCCTGGCCGGCCCCGTGGCGCATGCTTTTTACGGCATGCCCGACAGCGCCATGTTCAGCGCCGGCGTGACGGGCACGAATGGCAAGACCTCGTGCGCGCTGTGGCTGGCGCAAGCGCTGGCGCGCCTGGGTGAAACATCGTCCGTCATCGGGACGTTGGGCGTCGGCCTGTGCAAGCCGCGCGGCGCCATCGAATTCGACGTCACCGGCTACACGACGCCGGACGCCGTGCTGCTGGCGCGCAAACTGGCCGCGATGCGCGACGCCGGCGCCAAGGCCGTTGCCATCGAAGTGTCGTCGATCGGCCTGGACCAGGACCGCGCGGCCGGCATGCATTTCGACGTGGCCATGTTTACCAATCTGACGCGCGACCACCTCGACTACCATGGCGACATGGCGGCTTACGAGGCGGCCAAAGTCAAACTGTTCGACTGGCCCGGCCTGAAAACGGCCGTCATCAACCTGGACGACCCCATGGGCCTGCGCCTGGTGCGCCACGTGGATGGCAAGCTGTCCGGCGAATATCCCGTCATCGGCTACACCTTGCAGGATGCGGCAGCCTTGCCCGACTTGCCGGGTGTGCTGATGCTGCGCGCCAGCCAGTTCCGCAGCCGCAATGCAGGCACCGACTTCCATCTGGAATGCGCGCTCGGTGTGGCGCTGGTCAAGACGCAGCTGGTGGGCCACTTCAATATCAGCAACGCGCTGGCCGTGCTGGGCGCCTTGCTAGCGCACGGCACCGGCCTGCGCGCGGCCATCGACGGCATCGAATCGCTGCAGCCGGCCCCGGGTCGCATGCAGCAGGTGGGCGGCCAGGAAGCGCCGATGGTCGTCATCGATTACGCGCATACGCCGGACGCGCTGGAAAAAACCCTGGCTGCCTTGCGCCAGGTGGCGCAGGAGCGTGGCGGCCAGCTGTGGTGCGTGTTCGGCTGCGGCGGCGACCGCGATCCGGGCAAGCGTCCGCAGATGGGCGCCATCGCGCAGCTGGCCGATCACGTGCTGGTCACCAGCGACAATCCGCGCAGTGAAGATCCGCACGCGATCATCGCGCAGATCGTCGCCGGCATGCGCGCAGACGGCCCGCAGCCGCAAGCCATCGAAGACCGCGCCGCCGCGATCCTGTCTGCCATCAAGCACGCGGCCAAGCCGGACGTGATCCTGTTGGCGGGCAAGGGCCATGAGCCGTACCAGGAAATCAAGGGCAAGAAACTGCCGTTCTCCGACGCCGACCATGCGCAGCTGGCCCTGTCCGCGCGCCTGACGATGATGAGGACGAACTGATGGATCGCCTCATGCATGCAAGCCTGGCGGAACTGATGCCATCGCTGCAAGGCGCGCAGCTGACGGGCGACGCCGTTTTTGACGGCGTGTCCACCGACAGCCGCAGCGCCCCGGCCGGCTCGCTGTTCGTCGCCCTGCGCGGCGAGAGTTTCGACGCCCACGACTTCCTCGACCAGGTGGCCGCGCGCGGCGTCGCCGCCGTGGTGGTCGAGCGCCTGCCTGATGGCTGGGACAGCGGCAAGGTGCCGGCCATCGTGGTGGCCGATACCCTGGTCGCGCTGGGCCGCATCGCCAACCATTGGCGCCGCCGCTTCGATGTACCTGTCATCGGCGTCACCGGCAGCAATGGCAAGACCACCGTCAAGGAGATGATTTCGTCCATCCTGGCGGCGGCCTTCGGCGAAGAGGGGCGGCTGGCCACGCGCGGCAACCTGAATAACGAGATCGGCGTGCCACTGACCCTGTTCCGCCTGAGCGAGCAGCACAAGGCGGCCGTCATCGAGATGGGCATGAACCATCCGGGAGAAATTGCCCGCCTGGCCGCAATTGCCGCGCCGACCCTGGCGATGGTCAACAACGCGCAGCGCGAACATCAGGAATTCATGCATACGGTGGAAGCCGTGGCGCGCGAGAATGGCGCCGCGCTGGCGGCCCTGGCAGACGACGGCGTGGCCGTCTTCCCGCATGGCGACGAATTCACGCCCGTGTGGCGCGAGCTGGCCGGCGCGCGTGCCGTCATCACCTTCGGCCTGTCGAAAGACGCCGACGTCAGCTGCACGCACCGCGCTGCCGAGGATTTTGGCAGCGACCTGTTCGTCAGCGTGCGCGCGCAGGACGGCAGTCTGCGCCAGTTCTTTGTCGGCTTGCAGGCGGCCGGTGAACACAATGTGCGCAATGCGCTGGCGGCCGTGGCATGCGCCGTCGGCGCCGGCATCGCCATCGAACATATCAAGCAGGGCCTGGAGGCGTTTTCTCCCGTGAATGGCCGTCTGCAGAAAAAACGTGCCGCCAATGGCGCCACCATCATCGACGACACGTATAACGCCAATCCGGATTCGGCGCGCGCGGCCATCGATGTGCTGGCGCAGGCCGCGGCACCGCGCATCCTGGTGCTGGGCGAGATGGGCGAAGTCGGCACGCAGGGGCAGCAGTTCCACGAAGAGATCGGCGCCTACGCCGCCGCCAAAGGCATCGAACACGTGCTGGCGACGGGCGGCCTGGCGCGCCATCTGGTCAATCCGGCGCAAGCTGCCGCGAGCCAGGAATCGGGCACGGTCGTGGAGTATTTCGAACAGTTCGACGGTTTGCTGGCGGCGCTCGATGCGCATTTGTCCGGCCGTTCGGATGCAACAGTATTAATCAAGGGCTCCCGTTTCATGAAGATGGAACGGGCCGTGCAGCATTTGATTGGTTCAAACAACAATAACAAGGAAGCTCACTAATCATGCTGCTCTGGCTCGCTCATTATTTCCAGGACGACATTGGCCCACTGCGGGTCTTTAACTTCATCACGTTCCGCGCCGTCTTCGCCACCTTGACGGCGATTTTGATCGGCCTGTGCGCCGGTCCCGCCGTGATCCGCATGCTCACGCGCATGAAGGTCGGCCAGGCCGTGCGTACGGACGGCCCGCAAACGCATCTGAAAAAACACGGCACGCCCACCATGGGCGGTGTGCTGATCCTCATCGCCATCGGCATTTCCACCCTGCTGTGGGCCGACCTGTCGAACCGCTTCATCTGGCCGGTCTTGATTGTCACCCTGGGTTTTGGCGCCGTCGGCTGGGCCGACGACTACCGCAAGGTGGTGCACCAGGACCCGGAAGGCATGCGCTCGCGCGAAAAATACTTCTGGCAGTCGCTGATCGGCATCGTCGCCGCGTTTTACCTGGCGTTTTCCGTCTCCGTGTCGGAACCCGACGCGGGCCACGTGTGGAATCTGATCTACGCCTGGGTGCAGTCGGGCTTCGCCATGGACCTGCCGCCGAAGGCCGACCTGATCGTTCCGTTCTTCAAGACCATCAGCTATCCGCTGGGCGTGTGGGGCTTCATCGCGCTGACCTATTGCGTCATCGTCGGCACCAGCAACGCCGTCAATTTCACGGACGGTCTCGATGGCCTGGCCATCATGCCAACCGTGATGGTGGGCACGGCCCTGGGCCTGTTCGCTTACCTGACGGGTAACGCCACGTATGCGCGCTACCTGTTCATCCCGCACATCCCGGGCGCCGGCGAACTGGTGATCTTCTGCGGCGCGCTGGCCGGTTCCGGCCTGGCTTTCCTCTGGTATAACACGCACCCCGCGAAAGTGTTCATGGGCGACGTGGGCGCGCTGGCACTGGGCGGCGCACTGGGCACCATTGCCGTCATCGTGCGCCAGGAAATCGTCCTGTTCATCATGGGCGGCATCTTCGTCGTCGAAACGCTGTCCGTGATCATCCAGGTCGTCTGGTTCAAGTACACGAAGAAGCGCTATGGCGCCGGCCGCCGCGTCTTCCTGATGGCGCCATTGCATCACCATTTTGAACAAAAAGGCTGGAAGGAGACGCAGGTTGTCGTGCGTTTCTGGATCATCACCATGATGCTGGTGCTGCTCGGCCTGACTACCTTGAAGCTGCGCTGATGATGTACGACGCTAAAACCGCACTGGTACTGGGCCTCGGCGAATCGGGGCTGGCCATGGCCCTGTGGCTGGCCCGCAGCGGTGCGCTAGTCCGCGTGGCCGACACGCGCCAGGCGCCCGAGCGCCTGGCCGTGTTGCAGGCCGCCGTGCCGCAGGCGCAGTTCATCGCCGGCGCCTTCACGGCCGACCTGCTCGATGGCGTCGATTTCGTCGTCGTCAGCCCTGGCCTGGCGCCGGGCCGCGAACTGGCGCACATCGCCCCGGCCGCGCAGGAAAAAAATATCCCCGTGTGGGGCGAGATCGAACTGTTCGCGCAGGCGCTGGCCGCGCTCAAGGCGGAACGCGGCTATGCGCCGAAAGTCATCGCCATCACGGGCACGAATGGCAAGACGACCGTCACCAGCCTGGTAGGCCTGCTGTGCGAACGCGCGGGCCTGGCCACGCGCGTAGCCGGCAATATCAGTCCGGCCGCGCTCGACGTGCTGCGTGAAGTGCTTGATGCCGAGCCTGCGCCGCAGCCTGTGGCTGAAGGAGAAGAAGCGGCGGAACCCGTCGCCAGCAGCTTGCCGCAAGCGTGGATACTGGAATTGTCCAGCTTCCAGCTGCACACGACGTTCAGCCTGCAGGCCGATGCGGCCACGGTCTTGAACCTGTCGCAGGACCACCTGGACTGGCATGGCGACATGGCCGCCTACGCAGCCGATAAGGCGCGCATCTTCGGCGAGCAGACCGTGCGCATATTGAACCGCGACGATGCGGCCGTCATGCACATGGCCGATCCGCTGGCCGAGACGATCACCTTCGGCACGGGCGAACCGGTGGACGTGGACAGCTTTGGCCTCGTCAATGAACGCGGCATCTTCTGGCTGGCGCAAGCCGTGCCCAGCGAAGAAGTGATCGAGAAAAAGCGCAAGAAGAACGATCCGGCACCGGAACCGGTGCCGACGATGGCGAAAAAACTGATGCCGGCCGACGCGCTGAAAATCCGCGGCCAGCACAATGCGTCGAACGCGCTGGCGGCGCTGGCCCTGTGCCGCGCCATCGGCTTGCCATTCGCGCCGCTGCTGCACGGCTTGCGCGAATACCAGGGCGAGCCGCACCGCGTGGAGCTGATCACGGCCGTCAATGAAGTCGAATACTACGACGACAGCAAGGGCACGAACGTGGGCGCGACGGTGGCGGCCCTGTTCGGCCTGGGCAAGGCGTTTGGCGGCGCGGAACAGCGTCTGGTGCTGATCGCCGGCGGCGACGGCAAGGGACAGGATTTCTCGCCGCTGGCCGAACCCGTTTCGCGTTATGTGCGCGCCGTGGTGCTGATCGGGCGCGATGCGCCTGCGCTGCGCGCGGCCCTCGAGCCGGCCGGCGTGGACATCGTCGACTGCGCCACCTTGCCGGAAGCCGTCAAGCGCGCCAGCAGCCTGGCGCTGGCCGGCGATGCCGTGCTGCTGTCGCCCGCGTGCGCCAGCCTGGACATGTTCAAGAACTATGCGCACCGCGCGCAGGTGTTTGTCGACGCCGTGCGCGACATCGCCCTGGAAAACGGACAGGATATCTGATGGCCTTCCAACTGCCCTTCAGCTTTGGTTCCGGCTCGGCTGCCAAGCCGCTGGATAGCCGCGCGCGGCAGTCGAAGATGATGGACTACGACAAGCCGCTGGTGTGGGTGGTCCTGCTGCTCATGTTGCTGGGCATGGTGATGGTGTATTCGGCGTCGATCTCGCTGTCGGACGCGCGCAAGTTTGCCGCCTATACGAACAATTACTTTGTCGTGCGCCAGGCGCTGTTCATCGGTATTTCGATCATCGTTGGCGCGCTGGTGTTCCGCATCCCCGTCGCCACCTGGCAAAAGATCGCACCGTGGCTGTTCATCGGCACCCTGGTGCTGCTGGTGATGGTGCTGATACCGGGCCTGGGCGTGTCGGTCAACGGCGGTCGCCGCTGGCTGAACCTGCCGGGCCTGCGGCCGCAGCCGTCCGAGCTGATGAAGGTGGTGATGGTGCTGTATGCGGCCGACTACACGGTGCGCAAGCAGGAATACATGCACAAGCTGACCAAGGGCTTCATGCCGATGGCGCTGGCCGTGAGCTTCGTCGGCCTGCTGCTGCTGATGGAGCCCGATCTGGGCGCTTTCGGCGTGATCGTCTGCATCGCCATGGGCATTCTGTTTTTGGGCGGCGTCAACGCCATCTGGTTCGGCGGCATCGGCGCCATGCTGACGGCGATCTTCGTCACCATCATCGCCTTGTCGAAATTCCGCCGCGAGCGGTTTTTTGCGTATCTCGATCCGTGGCAGGAAGACAATGCGCTGAACAAGGCGTACCAGCTGACGCACTCCTTGATCGCCTTCGGGCGCGGCGAACTGTTTGGCGTGGGCCTGGGCGGCAGCGTGGAAAAACTGCATTACCTGCCCGAAGCGCATACGGACTTCTTGCTGGCCGTGATCGGCGAGGAACTGGGCCTGGTTGGCGTGCTGATCGTGATTGGCATGTTCTACTGGATTATCAAGCGCGCGTTCGACATCGGCCGCCAGGCGATCGCCATCGACCAGACCTTTGCGGGCCTGACGGCGAAGGGCATCGCCATCTGGATCGGCGTGCAGACCTTCATCAACATGGGCGTGAACCTGGGCCTGCTGCCGACCAAGGGCCTGACCTTGCCCCTGATGAGTTATGGCGGCACGGGCGTACTGATTAACTGTATCGGCCTGGCGATTTTGCTGCGCATCGATTACGAAAACCGGATCCTCATGCGCGGAGGCCGGTTATGAACAACGTGACAAATTTGAAAACGACGAAAAGACTGATGATCATGGCGGCCGGCACCGGCGGCCATATCTTCCCGGGCCTGGCGATTGCGCAGACGATGCGCGCGCGCGGCTGGGAAGTGAGCTGGCTGGGCACGACCCACGGCATGGAGCAGGACCTGGTGCCGAAGAGCGGCATTCCCATGGACGCCATTGCGTTCTCGGGCATGCGCGGCAAGGGCCTGGCGCACACGGTCAAGGGCGGCTTCAAGATGCTGGCCAGCTTCTTTGCCATCCGCCGCTTCATCGCGCGCCGCAAGCCGGACGTGGTGATGGGCATGGGCGGCTACGTCACCGTGCCGGGCGGCCTGATGGCGCGCCTCAAGGGCGTGCCGCTGGTGCTGGTCAATGCCGACGCGGCGCTGCTGCTGTCGAACAAGACCCTGGTGCCGCTGGCGCAGCAAGTGTGCTTTGGTTTCCCTGCCGATTTCGGCAGCGCCGCCGGCAAGGCCGTCGTCACGGGCAATCCCGTGCGCGCCGAGATCCTCGCGATGGCGCCGCCGGCGCTTCGCTTCGCGGGCCGCAGCGGACCGCTGCGCATCCTCGTGGTGGGCGGCAGCCTGGGCGCGAAAGCGCTGAACGACAATCTGCCCGCCGCGCTGGCGCTGATGCCGGAGGGCGAACGCCCGCTGGTGACGCACCAGTCGGGCAAGAAGAATATCGACGCCCTCCATGCCGCGTATGCGCAGGCGGGCGTGCAAGCCAATGTGGTCGACTTCATCGACGACATGGCCAAGGCGTATACCGAAGCCGACCTGGTGATTTGCCGCGCAGGCGCCATCACCCTGTCGGAATTGACGGCGGCCGGCGTGGCCAGCGTGCTCGTGCCGCTGGTGGCCTCGACCACCAGCCACCAGCGCGACAACGCGCAATGGATGGCGAAACAAGGCGCGGCGATTCATCTGCCGCAGACGGAAATGAGTGCGGCGTCGCTGAGCACATTGCTGGCGTCCTTGACGCGCGATACCTGCCAGCACATGGCGCAAGCGGCACTGGCAGCAGGCAAGCGCGACGCCAATGAGGCGATCGCACACGTATTGGAAAAACTGGCATGAGGTTAGCTCTGTGAAGCATAAAGTAAACAATATCCACTTTGTCGGCATTGGCGGCAGCGGCATGAGCGGCATCGCCGAAGTGCTGGTCAACCTCGGCTACAAGGTGTCGGGCTCCGACCTGGGCAGCAATGCGGCGACGCAGCGCCTGGCGAGCCTGGGCGCGACCGTCATGCTCGGCCACGCGGCCGAGAACATCGGCGACGCCGATGCGGTGGTGACGTCGGGCGCCGTCCCGCAAGACAATCCGGAAGTGGCGGCCGCGCGCGCGCGCAAGATCCCGCTGGTGCCGCGCGCCGTGATGCTGGGCGAGTTGATGCGTTTGAAACGCGGCATTGCGATTGCCGGCACCCACGGCAAGACGACGACGACCAGCCTGGTCGCTTCTGTGCTGGCGCAGGGCGGTCTCGACCCGACTTTCGTCATCGGCGGCCGTTTGACCAGCGCCGGCGCGAACGCCAAGCTGGGCTCGGGCGACTATCTCGTGGCCGAAGCCGATGAATCGGACGCCTCGTTCTTGAACCTGACGCCGATGATCGAAGTGATCACGAATATCGACGCCGATCACATGGACACCTACGAGCACGATTTCGAAAAGCTCAAGCAGGCCTTCGTGCAGTTCACGCACCGCTTGCCTTTCTATGGCCGCGCCATGCTGTGCATCGACGATCCGCACGTGCGCGCCATCATCCCGTTCGTCACCAAGCCCGTCACCACCTATGGTTTCGCGGAAGACGCGCAAGTGCGCGCCATCAACGCGCGCGCCGTGGGCCTGGAAATGCATTTCACCGTGCTGCAGGAAGGCTATCCGGATCTGGATGTGGTGCTGAACCAGCCCGGCATGCACAATGTGCAGAATGCCTGCTCGGCGATCGCCATCGCGCGCGAAATCGGCATCGCCGACAGCGCCACGCAGCAGGGCCTGGCCGAGTTTTCCGGCGTGGGCCGCCGCTTCACGCGCTATGGCGACGTGGCGCTGCCGAACGGCGGCAGCTTCGCGCTGGTCGACGATTTCGGCCACCATCCGGTGGAAACGGAAGTGACCCTGGCCGCCGCGCGCGCCGCCTATCCTGGCCGCCGCCTCGTGCTGGCGTTCCAGCCGCACCGCTACAGCCGCACGCGCGACCTGTTCGAGGATTTCGTCAAGGTGCTGGGCGCGCCCGACGTGCTGCTCTTGTCCGAAGTGTATGCGGCGGGCGAAGCGCCCATCGTCGCCGCCGACGGCCGCGCCCTGGCGCATGCGCTGCGCGCGCGCGGCAAGATCGAACCGATTTTCGTCGAGTCCATGAAGGACATGGCCGATACCATCATGAGCGTGGCGCGCGACGGCGACGTCGTGCTGACCATGGGCGCGGGCTCCATCAGCGGCATCCCGCAACAACTGACTACGTATCCATCCAACACTGTAAAGGCCTGATGTGAACCAAGCTTCAGCTATCGATGTAAAACAATTGGGCAAGGTAGGCGTCCTGTTCGGCGGCAGCTCGGCCGAGCGCGAAGTGTCGCTGATGTCCGGCACGGGCGTGCTGGCCGCGTTGACAAGCCGCGGCGTGGACGCGCACGCGTTCGACACGGGCGAACGCAGCCTGGCCGAACTGGCCGCTGAAAAATTCGACCGCGTCTTCATCGCGCTGCACGGCCGCTTCGGCGAAGACGGCAGCCTGCAGGGCGCGCTGGAACAGCTGGGCATTCCCTACACGGGTAGCGGCGTGATGGCTTGCGCGGTGGGCATGGACAAGATTTACACCAAGATGATCTGGCTGATGCATCAACTGCCGACGCCAAAGTACGCGGTGCTCGATGACAGCTCCGACCTGGCCAAGGTCGCCGCAGAACTGGGCTTGCCGCTGATCGTCAAGCCGCCGCATGAAGGCTCGAGCATCGGTATCACCACGGTCAACGAGGCGGGCGCCTTCCAGGCAGCCTACGACATCGCCGCCGGTCTCGATGATTCGGTGCTGGCCGAGGAATTCGTCAAGGGCCGCGAATTCACCGTCGCGATCCTGGGCAAGGGCGCCACTGCGCGTGCGCTGCCGCCGATCGAGATCGTCGCGCCGCAAGGCAATTACGATTACCAGAACAAGTACTTCACGGACGACACGCAGTATTTCTGCCCGCCGCAGCTGGACCCGGCAATCGTGGCGGAGATGGAACGCATCGCCGTGGCGGCCTACCGCGCCCTTGGTTGCGAAGGCTGGGGACGGGTCGACGTGCTGATGCGCGCGGCCGACAGCAAGCTGTTCCTGCTGGAAGTGAATACCTCGCCCGGCATGACGGGGCACTCGCTCGTGCCGATGGCGGCGCGCGCGGTGGGCATTAGCTATGAAGACCTGTGCCTGGAAATCGTCGCTGGCGCGCGTCTGAAAATGCACAAGGGACAGCACTGATATGTGGCATGACGCTAAAAGCCTCAATACGACTGCCAACGGCTTGCTGGCCGCGGTTCTGGTCGTGTGCGTGGCCGCCGGCGTCTGGTGGGTGTCGCAGCGTCCCATGTTCGACCTGCGCACGATCAAGGTGGAAAGCGCGGACGACAACGGCTTGCGCCACGTGAATTACCTGACCCTGCGCAGCGGCACTTTGGGCCGCATCAAGGGCAATTTTTTCACGACCAACCTCGATAGCGTGCGCGGCGTGTTCGAATCGGTGCCCTGGGTACGCCGTGCCAGCGTGCGGCGCGAGTGGCCGAACCAGCTGATCGTGGCGCTGGAAGAACACGAAGCGCTGGGCACCTGGGGCGAGGATGGACGCCTGCTGTCGGTCAAGGGCGACGTGTTTACGGCGAACGTGGCCGAAGCCGAAGACGACCATGAATTGCCTGCGTTTGCCGGTCCCGATGGCAGCGAAAAAGAAGTATTGGCCACCTACGTGCAGCTGGCAAAGTGGTTTGCGCCGCTGAAGATGGTGCCGGAAACCCTGTCGCTGTCGAGCCGCTATGCGTGGACAGTGAAACTGAATAACGGCATGAGCGTGGCGCTGGGACGCGAGCAGAATCATACGACCCTGAAGGCGCGGGTCGACCGGCTGGTGGGCATCTACCCGCAACTGGCGAGCCGGCTGGAAAATATCGACACGATCGATATGCGCTACCAGAATGGCCTGGCGCTCAGTTCCGCCGGCCTGGTGATACCGGCCGAAGGCAAGGATGGCAAGCCAGTGATCAAGAAGAAAAACAGCAGTCCGATTAAAAAACCGGCTTAACCGAATACCCAATTAATTAATAGCCCAAAAAACTAGGCGAAAGAAATGACAAAAGACGCGAAAAACCTGATCGTCGGCCTCGACATCGGCACCTCGAAAGTGGTGGCGGTGGTAGCCGAAGTGATGTCCGACGGGCGCCACGAAGTGATCGGGCTGGGCCAGCACGAATCGAAGGGCCTGAAAAAGGGCGTGGTGGTCAATATCGAGGCCACGGTGGAGTCCATCCAGCGCGCGCTGGAAGAGGCCGAGCTGATGGCCGACTGCAAGATCCGCAATGTGTACGCGGGCATTGCGGGCAGCCATATCCGCAGCTTCAATTCCAGCGGCATGGTGGCCATCAAGGACAAGGAAGTGACGGCGACCGACGTGGCGCGCGTCATCGAGACGGCAAAAGCGGTTAACATTCCGACCGATCAGCAATTGCTGCACACGGTGCCGCAAGAGTTCATCGTCGACAGCCAGGAAGATGTGCGCGAGCCTATCGGCATGAGCGGCATCCGCCTGGAGGTGAAGGTGCATATCGTCACCGGCGCCGTGTCGGCGGTGCAGAACATCGTCAAGTGCGTGCGCCGCTGCGGCCTGGAAGTGTCGGACCTGATTCTGCAGCCGATGGCGTCCGCCGATGCCGTGCTCACGCCCGACGAGAAGGAACTGGGCGTGGTGCTGATCGACATCGGCGGCGGCACGACCGATGTGGCGGTATTCTCCGATGGCGCGATCCGCCATACGGCAGTCATTCCCATCGCCGGCGACCAGATCACCAACGACATCGCCATGGCCTTGCGCACCCCGACCGCGGAAGCGGAAGAAATCAAGATCCGCTATGGCGTGGCCAAGCAGGTCCTGGCCGACCCCGGCGAATCGCTGGAGGTGCCTGGCCTGGGCGACCGCGGCCCGCGCAACCTGTCGCGCCAGGCGCTGGCGGCAGTGATCGAGCCGCGCGTCGAGGAGCTGTTCGCCATGGTGCACCAGGTGGTGCGCGAATCCGGTTACGAAGGCGTGCTGTCCTCGGGCATCGTGCTCACGGGCGGCACGTCCATCATGCCCGGCATGGTGGAAATGGCGGAAGACATTTTCCTGAAACCGGCGCGCCTTGGCACGCCCGAGTATCGGGGCCAGCTGGCCGACGTGGTGCGCAGTCCGCGCTATGCCACGGTATTGGGCCTGCTGCTTGAGGCGAAGAAGCAATACCTGCGCGGCCACATCGTGACGCGTCAGGACGGCTCGGTGAAGGCAGTCTGGCAGCGCATGAAGGAATGGTTTTTAGGGAATTTTTAAGGGCATGATTTACGCCCGGCAGTACAGGTTTTTTGGCAGCATCGCAGGTACACACACATAACTTAATTTTATATTTAACCGCAGTTTTCAATCTCCAGTTCTCCTACCAATATGAGGCCTGGCGCTTGGAAACCGCATCTGATAGGAGCACATCATGGAGTTCGATATGGTCGATAACACAGCTTTAGGTACCGTCATCAAGGTCGTCGGCGTCGGCGGTGCGGGTGGCAATGCAGTCCAACACATGATCAACAAAGGCATGTCGGGCGTGGAGTTCATTGCCGCCAACACCGACGCACAGGCCCTGTCGACATCGAAGGCCCACAACATCATCCAGATCGGCGATACCGGTCTGGGCGCAGGCATGAAGCCTGCCGTCGGCCGCCAGCTGGCCGAAGAGTCGCGCACGCGCATCGCCGATTCGCTGCGCGGCGCGCACATGGTCTTCATCGCCGCCGGCATGGGCGGCGGCACCGGTACGGGCGCCGCCCCCATCGTGGCCGAAGTGGCCAAGGAACTGGGCGCGCTGACGGTGGCCGTGGTTTCCAAGCCATTCTCGTACGAAGGCCAGAAGTGCATGGACATCGCCGACGAAGGCCTGGAGCAGCTGTCCCTGCACGTCGATTCGCTGATCATCATCCTCAACGAAAAGCTGGAAGAGATCTACGAAGACGAAAGCATGCTGGAATGGATGCAGCACGCCGATGACGTGCTCAACAACGCGGTGGCCGGCATTGCCGAGATCATCAACGTGCCTGGCCATATCAACGTCGACTTCAACGACGTGAAAACCATCATGGGCGAGCAGGGCAAGGCCATGATGGGTACGGCGACGGCGTCCGGCGTCGACCGCGCGCGCATCGCCGCCGAACAGGCTGTCGCTTCGCCGCTGCTCGATGGCATCGATCTGTCCGGCGCGCGCGGCGTGCTGGTCAACGTCACGGCCAGCCGTGGCTTGAAAGGTAAAGAGATCAAGGAAGTCATGGCTGCCGTGCGCGCGTTTGCCGCGCCGGACGCGTCGATCGCGCAAGGTATCGCCTACGACGACGCCATGGGCGACGACATCCGCGTGACCGTGGTGGCCACGGGCCTGGGCCGCGCCAAGAAGAACATCCAGCTGGTACCGCAGCAAGTGCTGCGCACCGGTACCCACAACAGCCCGCTGACCCCGTCGGCCGCCATGGGTAGCGCGCAAGCGGCGACGACGACGGTAGGCGTGGCCACGCCGGCCGCCGGTTTCGACGGCATGAAGGCGCCGGCAGTATGGCGCCGCGAATCGGCTTCCGAGCAAGTGCGCGCGATGGAAAAGAATGGCATGGAGACGTACGACATTCCAGCCTTCCTGCGCAAACAAGCCGATTAAGTGCAGTGAAAAAAGCCCATGGCGGCGTTGCATAGCCTTGCCGTACATTCGTACTGTCTTCGGCCATGCGCCTTGCCCTGAGCATTTTTCATGCGCTTCAATATGGAAAAGGTGATCTGATGTATGCAACGATGACGGCGGCCTGAGGGTCGCCGTTTTTTTTGCCGGCTTTTGACTTTTGACTTTGCCTTTCCGGCCATTTTCTGCACAAATACGGCAAGTCAGGCATACTATCGCGCAGTGTCGGCATCATGCCGGCAGAACCCTCAACCGACAGTACACAAGGAGTCAACATGACCATCAAGATCGGCGACACCCTGCCAGAAGGCACCCTGGCCGAATTCATCGAAAGCGAAACCGAAGGTTGCGCACTGGGCCCGAACACGTTCAACGTGCAAGACCTGGTCAAGGGCAAGAAGATCGCCATCTTCGGCCTGCCAGGCGCCTACACCCCGACCTGCTCCGCACAGCACGTGCCAGGCTACGTGCAGCACGCTGCCGACCTGAAAGCCAAGGGCGTCGATGAAATCTGGTGCATCTCCGTCAACGATGCGTTCGTGATGGGCGCCTGGGGCCGCGACCAGAAAGCCACCGGCGTCGTGCGCATGATGGCTGACGGCAATGCTGCCTACAGCAAGGCACTGGGCCTGGACGCCGATTTCTCCAAGCACGGCATGGGCACGCGCTCGCAGCGCTACTCGATGCTGGTCGACAATGGCGTCGTGACGCAATTGAACGTCGAGCAGGGCGGCAAGTTTGAAGTGTCGAATGCCGAGACGCTGCTGGGCCAGCTGAAATAATCGTGGCGTAGGTCGGATTAGGCGCAAAGCGCCGTAATCCGACAATATTGTTGACGCCTTCGTGGTGTTGTCGGATTACGCGCTACGCGCTAATCCGACCTACGATGTAAAAAAACGGCGCCATGTTGGCGCCGTTTTTTTTATTGCACCACCGGTTTTGTCGCCTCGAACATGGCCGCATCGATGCTGAACGAATAGTCGTCCTGCAGCGCGAAATACCGGCGCGCTTCCTCGGGCGCGCCATCGAACAGGTTGCGGATGGCTGCCACTCTTTCGCTTGGTGTGCGCATGCGCGCCACCCATTCGTCGAACTGCATCGTCAGTTTCCACACGCTGCGCAAGCTGTGCGTGAATCCCGCGTTGTTGAATTTGGCGCCCCATTCGCAGGTGCGGTAGTCGCGCACGTGGGAAGCATCGCGCAGCATTTCCACCGCCTGCAAGGTGCTGTCGTACAGGGCCGTTTTCGGCGCGACGATGTCGACCACCAGCAAGGTGCCGTTCGGACGCAGCACGCGCCACGCTTCCGCGAGGGCCGCAGCCACGTCGTTCCAGTGGTGCGCGGAAAAGCGCGTGACGACCATGTCGAAGCTGGCGTCGGCAAACGGCAGGCGCGCCACGTCGCCCTGTTGCGTGCTGATGTTGTGCAAGCCGCGCTGCACCTTCGCGTGGTCGACGACGTCGAGCATGGGCTGCGCCAGGTCGTAGGCGACCACCGATTGCGCCACGGGGGCGACGGCAAAGCTGGCGTGGCCGGCGCCGCAGCCCAGGTCCAGGACGACGGGCTTGCCGTGGCGGCGCGCGCATTCCTGCATCAGCACCAGGTCGGCGCCTTGCGCGTGGACAGCGCTGCTCAGGTAGGCGTTGGCCATTTTGCCAAACTGTTCGGTAACGACATCGTGCTGCTGCATGGTTTTCTCCTGTTGATGGGTGAGTTCCTGCAGAATAAGGATAAAATTATCCTGTAACAAGACCATAATTTATACTGGTATATTCACTACCATGCATCCATGTCATGTCGAATAAACTTGCTGAATTCATCCGCGCCAGGCGCGAAGCCGTCACCCCCGTCATGGCTGGCTTGCCCGGCGGCGGGAGGCGGCGCACGCCGGGCTTGCGGCGCGAAGAGTTGGCGCAGCTGTGCGACGTCAGTCCCACGTGGCTGACGTGGTTGGAGCAGGGGCGGCCCGTGTCGGCGTCGGCCAAGATGCTGGCCCGCCTGGCGCAGGTGCTGCAGCTGAGCGCGGCCGAGCGCGCCTATCTGTTCGAGGTGGCCGACAAGCACGACCCCAGCCACGCGACAGGCGAGGGCGGTGGGCCTGCCAGCGCCGAACTGGCCGCCATCGTGTCCGCCATTGACGCGCCCGCCTACATCCTCGACCGCGCATGGAACGCCGTGGCGTGGAACGGCGCCGCGTCCACCTTGTTTGCGGGCTGGCTGCAGGCCGGGGACGGCGCACCGAACCAGTTGCGCTTCATGTTCCTGGAGCCTGGAGCGCGCGACCTGGTCGTCGGCTGGCCCGAGCGGGCACAGCGGCTGGTGGCGGAGTTCCGCGCCGATATCGGCCGGCAGGCGGACCAGGCGCCGCTGGCCGGCCTGATCGCGGAACTGGCCGGCGCCAGTGCGGACTTTCGCCGGTGGTGGGGCGCGCAGCAGGTGCAGGGCCGCGATGGCGGCTTGCGCCAGTTCCAGCATGCGCAACAGGGGCTGCTGGCATTCAACCAGGTGACCTTGCACCTGGCGCGCCAGCATGAACTGAAGCTGGTGATGCTGTTGCCTGTGTCGTAGACGTCACTCGCGTGCTTGCCAGGTCCCGGCGTGCTCGTGCCGCTCTGCACCTGCAATGCGCGCTTGCATGGCTGCTGTCATGTGGACATTACGCTGGGCGTCAACCATCAGCACTTCTTTCAGGTCGAGTTTTTCCGCCATCGCTTGCCAGTCTCGGGGGCCGGTGATGAACAGCGGTTTGGAGTGGCCGTCCGAGCGCAGGCCAGGGTCGCGCCCGCCGCTGGCGATGATGGTGACCGAAGCGACCAGATCGATCGGGTAGCCGCTGCGCGGGTCGATAATGTGCGGGCGGCGCTTGCCGTCCTTCATGAAGTAGCGTTCATAGTCACCGCTGGTGCCGATCGCTTCGTTGTCGCGCAAAGCGATCTGCGCAACTGTCCCGGCGCCACGCGGATCGCGGATGCCGACCTGCCACGGTCGTTCACCGGGCTGGCCTATGGCGATGACGTTGCCACCGATGTTGACCAGCGCCGCCTTGACGTGCGCTTCGCGCAGCAGCGCGGCGGCGCGGTCGAGCGCGTAACCTTTGGCGTAGCCGCCGAGGTCGATCATGACGGCAGGGTTGACGCTGCTGATGATGTTGCCGTTGTAGCGCAGGTCGGACAGCGATGGCCGCGCGTCGACCCAGCGCTTGATCCCGGCGGCCGGCGGTCCCTGCGCGCCGATGTCGTTTTTCTGGAAGCCCCACAGCCTGATCAGATGCCCAATGGTGGGGTTGAACAGCAGGCCGGAACGCACTGACAGCTTCTCGGCCGATTTTAGCAGGCCGACCATTTCAGCGTCGGCGCGCATTGGCTCGCCTTTGGCGATGCTGTCGTTGAGGGCGGTGAGCATGCTTGGCTCCCACGCGTGGAATTTACGGTGCAGGCGATCGAATTCTCTCAATACCTCGGCGCCAAGCAGGTCGGCGCGCTGCTGCGAACCACCGTAGATGGTGATGTCGACCGTGGTGCCGAACACGTGGCCCCGGGTTTTGTAGAGGCGTTCCTCGCCGGAACAAGCAGTCAGGAACAGCAGTAGCGCCAGCAGCGTGCGGGTGAACATGGAATATCTCCGGGTGTGGCCGCCGCGCGCAGGCGGCGGCCAGCAGTCTTAATTGCTCTTGGCGACCATGTAGTCGACCAGTGCTTTCACTTCATCATCCTTCAGGCCTGGATTGCCGCCGCGTGGCGGCATCATTTTCACACCGTTGATGGCGCTCAGGTACAGCGCCGGCTTGCCTTTGGCGATACGCGGTTTCCATCCCGCCTTGTCGCCAACCTTGGGCGCGCCCATGATGCCGCTGCCGTGGCAGGCCAGGCAGGTGGTGGAGTAGGTTTTCTCAACCTTGGCGGCGTCCGGCGCGGCGGCGCTGGTGGCAGAGGTGATGGCTGCCAGCATTGCTGCCAGTGCAAGTAGTTTCTTCATGGTCTGTCTCTTTTCAAAAGTAAGTCGGCAAATGCCGGGGTAAAAACGGACCGGCGCTTTCCGCCGAACGGCAATGCCGGCCCAGGCGGTGGTGTTTCAATGCGCCATGGCGTGCGTCGGCATGGCGCCGCTGGCTTCGTTCAGCAGGGCCGGCGTGATCTGCTTGAAGCGCAGCACGCGGCCGCCTTCCTTGCGAACAAACGCTTCCGCGTCCACCTGCCGGCTGAACGAGGCGATGGCCGGGCCCATCGAGCCCTGCGCCTTGCTGCCTAATACATAGAGCGCGTCGTGTGCCCCGATCCAGTGGCCTTGCGGCTGTTGCCAGTTGGCGCTGCCCATGTCCTGCACGTAGAAGGCGCTGGTGGCGCGACGCTGTTCCGGCGCCAGCATTTCACCGAGCAGTTCTTTTACGTCACAGAAGTAGCTGGTCTTCCCGTCGGCGAAGCGAACCTGCGCTTTCGGCCCAGGGAAGTCGCGCAGCAGCATGCCGTCCAGCGCACACGCGGCTTCGTCGGACGGATCAATGGCTGGCAGGTTGGTGGCGCTGTACGTGCAGGCGGCCAGCGCAAGGGTGGCCAGTGCGGCCAGCGCGCTCCTGCGCAGGTGGAAAATAGTCATGAAAATCTCCTGAGTGCGATAGAAAACGGTAAAAAAATCCAGGCTAGCATCACGCCCGACAGCAGCGCCGGGTGGGTCCAGCCTTGCGGCATCACGGTGGCCAGGCCATACATGGCTTGCGCCTGGTCCGAGCTGAACACGTTCAGCAGGCGAAATACGTCGGCCGGGTTCAGCATCAGCATGGCGGCGAACAGGCCGCTACCGAGCTGGCCCTGGCTGAGCACCATCACCCCCATCAGCAGCAGGTCGAACACCAGCACGAACAGGAACCACAGCGCCAGTGCAATGCCGCTGGCGCGGACGCGGTCGCGGGTGCTGACCGATACCAGCATGGCAATGCTGAGGAAGGCCAGTCCCATCAGCACGGCGCTGGCGACGAATTGGGCGTAGCGCCAGCCCTCGGCCACAGTCAGTTGCGAGAACAGCGGCAGCAGGCCGGCGCCAAAGCCGATCGCGGTGGCGCTGGTGAGCGCCGCCGCCAGGCCGAGATACTTACCGAGCAGCACTTCCAGCGGCGTCACCGGCATCGACAGCAGCAGTTCCAGCGCGCCGCGCTCACGCTCGCCGACAATCGCGTCATAGCCGAGTATCAGGGCGATCAGCGGCACCAGATAGATCACCAGGCTGGACAGGCTGGCGATAGTGGCGTCGATGCCGTGGAAACCAACCTGTCCCTGCTGGGCTGCGCCGAAGTAGGCGATGGCCAGTGCGAAGAAGGCAAACACCAGCGCCACGGCCAGCACCCAGCGGTTGCGCAGCCGCTCACGCCATTCTTTTGCGGCCAGCACGCCGACCTGGCGCCATTCAATGCGTGCGCGCATGAGTGCCTCCGTAGCCGAGAAATACTTGTTCCAATGTCGATTCCTGAATCGCGATGTCGTCGGCGCAAGCGGCCAGCTGGCGCAGCACCGCCATCTTGTCGGCCCTGGCGCAGCGCACGTGCAGCTGTTCGCCATGCACCTCCAGCGTCAGCTCCAGCGGCAACGCGGCCAGCGCCGCGCGCACGCCCGCCTGCAGCGCAGGCGCAATCGTGGCGGTAATGGTCAGCATCCGGGGCGCATGGGTACCCGTCCGCAACTGCCTCAGCGTGCCTTGCGCGGCCACCGTGCCGCTCTGCATGATGAGCAGCTGGTCGACCCTGTGCTCGATCTCTGCCAGGATGTGTGAGGTGATGACGATGGTGGCGCCGCGGTCCTGCGCGGTGCGCAAGATGGCGTAAAAGTCGGCGATGCCTTGCGGGTCCAATCCGTTGGTCGGCTCATCGAGGAAGATCAGGTCCGGCTCGCCCAGCAGAGCCTGCGCCAGGCCGAGCCGCTGGCGCATGCCCTTGGAGTACCCCTGTACCGGCCGCGCGGCGGCATGCGTCAGGCCCACCAGGTCGAGCAACGGTGCGCAAGCAGCGCGCGCAATGTGCTTCAAGTCCGCAAAAAAGTGCAGTACTTCCTGGCCACTCAGGTTATCGTAGGTGAGAAAACTTTCCGGCAGATAGCCGACGCGCCGGCGCGTCTGGCGAAAGGCAGGTTCGGCCGCGTTCTGGCCCAGTACGTGCAGCGTGCCGGCGCAGGGCGTGATCAGACCGAGCATCAGCTTGAATAGCGTGCTCTTGCCGGCGCCATTGTGGCCGATCAGGCCGAACATGGCGCCATGGGCGATGTCAAAGCTGACGTCCTGCAGCACTGTGAGCGCGCCGTAGCGATGCCGGATGCCGCGCAGGCTGACGGCGGCTTCAGTTGTATTCGATGCGGGGAGCGATGTCATTCCATTTCTTCCAATTCTGTGAGAGCGGGCGCATGCGCGGATGGCGGTCGACTACGCTTGGCGCGCGCAGCAGCGGAAACTGACGCGCGGCAAAGCGCAGCGTCTGCAGCGCGGGGCTGGCGCCGAGCAGCTTGAGCAGCGGGTATTGCCAGTTCAGACGGTCAACCAGGTCGTTCGCTTCATACGCCACGTCACCCTGGCCGTCGCCGTTCTGGTCCCAGCCGTTGTAATTGCTCCAGTAGTTGCCTTCCTGTTTGCCCCATTCGACATCGCGCGCGGCAACAAAGCGCACCTGCTCCTGGTTGCCGATGAAGTCGTTGCCATCGACTTGGTTGTTCGACGAGCCGGCCGACAGGTGCACGCCGGTGCGGTTATTGATGATCAGGTTGTGGCGCAGCGTGTTGTACTCGGCGTCATAGATGAAAAAACCACGGTCGTTGCCGGCCACCACGTTGTCTTCGATCAGCGAGTCCTGGATGGTGCGCAGCATGATGCCGTGATCGGTATTGCCCCACGCGATATTGCGGCGCACGGTCAGGCTGCGCACCTCCATCAGCGCCAGCCCGGCCCGGCTCAGATATACCTCGTTGTCTTCCCAAGTACTGTGGTGGGTGTTCATGTAGTGCGTGCCGTAGCGGACATGGTGGATGCGGTTGTGGCGAAATTGCGCGTCGCGCGAGACGTCGACATAGATGCCGTCGCGCGTGCCGCTGATTTCGTTGCCGGTGACGCGCGCTCCGCGCGTGTCGTACACCTGGATGCCATTGCCGCGCTGCGCCGATTGCAGGTCGCGCCGACCGGTGATGGTGTTGTTCAGCAAGCGCGCATCGTCAACGCCTTGCAGCCAGATGCCGAACAGGTTGGCGACCAGTCGACAGTTGTTGATCTGTACGCGATGCGCGCCAGGTACGATATAAATGCCGGCGTTCTGCGCAGTGAGGTCCGCGCCGCTGTCGATCACGACCAGACCGATCAGGGTGACGTCGGGGGCGGTGATGCGGATGGTGTCGCCGTGCCCTCGGCCGCTGATGGTGGGATGGCTGCGCCCTTGCAGCGTCAGCGCCTTGTCGACCAGCACGTGTTCGTTATACCTGCCGGGTGCGATCAGCAGTGTGTCGCCTTTCTGCGCACTGGCGATGGCCGCATTGATCGACGTGCCCGGCGCCACTTCCAGCACGGCGGCGGCCAGGCCCGTCCCATAGCCGGCCAATATGACTGCCAGCACCAGCGCGCGCATCAGCGCCAGCAGGGCGGAAGGCGCCAGCCTCATGCGTCTTCCTTGCCTTGCGACGGCAGCGTTGAGCGCAAGCTGTCGAGCGTAAGGAAGTAGCCGTCGGCGCCGATACGCGTCAGCGCTTCGCCCTTGGCAGCGCGCCGCTTGCGCTCTTTCACCAGGGGTGGACAGGCGTGATCGTCGTAGTACATCACCATGCAGTCCAGGCACAGCATGCATTCCATCTGATCGATTTTGCCTTGGCTGTCGATGGCGTGCGAGCCGCAACCGGCGGCGCAGGCGTGGCAGCTGGTGCATTCTGCCTTGCGCTTCAGACCGAACAGACGGAACTTGCCGGGCAGCGCCAGGCCCGCGCCCATCGGGCACAGGTATTTGCAGTAGGGGCGCTCGCTGAACAGCGACAGGCCCAGAATGGCGCCGATAAAGAGCCAGAATGGCCAGCTGCGGTTCCATACGCCGACCAGGAAAGTGGTCTTGAAGGGTTCGATTTCGGCCAGATGTTCGGCCGTCTCCATTGAGAACAGGGATACGCCGATCAGGCCGAAGAAGATGACGTACTTCAGCCAGCGCAGCTTGTCGTGCAGTGGTTTTGGCAGCAGTTTCTGCCAGCGTTTCAGGCCGATGGCGGAACCGAGTTTCAGCATCAGGTGCTGCAGCGAGCCGAATGGACATAACCAGCCGC
This sequence comes from Janthinobacterium sp. GMG2, assembly GCF_033949445.1. Lineage (NCBI taxonomy): Bacteria > Pseudomonadati > Pseudomonadota > Betaproteobacteria > Burkholderiales > Oxalobacteraceae > Janthinobacterium > Janthinobacterium sp. GMG2. The sequence goes on along the minus strand of NZ_JAXAWA010000009.1, from coordinate 32,811 downwards.
AGAACAGGCCGCGTCCCCAGATCAGCACCGTGATGATGATGAACCACCAGAACAGGAAGATGAAGGGATCGGACAGGAACAGCTCCCAGCGCCATTGATGGATCAGCGAATGGAGCCAGGTCATGATCTGCGTGATGCTGGGCTGCGCCTTCAGGTAGAAACCGATGAAGCCGGCGCTGATGATCCACAGCACCAGCCGCGGCCAGCTGATCAAAGGCTTGTGCTTGCGCGTCGATGCACGCACCAGCCGGTCGCGTCGTGCGTACCAGATGGCGGTAAACAACAGGGTGGCGACGAAGAAGCCGATTTGCGCAATCCGGTCCAGCCAGATGTTTTGCCACGCCGGGCGCGCCGTCACCACTTTCGGATGGCCGCCTTCCAGATAGCGGGCCGGCAGCCAGTATGTCTGGTCGTAGTGGGTGAAGGTCTTGGCGCCCTTGGCGTCCAACTGATTGACCAGCAGCGTTAGCGTCCAAGGCCACGCCGGATTGAAGTGTTTCGAGCGGACGATGAAGATGCCCGATTCGCGGTATTGGGGCACATCGCCGGGCTGCAGGTGATACAGATTGAGATAGTCGGTATCGCGGAAGGTGTAGGTTTCAGGATCTTGCCGCACCTGGATGCGGTCGTAGATGCCGCCGCGCACAAAGCCCGAGCCCTTGAACGAGGTCTGGCCGCTGGCGATGACGAAGATCGCATGCTCGTCCGGCTTGAGGTCGCGCATCAGGCGCTGGTAGTTGTCCTCGCCCAGCAGGCTGTTGCCCAGCGTCGGCGTGTTGAGGTAGCCGAAGTAGAGATCGATGTAGTCGCCGCGTGCGCTGTCGGCGCCGACTTCGCGCGCGGTGATCGTCAGGCGGCCGACCGAGCCCTCGTCGGCCAGCTTGCCCCAGTTGAGGCGCTCGTCGAGCGGCGTGAAGCGGGCTGGCGGCCGCGCCGCCGCAGTGAAGATGCCGACCTGGCGGCCGATCTCATAGGCGCTGCGGGAAATTACCTGGTTCTCGGCGATGGCCGTCACGGTGGCGCCGCTGATCGCGTCCAATCCCACGCTGCCATCGCCGCCACGGCCAATTTCCAGCCTGGCGTCACCGCGCAGGCCGACATATTGTCCGATGAACTTGAGCAGCGCCGATTCCGGTATGCCGGCCAGCAGGATCGGTTCGGAATGCTTGATCACGCGCACGCCGGTAATGATGCCTGCGGTGTCCATGCCGATCAGTGTAATGACCGGCTTGCCGGAATAGGCGGGAATGTCCACCACGTCGGTTGACAGGAAAACGTAGCCAACGAGCTTGCCGCCGGCGTCCAGCGCTTGCACATAGCGTGGAGAACCCATGCGCTGCGAGAAGCGCTGCGCTTGCGGCATCACGTCGCGGCAGGCGGCATGCGCGCACAGGTCGGCGCCGTGCAACAGTTCGGAGGAAAGTTCAGCGTCGTAGATGTTGGCGGCGGCGATGGGCGGTGCCAGCATAGCCAGTAACATCAAGCACGACGCCAGCGAATTGAACAAGGTTTTTAAAGTAGTCGTCATGAGAATATGCCATGCCGGCTGACGCATCAGCCGGCATGGACTTGCGGGACAACTCAGGCTTCAACCAGGAAACGGCTACGCATTTCCAGATGCAGGGCGTGGCAGAAGTGCGTGCAATACAACCAGAACGCACCGGCGTGATCGGCCTTGAAAGTGACCGACTTGGTTTCCTGCGGATTGACGATAAAGTTGATGTTGTAGGTCGGGATGGCGCAACCGTGGGTTAAATCTTCGACCTTGTCGTAGTTGGTCAGGGTGAGCGTGACTTCATCGCCTTTTTTGACCTTGATGACCGGCATGCTGAACGCCGGCGCTTGCGACATCAGACGCACATGCACCTTGTTGCCCTTGCGCTCGATGCCGGCGTTTTCCGGCGTGACGGCATTCGGGAAGTCGGTCATGGTGTGGATCTGGCGCGTCTTGACCACGTCGCGGCGCACGATAATGCCATCGTGCGGTTCCGGGTAGGCAGTGTGATCGGCTATCAGCTTCATGCTGGCGCCGCTGATGTCCACCAACTGTTCGGTTTCAGGATGCAGCGGGCCGACTGGCAGGAAGCGGTCCTTGGAGAACTTGTTGCCGGAGTTGAGGTATTTGCCGTCAGCTTCCCTGGTTTCACCCATCGATGAGTAGTTATGGCCCGGCTGGTAGTGCACGTCCAGCTTCTCGATGATGACCTTGGCGTTTTTGTCGCCCTTGAACTGGGCAATGGCTGCATCCACATTCCATTTGACGGCTTGGCTGTCGAGGAACAGCGAGGTATAGGCGTTGCCCCTGCCGTCGAAGGCGGTGTGCAGCGGGCCGAGGCCGATTTCCGGTTCGGCCACCACGGTGTCGCGCGGATCCTTGACGTTACCGTCGAACCACTGCAGCACCTTGCTCAATTCAATCACGGTGGCGGTCGGCGACAGCTTGCCGGAGCAGACGAAGTATTTTCCGTCCGGGCTGGCGTTGACGCCATGCGGGTTCTTGCTGACCGGGACGTACAGCGAGATCGCGCTTTTCGGATCGGCGTTGGCAGCCTTGCGGCCATCGACCACGGGGACCTTGGAACTGCCGATGGTGGTGAACTTGCCTGCCTTGACCAAGGCCTCGACGCGTTCGATATGCAGGAACACGCAGGCATCGCGCTCGGCCGCCATCATGCCGTTCAGGTCGGCGGCGTTTTCCACGTTGTACTGGTTGCAGGCGGCCAGCTTGCCGTCGTACGAGGTGGCGCACAGATCCATATTGCCGTCAACGCGCACCTGCCACATCACTTCCATGGTCTCTGCGCTGACGCAGCTGAACAACGCACCCCACTTGTCCGGATTGTCCAGGTCGCGGCCGTCGTTCGGCAGCGGGATATGGAATTCGGCGCCGCAGAACACGCGGGTGGTGTAGTCAATCTTCTGGTCGACCGGATCGCGCTTGTCAGGGAACAGGCCGTGGAAGCCGGCCACATTCGGCAGTTCGGTGATCTTGTCGCATTCCATGGTGTCCATGCGGATGCGCGCCACGCGTGAATGCAGCTTGTCGTTGATGAACAGCCAGCGGCCGTCATACGTGCCGTTCTTGTAGCTACCGTGGACGTGGTGGGTGTCGCCGGTGATGTATTTCAGCGTGCCGTCGGGCTTGGTGCCGATGATGGCTTTCGATTCATTGGTAATACCCCAGCCGACCATGCAATCGACGTTGAACACCGGGATGCGCTTGAGCGTGCGTCCGGAAGGCAGGCCGAGCACCCGCGCTTCGCCCGAATGGCCGGAACTGATGAAAGCATAGTAGTCGTCCAGCTGGCCTGGCGCGATCTCGGTGCCGTGATGTGCGGCCGGTGCGGCAGCGCTCTTGCCACCGGCGGCAGCTTCCTCCTTGCAGCCGGCCAGGCCCAACGTGACGCCTGCCAGGCCCAGTGCGGCGCTCTTGCCGAGAAAGCCGCGGCGGCTCGACGGCGTGTCGTTGGTGGTATCTATCTTCTTGCTGTCCATCTCTCGTTCTCCATCGTTGCAAAATTATAAACAAGCATTTTACATGCATCTTTTAAAAAAACGATGACGTGGATCAAGCATTTCAGGCACCGCCGCCGCGATTGCGGCAGTACTTGATCCAGGCACTGTTTTCGTCGTCGCCCCTGATGAGCTGGCCGGCTTGCTATAATCAATCCCGGCAGCGCCTCCGCTGTGCTGGCTCCGGACGTCGCCATAATGACGTTCCCAGTGGTCCGCCCCGGACCGGTCGTCAAGGAGCATTCCCTGTCTTCTCGTCAAGAAAATCTGCACAGCATCTATGCGATGCTGATTGCGGTCGCCATGTTCTCGTGCATGGATACCGCCATGAAGCTGCTGTCTGCCCATTATCCCGCCACGCAGGTCACGGCGATGCGCTCGCTCAGTTCGTTGCCACTGCTGTGCGGCTACATGCTGTACCGCGGTGCGTTCAAGGGCATCTTCCGCATACGCTGGCCAATGCACCTGTTGCGCGCCGCACTCGGCATCGCCATGCTGACCACCTTTGCCTTCGGGCTGAAGTCGCTGTCGCTGGCCGAGGCATATTCGATCTTCTTCATCGCGCCGGCTTTGATCACGGCGCTGTCGGTGTGGGTGCTGAAGGAGCACGTGGGCCGCGGGCAGTGGGTGGCGATTGGCGTCGGCCTGCTGGGCGTGCTGGTGGTGCTGCGCCCCGAAGGCACCGGCTTCCTGTCGCTGGGCGGGCTGGCGATTCTGGTGGCAGCTGCCTGCTACGCCGTGTCGGCCATCAGCGCGCGCGTGCTGGCGCGCACCGACAGCACCGAGGCGATGATGTTCTGGCTGCTGACGCTGATGTCGATTGGCGCAGTAACGCTGGCGTGGAATATCTGGGTGCCTGTGCGTGCCGAACACGGCTCGATCTTGATGGTGCTGGCGCTGTCAGGCTTCTTCGGGCAGTTGGCGATCACCAAGGCCTTCAGCACCGGCAAGGCGTCAATCGTGGCGCCGTTCGAGTACACGGCGCTGGCCTGGGGCGTGGCGATAGACTGGCTGCTGTGGCAGGCGCTGCCGGATCGCTATACCTTGCTTGGCGCGGCGATCATTATCGCCAGCGGCATCTACCTGGTGCGGCGCGAAGCCGTGCATGTGGAAAGTGAGCATCCCTAGCATTTCTTTGCCGGTCAGCATTCCACGCCGCAACTGGATATAATCGTGCCATGTTAAAACAACGCACCATCAAACAACAGGTCCGCACCATCGGTGTCGGTTTGCATTCCGGCACCAAGGTCGAGCTGATCCTGCGTCCTGCCGCGATCGACACGGGCATCGTGTTTCGCCGCATCGACCTCGATCCCATCGTCGAGTTTCCCGCCAGCGCCATGGCCGTGGGCGACACGCGCATGGCTTCCGTGCTGATCAAGGATGGCGCCAGGGTGTCCACCGTGGAGCATCTAATGTCGGCGGCGGCGGGCCTGGGGATCGACAATATGTATATCGACGTGAATGCGGAAGAAATTCCCATCATGGACGGTTCCGCCTCGTCCTTCGTCTACCTGCTGCAGCAGGCTGGCGTGGAAGAGCAGCAGGCGGCGAAGAAATTCATCAAGGTCGTGAAGCCCGTGGAAGTGCGTCACGGCAAGGGTGACGCGGAGAAATGGGCGCGTTTGTCGCCATACGACGGCTTCAAGCTTGATTTCTTCATCGAATTCAACCACCCGGCCGTCGATGGCACGATGCAGCGCGCCTCGGTCGACTTCGGCGACGTGTCGTATGTGCACGACGTGGCGCGCGCGCGCACCTTCGGTTTCATGCAGGACGTGGAAAGCTTGCGCGGCATGGGCCTGGCCCGTGGCGGTTCGCTGGAAAACGCCATCGTCATGGACGAGTACCGCATCCTCAACGCCGATGGCTTGCGCTACGAAGACGAGTTCGTGCGCCACAAGATCCTCGACGCCATCGGCGACCTGTACTTGGTCGGCCACCCCTTGCTCGCCTACTACACGGCGCACAAGTCCGGCCACGCGCTGAACAACCAGCTGCTGCTGGCGCTGCTGGAACAGCCCGATGCGTATGAAATCGTCTCGTTCGACACGAACGAGGCGGCGCCACAATCGTATCTCCGTCAAATGGAACGCGAGTGGTCGCTGACGTAGGGCGGATTAGCGGGGCGACGTCCCGCGTAATCCGACAACCATGTTGGCACTGATCGTGGTGTTGTCGGATTACGGCCCGAAGGGCCTAATCCGACCTACGCGATATGCGTTAATTTAGCGCCGTTATTCTCAGTCCTTCGGTTCCCGGTGGTGGCGCACCATGTTGCGCAGCGCCGCGATCAATTGCTCGTTCTGTTTCGACGCGGGCAGGGCCGTGCTCAGCTCTTCCAGGGCCGACATGGCTTTTTCCGGCAAGACCAGCGCCCGCGTATGCACGATGGGCGCGATGCTCTTGATGACTTGCACTTTCAGCTTGATGCCTGAAATCTGCCAGCCCTTTCTTTCCAGTTCCCCTTGCAACTTCGGCAATTGCTGCTTGAGCTTGGCCGCCAGCGCCGCGTTCGGTGTGGCCAGCACCAGTTGGCCGCCCTCGAATTGCAGGATGTCGCAGTGTTCGAACATGGCCGGCAAGGCCTTGGCGCAATCTTTTTGCAAGGCGGCCAGGCGCGTGACGGTGGGCATCAATGAGGCCATCGTCGCGTTGCCGCGCAGAAAATCGGTTGCGCCCGTGACGGCCGGGCCTGAACGGGCAAAGCCGTAGCCGCGGCGCGGCGCCGGAGAATAAGTGGGAGTTCGCATGGCCGAAACATAGCACACTCGCCCGCGCATGACGAGTGCAGCAGCAGGTGCGGCGCAGGCGGGCTGGCCGTATTGCCTTACAGTATGGAAAATGTCCGCAATTTCTGCCATTTGTTTGTCATTAAGCTATTGTTATATGGCGCATTACCCCAACCATGTCGGGAACGCATGATAAAATCATCGTCTTTTGCCATAGTCGAACTCCGTGCGGTGACGCGATACCTACCTCGTTGTTCCCTACCGAGCTTTTTTTAACGGCGTTTTTTCAAGAATTCAAGCATGTCATTACTGACCCAGATTTTCGGTAGCCGCAACCAGCGGCTGCTCAAGCAATACCAAAAAACGGTACGCGAGATCAATGCGCTCGAGCCGGCCATCGAAAAGCTGTCGGATGCCGAGCTGCAAGCGAAAACGCCTGCCTTCAAGGAACGTATCGCCGCTGGCGAATCGCTCGATGCCTTGTTGCCGGAAGCATTTGCCGTCTGCCGCGAGGCCAGCAAGCGCGTCTTGCGCATGCGCCATTTCGATGTGCAGATGATCGGCGGCATGGTCTTGCATTTCGGTAAGATCGCGGAGATGGGCACGGGCGAGGGCAAGACCCTGATGGCAACCTTGCCAGCCTACCTGAATGCCTTGTCAGGCAAGGGCGTGCATATCGTCACCGTCAATGATTACCTGGCGCAGCGCGATGCCGAGACCATGGGCCGCCTGTATGCATGGCTGGGCCTGTCGACTGGCGTGAACATGTCGCAGATGGAGCACAGCGCCAAGCAGCAGGCGTACAACTCCGACATCACGTATGGCACCAACAATGAATTCGGTTTCGACTTCTTGCGCGACAATATGGTCTACGAAGCGCGCGAACGCGTGCAGCGCAGCCTGAACTTCGGCATCGTCGATGAAGTCGACTCGATCCTGATCGATGAGGCGCGTACGCCGTTGATCATTTCGGGCCAGGCCGAGAACCATACGGACCTGTATCACAAGATCAATGAAGTGCCTGCGCGCCTGACTCTGCAGATCGGCGAAGAAACGCCGGACGGCAAGGGCAAGGTTGACGTGCCGGGCGACTACACCAAAGATGAAAAAGCGCACCAGGTGCTGCTGACGGAAGCGGGCCACGAAAAGGCCGAAGGCATCCTGATGGAAATGGGCCTGCTGCCGGAAGGCGCGTCGCTGTACGATTCGGCCAACATCACCCTCGTGCACCACCTGTATGCGGCCCTGCGCGCGCATGCGCTGTACTTCAAGGATCAGCACTATGTGGTGCAGAACAATGAAGTGGTGATCGTCGATGAATTCACGGGCCGTCTGATGACGGGCCGCCGCTGGTCCGATGGCTTGCACCAGGCCGTCGAAGCGAAAGAAGGCGTCAAGATCCAGAACGAGAACCAGACCCTGGCCTCGATCACCTTCCAGAACTACTTCCGCATGTACGCCAAGCTGGCCGGCATGACCGGTACGGCCGATACCGAAGCGTACGAATTCCAGGAAATCTACGGCCTGGAAACGGTCGTGATCCCGCAAAACCGTCCGCTGCAGCGCAAGGACCGCCAGGATCAGGTCTACAAATCGTCGGCGGAAAAATACAACGCGATGTTGAACGACATCCGCGACTGCTACGAGCGCGGCCAGCCCGTGCTGGTCGGTACGACCTCGATCGAAAACTCGGAACTGCTGTCGGGCATCCTGACCAAGGCCGGTTTGCCGCACAACGTGCTGAACGCGAAGCAGCATGCGCGCGAAGCGGAAATCATCGCCCAGGCAGGCCGTCCGAAAGCCATCACCATCGCCACCAACATGGCCGGTCGCGGTACGGACATCGTGTTGGGCGGTAACGTCGAGAACCAGATCAAATTCATCGAAGCCAATGCTGAACTGAGCGACGCCGACAAGGCAGCGCAGTCGCAGACCTTGCGCGACGAATGGCAATCCCTGCACGACCACGTGGTCAATGCGGGCGGCTTGCACATCATCGGCACCGAACGCCACGAATCGCGCCGCGTCGACAATCAGCTGCGTGGCCGTGCCGGCCGCCAGGGCGATCCCGGTTCGTCGCGCTTCTATTTGTCGCTCGACGACGCGCTGCTGCGCATCTTCGCCGGCGACCGCGTGCGCGCCGTGATGGACCGTTTGAAAATGCCGGAAGGCGAACCGATCGAGGCAGGCATCGTCTCGCGTTCGATCGAATCGGCCCAGCGCAAGGTCGAAGCGCGCAACTTCGACATCCGCAAGCAATTGCTGGAATACGATGACGTCGCCAACGACCAGCGTAAAGTCATCTACCAGCAGCGCAACGAGCTGCTGGAAACGACCGACATCTCGGACATGATCGCTTCCCTGCGCCACGGCGTGTTCACCGACCTGGTACACGAGTACGTGCCGCACGAATCGGTGGAAGAGCAGTGGGATATCAAGGGCCTGGAAAACACCCTGGCCAGCGAATGGCAGCTCGACTTGCCGCTGCAGCAATTGCTGGAAGCCGATTCGACCCTGACGGACGAAGAGATCCTGGAAAAAGTGCTGGCCGCGGCCGATGCCGTGTACCAGTCGAAGATCGACATCGTCGGCAAGGAATCGTTTGGCGGCTTCGAGCGCAATGTCATGCTGCAAAGCGTGGACAGCCACTGGCGCGAACACCTGGCGGCACTCGATCACCTGCGCCAGGGTATTCACCTGCGCGGCTATGCGCAGAAGAACCCGAAACAGGAATACAAGCGCGAAGCGTTTGAACTGTTTGGCCAGATGCTCGACATGATCAAGAACGACGTCACGAAACACGTGATGACGGTACGTATCCAGTCGCGCGAAGAAGTCGATGCGGCCGAACAGGCGATGCAGCAGTCGCACGTGGAAAACGTGCACTACCAGCACGCCGAATTCGACCCGAACGCGGCGCCGGAAGAACTGCTGGCGCCTGCGGCCGGCGGCAATATGGACAACGTTGACGACATGAGCGTGAGCATGGGCGTCAAAGTGGGCCGTAACGACCCATGCCCTTGCGGCAGCGGTAAAAAATACAAAGCTTGCCACGGCAAGCTGGCATAAGGCGGTTTGACAGCCTGAACAAAAACGGAGACCGCGGTCTCCGTTTTTTTATGCCTTTTCAATTTGCAGGCGTGCATGTGTGGGCGCGCATGCTCACCGGCGCCGCGAAGGCGCTACAATAGCGCTTCCATTTTCCCTTGCAGAAGAACTCACCATGGCCGTCAATTCTCCCAAGCCCGTCGCCGCCGACTTGAAAGCCGTCGCCGGCATTGAAATCGGTGTTGCCGAAGCCGGCATCAAGAAACCCAACCGCAAGGATTTGCTGGTATTGAAACTGGCGCCGACGGCCACCGTGGCCGGCGTGTTCACATTGAACCGCTTCTGCGCCGCGCCCGTGCAAATTTCGAAAGCCAACCTGGCGGCCGTGACGGCCGGCGCCGCGCCGATCCGCGCGCTGCTGGTCAACACGGGCAACGCGAATGCGGGCACGGGCGAATCGGGTCTGGCCGACGCGCAGGCCAGCTGCGCCGCGCTGGCCGAACTGCTGGGCTGCACGCCGCAGCAAATCCTGCCGTTTTCCACGGGCGTGATCCTCGAACCCTTGCCCGTGCAGCGCCTGGTCGCCGGCTTGCCGCAAGCCGTGGCCGCGCTGACGTCGGATAACTGGTTCTCGGCCGCTGAAGCCATCATGACCACCGACACGCAGCCGAAAGCCGGTTCGCGCACGGTCACCATCGGTGGCCACGCGGTGACCCTGACGGGCATCAGCAAGGGCGCCGGCATGATCAAGCCGAACATGGCCACCATGCTCGGTTTCCTCGCGTTCGACGCCACCGTGGCGCAACCGGTGCTGGACCAGCTGGTGAAACAGGCGGCCGATAAATCGTTCAACTGCATCACCATCGACGGCGACACGTCCACCAATGACTCGTTCATGCTGGTCGCCACGGGCGCCGGCAGCCTGGTCATCGATTCCATCGACTCGCCGCACTATGCGGAACTGGCCGCAGCCGTCACCGAGCTGTCGACCTTTCTGGCACAAGCCATCGTGCGCGATGGCGAAGGCGCGACCAAGTTCATGACCGTGACCGTGGAAGACGGCCGCAACGTGGAAGAGTGCCGCAAGATCGCCTATTCCATCGCCCATTCGCCGCTGGTGAAAACGGCGTTCTTCGCGTCCGACCCGAACCTGGGCCGCATCCTGGCCGCCATCGGCTATGCGGGCGTGGACGATCTGGACGTGGGCCAATTGAATCTGTACCTGGACGACGTGTGGGTGGCCAAGAATGGCGGCCGCAACCCCGACTACCAGGAACAGGATGGCCAGCGCGTGATGCAGCAAAGCGAAATCACCATCCGCGTCAAGCTGGCGCGCGGCGATGCCACGGCCACCCTGTGGACGTGCGACCTGTCGCATGACTACGTGTCGATCAACGCCGACTACCGCTCATGACCGGCCTCGATCAATTCCTGATCCGCGCCGAGCGGGTGCTGGCGCGCCTCGAGTCGATCTTGCCGCCGGCCTTGCCGGCAACCGACTGGAACAGCTTTGCGTTCCGCTGGCGCCGGCGCCAGGGCGCGCTGCCTTATTTGCAGGCCGTGGCCCACGTGTCGAACATCGCGTTGGACGACTTGCACAATATCGGCACGCAAAAAGCGCAGATCGAGCAGAACACGCGCCAGTTCGTCGCTAAGCGTCCGGCCAACAACGTGCTGCTGACGGGCGCGCGCGGCACGGGCAAGTCGTCGCTGATCAAGGCATGCCTGAACCAGTTCGCCGACCAGGGCCTGCGCCTGATCGAAGTCGACAAGGCGGACCTGGCCGACTTGCCCGACATCGTCGACCTGGTGGCGGCACGCCCCGAGCGCTTTATCATCTTTTGCGACGACCTGTCGTTCGAAGAGGGCGAGAGCGGCTACAAGGCGCTGAAAGTGGCGCTCGACGGCAGCATCGCCGCGCAATCGGACAACGTGCTGATCTACGCCACCTCGAACCGCCGTCACCTGATGCCGGAACGGATGTCGGACAACACGAGCTACAAGACGGACGACGATGGCGATCTGCACCCGGGCGAGACGGTGGAAGAGAAAATCTCGCTGTCCGAACGCTTCGGCCTGTGGCTGTCGTTCTATCCGTTCAAGCAGGATGATTACCTCGATATCGCGGCCCATTGGCTCGCCTCGTTCGGTTGCACGCCGGAGCAGATCGCGGCAGCGCGTGGCGATGCCCTGCGCTGGGCCTTGCAGCGCGGTTCCCGGTCGGGCCGGGTGGCGTGGCAATTTGCGCGAGATTATGCGGGGAAACTTCCTGCGGGAAAGTTGCCGCAATGAGCGAAGTGAAAATCAAACCGGTCGACGTCGCCGTCGGCATCCTGATGAAGCCGAATGGCGACGTGCTGCTGGGCCAGCGTCCGGCCGGCAAGCCGTATGACGGCTATTGGGAATTTCCTGGCGGTAAAGTCGAGCCTGGCGAAGCCATTTTTGATGCCTTGAAACGTGAGTTTGTCGAGGAACTGGGCTTGCATATCGACAGTGCCGAAGCCTGGTGCGGCGTCGAATATGTGTATCCGCACGCCCATGTGCGCCTGCATTTCTATATCAGCCGCGAATGGCGGGGCGAGCCGCAAAGCCTGGAAGGACAGGCGTTCGCCTGGCAGGGCACGGTCGGCGTGGAACCCTTGCTGCCGGCCACCATTCCCCTGCTGGAATGGTTAAATGAGGTACGCCGGGAATCGCTGGCACCTGCTTAATCCTTACTTGTGCCAGCGGGCAGCAGCATGCTGCGTGCTGGCGCAAGCTTTGCTGTGACTCTCCTTGTATAGTCGGCGCTTTGCGCTACAGTGCTTTCATCAAGCACCGGGAGTTTCGCATGCCGCTGACACTGACCTTTACCGATACCGATGAATTGCTGATTGCCGCCTTGCACAAGCGTGCCCGCGCGCATGGGCGCAGCATCGAGGACGAGCACCGCGACATCTTGCGCAGCGCCTTGCGGCCGCTGCCGAAGCGTCCGCTCGACGATATTTTGCGCAGCATGCCCGACGTGGGCTTCGATGCGGATTTCGAGCGCCGCTCTTGACCCGCCATGCCTGTGCCAGCCTATCTGGTCGATGCGGATGTGATCGTTGCGGTGCGCAAGGGCAGCGCCGCGCCGGCGGGAGTGGCCGATTTTTTCGAGCGGGTGGCGCCCGAGGCGCGTTATGTGCCGGTGCAGGTGATCGCCCAATTGCGTGCAGGCATACAGTGCTGCTGGCGGCGCGAAGCGGCGCTGGAAGCACTGGCGCTGGAAGGCTGGCTGGAAGCCGTGCTGGCGGAATATGCGCCGCGGCTGCTGGAATTCGACCTCGATTGTGCGCTCGTATGCGCGCGTCTGCATGGTCGCGGCCACGCACATGGCGTCGATGGGCAGATCGCGGCGATGGGCATCGCCTATGGCTTGACGGTGGTCAGTGGCAGGCTCGACAGTTTCGTAGCGCAGGGGCTGCGCCTGGAAAATCCGTTTATTTGAGGCTCATTGCGGTTTACTGCGGCTTGTTGTCTTCATCCGCAAGGGGATCTTCGAACGGATCGGCGGCGGGGATCGTGTATTTCTCTTCGGCCCAGGCGCCCAGGTCGATCTGCTTGCAGCGTTCCGAGCAGAAGGGGCGGAATTTGTTGGCTTCAGTCCATTCGACTTTGGCGGCACAGGTAGGGCAGTTAACGACGGTCATGATGGGGCAAATAAGTAACAGTTAAAAATTACAGAGCGTGAGCTCGAACGGGACATCTTCTTCCAGCGGCTTGGGTTTCAAGTCGCCGCCTTGGGTAGTGAAGCGTACCCACAGCATGTATTTGTTGGCGGAAATTTCCGGGATGGCGCCGCTGTTTTCATCGAGGCTCAGGCGCAGCATCTGGTACACCTTGCCTTGCAGCATTTGCTGGTAGCTGCCGCCATTGGCGATCAGTTTAACGGGTCCGCCGGAATCGCGCAGCAGGCGCAAGACGAGGGCCAGCGCATCGAACAGCGGCGCCAGCGGGGCGAACCACGCGTGAATGTCGGTCAGGCGCTGTTCGGAGCTGCGTTTTTGCCAGGCAAAATACGACGGCAAGTCGAATTCGCAGGCGCCGCCCGGGATGATGGTGCGGCCGCGGATGCTCATCAGCCATTCATTGTCGCGGATATTCTGGCCCGTCTTGCCTTGCGCCGCCACCAGGGCGCCGCTGACACTGTCGAGTTCACCGAGGATGGCATCGAGGGTTTCCGGCTCCACATTCGGATTGCTGCGGTAACCGAGCAGGCTTTGGCGCTGGCGCTCGAGTTCCTGCAGCAGGTCGGACTTCAGGTCGGCGCGGCCCGCCACTTCGAGCATATCGAAAATGGTTGCCAAGGCAACATGGTGCTGCATTGCATGCTCTTGCTGGATGAAGAACTTGAATTTGTCGTACAGGTCTTCCAGCCGCAACAAGGTACGTATGCGTTCGTTGAAAGGGTATTCGTAGACAATCAAAATAATTCCCTTAAGTAAGGACCTGCAAACAATCCCGTGATTTTGAACCAAGCGTCGACAAATTACAAACGTTGCGGGGCCATTCCAGCCATTCTTTTTGAAAATGCCAGATATAAATCGTGCAACTGGGCAATCTGCGGTGCCAGGGACGCCAAATCGCCGTTGTTGTCGATCACATCGTCCGCCGCCGCCAGGCGCATGGCGCGCGTGGCCTGCGTGGCCATGATGGCTTTGACTTGTTCTTCCGATAAGCCATTGCGCGCCATCACGCGCGACACTTGCAGGCTTTCTTGGCAATCGATGACCAGTACCCGGTTGACCCGCTCCACCCAGCCGCCGGACTCGACCAGCAGGGGCACGGCAAAGATCACGTAGCTGCCCGTCGCTGCTTCGGCCGCCGCCAGGGTGGCCTGGCGGATGCGCGGGTGCAGGATGGCTTCCAGTTTCGCCTTGGCCACAGCGTCGGAAAACACGAGGTTGCGCATTTTGCTGCGGTCGAGGGCGCCACGCGCATCGGCGTAGTCGGCGCCAAATTCCGCCACCAGCGCCGGCATGGCCGCGCCATTGGGCGCCGTCAGGCTATGGGCGATCTGGTCGGTGTCGACGATGGAGGCGCCGCGCGCGGCGAACATGTCGGCCACCGTGCTCTTGCCGCAACCGATGCCGCCAGTGAGTCCGACGTTGAAATAAGGGACGTTGTGTCGTTGCATGTATTTATCCATAGGGGCGCAGTGATGCGCTGGTCAGCCGGTCAGGCCTAGCGTGAGCCGCGACAGGGGTGCGCCGTACAGCAGCGCGATCAGGCCCGCCGCCGCCAGGTAGGGGCCGAACGGAATCGGCTTGTCGCGCCCGCGCTTGGCAAACACGATCAGGCCGATGCCGACCACGGCACCCACCAGCGACGACAGCAGGATGATCGTCGGCAGCATGGTCCAGCCCAGCCACGCACCGAGCGCAGCCAGCAATTTGAAGTCACCATAGCCCATTCCCTCCTTGCCTGTCGCCAGCTTGAAGGCCCAGTACACGGCCCACAGGGCCAGGTAGCCGGCGGCCGCGCCGATGACGGCCTCTTGCAGGGGCACGAAAGTACCGTTGATATTGACCAGCAGTCCTGCCCACAGCAGGGGGAAGGTGAGGTCGTCCGGCAGCATTTGCGTATCGGCATCGATGAAGGTCATGGCGATCAGCAAATACGCGAACACAAGCGTGGCCAGGCCCGTCCAGCCGCTGCCGAAGTGCCAGATCAACAGGGCCGACAGCGCGCCCGTCAGCAGCTCGACGAGCGGGTAGCGCACGGAGATGGGCGCGTTGCAGGCGCTGCACTTGCCGCGCAGCAGCAGGTAACTGAGGACGGGAATGTTTTCCGTGGCGGTGATGCGGTGGCCGCAAGCGGTGCAGTTCGAATGCGGCAGCATCAGGTTGTAGCGGTCCGTGTGCGGCAAGGGCAAGCCGCTTTCTTCCGCCACGTAATTGTCGGATTCGCGCTGCATCATTTTCGGCACGCGGTGGATCACCACGTTGAGGAAGCTGCCGACGATCAGGCCGAACAGGGCGGCGACGAGGGCGACGGGCAGGTTGCCGGGCGCGGCGAACAGCAGGGTATCTTGCAGCATGGTGGAATTGTCTGAGGTGATGATGTTGCCGCGCAAACATTGCCTGGCACTGCCGCAGTGTAAAACATCTGCCGGTGCATGGGGACGTTTTGCGCAGGACGAACGGTCAAATCACGGCCCCGAGCTTGAAAATCGGCAAATACAAGGCGATCACGAGGGAACCGACCAGCACGCCCAGCACCACCATCAGCGCCGGTTCCAGCAGGGCCGAGAGGGTGGCCACGGTGGCGTCGATGTCCGCTTCGATGATGTCGGCCGCGCGCGACAGCATGGCGTCGAGGGCGCCCGATTCCTCGCCGATCAGGGCCAGTTGCGTGAGCAGCGGGGGAAACACGGCGCTGTGTTCCATGGCCAGGGCCAGGCTGCCGCCGGCGCGGATTTCGCGTTCGATGCGCGTTGTCGCTTCCTGGTACAGCGTGTGGCCGGAGGCGGCGCCCACCAGGCCGAGCGAGTCGAGCAGCGGTACGCCGGCGGCGAACATGGCGGCCAGGGTGCGCGTCCAGCGGGCGATCGCCGCCTTGCGCAGAAGCGGGCCGAACACAGGTAGCTGCAATGCTCGCAGTTGCGTGTTGCGCCGCAGGGCGGGCCAGCGGCGCCAGGCCAGGTGCAGCAGCACGCAAGCGGACACGAGCGCCGCCAGCAAGGCCAGCCAGTAGCGCACCAGGAAGGCGGACACGCCCATGACGACGAGGGTGGGCAGCGGCAAGGGCGCGCCGAAGCTGTCGAAGACCTGGCGGAACGCGGGCACGACCACGCTCATGATGATGGCCGTGACGACGAGGGCGACGAGCACGATGACCAGAGGATACATCAGCGCGCCGCGCACCTGCCGCCGCAGGGCGATGGCTTTTTCCTGGTGCGTGGCCAGGCGCGCCAGCAATTCCTGCACGATGCCCGCCTGTTCGCCCGCCGCCAGCAGGTTGCAATACAGCTCGTCAAACAGCAGGGGGAACTGGCGGAAGGCCTGCTGCAGGCTGCTGCCCGCTTCGATGTCGTGGCGCAAGTCGCGCATCAGCTCCGTGACGGCCGGTTTGGCATGGCCCTTGCCGGCGATGTCGAAGGCGTGCAGCAGCGGCACGCCGGCCGCCATCATGGTCGACAGCTGGCGTGTGAACAGGGCGATATCCTTGTGCGTGATGGCTTTGCCGGGTGCGGCGCGCGGGGCTTTTACCTTGCTGGCAAGGATGCCCTGGCGTCTGAGAGCGGCCTTGGCAGTGGTGGCGTCGGCCGCCCGCAAGATGCCATCGGCCGCCTTGCCATGGCGGTCCGTGCCCTTCCACGCAAAGCGCCGCTCGGCCGCCATGTGCACCTCCTGCCGTCACGGTAGCAGCGCCAGGGAAAAGCGCCAGCGGCGCCGGCGGCAAGCTTGATGTGGCTCAGCCTTTCTTGGTTTGCACTTCCGTCTGCACAACGGCCTGGGCCTTCACGTCGGCCGCATCTTCCTCGTCGCTGTCCGTGCCCTTGCTGATGCTTTCGCCATCGTCGCGGCGCAAGGTCCAGAACGTCAGCGAAGACAGCACCGTCAAGGCGGCCAGGGTCAGGAAGGCGTGGTGCAGCGCCGTGCTGAGCATGGCGCGGTCCGACTGCGGCATGTCGCCCAGGTACCAGCCCGTGATCAGCGAACCGAAGGCGAGGCCAAAGCTCATCGACAGTTGCTGCATCGAACTGGCGATGGTGCTGGCCATGCTGGAATCGGCCTTGTCGACGTCGGCATACGCGATGGTGTTCATGCTGGAAAACTGCAGCGAATTGAAAAAGCCCATGCACAGGCTGATGGCGACGATCACGTACAGGGGCGTGCCCACGCCCACCTGCGAAAACATGGCGATGGTGACGCCGATCAGTACGGTGTTGACGATCAGCACCTGGCGGTAGCCGAAGCGGGCCAGCACGCGCGCGGAAATGAATTTCATGCCCATGGCGGCGGCGGCCGACGGCATCATCAGCAAGCCCGATTGCCACGCGGGCAAGCCCAGGCCCAGCTGGTACAGCAGTGGCAACAGGAAGGGCAGGCCGCCCACGCCCAGGCGCGTGACGAAGCCGCCCACCACGGAGACGCGGAAGGTGCGGATCTTGAACAGGGTCAGGCGCAGCAGCGGGTGCAGCACTTCGCTCGAATGCCAGGCATACGCGGCCAGCAGGCTGATGGAAATAAACAGCAGCACGGCAAACGAGGTGCCATCGATGCGGTGTTCGCCGAAGATTTCCAGCAGCCACGACAGCAGCGCGATGCCCGTGCCGAACAGCACCAGGCCGATCAGGTCCAGCGGACGGGGCTTGTCGCCATAGTAGTCGGGCATGTAGCGGTGCGCCAGGTATAGCGCCACGAGGCCGACGGGCACGTTGACGAAGAAAATCTCGCGCCACGACAGCCAGTGCACGATCAGCCCGCCCACCGTGGGGCCCAGCAGGGGGCCGATCAGGGCGGGGATGATGACGAAATTCATGGCCGCCAGCAATTGCGACTTGGGAAAGGTGCGGATGATGGTGAGCCTGCCCACCGGCATCATCATGGCCGCGCCCACCCCTTGCAGCAGGCGCGCGGCCACCAGCATGGGGGCATTCACGGACAGGCCGCACAGGATGGAAGCGATGGTAAAGATGGCAACGGCGGCGGAAAACACGCGCCGCGTGCCGAAGCGGTCGGCCATCCAGCCGCTGATGGGAATGCATACGGCCAGGCTCAGGATGTAGCTGGTGACGACGGCCTTCAGACTCAGCGGCGTCACGTTGAGGCTGGCGGCCATGGCGGGGATGGCGGTGTTGACGATGGTGGAGTCGAGTTGCTCCATGAACAGGGCGGTGGCGACCACCCAGGGAAGGTAGCTTTTAATCGGGGAACTGGTCATGGATGCGAGCCTGAGGAGGAAAAACGGAGCCGACAGTACGACGAATTGTCACATAAATGAGGCAGGCGTGCCGCCCGCGCCATCCATTTTGGCAGCGAACCGGGGTCAGAGTCCATGGAACATTTGTTCCATGGCAATAGATTGCGGGCACGGCTAGCATGTGTTTTCCGGCCTCTTCTTTCCCCGAAAGTCACACCACATGAAAAATGCACTTACCTTCCTTGTCCTCGGCGCAGCCCTGTCCGCATGCGGTGGCGGCAGCGACGGCGGCACGCCGGCAGCACCGGTCACGCCGCCTGTCGTGGTGACGCCGCCCGTCGTTTCCGCCGACAGCGTGGCCGTGGCGTCAGCCGCCGTGGCCAAGGAGGCTGGCCTGGCCGTGATCGCCGGCGCCAACGCGGACGAGACGGCGTATGACGTGGCCGCCGATATCGGCGATACGTGGCGCATCACGTTCGACAGCGCAAAGAAAACCTACGCCATCCGCGTGCTGTCGACGCAGTTCGGCTTGAGCGACCGCAGCGGCACGTTCAGCGTTGTCACCACCGGCAATATCACGACATATACCGGCACCGATTTGAGCCTGAGCGTCGACGCGCGCACGCGCCTGCTGACGGGGACCGTGAAACTGGGCAACATGCATTCCAACGTCAGCGGCAGCGGCTATGCCGTCACGGACGTGGCCAAGCTGGCCGGCAACTATATCTTCCTCGGTGCCATGCGCAATGCTTCGAATGGCGGCGACCGTTTCAATCCGAAAGGCAGCCTCAAGGTGGTGGCCGATGGCAGCGCGCAACTGTGCAATGGCGGCGTGTTCAATGCGCAAGGCGCGTGCTCCGCGGTATCGCCACAGCTGGAAGCGGAAAACGCCAGCCTGACTTTGGTCCGTGACGCCGCGCGTGGCCTGATCATTGCCCGCCAGGGTGACCAGGACTTCGGCATCGTCCACGTGCACGCGGGGGACCGGGGGCTGGCGCTGTTCATCGACCGCTACAGCCGCAACCAGCAGAACGTGCTGCGCGTGGGCACCATCGTGGCCGCCAAACAGCAAAAGATCGGCGCCGAAATCGCCGGCAGCTACGCCTGCGCGGCGCCGGGCATCAGCGCGAAGATCATGGTGGCCGGCAGCACCGCCACCATCACCAACAACACCGCCGGCAAGACGCATGCGGAAACCATCACCATCAACAAGCTGGGCCTGGGCGCGCAAGCCGTCGATTTCGATGGCATCGCCGTGTTCAAGGACCCTGCCGACGTGCCGGCGGATTACTCGATGTTCATGCCGGTGTCGTCGAGCATGGCGGTCGAATTTTCGACCGACCGCTCGTATATGGGCACGTGCCTGAAAAATTAAGAGGTGCCGCCACGTGCCTGTTTGAGTAGGTCGGGTTGGCCGGTACGGCGTAACCCGACATTACCATCAGCGTGGCAGTCGTTCCAGCGCATCCATCAACGGCATCGCCGCGTCGGCGATGCGATCCAGGCTCGCCTCGCGCAGGGCTGCGGTATCCACCGTGTGGCCGGAGTCCAGCCCGGCCCAGCGCAGCAGCGCCGAACACGCGGCGGGTGTGTCGAACATGCCGTGCAAATAGCTGCCGAGGATTTGCCCGTCGCCCGACACAGCGCCTTCCGGGCGTCCATCGATGACAAAGGCAGGCTGCGCCAGCGCCGCGCCATGCGAGACGCCCATGTGGATTTCATAGCCTGCCACGGACGCATCGGCCGCGCCGGTAAACGCGCAGTGGCCGCTCACCTGTTCCAGACGTTTTTCGCTTGTCAGTTCCGTCACCATGTCGAGCAGCCCCAGTGCCCCTGACTCGCCCGCCGCGCCTTCCACGCCCAGCGGATCGCGCACGCTTTGCCCCAGCATCTGGAAGCCGCCGCAGATGCCCAGCACCTTGCCGCCGTAGCGCAGGTGTTTTGCCATGTAGGCGGGCCAGCCTTGCTGTTGCAGCCAGGCCAGGTCGCCGCGCGTGTTTTTACTGCCAGGCAGGATCACCAGGTCGGCCGCCGGAATCGGCTGCCCCTGCTGGATGAATTGCAGGTCGATATCGGGGTGGGCGCGCAGCGCGTCGAAGTCCGTGTGGTTGCTGATGCGCGGCAGTTGCGGCACCACTACCTTGAAGGCGCCGCGTTCGGCCTGCATCGCTTCGACGGCGTCTTCCGCGTCGAGGAATAGGCCTTGCAGATAGGGCAGCACGGCCAGCACGGGTTTGCCCGTCTGCTGCTCGAGCCACTCGATGCCCGGTTGCAGCAGCGAGATGTCGCCGCGGAAGCGGTTGATGACGAAGCCGAGGATGCGCGCCCGTTCGCTGTCGGACAAGCACGCCAGAGTGCCGATGATGTGCGCGAAGACGCCGCCCCGGTCGATGTCGGCCACCAGAATCACGGGGCAGTCGACGGCTTCGGCAAAGCCCATGTTGGCGATGTCGCGCGCGCGCAGGTTGACTTCGGCGGGGCTGCCCGCGCCTTCGACGACGACGGCGTCGTACTGCTGGCGCAAGCGCGCGTACGACTCCAGCACGGCGCCCATGGCGATGGTCTTGTATTGCTGGTAGTCGCGGGCATCCATCTCGGCGCGCACCTTGCCGTGGATGATCACCTGTGCGCCCGTGTTCGATGAAGGCTTCAACAGCACCGGATTCATGTCCGTGTGCGGCGCGATGCCGCAAGCCAGCGCCTGCAAGGCTTGCGCGCGGCCGATCTCGCCGCCGTCGCTCGTCACGGCGCTATTCAAGGCCATGTTTTGCGGCTTGAACGGCACTACCGTCACGCCTTGGCGCTTTAACAATCGGCACAGGGCCGCGACGACGGTGCTCTTGCCCGCGTCGGATGTCGTGCCTTGCACCATCAGGGCGGGGAAGGGGCTCTTCATGCCTGCCGCTCCTGCCACTGCGCGATGATGTCGCTGATCTGGCGCAGCCCTTCGGTGATCGCCGCAGGGCCTGGCGACAGGATGTCGGGCGACTTGATCTCGAACAGCATGTCATTGCGTACGGCGGGAATCGCATCCCAGCCCGGGCGTGCCGCCAGTTGTGCCGGCTGGAATTTCTTGCCGCACCAGCTGGCGAGGATGATGTCGGGCGCGCGTGCGACTACCGTCAAAGGATCGGCGATGATGCGTTCCTTCGCGCCCGGCTGCGCGGATAATTCAGGGAAGGCATCCGTGCCGCCGGCGATCCCGATCAATTCCGCCGCCCAGCCGATGCCGCTCATCAGGGGATCGTTCCACTCTTCAAAGTAAATCACGGGCTTGCGCGTCCAGGCGGCGGCGCGGGCCCGGGCAGTGGCGATGTCCGCGCGCAGGCTGGCGATCAATGCGTTGCCCGCTGCCTCGCGCCGCACCAGCGCGGCCAGCACGGCGATCATGCGCAGGATGCCGTCCACCGTGCGCTGGTTGAACTGGTGCACTTCGATGCCTGCCTTGACGAGGTCGCGGCAGATATCGGCCTGCATGTCGCAAAAGCCGATCACGAGGTCCGGTTTCACTGCCAGGATGCGTTCCAGGTTCGTGGACGAAAAGCCGCTGATCTTGGTCTTTTCTTCACGCGCGCGGGGAGGGCGCACGGTAAAGCCGGAGATCCCGGCGATGACGTCTTCGGCGCCCAGCGCGTACAGCGTCTCCACGGCTTCCGTCGACAAACAGGCGATGCGCTGGTAGTGACTCATTGAGCAGCCTTGGTGCGGCGCTGGCGGGCCATTTCCAGCTGTTCGCACATGGCGGCCGTGCCTTCGATCATGCGCGGGCCGGCGCGGTTCAGCAGGTCGCCATTCAGGCGGAACAGATTATTTTTGCGCACGGCCGTCATCGACGGGAAGGCGCGCCACATGGCCAGACCGCCTTCGCTGCGCGGATCGCTTTTTTCGCTGGTGCCGAAGATGACTTCCGGGTCTTCCTGCAACACGCCTTCCGGCGTGACGACGGGCGCCACCACCTTCATCGCGGCGAACACATTCTGGCCGCCGCATACACGCATCGAATCGCTGATGATGCTCGCGCCGCTCAAGGTGTACAAGGGCTTATCCCACACCTGGTAAAACACGCGCACGGGCGGGCGCTGCGCATATTGCGCCGTCAAGCTGGCCAGTTTGGCGCGCAGCTGGGCGGCGGCCGGCTTGGCGGTCTTTTCCGTGCCCATCAGCTGCCCCAGGCGCTCCATGCTGTCGGGGATATCGGCCAGCTTGCGCGGTTCGCTGTGATAGATCGGCACCTTCAACTGGCGCAGCATGGCGATCTGGCGCTCGGCGCTGCCATGCATCCACACGACGATCAGGTCCGGCTTCATGGCGATGATGCGTTCCATGTCGTACTGGCGGTTATCGCCCACCTGCGGAATCTTCTTGGCCGCTTCCGGGTAGTCGCTATAGCTGACGACACCGGCGATCTTCTCGCCGCCACCGGCTGCGAACAGCAGTTCCGTCACATGCGGGGCCAGCGCCAGGATGCGCTGCGCCGGTTTTTCCACGGTGACGGTATTGCCGTCGTCGTCGCGCACGGTGATGGCGGCATGCGTTTGCAGCGAGACCAGTCCGGCCAGCAGCAGCGATATGTTCAGGATTTTCATGTGTGCTTCCATGCGGTGAGGGCCTGCTGCAGGCGCAGCCAGGCGTGTTCGTCGGGGGGCAGGCCCAGGCGGATGCCGTGGGCGGCGTGGCGGAACAGGCGCACCCAGATGCCCGATTCCGCCATGTGGCGCCAGAACGCTTCGGCGCGATCTTCGGGCCACCACTGAAACAGCGCCGTGCCGCTGCTGGCGATGCCGTGCGTGGCCAACAGCTGATGCAAGCGGTCGCCTTCGCCGCGCAGGCGTTCGCGCATCGCGTTTTGCCAGTGCGTATCGGTAAGCGCCGCCAGTGCCACCTGCTGCGCCGGGCCGCTGACGGCCCACGGGCCCAGCATGTCGGCCAGCTGTCCCAGCAGCGCGGGATGGGCGGCGACAAAGCCCAGGCGCAGTCCCGCCAGGCCAAAGAATTTGCCGATGGAGCGCAGCACGATCAGGCCCGGCTGGCCCGAGTGCGGACCGAGACTGGCGTGGGCTTCCGTGTCGCCAAACGCTTCATCGACCACCAGCCAGCCGCCGCGCGCGGCCAGCCGGGTGGCCCATGCCAGCAGCAGTGCGGGGGCAATGCGTTCGCCCGTGGGATTGTTCGGATTGCAGACGACCAGCACGTCGCAGCTGTCCACCGCATCGGCCAGTTGCGCATACGGCACTTGGCGCAATTGGTGGCCTTGCTGGCCCCAGTGGTGTGCGTGTTCCGCATACGAGGGCGCGGCCACCACCACGCGCGACGGCGCGCGCAGCCGGGGCAGGGCCTGGATGGCGGCCTGCGTGCCCGCCACGGGCAGCATGGCTGGCGCGTCATAGTAGATGCAGGCGGCTGCGGCCAGCGCAGGATCGGACTCCGGCAGCCGGTGCCAGGCATTGGCGTCGGGTGCTGGCGCTGCATACCAGTGCGGGTTGATGCCGGTCGACAGGTCGATCCAGTCGGCCAGCGGTCTGCCATATTCGCGCGCGGCGTCGCGCAGGTTGCCGCCATGTTCAAGCAAGGTATTTCCCCTTCAGGTAGAACAGGCCCGCCAGCAGCGCCATCCAGATCAGCCACAGGATGGCCGTTTCCGCCACCAGGCGCCAGGCGCGGTCGATATCGCGTGCTTCGGCCGGGCGGCCGGCACCCAGCGGCGGGCGGCGTTCCAGTTTACCGTCATAGATGGCGTCGCCGCCCAAGGCCAGGCCCAGAGCGCCGGCGCCGCTGGCCATCACGGGGCCTGCGTTCGGGCTGCCCCAGTTGGGGGCCTGGCTACGCCAGCAGTGCCAGGCGCGCTGTTTGTCGGCCATGGTTTTACCCAGTAAAACGTAAGATAGGGCCGTCAGGCGCGCCGGAAGATAGTTCAGAACATCGTCGATGCGCGCGGCGCAGCAGCCGAACCAGTCGTAGCGCTCGTTTCGATAGCCCCACATGGCGTCGAGCGTATTGGCCAGCCTGAATAGTACGGCGCCGGGGCCGCCCGCCACGGCAAACCAGAACAGAGTGCCGAAGACGGCGTCGTTGCCGTTTTCCAGCAGGGATTCCGTGCTGGCCTTGGCCAGGCTGGCCGCGTCGGCGTTGGCCGTGTCGCGGCTGACGATACGCGCCGTCAGCAGGCGCGCGTTGTCCAGGTCATCGATGGCCAGGGCATCGGCGATCGGTTGATTGTGGTCGCGCAGGCTGCGCAGGCCCAGACATAGATAGAGCAGGAAGACGTGGAGCGCCGCACCGGCCAGGCCGCACAGCCAGTAGGCCGCATAGCTGATCGGCAGCACGGCCAGCGACCAGGCCAGCGCGCCGCGCAGCAAACGCCCGCGGCCCCGGTTCAGCAGGTGCTCGAGCGCGCTGGCGAGGCGGCCAAAGCCGACCAGCGGATGCCAGCGGCGCGTTTCTCCCAGCAGCATGTCGAGCAGCACGCCGGCCGTCATCAAGGCGGCCAGCATGGGCAGCGACAGGCCGCTCAGCATGGGCCGCCTTTCAGGTACAGGGGCAGGCCGGCGGCGACAAAGACGGCCTTGTCGCACACGGCCGCCACGGCCTGGTTCAAGCGGCCCGCTTCATCGGTGAAGCAGCGCGAGATGGCGCCGTAGGGCACGATACCCATGCCTACTTCGTTCGAGACCAGTACAAGATCACAGCCGGTGTCTTCGACTTCGGCCAGCGCGTACAGCAGGTGGGCGCGCTCGCTGTGGAATAGTTCTGGCAGGGCGATGTCGCCCACGTCCGGGTACGTCTCGCCAGTGGAAAACATCAGGTTCGTCAGCCACAGGGTCAGGCAGTCGACCAGCAGCAGGCGGCCGGGCCGTGCTTCCCGCAGGATGGCGTCGCCCAGGCGCAGCGGTTCTTCCAAGGTGGCCCACTCGGCCGGGCGCTGCGCACGGTGATGCGCGATGCGCGTGGCCATTTCGCCATCGCCCGCCTGCGCGGTGGCGATGTAGAGTACTTCCCTGCCGGACTCGCGGGCCAGCTTTTCTGCATGGGCGCTCTTGCCGGAACGGGCGCCGCCGAAGACCAGGGTGCGCGTCATGGCGCTGTTACCACTCGGTGCCGATTTGTGCGCCGATGCCGGCCGCATACGCATGCTTGACGACGGCCATTTCGGTGACGGTGTCGGCGATCGCGATCAGTTCGTCCGGTGCGCCGCGGCCCGTGATGACCACGTGCTGCATGGCCGGGCGTTCCAGCAGGTCGGCGATGACTTTATGCACGTCGAGGTAGTTGTACTTGAGGGCGATATTGAGTTCGTCGAACAGCACCAGGCCATAGCTTGGGTCGGCCAGGAAGGTCTTCGCCTGCTCCCATGCCAGTTCCGCTTTTTCGATGTCGCGCTCGCGGTTCTGCGTTTCCCAGGTATAGCCTTCGCCCATCGCATGAAAACTGATTTCGTCGGGGAAGCGGCGCAGGAATTTTTCTTCGCCCGTCGACATGGCGCCCTTGATGAACTGCACCACGCCCACTTTCATGCCGTGGCCCATGGCGCGGATGGCCATGCCGAAGCCGCTCGAACTCTTGCCCTTGCCATTGCCCGTGTTGACGATGATGATGCCGATTTCCTTGTCGGCCTTGGCGATGGCCGCGTCGATGATGGCCTTCTTGCGTTCCATGCGCACGCGGTGGCGCTCGTTGATGGCGGCGGTGTCCGCATTGATGTTTTTGTTTTCGCTCATGTCAGTCCTCTTTTGGTATGAATATCTTGCGTTTGCCGTGCTCGATGATCTCGATAGGGTGGCCCAGGTAGTCGCCCAGGATGGACGCCTGCATCACGTCGGCCACGGGGCCAGCCAGCCAGCCGCCATCGCCCATCAGCAGCAGCGCATGGGTCGAGACGCTGTGCGCCAGGTTCAGGTCATGCCCCACCATGACCACGGTTTTATTCTGTTCGCGGCACAGTCTGGCCAGCAGGCCCATGACGCTGACCTGGTGCGCCAGGTCCAGCGCGTTGGCCGGTTCATCGAGCAGCAGCAAGGGCGTATCTTGCGCGAGCATGGCGGCGATCGCCACGCGCTGGCGTTCGCCACCAGACAGGCTGCGCACGTCGCGCTCGGCCAGGTGCTCCACTTCCATCGAGGCCAGCGCCGCCAGGGCGATGCGCTGGTCGTCGCTGCCTTCCCAATAGTGATTGTCGTGATACGGGTGGCGCGCCGACAGCACCGTTTCAATGACGCGGTACGAGAACGCGTCGTGGCGCGCCTGCGCCAGGAAAGCCCGTTCCCGCGCCAGCTCTTCCAATGGCCAGTCTATCAGGGCGCGGCCCTGTATCGTCACGTGGCCGGCATCCGGTTCGCGCAAGCCGGCCAGGGTGCGCAGCAAGGTGCTTTTGCCAGCGCCGTTGCGGCCGATCACGCTCCAGCATTCGCCATCCTTGATTTGCCAGATGAGGTTTTCCACGAGGGAGCGCGTGCCCGCTTTCAGGCCGAGTTGGTAGGTGCGTATCATGCTTGTTTCATCCCCTGCGCAAGCGGTGCAATTGGTACAGGAAGACGGGCGCACCGATCATGGCCGTGACCACGCCGACAGGCAGCTGCAAGGGTGCCAGCACGGTGCGCGCCAAGGTATCGGCCAGTACGAGGAAGGTGCCGCCAGCCAGCGCGGCAGCCGGTATCAGCAGGCGGTGATCGGGGCCGCAGGCAAAGCGCAGCGCATGCGGCACGATCAGACCGACGAAGCCCACGCTGCCGGCGCTGGTGACGGCGCTGGCCGTAAGCAGGCCGGAACAGAAGAACAGTCCCTTGCGCAGCGCGCCCACGCGCACGCCCAAGGTGCTGGCCGCTTCCGCGTGCAGCGCCATGACGTTCAGCGAGCGCGCGCAGCGCAAGGCGAAGACCAGGGCGCCGGCCAGGACCAGCCAGGGCATCAGCCGCGCCGGTGCGCCGGACAGGTCGCCGATCATCCAGAACACCATGCTGCGCAAGCGGCTTTCCGGGGCGATGGACAGCATCAGGGTGACGATGGCCATGCAGGCCGAGGCCAGGATCACGCCCGTCAGCAGCAAGAGCGAGGCGCCGCCTTCGGCCGCCGTGCCGCCGCGCAGGTCGCGCCGGGCAAAGAAGTACAGCAGCATGGAGACGCCGACGGCGCCGGCAAAGGCGGCCGCATCGACCACCCACAGCGCGCACATGAACAGCAGCGCGGCCAGCGCACCGACGGAAGCGCCGGCGGAAATGCCCAGCACATACGGGTCGGCCAGAGGGTTGCGCAGGAGAGCCTGCATCATCAGACCCGCCAGCGACAGCGCCGCGCCGGTGACAAAGGCGGTCAGCGCGCGGCCCAGGCGCAGGTCGAGCAAGGTGGCGGCGAGAGTGTCGGTCTTGCCCTGCAGGACATGGAACAGGGCGGAAGGCAGGTCGGCGAGCGGAATGGCGATCGAACCGATCATGCCGGAGAAAATCAGGCTGGCAATCGCGCACACGATCAGCACCGTGAGGATCACGGTGGCGCGGTGGCACATATTGCGGAAAAATGGGTGCATGTACTGCCTTAAAAACGGGGACTGCAGAACTGCATCTGCGGGCGATGACAACAATGCCATCGTCCGCAGCTTACATCATTACTACGTGCTTATTTCATGCCGTAGCGCACACCGACGAAGACTTTCGAGCCTGGTGTCGCGTAGAAGCGGGCCAGTTCGTAGTCCTTGTTGGCGATATTGTTCCAGCGTGCCAGCACCGACCAGTCGCGGGCGAACTGGTAGGTGGCGTACAGATTGACCAGGCCATAGCCGCCCAGGACGTTCTTGTTGGCGGCATCGTCGAAACGCTTGCCCGACAGCTGCCATTCGGCGCCCGAGGTCAGCGCGCCCAGCGTGTAGTCGACGGCGAAGTTGGCGTGTTTCTTGGCGCGGCGTACCAGTTGCTTGTCCTTGGTTTCATCGCGTGGATCTTGCAGATCGATGTTGCCGCTGACGTTGAACGCGCCGAACTTGCGTGCACCCGCGATCGTCAGGCCTTCCAGCAGCGCCTTGTTGACGTTGTAGGCGCAGCCGTAGCCGGTGAACAGCGGATCGGGACAAGGCGAGGTATTGACCAGCAGGTCGGTGACCTTGTTGTGGTAGTAGCTGGCGCTCAGTTTCGACACGCCGTCGTCGTAACGCAGACCCACTTCGACGTTGCGGCCCTGTTCCGGTTTGTTCGTCGCCAGGCCATAGCCCGGGTAGTACAGTTCATTGAAGGTCGGTGCGCGGAAGCTGGTGCCGTAGCTGGCGCTGGCGCGCAATGCGTTGGTGATGCGGTAGCCGTAGGCGACGCTGCCCGTGTTGTGCGTGCCGAATGCGGAACTGTCGTCACTGCGGCCGCTGATGTTGAACAGATGCGCGCCGCGCACCATGTTGTACGCCGCTGCGAAGGACTTGGTATGGCGTGCGCCCGTGACTTCCGGCGTGCTGCTCGACGTGACGTCTTCATCGCGGTAGCTGGCCAGCAGCTGCAGGTTGTCGCGCCCGATGCGGATGTCGTTCTGCCAGGTGATATCGGACTGCTTGGTGTCGATCTGGCTCTTGCCCCACGAGCCGGCGCTGCTGTCGTCGCCCGACTTGTCGCGTGCTTCCGCATAACGCAGTTCGCTGGTCCAGTTGGGCAGGAATTCGTTCTTCGTGAAGACCGAAATGTTTTCCAGTTTCTGGTTGCTGCGCGCATCGTAGCCAGGACCGGCGTCGTACTGGGCTTTCAGCTTGCTGTTCAACAGGACCAGGCCGACTTCATGGCCCTTGGCCATCTGGTAGCCGAACTGGCCGCTGAAGCTTTCCTTGTCGTAGCCGTCTTTGTCCGGATTGTAGGTGTACTCAGGCGATGCACCGATCTTCGAAGCCGAGAAGCCATCCGATTTTTCCTTGCCAGCCGCCAGCGCATAGCTGAAGCTGTTCGGACCGCCGGTGGAACCTGCCACCTGGGCTTCGACCTGGCGCGTGTTGTTGCTGCCGTAACCGGCGAAAGCAGAGACGCGCGCGGCGCCGTCGCCTTTCTTCGTGAAGATCTGGATCACACCACCGATGGCGTCCGCACCGTACATGGTGCTCAGTGGGCCGTAGACGATTTCAATGTGGTCGATGCTGGAAAGGGGCAGGGCGCTCCAGTTGGCCGTACCCAGGGTGGACGAACCAATGCGCACGCCGTCAACCAGCACGATATTCTGGTTGCTGTTCGCGCCGCGAATGAAGACGCTGGCCGCGGTGCCTGCGCCGCCGTTGCGCGCCACTTCGATGCCGCGTTGTTTTTGCAGCAGGTCGACAATCGAGCTGGCGCCCGAGCGCGCGATGTCGTCCGAGCTGATGGTCTGCGTATCGCTCAATACTTCGCTCAGGTGTTGCGGGTAGCGGCTGGCGGTGACGACGACGGGATCGAAGGTGTCTGGCGTGGCTTGGGCGAAAGCGGCAGGCGCGGCAATGGCTAGCGCGAGCGACGTGAGCGCCGCGTGGCGGGAAACAGCATGGGTCATGATAGTTTTCAGTAAGTAATATGCAACCAGCCGACGTCCCCGTAGGCCAGATTGAACAGAAGTGGGAACTGAAGATGACGATCGAAGATGGCCATGGGCCATTCGGATCGCGAACATCCCCGTTCGCACACTTCCACCTGTCCTGGCCGGTATCCGGGCTGGCAAGTGCGGCTATCCCACCTTCCCATGCTCAATGATTGCAAGCACAGTGGTTGTCAGAGATAGCTTGTCGCCCGCGTCCTGTTGGGAGGGGCGACACTTGCTTACCGTTGCGGGGGCAGCACACGTTCGCCGCGAGTGCGGCATCGTGTTTCCCGTTTAACTGCGCTCATGGACATGAACGCGGGCACCAAAACCCCGCCATTATACGTGCAGTGGGCGTGGACTGAAATGGCTGGCTGGGCGCTTCGATATCAGAAATCGACGACGACCGTCGCACCGTAGGCGATTTTATGGGCGGAACGGGCGGCCAGCAGGGCCGTTTCCTCCAATGGCAGCCGGGCTTGCAATGCCGACAGCAGGCGGATGGTGCCCGCATGGCAGATGATGATGGCCGTTTCGTGTTGTTCGCGCAACAGATCGCCTAAAAACGCATCGACGCGGGCAGCCATCGCCAGCACGTTCTCGCCGCCGCCGGGCCGGTACCAGGCAAGGTCGGCCGCCCAGGCATCGATGTCCGCGCGCGCAATCGCGTGCCAGGGCTGCATTTCCCATGCGCCAAAATCCATTTCGACCAGCCGCGCATCAAGGTGCAGGGCGCTGGAGGGCAAGTCTTGCGCCAATGCTGACGCCAGGCCGGCGCAGCGGCGCAGCGGACTGGCGTAGAGCGGCACACCGGCTGGCAGCGTTGCTTGCAAATGGGCGTGCACCGTGGCCATTTCATGCGGCGCCACCGCCACGTCGCTGCGGCCATAGCAGGTGCCGCTGGTCACTTGCGGCGTGGGGTGGCGAACGAGGATCAGGCGCATGCTTGTTCAGTAGAAGCGCAATGGAAGCTGGAAAGGATTGCCAGGTAAATCGCTACTTCCGCCACCTGCTGCACGGCGCCCAGGCAGTCGCCCGTATAGCCTTGCAGGCGGCGCTGGCATTTGCGGCCCAGCCAGAATGCGGCAGCTGCCGCCGCCACGATGGCAAAGACCAGCGTGGCCCAGTAGAATATTCCCAGCAGGCCGCAGGCGATGGCGGGTAGCAGACCACAGACGGCGGCGATGATGAATTCTCCCGTAGTCATCTCCTGCGCCATCGGCTTGGCCTTGCCTTCATCGCGCGCATAGTCCATGGCCCAGATCAGCGAGACGGCGGCCAGGCGCGAGAGTGGATGGGCGATGAGTAAGGTTGCCACCACCGTGGCAGGCGGCAGCGATGCGAGCGCCGCGCATTTGATGGCCAGCAGGCACAGGATGCCGATCGCGCCATACGCGCCGATGCGCGAATCCTTCATGATTTCCAGCACCCGTTCGCGCGTCAGGCCGCCGCCGAAACCGTCGCACATGTCGGCAAAGCCGTCTTCATGGAAAGCGCCCGTCAGGTAAATGCCGGCGGCGACGGCCAGCAGCACGGCCACGGCCGAAGGCAGGAGCCAGCTTGCCAGCAGATACACGACGCCACTGATGGCGGCCACCACGACGCCCACCAATGGAAAGTAGCGCGAAGCGTGCTGCAGCCATGCTGGCTCGAAACCCACCCAGCGAGGGATGGGCAGGCGCGTGAAGAACTGCAGCGCGATGAAGAATAATCGGCATTGATGGATGGCGGCGGAAACGGGATTGGCCATGGTCTTAGTCTGGCGTGGACTTTTCGCTGACCTGGGCCGAGGCAAACGTCGCCATCTCGCGCATGAAATTGACGGCCGCGTGCAGCAGCGGCAAGGCCAGCGCCGAACCCGTGCCTTCACCGAGGCGCAAATCGAGCTGCAACAGCGGACGCGCTTCCAGGCTGGCCAGCAACTGGCGGTGGCCATTTTCATCGGAGCAGTGCGAAAACACGCAGTAATCGAGAATGGCCGGCTGCAAACGGGCCGCCACCAGCAGGGCGCTGCTGACGATAAAGCCGTCGATCAGCAAGATCATGCGCCGTTCGGCCGCTTTGAGCATGGCGCCGGCCATCATGGCGATTTCGAAGCCGCCAAAGGTGGCCAGCACGTCGAGTGGCGCATTGACTGCCGCATGATGGGCGACGGCCGCTTCGATCACCTGCTGTTTGTGCAGTATCCCTTCCTTCGACAGGCCGGTGCCGGCGCCCACGCAGTCGGCGACCGGTGTTCGCGTCAGCTTGTGCATCAGTGCGGCGGCGGCCGTGGTGTTGCCGATGCCCATTTCGCCAAAGCCCAGCACATTGCCGTCCAGGCTGGCTGCCAGATCCATTCCCGCCTGCATGGCGGCCAGGCATTGCTCCTCGCTCATGGCGGGCTCTTTGGCAAAGTTGCGGGTGCCTGGGCCTTGCTTGCGGTCGAGCAAGCCGTCGCGTGGGCCAAAGTCATGGTTCACGCCGGCGTCTACTATATAGAGGGAGCAATCGCTCTGGCGGGCGAAGACGTTGATGGCGGCGCCGTTGCCGAGGAAGTTCTCCACCATTTGCCACGTCACGCTTTGCGGATAGGCGGAAATGCCTTCGGCGACGACGCCATGGTCGGCCGCGAAAACGATGATGGCGGGCTGGCGCAATGCCAGTTGCGTGCTTTGCTGGATCAGGCCGATCTGGCGGGCCAGGGTTTCCAGCATGCCGAGACTGCCCAGCGGCTTGGTCTTGCTATTGATGGCGTGTTCGAGGGCGCTGGACAGGGTGGGATTGGCGGTAGAGGTAATGTGTGGGATAGGCATGGGAATCTATATGGATGAGGCAGGGTATGGTTGGCACTACGATATCACACAGCAATATTTGCCCAGATGCAAATTAGCGCTTGCGGGGAGTTCGGGGCAGGGCTATAATTCGCCCCCTCGCTGAACGACGCATGCAAATGCTGAATGAGACGAGAAAAAAAGAAGGAGTTGACGGATTTAGCGAAATGCTTCATACTCTTCCTTCTTCGCAGCTGACAAACACAACGCTTTGTCGATAGCGCGAAAGCAGTAACCGAATACAGTTCTTTAACAATTAACAGTCGATAAGTGTGGGCATTTGATGTAAGTGCAGCGTCAATCTTCGGATTGTC
>NZ_JAXAWA010000008.1:0-339984 GCF_033949445.1 Janthinobacterium sp. GMG2 | reverse complement strand
ACGGTACGATTTAACGTACGCTTGATTTCGAGTCAAGTACATTCGACCACTCTGCCACCTCTCCATTTGCTGCGGTCTTTCCCGCATTGCTGCGAGAAGGCAAGATTATAGCAGCCTGCGGCGAAAAGAAAAGGACTATTTTAGGCCTTCAAATGCGTCAGGCCGCCCATGTACGGGCGCAGCACGGCCGGGATCTCGACGCTGCCGTCCGCTTGCTGGTAGTTTTCCAGCACGGCCACCAGAGTGCGGCCCACTGCCAGGCCGGAACCGTTCAGGGTGTGTGCCAGTTCCGGCTTGCCGGCGGCGTTGCGGAAACGCGCCTGCATGCGGCGGGACTGGAAGGCTTCGCAGTTCGACAGGGACGAGATTTCGCGATAGGTGTTTTGCGCCGGCAGCCACACTTCCAGGTCGAAGGTCTTGGTGGCGCCGAAACCCATGTCGCCCGTGCACAGCGACATCACGCGGTATGGCAGGCCCAGGCGTTGCAGAATCGTTTCCGCGTGGCCGACCATTTCATCGAGCACCTGGTACGAGGTGTCCGGATGCACCACTTGCACCATTTCGACTTTATCGAACTGGTGCTGGCGGATCATGCCGCGCGTGTCGCGGCCATAGCTGCCCGCTTCCGAACGGAAGCATGGCGTGTGGGCCGTCATTTTCAGTGGCAATTGATCGAGCGCGAGGATTTCATCGCGCGCGATATTCGTCAGCGATACTTCCGACGTCGGGATCAGGTAGAAGGTCTCGCCCTCGCCTTCCGCGCCGCCTTTTTTCACCGAGAACAGATCGGCTTCGAATTTCGGCAGCTGGCCCGTGCCGCGCAAGGAATCGGCGTTGACCATGTACGGCGTATAGCATTCCGTGTAGCCGTGCTCGTCCACGTGGGTGTTGAGCATGAATTGCGCCAGCGCACGGTGCAGACGGGCGATGCCGCCCTTCATGACGGAAAAGCGCGAACCGGTCAGCTTGGTGGCCACTTCGAAGTCGAGACCCAGCGGGCCGCCCACGTCGACGTGATCCTTGACCTCGAAATCGAAGCTGCGTGGCGTGCCGACCTTGCGCACTTCCACGTTGCCCGACTCGTCCATGCCCACAGGCGACGATTCGTGCGGCAAATTCGGCACGGCCATGATGAAATCGCTCAGCTTGGCTTGCACCATGGTCAGGGCCGCTTCATCGGCTTTCAGCTCATCGCCCAGGCCGGCCACTTGTGCCATCACGGCCGAGGTGTCTTCCCCCTTGCCTTTCAACATGCCGATTTGCTTGGACAGCGCGTTGCGCTTGCCCTGCAGCTCTTCGGTGCGCGTCTGGATCGCCTTGCGTTCGGCTTCGAGGGCGGTAAAACCTGCCACGTCGAGCTGGAATTTGCGCGTCGCCAGGCGTTCTGCGACGGTGGCGATGTCTTTACGGAGAAGTTGGATATCTATCATGGGTGGATGGCGGTGCCGATGTATCGAAAGCACTCATTGTACCAAGACCCGTTCAGTTCTTTATGAGTTTTGCACATGGCCGGCCATCGTCATGGCGGCATGGCTGGGCACTCGCGCCCGCTTTACAACCGGCGCTTAAATAAAGGCGGCTTTTTCGGCAGCGGTCAGGCGGCGGGCGCTGACGGTGACGACAGGCATCGTGCTGTCGGCAGCCTGGGCAATCACGGTGCTGCTGGCGCTCACTTCCACGGTGTTCGCGCCGGCGGTGGCGAAGCTGGCGCCGATGGCGATGATGGCGGCGGCGACAAAGGTGATTCCCATGTTTTTCAGTGCGTTCATGATGTGACTCCTGGTTAGTTTATTTCGTTGACTGCTGCTGGTATGGTGGTACTTTAGCCAACGGCCACAAACAACGCCACCGGCTTGCGACCAGCAGCGAAAAACAGGGAGCGAACGGTGAAAAACAGGGACTGAAGCGCAAAGAATAGTTACAAGGCGTCCTTGACGAGGCGACCAAGGCGGCTTATAGCCTGCTCGATGCGCGGCGTCCACGCATTGCCGCAATTGAGGCGCAGATAATTGCCGAACTTGCCCGAGGCCGAGAACAGCTGGCCCGGCATATACGCCACGCCGTCCGCGATGGCAGGGCCATGCAGGCCCAGCGCATCGATTTGCGGCGGCATCTGCACCCACAGCACGAAACCGCCCTGCGGCTCGGACAGCATGCAGTCCGCCGGAAAGCTGGCCGCCACGGCGTCGGACATGCGGGCGATGCGCTGCACCAGGGTGCGCCGCATCTTGCGCAGTTGCTGGTCGTAGCTGCTGCCTTCCAGAAAATCGGCGAGCACGGCCTGGAAGAAATGGCTGGTGGCGCCGCTCGACACGGTTTTCAGCAAGGCCACTTCCTGCGCGAAGCGGCCGGCCAGCACGTAACCGACACGCGACGCAGGAGTAATCGCCTTGGAAAACGAAGAGCACAGCAGCACATTGCCGCTCGTATCGTAGGCTTTCACGGGCCACGGCCGCTGTGGGGCAAAGCACAAATCTCCATATACATCGTCTTCCACCAGCGGAATATTGAATTCCGACAGCAGCCCCGCCAGCCGCTTCTTGTTTGCTTCCGGCATGACGCAACCGAGCGGGTTGTTGGCGTTCGGCACGAACAAACACGCTTGCACGAGACCGGCGCGCAAGGCAAGCTCCAGCGCGTCGAGCGACGGTCCCGTCTTCGGGTCGGTGGGAATTTCCAGCGCCTTCATACCCAGGCTTTCGATCATCTGCAGCAGCACGAAATACGTGGCCGACTCGATGGCAATCGTGTCGCCCGGTTTGGCGACGGCACGCAGGCACAGGCTGATTGCTTCCGTGCAGGAATTCGTCACGACGATCTCGTGCGGGTCCAGCTTGCCCCAGTCCAGCGCGCGGCGCGTCACCTGGCGCAGGAAATTGCTTTCGCTGACGTCGTAGCAGCTGACCTTGCTCAATAAAGCGGGCTCGCGCCGCGCCACGGCGCTGATGGTGCGCTGCATGCGCTTGATGGGCAGTATCTCGTCGGGCGGCCAGGCCGTGCCCAGCTGCACGATATCGGGCGCCTCGTTTTCCTTCAGCACGCGCATCAACAGGTTGTTGATGCCGACAAAGGCCGGTTCCTTCAAATGCTGGGCGTCCGCGCTGCATGGCCGGCGCGGCGCGCGGTGGCGCACGAAATAGCCGGACTGGGGCCGCGCATCGACTTGCCCCCGGTCTTCCATCAGGCGCAAGGCTTGCATCACCGTGCTGACGGAAATGCGCTTTTGCTGCGCCAGGTGGCGGATCGATGGCAGGCGGTCGCCGGGCGCGAACACGCGCGAGTCGATCAAGGCGCCCAGTTCGTTGGCCAGGTGCTCGTACAGATTCAAATGCGCGCTCATGTTCATCCCTTCAGTATGCGGCTCGCGCGCGTGGCCGGCACAGATACAGTTGCCGAGTTTTTTGACAAGCACAGTGTACGACAAGGGACACTGTATGCATCACAATTTCGTTTTCCTGCATCTGTCATGGTTCGCGGCAAGCGCCTAAGCTGTTCCTGTCAGCACAACAGGAGCGATGCCATGCATACCGACCACGAATTACGCAGCGAACGGCCTTTGCGCCTGGAAAAAGCGCACGCCAGGGTCATCGAATGCCTGTCCGGCACGGCGTGGATCACGGCCTACGCCCAGTTCGAGGATTGCGTGCTGCGCAGCGGCGAACGCTATACGATACCGAACGACGGCCTGGTGCTCGTCGAAGCCGTCGGTAGCGGGCACATCCGCGTGCATGGGACGGCCGCACCGCGTCCCACCCTGCTGCGCTGGCTGAACCTGGCACTGCCTCACACACTGATCACAAGGAATACATGAGTCAAGCAACACTACATCAAGCACCACTGCGCGTCCTCGTCACGGGCGCCGCCGGCATCATCGGCACCGCTTTCTGGAAGCGCCGGCACGGGGAATTCTCCCTGCGCCTGGCCGACCTGCACACAGGCAAACTGGCCGAAGCACCCTGCCCATCCATCAAGCTCGACGTCGCTGACTATGCCGCCTGCCTGGCCGCCTGCGCCGATATTGATGTGGTGCTGCACCTGGCCGGCGTGCCGCACGCCAGCGCAGATTTCGATGCGCAACTGCTGCAGCCGAACATCGTCGGCACGCACAACATCTTCCGCGCGGCACAGGAACAGGGAGTGAAAAGAGTGGTGCTTGCCAGCAGCGCGCAAGCCATCGAGGGTTACCCGCTGGACGTGCAAGTACAGGAAAGCATGCCGGCGCGCCCCGCGAACATGTATGGCGCCAGCAAGGCCTTCGGTGAAGGCGTGGCCTCGGCCTTTGCGCACCAGCACGGCATGACGGCGATCGCCGTGCGCATCGCCAACGTGGCCAACTTTGCGCCAGGTCAACAGCACAGCGCACGCGACATCGCCGCCTTCATCAGCGAACGTGACGTGGTGCAATTGCTGGCCCGCTGCGTGACGGCGGACGTGCCGGCCGGCTACCACGTCGTGCATGGGGTGTCGGACAACCGCTATAAACGCTTGTCGATCGCAGCGACGCGCCAGCTGGTCGGCTATGCGCCGCAGGATGACGGTTTTACCCTGCTGGGGCTGTAACCTCAGCCCTTGCCCGCTGGTTTTCCTGCTTTTCTGTCCAGCTCGCGCAGCCACGCCAATTTATCGGCGATCTTGCTTTCCAGGCCGCGCGGCACGGGCTGGTACCAACCCGGTTCCGCCATGCCGTCCGGGAAATAGGTTTCACCGGCCGCGTACGCGTCCGGCTCGTCGTGCGCGTAGCGGTAGGCGTGGCCGTAACCGAGTTCCTTCATCAACTTCGTCGGTGCATTGCGTAGATGCACGGGCACTTCCTTCGACTTGTCTTTCTTCACAAACGCCATCGCCGTATTGAAGGCGTTATAGCCGGCATTGCTTTTCGCGGCAATCGCCAGGTAAATCACCGCCTGGCCCAGCGCCAGCTCGCCTTCGGGCGAACCCAAGCGTTCATACGTTTCGGCCGCATCATTGACCATGGTCAGGGCACGCGGGTCGGCCAGGCCGATGTCTTCCCAGGCCATGCGTACGATGCGCCGCGACAGATAGCGGGGGTCGGCGCCGCCGTCGATCATGCGGCAAAACCAGTACAGGGCAGCATCGGGGTTGGAGCCACGCACGGACTTGTGCAACGCGGAAATCTGGTCATAGAAATTGTCGCCGCCCTTGTCAAAGCGGCGCGAATTGAGGGTCAGCGCGTTGTCGACAAAGGCCGCGTCGATCCTGGTCGTACCCGTCGAGCTGGCGGCCGTCTCGGCCTGTTCCAGCAAATTCAGGAAACGCCGCGCATCGCCATCCGCATAGCCGATCAGGGTGTCGGCGGCCGCCTCGTCAAACGTCAGGTGCGTCAGCGCCGTGCTTTGCGCCTTGGCCAGCAACTGTTTCATCTCGTCTTCGTTAAGCGATTTCAACACATACACTTGCGCGCGCGACAGCAGTGCCGAATTGACTTCGAAGCTGGGGTTTTCCGTGGTGGCGCCGATGAACGTCACCAGGCCAGATTCGACGAAGGGCAGCAAGGCATCCTGCTGCGATTTATTGAACCTGTGGATTTCGTCGACGAACAATAAAGTGTGCTTGCCGAACTGGTCCAGGCTGTGGCGTGCCTGGTCCATGGCCGCGCGGATATCTTTTACGCCGGCGAACACGGCCGACAGGGCGATGAACTCGCTGTCGAAGGCGTTCGCCATCAGCCGTGCCAGGGTCGTCTTGCCCACGCCGGGCGGCCCCCACAAAATCATCGAATGGGCCTTGCCCGCCTCGAACGCGAGGCGCAGCGGCTTGCCCACGCCCAGCAGATGCGTCTGGCCGATGACTTCATTCAGGGTAGCCGGCCGCAAGGCTTCGGCCAAGGGCTGGCGCGGTGCGGTGGAAAAGAGATCCGCCATATTGAGTTACCTAATAAGAATGCAAAAGCCCCGCATTGCTGCGAGGCTGGCTCATACGCAAGGCGCGACAGTCTTAATTGTTGATGACGTCGGCGCCCTTGGGCATGACAAATTTAAAGTGATTGGCAGATAAGGCCGGATTTTTCTGGAAGTTCTTGAACGCCAGCACCGACGTCTGCCCGAACGAATCGCGCAACTCCATCGCTTCCGGCACGCCATTGCGCAGGCCGATGGTGATTTCGTCGAACGTCGTGTCCTTGGCTTTCGGTGTCGCTTTCAGCCATTCCAGGCCATCGCGCGTGCCCGCTTCGGCCAAGGTGAAATTCTTTTCCAGGTCATTGCTGCCGAACAGGATGGCTGCTGGCGAGGAACCGAGCGCGTCGCCCAGTTTCTTGACCGTCACCTGGCTCAAGTCCTTGTCGTAGATGTACAGCTTGTCGCCATCGGCTTGCAGCAGCTGCTCGTACGGCTTCAGATAGGTCCAGATGAACTTGCCTGGGCGGGCAAACTCGAACGTGCCGCTGGCCGGCGTCGACACTTTCGCCTTGCCGCTGGCGTCCGCCTTCTTGACCTGGCGCTGCACGAACTCGCCCTTGGCCGACTTGGTGCCGGCCGCAAAGCTCTTGAATTGCTCGAGCGCACTGGCCGAGGCACTGGCCGCGAACAGCAGGCTGCAGGCAACGCTGGCCGCGCCGATCATCATTTTTGCTGCGAAAGTCGTGTTCTTCATTCTATTTACCCTTGTTCACTACTGGCCGCCGGCACCAGGATTTCCCGGTTGCCATTGGATTGCATGGTTGATACCACCCCGCTCTGCTCCATCTGCTCGAGCAGACGGGCGGCGCGGTTGTAGCCGATGCGCAAATGACGCTGCACCAGCGAAATCGAGGCGCGGCGGTTTTTCAGCACCACCGCCACCGCCTGGTCGTACAGGGCATCGGCCTCGCCGCCGCCCTCGCCAGGCACGCCGCCTTCAGCGCCGTCGCCTTCCAGGGTGCCGCCTTCGAGGATGCCCTCGATGTAATTCGGTTCGCCCTGCAGCTTGAGATGGCTGACAACGCGATGGACTTCTTCATCGGACACGAACGCGCCGTGCACGCGCATCGGCAAACCAGTGCCGGGCGGCATGTACAGCATGTCGCCCATGCCCAGCAGGGTTTCCGCGCCCATCTGGTCGAGAATGGTGCGCGAGTCGATCTTCGACGATACCTGGAAGGCGATACGCGTCGGGATGTTCGCCTTGATCAAGCCCGTGATCACGTCTACAGATGGGCGCTGTGTGGCCAGAATCAAGTGCAAGCCGGCGGCGCGCGCCTTTTGCGCGATACGCGCGATCAATTCCTCGACTTTTTTACCCACCACCATCATCAAGTCGGCCAGCTCGTCGATGATGATGACGATGGTCGGCAGTTTTTCCAGCGGCTCCGGCGAATCCGGCGTCAGGCTGAACGGATTCGGGATATGTTCTTCACGCTTTTTCGCGTCGGCAATCTTCGCGTTGTAGCCAGCCAGGTTACGCACGCCCATCTTGCTCATCAGCTTGTAGCGGCGTTCCATCTCGTTCACGGCCCAGTTCAGCGCGTGGCCGGCCTGGCGCATGTCGGTCACGACGGGCGCCAGCAAGTGCGGAATGCCTTCGTAGACGGACATTTCCAGCATCTTCGGATCGATCAAAATCAGCCGTACGTCGAGCGGGTCGGACTTGTACAGCAGCGAGAGAATCGTCGCATTGATGCCCACGGATTTACCGGAACCGGTCGTACCGGCCACCAGCAAGTGGGGCATTTTCGCCAGATCTGCCACGACGGGCTTGCCGGCAATATCCTTGCCCAGCGCAATCGTCAGGCTGGAGACTCCATCGTTGTAGACCTTGGAGCCGAGGATTTCCGTCAGGCGCACGATCTGGCGCTTGCTGTTCGGCAGTTCCAGCGCCATGTAATTCTTGCCAGGAATGGTTTCCACCACGCGGATGGAAGTCAGCGACAGCGAACGGGCCAGGTCGCGCGCCAGGCCCACGATCTGGCTGCCTTTGACACCCGTGGCCGGCTCGATTTCATAGCGCGTGACGACGGGGCCGGGGTAAGCGGCCACTACCTTGGCATCCACGCCAAAGTCCGACAATTTCTTTTCGATCAGGCGGCTCGTGAATTCCAGCGTTTCCACGGACACGGTTTCCACCACGGGCGGCGCTTCATCGAGCAAGGACAACGGCGGCAGCTTGCCATCGCCCAGGTTCTCGAACAGATGGGCCTGGCGTTCCTTTTCCACGCGCTCCGATTTCACCACCGTCACCACCTGCGGTTCAATCTTCACGGGCGGCGCGGCCACGTGTTTCTCCACGTGCTTGGCCCGCTCGATGACTACCACTTCGTCGCGGCGCACGGCAGCCACTTCTCCCTGGCGGCGGTCTTCGCGGTCCTGGTAGCGCAGTACGAACCAGTTGACGGCGTCTTCGATGGCGCCACCGATGCGTTCGGCCACTTGCAGCCAGGATACGTGGAAGAACAAGCTGAAACCCAGGCCGAACAGCAGCAACAGCAGCAAGGTCGCGCCCGTAAAGCCAAAGGCCACGTGGGCCGAGTGCCCGACCAGCTGGCCCAGCACGCCGCCCGGATCGCGCGGCAGCTGCACGTGCAAGCTTTTTGCCATGCGCAAGTATTCGAGTCCCATGCTGCCGATCAGCATGATGGAGAAGCCGACGATGCGAATCAGCATCTCGACATGGTGCTCGCGCTCCACCTCTTCCTCTTCCAGCAGGAAGCGCTTGCTCAGGCGGCGATAGCCATGCCATACCGTGCGCAGCAGCCACACGCACCACCACCAGGCGGAAAAGCCGAAGATATACAGCAGCAAATCGGAAAAGGTCGCACCGAGCTTGCCGCCCAGGTTGGCCACCTTGTCGACATTGGTGGCGTGCGACCAGCCGGGGTCGAGCTTGTTGAAGCTGGCCAGGATCAGCACGAAATACAAGGCAAACGCGGCCAGCGCGAACCAGCGCGCCTCGGACAGCAGCCGCACCAGCCGGTTGGGCAGCGGGCGGCGTTCGACCGGTTTTCGGGTGTAGCTATTTTGATTGGCCTGGGCTGGTTTAGTCATTCTGGGAAGCGCTGCAAGGTGAAAAATGTTTCTGAAAGGGAATTTCCCATAATAAGGAAGTATTCTAAGCCATATATGCCTCGGACGGCCCCACGATTCGTCGCTACAGGCGGCTTGGTCTATAATCGTGGATTGCTTGCGCAAGCGCAATACGCCCTTGTTCTTCGCGCGTATGCCCCCAATTCGGATAGACCCCACTCATAGAGAAGCCTCCCATGACCACTACCAAACACGCCCGCGTTTTGATCCTCGGCTCCGGCCCAGCCGGCTACAGCGCCGCCGTCTACGCCGCCCGCGCCAACCTGAACCCGATGCTGGTCACCGGCGTGGAACAAGGCGGCCAGTTGATGACCACCACCGACGTGGAAAACTGGCCTGGCGACCCGATGGGCGTGCAAGGCCCGGACCTGATGCAGCGCTTGCTGCAGCACGCCGAGCGTTTCAATACGGAAATCGTGTTTGACCACATCCACACCACTTTCCTGAATGAAAAACCGATCCGCCTGAAGGGCGACAGCCACGAATACACGTGCGACACGCTGATCATCGCCACGGGCGCATCCGCGCAATACCTGGGCCTGCCATCGGAAGCGGAATTCATGGGCAAGGGCGTGTCCGCCTGCGCCACCTGCGATGGTTTCTTCTACCGCAACCAGGAAGTGGCCGTCGTCGGCGGTGGCAACACGGCCGTCGAAGAAGCGCTGTACCTGTCGAACATCGCCAATAAAGTCACGCTGATCCACCGCCGCGACAAGTTCCGCGCGGAAGCGATTTTGATCGACCGCCTGAACGCCAAGGTTGCCGAAGGCAAGATTGTGTTGAAATATAACCACACTCTGGACGAAGTGACGGGCAACGAAGGCGGCGTGACGGGTCTGAACATCAAGTCGACCATCGACGGCAAGGTCGAAGCGCTCTCCGTGCATGGCGTCTTCATCGCCATCGGCCACAAACCGAACACGGGCATCTTCGAAGGCCAGCTGGACATGCACAACGGCTACATCAAGACCAAGACGGGCTTGGAAGGCATGGCCACCGCCACCAGCGCACCGGGCGTGTTTGCCGCCGGCGACGTGCAAGACCATATCTACCGCCAGGCCATCACCAGCGCCGGCACGGGTTGCATGGCAGCACTGGACGCCCAGCGCTACCTGGAAGGCCAGGAGTAAGCGTCGCATGGCGTCGATGAAAGACTTTGCCGACCTGAAAGCGGTCAGCAAGCAGCTCAAGGAGCAGGCCGACGCGCGCGCCCAGGCTGAAGCGGAGCGCGTCAAGCAAGTCAAGGTGCAGGCCGTGGAGAGCAATCTGTTCAAGGCCAGCATCGGCGGCGTCAAGCGCCTGCCCGAGTCGGACCGCTACGTGCCCAGCCTGCCCAAGGCGGGCGCCATGGCGGCCCAGCAGCCGGCGCGCAAGTTGTCTCCGGAAGAGGACGATGCGGCCGTGCTGCGCGAGTCGCTGTCGGACTTGTTCGAAGTCGACCATTACCTGGAAAACGATCCGGCCCTGAACTACGCCCGCCCCGGCGTGGGATCGGACGTGGTCAAGAAGATGCGCAAGGGCCACTGGCCCATCCAGGATGAGCTGGACTTGCACGGCTTGCGCCGCGACGAGGCGCGCGACGGCATCGGCGCCTTTTTGAACCAGGCCACGCGGCGCAAGCTGCGCTGCGTGCGGGTCATCCACGGCAAGGGTTTCGGCTCGAAAGGCCAGGAACCGGTCTTGAAATCGATGGTGCACAGCTGGCTCGTGCAAAAGGATGAAGTCATCGCCTTTTGCCAGGCGCGCCGCTCTGAAGGGGGCGATGGCGCGCTGGTCGTATTGCTTTCTTCCGCCCTGCAGCCCATCCGCTGAGCACCGCAGCAAGAAATTACAATTCAGTAACAAGTTAGCCCATGCGCACGGCCCCGTTTGTCACCATTCGGGGCCGTGTCATGTTAACCTGTGACAATTATTTCCTGCTTAGCGTCTCGTGCACGCGCTCCACCCATGATGCCACCCCAATTGCCGCCTGGCTCGCTGATCAAGATCATTGAGGTCATCGCCATCCTGGTGGGCGCGTTTTCCGGCTTCATCGAAGCGCGCCGCAAGCGCATGGACCTGGTCGGCGTATTCGTGGTGGCCTTCATCACGGCATTTGGCGGGGGCACTTTGCGCGACATCCTGCTCGACAAGCGGCCATTGTTCTGGGTCTCGCACCAGGAATACGCGATTCTCATCTTCGTGCTGGCCCTGACGGCCGCGCCCTTGATCCAGCACTTGCGCCAGATCGTCTCGGAACGCCTGATCGTCATCGCCGACGCCATCGGCCTGGGCATGTTCGCCATCGCGGGCGTGGCCGAAGCGACGCGCGCCGGCATGCCGCTCTTCATCGCGTCGATGATGGGGGTGATTACGGGGATTTTTGGCGGCGTGATGCGCGACATCGTCTGCAACGAAGTGCCGATGGTATTTCGCGACGGAAAACCGTACGCGATCTGCGCGTTCTTCGGCTGCTGGGCTTATCTGCTGCAGATGCACTTCGGCGCCGAGCACGACTTCGCGCTGTGGACCAGCGCCAGCGGCATCACGATTCTGCGCCTGATTTGCTGGAAATTCGATATGCGGCTGGGGCGCTGATACGTCAACCGGCAACGTTGTTGGCGGCGCATGTCGGCTTACGCGCTGGTGCGCTAAGCCGACCTACGGCACGACACCCATTGCTACG
This sequence comes from Janthinobacterium sp. GMG2, assembly GCF_033949445.1. NCBI lineage: Bacteria > Pseudomonadati > Pseudomonadota > Betaproteobacteria > Burkholderiales > Oxalobacteraceae > Janthinobacterium > Janthinobacterium sp. GMG2. Next base: position 328,302 of record NZ_JAXAWA010000008.1, on the reverse strand, counting down.
CGTAGGTCGGATTAGGCTCAAAGAGCCGTAATCCGACACCATTGCTGGCTTGAACTTACACCGCGTCCGGGCCGGTTTCGCCCGTGCGGATGCGGATCACCTGCTCCACATCGCGCACGAAGATCTTGCCGTCGCCGATCTTGCCCGTGCGGGCTGCCTTGATGATGGCGTCGACCACCAGTTCCGACACGCTGTCGTCCACCACCACTTCGACTTTGACTTTCGGCAGGAAGTCGACCACATACTCGGCGCCACGGTACAGCTCGGTATGGCCCTTCTGGCGGCCAAAGCCCTTCACTTCCGTCACGGTCAAGCCCGTCACGTTCACGTCGGCCAGCGCTTCGCGCACTTCGTCGAGCTTGAATGGTTTGATGATGGCGGTAATCTGTTTCATGGCTTTCTCCTTATTGATAATCGACAATTCTTCACCAACTGGCTTAACGGGACCCCGCAAAACCGTAGCGAGCAAGTTCAATACCGGGCTGAGTAGCGGAGCCGTACTTTAAGTACGGTGAGCAACGGATGCCCGGTAGTGAGCTGCGCAGTAGGTTTGGCGGGGTTCCCTTCGTTATTCGTAGAACTTCGACGTGATCGGGTAGCGCCAGTCGCGGCCAAAGCCACGGTGCGTGACGCGGATGCCCACTGGCGACTGGCGCCGCTTGTATTCATTGATCTTGATCAGGCGCGTGATTTTCGCCACGTCGGCCGGCGGGTAGCCAGCCTCGATAATGTCGGCGATCGGCCGGTTTTCTTCCATGTACAGCTGCATGATGCCGTCGAGTACGTCGTATGGCGGCAAGGAATCCTGGTCCAGCTGGTCGGCGCGCAATTCGGCCGACGGTCCGCGCGTCAGGATGCGCTCGGGTATCACGTCCGACACGCTGTTGCGCCAGGCGCACAAACGGTAGACGAGGGTCTTGGCGATATCCTTGATCACGGCAAAGCCGCCCGCCATGTCGCCGTACAAGGTGCAATAACCGACAGCCATTTCGCTCTTGTTGCCCGTCGTTAGCACGATGCTGCCATGCTTGTTCGACAGGGCCATCAGCAAGGTGCCGCGGATACGCGCCTGGATGTTTTCTTCCGTCGCGTCTTCCGCCAGTCCGGCGAACTCGTCAGCCAAGGTGGCGCGGAAGGCGTCGAAGGTGTGCTTGATCGGAATTTCATCGTAGCGCACATTGAGGCGTTTTACCATGTCGCGCGAATCGATCCACGAGATATCGGCCGTGAATTGCGATGGCATCATGACGGCGCGCACCTTGTCGGCGCCCAGCGCATCGACGGCAATCGCCAGGGTCAGGGCGGAATCGACGCCGCCCGACATGCCGATCAGCACGCCAGGGAAACCGTTCTTGCCGATATAGTCGCGCACGCCCAGCACCAGCGCCTGGTACACCTGCGCCTCGGTCGTCAACGGCGCGGCCAGCGGCTGCCGCACGGGCGTGGCGCCGTCGAATTCGACCAGTTGCAAGTCTTCCTCGAAGTGGCGCAGCTGGGCGCACATCGTGCCGGCCGCATCCATCACGAAGGAGTCGCCGTCGAAAATCAGTTCATCCTGGCCGCCGACGAGGTTGGCGTAGACGAGGGCCATGCCTTGCGCGCTGACATTCTTGCGCATGGTGTCATAGCGCAGATGCTGCTTGTTCATGTGGTATGGCGAGCCGTTCGGCACCAGCAGCACTTGCGCGCCGGCCGCACGGGCGCGCATCGGTGCGTGCTCGAACCACGTGTCTTCGCAGATATTGATGCCGAAACGCACGCCCTTCACGCCAAACACGAAAGCCTGGTCCGACGACGTAAAGTAACGCTTTTCATCGAACACGGTCGTGTTCGGCAAATCATGCTTGCGGTAGGTGCCCAGTACTTCGCCGTTCAGCAGCACGGAGGTGGCGTTGTAGCGCACGCCCTTCTCGTCTTGCAGGGGCAAGCCCACCACCACGTGCAGATCCTTGAACTGGGCCAGGTCGGCAGCCAGTCCCGCAAACGCTTCCTGCGTTTTTGCGTAGAATGCATTGCGCAGCAATAAGTCCTCGGGTGGATAGCCGACCAGCGACAGTTCCGGCGTGAGCACGATATCGGCGCCCGCTTCAAAGGCGCGGCGGGAAAGGTCGAAGATCTTGGCACGGTTGCCGGCTAGATCGCCGACCGTACTATTCATTTGAGCAATTGCGACTTTGACTGTCATGATGATGATGGATATTTTCGTTCTATTAAACAAGACAGGGGCGCGCAGGCCGGTGGCGGCGCCCCGAGAGTGATGAATGCACACTACAACAATGAATTATCGCACGGCTATCGTCACTACCCTGGCTGAAATTGGCGAAGCGGCCTGGTCTGAACTGCTGGCAAGCCAGGCGGACGCCAAGGCGGAGGCCAATCCCTTCCTTTCCTACGCCTTCTTGCACGCGCTGCACGAGTCCGGCTGCGCCAGCGCGGACACGGGCTGGCAGCCGAATTACCTGGTGCTGTGGCAAGGCGAAACCTTGGCCGCCGCCCTGCCCCTGTACCTCAAAATGCACTCGTATGGCGAATACGTGTTCGACTGGGCCTGGGCCGACGCCTATCGGCAACATGGCCTTGAATATTACCCGAAACTGTTGTCCGCGATACCGTTTACACCCGTCAGCGGCACACGCCTGCTGGCCCGCGATGGCGAGGCGCGCGCTGCCCTGCTGGCCTTTCTGCAGGCGCAGCAGCAAGCGGCCGACGTGTCGTCCTGCCACATCCTGTTCCCGCCGGAAAGCGAAGCGCGCCAGCTGGAGCAAGCTGGCTACCTGATGCGTAGTGGCGTGCAGTTTCACTGGCTCAATCCCGGCTACACGGATTTCGAGCAATTCCTCGCCACCCTCGAGCACAAGAAGCGCAAGAATATCCGCGCCGAGCGGCGCAAGGTGCGGGAAGCAGGCGTCACCATGCGCCAGGTGCACGGAGCGAACGCCACGGACGCGGACTGGAAACTGTTCCACCGCTGCTACAGCAATACCTATGCGGAACACCGCTCCTCGCCCTATCTGTCGCTGGACTTCTTCCGACGCCTGGGCGCGAGCATGCCGGAAAACACTCTCTTGGTGATCGCCGAGCGTGAAGGCCGGGCCATTGCCGCCTCGCTGGTGATCCACACGGCTGACACCCTGTATGGCCGCTACTGGGGCGCGCTCGAGCACGTGCCCTGTCTGCATTTCGAGACGGCGTACTACCAGCCGCTGGAGTTTTGCATCGCCAATGGCATCGCCACCTTCGAAGGGGGCGCCCAGGGCGAGCACAAGATGGCGCGCGGCTTCCTGCCGCAAAAGACGTGGTCCGCCCATTGGCTGGCGCACCCGGCCTTTGCCGACGCCGTGCAGCGCTTCCTCGAGCGTGAACGGGGCGGCATCGATGCCTACCTCGACGAGTTGAACGAACACAGTCCGTTTCGCGCATAAAAAAACGCTCCCGGCCATGACTGGCGGGGAGCGTTTTTCTTACTCGATGTTCTTAGGCTTTGGCGGCGTCGGCCTTGAACGCAGCGACGCCGTTCAGGATTTCTTCCTTGGCCACTTCCGGGCCATACCAGCCGTCGATCTTGACCCATTTGCCTTTTTCCAGATCCTTGTAGTGCTCAAAGAAATGCTGGATCTGGCGCAAGCGCAGTTCGTTCAAGTCTTCCGGCTTTTGCCAGTGGCTGTAGATCGACAGGACCTTGTCGACTGGCACGGCCAGCACTTTCGCGTCTTCGCCCGACTCGTCGGTCATTTTCAGCACGCCGATAGGACGGCAGCGCACAACCACGCCCGGGATCAGCGGGAACGGGGTGATGACCAGCACGTCAACCGGGTCGCCGTCCGGCGACAGGGTGTTCGGCACGTAGCCGTAGTTGCACGGGTAATGCATGGCGGTACCCATGAAGCGATCGACGAAGATCGCGCCGCTTTCCTTGTCGACTTCGTACTTGATCGGATCGGCATTCATCGGGATTTCGATGACGACGTTGAAATCGTTCGGCAGGTCGCGGCCGGAAGAGACGTTATTCAAACTCATGGGATTCCTCATTAGCGGGTGGTGTTTTAACCGCGCAATTATAGCGAAGTACAGGCCGCTTGTGCGACGCAGCAGCGGCCCGCCGGCGTTTTGCGCGTCCTGCCAGCAACAGTGACGCGCCCGGCCCGTTGGACTGCGCAGCCTGCCGTTGAGAGTATAAACAGGCCACCGAAAATAATAAGTAGAAACACTTAAGCATTACTACGGTCAGTCCCGAATTAATTCCGTCAATATCCGCCTATTTTCATTTCAATATCACCATGCGGCAAACATGGTTATTATATTTGATATTGCATTTTATGCAGCCAATTATAACAACAGCGCCAGTCTTATTCTCCCCACAATGCGGGCGCATGACGACGCAGCCGCTTCAATACCGCCCTCCAGCCCTGGAATCCCCTCTTCCAGCATAATATTTGCGCTTATTTGAAGCATTTATTTATTCAAATGGCGAACCTTCCAAAAAATGGCGCGACCAGAAGACAATCATCAATTCTGATAAACTGTCACATTCTGGTGTTTCCAAAACTTCGCATACTCTGCAAACAAAGCCTTCGCTAGATTCAATATGGCGCATCACGCGCCACCGATAAATCCTTGCAAAAAGGAATATGATGATTCCCTCTTTCCGGCCCGGGCCTTTATTAAAGGTCACCGGCGTTATTTTCATTCTGTTTGGCCTCGCCCTGCTGGGCGGCGGCATCTGGCTGGCCTCTCTGGGCGGCTCCTGGTACTACCTGCTGGCCGGTATCGGCATGCTCGTTGCCGGCGCGCTGGTGTTCCAGGGCAAGCGCAGCGCGCAACCGTTCATGGCCTTCCTGCTGATCGCCACTCTCATCTGGTCCGTCATTGAAGTGAAATTCGACTGGTGGCAATTGCTGCCGCGCCTCGACATCTGGTTTGCCGCCGCCGTCTGGCTGCTGCTACCCTTCGTCAACCGCCGCCTGGCGCCAGCCGCCGCGGCGAAACAGGGACAAGCGGGCAAGACGGCGCTTTCCGCCGCCGTGGCCCTGACCGTCATCGCCGGTGTCATCGCCCTGTTCCAGGACTACCATGACCTGCATGGCGACGTGCCTGCCGAAAACATGGCCGCCACGGCCACGGCCACGGGCGACCTGGCACCCGGCGTCGAGCACAATGACTGGTCCGCGTATGGCCGCTCCGGCTATGGCGACCGCTATGCCCCGGCCGCGCAAATCACGCCGGCGAATATTTCCGGCCTGAAAGAAGCCTGGACCTACCACACGGGCGACTTCAAGGGACCGAACGACCCGGGCGAGATCGCCAACGAAGTGACGCCGCTGAAGGTCAATGACATGCTGTATTTGTGCACGCCGCACAATATCGTCATCGCCCTGAACCCGGACACGGGCAAGGAAATCTGGCGCCACGATCCGAAGATCAACCGCGACGCGGCCAGCTACCAGCACATGATCTGCCGCGGCGTGGCGTACTGGGACGTGAACGCGGGCCGCGCGAAGAACAATCCAGCCCCCGAAGCTGCCGGCATGGAATGCCCGCGCCGCATCCTGGCGCCAACCATGGATGGCACCATGATCGCCGTCAACGCCGATACGGGCGAGTCGTGCAAGAGCTTTGGCAACAACGGCGTCGTCAACCTGTACAAGAACATGGCGATGATCAAGCGCGGTTTCCTGATGCCGACCTCGCCGCCGGCCGTGTCGCAGAAAATGGCCGTGATCGCCGCCAGCGTGACGGACAACCATTCGACGGAAGAGCCATCGGGCGTGATCCGCGGCTACGATCCCGTCACCGGCAAGCTGATGTGGAACTGGGACCCGGCCACGCCGGAAGATACGCAACCCTTCCCTGAAGGCAAGAACTACACCAACAACTCGCCGAACTCGTGGGGCGTGGCCAGCATCGATGAAAAGCTGGGCATGGTCTACATCCCGATGGGCAATGAAACGCCCGATACCTGGGGCGGCAACCGCAACAAGAATGGCGAGAAATTCAACAGCGCCATCGTCGCGCTGGACCTGGCAACGGGCAAGGTGCGCTGGGTCTACCAGACCGTGCACCACGATATCTGGGATATGGATATCGGCGGCCAGCCGAGTCTGGTCGACATCGACACGCCGAAAGGCAAAGTGCCATCCGTCGTGGCCACGACAAAACGCGGCGACATCTACGTGATCGACCGCCGCGATGGCAGCCTGGTCGTGCCGGCGCCGGAAAAACCCGTGCCGACGAGCAATCCTGCCGCCGGCGACACCCTGTCGCCCACGCAGCCGTTCTCGGCCCTGACCTTCCTGCCTGAACGCAACATCAGCGAAGCGGACATGTGGGGCACGACACCGTTCGACCAGCTCGCCTGCCGCATCATCTTCAAGGAACGCCGCTATGAAGGCCCGTTCACGCCGCAAACGGCTGGCAAGGGCGCCGTCATCTCCCCGGGCCCATTGGGTATCTTCGAATGGGGTGGCGCGGCCATCGATCCCGTGCGCCAGTTGTTGATCGTCAACCCTGACTACATGGGCTTCCTGGAAAAACTCGTACCGCGCGCGGAAACGACGGCCAAGGGCGGCACCGGTGGCGAAATGGGCTTGCAGCCGCAGACGGGCGTCCCGTTCGCCGTGGAAATCAAGGCATTCCTGTCGCCGCTGGGCTTCCCGTGCCAGGCACCGCCGTGGGGCTATGTGGCCGCCGTCGACCTGCGCACGATGAAAAAAGTGTGGATGCACAAGAACGGCACCACGCGCGACAGCGGTCCCGTGCCGATCCCGCTACCACTGGGCGTGCCCAGCCTGGGCGGCATGGTCACCACCGGTGGCGGCGTGACCTTCCTCAGCAGCACGCTCGACTACTACATCCGCGGCTACGACGTCAGCAACGGCAAAGTGATCTGGAAAGCCCGCTTGCCAGCCGGTGGCCAGGCTACGCCGATGAGCTATGTGTCGAACAAGTCGGGACGCCAGTTCGTCGTCGTCATGGCCGGCGGCCACGGTTCGCTGGGCACGAAGATGAGCGATACCCTGGTCGCGTATGCCTTGCCCGAAGGCGCCGCCGTACCGAAAAAGTAAAGCGCGAAGAAGTAAAGTAGCAAGCTAGCAGCGCAAAAAAAAGCCGTTCAGTCTGCACTGAACGGCTTTTTTACGTCTGAAGAAACAAGTGGCTTACAGGATGGTCGCCAAGGCGCACTGCCGGTAATGGGCGGCAGCCTGTTCCGTCTGCTGCAAGGCGTCGTGCATCTGCGCCAGCTTCAGGTGGGCGTCGCGCACCATCTGCGGCTCGTTCGCGTCCGACAAGGCCTGCTCCAGGTGGCGCTGGGCCTTGCCCCACAGTTTTTGCTTGAGGCACAAGGTGCCCAGGGTCAGCGCCAGTTCCGCATCGAGCGGACGCTGTTTCATCCATTGTTCGCAATGCTCGATCTGCAGCAGCAGGGCCGGCGTGCCGCTTGGCGCCGCCGCTTCGCGGTAGGCGCGCACGACTCTCTCGTCCCAGTCGGCGGCCAGCGACTCTTCGCACACGAGGCGCGCTTCGTCGTGCAGGCCACGCGCATTCAGGGCCGTGGCGGCGCGGCAGGCGATGTACGGCTTGACCCGGTCGCTGCTGGGCACGGTGGACCACACGCGCATCAAGGATTCCGCGTCATGCGACGGATCGGACAGCAAATGATCGTATGCCAGCTCGCGCAGGCGCGACGACAGGGCCGGATGCAGGGCGCGGTGCTTGTCGAGCGAGCGCACGAGGCGCAGCACTTCCGGCCAGTTCTTCGCCTGCTGCTCGGCCTTGAGCGACCATTGCAGCGCGTGGATATGGCGCGTGCCGCTGGCATTGAGTTCGCGCACGGCGGCCAGGGCCGCTTCAGGCTGGTGGTCGTCAACCAGCAATTCCGTCACCGTCATCAACCGGGCCGTCTTCAGGCTGGCATCGCCTTCGACGCGGGACAGCCAGCTGTCGCGGCGCTCGGACTGGCGCATGCGGTGCGCGGCGCGCGCGCCGATCAGCGCGGCCAGGCCGGCGTTTTCTTCCAGTTCGGCGGCGCGCAAGGCGGCCTTCTCTGCATGGCCGAAACGGCCTTCGAACAGGGCTTTCAAGGCTTCGCGCAAGCCCTTGTTGCCATCGCGCTCACGCTTGCGCTGGCGGTAGGCCGCCACTTGCGCCGGCATGCGCACGGTGGCGCGCACGGCGCGCACCAGCAGGTACAGCAGCACGAACAGCACGACCTGCAGCAGCAGGAAGAAGTTCAGCGACAAGTCGATGCGGTATGGCGGATAGAACAGCACCACGTTGCCAGGGTTGAAACGGGCCGTCACGGCGATACCGATCGCCGCGGCCATCAGGGCGAGTAACCAGAGAAATAGACGCATGGGCTCAGGACTTCGCTTTGTAGTTGCGCACAGCCGTCAGGCTGTCGGACAAGGTTGGCATTTCGATGGCCAGGTTGCTGCCCTGCACCTGGCGCAGCAGCGCTTGCGCCGTCTGCGTGCTCTTGGCGCGGGTGTCGAAATACTTGGCCAGCGCATCCTGCGCAGCGATCAAGTCGTTACGGAAAGCCGTTTCATTACGCGACAACAAAGCCATGCGGGCATTGAGCAGGCGCAGCTTGACGTTTTCGCGCAAGAAATACGATTGCGTCGGCGACAGCATCAGCGCTTCCGGCGTATCGACGCGGCGGATACGGATCAACTGGCGCACGTCGGCCCACATGTCGCCGCTCCAGGTATTGAAGCCGTCGCGCACTTTTTGCAGCATCGGTTCCGGCGCAGGCGGACCCACCAGCTTGCCGGCGGCATCGCGCACGGGCTTGGCCTTGCCCGGTTTTTCCGGCGCGGCCGGCAAGGCCGGCGTTTCGTCTGACAGCATCGGCAGCGAGTCGATCTGGGCGATCACGGCGTCGAGGCGCAGGGCCACGCCCGTCGAATCGACGCTAGGGAGGGCCTTGAGTTTTTCCATGTCGCGCCCGATGGCGCGGCGGATGGTGATGAATTGCGGCTTGTCCGAGCGCGACAGGCTGCGGTCTGCGTTTTGCAGGGCGATCAGCGCGCCGGGCACGTTGCCGGCCAGTTGCAGTTGCTGGCTGGCCGTCGACAGCACTTGCTCGATTTCCGTCAGCGCCCACTCGTCGCGGTTCTTCGACAAGTCGTTATACAGTTGTTCCAGGGCCAGCTGCTGGCTTTGCGTTTCGCTCTGGCGGTTTTCCAGCGCGCCCACCTTGATTTCCAGCTCTTTCGTGCCTTCTTGCACGTTGCGCGCCAGCACGCCCGTTTCGGCGTTGCTGACATCGCCCTTTTGCAGGCGCTTGGCCACTTCTTCGCGCAGGTTGCGGATCTGCTTGCTGGTCGACCAGCTTTGCGCAGCCAGCAGCACGGCCAGCACGATGACGGCGATGCTCATGGGCTTTTGCAGCTGTTCCAGCAAGGTCGGCGCGCGGCCGGCAGGTTGGTCGGCCGCCTGCGGCGCCGTCTTCACGGCGCTGCCAGGCGTTGCATTCGGTTCGGAGAGTGTAGGCATTTCGTTCATGGTCGTGATTGTAACGCGGCGAGCACTCCTGCGTCGCCTGATCCTGTCAGGGTGACACGGGCAAAACCCAGGGCCGCCGCCGTTTGTGCAATGCGGGCGTGCGGCACGATCAGATGCTGCTGTTGCATTTTCACAACAGCCGTCTTTTCAGCATCCAATTCCTCCAGCAGCGCCAGCAAACCGCGCAGCGCTTCCGAGCTGGTGATGATCCAGTCATTATTATGCTGCAACAGCTTTTCCAGGGTCGCCCGCAAGGCCGGCGTCAGCGTCGGCACCTTGCGGCGGTAGGCCGTAACGAACTCGACTTCGGCGCCGGCCGCGCGCAAGCCGTCGGCCAGGTAATCGCGTCCGCCATCGCCGCGCACGATCAGCACGCGCTTGCCGCGCAGGGCCGGCAAGTCCAGCGCCAGCAGTAAATGTTCGGAATCGCTGCGCGCCGTGTCGAGCGGGCTGGTGATGGCCGCGTTGGCGTCCGTCACGCCATGCGCTGCCAGGGCCATCTTGCTGCCCTCGCCCACGACGGCCAGCGGCACACCTGGCGGCCACGCGGGCAAGTGCGCAAAGACGCAATCGATGGCGTTCGGCGAGACGAACGCCACCAGGTCAAAATCGCGCAGGCGCGCCAGCACGGCCTGCAAGTGCGCGCATTCGTCCTCGCCGTCGAGCGCGTGGATTTCCAGCAGCGGCAGCAGCTGCACGGGCAAGCCCAGCGCCGCGATGTGGGCGGCCAGCGGCCCCGCTTGTTGCGCGGGCCGCGTGATCACCACGGTGTCAGGCATGCGGCGCCAGGCCTTCATGGTTGTCGGGCGTGACGGCGCACGAGGCGAGGATGCCGGCGGCGTCTTGCCCGCGCAGCAGTTCGGCCACTTGCTCGCCCAGCAGTTCCGGCGCGCCAGCCGGACCACTGACGTCGGCGCTGGCCATGCGCGCGCCGTCCGGCGTGGCGACCATGGCGCGCAAGCGCATCTGTTCACCTTCGACTGTAGCGAACGCGGCCAGCGGGATCTGGCAGCTGCCGCCGAAAATCTTCGACACCTTGCGCTCGGCCGTGACGGCTTGGGCCGTGGCCGCGTGGTTCAGCGGCGCCAGCAGGCGCACGAGGTCGGCGCCGTCCGCGCGCCCGCTGCGGATCTCGATCGCCATGGCGCCCTGGCCTGCCGCCGGCAGGCTGTCTTCCGGCGCCAGCACGGCGCGGATGCGCGATTCGAGCCCCAGGCGCTTCAGGCCGGCGGCGGCCAGGATGATGGCCGCGTAATCGCCACGGTCAAGCTTGCCCAAACGCGTATCGAGATTGCCGCGCAGGGGCAGTATGGTCAGGTGCGGATAACGGGCGGCGATCAGCGACTGGCGGCGCAGGCTGCTGGTGCCGACGACGGCGCCGTGCGGCAGCTCGGCCAGGCTGGCGTAATCGTTCGACACGAACGCGTCGCGCGGGTCTTCGCGCTCGAGGATGGCGGCCAGGGCAAAGCCTTGCGGCAACTCCATCGGCACGTCTTTCAGCGAATGCACGGCCAGGTCGGCGCGGCCCTCTTCCATCGCCACTTCCAGCTCCTTGACGAACAGGCCCTTGCCGCCTACCTTGGACAGGGCGCGGTCCAGAATCTGGTCGCCGCGTGTGGTCATGCCGAGAATTTCAACGCTACACTGCGGATACAGGGCGGCCAGGCGCGCACGCACGTGTTCGGCTTGCCACATGGCCAGACGGCTCTCGCGCGTGGCGATCACCAGGCGGGCAGGAATATTCAATTCGTTCGGGGTCAATTCGGATGCTTTCAAAACAAGTTCTTTCGCTGTGGCTGTCGTTGTCATTGTCGTTGCCATTTCGCCCGTCCGATATCAATTTGTATCGGAATGGCGCCCGGCGTCGCTATAATCGTTATCCCTTGGCCTAGAAGGCCAAGTCAGGCTAGCGTCCATGTTGAAGACCACAAATTTTATCATGCGCCCCCTCCCCTCTGCGGCCAAACGCCCGGTGCGATCCACATTCCCTTGCTTTTACACTTACTTTGGTTCTTTATTATGCTCAATGACGCAGTAGCACCAGAAATAGTTCCAACGGCCGGCTCCGACAAGGACGCGCCGCTGAAAGAAGACATCCGCCTGCTGGGCCGCCTGCTGGGCGACGTGCTGCGGGAACAGGAAGGCGACGCCGTCTTCAATGTGGTGGAAACCATACGCCAGACTTCCGTACGCTTCCGCCGCGAAGCGGACGCGGACGCGGCCCTGGAACTGGACGCCATGCTCAAGGAACTGAGCCGCGAACAGACGATTTCCGTCGTGCGCGCCTTTTCCTACTTTTCGCACCTGGCCAACATCGCGGAAGACCAGCACCACATCCGCCGCCGCCGCGCCCACCTGCTGGCCGGCTCGCCGGCGCAAAAGGGCAGCGTCAGCTTCGCGCTGAAAAAACTGCGCATGGCCGGCGTGCCGCGCAAGACCGTCGACACCTTCTTCCAGGACGCCCTGATCGCGCCCGTGCTGACGGCCCACCCGACGGAAGTGCAGCGCAAGAGCATCCTCGACGCCGAGCACGACATCGCCCGCCTGCTGGCCGAGCGCGACCTGCCGCAGACGCCGAAAGAACGGCAAGCCAATATGCAGCTGCTGCGCTCGCGTGTCGCCACCCTGTGGCAGACGCGCATGCTGCGCTACTCGAAGCTGACGGTGGCCGACGAGATCGAAAACGCCCTGTCCTACTACCGCATCACCTTCCTGCGCGAACTGCCGGGCCTGTATGACGATATCGAGGAAGACATCGCCGCCGAGTACCCGAACGGCGACGGCACGATAGAACCGATTAATGCCGCCTACGTGCAGATGGGCAGCTGGATCGGCGGCGACCGCGACGGCAACCCGAACGTCAACGCGGGCACCATGCAGCACGCACTGGCGCGCCACGCCACCACCATCCTCGATTTCTACCTCGACGAAGTGCACGCGCTGGGCGCGGAATTGTCCGTCTCGACCCTGATGGTGGGCGTGAGCGCCGAACTGCAGGCGCTGGCCGACCAGTCGCCGGACGCTTCGCCGCACCGCAGCGACGAACCGTACCGCCGCGCCCTGATCGGCATCTATGCGCGCCTGGCCGCCACGGCCCGCGCGCTGGGCGCCACCAACATCCTGCGCAAGGAAGTGGGCCCGGCCGCCGCCTACCCTGACGCGGCCGCGTTTGTGGCCGACTTGCGCACCATCGTCGCCTCGCTCGAATCGCACCACGGCGCCGCCCTCGTGCGCCCGCGCCTGGCCACCCTGGCGCGCGCGGCCGACATCTTCGGTTTCCACCTGGCGTCGCTCGACATGCGCCAGACCTCCGACGTGCACGAGCGCGTGCTGGCCGACCTGTTCGCGAAAAGCGGCGTGGCCGCCGATTACACGGCCCTGTCCGAGGAAGGCAAGCAAGCGCTGCTGCTGAACGAACTGGCCCAGCCGCGTTTGCTGTATTCACCCTACATTGCCTACGCCACGGAGACGGATTCCGAGCTGGCGATCCTGCGCGCGGCGCGCGACATCCGCCAGCGCTACGGCGCGCGGGCGATTCGCAACTACATCATCTCGCACACGGAAACCGTGTCCGACTTGCTGGAGGTATTGCTGCTGCAAAAAGAAACAGGCTTGCTGCGCACCGACTGGAAAACAGAAGGCGACGGCGACAGCACGTGCGAGCTGATGGTCATCCCCCTGTTCGAGACGATCCCCGACCTGCAGCGCGCGGCCGGCATCATGAGCCAGGTCATGGCCTTGCCCCTGGTAAAACAATTGATCGCCAAGCAGGGACAGCTGCAGGAAGTCATGCTCGGCTATTCCGATTCGAACAAGGATGGCGGCTTCCTCACGTCGAACTGGGAACTGTACAAGGCGGAACTGGCGCTCGTGTCCGACTTTCAAAAGGCCGGCGTCAAGCTGCGCCTGTTCCATGGCCGCGGCGGCACGGTGGGCCGTGGCGGCGGCCCCAGCTACGAAGCCATCCTGGCCCAGCCGCCGGGCACCGTCAACGGCCAGATCCGCCTGACGGAACAGGGCGAGATCATCGCCTCGAAGTTTTCCAACGCGGAAATCGGCCGGCGCAACCTGGAATTGCTGGTCGCCGCCACCCTGGAAGCGAGCCTGGCGCCGCAGGAAGCCAATCCGGCCCGCAACGGCCAGCTGGCGCAGTTCGAAGCCGTGATGGCGCAATTGTCGGACCTCGCCTATCACGCCTACCGCCACCTCGTGTATGAAACGCCGGGCTTTACGGAGTATTTCTTCTCGGCTACGCCGATTGCGGAAATCGCCGAGCTGAACCTCGGTTCGCGCCCCGCCTCGCGCAAGGCCAACCAGCGTATCGAAGACTTGCGCGCCATTCCCTGGGGCTTTTCCTGGGGCCAGTGCCGCTTGCTGCTGCCGGGCTGGTTCGGCTTCGGCAGCGCCATCGAAGCCTGGATCAATCAGGCCGACGGCGATGCGAAAGATGACAGGATCGCCACCCTGCGCGCCATGTACGCCGAATGGCCATTCTTTGCCACCCTGCTGTCGAACATGGACATGGTGCTGGCCAAGACCGACCTGGCGATCGCCTCGCGCTATGCGGAACTGGTGGCGGACCAGGGCTTGCGCGAACGCATCTACAAGCGCATCACGGACGAGCATGGCAACACCTTGCGCTGCCTGGAGCTGATCACCGGCAATACGGAACGGCTGGCGGGCAATCCGCTGCTGGCCCGCTCGATCCAGAACCGCTTCGCCTATCTCGATCCGCTGAACCACTTGCAGGTGGAATTGATCAAGCGCAACCGCACCCTGTCCAACGCCGGTAAAGTCGACGAACGGGTGCACCGCGGTATCCAGCTGTCGATCAATGGCGTGGCGGCAGGCTTGCGCAACACGGGCTGATCACGTCAAGCTGCCATCGGCAGGCAGGGGCCGGCACCGCAAGGGCCGGCCCTTTTGCTTGCCCAATGGAAAAATATTCTCAAGAAAGCAACATTTGGTATTACACTAGCGTGGAATATCTTCCCCCCACTCCGGCGCCAGGCGCACCGCAGCGGCCAACCACGACGCCAGGAATGCGGATGAGCAAATGGTCGATTGAAACGCTGGGTGCGGCATGCGCCGCCATCATCCTGGTCGTGCTGGGCTGGCTGGCGGGCGCGGCCTGGCAGGAACTCAACTTCTGGGAACATGTCTGGCTGTCGCTGCTGCTGGCGGCCGCTGGCGGCATCGCACTGTGGCTGCTGCGCGTGCTGCGCAACCACCTGGCCAGCACGCGACTGCAGCTCGACGCCAGCGTCATGCGCTACCGCGACCTGAGCGAGACGGCGCAGGACGGGATGTGGCAAACGGACGCGGAAGGCACGATATTGCATCTCAACCAGCGCCTGTGCGACATGCTGGGCATTCCGGCGGAAAAGCTGCTGGGCCACAAGATGAGCGAATTCCACGATGAAGCGACCTTGCTGCGCCTGTGCCCGCTGAGACGCACGCAGGAACACAGCTGCATGGGCGAACTGCAGTACTGGCACAGCGACGGATCGGAACGCTGGGCCATGATCAGCGGCCGCTGCCTGTACGACCAGCTGGGCACCTTGACAGGCGCGCTCGTGCTGGCCAACGACATCACGGAACACAAGCGGGCCGAACACGCGCTCAGCGTCGCCCATGCGGAGCTGGAAAGCCGCGTGGCCCTGCGCACGGCCCAGCTGCTCGACGTGAATCTCCAACTGTCCGCGGAAATCGCCATGCGCGCGCAAACGGAAGCGGCCCTGGCGCGCAGCGAGGAACGGCTGCAGGACATCATTTCCATGATGCCCCTGTCGCTGTTCCTCAAGGATGCCGATTCGCGCATCTTGCTGATGAACCAGGCCTGCGAACAGCAATGGGGCGTGCGCCAGCAGGACATCGCCGAAGGACGCGACCTGCAGCACTTTCCCAAGGAGCAGAACATGGGCTTCCACGCGGCGGACCGGGAAGCGTTTGCCAGCCGCAAGGTGGTGATCCGCGAAGAATTGGTATGGAACGCGCAGTTGCAGGAAAACCGCCTGGTGCAGACACACAAGAAACCCGTATTTGACGACGACGGCCGGCCGCAGATGATCATCGCCATGGCCATCGACATCACCGACAGCAAGCGCAACGAGGAAAACCTGGAACGCACCCTGGCCCAGCTGCGCGAATTGACCGACCACCAGCAAACCATCAAGGAAGAAGAGCGGCGCCGCATCGCGCTCGACATTCATGACGACCTGGGCCAGAACCTGATGGTGCTGCGCATCGATGTGTCGCTGCTGCACGCGCGCACGGCCAAGGGCCATCCGCGCCTGCACCGCCACGCGCAGCGCGTGCTCGACACCATCGATACCACCATCCGCTCCGTGCGCACCATCATCAATGACTTGCATCCCAGTACTCTCGAGCTGGGACTGGGCCCCGCGGCCGAATGGCTGATCCGCCAGATGGAGGGCCGCGGCGCCATCCGCTACCGGCTCAAGCTCGACAGCGAGGCGCCGGACCTGGGCCTGGACCAGCGCCAGACGTCGGCCATCTTCCGCGTGCTGCAGGAATCGCTGTCGAACATCGTGCGCCATGCCCAGGCCAGCGAAGTGGAAGTGGCGCTGGAGCAGGACGCGGACGCCATCGTGCTGCGCATCAGCGACAACGGCATCGGCATGCAGCCGGGCGACCACGGCAAGCGGGCCGCCTTCGGTCTGAAAAGCATACGCGAACGTGTCCACGCGCTGGGCGGCGAACTGCGTATCGACAGCCAGGCCGGCCAGGGCACGGTGCTGGCCATCCACCTGTCGCGGGCCAGGAAAGGCGCGCCAGTCAACCATGACGCAACACAAGAATTAGCAAAAACAGTAGAAAATTAAGTATGTATTTTCGACATTAAAAAGTATAGTAAGTTTTTTCTTTGAGGAAACTATCATGCCGCCACGGTTCTCCCGCCTCCCCGCCCCACTGCTCGGCCTGTGCCTGCTGGCCGCCGTCTCCACCGCCAGCGCCACCATCTATGCCGAACGGGGCTTTGGTGAAAGGGATGGCAATGGCAGCATCGCGTCCGACCTGAACCCGGCGGGCCTGGTGGCCGGCATCATCATGGAGGAAGAGGGACGGCGCCGCGCCGTGACGTACCAGCATGGCCGCATCCGCGAGCTGGGCACCTTGGGCGGCGATGAAGGTTTCACCAAGGCCATCAATATCCATGGCGTGGTGGTCGGTTCGGCGCAGACGGCCAGCGGCGCCTGGCACGCCTTCCGCTACGATGCGGCGGGCGGCATGCGCGACCTGGGCACGCTGGGCGGCACCAGCAGCTACGCCACGGCCATCGCGCGCGGCGGCCAGGTGGCCGGCTATGCCGATACCAGCGGCGGCGATTTCCACGCCTTTGTGACGCAAGCCGACCACAGCCTGCAAGACCTGGGCACCCTGGGCGGCGCCAGCAGCTATGCCAGCGGTCTGAACAGCCATGGCGTGGTGGTGGGCACGGCCCAGCGCGGCGATGGCTACCGCCGCGCCTTCGTCTACCGCCCCGGCGCGGGCATGCAGGAAATCGGCACCCTGCCCGGCGGACGCATCAGCTCGGCCACCGCCATCAACGACGCGGGCCTGATCGTGGGCGCCTCGGAAACGGAAAAGCGGCGCTGGCACGCCTTTGCCTGGGACGGCAAGCGCATGCTCGACCTGGGCGCCATGATCGGCCAGGGCGACAGCTACGCCACGGCGGTCAATGCGGCCGGACACGTCGTCGGCAGCGTCAACATCAACGGCTATGAACCGATGACCTTTGTCTACAAGGAAGGCGTGATGACGGTGCGCCGCCGCGACGACGGCCTGTACCTGACCAACAAGATCACGGACGCCGGGCTGGTGGTGGGCGCCGTCTACACGGGGCATAAATTCCAGGCCTTCGCCGTGCCGTCGCAAGCGTCGCCGCCACCGCCGCGCCGCAACCCGCTGGACTGGCTGTTCCTCACCTTCATCCTCGGCGCCAGCGGCGTGGCGCTGTACAAGCTGCAGCGCCATCACCGCGCCGGCCTGCCAGGCCAGCGCACGTATTTTATGTAAGCAACGCTGGGGATGGACGAAAAAAAAGAGGCTTGCGCCTCTTTTTTTTGTGACTGCTTAGTTTTGCGTCAGGAAAGTTTTCAGCTTGTCCGAACGCGAAGGCTGGCGCAGCTTGCTCATGGCTTTCGCCTCGATCTGGCGGATGCGCTCGCGCGTCACGTCGAACTGCTTGCCCACTTCTTCCAAGGTGTGGTCGTTCGACATTTCCACGCCGTAACGCATGCGCAGCACTTTCGCTTCGCGCGGCGTCAGGGAGTCGAGCACTTCCTTGATCACGTTGCGCATCGATGCGTGCAGCGCGGCGTCCAGCGGCGCCAGGGTCGTGTTGTCTTCGATGAAGTCGCCCAGTTGCGAATCGCCATCTTCGCCCATCGGCGTTTCCATGGAAATCGGCTCTTTCGCGATCTTCATGATTTCGCGCACCTTGTTTTCCGGCATTTCCATCTTGACGGCCAGAGTCGCCAGGTCCGGCTCGCTGCCCGTTTCCTGCATGATCTGGCGCGAGATGCGGTTCATCTTGTTGATCGTTTCGATCATGTGCACCGGCACGCGGATGGTGCGGGCCATGTCGGCGATCGAACGCGTGATCGCCTGGCGGATCCACCAGGTGGCGTAGGTCGAGAACTTGTAGCCGCGGCGGTATTCGAACTTGTCGACAGCCTTCAGCAAGCCGATATTGCCTTCCTGGATCAGATCGAGGAATTGCAAGCCGCGGTTGATGTATTTCTTGGCGATCGAAATGACCAGACGCAAGTTGGCGACCGTCATTTCGCGTTTTGCGTGACGCGCACGCTTTTCGCCGGCAGCCATCTGCTTGTTGATCTTGCGCAAGTCAGCCAGCGGCAAGGCCACGCGCGCTTGCAGGTCGATCATCTTCTTTTGCAGTTCCTTGACGGCAGGCACGTTGCGGCTGAGGATGGCGCTGTACGGATACTTGCAATCGACTTCGCGGTCGACCCATTCCAGGTCGCATTCATTGCCCGGGAACACCTTGATGAAGTGGGCGCGCGGCATGCCGCATTTGTTCACGCACAGTTCCAGCACGGCGCGCTCGATGTGGCGCACTTCTTCCATCTGGCCGCGCAGGGTGTCGCACAGCTTTTCCACGACCTTGGCCGTGAAGCGGATGCCCAGCAATTCCTGCGAAATGGCTTCCTGTGCCTTGATGTAGGCTTTCGAGTTGTAGCCCTCGGGCGCCTTGCGCATCTTGTCGTACTGCGTCGAAATGACGTTGAATTTCTCCAACGCATTCTTTTTCAGCTGCGCCAACTGCTCGCTCGAGAAACCGGCCGCGCCGCCATTGGCGTCGCCGTCTTCTTCCTCGGCTTCTTCTTCCTCTTCCTCGTCGTCACCGCTGGCGGCGGCAGGCGCGGCGGCAGCGGCTGGCGCCGGGGCATTGCTTTCGTTCAGATCGACGAAGCCGTCGACCACTTCATCGACCTTGATTTCGTCGCGCGCGATTTTTTGCGACAGCGCGACGATTTCGCCGATCGTGGTCGGGCAGGCGGAAATGGCCTGGATCATGTCTTTCAGGCCGCCTTCGATGCGCTTGGCGATCTCGATCTCGCCTTCGCGCGTCAGCAGCGCCACGGCGCCCATTTCACGCATGTACATGCGCACGGGGTCGGTGGTGCGGCCGAAGTCGGAGTCGACGGTCGACAAGGCGGTCGCGGCAGCCGCTTCCACTTCATCGTCGCTGGTGACGGTGGCGACGTTGTCAGTCAACAACAGGCTTTCCGCGTCAGGGGCGCGCTCGTAGACGGCGATGCCCATGTCGTTGAACGTGGCGATGATGCCTTCGATCGCTTCCGGATCGATGATGTTTTCCGGCAATTGGTCATTGATCTCGGCATAGGTGAGGAAACCGCGTTCCTTGCCCATGTTGATCAAGCCCGTGATCTGCTTGCGGCGGCGTTCCAGGTCCGCTGCCGATGCTTCCGGATCGCCCAGTGCATCGGCCAGGCCGCCCTTGGCCTTGCGGTCGCGCGCTTTCGACACAGCCTTCAGTTCGGCGCGTTCGACGGCGTTCAGTGCTGCCACTTCATCGTTTTCCGGCGTGAATTCGCTCGGTTTGCGGCCACGGCGGCCTGGCACCTTGACGGTCGGCAGGAAGTAATTCGACGTATCGATGGCGGCCAGGGCGTCGGCGTCCGTGGTCTTGCTGACCACTTGCGCGCCGGTGATGATGGTCACGGGCGCCGCTTCCGGCTTGGCGCGCACAACTTTCGAACGGGCTGCCGTCACCACTTTGTTCGTGGCGGCGCTTTCGCTGACCTTGCGCGGCGCGGCCGGAGCCTTGGCGCCAGGGGCGATCTTCACGCTTGGCGTCTTCGCCGGGGCGGCTTCAGCGGCCTCGGTCACGTCGGCAACAGCCTCGGCGGCTGGCGCGCTGACGGCCGCTTCCGCAGCCGTATCGGCCGGTGGCACGGCGGCCAGGCGCGAGCGGCTTTTCTTCACCACCGTGACGACGGTCGGCGCCGTCGTGACGGTAGCTTCCGGATTCGCTTGCGCATTATCGATGAAGTAAGATAAAGTCGTTTTGGGTACGGCAAGTGGTGCCGCGGCTGGGCGTGGCGCCTTGGCGGACAACGTTAAAGTTTTTGGCGTATTCTTCATGAGATATCTCTTAATGCGAGACCAGATGGTGTCGGCGCGAAGTGAATGATTCCACCTAAGCCTGCGAAACCGGACTCGATGGAGCGTATTGTTGCGGCTACCGTGTTAACGGCAGCGGCGCCTGTCTATCGGGACGTTCAAAGCCCGCGCATCCGTCATGCGGAGCGGCGGGGCCGAAGCCGGGTCAGATAAATAAGCGATGTACATTGCGGAATGAAAAAAAGCCCGTACCAGAACGGGCTTGAATCTATTGTTGTTCAGTGAAGACACAGCGGAGAGCAAGATTATGCACGAAGGCCAGTTATCTGGATAATTGATAAGAGGAATATCCGATATCAAAAATACTAATAATTGGGATCCTGTACCGCACTGCTCCTATCCCCTGCACACCTGAGCCAGACCGTCAAAAACGGGGTCCAGTCATCAGCGCAAGCCGACATTATACACATTTCCCGCATTTCGCGCTGCGTCCGCTGTAGCGCGGACCCGCCTATCGCAGCGCAAGTTGAGCGCAAGTTGCCAAAAAAGACAATGCACTTGCCTGTGGCGCGTGCTATGCTCCCCTTTTATAGCCCAACCAATGATGTCGATGACCAGCTCCACGCCAGACCAGCAAGCCACCACTCCTGACACGCCAGTCGATGCAGCCCCAGCGGCGGCACCGGCCGCAGCGACCACGCCGGCGCCTGCCGGCCTGACCGCGCGCGCCCTGCTGAAGCAGTTCCAGGAGCAATTCCCGCCATTCCGCGATTGCCTGCCCTTGTCGATCGGTATCGACAAGCAGATCCTGGCACGCCTGCCGGACCTGGACCGCAAGCTGATGCGCACGGCGCTGGGCATCCACACGGGTTCGCTGCGCTACCTGCGCGTGATGGAAAAAGCCAAGGTACGCTACGACCTCGACGGCACGGCCGGCGCGGAAGTGACGCAAACCCACCGCGACCACGCCACGCAAGTATTGCAGCAGCGCTTCAAGAAGGAAGCCGAGCGCAAGAAAGCCGAGCGCGATGCAGCGGCCGCCGAAGAAGCAAACCGCTTGCGCCTGGAAAAACTGAATCAGCTGACCGCGAAATTCTCGCGCAAAGGCTGATCCGGTTTCATGGACACAGCTGCCGCACCGCCACTGCCCCCGTATCAAGGCATCGCCCTCGACCACGTCAAGCTGGTACGCACCAGCGATGATGCAAAAGCGGCCATGGCCGCCCTGCTGGCAGCGGACGCCATCGGCTTCGATACGGAATCGAAGCCGACGTTCGTCAAGGGCGAGTCTTCCACGGGCCCCCATCTGATCCAGCTGGCCACCGACGACATCGCCTACCTGTTCCAGGTGGGCAGCACGCCGGCGCCGGCCCTGGCCGAACTCAAAGCCATCCTCGAATCGACCACCACCCTGAAAGTGGGTTTTGGCCTGTCCGACGACGTCAAGCGCCTGCGCAACAAGCTGGGCATCGCGCCAGCCCAGGTGCTCGACCTGTCCGTCGCCCTGCGCGGCGGCCAACGCAACGACCTGGGCGCGAAGACGGCCGTGGCCAAGTTCTTCGGCCTGCACCTGCAGAAATCGAAAAAAATCTCCACCACCAATTGGGCCACCTCGCGCCTGACGGAAAAGCAGATCCTGTACGCGGCCGACGATGCGCAAGTGGCCCTGCGCGTGTACCGCCGCTGGATCGCCGAAGGCGGCAAGGTCACGCCGCAAAAAGCCCCGCGCGCCAGCACGCCACCGGCCCCGCCGCCCGCTCCCGCCTGAAGCTGGCGCCTTTCCGCAGCATGAACAAGAACAAGTCCATCGGCACCACGCTTGAGGCGATCGCCGCCGCCGAACAGGCGCTGGGGCGAGCGCTGCCCGCGTCCTACGTGCAATGGTTGTTGGTCAACAATGGCCGCGCGCTGGGCGCCTTGAGCATATTTCCCGTCTACGACGCGGCCAATGCGCGCAAGACGTGGGAATCAATCGAGCGCCACTACAACACGGGCTGGCAGGAATGGCTGAGGAATGTGGGTGGCGGCAACGAGGCCAGCGCCCTGCTGCCCTTCGCCCAGTTCGGCACGGGCGATTACTATTGTTTTGACTATGCGCAAACGGGGCCATCGGGCGAGCCCGTGGTCGTGCTGTGGTCGCATGAAACAGGCGCCACCAGCGTGGTGGCGCCCGACTTTGCGTCATTCCTCATACTGCCCGGCCGGCCGGGCTAAAACCCGGCGGCCGGCGCAGCCTTATTTGACCAGGCGCAAGGTCAGCGGATAGCGGTAAGTGATGCCATTGCTGGCCTTGACGGCCGCGACGATCGAGCACACCAGGTTGGCCAGCGCCACGATCCAGAACAGGAACAGGCCGATCAGCACGAACGACAGGATGAAGCAGGCGAAATACCAGATGATCAGGGTGATCTGGAAATTGAGCGCTTCGCGGGCGTTCTCGGCCGAGAATTTATCCGCATCATCCTTCTTGATCAGGTAAATGATCAGCGGCGCCACCCAGCTGGTGAACAGGCCGCCAACATGGGACAGAATGGCCATCGTCGTATCTTGCGTACGACCCACTTCCGGCTGCGTGTTATCCATTATCATTCCCATCATTAGTTATAGATACATCAATATAACAGCAATATTTCCTTTTGGAATGAAACACTTGCTGGTGCAAGGGACTTTTTTCATGTGCCGCTTGCCGCCGCCTGCGCCAGCCGTCCCAGGGTGGCGATGGCCTCTTCCAGTTGCGGACTCCACGGGTGGCCGTAATTGAGGCGAATGCAGTGGCGAAATGCGCGCGTGGCGGAAAAGATGGGGCCGGGCGCAATGCTGATGCCGGCCGCCAGCGCGCTGCGGTGCAAGGCCAGCGCATCGATACCCACGGGCATTTCCACCCAGACAAAATAGCCGCCCTGCGGCCGCGTCACACGCGTGCCGGGCGGAAAATGCACGGCGATGGCTTGCAGCATGGTGTTTTGCTGCGCCGCCAGGGTCAGCCGCAGCTGGCGCAAGTGACGATCGTAGCCGCCCTGCGCCAGGTAGTCGGCCAGCGCCATCTGCAGGGGGATGGGTGCCGACAGGCTGGTCGTCAGTTTCAGGCGCTCGACCTGGCGCGCATAGCGGCCCGCCACGGCCCAGCCCAAACGAAAACCGGGCGCCAGGGTCTTGGAAAACGAGCTGCAATGCATGACGAGACCCGCGCTGTCGTGACTTTTCGTCAGACCGGGGCGCTGCTTGCCAAAGTACAGCTCGCCATACACGTCATCCTCGATCAGCGGCACGCCATGGCGCGCCAGCAGTTCAACCAGCGCGCGCTTCTTTTCCGGCGGCATCAGGCTGCCCAGGGGATTCTGGAAACTCGTCATCAGCCAGCACGCCTTGGGCTGGTGACGCTGCAACAGCTCTTCCAGCGCGGTCAGGTCGACGCCATCGCGGGGGCTGGTGGCAATTTCCACGGCCTTGAGTTCCAGCCGCTGCAGCGCCTGCAAACAGGCATAGAAGCTGGGCGACTCGATCAGCACCGTGTCGCCGGGCCGAGTGACGGCTTGCAGGCACAGGTTCAGCGCTTCCAGCGCGCCATTCGTGATGACGATGTCGTCGCTGGAAACGGGCACGCCGTCGAGCTGGTAGCGCAGCGCGATCTGGCGGCGCAGTTCCGCATTGCCCAGCGATAAATCCGTGACGGTGCTCCACGGGTCGAGACGGCGCATGCTGGCAGACACGGCCCGCGCCAGCCGTTCCATGGGAAACAGATGCGGGCTGGGAAACGCCGAGCCGAAGGGCACGATATCGCGCGCGCCCACGGCGCCCAGCACTTCGAACACGAGGTCGCTGACGTCAACCGTGGTGCTGGCGGCCAGCGGATGGGAACTGTCCGGCTCGGGCGCCAGCGCGGCGCGCTGCGGCGCCACGTAATAGCCGGAGCGGGGACGCGAGACGATCATGCCGCGCGCTTCGAGCAAATAATACGCCTGGAACACCGTCGACGGGCTGACGCCCCTGCGCGCATGCTGCTGGCGCACGGACGGTAACTTATCGCCAGGCAGCAACAGCTGCGCGCTGATCATG
The DNA here is from genome assembly GCF_033949445.1 of Janthinobacterium sp. GMG2. Classification (NCBI taxonomy): domain Bacteria; kingdom Pseudomonadati; phylum Pseudomonadota; class Betaproteobacteria; order Burkholderiales; family Oxalobacteraceae; genus Janthinobacterium; species Janthinobacterium sp. GMG2. The sequence goes on along the minus strand of NZ_JAXAWA010000008.1, from coordinate 304,107 downwards.
GCGGCGACTTCTTCCGCCAATTCCTCATATCGTTTCAACCCTGCTCCTCAAACTGATCCGTAGTTTTATTGCACAACTGATCCTGTCACAGTAACAGCACCCGGTATATGCTAGGCTCATAAAAATTAGCCGGGCAGCAACACCGGTACACAATATCGACCGACGAGACAGGCTATTTTCCATGCAACTCTCCATGCTACCGCATTCCCTCTCCATGCTGGCCCTGGCCCTCGTGCTGCCCGGCATGGCGCTGGCCGCGCCCGCCGCGCTGCCAGCCAGCCACGACAGCCTGGAGCAACGCATCAAGGCGTGCACGTCCTGCCATGCGCAACAGGAAAAGCACGACGCCTTCTTTCCCCGCATCGCCGGCAAGCCTGCCGGCTACCTGTACAACCAGCTGCTGAACTTTCGCGAGGGACGGCGCCAGTATCCACTGATGAACTATATGGTCGAACACTTGTCTGACGATTACCTGCGCGAAATTGCCGAGTATTTTGCGGCACAGCACCCTGCCCCGCCGCCGGCCCAGCCCAGCAGCGCTGGCGCGACGGCCCTGGCGCGGGGACAGCAACTGGTGCTGCGCGGTGACGCCGGCAAAAAGATTCCCGCCTGTATCGCCTGTCACGGCCAGCAGCTGGCCGGCGTGGCACCCGCCATCCCCGGCTTGCTGGGCTTGCCGCGCGACTATATCAATGCCCAGCTGGGCGCGTGGAAGAACGGCATCCGCCGCGCCCATGCGCCCGACTGCATGGCGCAAGTGGCGCAGCGCCTGTCCGACGCGGATGTGGGCGCCGTCTCGGCCTGGCTGGGCACGCAGGTGGCCAGCGCCGATGCCCGCCCCGCCAGCAGCAGCACCGTGCCCTTGCCGCTGCATTGCGGCGGCGTGCCTGGTTCCAGCGCGCAGGTGGCGCCATGAAAAAATGGATGATCGCGGCGGGCTTGCTGCTGATTACCGGCGGCAGCGCCACATTCCTGCTGTATCCAGCGGACGACCCGGGCCCGCCCGCCGTGGCCAGCACCCTGAGCCAGGAACAGCTGGTCGCGCGCGGCGCCTACCTGGCCAAGGCGGGCGACTGCATGGCTTGCCACACGACGCGCGGCGGCGTGCCGTATGCGGGTGGACGGGCCTTGCAGACGCCGTTCGGCAAGGTGCTCTCGCCCAACATCACGGCGGACAAGGAAACAGGCATCGGCAGCTGGACGGCCGACGATTTCTGGCGCGCCATCCACAACGGCAAGTCGAAGGATGGCCGCTTGCTGTATCCGGCCTTTCCCTACACCAGCTACACCAAGGTGCAGCGCGAAGACAGCGACGCCCTGTACGCGTATTTCCAGAGCGTGCCGCCGCACAAGCAGGCGAACGCGCCGCACGCGCTGCGCTTTCCCTACAACCAGCAGATTGCGCTGGCCGCCTGGCGCGCCCTGTATTTCAAGCCGGGCGTGTACCAGCCGCTCACAAACAAAAGCATGGAATGGAACCGCGGCGCCTACCTGGTGCAGGGCCTGGGCCACTGCAGCGCCTGCCATAGCAGCCGCACGACCCTGGGCGGCAGCGACGACGGCCTGTCGGGCGGCCTGATCCCCGTGCTGGGCTGGTACGCGCCGTCGCTGACGTCGGATGCGGAAGCGGGTCTCGGCGACTGGGATACGGCGCATATCGTGGAATTGCTGCAAACGGGCGTGTCGCCGCGCGCCACCGTCTTCGGCCCCATGGCCGAAGTCGTGCGGCAAAGCTTGCAGCACATGAGCACGGCCGACGTGCAGGCGATGGCCGTCTACCTGAAAAGCCTGCCCGGTCCCGCGCAGCCCGCACAACGGGCACCGCGCGACACGTCGGAACAAGCGAGGCAGCAACTGGCGCTCGGCGCGAAACTGTATGAGGCGCAATGCGCGAGCTGCCACCAGGCCGACGGCAAGGGCGTGCCGCCAGGCTACCCGCCGCTGGCCGGCAACCGCGCGCTGACGACGCAGTCGGCCGTCAACGCCATCCGCCTCGTGCTCAATGGCGGCTTTGCGCCCGGCACCCGAGGCAACCCGCGTCCCTACAGTATGCCGCCGTTCGGCCCCGTCATGGATGATGCGGAAGTGGCAGCCGTGGTCACCTATCTGCGGGCGTCGTGGGGCAATGATGCGCCGGCCGTGTCGGCGCTGGAAGTCAATAAATACCGCAGCGTGCCGCTGGAATAGGAGGCATGAAAAAGCCGGCTTGCGCCGGCTTTTTCATGAACCACAGCAATCCTCAGCGGAACTTGCTCTTGTGCCCCGTCTTCAAGTCCAGCGCATAGCGCACGCCATTGTCCGTCAGCATGACTTCATCGGGCGGCTCTTCGCCGGCCAGGGCGCCGTCGATCAAAGGCAAGCCTTCACCCTTGCGCATCAGGTCGTCGCAGCGCTCGTACACGTTGGCGCAACCGGTGGATGCCATCAGCGATTGCACGATGGCCACTTTCCACGCGTCGACGCCGCCGGCGTTGAATTCGCAGATCAGATAGCCTTGCACGCCGCCAAACAGCTGCACCACGAGGCCCGGCAAGCCCTCGTCCTCGCCCTTGATCAGGGTCAGCAGCTGGTTTTCGCCCGCCTTCTTGATGGCTGGCAGTTTTTTCTCGATGGCGGCCTTGACTCTGCGCTTGATCAGCGCGTGGTCGACCGGTTCGTCTTCCTTGAAGCTCCAGATGCGCGCGCGGATCTGCGACTTCGAATTGTAGGCGGCGCGGGCGATGAACTGCTTCGACGAGCTTTGCACGATGGCGGTCGAGCCGGGCTTCATTTTTTCCTGCGGCTTGCCTTCGACTTTTTCAATCGCGGATGCGTAAATCCACGATTGGCCCAGCAAGCTCTTTTCCTTGCCCTGTTTGATGGTGATGATCAGCATGTAATTCCAGTAGTGTGAGCGGCGCGTGCCGCCCGTCGTATGTCCCACCGACATAATACCTCATGCCATCCTGTCGCAGCCTCCTGCATTCCATGCCGCTGCTGGCGCAGTCTGTCGCAGGACGGTACGCAGACGCGGCCGGCTGGCATACCATGCTCTCATACCAATTCCAACAGGGAGCAAGAATGACACCGATACTTTTCCACCGCCGCCACCGCCGCCACGCCAGCGCCGCGGCCGCCCTGCTGCTGGCCGCCTGCGCGCTGGCCATCCCTGCCGCGCCGGCGCTGGCGTCGCCGCTCGACTGGATTTCCGGCAACAGCATCCAGGGCAGCGGCAAGCTGCAAAAGCAGACGCGCGACGTGGGCAGTTTCCATGCCGTGGCGCTGAACGTGCCGGGTACGGTCGAACTGCGCATCGGCAACACGGACAGCGTCACCATCGAAGCGGACGACAATATTCTGCCGCTGATCGACACGGCCGTGGAAAACGGCACCCTGCGCATCCGGCCCGCCAAGCGCAACGCCAACTTCCGCCAGAGCAGCCTGACCATCGTCATCCAGGCGCGCCATGTGGAGCGCGTCAGCGTGGGCGGCTCGGGCAACATCACGGCAACGGGCTTGCGCGCCGAGAACCTGCGCTTCGACGTGGGCGGTTCCGGCTCCATCCACGCGCGCGACCTCGACAGCCGCCAGGTGTCCATCGCCATCGGCGGCAGCGGCAGCTTCAAGGCCAGCGGCAAGACGGAACAACTGACGGCATCGATCGGCGGCTCGGGCAATATCGAGGCGGGCCACCTGGCCGCGCGCGAAGTGCAGGTGAGCATCGGCGGCTCGGGCGAAGCCACCGTGTGGGCCAAGCAAGACTTGGCCATCAGCATCGGCGGTTCTGGCGAAGTGAGCTACTACGGCGACCCGCGCATCAGCCGCAGCATGCAGCGTTCGAGCAGCATCCGCCGCCTGGGCAGCGCGCCGAATTAATCAAGCGCAATGCAAAAAGCCCGGATCGCTCCGGGCTTTTTGCGTTTCAGACAGCCGACATCAGCGGGCCGGCTTGACCGGTTCGCGGTCGATCAGGACCGTGTTGACGCTGTCCGTCAGCCAGATCTGGCCATCCTGGATCGTGCATTGCAGTTGCATGTTGCGCTGCGCCAGCTTGCTCATGTCTTGCGCCGCCTCGGATGGCAGGTTGATCACGGTCAAGTTCTTCGCCCGTTCCAGTTTATTCGCGATCTGCTTCCACCAGATGTGGCTCGTTGCGCCATAGCTGTAGACGATGACCTGTTCCGAACGTCCGCACGCCTTGAGGATGCGCTTTTCGTCGGGCTGGCCCACTTCGATCCACAGCTGGATGGCGCCCGTCAAGTCTTTCTGCCACAGGTCGGGCTCTTCCGTGTCGAACAGGCCCTTGGTAAAGGTCAGCGCCTCGTCGGCATGGATGGCGAACGCCAGCAGGCGCACCATCATGCGCTCGTCCGTTTCGGACGGGTGGCGCGCCAGGGTCAGCGCGTGATCCTGGTAGTAATTGCGGTCCATGTCGGCGATCTGCAGATCGGCTTTGAAAATTGTTGCTTTGAGGGCCATCGTGTTTCTGTCTCGGTAAAGTGAATAGTGAAGTCGGTATCAGCGGAAAACCACCGTCTTGTCGCCATTTTTCAGGATGCGGTGCTCGACGAACCATTTCACGGCGCGCGCCAGCACCACGCACTCGACGTCGCGGCCGATGGCCGTCAGGGTTTCCGCATCCATCGCATGGTCGACGCGCTCGACGTCCTGCTCGATGATCGGGCCTTCGTCCAGGTCGCCCGTGACGAAATGGGCCGTCGCGCCGATCAGCTTGACGCCGCGGTGATGCGCCTGCGCATACGGCTTGGCGCCCTTGAAGCTGGGCAGGAAGGAATGGTGGATATTGATGGCGCGGCCATCGAGCGCCTGGCACAGGCCCGGCGACAGGATTTGCATGTAGCGCGCCAGCACCACCAGGTCGATCTTGTGCGTGTCCATCAGGTCGATGATCTTCGCTTCCTGCGCCAGCTTGGCCGCTTCCGGCGCGCCGGTGGCCAGCGGCAGGTGGTGGAAGGGAATATTGTAGCTGGCCGCCAGCTGGTAGAACTCCATGTGGTTCGACACGATGGCGGGAATTTCCACGTTCAGCAAGCCGCTCTTGTAGCGGAACAGCAAATCGTTCAGACAGTGGCCGATCTTCGACACCATCAGCATGACGCGCGGCTTGACGCGCGCATCGTGCAATTGGCCATGGAAAGCGCCGTTCAGCTGCATGGCTTGCGACAGGTCGGCGAAGTCGCTGCGCAACTGGGCGTCGCTGACGGCGCCGTCTTCCAGCGCGAAATGCACGCGCATGAAGAACAGCTGGGATTCCTGGTCGCCAAATTGGGCGGAATCGAGGATGTTGCAGCCGTGTTCGGCCAGGAAGCCGGAGACGCGGTGCACGATGCCGCGCTGGTCCAGGCAGGACAGGGTCAGGATGTATTCGGGATGCGTCATGGTCGCGGAATCAGGTAAAAAGTAAGGCTATGCTCGGCTCAGCCACGCGCGCCGGCCATCGGCTGCGCTGCCGCGAGCCGGCTATTGTCGCACGGCCGGGCCTGTAAACATGCATTTTCCACACAAGCGGCATGGCTGCCGACTGCGGCGGCCTGATTGACGTTCATTTGATCTGGCACAAAGTGATCGCGTTTTTCCATCTGCCGGACCCCATTCTCGCGCCAAACCGGCATCTGCCATGGAACCTGGCACGCCGTTGGGCGTCTATCTCTTTGCTTGTTTCACCACACGTCGCACCCGGCGCACCGGGTGTTTCCCGGATCAGTTTTTCATTGAGGTAGAACATGTTCACAAACAGTATTTCCCCCAGTCTCAGCCCCGCCCTGAAGTCCCATCTCGAGGCCCAGTGCAGTTTCGCCACGGAACTATCGCGCAAGATGTTCGATACGGTGCAGCAATTGAGCGAGCTGCATCTGCGGCTGGCGCAAGACCTGCTGCAGGAATGGAGCAACGCCAGCCAGCAACTGCTGTGCGCACGCGACACGGGCGAGTTCATGTCGATGGCCGCCGGCCAGCTGCAGCCAAGCGGCAACAAGCTGCGCCAGTACCAGCAGCAACTCGGCAATCTCGTCGCCAACGCCAATGTCGAAATGAACCGCACGGCAGAAAATCACCTGCCCGAAGCGCGCCGCACGGCCGTGGCCTTCGCTGACGAAGTGGTGCGCAAGACGGCGGAAGAAACGGAAAAAGCCGCGCAACGCCAGCGTGAAATGATTGAAAAAATGCATGCCACGGGCCACCGCGACGGCGCGGGCAGCAGCCGCGATACCAGCAGGCAATCCGAGCAGGCGCATTGAGCACCTGCATTGACCACTTGACCCCACTCGACAGCAAGGAGAGCGACATGGCTAGCAATCAAGGAAATGAACAGGGCAAAGGCGCTGGCAGCAGCCAGAAAACCAGCGAATCGGGCAGCGCCAAAGGCACGAGCAAACGCGGTTTCGCCGCCATGAATGAGGAGCAGCAACGCGAAATTGCCAGCAAGGGCGGCCAGGCAGCCCATCAAAAAGGCACGGCGCATGAATTCGACTCGGAAGAAGCACGCCGGGCCGGGCAGAAAGGCGGCGAAGCCGTCAGCCGCAACCGCGAACACATGGCGGAAATCGGCCGCAAAGGCGGCGAAAGCCGGCAATCGGCCCAGCGCGCCAATGAAAGCCGCAGCACGGCGGCGCGCGGCGGCGGCACTGGCCGGCAGGGCGGCAAGGACGAAGACGACAAGGGCTGACCAGAGTTGACAGGACTGCCCGGGCTGAGCGGCTTGGCCCGGCAGCGCACGACTTGACGCAGGAAGGCGCGGGGCGGCCCTGGCGGCCCCATGCAAGGGCTGGCGCAGCGCCGGGGGCGGCGGTATGGTACATTCTCGCCTTACCGACACCTCCGCGCCACCTCCCGCCCTTTCCCGCATGCAGCCATCCCTGAAATACCTGAGCGCCTATTCCGAACAAACGCAAGCGCAAGTGCAGCAACTGATCGCACAGGACAAGCTCGGCGACGTCCTGTTGAAACGCTATCCGAACGCGCACGATGTGCGCAACGACAAGGCTTTGTATCAGTATGTGCAGGACTTGAAGAATGAATTTCTGCGCAATGCCGAGCCCATCAACAAGGTGGCGTTCGACAGCAAGATCCATGTGATCCAGCATGCGCTGGGCTTGCATACCTCGATCTCGCGCGTGCAGGGCGGCAAGCTCAAGGCCAAGCATGAAATCCGCGTGGCCACCATGTTCAAGGAAGTGCCGCTGGAATTCCTGCGCATGATCGCCGTGCACGAACTGGCGCACGTCAAGGAAAAGCAGCACGACAAGGCGTTCTACAAGCTGTGCACGTATATGGAACCGCAATACCACCAGTACGAATTCGACGTGCGCCTGTACCTGACCCAGCTCGACCTGTCAGGCCAGCGCCTGTGGTCATGAAGTCCTGGTCATGACATCCATGTAAAAATGCCGCCCGGCATACAACTGGGCGGCATTTTTACTGATGCGCCGGCATGACCGGCGCCATGTTCAAGCTCAGGCGGCGTTTTTGCGGCGAAGCATGAAGCCCATCAGGCCCAGACCGCCCAGCAGCATGCCGTAGGTGGCCGGTTCCGGCACGGCGCTGACAGTGGCGGCGATATTGTCTACCTGGAAGGTGTGCAAGGCGCCTTCCTTCCACGTTGCCGACAGCAGATTGCTGAAACCTGTAAACGTGTAATCGGCAAAGGTGTGGCCGCCACCGAGGGTGAAGGTCTGGCTCACCGTGCCGCCGCCCACTTGGTGGCCGACGAACGTCACGTCAAAGGAACCGGGCAAGCTCACGAAGTCGGCCAGGCTGATCGAGCTCAGCGAGAAAGCGGCGCCATCGGCACGGCTCAGGGTGGTCGTCGACAGTGGGGTCGCGCCGAGACCGGCCGAGCCGGCATAGGCGAAGCTATCCTGGTGCGCCGAGCTCAGCAGGCCGAGGAAGCTGCTGTCGAAGTTGTAGCCGCCTTCGGAGTAGGAATTGAACACGGAACCGAAGTAGCCTGGTTGTTCCAGCGAATCAAAGCCGATGGTGGTGGTTTGTGCGTGGGCGCCGCCAGCAGTAGCGAGAACGGCGGCGACAGCGGTCGCTCGCAAGAGGGTCATTGGTTTCAAAATAGCATCCTTTCGAGATGATGAAGTAGCGTGGTTGTGGCAACTTGAAACGGCTCGGCACCTTTTTTGGGGAGTCTGTACAGCGCTCGTCGGTGTCCGATATTCCTAACTTTTGAACCCTGACAGTAGACCACAGCCATGATTAAAAATCATCTTCATTTTCAAAAAAACATGCTTCTAGAGCAATTTTATAGCCATATTTTTATTAATTAAGTCATTCAGCCCGATCAATTTTCCCGTGCAGAAATAAAAAAGCCATGCAGTGCGCACCGCATGGCTCTTTCAAGCGACATCAAAAATAGTTGATCGGCGGCGCCCGCACGGCCAGGCGAACATGGCGTTACGGCACGCACTCCTTCAGGCGCTGCACCAGCGCTGCCGGATCGGCGTCGGCATTGAGGAATGCCGCGTGCTGCGGGCGGATGAAACCCTGTTCCTTGCCATTTTGCACGAAAGCGATCAAGCCATCGTAGAAACGGTCGACATTGAGCAGGCCGATGGGCTTGGCGTGCAAGCCCAGCTGGGCCCACGTCAGCATCTCGAACAGTTCTTCCAGGGTGCCATAGCCGCCGGGCATGGCGATGAAGGCGTCGGACAGGCTGGCCATCATCGCCTTGCGCTCATGCATGTCCTTCACGATGAACTGGCGCGTCAAGCCCATGTGGCCCACTTCGCGTTCGACCAGCTGGGTGGGAATCACGCCCGTTACCTCGCCGCCCAGGCGCAGCACTTCATCGGCGATCACGCCCATCAGGCCCACCTTGCCGCCGCCATACACGAGCGAAATATTTTCCGCCACCAGCACGCGCGCCAGTTCGCGCGCCGCCACGGCATAGTCCGGCGAGACGCCCGCGTTGGCGCCACAGTACACACATAAAGCCTTGATCACAGTAATCCCTACCCTTTCAATTCATCGATTGCCGCCTCGACTTCGAGGCGTTCCTTGGCGTCCAGCGCCACGCACTCGGCCGCCTTTTCATACAGGGCCAGCGCTTCCGCCAGCTTTTTCTTTCCGTCGAGCATGTTCAACGCGCGCGCATATTCACTGTGCGCCAGCGCCGAATACGGCGTCAGGGCCAGCGCCGTCTTGAAGTGCTGGTAGCCGTCTTCCTTGTTGGCGCCGTAGGTCAGGCTGCCTATCATGGCGCCGACCTTGTCGATAATTTCCGTATGATAAATCCCAAACGCGATATGCGCTTCCGCATGCATGGGCGCTACCGTCATCGTGCGGTCCAGGCTGTTGCGCACGCGCGCGCCCATGCCTTGCGCCAGTGCCTTGACGACGGACGTGCCCAGCGCGTAGCGGCCCAGGCTGTAGGCATGCCAGTAGTAGCCGGCCGGATTGTCCGGCTGCTCGCTCTGCTGGCGCTCGCAGCGCTCGGCCACTTCCTCGTACATGTCGAGTTTCTGGCTGTCGTTTCCTTCCAGGTGCGTGGCATAGATGCAGGTGGCCTTGTGCGCCACCGCATAGCCGGGCACGCCGACGGCCAGGCCCAGCTTCACGGCGCGCTCGAAGTCGCCCGCGTGGAAGGCCAGCCAGGCTTGCAGCAGCGCAGGGTGCGTGGGAAACGGTTCCACATCGCCCGCATGCAGGCGCGGCCAGGCCGCTTCCAGGGTTTGCGGCGTGTAGACATATGCTTCGTCCGGATAGGGGAATTGTTTCCAAGCCATCTCTCTCTCCTGTAATTGACGACGTGGCGCCAGCAGCAGCGTCAGTCGTTCTTGAGTTTGGTCACATACTCTTCCGACAGTTTGCGAAACAGCAAATGCGTTTCATTGCGCAGATACGGCCCGATCAGGGACAGCACCTGGTAGCAGCCGCGCGCCAGCGCATCGGACATCGATTGCTGCTCGCTGTACTTGCGCGGGTTGCGCACGTACTCGTACGACAGCCAGTAGGTGGCGACGACGACCATATTCGTCGCCATGGCAGCGACTTCCATATCCGACGCTTCGAGCGACTGTTCGCTGCGCAAGTCTTCGCACAGCTGCGTGGCTACCTTGATCTTGTGCGCCAGGATCAGTTTGAAGTGCAGTTCCAGCTTGCGGTTGCGCGACAGCAAATCGTTGAGGTCGCGATAGAAAAAGCGGTAGCGCCAGATCAGCTCGAACATCAGGTGCAGGTACAGCCAGACGTCCTCGATATTCGAGCGGCGCCCGTCGGGCACGGTCAGGATGCGTTCGATTTCCGCCTCGAACTGGACGAAGATCGAGTTGACGATGTCGTCCTTGTTACGGAAGTGGTAATACAGGTTTCCCGGCGAAATGTTCATCTCTTCCGCAATCACGGTCGTCGTGATATTCGGCTCACCAAACTCATTGAACAGGCGCAGCGACAACTCCAGGATGCGTTCGCGGGTACGGCGTGGTGCTTTTTGTAGCATGGCGGGCAATCTCTCTGTGTTCTGCCTCAAGCATACCACCTAAGATAGTCGTAATGAAACACTGCGCCCGCTGGCACCGGCGAAAACCGCAGGCAAAAAAAAACCTGCGCGAGCAGGCTGGAGGAATGCGGCGCCAGCTCAGGCGGCCGGCGCTTTTTTCTTCGCCGCCGGCCTCGCGGCGGGTTTGCTCACCGCTTTGCTCGCGGGCTTGACCGGCGCTTTGGCGGCAGCCGCTTTCGGCGCAGTTTTCGGTACGGCTTTCGGTGCGGCTTTCGGCGCCGCCTTCACGGCGGGCTTGGCCGCCGCCTTCAGCTTGGGCGCCGGCGCGGCCTTGGCCGACAGCGCTGCCACTTGCCGGCTCAAGGCATCGATCTGCGCGTGCAGCGCAGCGATGTCCTGCTGCGTGGGCACGCCGATGGTGGCCAGCGCGCGCGCGACGCGCTCTTCGAACACTTGCTCCAGCTTGTCCCACGAGCCGCTGGCCTGCTTGCCCACGCCATCGGCCAGCTTGCCGACGCTGCCGCTGACGTCGGCCACCTTGTCTTCGGCCCGTTTCTGGAATTCCGTGCCTTCCTTCACCAGCCTGGAAAACACGCGTCCGCCCTCTTCCTGCGCCTTCGCAAAAGCGCCGAGGCCCGCTTGCCAGATCTGCTGCGCGGACGAGCGCACGGCACTCGTCAATTCCGTATCTTCCGTCAGCGCCTTCAATTTCTTCACCATCGCCAGCTCCCGTCATGTGAAAGGCCATGCCACTTCATGGATGCGTTTTATTCTAGAGAGCAAAACTAGAGACGGGAGTCTAATTCGATGGAAAGCTGCTGCGCAAGGTGCGCCAGCGCACGCGGCGGCCAATTACCCGCTGCGGAAAATCCTCAGGCCGCCGCTTTCACCTGGCCATGCAGCAGCTTGTGCAGCCGAAACCCTTCGCGGATATTCTCGCGCAGCACGGCGCCTTTCCACGGCTTGGTATAGAAGCGGTCGACGGCGCCGCGGTTGATGGCTGCCATGATGGGCGTCAGGTCGGCAAAGGCCGATAGCATGATGCGGAAGGTGTCGGGGCACAGGTGCTTGACCCGCTCCATGAATTCGGTGCCGCTCATGAGCGGCATGCACTGGTCGCACAGGATCACCTGCACCTTGTGGCGCGCCAGGATGTCGAAGCCCTCGGCGGCCGTCTGCGCCGTCAGAATGCGGTAGCCGTCCTGCGCCAGGAAGTCGCTGAGCACGTCGAGCATGAAGACATCGTCGTCGACGATCAGCAAGGTTTGCTGCTCTTCGCTGCCCGCATCCTGCGGCGCCTGCAGCAGCTTGCCGCCCATCAGCATCTGCTCGAATTCTTCCTGCGGCACGGGGCGGCTGAAATAATAGCCCTGCATCTCGTCGCAGCCGTGGCGCCGCAGATAGGCCAGCTGCGCATCGTTTTCCACGCCTTCGGCGATCACTTCCAGCTTCATGCTGTGGGCCATGCTGATAATGGCCAGCACGATGGCCGCGTCGTCCGGATTGCTCGTCACTTCGCGCACGAAAGCGATGTCGATCTTCAGCTTGTCGATGGGGAAGCGCTTCAGGTAGGCCAGGCTGGAATAGCCGGTGCCGAAATCGTCGATGGAAATCTGAATGCCCAGCGCCTTCAGGTTGCGCAGCACGGCGATGGTTTCCTCGGCATTCGACATCAGCGAGCTTTCCGTCAGCTCCAGCTCCAGCAGGTCGGGCGCGATATCGTGCTTGCGGATCGCCTTGAGCACCTCTTCCTCCAGGCCGCCGACGAAGAACTGGATGCCCGACACGTTCACCGACAGGTGTACGGGGCCGATGCTGCTGGCGCCCCATTCGCTGATCTTCTTGCAGGCCTCGTCGAGCACCCAGTTACCGACGCGCACGATGAGACCCGTTTCTTCCAGCAGGGGAATGAACAGGGCCGGCGAAACCATGCCGTGGCCGGGACGGCGCCAGCGTATCAGCGCCTCGGCGCCGCTGATGCGCCCCGAGATGATATTCACCTTGGGCTGGAAGAACAGCACGAATTCCTCGTTGTCGATGGCACGCCGCAGGGCATTTTCCATGTCCAGCCGCGCCATCGATTGCGCGTTCATTTCCGCCGTGAAGAAGCGGAAGGCGTCGCGCCCCGCTTCCTTGGCGCGGTACATGGCCGTGTCGGCATATTGAATCAGGGTGTCCGCATCGGCAGCATCCTCGGGGAAGACGGATATGCCGATGCTGACCGTCACCGTCACCTCGTGGCCCTGCAAGTCGAAGGGCTTGCGCATCGCCTCGCGGATCTTGTCGACCACGCCGACGGCATGCTGTGCGCCTTCGGGCAGCAGCAGGATGGTGGCAAATTCATCGCCGCCAAAGCGGCCGATGGTGTCGCGCACACGCAGGCAATCGACAAGGCGGCTGGAAAACTGGCGCAGAAGGTCGTCGCCGATCGTGTGGCCCAGGGTATCGTTGATATTCTTGAAGCGGTCGACATCCATGAACAGCACGGCCACGGCCCACTGGTGCTCGGCCGCCTGGGCCAGCGAATGGGTCAGTGAAGCGTAGAACTGGCTGCGGTTCGGCAAACCCGTCAAGGTGTCGAAATGAGCCAGTTTCATCAGGCGCTGTTCGGCGTCCTTGCGCTCCGTGATGTCGCGCGCCACGGCCACCAGGATCCAGCTCTGCCCCGAGCGCAAGGTGCGCCGCTGCACTTCCACCGACAGGGGCGATCCGTCCTTGCGCTGCAGCTGCAATTCCGTCATCGGGCCGCCCTGGTCGCCGGCCAGCAGCTTGTTGTACAGCTCTTCCAGCTGGGATTCGCCCTCGTGCGCACGGCCCGGGCCCACGCGCAGGAAATCCTCGCGCTCGAAACCGAGCATGCGGCACGCCGTCTGGTTGACGTCGACGAAGCACATGCCGGCGCGGTCGACGAGGAAAATCGCGTCGGCCGTGGCGTCCATCGCCAGGCGGAAGCGGCGCAAGTCTTCATCGAGGCGGATGCGCGCCGCCATGTCCAGGGTCAGCTGCTCGTGGTGGCGCTTGATCTCGTCGTACAGCAGCAGATTATCGTAGGCGACGGCGATCTGCGCCGCCACCGTGGCGGCGACCCGTTCGTCGACTTCGGAAAATTCATTCGCCCCCAGCTTGTCGACCAGGTACAGCCAGCCGTGGCTGCGCTCGCGCGACGCGATGGCCACGCCGAGGAAGGAGTGTACGGGCGGGTGCGTGTCGGGCAGGCCCAGCGCGCCGGGGTCGCCCTTCAAGCCATTGACGCGGTAAGGCTGGCGCTGTTCCAGCAAGCGGTTCAAAATGCCCGTGCGCGGCGTGCTGGCGATGCGATCGAGGTTTTTCTCGGCGCCGCACGAGGAAAAATAGCTGAGCTTTTCGGCGCCCTCTTCCAGTACGCCGATGCAGGCGTACTTGGAGACGCAGATATTCTGCGCCACCTTGCAGCCCGCCTCGATCAGGGCGCGCGGATCGCGTTCGGCGCCCAGCTCGATGCCCAGTTCGATCAGGGCCGTCAGGCGCAGGCTCACCGCCTGCAGGCTCGACAGCGAGCGCGACAAGCGCTCCGTCATGATGCCCAGGTCTTCGGGGAGCGCGGCTTGGCCCTCGCGCTGGCTGGCCAGCTGCGAAATCTGCTGGCTGCTCGATTCGAGTTCGTCGAGGTAGCCGCTGACCTGGTGCTCGATGCCGGCCAGCTGGCCCGTGGCGGGAAGCGCCGCCCCGCCGCCCGCGCCCGGCGCCGCCGGCACCTGGGGCGCCGCCGGCATCAGTCCCAGCGCCTCGTTGACCGTGCGTACGATGACTTCGGGATCGGACGGCTTGGGCAAGACCCAGCGCACGCCGCACGCCTGCGCCAGCAGGATCGCTTCCTGCTCGCGGTAGGTGGCCGTATAAAAGATGATGGGCACGTCGGCCAGCGCGGGATCGGCATGCACGCGCGTGACGAATTCGTAGCCGTCCATGTTCGGCATGAGGATGTCGGAGATGATCAGGTTGGGCCGCTCGGTACGCAGTATTTCCAGCGCGTCGGCGCCGTTGGCCGCCTCCAGCAGGCGGTGGCCGCCGTAGCCGAGAAGTGCGGTCAGGAACTCGCGGTTCAGCACATGATCATCGACGATCAGGATGGTGGCTATGTCGTTTTTAACTGGCGTCGACGGCGCCCCGGGTAAAAAAGACTCCAGCTCCGCGACGAACAGGTCGGGTTCGATCGGCTTGCCGATGTAGCCATTGAAGCCCGCTTCGAGCAGGCGCTCGCGGTCGCCCACCATGGCCAGCGCCGTCACGGCCAGCGCCGGGATCTTGCGCAGCTGCGGGTCCTTCTTCAGCTCCGCCACCACGCCATAGCCATCGAGCTTGGGCAAATGCACGTCGCAAATGATCAAGTCCGGCAACTCGCTGCGCGCCATGCGCACGCCCTCTTCGCCGTCATAGGCGGCCAGCGGCGTGTACCCGAAGGCACGCAGCAAGTACACCATCAATTCCATATTGGTGGCGTTATCTTCGATAATCAGGATACGTGCGGACAATTAGCGCCCCCAATAAAAACGGCATGGACTCATTTTTCCGCATGCGCGGGCTACATAACAATCGTATAACATCTTGCCATAGATTCAGAGAAATTTCTGGCCCACGTACGCCTGCAGAACGGCTCAAGCGGCCTCATGAACAAATTTTCCCCGCTTATCTTCTGACGTTAGCTTAATACAGTACGCCAGTGGAAAACAGCATTTTCTGCCTCGTGCGTTGTTAAACATGGGCAACAGCAGAGTCAAAAGAGACAGTCTTGCCATGCAGACAAAACACAACAGGACTCAGGCGAAATGGGGAGCGGAGGGAGGCTGGGCGACTTCGCTCTTGATAGTGATTTCTGCCAGTAGCTGGCGCAGCACGCGCGCATCGCTGGCCAGCGCCACGTGGCCGATGCCGCCGAAAGCGATATTGCGCGCGCCCGGCAGCTGCGCGGACGCTTGCGGCGCGACGATATTGTCGTGATGCGAATAGATCGACGTGATCAGGGCGCGCGTCTCGGGCGTCTCGCTGGCGGCCAGCTGCGCCAGCCAGCCGCTGGGCGTGCCATCGACGCGGCTCATCTGGCGCGCATTGGCACCCGCCGCCAGGTTGGCCAGCGCCGTGCCGTGGTGCGGCGTGCCGATCGTGATGATGCGGGCCACGCGGGCCGCGCCGTAATGGCGCAGCCAGGCGCGCGCCACCAGGCCGCCCATGCTGTGGGCGACGAGAATCACGCGGTCGCTGCCCGTGCGGGCGCATAGCTCGGTGATGGCTTGTTCCACCTGCGGCACGAACTCCTCGATGTCGGCGCCGATCGGTTCCAGGTCGACGCCGTCGTGCACGATGCCGGCCCGGGCCAGTTGCCGGCTCAGCTTGGTCCAGTAGCCGCGGTTGCACACATAGCCGTGCACCAGCAGCACCGGCATGCCTTGGCCGGGGATGGTGCCGGCCGCATGCAGGCGCGGACGCAGCATGCCCCATGACGACGTCCACAGGGTGGCACGCAGTTCGCCCAAAAACAGGCGCGCCGCGCCCATGGTGCCCAGCTGGTATTCAGGCGGCACGGGGCTGCCCAGGCGCCGGCTCTCCCGGAAATTGCGCACGACGATCAGCGCGCGCACGGCCAGCAGCATGGCCAGCGCCAGCAGCACGGCCAGCAGCGGCGAAGCGACGCCCCACGCCTGCATGGCCAGGTACGCCAAGCCCAGCACGGCCAGTAGTTGCAGCAGCATCAGCCACTTGAGGATGCGCGCGATCATGCGGTCGCCGCAACGGGAACGGGCGCGGGCTTGCCCGTCAGCGCTTGCGCCAGGCCGCTGGCCAGGCGCGCTGTCAGCGCGTAGATCGTCAGTTGCGGATTGGCGCCGATCGAGGTGGGGAACAGCGAGCCGTCGTGCACGGACAGGTTGCGTACGCCGTGATAGCGGCCGTCGGCGCCCGTCACGCCCAGGCGCGCATCGTCCGACATGGCGCAGCCGCCCATCACGTGGGCCGACACCACGCGCGCCAGCAGCGCCTTCATCGGCAACTCGCCGATGGCCTGCTTTGCCTGCGCCCAGCTCGTGTAGTGGCTGGCCAGCTCATGCACGGGATAGACGCTCCTGGCGCCGGCCGCGAACTGGATTTCCGCCATCGACAGCAGCGCGCGCCGCACGCCGTCCCAGAGAAAAGGCGTGAGCGGATAGTCGAGCACGGGCGCGCCGAAACTGTCGATGGAGACGCTGCCGCCCGCCGCATCATGGTGAAAGCCGTCGCGCAGCAGCGCCAGCAAGGCGTGCGCATGGGGAAATTCGCGCATCGTGCGCGCATGCTCGTCGCCGAAGCCGCCCATGGTGGTGGCCATCAGCAGCGGGTGCAAGGGCGGCGCTTCGAGCTTGTAGCCGATGGGGCCATCGATGGGCGCCGTATGCAGGAAATGGTCGGAATAAATCGTCTGTGGCGCGCCCGCATAGGCGTCGACCCTCTGCGTGAACAGGCCCGCCGACACCACGGTCGGATGCAAAAAGGTGCGCCGGCCCAGCAAGCCGTGCGGGTCGGGCGCCTGCGAGCGCAGCAGCAGCGCGGGCGAGTTGATGGCGCCGCCGGCCAGCACGAAGTGTTTGGCGCGCAGCGTCAGGCGCACGCCCGTCGGCACTTGCCCGGCGGCGTCCAGCGCCGTCACCTGCAGGCTGTCGACGCGCTCGCCCTTGAAAATGAAACGTTCGGCGCGCGCATGCACGAGCAGGCCCGCGCCCAGCGCCAGCGCCGACGGGATCGTCGTCACCAGCATCGACTGCTTGGCGTTGGTCGGGCAGCCCATGCCGCAGTAGCCGAGGTTCCAGCAGCCGTTCACGTTGCGCCGGATGGCGGCCGTGGGGATGCCCAGCACCGTGGCGCCACGCCGCAACAAGTCGTTGTTTTCATTGGGCGGCGCGGCCCAGTCGCTCACGTGCAGGCGTTTTTCCATCATGGCGAACCACGGCGCCATGGCATCGACGCCATAGCCGGACAAGCCAAAATGCTTGCGCCAGTATTCGAGGGTGCCGGGCGGCGTGCGGAAGCTTGAGGTCCAGTTGACGGTGGTCGAACCGCCGACCGTGCGTCCCTGCAGGATATTGATCGCCTTGTCGCGCGTCTTGCGCGCGGCCGATTCCTGGTACAGCGCGGGATAAGCGTCCGCTTCGCGCATCTTGAAGTCTTGCGAGGACTTCAAGCCGCCCTCTTCGACGATCAGCACTTTCAAGCCGGCCAGCGCGAGGATTTCCGCCGTCACGCCGCCGCCGGCGCCGCTGCCGATGACGACGACGTCCGCTTCCAGGGTGCGGTCGGCGGCCAGGGTGCTGGCGTCGGTGACGTTCCAGCCGGCGGCCAGGCCGGCGGCAATCGGGTCAGGTATGGGGGATGTGCTCATGGATGCCTTATGCGCTCAGTTCGGGCAGCGGTCCCGGATAGCCGATGGCGGCCCAGTGGGCGGCATCGGCATACCAGGCGCCGAGAATCAAATCGTGCAGGGCCAGGTAAGCCGTCTGCAGTGTCGCCAGGCGGTGCGTGCGCCACGCCTGCAGAAAGGCGGCCACCTGGGCCGGGTCGGCGTCAAGCCAGCCTTTCTCAACGCCGGCGACGAAGCGCCGCGCGGGCGCCAGCGCCAGCAGCCCAAACAGATCCTGCACTTCCTGTTGCGCCGCCAGCGGCAAGCCGCGGATGGCCGTGTCCACGCCGGCGATGGCGCCATCGAGCGCCGTGGCCCGCGCGGTCGCGTCCCGAGTCAGTGCGCTGCCCAGCATCGCCGGCACGATGGCCGCCAGCGCCGCGCGCGCTTCGCCGTCGAGGACGAAGCGGCCCGGTGGCGCCGGTCCGCGCACCAGGCGGTAGGCGGCGCCGCCGGCGGCCAGCACACCGGCGCCGAGCACGCCCAGTTTCAGAAACGATCTGCGTCGCATCCCCATGTCTCCCTTGTTTTGTACGGCCTTTTGCAGGCCAGTGTACGCCAAAGGCAGCGGGCATTTAAACGCAAAAACTAGAGCGACCCGTCTAGTTTGCGCGACGGGAACCATAGCAGCAGCATGGCCAGCAGCGCCGCCAGCGCGCCGCCGATGGCGATGCTGGGTAAGCCAAAGGCGACGATCAGCGCGCCGCCCAGCGCGCCACCGGCCGCCGTGCCCGCATTGAAGGCGGCGATATTCAGGCCCGCCGCCACGGCGTCGCTGCCAGGGCAATGCTGCTGCGCCAGGCGCAGCAGCCGCATGGTCGACAGGGTCACGAGGGCGAAGAACAGCAAGCCCAAGGTGCCGCACAGGGCCAGCATGGCCACGGGCTGGGCGCGCAGCATATAAAACGCCAGCAAATTGAGCGCCAGCGCGGCCAGTGCCAGCACGGTGGCGCGCAGCGCGTGGGGCCTATCCGCGCACCAGCCGCCCAGCAGGTTGCCGCCGATGGCGCACGCGCCAAAGCACAGCATGGCGGCACCCAGCCAGCCCGCATCGAGTCCGCCCAGCTGCAGCAGGAACGGCGAGATATACGTGAAAAAACTGAAGGTGGCCACGCTGACCAGCGCCGCCACGCCGGCCGCCAGCAGCAGGGGCGGCTGCAAGATGGCGCGCAGGCTGGCCAGCGCCGAGACGGCAGCGGTTTCCTGGCGCACGGCCGGCATGGCGAAGCGCAAGCCGGCGCCGCCGCACAGGGCCAGCACGCCGATGGCCGCAAATACCCAGCGCCACGACGAGACGGCGCCTAGCCATGTCCCCAGCGGCACGCCGCCCGCCAGCGCCAGGGTCAGGCCCAGCCAGACGATGGATAGCGCCCGTCCCGCGCGCGACGGGTCGACCAGGCTGGTGGCCGCATGCGAGGCGACGGCCATGAACACGCCATGCGCAAGTCCCACGGCAAAGCGCACACCGAGCAGCGCGCCCAGCGCCGGCGCGGCCGCCATGGCCATGCTGCCGGCCGCCAGCACGAGCATCGTGGCCACCAGCACCTGGCGCGTGGGCCGGCGCGCCAGCATGGCCGTCAGGATCGGTGCGCCGATGGCCGCCCCCAGCGCATACGCGGCAATGGCACCGCCAGCCGCCGCCACGCTGGCGTGCAAGTCGCGCGCCATGGGGGTCAACAGGCCGGCGGCGATGAATTCGGACAAGCCAAAGGCGAAGCTGCACAAGGACAGTAGGTAGATGGCGAGCGGCAGCGAAGCTGCGGCGCGGGTAGTAACAGGAGACATGGCGCTTCCAGCAAATCAAAACGCCATGCTGGCCCCTGGGCCATCATCTGTAAAATATCTTATTTATCTTGAAATGAGACCTTGAAAGTCTCAATGCGTGGAGGACAGCCGCAACTGCGCCAGCAGCCGCTCGCGCACGGGCGACGTGCGCTGCGGGTCCCACGCCATGTACAGGTCGAGCTGGCGCAGCGCCTCGGGCGCGCTGCTTGCCAGCGGCAGCATGATCACGCCGGCAGGTGCGCAGGCCGCCAGGCTGGCCGGCAGCAGCGCCACGCCAAAGCCGGCCGCCACCAGTCCCAGCACCGTTTGCAGGCGGCGCGCCTGCTGCACCACGCGCGGCACGAAACCCGCATGCAGGCACAGGCTGGCCAGCTGGTCGTGGAAACCCTGGCCCAGCTCGCGCGGCGAAGCGACGAAATCGTCACCGGCCAGGTCCGCCAGATCCACCATCGCCTGTCCCGCGCAATGGTGGTCCAAGGGCAGCGCAATCACGATGTCTTCGCCCGACAGGCGCTCGAAGCGCAAGCCCGGCGTACTGCGGCCCGGTGCGCGCAGCAGCGCGATATCGATGTCGCCCCGCTCCAGCCACTCGACCTGCTGCTGCGTCGACGCTTCGCGCAAGGTGAATTGCACGGCGGGCGAGGCGGCGCGAAACGCGCGCAAAGCCTCGAGCACGTGGGCATACGGCGTGATGTGGATAAAGCTCAGGCGCAAATGCCCCTCGATGCCTTGCGCCACGCGGCGCGTGGCGGCCACGCCCTCTTCCAGGCTGGCCAGCACCTGGCGCGCCGTGGCCAGGAAAGTGCCGCCGGCCGGGGTCAAGGCGACCTTGCGGTTCGTGCGTTCGAAAACAGGGTAGCCGAGCGCCTCTTCCAGCCGCAATATCGCCTGCGACAGCGGCGGCTGCGCCATGTGCAGCCGTTCGGCCGCGCGCCGGAAATTGAGTTCCTCGGCGACGGCGATGAACTGGCGCAGCAGCCGGGTCTCTATCATGGGCCTTTTTTGGCTACCGCCAGGATATGGCGCGCGATGCCGCGCAGGATATTGACTTCTTCCGTTTCCAGCCCCGTACGCGAAAACAGGCGTTTCAGGCGCGGCATGAGCTTTTTCGGATTGTCGGCGTCGAGAAAATCGATGGCGACCAGCGCCTGCTCCAGATGCGCATACATGCCGTCGACCTGCGCCAGGCTGGCCGCGTCGCCATGAAAACCGACGGGGCTGGCCATTTGCCCATCGCCGAGCGCCGCCACGCGGCATTCATAGGCGACGACCTGCGCCGCATGCGACAGGTTCAGCGACGAATACTCGGGATTGGCGGGGATGTTGATCAGCACATTGCACTGCTCGACGATCTCGTTTGGCAAGCCGAAGCGCTCATTGCCGAAGATGACGGCCGCGTGCAAGTCTGCGCCGGCCGCCAGCTGGGCCGCGATGGCGCGCGGGGCCGTGACGGGCGGCGAAAATTCGCGCAACCGGGCCGACACGGCGGCCGCGTAATTGCAGCCTTCAAGCGCCTCGGCGATCGAGCCGACGATGCGCGCGCCCGACAAAATATCCTGCGCGCCGCTGGCGAAGGCCACCGCTTCCGCATCCGTCAAGGCATCGGGAAAGCGGGGGTTGACCAGCACCAGATCGGAAAAACCCATCGTTTTCATGGCGCGCGCGACGCCGCCAATGTTGCCAGGACGACTAGTTTCGACAAGAATAAATCGCAGGCGTTTGAAAAGAGACGTGTTGATTTCGGGCAGATTCATTTAAAATAGCGCTATTGCGCGGTATCGATACAGGAAATTTCGGGAAACGGAGTCACAAAACGCTGACGCCAGGCCGGGATTTTAACCACTTCGGCACCGCTCCGCTCTTTAATTCATTCTTGCACTCTATCGTACCGGCGCCGCAAGGCGGCCATGGGCGGTCGCGTGCTTTTAACGGAAGCTCACATGCACCCAATGCTCAATACGGCGATCAAAGCCGCCCGCCGCGGCGCCGCCGTCATCAACCGCGCCTCTTTTGACCTCGACCGCGTCGTCGTCACGGAAAAACAACATAACGATTTCGTCACCGACGTCGACCAGGCGGCCGAACAAGCCATCATCGAGGTGCTGTCCAAAGCCTACCCGGACCACGCGTTCCTGGCTGAGGAATCGGGAGCTTCCGCCAACTCGCACGACGAGAATGAATATCAGTGGATCATCGATCCGCTGGACGGCACCACCAACTTCATCCACGGTTTCCCGCAATACTGCATTTCGATCGCCCTCGCGCATCGCGGCGTCGTCACGCAAGCCGTCATCTACGACCCGGTCCGCAATGACCTGTTCACGGCCACCAAGGGCGCCGGCGCCTATCTGAACGAAAAACGCATCCGCGTCACCAAGCTCGACCGCATCTCGAACGCCCTGCTGGGCACCGGCTACGTGGCCGGCAGCGCCCGCGCGCTGGACGAATACCTGAAGATGTACGCGATCATGGGCGAACGCAGCCAGGGCGTACGCCGCGCCGGCTCGGCCGCGCTGGACCTGGCCTACGTCGCTTGCGGCCGCCTGGACGGCTTCTACGAAAAAGGCTTGAAGCCTTGGGATATCGCCGCCGGCGCCCTGATGATCACGGAATCGGGCGGCATCGTCGGTGAATTTTCCGGCGAATCGGACTACCTGTACAAGGGCGACGTCATCGCCGCCAGCCCGAAGATCTTTGGCCAGATGATCACCTTGCTGACGCCATTCGCCTGATTGCCAGGCAAGGGCTGATGATGTAAAGAAGCTGCCGGAGGAAACTCCGGCAGCTTTTTTTTTGCCCGCTCGACTACCCTTCAGCTGCCCCGCATGGCCGGCAGCAGCACGCGGTAAATCTGCAGGAACGCCGGGCCCATCAGCACGACCATCAGCGATGGAAAAATGAAAAAAATCAGCGGAAACAGCAGCTTGAGGGCGATCCTGGCCGCCGTTTCTTCGGCGCGCTGGCGCCGCTTGGTGCGCAGCTGGTCGGACTGCACGCGCAGCGACGCGGCTATGCTCGTGCCGAAGCGCTCGGCCTGGATCAGCAAGGTCACCAGCGCGTCCACATCGTCCACGCCCGTGCGCAGGGCCAGGTTGCGCAAGGCCTTGTCCTTGGCGCTGCCGGCGCGCAGTTCCAGCGTCACCAGTTGCAGCTCTTCGGCCAGGACCGCGCTTTTCAAGCCGATTTCTTGCGCCACGCGCGCCAGCGCCGCATCCATCGCCAGCCCCGCTTCGACGCACACCGTCATCAGGTCGAGCGCATCGGGAAAGGTCTCGAACACTTCGCGCTGGCGCTGTTTCAAACAGTGCGACAGCCAGACATTGGGCAGGTAATAGCCGAGGGCGGCGGCCGCGACCAGCCATAACAGCATATTCTGTCCGCCCTGGCGCAGCAGGAAATACCCGAGCAGCGGCAAGCCCACGAACAGGCCCGTCTTGGCCGCATAAAACAGGGCTGGCGCGGCCTGGCTGCGCCAGCCGGCATGGACGAAGCGGCTGCGGATGGGCGAACTTTCCCAGCCTTCGTCGGGCAGCGACAGCCTGGCCAGCGGACGCGTGAGGCTGACGGCGTGCGCCACCCAGCGCCGCCTCGCATGGCGCTCCCGGTCGCCGGCGGCACCCGCATCACCGAGCGATTGCAGCCGCTGCTGCACGGCACTGCCGGCAAACAGGCGCAGCACCAGCACGGCCAGCGCGAAAACAATCAGGAACAGCAGGCCCAGCAAAGCCAGCTGCGCCGCATTCATGCCGCTCATCGTGTTTGCTCTTTCATGTCACACCCGGATATGGATAATTTTTCGAATACAGAGCACGCCAACCATCAGCAAGCCCAGCGCCACGCCGACCATCTTGCGCCCGCCCGCATCCGTGTACAGCACGGCAATGAACTGCGGATTCATCACGTGCATCATCAGCGCCGCGCCAAACGGCAGCAAGCCCAGCACCCAGGCCGACATGCGCCCTTCGGCAGACAGCACGCGCACCTGCCCCAGCAGTTTCAATCGGTCACGGATGATGGCGCTGATGCTGCCCAGCAATTCAGTCAGGTTGCCCCCCGTTTCGCGCTGGATCAGCACGGCGATGACGACATAGCGCAAATCCGTGCTGGGCACGCGCGCGGCCAGGTTGCCCAGCGCATCGGCCATCGCGACGCCGAAACTGACTTCGTCGAACACGGCGCGAAACTCGTCGGCCAGCGGCCCCGTCATCTCCTCGCCCACCATTTTCAGCGCGGTGGGAAACGCATGGCCGGCGCGCATGGCGCGGCCCATCAGGTCCAGCGCGTCCGGCAATTGCTGTTCGATGCGCACCAGCCGCCGGCTTCTGGCGCGGCGCGCCAGCAGATACGGCAGCGCGGCGCCGCCCGTACCCACACCCAGGCGCACATACCATGGCAAGGGCAGCGCGCTGGCCGCCAGCAGGCCGGCGGTCGCGCCAAGCGCGCAATAGCCGAGGAAGCCGGCCACGAGCCAGCGCATGCCCGCCTGCAGCAGTAGTTGCTCGATGCGCCACACGCCGGGCAAGCCTTCCAGCACGCCCTGCAGAAACGGATTGCTGCTCAGCGGGCGCTGCTTGGTGATCGACAGCGCCTGTTCGCCATCGCTGGCCGTGTACATGGACTGCAGGCGCCGCGCCACCCGCGCAGCGCCCGCCCCCCGCGCCGCTTGCCACGCCAGCCAGGTGCCCGCCACCAGCAGCACGACGGCAAGGAAGAGGAACAGATAGACAAGATAGGAAAGCATCGCGTTCAGCGTCCCGCCGCCGCGGGTTCGAACAGGGCGGCCGAGACGCCGATGCCAAAGCTGTTCAGGCGCTCGAGGAAACGCGGGCGGATGCCGCTGGCCGAGAACTGCCCGACCACGGCGCCGCCCTCGGCCACGCCCGTCTGCTTGAAGCTGAAGATTTCCTGCATCGTGATGACCTCCCCTTCCATGCCCGTGATTTCCTGGATCGACGTCACCTTGCGCTTGCCATCGATCAGGCGCGACACCTGCACCACCACCGACACGGCCGAGCTGATCTGCTGCCGGATGGCCTTGCTGGGCAAATTCGCCGCCGCCATGCTGATCATGTTTTCCAGCCGCGTCAGCGCGTCGCGCGGCGTATTGGCGTGGATGGTGGCCATCGAACCTTCATGGCCCGTGTTCATCGCGCCCAGCATGTCGAGCGCCTCGGCGCCGCGCACCTCGCCCAGGATGATGCGGTCGGGGCGCATGCGCAGCGCATTGCGCACCAGCGCGCGCTGCGACACTTCCCCCTTGCCTTCGATATTCGCGGGCCGCGTTTCCAGGCGCACGACGTGCGGCTGCTGCAATTGCAGTTCGGCCGCGTCTTCCACCGTGACGATGCGTTCCGTATGGCCGATGAAGCCGGAAATCACGTTGAGCATGGTGGTCTTGCCGCTGCCCGTGCCGCCGGAAATGAGGATGTTCATCTTCGCCTTGCCCAGGCCCTGCAGCACTTCGGCCATCTCGGCCGTCATGCTGCGGTAGGCGACCAGGTCGGCCAGGCGCAGCGGATCGACGGAAAAACGCCGGATCGACATCACGGGGCCGTCAATGGCCAGCGGCGGAATGATGGCGTTCACGCGCGAACCGTCGGGCAGGCGCGCATCGACCATGGGACTCGACTCGTCGATGCGCCGGCCCACGCGCGAGACGATCTTGTCGATGATTTTCATCAGGTGGGCGTCATCGTCGAAGCAGATGTCGGTCAGCTCCAGGCGGCCGCCGCGCTCCACATACACTTGCTTGTGGCCGTTGACGAGGATGTCCGACACGCTGGCATCCGACAGCAGGGTTTCGAGCGGCCCGAAGCCCAGCATCTCGTGCTGGATGTCGCGCGTGAGGCTCCGGCGCTCGGCGTCGTTGATGACGACCGCCTCTTCGTCCAGCAAGCGCTCGACGAGACCGCGCAATTCTTCGCGGATGCGCTCCTGCGACAGGCGCTGCATGCTTTCCAGGTCGACCCGTTCGAGCAGCAGCCCATGGATGCGCAGCTTGAGGGCGCGGTAGCCGTGGTTGTCGATGGCCGCCGCGCGTTGCGGCGCGAGCGCGGCGATCTTGGCGCTGCCGAGCCTTTCGCGGATGGACAAGGCGGCGGTGGGGGAACTAGCCATGCAATGCTCCTGTTCTGGGGTGTGGGTCAAGCATGTGCATCAAGCGCGCCGCAGGACGCGGCCCAGCCAGCCCTTGCGCGCCGTGCTGGCCGCGCCGCCGCCCAGGCTGGCGGCGAACTCCTGCAGCGAGCGGGTGATCGGGCTGGCTTTGTCGAGCTGCAAAATCGGCATGCCCTGGTTGACGGAGGCGGCCGCCGAGGCATAGTGATTGGGCACCGTGCGGTAGACGGCCGTGCCATACGCCGCTTCCAGGTCGCGCAGGCGGATTTCGCCGCCCTTGTCGTGGCGGTTGACGATGATGTGCACCTTCTCCTTCGCGTATTCGAGCGAGCGGAACATGCCCAGCAGGCGCTTGCCGTCGCGGATGTACGGCAAGGTCGCCTGCAGGACGGGAAAGATCATGTCGGCGTGGTCGAGCGCGCGCACGCTGACGGCGTCGAGGTTGCGGCCCACGTCGAGCACGATGAAATCGTACTGGCGCCTGGCTTGCCGGATGATGGCGTCGATGTGTTCGGGCGCCACTTCGCTGGCGTGGGCCGGATCCTCGGGCGCGGCCAGCACACTGTAGTTGGGCAGGATGTGCAGCATGCTCGACCCCAGGAACGAAGAGTCGAGCCGGTGGATGTCGCGCGTGACGTCGGACAGGGTGGCCAGCGGCTTGTTCTCGGAAACGAAGAGCGAAGCGTCGCCAAAATGCAGGTTCATGTCGATCAGGGCAACGCGCTGCTGGCCGCCGGCGGCCAGCGCATAACCGAGGTTGCTGGCGATGAAGGTCGCGCCGCTGCCGCCCTTGCAGGAAATGAAGGCCAGCACCTTGCCGTTGCCATGCTCGCGCCGCTCCAGCTTTTCCTCGATGCGTTCGAGCGCCGCATGCAGGCTGGCCGGCACGGCGGGAAACGGCAGCACGTCGCGCACGCCCGCGCGCATGGCCTGCAGCAGGAATTCGGGCGGCTGCTGGTGGCACAGCACGATGAAGGCCATGCGCGGATGCAGGTTGCTGAGGCGCTCGATGGCGGCCAGGTCGGCGCCGTCGTTCGATGGACGGTCGAAGATCAGCACGTCGGGCAGCGATTGCGCCGCCTGCAGCGGTTCGAGCGATTCGCCGCCCGCGCTGATCTCGTCGAGCCGGTTGCGGCTGCGCAGCAGCCGCCCCAGTTCGGACAGTATTTTTTCATCCCTGGAATTGATGGCGATTTTCACGATATGCCTTGCTGATTCTGTGGTGACGGTGCCAGGCTCACGGGCGCGCCCCGACGCCGATGGTCAGGGCGGCCCCTTGCGGCGCGGGCGCGGCAAAGCTTTTCTGGTACGCCGCGTGGGCGGCCTGCGCGGCCTTGCCGTCGATACCGGCCACGGGGTCGCGGTTCGCGCCCGCCTGCGGCGCCAGCACCTGGCGCGCGCGCAGCTGCTCGACGCTGTGGCCGAACTGGCGGTCCAGGTTCGACGTGGCGGCGCAGCCGCTGGCGGCCAGGGCGGCCAGCAGCACGGGAAAGTAAAAAGAATGCTGCATGGTGTGCTCCTATTGAATGTCCGGGCCGGCCGGCGCTGTCTGTGTGGCCGCTTCCTGCCGTGGCCGTGGTGGAGCGGCGCCTTCCATTTTTCCTTGCAAGAAGAACTCGCCGCGGCTCGGTGCCACATAGGCGTCGGTCGGCAGCACGACAGCGGCGCCATCGGCGGTATCGAGCGGCTTGACCAGGTGCGGCGTGATGATGAATACCAGTTCGGTGCGGTCAGTCTGGAAATCGCTGCTGCGGAACAGCGCGCCCAGCACGGGAATCTCACCCAGGAAGGGCAAGGCCTTGATATTGGTCGTCACATTGTTCTTGATCAAGCCGCCAACGGCAAAGCTCTGGCCATCGAACAGCTGCACCGTGGTCGTGGTGCGCCGCGTGGTAAAGGCCGGCAGCACCGCATTGGCAGCGGCGCCCCCGCCCGTGGTGATACCGATGCCTTCGCGGTTCAGTTCCGACACTTCCGGTGCCACCTTCAGGTTGATGCGCCCCCCTTCCAGCACGGTGGGCGTGAACTTGACGGCGATGCCGAATTCCTTTTCTTCCAGCGTGATCTTGTTGGTCGTGCTGTCTTGCGCTACCGGAATGAAAATCTTGCCGCCCGCCAGGAAACTGGCTTCCTGGCCGCTGATGGCCATGATGTTCGGTTCGGCCAGCACCTTGACGAGGCCGTCGCGCTTTTGCGCGTCGAGCGTCAGGCCGTTGCCATTCTTGCCGTTGATGGCGCCCAGCTGGCTGGGGTTGCCGCTGAGCAGGTTCGACAGCAAGCCGTAGCTCCAGTTGCCGCGCGTGCCGCTGATGCCCACGCTGGCACCGAGCTGGTCGACCAAGGTCTTCGACACTTCGGCGATCTTCACTTCCAGCATCACCTGTTGCGGCGCCGCGACCGACAGCATATTGATGACCTTGACGGCGCCGCCCGTACTGGCCGCGCCGTCGGCCGCTGCGGCCGGCTCGCCGGCGCCCCGCTGCGCATAGGCTTGCGCCATCTCGAGGATCTGGCTGGCCTTGACGCCGTCGCTCACCTGTCCCGACAGCACGATGCTGCCGCCGGCCGCGCCAACTTTCACGGCGCGCTCGCCAGGGAAGACATAGGCGAGCTGCGCCTGCAAGCCTTCGACGTCGATCTCGACTTCAATATCGACGATCACGGGACGCTGCTGCCGGTCCCACAGGATCAGGTTGGTGCTGCCCGGGGCCAGGCCCCAGACGAACAGCTGGCTGGACGAGCCCAGCATCCTGGCGCCGGCCACGCGCGCATCGTTGACGGCGATCTGCGACACCGGCAGGCTCAGCTTGCGCAAGGTGGACTTGCCCACGGCGATGCGCACGGGCTCGCCCAGGCGGGCGATATCGGCGCCCAGCGACATGGCCGGCGCCGCCACCGGCGACATGACGGCCTGCCTGGCGGGCGCCGCCGCGATGGCGCCGCCCGGCCAGGCCAGTCCTGCCGCCAGGGCCAGGCGCATGCCCGCACTCGCGGCGTGCTTACGAAATGTATTCATCGGTCATCCTTGCTTGCCTGCTGATTGTTAAAATTGCTGGACGCTCGTATCCATGCCCTTGACGACGGTGACGCTGTCGCGCGCGGCGGCGCGTGCCGGGGCCGCCTGGCGCCGCGCAGCGCGTACGGGCACGGCCGCCGGCGCCGGCGCCTTCAGTTCCAGCAACGACTCCTTGGTGGCGCCGCCCGTGTTGACAGGGTCCGGATCGACCTGGTTGCGCAGCACCAGCGACAGGCTGCCCACGCTGCGCGCCAGGTCCAGCTTTTCCACCTGCTCCGGCGTCAGCTCCAGGGTCACGGCGTTGACCACCTTGGGCTTGTTGTCGTCGCGGCCGGACTCCTGCGCCACGGCCAGCACCAGGATGCGTTCAAGCACGATCTTGGAAATGGCCAGCGGCGCGCCGCCCGCCGGCCTGGCGCGGTCATCCTGCGTATGGACGAGAATGTCGACGAAATTGCCCGGCAGGGCGAAGCCGGCCACGCCCACCACGTCATTGACGCGCACGGTCATGGCGCGCTTGCCGGCCGCCACGATGGCCGACAGGCCGCCCGTGGCGCCGGGCGGCGCGAGTTTGCTTTCCAGCACCGGCTCGCCCCTGCTGACGGCGGTACGCGTGATGCGCCCGTCGAGCGCGCCGGCCTCGCCGAACGCCCCGGGCGGCATGGCGCCGGCCGGCCAGTCCGTGCCGCGCAGCATGGCCGGCGTCACCTTCGCGCCCACGCCGATATCGACCAGCGCGACCATCACCGTCTGGCTGGCCGGCGCGCCCTGCCCCGACATCCAGCGCGCGGCCGCCAGCACGGCGGCCCCCGCCATCAGCAGCGCCAGCAGCAGCACGATCGCAACGCGGCTATTTCTCATTGTTTTTCCTCTTGATCAAGCGTGGGGTTCCGGACGGGCGCGTCATGCATGGCCGCCGGCCGCCAGGGCCAGCCAGATGGCGGTGCCGGCGGCAATGGCGATCGCGTACGGCAAGCTGCCGCCCGGCGCGGCAGGTGCATCAAGCTGCGGCGCCTCGCCCGCCGCGGCGCGCAGCCAGCCTTGCAGCAGCAATTGGCGGGCATTCGCCAGCGCCTGACGCAGCGTGCCCTGATACACGGCGACGGCCAGCGCCAGCACGCCGCCCGCGAGCAGGCTGCACAGCACGGCAAACACGGCGGCGCGCGGGCCGAGAAAAGCTCCCACCATCGCCATCAGCTTGACGTCGCCCGCGCCCAGCGCCTTCATCGCATGCATGGGCAACAGCAAGCCCAGGCCGACGGCCATCCCGCCCAGCGCCAGCCACGGTCCGGCCGGCGTCATGCCGGGCAAGGCCAGGCTGTTGAGCAACACGCCCAGCACGGCGCCGGAAAACACGAGCCGGTTGGGAATGCGCCGGCGGCGCACGTCATGCCACACAGCCGCGGCAAGCAGCCCCCACAAGACTATGGCGGGGCTGAACGTCCAGAAAGAATGAGGGTCCATCGTGTACCTGATGCAAGCCGAGCGCAGCACAGCATGCGCATCGTTGGGCGGGAAGTCGGCAGGCCGGGCCGGATCGGCAGCCGGCCTGTCGGGGTGCAGCGCGGTGGGCCGGCGTTTTAGATCGCCGCGCCCGTCAGCTTGGTGCCGATCGCCTTGAAGGCGCCATCGAGGCCGGTGGTGAAATAGCCGACGGCCGTTACCAGCGCCGCAGCCACCAGCGCCGCGATCAGCGCATATTCGATCGCAGTCACGCCGTCTTCTTCGGCGATAAAGTTTTTAATGCAATTCATATTATTCCCTTTCAGGTCAAGTTTCAAACATGATAAAAACTGAAAATACAGTCTGAAAATAAAAACATCATCCTTGTTTTTATTTGCCAATTTCTGATGCGTGTATTTTATATAAACAAACATCAAATCGAATCAGAGAAAAGTCATTTTATGTGCAGTACAAAACATCTTAATTTTTTATTCACACCCAGTACATATGTACCGTCATTCCGCATGGATGGGCTCGGCCAGCCGGTTGCGGGTGGCGTACACATATAATTCCAAGCGGTTGGTGACATCGAGCTTGCTGTAGATCGATGTCAGATGATTACGCAAGGTTTGCTCCGAGATAAAAGCGCGCTGGGCTATCGCGCGGTTCAGCGCACCATTTCCTTCCACCATCATGGCAACGATCTTGCGCTCCTTCAGCGTCAGCCTGGCGATCCGCTGCTCTTCCGGATCGGGCGCCGCTTCCGGCTTGTTCAGCACGCCCAGCATGCTGTCGAGCAGCGCCGGATCCAGGCACAACTCGCCCTGATGCAGACGGACGATGGCGTCGACCATCTGCTTGACGGGCGTTTCCTTGCCCAGCACCGCGCGCGCGCCGCTGCGCACGGCGCGCCCGCATGCGGCCTGGTCCTGCGTGCCGCTGAACAGCAAGGCCCGCGACACGCCATTGCCGAGCAGCTGCGGCAGATAGTCGATGGCGCAGGCGCTGGCGCCGCTGCAGCCCAAGTCGGCGTCCAGCACGATGACGTCGGGACACAGGGTCCGCGCCAGCAGCAGCGCGCTGTCGATCTCGGTGGAGCTGGCCACCACCTGCATTGCCGGCTGGGCACCGGCGAGCAGCTGCTCCAGGCCCCACAGCCAGGTCTTGTGGTCCGACACCAGCATGACGCGGATGACATTTTTTGTTGACATGCTTTACCTCTTTACTTGAAGCCCACTCCCCTCGGGGAATGTTGTTGATCCGAATCGGCTTGCCTGCCTCGCGCGCGCGCCTTCCGCGGCTGCGCGCAGGGGAAAGAAGTCATGGGGGCACGAAGGAAGAGGCATCGGGCCGGCACGCGCAAACGCGGTGCGTGGCCCAGGCCAGCGGGCGCCGCATGGCGGGCGTGTGCCGGTGGATGGGCAGCGTGGCCGGGGCGGACGAGGCGCGGGCGCGCCAGCGCTGCTGCCACCGCTGCTGTTGCTTACATTGCAGCATTTTTGTTGCATCACCTTGCAAAACAAGTCCTTGCCTGCACGCAGGACAATCCTGACACCAGGCCTGTTTTCATACCCGCGCATATTACTCCCGGCCTTGTAAGGACGGGGCCGGGACAATTGAAATATGGCGATTAATTTCGATTATCTTGACCTGTAATAATTTAAATGGCGGCCACGCCCTTGAAAATCGATATAGAATAATCGCCAGTCAAATGGCGCATTGCCATCCGCCCGACATTCGTCATCGCGAAACTTTACCGGATTATTCCCATGCGTTTAAAACAGGCCGATTCCCGCATATTGCGCAAGCACGGCGGACAAGGCGGCGCCACCTTGCTTGAATTTGCCCTGATAACGCCGGTCTTTCTCATGCTGATAATCGGCATCATCGAATTGAGCATGGCTTATTTTGCCAATATGACCATGCAGCACGCGGTACGCGAAGGCGCGCGTTATGCCGTCACGGGGGCCAAGGACTTGGACCCCGACAGCGCCAACCAGCAGCGCTACCAGGCCGTGATACAGAAGATCAGGGACAGTTCCATGGGCATGTATGACAAGGTCAGCCCCGTGATCGCCGTCAACGGCAGCGATGCCGTCGGCGCCGCCATGTTCGGCCAGGCCGGCGATATCTTCGTCATTTCCGTCGATTGCCGCTGGGCGTTTGCCACGCCGATGATCCGTGCCCTGTTCCGCGATGGGCAGGCGCATTTCGTCGTGGCCGCCACCATGCGCAATGAAAGCTTTGGCGGCCTGTGATGCGCGGCTACTTTCCTGCGCGCGCCCCGCGCGGCATCGCCGCCGTGGAATTTGCCATCGTGCTGCCGCTGCTGGCGCTGCTGCTGTTCATGGTGGTCGATCTGTCACGCGCCATCCAGGCCAAGACCATCTTGCTCAACATCAGCCGCGAAGGCGCCAACCTGGCTTCGCGCTCCACGTCCGACCTGAGCGGATCTAGCCAGGCCATCATGAACGCGCTGGCGGCCAGCACGCCGCCGCTGGACATGAACCAGCGCGGCATGATCTACATCACCAAGATCATGGGCTACACGGCCAAGAGCGGCATGCGCAACATCGTGCTGGAACAGTACCGCTGGGATGCGGGCGCGAAGGCAAGCGGCTACCTGCCCGCCAGCCAGGTGTGGCAATGCGGCAGCTGGAGCAATGGCGCGTGCACGGGCATCGCCAAGGACGAGTCCGCCCCCACGGTGGCCTTGATGCGGGACCAGCTGTCCGACGGCGAACTGATCTACGCCGTGGAAACTTTCTACAATTTCGACATGCTGTTCGGCACCTTGAAATTTGGCAACAGCACGACGCCCGTTCTGGGCCCCAACCTCACTTCGATGACGGTATTCTGATGCGCATTCCACACAAGCGGCAAGGTGGGCAAGTGCTGATCATGGTGGCGCTGTCGGCCGTCGTTTTGATCGCCTCGGTGGGCCTGGCCGTCGATTCGGCCCTCGGCTACTTCGTCAAGGCCAAGCTCAACGCGGCCGTCGACTCGGCCAGCCTGGCGGCGGCGCGCGGCGTCACGGCGGGCAGCTCGGAAGAGGAACAGCGGACCAATGCGCGCCAGTCGGCCAAGGAATTTTTCGACATCAATTATCCGGACCAGTTCCTGCTGTCGACGCCGACCCTGCATCCGGTCGGCGTGGTTTTCGACAAGGGCACCGTCACCATCGACGTCTCGGCCACCGCCTCGCTGCCCGTCTCGCTGATGGGCGTACTCGGCTTCAAGACCCTGAACGTGGCGGCCAGCGCGCAAACCATCCGCAAGGACCTGGACATGGTGCTGGTGATGGATACCTCGGGCTCGCTGGCTAGCAATGCCGACGCCGTGCGGGCGGCGGGCAAGTCCTTCCTGAACAAATTCAACTCCACGGTCGACCGGGTCGGCTTGCTGCACTTCGCCTCGGAAGCGCAGATCGATGTCCCGATCAGGCAGGTCGAGCGCGGTTTCGACCGCGCCAGCATGACCATGAAAGGTGGAAAGATCGATCAATTCGCCTTTGTCGGCGGCACCAATTCTTCCGCAGGCATGTTCCAGGCACGCAAGCAGCTGAACGACATCGGACAGGTCAACCGCTCCAGCCTGCGCGTCATCGTGTTTTTTTCCGATGGCTCGCCTGCGGCATTTTCCTCGTACTTCCCCAATACAGGCGGCAAATGCAAGACGGCGGGCGCGCTGGCCACCTTTACGGCTTTGCAAAGCCCCGCGCTGGTCGGTCTGTACAAGATGGCAGTGAGCGACACGCGCCAGTACGGCGACTGCGATGCCATGCAGATCACGGCGCTTCCTCCTTGGTACAACGCGAATAATGCGTACGCCAAAGCCAACGACGTAGGGCTGCGCGAATTTCCCATCGTCACCAACACACCGCGCGTCGTGACCTCGTCCATCGCCTCGGCCCAGGTGCAATGGACGAATGTGCACCGCGCCTCGCGCAACTTGGTCGAGGCGATGGCGGCCAAAGCACGCCAGGAAGGCATTTACGTCTTTACCCTGGGCATGGGCGCTTCGCTGAAAAACAAGGAGGGACCGGACAAGGAGCTCGGTGAAGACTTGCTGCGCTGCCTGGCCAATACCACCGATGCGAAAGCGGCTTGCCGCAAGCCGGCCGAACCTGTAGGCCTGTACTGCTATGCCGCCACGGACAGCGACCTGAGCCCCTGTTTCACGCGGCTTGCCTCGGCCATCCTGCGCATTTCCAAATAAGGCCCGGTAGCTCCTAGAAGGCGAAGCAGCTGCAGCCCAGGGTGCCCCAGAATCCGGAAAAATCGCTGACCGGCACGGCCGACTTGCGCGCCCGGTCGTGGGCGTGGGCGTGCACGCCGCAGGCGCCCGCGCACTGGTGCGGCATGGCGGCTTGCGCCTGCTTGGCCACGGGCTGGTAATGGCCGGGCACCGTGCGCACGGGCGACCACTCTGGCAGTACGGGAATCGGTGGCGGCGCCAGATTGGTGAACTCCGCCTGACCATAGACGACCTTGCCGCCCACCATGGTCAGCACGGATTCGATGGACTTGATCGCCTCTTCCGGCACCGTGAAATAATCGGCCGACAGCACGGAGAGATCGGCCAGCATGCCCTCGCGGATACGCCCCTTCTTGCCTTGCTCGCTGGAGAACCAGGCGCTGCCCGCCGTCCACAGTTCCAGCGCCGTGTCGCGCGACAGTCTGCCCGCCGCATCCGTCAGGGCCAGGCCGCCCACGGTGCGCCCCGAAACCAGCCAGTACAGCGCCGTCCACGGGTTGTAGCTGGCGACCCGGGTCGCATCCGTGCCGCCGCCCACGGGCACGCCCGCGTCGAGCATGCGCTGCACGGGCGGCGTGGCTTTCGCCGCGTCGGCGCCATAGCGCTCGACGAAGTACTCGCCCTGGAAGGCCATGCGGTGCTGGATGGCCAGGCCGCCGCCCAGCGCCCTGACCCGGTCGATGTTTTTCGGGCTGATGGTTTCCGCGTGGTCGAACAGCCAGTGCAAGCCGCCGAACGGCGTGTCGCGGTTGACCTTTTCAAATACGTCGAGCATGCGGCTGATCGATTCGTCATAGGTGGCGTGCAGGCGGAACGGCCAGCGCTGCTCGACCAGGTGGCGCACGACCTTTTCCAGCTCGTCTTCCATGCCGGCCGCCAGCTCGGGGCGCGGTTCGAGGAAATCCTCGAAGTCGGCGGCGGAAAACACGAGCATTTCGCCGGCGCCGTTATGCCGGTAAAAGTCCGTGCCGTCACCGGGCTTGATCATGCCCGTCCACTTCTGGAAGTCCTGCAGTTCCGCGCCCTTGTTTTGCGTGAACAGGTTGTAGGCGATGCGGATGGTCAGCTGCTCTTTCTGCGCCAGCTCGTCGACGACGGCATAATCCTCGGGATAATTCTGGAAGCCGCCGCCCGCGTCGATGGCGCTGGTGATGCCGAGGCGGTTCAATTCGCGCATGAACTGGCGCGTGGAGTTCACTTGCAATTCCAGCGGCAGCTTGGGGCCTTTCGCCAGGGTCGCATACAGGATCATGGCGTTCGGCCGGGCGATCAGCAAGCCGGTCGGGTTGCCGGCCGCATCGCGCACGATTTCGCCGCCGGGCGGGTTCGGCGTGTTCTTGTCGTAGCCGACGGCGCGCAGGGCGGCGCGGTTCAGCAGTGCGCGGTCGTACAGGTGCAGGATGAAGACGGGCGTGTCGGGAGCGGCCGCGTTGATTTCATCGAGGGTCGGCATGCGCTTTTCCGCGAACTGGAACTCCGTCCAGCCACCGACGACGCGCACCCATTGCGGGTTCGGCGTACGCAAGGCCTGTTCCTTCAGCATGCGCAAGGCGTCGGCCAGCGAGGGCACGCCTTCCCAGCGCAATTCCAGGTTGTAGTTCAAGCCGCCGCGGATCAGGTGCAAATGCGAGTCGTTCAGGCCGGGAATCACCGTGCGGCCATCGAGGTCGATCACCTGCGTGGCGGGGCCGCGATGGCGCATCACGTCTTCCACGTCGCCCACGGCGAGAAATTTGCCATCGGCGATGGCGACGGCGGACGCCAGCGGCTGCGTCCTGTCGACCGTGTGGAAACGGCCGTTGAGCAAGATGGTGTTTGCGTGCATGGGAACTCCCGGATCAAATGAAAACACGGCCCCGCCGGCGGGCGGCGGAGCCAAAATCAGCGAAAAATCAATGGCCTTCGCTGGCGTTGAACATCGATTTGGCGTAGATCAGGCCCAGGCCATAACCGCCGCCGTGCGCCACGGCCGTCGCCACCGTCTCATTGTAGGTCTCGCCGCGGGCCCAGTCGCGCTGCAGTTCCAGCAAGTATTGCACGGACGTCATCGGCTGCGCACCCGCCTGTATCATGCGCTGCATGGCCATCGCATGCGCTTCGTCGGAAACGTCGCCGCTGGCGTCGGCGATCACGTAGACTTCAAAACCCTGTTCCAGCGCCGACAGCGCAGGTCCCACGATGCAGACGGAGGTCCACAGGCCGGCCAGCACGATCTTGCCCTTGCCGTAGCCATTCACCTTGTCGGCGATGCGCGCATCTTCCCAGGTATTCATGCTGGTGCGGTCGATCGGCGCCTGATCCGGGAAGACGGACTGGATCTCGTCGAAGATCGGGCCGGAGAACGATTTGGCGGCCACCGTCGTCAAAATCGTCGGCACCTTGAATTCCGCCGCCGCCTTGGCCACCAGGGCCGCATTGTTGCGCAGCAGGGCCAGGTCGATGGAGCGGGTGGCGAACGCCATCTGCGACTGGTGGTCGATCATGATCAGGGTATGATCGTTCGGGGTCAGCAGTTTTTGGGCGGCTTGGGCGGTGGCGATAGGCATGATGTTTTTTCCTTAGTGAAAATAATTGAATATAAAAATACGGATGTCGTTATACGGTGCTGCTGCTCCTGCCCTTGCGTCACGCTGTGTGTACCGGGCCAGTGCTATGCAGTATGGACGAGATACTTTGAAAACAAAAACGGAAAGAATGCCAAGCTATATGCAATTTTTTCGATAATGAAAAAAATGGCCGCGACAACAGCCTGTCCTCAAGGAGAAAACATGGGATTTGAATTCAGGATCGCGGCCAGCCTGACGCCAGAGCAGCGTCAGCACATCGCGCAGCTGCTGGCGGCACGGCCACAGGCGCCCGGCGCCATGCCCGACACGGACGCCAGGCTGACGGACGCCGGCCTGTATATCTGCCAGTACCTGCGCCCGGAGCCGTGGCACGGCCTGGAAGCCCTGCGCGCCTGGTTTGATACGCACGGCGTGCGCTATGCCGCCGAAGAGATCGACGACTGAATAAAACCTACAAGGAGCCTTCGAGCATGACGCGTAGGGTGCGGTAGCTGCCCGTATCGACCGTGCGCAGCAGGCTGCCGCCGCCATCCGCATACAGGCTGCGCGTGCGCTCAAGCTGGCGCAGCAGATTGGCGCCCGACACGCGCAGGCGCAGCTGGTCGCTGAAGGTCCACAACGCGTACAGATCCAGTTCCCGCCGGACGCCCTGCCAGACCAGCAACTGGCTTGACTCGCGCGACCGTCCACCGCCCTGGTAATGCAGATTGCCGCCCAGGGTCAAGGGCTTGCCGGCCAGCCGGTAATCGGCGCCCAGGTTGGCGCTCCACGGCAGCTGGCCATCGAGGCGGTTGTCCGGGCCGGCGACGGCGTCCAGCGTCGACCAGTTGCGCGCCACGTTCGCCCGCAGGTCCAGCGCCGGGGCGCCCGCCCACAGCGCCGACAGCGGCAGCTTCGCTTCCAGTTCAATGCCGCGCACCTGCGCCCTGCCCTGATTGACGGGCGTGGCCACCCAGCGCCCCTGATCCTGATACAGCCGGTCCAGCATTACGTCGTCGATGCGCCGCAGCGAAGCGCTGGCGCCCAGCATGGCGCCTTGCCCAAGATAGTATTCGTAGGCCGCATCCAGGCCCCACGCCAGTTCCGGGCGCAGCGCCGGGTTGCCCTGGCTATCGGGATTCACGGGACTATTGCCGTTGTCGTTGAGGTAGGGGCGCGGGATCAGCTGGAAAATCTGCGGCGCCTTGTAGGTGCGGGTGACGGCCAGGCGCACCTGATCCTTGCCGGCCAGCTTCCACAGGCTTTGCAGCACGGGGCTCCATACCTGCGCGCGCACGTCGACGCGGCGCTGCGCGCCACCATTGGCGCTGGCCGTGCGCAAGGCTTCCCAGCGCAGCCCCAGATACAGCGACCAGCGCGCGGAGATATCCCATTCATCCTGCGCGAACAGGGCCAGGCGCCGCACTGTGGCCGCATAGTCTTCGTCCGGCAGCACGGGTGGACCGCCCGGCGACAGCTGGCGTTCGCGGCGGAACTCCGTGCGCCGCCGGTTGCCCGCATCCCAGCCCGTCGCCAGCGCATGTCCCTGGCCCAGAGTCCGGCGATAGGTACCGCTGGTCTGCACGCCCACATCATCGAGGCCCGCATCGACCCGGCGCACATTCGCCGGCCCGGGCGCGGCGCTGACGCCCTGGAACAGATAGTCGCTGCCACGGTGGTTGGCATCGAGGCCCAGTTTCATATCGAGGCTATCCCCTTGTCCGAACTTGCGCAGCCAGTGCAGATCGCTGCGCACGGTGCTGCTGTCCTGAGTGAACGCGGCGTCGTTGTCCGGATAATCGGTATGGCCGCCCAGGTAAGCCGTTTCCACGACTTGGCGGCGGCTGGCCAGGCGGCGCAAGCTGACCAGGCTTTGCCAGGCCAGGCTGTCTTCGCCCGCCAGCGCCCATTGCAAACGGGGCGCCAGCTCGAACGTATCGCTGGTCACGCGCTCGGTCAGCGGCATATGGCGCACCACCGTGGGCCTGCCTTCGCCATCAAATGCGCGGTTCCATTCGTCGAGCAAGCCCCGGCGTCCCGTGTGCGCGAGCGTGCCGGCCAGCGCATACGACAGGCGGCCGTCCTTGTCCGCCCACTGCACGGTGGCGCTGCCGGCGGGCATGCCGTGGCTGCCGGATGCCCCCAGCTTGAAGGTGCGTTCGCGCCGCTTGCCCGATTTTTTCAGCACGATATTGATGGAGCCGGCGATCGCCTGGGCGGAAAATTGCGCCGTGGCGGCACGCATGATTTCCACGCGTTCGACCAGTTCCGGGTCCAGCGAGTCGAGCGAAAAACCGGGCGGCACGGGCACGCCGTCGAGCATGATCAAGGTATACCCCTGGCCCAGTCCGCGCAGCTGGATTTGCCCGCCAGCCGTGCCGCCGAGGGTAATGCCGGGCAGGCGTTTCAGGGCGTCGGACAGGGCACGGTCACCCTGGCGTATCAATTCCTCGTGGCCGACGACGATGGCGGCGACGGTGTCGTTGCGGCGCTGGTCCACCTTGCCCGCAGTGACCGTCACGGAAGGCAGGACGTCTTCGGCACGCACGTGCGCCGTCAACGGCAGCGCAAGGCTGCACAATAAAATACTCAATCGCATGGGAAATCCTGAAAAGGGCTGTGGTGATGTCGGCTTGCGCGTTCCCGCGCTAAGCCGACCCGTGGCCAGCTCACGCTAATGGCCGAACTGTTCCTTGCGCACGCGCAGGGCGCGCGCGGTGGCGTTGGCATCAAGGCCGGCC
The DNA here is from genome assembly GCF_033949445.1 of Janthinobacterium sp. GMG2. Taxonomy (NCBI): domain Bacteria; kingdom Pseudomonadati; phylum Pseudomonadota; class Betaproteobacteria; order Burkholderiales; family Oxalobacteraceae; genus Janthinobacterium; species Janthinobacterium sp. GMG2. The sequence continues at coordinate 264,359 of NZ_JAXAWA010000008.1, read as the reverse complement.
AGCCACTGTTGCGGATCCTGCAAGCGCCCGTCCCGGGTGACCTCGAAATGCAGATGCGGCCCCGTCGCCAGACCGGTGGCGCCCACGGTGCCGATGGCCTGCCCTGCCGTGACGGCCATGCCGGTCGTCAGCGTGACCCGGTCGAGATGGGCATACAGCGACGCGACGCCAGCGCCATGGTCAATGCGCACGGCCTTGCCAAGGCGCGCATCTTCGCTGACGCTGGCGATGCCGTCGGCCGCCGCATGCACGGGCGTGCCGCGCCTGGCGCCCAGATCGATGCCGCGATGGCCTTGCGGCGTCAACTCGCGCACGACGCCAAAGAAGCCGGTCACGCGCATGCTATCCAGGGGATTGCGCAAGAGAGCTGGCGCCGTCGCCGGCGCAGCGAGCATGCTTGCCGGCGCGGCTGCCACGGCCCACGCCAGTGCCGGCTGCAGCGCCAGGCTGGCCGCGCCGATCGCGCACAGCAGCAGCGCCGTCAGCACCCGCAAGGCCGGAGGTGGACGACCCTGGCCGTCACGCATGCGCAGCAGGCGCTCGGCCATGCTGCCGCCACCAAAGGCCAGCCCCGGCAGCGGTTGTGCCTGCAGGCCCAGTTGCCTGACCAGCGCCGCCGCATATTGCTGGCGCTGGCGCGGGGGCCGGCCAGCCAGTACCTGGCGGTCGCAACCGAGCTCTTGCGCCCAAGCCAGCTGGCCGGCCAGCCAGCGCGCGGCAGGATTGAACCACAGCAGCGCCTGCAGGACGGTGGCCAGCAGCCGGAGCACGGGGTCGCGCCGGCGTGCATGGGTCAGCTCATGGGCGATCACCAGCTGCTGCTGTTCCGGCGTAAATTGCGCCAGGTGCGCCGGCAACAGCAGACGCGGCCGCCACACGCCCACCAGCATCGGCGAGATCGGCGCCTCCACTTCCAGCACGTCCATGCCATGCAGCCGGCGGCGCCGCGCAAGCCGCAGCAAGGTGCGCAACATGGCGTGGCCACGCTGCCAGCGCCAGGCGGTCCAAGCGACGCCCAGCAGATAGATCAGGCCCCAGGCGGACGGTACCAGCACCAGCCAGGAAGCAGCGGATGGCAGCCCGGCGGCTGGCGCAGCCATGGCCAGCTGCACGCCGGGCGCCTCGCCGGCCAGGGAAACGGGCACGCTCAGCGCGGGCACCACGCTCAGTTGCCGCGAGTCGGGCAGCAGCGGCAGCACAAACACGGCGACCAGCACCAGTTGGGCACCCAGCCACACGCTGCGCTGCGCCGCCAGCGCGGGCCAGCGCCGTTGCGCCAGACTCAGCAAAGCCCACAGCAGCGGACCGGTCACGAGACAGGCGACGCTGGCCTGCAACAGCGTGAGGGAAAACAGCAGCATCGCTTATTCCTTTCCCTCGAGCGGCCAGTCCTGCAGCAGTTGCTCCAGCGCCGCCAGTTCCTGCTGGTCCACCAGTTTGCTGCCCGTAAACATACTGACCGGCAAGGGACTGTCGATTTCCATCACGCGCCGGCCAAAATCGTGGGCGAACGCGGCCAGGGTGGCCACCTTGTCCACGTTCGCTTCATACACGAGCACGCCATGCACGCTGCGCTGCAGCAGCATGCCCTTGTCCAGCATGCGCTCGACCGTCTTGCGCGTGGACGAAAATGACCATCCCAATTCTTCTTCCACCCTGGCATGCAATTCACGCGCGGACAATGGGTGGTCTTTCCACAAGGCTTTCAATAACGACAGTTCGGTGACGGAGGGCGTGCTCATGGTATATCCTTTAGTGACTATTGACACAATTATGCGACAACAGTCACATGCACGCAAGCACTATTTGCGACAGCTGTCGCATGCGCTAAAACACCTCCCGCGCGTCTTCCGCTCGGGCAGGCCATTTCCAAGTGGCCGCGAAAGGCCGCCTTGCCCGTGATCACGTCGCCGCTGCCCAGTTTCCATATCGTATAGCTGAGGCTTTCCACAACGGCAGCGTGCCTTGACCTCGCTTTTCTTTACTTGCGACATTGCAAACCTGAAACAAAACAGGCGCGTTTTTGCCAGGCTGTTATACTTCGCGTGTGCGGCACATATGACCAGTCCCCTTGCCGCTGTCTTTCGACCCCTAATCTGATTGCCTGCGACTGGCGCCTCACGATGGCGACAGGCCGATCTCACAATAAAGTTACCATGTCCTTTTCCTCCCTCGGATTGTCCGACGCTATCGTACGTGCCGTTACCGAACACGGCTACACCGTGCCGACCCCGATCCAGTCGCAGGCGATTCCCGCCGTGCTGGCTGGCGGCGACTTGCTGGCCGGTGCACAAACCGGTACCGGCAAGACGGCCGGCTTCACCCTGCCCGTGCTGCACCGCCTGTCGACGGACGCCAATGGCGCATCCATCACCAGCAACACCTCGACGCGCCCTATCCGCGCCCTGATCCTGGCCCCGACGCGCGAACTCGCCGCGCAGGTCGAGGAAAGCGTGCGCGCCTACAGCAAGTACACCAAATTGAACTCGACCGTGATCTTCGGCGGCGTCGGCATCAACCCGCAAATCAAGCAGCTCAAGCATGGCGTCGACATCCTCGTCGCCACGCCAGGCCGCTTGCTGGACCACATGGGCCAGGGCACGGTCGACCTGTCGAAAGTGGAAATCCTGATTCTCGACGAAGCCGACCGCATGCTGGACATGGGTTTCATCCGCGACATCAAGAAAGTGCTGGCCGTCTTGCCGCCGAAACGCCAGAACCTGCTGTTCTCGGCCACGTTCTCGGAAGAGATCAAGGCCCTGGCCGACGGCTTGCTGAACAAGCCAGCCATGATCGAAGTGGCGCGCCGCAATTCGACCGTGGAAGTGATCAAGCAAAAGATCCATCCGGTCGACCGCGACAAGAAGCACCCGATGCTGTCCTACCTGATCAAGTCGAACAACTGGACGCAAGTGCTGGTCTTTACGCGCACCAAACATGGCGCCAATAAACTGGTCGAACAGCTGGGCGCGGACGGCATCGGCGCCCTGGCCATCCACGGCAACAAGAGCCAGTCGGCGCGCACGCGCGCGCTGTCCGAGTTCAAGGATGGCACCCTGCAAGTGCTGGTCGCCACCGACATCGCCGCGCGCGGTATCGATATCGACCAGTTGCCGCACGTCGTCAACTACGACTTGCCGAACATTCCGGAAGACTATGTGCACCGTATCGGCCGTACGGGCCGTGCCGGCGCCAAGGGCGAAGCCGTGTCGCTGGTCTGCGTGGATGAGCACGAAATGTTGAAAGACATTGAAAAGCTGATCAAGCAAACCCTGCCGCGCGAAGTCATCGAAGGCTTCGAGCCCGACCTGAACGCCCGCGCCCAGCCTGTGCAATTGCGCAGCGGCACCGGTGGCCACCGCAACAACAGCCGCGCGCCAGCGGGCGCCGTCGTGCGCGTGAAAACCGGCGGCAGCGGCGCCAAGCCACGCAGCGCCGGCCCATCGGGCGGCGGTGGCGGCGGTAACCGCAGCGGCAATGCGCCGCGTTCGGCAGCATCGCACCGTTCCGGCGGTCGCGGCCGTTAATACCCGCAGGTAAGCGTATCGCAGCAATCAAAACCGTTCCAGAACTTGTTTCTGGAACGGTTTTTTCATGCCCGCCACCAATTGCCGATTTGGGCTAGGATAGTGTCCATTGCCCTCACCTGCGTGCCGCCATGCCGAACTTCGCTGCCAACCTCAGCATGATGTTTACCGAACTGCCCTTCCTCGACCGCTTTGCCGCCGCCAGGGAAGCGGGCTTCGATGCCGTTGAATTCCTGTTTCCCTATGCCGTCGAGGCGCGGCAGATCGCCATGCGGCTGGAAACTCACCATCTGCAGCTGGCCCTCTTCAACTTTCCGCCCGGCGACTGGGAGCATGGCGAGCGTGGCATTGCCTGCGACCCGCGCCGGGGCGAGGAATTCCGCAGCAACGTGCAGCTGGCGCTCAACTATGCGCTGGCGCTCGGGGCAAAACAGCTGCACTGCATGTCCGGCATCGTGCCGCCCGGCATGAGCCTGGAGCGGGCGCGGCAAAGCCTGATCGGCAACCTGCAATTTGCGGCCGACGCCTGCCGTCCGCATGGCATCAACGTGCTGATCGAGCCGATCAACCACCACGACATGCCCGGTTACTTCCTGAACCATAGCCAGCAGGCGGCCGACATCATCGCCGACTGCCAGCGCAGCAATATCTTCCTTCAGTACGACATTTATCACATGCAGCGCATGGAAGGCGAACTGAGCAACACCATCCGCGCCATGCTGCCCCTGATCCGCCACATCCAGATCGCCGACACGCCGGGCCGTCACGAGCCGGGCACGGGCGAGATCAACTACCGCCACCTGTTCAAGCTGCTGGACCAGGTCGGCTACGCAGGCTGGGTCGGCTGCGAATACCGTCCCGCCAGCGACACCGTTGCCGGACTCGGTTGGCGCGAGCAATTGACGAGCGCCTGATCGCAGTCTGCTTGCGCCCGCACAAGGCGGGTAGGGCAGGCCGGCACGACAATACCTTTCCATACAGTATTTCCTGTCGAGAGGTGACGTGTCCGCCATGCCCGCCCGCCATCGCCGCGCTCTTTACCTGCACCTGTACCTGAGCCTCTTCCTGGCTGCCGTGCTGTGCGGCTGCGCCACGGCGCACCCCGGGCTGGCGCACGTGCGCGCCCTGGCCGCCGGCACCGAGGCATTGAGCGCCTTCAGCGAACTGTCGCAGCGCCACGTGGACAGCTACCAGCGCGCCCGCCCCTATCTGTCGCCCGCCGAAGACGCGCGCGAACGCCTGCTCGATGCGCAGCGCCGCGCCGCGCAGGCGGACGCCGCACGCCTGGCGCAAGCCGTGCGCCTGTACCTGCAGGCGCTGGGCCGGCTGGCCGATGCCGATGCGTATGACGTGCGGCCGGAACTGGCCGGCGCCGGCGCCGCCCTCCGCGCCTGGCCGGGCAGCGGCATCGACGACCGCCATGTCAGCGCGTACACCCAGTTGCTGCAGCAACTGTCGCGCCTGAGCGGCGCGGCCAGCCAGCAGGCGCACCTGGCACAAGTGCTGCACGATGGCGACGCGCCGCTGCAAGCCTTGCTGGCCGCGCTCGACAGCTTGCTGGCGCTGTACGACAAAAGCGGCGACAACGAGCGCGACATGGTGCTCGGCTTGCTCGACGTGGAAATCGCGTATGCGGACACGCCGCAGCAGCGCCTGCTGGCCGTGCTGGCGAAAAGCATGCAGCAAAGCAAAACCGAGGAATACCGCCTGGCTGGCTTGCGCCATACCCTGGCGCGCCGGCAACTGGCGGCACTGGGGCGCGAACACGCCCGGCTCGCCGCTACCCTCACCACCACGGAGGCACAATGGACGGATCGGTAGGCAGGAGCAGCAACAGCGAACGCCGCGAAGCGGCCCTCAGCAGCGCCATGCGCGTCGAGCAACTGGCCGACAGCCTGTCCCAGGCGGCCGTCACCCTGCACGGCGCCGTCATGCGCGCCATCCGCAAGCGCGCCAGCCAGGGGGCCGACGGCATCAGCCACAGCCAGGCGCAAGCCGTCTTCGCCCTGGAAGTGGCCTTGCGCCAGCAAGCCAACCAGCTGTATGCCGATGCGGCCGGGCACACGGTGGCGGGCCTGGAGACGGCGCAGCGCCAGCTCAGCGGCCTGCTCGACACGGTGCGCCTGCGCATCGCCCGCAACGACGACGTGCGGCACTGGATCAGCCTGGCGACGAGCTTGTTGCACCTGGGCAGCGCCGTGCTCGCCGGCAATCCCGAACGCATCCTCAGCACCCTGGGCAAGGTGCGTGAGCGGCTGCAAGAGATGGCCCCGGAGTGATTGAAATCGGCCGGCGAGCGCCTATACTGGGACCTCCCCCGCGTGGCAATCGTGCTTGCGGGAAGATGACCAGAGGAGACCAAGATGCGTATCGAACCGTATTTGCAATTCAATGGAAACTGCGCGCAAGCGCTCGAATACTACCGCCAGCACCTGCATGGCACCGACCTGTGCCTGATGCCATTCCGGGGCACGCCGGGGCAGGAGCAAGTCAAGGAAGACTGGTATGACAAGATCATGCACGGCTCCGTGCAGCTGGGTCCCACCATGCTGATGGGTTCGGACGGCGGCTGTACCGAGGATGGCGCCAAGGGCATGCACGGCAGCTCGATCTGCCTGACCGTCGATACGCCGGAAGAGGCGGAACGGGCCTTCGACGCGCTGGCGCGTGACGGCACCATCCAGATGCCCATGGAAGAAACGTTCTGGGCCAAGCGCTTCGGCATGCTGAAAGACCAGTTCGGCGTCGCCTGGATGGTCAACTGCCTGAAAGAGCCAGCATAGAACGGCCGCTGCCAGCCTGCGCCGCGTCAAACGCGGCGCGGGTGGTAGCGCAAGCAGAGCCGCCAATCTTGGACTACCATGATGGAAGTAACCTCTACCGGGTGATGGCCATGAATGGATTGCCGCAAGACCAGTTGCAGCGCCTGCAGGGCGTGCTGGAGCAACGCAAGCTGGCGTTGCTGGAACAGATCGAGAACGAAGCGGCCGAAGCGGACGCGCGCGCCTCCTTGCTCAATGAAATCGAAGCCTCGCCGGCCGACAACGCCAGCGTGCGCACCTTGAACGCCCTCGTCAGCGAAGCGGCCGAGCACAATCAGGCGCAGCTGGCCATCATCAAGCACGCGCTGGCCAAGTTTGCCGATGGCAGCTACGGCCTGTGCGACAACTGCGGCGAAGCCATCGGCCTGTCGCGTCTGAACGCCCGCCCCGAAGCGCGCCTGTGCATCGATTGCCAGACGCGGCTGGAAAAAGCCCGGCGCCCAATACCATGACGGCAGCATGACTGCGCAACAACAAAGGGCAAGGCATCGCTGCCCTGCCCTTGTTTTCCAGCGTGACTGCCATTGCCTGCCGTCCGCCGCCAGCGTCTGTGCGCCGGCTGGGTGGACGGGTCTCCTCTACTGCCATTGCCTCTGTGCAAGCTGTACGCTTGCTTAACTCATGTGCTGTCCGCCATTGATGGCGATGTTCGCGCCCGTGACAAACGCGGCCTCGTCCGACGCCAGGTAAGCGACCAGGGCCGCCACTTCGTCCGGCTCGCCCAGGCGGCCCAGGGGAATTTGCGGCAGGATCTTCGTTTCCATGATATCGGCGGGCACGGCCGTCACCATCTGCGTGCGCAGGTAGCCGGGCGAGACCGTGTTGACGGTGATGCCGTGGCGCGCCACTTCCAGCGCCAGCGCCTTGCTGAAACCATGCACACCCGCCTTGGCGGCCGCGTAGTTGCACTGGCCAAACGCGCCCTTCTGGCCATTGACGGACGAGATATTGATGATGCGGCCCCAGCGGTTGGCCAGCATCGGTTCGAGCACCTGCTTGCTCATGTTGAACAGGCTGTCGAGATTGGTGCGCATGACCTCGGACCAGTGCGGCAACTCCATCTTGCGCATGCTCTGGTCGCGCGTGATGCCGGCGTTGTTGACAAGCACGTCGATGCGGCCGAACTGCGCCAGCACGCTGGCCACGGCCTCGCTGCAGGCAGCGAAATCCGTCACGTCGATGGCCAGCGGATGGAAATAATACTGCTGCGCCTGCTGCTCGTCGAGCCAGCTTGCCACCCGCGCATTGTCCGGCGTATGCGCGGCCACAACGGCAAAGCCCGCCCCATGCAGGCGGCGGCACAAGGCCGTCCCCAGGCCGCCCATGCCGCCCGTGACCAGCGCTACCTTTTGTTCCTTCATGACTGTCTCTCCCCGCTTGTTATGGTTGTTCTGCGTGGCATCAAGTGTAGGAGCAGTTTTTATTGCCAGCCTTGCGCCAGATCAAGTGCTCAGCCTGATGCAGTCGTGCGCGGCCGGCACCCCGGACTGTGCCAGAATGGCCGCTACTGCACAGCGAGAGGACAAGCCATGACGTACAAGACCGTATTGCTCCACATCGACGACAGCGCCGGGCGCGCCGCCCGCATCGAAGCGGCGGCCAGCATCGCCCAGGCTTGCGGCGGCCACCTGACGGGTGTGGCGCTGACGGGCGTGTCGCGCCTGCTGTACCAGAACCAGCCCGACCTCGATGCCGACCCGAACCTGAGCTTGCACCTGAACTTCCTGCGCGATCGGGCCACGCACGCCCTCGACGGTTTCGAGGCGCAGGTGCGCGCAGCCGGTGTCGCTTCGTTCGAACAGCGCGTGCTCGACGACGAGGCGGCGGGCGGCATCAGCCTGCTGGCCCGCTATGCGGACCTGGTTGTCATCAGCCAATACAATGCCAAGGATAAGTCGCCGTCCGTGATGCGCGACTTTCCCGCCTACGTGCTGCTGCATTCGGGACGTCCCGTGCTGATCGTGCCGTATACGCCGCCGCTGCCCCTGCTGGCGCCGCCGGCGGCCGCGCGCAATGTACTCATATCCTGGAACGCCAGCAAGGAAGCGAGCCGCGCCGTGAGCGCCGCCCTGCCCCTGCTGCAGCGCGCCGGCCAAGTCCACGTGGCCATCTTCGATGCCCAGGTGCATGCAGCCGAGCACGGCGAACAGCCGGGCGCGGAACTGACGCAATACCTGGCGCGCCACGGCGTGGAAGCGCGGCTGCATTTGCTCGATGGCGGTGGCGTGCGGCGCGGCGATATCGGCGAGGCGCTGCTGTCGCAGGCGGCCGACCTGTCGGCCGACTTGCTGGTGATGGGAGCGTATGGCCATTCGCGCCTGCGCGAAACCATCCTCGGTGGCGTCACGCGCACAATTCTGCAAAGCATGACGATCCCCGTGCTGATGGCGCACTAGGGTGTATTGAAAGCGGCGGGCTAGCCGCCCTGCCAGGGCTGGCTGCGGATCTTTGCCACCTGGCGCTGCGCCAGCCACTGCCACAGCTGCAGCGCGTCGTCCTGCGGCAGGGCCGACATGTGGCGCGGACTGGCCAGGGCGATTTCGCAATCGCGGTCCGACCATTCCTCGAAAGTGACTTCGCCTCCGCTAGCGACCTCGACCTGATACATCAAGCCATCGTCGTAACCAAAACGCAACAGGACGGCGGCCGGGCTGCCATCCTGCGCCACGGCGCCGCCGCGGTAGACCTCGGCCAGCGCATCGGCCAGCTGTGCCGGCGAGGGCGCGCAGATGTCGCGCCCATCGGCCCGTGTCAGAATGAACCATGCCTGTGTCATGACGCGACCTCCTATTCATACCCGTTAGCATGCGAGGCAAGTACTACAGGCAGTCACCTTGGTCCAGTGTCACTTCGGGCGCGCGGAAACTATCCCTGTCGGCATTGTTTACCAATAATTACGAATACTAACAAGGATCATACCTAAATTTCATGCAGCGCGGAATTTATGCATATTCCGCGGCTGGCGCGCCGATTCACGCCACCAGCACGGGTATGCTGAGCGGATCGAAATCCAGCCAGTCGCCATTGGCGATCGTGCCTTCCGCTTCCTCGATGTGCTCGGCGCCGAGACGGTGCAAGGTCTCGAGCGCCCGTTCGCGCTCCTCAAGGCCACCGAGCGCGACGGCGATCAGCATGCCCGGATGGCGGGGCTGGCGACGATTTTCGCCATTACCCTCGCCATTTGCTTCGGGTTCGCCCGCGTCCTTCATCTTGTTGAAACTGTAGAGCGAGCCCACGTGGGCGCCCACGAGCGCCCCCACCACCGGGCCCAGCGGCCCCGTCGCCAGGGTGGTGGCCGCGCCGATGCCCGCACCGACGGCGGCCCCGACGGCCGCGCCTTCCACTACGCCTTCCGGCGTTTCCTTGGCCCCAGGCGACATGTCGCGGTCGCCGCCAAGCGCGTGCAAATCATGCTGGCCCGGCTGGTTGACAAAGAAGGCGCTGATGCGGCTGTCGGGAAACCCCGCCTGGTTCAGGGCCGCGCGCGCGGCGTCGATCTGCTCCTGCAACTGAAAATGACCTGCGATGATGCGTGACATGATACGGCCCTCCTGGTCGGCTGCTGGCGCACCGTGCGCCGCTACGATAGCGTGCGCCGGACGGCGCCAGGATACCGTTCGCTTACGCACACAGTTACGCACACAGCCAATCAATCATGCGGCTGCGCCGTACGGGCTACGGATATCGGACAGGAATTGTTGTGCGCGCAAAGCCCATTAGCTGTTCTAATGCGCCAGCGCCTTCGTCTCGCCAGCGAGGCGGATGATCGCCGCTTTTGCGCCCACGGCGCCCGGATAGCGGGGATCGAGCCGCAGCGCCTGCCGGTAGGCCTCGACAGCCTGCGGGTGCAAGCCTTGCTCGACATAAAACTCGGCCAGGCTATCCTGCAGATTCGCGTCGCGCGGATGCAGGCGGACGGCGGCCTGCAGCACGGCCATGCCTTGCGCCACGGCGCCGCTGCCTTTCAAACGGTAGGCTTCCAGGTTCAGCGCCGCCGGGCTGGCCGCACCGAGCGGATCGCGCTCCAGCGCCAGGCGCAGGGCCGCGAGGGCCGCTTCCGTCTTGCCGGCGTGCAGCAGGGTCAAGCCTTGCAGCGCATGCGCACGGTCGCTGAGCGGATACAGTTCCACGGCCAGGCGGCTGGCCGCCAGCGCCGTATCTATCTCGCCGCGCGCGGCCGACGCTTGCGCCAGTTCCTGCAGCTCGGGCACGAAATCGGGATAGGCGCGCTGGCCACGGAAGGCCGTGCGCAGCTGGCTATCGAGCGCGGCGATGGATGGGGCCGCGGCCGGCCAGGCGATGGCGGCCGTGCGGTCCCAGCTGCCGGCCAGGGTCATGATGGCTTGCTCGAAGGCAGGGTCGAAACGGGGCACGGCGCCGGCCTTTGTTCCTTGCGACAACAGGACATAGTCGCGCGCAAACGCCAGCGCGCCGCCGCGCGCGTATTGATTCAAGTCGACGCCCGACTGGCGCAACTGCCCGGCCATACTGGCGCCGGCCGTGAGAAACACGCGGCCGCCTGCGGGATGGCGGGCCGCGTCGATGAAGGCGCGCGCCGCCCTGGCATCGGGCGCCAGCGCTTGCCGGTTGATTTGCGTAAATGCTTCGCGCGTGGCGGCCGCATCGGCATACGGTTGATCCGTGCGCTCGGCGTACGCCCTGCCCTCTTCGAACAAGCCTTGCGCCACCTGATACGCGCGCTGTGCGCCCGCATCGGCGATATACGTGTTCAGCTGCCACGGTTCGCCCGTGACGACTTCGAACAGGCGCTGCACGAACGCCTCGGGATTGACGCGCTCGAGGTTGGCGGCGACGGCAATGGTGAGCTTGCGCGATGGAAAACTGTACAGATAGGTGACGGTCTCCGGCTGCTGGCCGCTGTGGGCAATCGCGTAGCGCCCGCCCGTCGGGACGACTTCCCAGCCCATGCCATAGTCCGTCAAGCGGCCGGCGCGCGTGGCCATCGGCTGCACCATCGCGGCCACGCTGGCCGCCGACAGTATCTTGCCTTCATGCACGCCCCTGCCGAACGCCAGCATGTCGGGCACGCTGGCGCGCGTGCCGCCGGCGGAAAAGCGGCTGCTGATGTCGACGAATTCCGCATTTTTCCACTCCTTGCCGGCCAGCCGGTAGCCGCGCACGCGATGGGCGATCACGGCGTCGGGGTCATCCATCACGATCGTGTCCATGCCCAGCGGCCCCCATACGTGGCGCCGCATGTAGCCGCCATAGCTTTCGCCCGAGGCACTCTCGATGACGGCACCCAGCAGGTTGTAGCCGTAGCTGGTGTAGCGAAAGCGCGTGCCCGGTTCGGCGATCAGGTCGAACTGCTCGAAGACGGCGATGGACTGGCGCGTATCCTTGTGCTCCTTGAAGTGCTTCTCCGCCTTGCTGTTACGGTAGGCGTCGATGCCGCCCAGGTGGCCCAGTAACTGGCGCACCGTCACGGGAAACGGTTTGACAGGGAAATACGGCACATACGTTTGCACGGGCGCATCCAGGTCGATCTTGCCCTGTTCCACCAGTTGCAGGATGGCCACCGCCGTCATGGGCTTGGTGACGGACGCGAGCCGGTAGCTGGACCGGGCTGTGGCCGGCACGCGGTTTTCCAGGTCCGCATAGCCATAGCCTTTGACCCATTCCACGTCGCCCTGGCTGAACCCGACGGTCACGCCCGGGATGCGGGCCTTGTCCATGCGCTGAGCGACCCAGCCGTCGAAATCGGCCAGGCGCGCGGCCAGAGCAGGAGCGGGAACAGAAGCGGGAGCGGAAGCGGCTTGCGCCACGCCGCAGAACAGCGCCAGCGCGCCGGCGAAACCGTAGTATTTGCTGCTTTGCATAATTAATATTCCATGGTGAGGGCCGTGTCCACAGCACGGCGCTGATGCATGGTAAGTGTCTTTTACACACTGTTGGCGGGCCGTGCACGAAATGCACGAGGCCCGCATGAACGGCACCGAAGCGGATGAAAATGTTGCAAAGGGTTGGCAAATGAGCAGCTACAATGCCCGCCATGCCCTCCTGCTTCCGCTACCTGCTGCTGTGCTGCCTGGCCTTGCCCCCTTTCGCCATGGGCATGGACAGGCTATCGCTGGCCGAAGGCTGGCGCGCCTGCGGCACAACCAGCGCCACGCCCGCCGTCTCGCTGTACCAGCTACTCAAGCCGGGCCTGCTGCTGTGCGTCGAGCGCGACCTCACCGTGGCCGCCACGCCCTCGTCGACGCAGCTGCTGGTGCTGTCGGCGCTGGCTTCCAGCGAAGTCTGGCTCGACGGCATATTGATCGGCAGCAATGGCCAACCGGCCCGCCAGGCCAGCGGGGAACGCGCGGGCGACATCGATTTCGCCGTCCACCTGAGGCCACGGCAGTTGGCCATGGGCACGCACCACCTGCGCCTGCTGCTGTCGACGCAGCAGGCGCCTGAACGCCTGGCGTCGCCACTGTATGCGCTGTACCTGGTCGACCGGCAAGACTACCGCGCGGCGCTGGCCTGGTACAGGCTGCCGCCGCTGCTGCTGGCCGGGGCCTTGGGTGCCGTCGCCCTGCTGTTTCTCGCCTTGACCGCGCTGTACCAGCGGCAGCGGCACTGGGCCATGTTTGCCGCGCTGTGCCTGGTGGCGGCGCTGCTGCTGGTGGTGGAACTCTGGCGCAGCGTTGCCGGCTATGCCTATCCCATGCATTTGCCGCGCCTGTACGCCGTCAGCGCCCTGACCTGGCTGTTTTCCGCCTTGCTGCCCCTGTATTTTTATACGGCATACCGGCTGCCGAGCTGGCCGCTGGCGGCGGCGGTACTGCTGGCGGGCATCGCGCTGGCCGGCGCGCTGTCCGCGCATTTCGACTCGCGCTGCTGGTCGATGTTCTTGACGGGCCTGGCAGCGAGCCTGGCGCTCAACCTGGGCGCCCTGTGGCGCCGCCTGCCGGGCAGTCTCAGCGGCACCTTGATCGCGCTGGCCTCGTGCGCCCTGTTCCTGCTGACGGGCAGCCAGTTTGCCGAAGGTGGCTTCGCCCTCGTCGTGTGCTTCATGCTGCTGCCCCTGTGCGCGCAACTGCTGGCGCAGCTGCTGCGCGAACGCAGCAAGGCGGCACGCGCCCAGCAGCTGGAAAACCAGCTCTTGCGTAAAAGCATGCAACCGCATTTCCTGATGAATTCCCTGAGCCTGATCAGCGAACTCAACTCGCAATCGCCGCAGGCGGCCGAAACCTTCATCGAGGCACTGGGCGCCGAGTTGCGCATGCTCAACGAATTCGCCCAGCAGCCCAGCATCGCCCTGACGCAGGAACTGGCCCTGTGCGAGAATTATCTGAGCATCATGGGCACGCGGCTGCAGCAGCCGTGCAGCCTGCAGCTCGATGGCGAGGCGGCGGGCATCACCGTGCCGCCCGAAACCTTGCTGACGGCGCTGGAAAATGCGTTCAGTCACAACCGCTACCGCCACGGCGCCACCTTTATCCTGCGCATCGCACACCATGCGCAAACGCACGTGCTCACCCTGATCCTGCCCGAAGGCGAGACACGCCAGCATGCGGGCGGCGGCGTGGGCGAACAATACATCCGCGCCAGCCTGCACGCCGTGTTCGGCGATGCGGCCCGCTATGAGCGTGAATATGCGAACGAACAGCAGCAGGCTGGCTGGCGCCTCACCTTTACCTTGCCGGCGGCGCCATGAATGTGTTGATACTGGAAGATGAACCGCTGATCGCGCAAGGCCTAGAACGCGAGGTGCGCGCGCATTTCGGCGCGCGCCTGACGGCGCTGGTGCTGCATGACAATGTCCCGCAAGCGCTGGCCGCGCTGGCCCAGGAACAGGTCGACTTGCTGCTGCTGGACTTGAACCTGCATGGCGCGGACGGCTATGACTTGCTGCGTCTGGCCCAGACAGCCCCGTTCCAGACCATCATCGTCTCGGCCCACGCGGAACGCTCGATCACGGCCTTCGAGTTCGGCGTGCTCGACTTCGTTGCCAAGCCTTTCAGCCGCGAGCGCCTGCACAAGGCGCTGCAACGCTACACGGGACGGCATACGGAAGCGGCCTCGCTGGCTGTGAAAAAACGGGGGGCGCTGGAATGGATCGCCATGGCCGACATCGACCATGTGCAAGCCGATGGCCACTACAGCAATATCGTGCTGCGCAGCGGCGAACAGTGTTTTCATGACCTGGCCATCGACAAGCTCATGGCCCTGCTGCCGTCCCACTTCCTGCGCGTGCACCGCTCCTACATCGTCAACAGCCTCGGCTTCAAACGGCTGCGGATCGCGGCAGGCGGCAAATACGCGCTCGACACGCAGACCAGCACGGGCATACCCGTGTCGCGCAGCAGTTATCCCGCGCTGAAACAGCGGCTGCTGGGCTGAACGTTTACCAATGTGCCGCGTAGTTGGGAAACGGCGAGGCCATGTGCTCGGGCTCCACGGGTGGCGCCATCCAGTCGCGCGGGTCGACCTTGTAGTACTGCAAGAATTGCGCGTACAGTTCTTCGTGGCGCTCGGCCATCTGGTACGGTTTTTCAAAGAAGGTTTCCGTGGCCACGGCAAAGAATTCGGCGGGATTCGTGGCGCCGTAATGGTCCATCACGCTGTGCTGCTGGTAGATGGCGTCGTGGCGCAGGTTGTCGAAGTCGCGCGACAGCACGGTGGCCCAGCTGCGGTAGCTCGACACGCTGGGCAAATACGGCGCGCCATTCGCGGCGCCCGATTCGCTGTCGAGCTGGTGGGCAAATTCATGCAGCACGACATTGTGCCCATCGGTCCAGTCGGCCGCCCCGCGCTGCACGTGATCCCAGGCCAGCACGACTCTGCCATCGCCCCAGGATTCGCCCAATAGCCCATTGGCCGATGGCGTCACCACGCCGCCCGGCCCCACTTCATCGCGCGTGACGATGAATTCCGTGGGATACACGAGGATGGTGTCGAGTTCCGGATACACCTGCGTCTGGCGGTTGAGCAGCAGCAGGCAAGCCTGGCCGGCGATGGTGTAGCGCATCTCGTCCGTGATCTCCAGGCCGCCGCAACCGACGAATTTCTTCTGATACAGGAATTGCACGACGAGACGGCGCAACTGCTCCTGCAGCGGCGCCGGCATGCGCGGATACACGGGAATATTCTTTTCCAGCACGGCCAGGCCTTCCGCCGGCAAGGGCCTGACCAGGGCCCGCTTCAGGCGCCAGCGGGGAAACCACAGCGAAAAGACGATGGCAGCCGTGACAATGGCGATCCACAGCAGCGGGTTCATGCGGAGTCCCGTTTCAGGCAAAACAGTGGCGGACACGATAATGAGGCGGCGTAGGCAGACAAGGACAAGCTCCTTCAAGTGAACCCGCGCGTTGCGGGCAGCAGTCCAGCCCACATGGGGATGCTTGCAGTCTTTTCAATCAGACGACATGAAACGGCCTGTCCCAACGCCAAAAGCCGGGTTGCAACCCGGCTTTCGACATGCATCTGAGAATCAAAACCACAAGCATTCCGCCCGCCGGCCGCCAGGCGGCCGCTCAGACGCGTTTTTACTCGGCAGATTTTTGCTGCGGCGCTCCGAACAAGGCTGCCACCAGCGGATCGCGCGTCACGGGACCGCGGTTGACGCGGATGGCGTAATGCGTGTCATCGGCCAGGATGTGGAAGTGACGGCCGCTGCCTGCCATGCTTTGCTCGCGCAGGCCGGGACGGTCCTTGCGCGGTGGCGCGCCTTCGCGTTTTGGCTGGACGATGGCGGCCAGGAAGGCGCGCACGCGCTCAGGATCCGGCGTCAGCTGGTACACTGCCTTGCCCAGGTAGGTGGCGGTGCCTTCGATGTAGCGGGCCAGTTCGATCACGCCCGCTTCGCGCAGGTCGCGGATGTATTTGCGGGCGCCCGATGGCGAAAACTTGAGGAACCAGGCGATTTCGTCTGCCAGCATCTCGTGCAGCGACAATTCGCCGATCAGCTTTTGCATGTTTTCGATGCGGCGCAGGGTGGCCGACGTCGAACGCACGCGCTCGATCGGTGCCATGGAAATGGGATTCATGCGTTCCGGGGGGATGGGTGCTGCGCGTTCTACCATTTGCGAGCCTTTTTCTGGGCTACGAAGTTCCTGGTGCGCTGCCTTTAATTCGCTCTTCACGTGAGACTGAGTCATTGCATGCATTTGAATACTCCTTTTAAACGATTGCCGGTAGCCCGGATTGTTAAGTTCTTGGCAATTTTTATACCAGAACGCCACGAATCCTGAGCGTCTGGGCACAGAATGCCATCCTGCTCCTCACTGGTCTGTGCGTTAACGAACATTAGAAGCAAGAAAGTGAAAAATATTGCCTTGTTGAATTATTTCTCTCAGTGCATCTATAAAAGACATCTAAAAACGCTGCGCTCGCATACGCGCACAAAGTGAAATAGCGAACAGAAGCGTCGGCATCCTTGCAATAAATTCAAGCTTCGCGCGTGGCACCCGCCGCCCGCATTGCGCCAATCTTGATACTTTGCAAAGGAACCATCATGAATATGCCCAGTCTGCTGGCAGCCGCCGCCCTGATCACCTTGTCCGCCTGCAAAAAACCGGCCGACGCGCCGCTGCCCGAAACGGCGCCCAACCCCGCTTCCGCGCCACAAGTGATGCCGCCCCCCGTCGCGCCAGCCACGCCGGAAGCGGGTCCTGGCAGCACGACGCCGCCTGCGCCGCTGACGGACCCGGCCACCGCGCCGGCCCTGCCGCCCGCCACGGCGCCAAAGTAAGCCCGGCAGACAGAGCTATCCATCAGGCGCCCGCGCGGCGCCGCCCCTACTCCACGGGGGAGTTACGCGTTGCCAGCCTGTTTGCAACGCGTTTTTTTACGATTGGAGTCGGCCATGCCATGAAGGTTCAACGGCATGTAAGCCCGCAAGCCGGTACCGAACCCGCCCGCCACAATGCGGCAATCCGCACAGTCTTTCCCCTGGTCGTGCGGAAAGGCGGAATCTCGCCATTTCCCAATTTCAATAGATTCAAATTAAACCTTTATAAACAATCACTTGCAATAAACGCCAAAATGCGCTCCACTGGCACGGAAGATGCTTTTATATTTTCATAGCCGCCATCAGAGCGGCGGCCTGACCCACTATATAAAAACCATCTACCTTTTGGAGACAACAGCATGGCAAGCACCTTCCGCATCTCGTCCTTCCTCAACACCAAGGCACTGGCCGTGGCCGTCGCCCTGGCCGCGCAATTCCCGCTGGCCGTCCACGCGGCCGATACCGTACGCCTGGGCAACCTGAAATTCGCCCATTACGGCGCCGTCGCCTACATGAAGGAAATCGCGCCGAAATACGACCTGAAGATCGAAGAGCGCATCTTCGCCAAGGGCCTCGACATCGTGCCGGCCATGATCGCCGGCGAAATCGACGTGTCCGCCAGCGCGCTGGAAGCGGCCATCACGGGCCGCGCCACGGGCTTGCCCGTGTACCTGGTGGGCGGCTTTGCCAAGGGCGGCGTGCAGATCGTCGGCCGTCCCGACCTGAACATCAAGGGTATCGCCGACCTGAAAGGCAAGAAAGTCGGCGTCACGCGCGGCGGTCCGCAGGAAATCCTGCTGTTTGCCGAATTGACCAAGGCCAAGCTGACCTGGTCCGACAAGCCGGGCAAGGACGTGCAGATTCTGTACATGGGCTACCCGGACTTGAACCAGGCGCTGCTGACCAAGGATATCGATGTCATGAGCCAGTCCGAGCCGTACTCGACCCAGGCCATCCACAAGAAATATGGCGCGGCCATCATCAAGCCCTACGACACGCCGCTGGGCGAGCCCGTGCGCGCGCTCGTGATGACGGAAAAAATGTACAAGGAAAAGCCGGCAGTGGCCCAGCGCTTCATGGATTGCTTCGTCGCCGCCACTCGCGCC
This sequence comes from Janthinobacterium sp. GMG2, assembly GCF_033949445.1. Classification (NCBI taxonomy): domain Bacteria; kingdom Pseudomonadati; phylum Pseudomonadota; class Betaproteobacteria; order Burkholderiales; family Oxalobacteraceae; genus Janthinobacterium; species Janthinobacterium sp. GMG2. Next base: position 246,163 of record NZ_JAXAWA010000008.1, on the reverse strand, counting down.
TTCCTGGCCGACCCGAAACTGGCGGAAAAATACGTGCGCGAATCGATGTTCAAGAACCAGATCACCTCTGACGATTACCGCGACGCCATCGACAACGCCATCTTCACGGAAGACATCACGCAAAGCCACGTGCAGCTGACCACCGACTACATGGTGAAATTCGGCGTGGGCCGCATGGCCAAAGCGCCTGCCGCCAAGGATTGGGTCAAGCTGGATCTGCTGGAAAAAGCCAAGAAGTCCTACGCACCTCGCTAATCTGAAAGTGTCATGATGAATATTCAAATGATGAAACGCTTCGCGCACGGCGCCGCCGTGCCCGTCGCCGTGCTGCTGCTGTGGCAAGCCATGTCCACGTTCGGCTGGATCAACCCGCAAATCCTGCCCTCGCCCGTCGCCGTGGTCGTGAAGTGGTATGAATACCTGATTCCCATGGAAGCGTACACGCCCGAAGCGGGCAATTACCTCGTGTGGATGTTCTCCGGCGAACTGCCGCACGACGCCTGGGCCAGCCTGTCGCGCGTGCTGGGCGGCTTTGCCATCGGCGCCGGCCTGGCCTTGCCGCTGGGCTTGCTGATGGGCACCAACAAGACCATCTATAAACTGTTCGATCCGCTGGTGCAGGTGCTGCGCCCGATTCCGCCGATCGCCTACATTCCGCTGGCGATCTTGTGGTTCGGCCTGGGCAATCCGCCCGCCTTCTTCCTGATCAGCATCGGTTCCTTCTTCCCCGTGCTGATGAATACCATCGCCGGCGTGCGCCAGGTCGACGGCATCTACATCCGCGCCGCGCGCAACCTGGGCGCCAGCCAGATGACGATGTTCCGCCGCGTCATCCTGCCGGCCGCCACGCCGTACATCCTGGCCGGCGCGCGCATCGGCATGGGCACGGCCTTCATCGTCGTGATCGTGGCGGAAATGATTGCCGTCAACAGCGGCCTCGGTTTCCGCATCCTGGAAGCGCGCGAGTACTTCTGGTCCGACAAGATTATCGCCGGCATGTTTACCATCGGCCTGTTCGGCCTGGCCATCGATATCGCCATGAATGCCCTGAATAATCATTTGCTGCAGTGGCACCGCGGCCTGGAACACTGAGAGGAACGGCCATGACCACGATCAATATCAACGCAGTCAATAAAATCTTCACCACGGGCGGCGCGGACGTCATCGCCCTGAAGGACATCAACCTGGAAATCGCCAGCGGCGAGTTCATCTGCCTGCTGGGACCGTCCGGCTGCGGCAAGTCGACCCTGCTCAACGCCATCGCCGGCTTCTCGCAACCGACGTCGGGCCAGATCCTGGCCGGCGGCAAGCTGATCACCGAACCCGGCCCCGACCGCGGCATGGTGTTCCAGGAATACGCGCTGTTCCCATGGATGACCATCGAGAGCAATATCGCTTTCGGCCTGGAAATCGCCGGCAAGGCGCCAGCCGAGATCAAGGAACGGGTCGACATGCTGCTGAGCATGCTGGGCTTGACGGAATTCCGTGCCCGCTACCCGAAAGACTTGTCGGGCGGCATGCGCCAGCGCGTGGCCATCGCCCGCGTGCTGGCCCTCGATTCGCCGATCATGCTGATGGATGAACCGTTCGGCGCGCTGGACGCCTTGACGCGGCGCAACCTGCAAGATGAATTGCTGAAAATCTGGAAAGTCTTCGGCACCACCATCGTGTTCGTCACGCACTCGATCGAGGAATCGATCTACCTGGCCGACCGCACCATCGTCATGACCTACCGTCCCGGCACCATCAAGCGCGACGTGGCCATCGACCTGCCCCGCCCGCGCGACCCGAGCGACCCCGAGTTCAACCGCCTCAAGCGCATGCTGGGCGAGATGGTGATGGAAGAGCAGCAGCGTCATCACAATGCCGAAACCATGGCCAGTACCGCCGATTGAGGGAGCTTGATTAAGCGACCGCAAACTTATTTGGGGTCTGACCCGGCGGGTCAGACCCCAAGGCCATTCGCCCCCCTGCTGGCCGTGGGGTCGCTGGCCGTGCTGACGTGGGCGTCGTATGCCTGGGTCAAGCAGCGCCAGCTCGATGAATTGCACCGCACCCTCGATTCGCGCGCGGAACTGTATGCGGCGTCCATCGGCGGCGCCCTCAACAAGTACGAATTCCTGCCCCTGGCCGTGGCCCAGAGCGATGCGGTGGCGCAATTGCTGGAACAGCCCAGCGCCGATAAAGTCACGCAGATCAACGCCTACCTGGTCGACATGAACCGCCGCGCGGGCGCCTTTGCCGTCTACGTGCTCGACGACAAGGGCACGACCCTGGCGTCAAGCAACTGGCAAGACCGCAGCTCGTATGTGGGCGTCAACTATGGTTTTCGTCCGTATTTCAAGAACGCCATCGCAGGCGGCATCGGCCGCTTCTACGGCATCGGCTTTTCCACCTTCGAGGCCGGCTATTTCATTTCGCAGCCCGTGCAGCGCGACGGGCGCATCATCGGCATCGTCGCCGCCAAGGTCAACCTGGACTGGATCGAGCAATCGTGGCGCACGCCCGGCGCGGGCGAACAGATCTGGGTCAAGGATGCGAATGGCGTGATCATCCTGGCCACCACGCCCGCCTTCAAGTTCAAGACCCTGGCTCCGCTGGCGCCGGACGCGAAGAAAGACATCAGCGAACAGCGCCAGTTCCTGCAAGAAAACCTGCCCATCCTGCCGCACCGCGTCAGCCGCCAGTTTGCCGACGGCGCCAGCGTGATGACCCTGGAACGTCCGCAGACGAGTGACACCCCCGCCCTGTCCGGCAGCGCCGACTACCTGGCCGTGAACCGCGCGCTGGGGCCGCTGCAATGGCAGATCACCGTGCTGGCCGAACTCGACCAGGTCGATGAGGCGGCGCGCAACGCGGCCATCGCCGCCGCGCTGGGCTGGGCCTTGCTGCTGCTGGCCCTGATGTATGCCCGCCAGCGCCGGCGCCGCATCGCCGACAAGCTCAATGCGCAACAAACCCTGGCGCGCGCCTATGAACAGCTGGAAATCAAGGTCGAGCAGCGCACGGCCGACCTCGTCCACGCGAATGGCCGCCTGCAAGCCGAGGTGACGGAACGCGAACGGGCCGAGCAAACCTTGCGCTATGCTCAGGCGGAACTGGTGCAAAGCGGCAAGCTGGCGGCCATCGGCCAGATGGCGGCCGGCGTCACGCACGAGCTGAACCAGCCGCTGGCCGCCCTGCAAACGTTTTCCGACAATGCCAAGGTGTTTCTGGCGCGGGGCCAGATCGACGATGCGCTCGATAACCTGACGACCATTTCCGACCTCGTCAAGCGGCTCGGCTATGTGACGTCGCAACTGAAAGGTTTTGCGCGGCGCAGCGACGATGCGCGCAAACCCGTCAGCGTACGCCAGGCGTTTGCGCAAACCATGCTGCAAATCCGCACGCGCAAGAACTCGCAGCGTTTGACCCTGCATGAAAGCTGGCTGGAGGACGACATCATCGTGCTGTGCAACGCCATCGGCCTGGAACAGGTGTTTACCAATCTGATCACCAACGCCATGGATGCCGTGCCGGAAAGCGAAGCCGTGCAGATCTGGTTCCAGGTGCGCCGCGAAGGTAGCCTTGCCGTGTTGCATATCACCGATAATGGCCCCGGCATCCCGCTGGCTTCGCTCGACAAGATCTTCGACCCCTTCTATACCACCAAGGAACACGGGCTGGGCTTGGGATTGTCGATCAGCGCAGGCATACTGCGCGCTGCCGGCAGCGCCCTGGCCGTGCGCAACCGCAGCGCACAGGAAGGGGGCGGCGCACAATTTACCATCACCCTGAGCTGCGACCCGGGGGAGAGAGACAAGGAAACATCTCATGCACGAGAATAATTTTGAAGGCATGCAAGTGCTGCTGGTGGAAGACGATGCCGTCGTACGCAAGGGCGCCCGGCAATCGCTGGAACTGGCGGGCTTGCAAGTGACGGCCGTCGCCACGGCCGAGGAAGCGCTGCCCTACCTGGTGCCTGAATTTGCCGGCATCTTATTGAGCGATATCAAGCTGCCCGGTATCGATGGCTTGAAACTGCTCGATATCGCCGTGGCGCAGGATGCCAGCCTGCCCGTCATCCTCGTCACGGGACATGGCGACGTGTCGATGGCCGTGGGCGCCATGCGCCGTGGCGCCTACGATTTCATCGAAAAACCGTTTTCCGCCGACTTGCTCGTGGAAGTATGCCGCCGCGCCCTCGACAAGCGCCACCTGGTGCTGGAAAACATGAACTTGCGCCGCCAGCTCGAGCAGCGGGTCGGCATCGAAGCGCGCATCGTGGGCCGCAGCGCCGCCATGGCCAAGGTGCGCCAGCTGGTGTTGAACCTGGCGCCGAAGTCGGCCGACATCATCATCCTCGGCGAAACGGGGACGGGCAAAGAATTGATTGCCCGCTGCCTGCACGACTTCAGCGAGCGGCGCGACCATCCATTCGTGGCGATCAACTGCGGCGCCCTGCCCGAATCGATCTTCGAGTCGGAACTGTTCGGCCACGAGGAAGGCGCGTTTACGGGCGCACAGCGCCAGCGCATCGGCAAGATCGAGTACGCGAACGGCGGCACCTTGTTCCTCGATGAAATCGAAAGCATGCCGCTGGCCCTGCAAGTGAAACTGCTGCGCGTGCTGCAGGAACGGCAGGTCGAGAGGCTCGGCTCGAACAAATTGATATCTGTGAATTTCCGCGTGATCGCCGCCGCCAAGGAAGACTTGAATGTACTGGCGGAACAGGGGAAATTCCGGCCCGACCTGTATTACCGCCTGAACGTGGCCAGCCTGACTTTGCCCGCCCTGCGCAACCGGCGCGAGGATATCCCGCTGCTGTTCGAGTTCTTCGTACTGCAGGCGGCGCTGCGCTACGGCCAGCCGGCCGCCCTCGTCAGCGGTGAACTGATCGCGTCCCTGATGGCGCAGCGCTGGGCCGGCAATGTGCGCGAGCTGCACAATGTGGCCGACCGCTTCGTGCTGGGCTTGCTCGACGACACCCTGAGCCCGGCCGGCTGCCGCGAAGCGTCGCTGGCCGAGCAAGTCGACACGTTCGAAATTTCCATCATCGAGGAAGCCTTGCGCCGCCACAACGGCAACGTCATCGACGCGGCGGCCAGCCTGAATATTCCCAAGAAAACCCTGTACGACAAGCTCAAGCGTTTCGATATTTCGACCGAGCAATTCCGCTGACGCCTGCGCCACGGCCAGCCATGCACCCACAGCCGCGGGCGGCGCGCTCCTACTTGCCGCCCTGCCCGCGCGTGCCAGAATCGGTACTCCACTTCATGCCACGAGAAGGAGTTCCCATGAAACCATCTGCATTGATGCTGACCGCCCTGCTGCTGGGCAGCGCAGCCGCCCTGGCTCAGGCGCAATCGACGGGCAATAGCAATACCACGGGCAACACCGGCAACACGGGCACGGCGGCCCAGCAAGATACGCAGCAAAATACGCGACAGGATGACACGACGCCGCGCAAGCATGACAAGAAACAGAAGCAGAAATCGGGAAAATCGCGCAACAACGATACGACGGGACAGTCCACCAGCGGCACCAACTCGGGCGGCGGCACCCCGGGCAGCGCCGGCCAGTCCGCAGGCAACGCCGCGCGCAGCGGCACGCAGAACATGAACGGCAATACGGGCGGCACAGGTACGTCGGGGACTTCGGGAACGTCAGGGACGTCGGGGACTTCCGGCAACTCTGGCACCTCGGGTAACACCGGCAACACGGGCAATTCCGGCACCTCGGGCAACACGGGCGTGGTGCCGCCGCGCCAGCCCGGCCGCTAAGCGCCGGCAACGCGGCACGGGATAGCCATGACGGCGCTGCAGGCCGCGCTGCTGCTGCACGGCCTGCTGGGCGGGGCCGACGTCATCCTCAACCACGAGCTGCTCGTGCGGCTGCCGTCGCGCCCGGGCGCAGCCGCCGAGCAGCGCCTGCACAGCGCGCGCGAAGTCATCTTCGGCCTGCTGTTCCCCTCGCTGGGCCTGTTCAGCTGGCATGGCTGGCTGGCCTGGTGGCCCGTGGCACTGCTGCTGGCGGAGATACTGGTCTCGCTGCGCGACACCGTGGTCGAAGGCGACACGCGCCGCTTGCCCGTACCCGAGCGCATCCTGCACGTCTTGCTGTTCATTAACTTGGGTGTGATCGCCACCTTGCTGCTGCAGGCGCTGCGCGGCTGGCTTGCCCTGCCGGCCGCCATGCAGGCCCTGCCGCCCGGCGGACCCGGCCAGTGGCTGGCCGCCATGGGCGCCATCTCGCTGGCATGGTCCGTGCGCGATGGCCTGAGCGCGCGGCGCCTGCGCCTGCGTGCGGGCCAACATGCGTGAACACTGGCAATATGCTCACACGCGCATGCGGCATATTCCTACTTGGAAACGGCAGCACGCATGTGACAATCCAGTCTCGACAGCAACTCCCAACTTCCCATACAGGACACGCACCATGAAAACTCCCGCTCTCTTGCTGGCCGCCACCCTGATGACCGTTGGCGGCGCCTGGGTGCAAGCCCAGTCGACGACGAATCTGAACCAGACGGGCAACCACACCAACAATGCCAGGGACCCGGGCCAGCAATCGGATGCCTCCGACAAGCTCGACAACAAAGGCAAGCTGGTCCACGACGGCAAGGCCAGCAAAACCCGCACGGACAAGCGCACGCGGCGCGGAAAACAGACGGCCAATCATGGGGTCAAACCGCACAGCGGCACGCCCACCGAGCCGCCAGCGTCCACACCTGCGGTGCCCAGCATCCCCATCGCCCCCACGAAATAGTGTCTGCGCTGCGCCACGTTGCTTCCAAGCACGCTATCATCACGCCTTTACAAGATAGCCAGGAAGACAATGAAAGCAGCATGGTGTGGAATGATGGCGGCGGGCGTATTGGCGGCCGCGAGCGTACAGGCGGCGCCCACGGTGGGCGAGTGCATGGAACTGACGACGGGCATCAAGTTCAGCAAGAACAATGGCGATGCGCAAGTCAACGTCGAGGAAATGTTCGAGGGCAAGAAACAAAAGGGCACGCAGCTGATCCTCAACGGCGGCGTGCTGCTGGCCACGTCCTACCAGGACATCCGCGATGGCCAGGTATTCCTGACGGGCAACGTCCACTACAATGAAGACGGTACCGTGCGCAGCAAGAACGTCTACACGCCGCAGTCCGCCATCCCCGCCAACATGCGCCCCGGCCAGGAAGTGCGCGTGCAGTTCTCGGACACGCAAACGAGTACCCACTACCCGCTGGCGGGCCTGTCCGACAAGATCACCACCTCGACACGCACGGACGAGCGCAATTTCTCCATCACCTTCCTCGGCTGGGAGCGCCTGGAACTGGGCGGCCGCCGCTTCCCCGACGCCTGCAAGTTCGAACTGCATGACGTGGGCGGCAAAAGCAAAGGCAAAAGCGGCGAATACGTATGGTACGCGCAGGGTTTCGGCGTAATCATGACGGACAAGCTCGACAAGAATGGCGAGGTGCAACCGGCGTACCGGATTGCGCTGACGAACATCCTCAGCGCACCGTAAATATTTTTTGATTATATTGCGCTAGAAGCTGGCCAAGGACACGGTTCACCCCGCCTAGTTCAGCGACGCCAGCGCATTGCCCCGCACCTGGAACGCCACCTGCGCCACCGTCTTGCCCGCATCATCGACCAGCGCCAGCGCGTGCTTGCCCGGCACGGGGCGCCAGCTGATGCTGTCAAGCGCCGCGCCCAGGTCCTTGCCATCGAGCACCCAGCGCAAGGCATGGCTGCCCTGGGCCTGGAAGAACACGCGCTGCAGGGCTGGCGGGATGTCGGGGTCGATGGCGAGGATGCTGTCTTCGGCCGGATACACGATGGCAGGAGGCTTCACGGTGTCGCCCAAGACAGCGATGACGGGGCTTTCCGTGCCGGCGATAAACCATTCGCGGCGCGGCGCTTCGAGCGCGGGCTGGTACGCCACCATCTGCTGCAATACGCCTGGCGGCGCTTTCGGGGCGTGGCTGGGCACGTTCTTGTGCAGGTAATCCATGACGTCGCGCCACACGGGCGCGGCGCCCGTCACGCCCGACACGTCCCACATCGGCTTGCCGTCGAAGTTGCCCACCCATACACCCACCGTGTAGCGCGCCGAGTAACCCATGCACCAGTTGTCTCGCATGTCCTTGCTCGTGCCCGTCTTGACGGCGCTCCAGAAATTCGTCCCCAGCTCGTTGCGCAAGCCAAACGTCATGCTGCGCGCGGCGCGGTCGGCCAGGATGTCGCCGACGATGAAGGCGGCGCCCGGCTCCATCACACGGCGCCGGTCCTTGCCAGCCTGGCCCGGCTGCAGGCTGGCCGTGCTGTACAGCCCGCCATTGGCCAGCGCGCGGTAGGCGTTGGCCAGTTCCAGCAAGGTCACTTCGGACGAGCCCAGCGCCAGTGACGGGCCGTAGTACTCGGCCGGTTCCGTCAGGCTCGACAGGCCCACTTCCTTGAGACGGTTGTAAAAGCCGTCCTGCCCCGTCAGCAGCACCGTGCGCACGGCGGGAATGTTCAGGGAGCTGGCCAGGCTGGTGCGGGCGCTGACGTAACCCTTGAAATTGCGGTCGTAGTTTTGCGGCGCATACATGCCCGACGCCGTGGCGACGTCGAGCGGCGAGTCGTCCATGACGGACGCGGCCGTCATCAGCCGGCGCTCGATCGCCAGTTCATATAGAAATGGTTTCAGGGTGGAACCGGCCTGGCGCAGGGCCGCCACGCCATCGACATGGCTGCCGCCCGCATTGCCGACATAGGCGAGGATCTCGCCGCTGCGGTTATCTAACACGATGATGGCGCCGTCGTTGACATTGCGCTCGCGCAAGGAGGCCAGCTGCTGGCGCAGGTTTTCCTGCGCGAAGCGCTGCAAAGGACCATCGAGCGTGCTGGCGACCTGCGCACCGGGCTGCTTCAGCAACTGCTGCGCCACTTGCGGCGCCGGCGTCAGTTCCGCAGCCAGCGCGTTGCGCTGCAAGGCCGTCTGCACGCGCTGGCCGATCAGCTGGCAGCTGCTGTCCATGCGCCACTCTTTTGCCAGCGCGCAGGCACGCCGCGTGACGGTGGCCGGCGGCGCGTTCGGCGCGCGCACGAGGCTGGCCAAAATGATGGCGTCCGTCTGGTTCAGGCCGGACGGCGCCTTGCCGAACAGGCTGTACGAGGCGGACGCAATGCCCTGCAGCTCGCCGCGGAACGATACCAGATTCAAATACGCTTCAAAAATCTGTGCCTTGCTCCAGCTGTCTTCGATGGCTTGCGCCGCGCGCATCTGGTCCCATTTCTGGCGCAGGCTGCGCCCGCCCGAGGACGCCTGCAAGTCCGCGTCGAGCTGGCCCGCCAGCTGCATGGTGATGGTCGAGGCGCCCCGGGCTTTCTTGGAAAACAGATTGTCCCAGGCGGCTGTGGCCAGCGCGGACACATCCACACCGCCATGCTGCATGAAGCGCTGGTCTTCCGCCAACAGCACGGCTTGCTGCACAGCCGGTGAAATATCGGCCAGCGGCACCCACGGCAGCCGCCGCACCTTCATGTCCACGCGCAAGGATTGCAGCGGCGCGCTGCTACGGTCGAGCAACTGCGCTTCCGAACTGCGGTAGGCGGCCTGCACCTGGGCCGGCGTCAGGACCGCCTCGGCAAGGACCGGGCTGGCCAGCAGGCAGCCCATCAGTAAAACCTTGCCTTTCACTGCCCCACCTTCACATTCGCGTTCGGCGACTCGCCAAACATTTCGGGCGAATACATGGCTTCGATGCGCGTGGCCGGCAGGCTGAAATCGCCAGCATTGTTCAGGCGCACCGTGTATTCCACGCTCCAGCTGCCCTTCGGCACGAAAGCGTAATACGCGCGGAAGGCGTCGAATGCGCGCTCCTCGAACGTGGGCCAGACCCAGCCCGTGGATTTCTCGCCCGCCGTCATCAACTGCGAATCACGGCCCAGGCCGTTGCCCAGCACGGTGGCGCTGGCGGGGATCGGGTCGTCGACCACGACCCAGCTCATGTCCGCCTGCGCCGACAAATCCAGGCGCACGCGGTAGACGTCGCCGCGCGACCATGCGCCCGCCGTCTTCTGTTCCACCGGCGTAACGGTTTTCTTGATCGTGTAGCCGCTGGACACGGGCGCCTTGAGCGGGATCGCCGCCAGGCTTTGCACGGTGGCCCACGGTTTGCCCGTGCCGCTGTGCGCCAGGCCCAGGGTGTCCGTGCCCTTCGGCCACGCTTGCAGCACGGGTCCCACTTTCGCCGCGCCATTCCACACAAGTGCTTGCGTATCGCCGCCCAGCTTGACGGCGCTGGCGCCCGTCACAGGCGTGGACTCGAACTTGGCCGAGAATTTGGCAATGGCCAGCGTGCCCCAGGCGTTGGCTACCGTCGTATCCCAGCGGCCCTTCTTCTGGCGACCCATGCTGCCGCGCACGAGGCGGCCGATGTCGTCTTTCCACGCCGGGTTGTCCATCACGGCCAGCAGCAGGCGGTTGGCGTTGACGTCGCCCGAGACCATCAGCCACCACCAGTTATCCTTGCGCTCGGTGGAAAAGCCCATGGTCGTGCCCTGGAAATTCAGGCGCGAACGCAGTATCTGCTGCGCCTCGGCCAGCAGCGCATCGCGGCGTGCCAAGCTTGGCGTGCGTTGCAGCAACAGGCTCCAGTCGATGACGGCCGAAGTCGGCCACAGATTCGGGTTGATGCTGATGCTTTCCAGCGCATCGGGCGGCACTTTATTGGAACGCGACAGCGCTTCCAGCGCGGCGAGCTTGCGCACGGCCAGGTCCGTCGTATCCAGGGCGGAACGGCGCACGATGCGGCCCTGCACGAAGGCTGTCAAGGCTGCTTCCATGCGGTTTTTCGTCTGCTCAGGAATCGCATAGCCCGCTTCCCGGGTTGCCGACAACACATACGCCGTCAAGCTGTCGCTGCCCTGCTCCATGATGGGGAAGTATTTCAGCATGCCGTCACTGTCCAGGTAGGCGGGCAGGCTGGCGGCCAGCTTGTTCCACGCTTCCTGGTCTTGCAGGGCGATGGCTTTCGACGTGTTTTGCTCGAAGCAGGTGTACGGATACGCGGCCATGTATTCGCGCACGCCTGGCAGTTCGCCGCCGAGCTTGGCGACAAAGCTGGTCTGGATGCCGCCCCGGCCCGGCAAGGCGCCGGCCGGCATTTGCACGGACAGATTGATGGGCTTGTCGACTTGCTGCAAAGTGGCCTGGTACGTGCGCACGGGCGTGGCCTGGCCCACCTTTTGCGTAATTTTCAGTTTATCGGTATGGCTACCTGCCTTGGCGCCGATCTCCCACACAATCTGCTGCGCACCGAGCGGCACCTGGTAATCCCAGCCTACTTCGCGCGCTTCGCCCGCCGCCAGGGTCAAGCTCTGGCGTGGCAGCGCCTTGCCGGCCGCTGTGGCGTTCAGGTCCACGCTCAAGGACGCGGCCGAGGTGTTGCGCACGGTAAAGCCAGCGCGCAACTGGTCGCCTTCGCGCACGAGAGTTGGCAAGCCCGACATCAGGATCAAGTCTTGCGAGCTGCGGATGTCCGTGCTACCCGTGCCAAACAGTTCCTTGCCGGCGCTGGCGATGGCGACGATGCGAAACGCCGTCAATGAATCGTTGAGCGGCACTTGCACCGTGGCTTCGCCCTTGGCGTCGAGCTTGACGGTGCCCTTCCAGAACAGCAGGGTATCGAACAGCTCGCGGCTGGCGCCCTTGCCGCCACCACCGCCGGCCGGGAAAGCCTTGCGGCCGAAGTGGCGCTTGCCGATCACCTGCATCTGCGCCGTCGCCGTTTCCACCTGCAGGCTGCGCTGCGCCATCATGGTATCGAGCAACTTCCAGCTATCGTTGGGCATCAGTTCCAGCAAGCCCGTATCGACGGCCGCCAGCGCCACTTCCGCGCCGGCCGGCAATGGTTTCCCGTCGGCGCGGCGCACGCGCACGGACACCTCCGCCTTGTCACGCGTTTTATACACCTCCTTGTCGGACACCACCATCACGTTCAGTTCATGCGCCTGCCACCCCACGTTCAGCGGTGCGATGCCCATCTTGTAGGCCGGCTTGCCCAAGTCCACCAAGGCCGTCGGCTGCACGCCATCGACCCTGCCCCGCACGACAAACACGGATACATACACATTCGGCGCGTAGTTCGGTTTGACCGGGATATTCACCACCGGTTCCCGGCCATTGAGCTGGCGCACATAGGTATCGAGAATGCCTTCGCGCTCGACCGTGATCAGCGCCGTGCCCGAACGGAACGGCATGCGTACTTGCAAGCTTGCTTCCTGGCCCGGTTCATAGCGTTTCTTTTCAGGCAGCACGTCGATGCGGTCATTGTCGCTGGCGTTGAACCACCAGTCGCCGCTGCCGGCCACCCACGTTTCGCGGTTGGCGACAGCCGCGTTGCCGGCACTGTCCTGCGTGCTGGCGCGCAGAATCAGATTGCCGCTGGCGGGCGCCTTCACGTCGCACATCAACAGGCCCTTGCCATCCGTCTTGCCCGAGCACGCCGGGCCCAGCTTGATGACTTCGCTGCTGTTTTCATATGCATAGAAGCCGCCAATCAGCCGACGGCGGTGCGAATAGCTGTTGCGTTGGAAGAAATCAACGGCGACTGGGGCATTCGCCACGGGCTTGCCATTGGTGCCCAGCACGGCCACCGTGAACTTGAAGGCATCCTTGCTCAAGGCCCAGGCGTCGGGCTTGATGCCGATCAGATAGTTTGATGGCCACAGCGGGACGCGCGTGGCAACGGAAGCCGTCTCGCCATTCGCATCCTGGAACGCCATTTCCGCCACCAGGTCGCGCGGCGTGGACAGCTGCGGCAGCTGGTCGATAACGATGCGCGCGCCACCCGCCTTGTCCAGGGTCAAGCTTTGCGTGCGCGCGGCAGCCGCGCCTGCACCGGCATGCCCGCCATTGCCCTCGTCCTGCCACCCGCCCTCATCGTCGTCGTAGCCGGTGCCCTGTTTCACAAGACCTTCCTTCACGTCGCCATTGCTGAAACTGAAATCGGGATAATCGGCAAACGTCACGCTCTTGTCTTGCAGCACCGTGCGCAGCTTGACGGGCGCATTGGTGGCCGCGCCGCCGGCCAGATACGTGATTTGCGCATCGAGGGCCAGCTGCCTGGCCTGCACGGCGGGCGCTTTCGGTCCCTGCAGCACGGCTTTCATGGTCGGCACGCGGAACGCTTCCACGCGGAAACTGCCGGATGGTCGGCCCGCCATCGTCACGCTGTACTCGCCCTGCTTGGCGTCGGCGGGGATGACCCAGTCGCTTTCCGCCGTGCCGCTGGCGGACCAGCGCAGCGGCAATTGATAGTTCTGGTCGCTGCCCTGGTGCGTGATGACGACGGAGGTGGCGCTGCCGGGACCGTTGTTCTTGTCGACCAGGCTCATGCCTTCGCCCGTGTGCTTGCGGATGAAATGCTTCATGTGCACGGTTTCCCCGGCGCGCAGCAAGGTGCGGTCAAATACCGTCGCCAGCAGGGTGTTGTCGGCGCGCGTGTCGTCCGTGGGCAAATTGAAACGCCACGCTTCGATGCCGCCCACCCAGTCCGACAGGGTGAACGTCATGTCGCCGCCGCTGCGCGCGCTGATAAAGTAGCGGCCATTATTCTTGCAGCTGGAATTGGCCAGCTCGCCGGGAATATGCGCCACACCGTCCGCACCCGTGGCGCCTTGCCACAGCAGCTTGCCGGCGCAGTCGCGCACGGCCACTTGCGCCTTCGCAACAGGCGCGCCCTTGTCGAGCGACGTCACCCACACGAGCGACGATTGCGCGCCATGCTTGAAGTGGGCCGCCAGATTCGTCACCAGCGCGGCCGTGCGGATGTAGGCCGTCGTCGGTTTGCCCAACAACACTTTGCCAAGGATGGGGCTGGCCAGTTCGACCACATAAAAGCCCGGCTTTTGCAGCGGAATGCCGATCACTTCAAAGGTTTTCTTGCCATCGGGACGGGGCAGGCTGATGGGACGCGTGCCGGAGGCGCCCGCCAGCACGGATTTGCTCATGTTGCCCGCATATTGCGCGTACGGCTGCCAGTATTCGCCGCCGTCGCCGTTGCCGGCCAGGCGCTGCATCCACTCGATGATGAACTTGTCGTCATTGTCGGGCACGCGCAAGGTGGCGCCAGTGGCTGCTGCGGATGGCTGGGCGACTTCCTTGCCCGTCAGCACGGGTTCGATATTGCGCACGGTGACGGGCAGCAAGCCGTCGCCCTTCGCTTCGATGATGCCGAACGGGGCCGGGAATTTGAGCAGCGGCGGCTGTTCGCCCGTACGCACCGTCATGGGGAAGCGCGCGCGATTGAGCAAGGCGCGGCCCGCGTCATCCGTCAGCTTCGGCGGCAGGCTCAAGACAAAACTCGCTTGCACGGGGAAGGGGCCGTTGAAGGCGGCGCTGTACAGGAATTCCGCCTTTTCCTCCTCTTTTGAAATCGTCGGCGCATACGTCTTTCCTCCCCCCTTCAAGATCATGGCGCGCACCTGCGCGGCGCTCACGGGCGCGGAAAACTGCACGCGCATGGGCAGGAAGGGTATGCATTGCTCCTTCGGGTTGCTGCGCTCGCAGCTGAATTTGGCCGTGAAGTCGGGACGCGTTTTGAACCGCAGGGTTTGCGCTTTCTCCGTGGCGATGCCGCTGGCACTGGCGATGCCCTCGCCCCACACGAGCGACACCTTGGCGTTGGCGGGGAAGCTGCGCTTGCATTGCAGCACGGTGACGGGCAACGGCGGCGCGCCCTTGCTGGCCACGGGCATGCCCACTTTCCATACGACGCCCCGCTTCTTGAAATACACGGTCAGGTAGCGGTCGAGAAAGCTCTTACGCAGGGTCAATACCTGCTCCAGTTCCTTGCCTTTGAACAGGCGTACGGGAATCTTTTCATTGATGCCATCGGCGCGGCAATACGCGTTGGCGGCCACGCTGGCCTCGTTCGGCGCGGCGTCCAGGCCCAGCACGAAGATCTGGTTTTCATCGATGTACGGCTGGCCGTCATACGGTACGGCCTCGACGATGGCCGGGCCGCCCGTGGTGAAACGGTACGACGTCGTCCCCTGCAAGGCCTGGCCCGCCTGGTCCTTCAGCCCCGGCTTCAAGGTGAAGCTGCAGGCCACGCCGGCCGGCAAGTCGCGCTCGAAATCGAAGTTCCAGTTGCGCTCGTCGGCCCAGCGCCCCGCGCCCGCCACGACGCCAGGCTCGGCCTTGCCGCAATCGATGGCGAACGGCGCGGGCAAGCCCATGTCGCCGAACGGCACCATCGGCGTGGCGAACTGCGCCCGTACCTGGCGTACGGCCTTGACCGTGCCGCTCGGTGAAAACACGGATACGCCGCTATCGGCCCAGGCCGGCGTCGCCGAGCCCAGCGACAGCAGCAGGCACAAGGCCCCCAGTTTGCCGGTCAGCGGGGAAGAAAAAATACGGGGCAGGTCAGGCACGGGTGACTCCTTGATGAAAAGTGGCGGAGCTGGCTGCGGCGCGCAAAAGTTGCTTGGCGGAAGCCTGGAAAAGCAACGGAACGCGGCAGGAATACAACATCAATGTAATATTAGTTATCAAGCTCATCATTGTTGCTAATATACAGTGGCATGCAGGTGACAAGTCGTACGATTGCCTCTTGCCGCGGCGCCAGGAAGTGGCGTGCTTGTAAAAGTTTCACCTAGCAAATTAGTTTTTTTCAACAGCAAAGTCATTGTCGTGAATCTGCAACACCATTGATATACCGCAATGCTTTGTGCGCCAGCGCACCGACCACCTGAACCTGCAACCGTATTCTCTAGTCCAACAGCAGTGCATTTATCGCAAGAAAACGCACCTGGAAGTGTGGTCGATCTCTAGCAATAGCACGTGTAGCAAGATGTCGTTTTGATGCCGTAGAGAAAATCTCTTATCAACGTTGGGAGTTACTTGTGAATAATCTAAAAAAAATCGCCGTTGCCGCCGCAGTCCTGTGCTCTGCCCTCGGCGCACAGGCCCAGGAAATCAATCCCTCCTGGTATATTCAACCTAGCATCAACGCACTCAAGCCAGATTCCGACTTCGCCACGGATAAAACCGGCTATGGCGCAGGCTTGCGCTTCGGTAAGCCTGTTTCCCAGGACTGGGATATCCAGCTGGGCACCACGTATGCACGTTCCAAGGATGGCGGTCAGCGCTACCAGCAAAATACGCTGGGCGTAGACGGCTTGTATATGTTCTCGCGCAAAGCCTTCCGTCCCTTCCTGCTGGTCGGTGCCGGTATGCAACGCGACAAGGACACCAGCTTCGCCTTCGGTGAGCGCAGCAAGAGCTCGCCATACGCCAGCGTGGGCCTGGGTTTCCAGTCCAGCATCACCGATCAACTGTCCGTCCAGGCTGACGTGCGCAACGTCCACGGTTTCCTGCGCGGCAACACGTTCGACCCGAGCAGCAAGGCCAACAACTACTACGTGACCGTGGGCCTGAACTACGCGTTCAACAAACCGCCTGCACCGCCGCCACCACCGCCACCGCCGCCAGTGCGTGAAGAAGTGGTCGTGGTCGTGCCGCCGCCACCGCCGCCACCGCCACCAGCACGCTTTGAAAAAGTGACGATGTCGGCAACGGAACTGTTCGCGTTCGACAGCGCCAAGCTGGGTCCGACACAGACCAAGCTCGACGAAATCGCACGCGTGCTGACGGCAGCGCCGGACGTCAACAACGTCGTCATCAGTGGTTATGCCGACCGCATCGGTTCGCCCAAGTACAACCTGAAACTGTCGCAGCAGCGCGCTGATGCAGTCAAGGAATACCTGGTCGCCCACGGTGTCGCCGCCAACCGCCTGACGGCCGAAGGCAAGGGCTCCACGAATCCTGTCGTCACGTGCAACAACAAGAAACGTGCCGACCTGATCAAGTGCCTGGAACCAAACCGCCGCGTTGAAGTGGAGCAAATCACCATCGAACGCCGCGTGCAGTAAGCTGAACAGTGGTACGCCACTTGTGAATTAAAAAAAAGGGGCTCGCGCCCCTTTTTGCATTGAAAGCCACCATGAATTTCTCTACCCGCTATCCCAAACTGGCCAGCCTGGCGCCGTTCAGCAAGCAGATGCGCAGTGTCCTCGTCTGTTCCGTCACTGAATGGCTGGAACACCGCGCCTCGAGCAAGGGGGCCGCCCTCGCCTATTACACCCTGTTTTCCATCGCCCCCATCCTCGTGCTGGTAATCGCCATCGCCGGCTTTTTCTATGGCCCGGCCGCCGCGCGCGGCGAGCTGATGGGGCAATTGCAGGGCTTGCTGGGCACGCAAGGCGCCGAAGCCATCCAGCTCGTGCTGGCCGGCGCGAAAAACCATGAACAGGGCCGCATCGCCACCCTCATCGCCAGCGCCCTGCTGCTGTTTGGCGCCACCAGCGTGTTTGCCGAGCTGAAAGCGAGCCTCGATGAAATCTGGCAAGTGCCGCCCTTGAAGGAAGCGGGCGCCTGGGACATGCTGCGCACGCGCTTGCTGTCGTTCGGCCTGGTGCTGGTGCTGGCCTTCCTGCTGATGGTATCGCTGGTGGTCAACGCCGCCATGGCCATCCTCGCCAACTTCTGGGAAGGCGTGTGGAAGGACACGGCCGTGCTGTTTACCCTCCTGTCGAACCTGATCGGCTTTGCCGTCATCGCCAGCCTGTTTGCCGTCATCTATAAAATGCTACCGCGCGTGCGCCTGTCCTGGCGCGACGTGCTGATCGGCGCCATCGGCACGGCTTTCATGTTTTCACTGGGGAAATATGCGATTGGCGTGTATATCGGCAATAGCGGTGTGGCCAGCAGCTATGGCGCGGCCGGTTCGCTGGTAGCCCTGCTGCTGTGGGTATATTACTCGGCGCAAATCTTCTTCCTGGGCGCCGAATTCACGCGCCAGTTCGCCCTGCAACTGGGCAGCATGAAGGATATGCCGAAGACGGAAGACGGCGACCTGCAAGTGAAGATATTGAAACGCCACCAATCGTAGGCAGTCTGCACGCAACAACGGCGCCCGCAGGCGCCGTTGTTCTTATGCAGCCTCAACTTACTCGCCCAGCAATTCCGCCACCACTTCCATGCCCTGCACGCGCTCGGCCACGACCTTCACGATGACGATGATGGGTACGCCCAGCAGCAAGCCCCAGACGCCCCACAGCCAGCCCCAGAACAGCAGGCTGATGAAGACGGCCGTGGGATTCATGCGGGCAATACGCCCCGTCATCCACGTGGTGACAAAAGTGCCTACCAGGGTGGCGATGGCCATCGACGTGCCCGTCACCAGCAAGACCATTTCCAGCGATTCAAACTGCAAAAAGGCGACGAGCCCCGTGGCGATGGTGATGAGCAAGGGGCCGAAGTACGGCATGATGTGCAGCAAGCCGGCCACGATGGCCCAGGCGCCCGCGTTTTCCAGGCCGATCACGCGCAGGGCGATCCACATCAGGACGGCCAGCAAGCCATTCGTGACGAGCAGCATGAACATATAGTTCTGGATCGAGGTATTGATGTCTTCCAGGATGTGCACGGTGACCTTCTTGCGGCTCAGCGACGGTCCCGTCAGCTTGACGAGCTTGCGCTTGAAGGTGTCGCCCGACAGCAGCAGGAAAAACACGAGGAAGATGACCATCGTGGCCTGGCTGATGAAGCCCACCAGGCCCAGCGAGCCTGCCCAGACCCAGTCCATGATCTTGAAGTTGGGACCTTCGGACGCTGCCGCGGCGCGGCGCGTGTTGCGGCGCGCCTCGGCGCCGGCGGCCACTTGCTCGATTTCATTGGCCACGGCCTGCATCTTCTGGAAAGTGCTGTTCTTGCCGCCCGTATTGGCGGCGATCAGGCGCGACAGTTTATGCGTGGCGGCAGGCAGCTCTTCAACGATGGATTCGAATTCGCCCTGCACGCGCTCGACCAAAACGATGGAGCCGAACAGGATCAGGGCCGTGACGACCGTGGTGCCGATGGCGCGCGGCAGGCGTAGCTTTTCCAGCCAGGCGACGACGGGATTGAGGGTGTAGGCAATGAAAATGCCGAAGATGACGGGAATGAGGAATTTCTGTGCCCACTGCAGCGCATAAATGAAGCTGACGGTGGCAATGATGCCCAGCGCCATGCCACGCGCATTGACATGCAGCGGCAAACGCAAGGATGCGTCTAGGTGCTCCACGGGAGTGCCGGGAGGTGGCCCGGCAGGCTCGGTGGAGGCAGCCGCCACCGGCTCGGGCGGGGTATCTGAAGGCTGGATATGCATGCGATTCCCGCGACGGTCGGTGGTGGGCCGCAGCGCCAGCCGTGGGGCTGGCCGCTGCGGCGGGTCAGGCCATTACTTGACGCGGATGTCGTTTTTCACCGACTTCACGCCCTTGACGCCACGGGCAACTTCACCCGCTTTGGCGGCATCGGCTGGCTGGGCAACGAAGCCGCTCAGCTGAACCACGCCCTTGAAGGTTTCAACGTTGATTTCCGTCGATTTCAGGGTAGGCTCATTGAAGATGCTGGCTTTCACTTTGGTGGTGATCGCGGCGTCGTCGATGTACTCGCCCGTGCCTTCCTTGGTTGGGGTCGAAGCGCAGCCTGCAACGGCGAACAGGGAAGCGACGAAAAGGCCAGTAGCGATAGATTTAGTGAATTTCATGGTTTTTTCCTTAGGAGTGGTCAATCAATGTGCTCACAATGAGCTTCTTATACCAGTGTGGTGACTGCGCGCCGGATGGAGCTCAGTAGCCAAACTGGGTTTTTGCAGCCTTGATACAGTCATCCTTGGCTGCGCCGGCTAATGCATCGCATTTTTCTGTCGCGACCTTGTACTCGGCTTTTCTCTTTGCTTCACGCGCATCGCTGCGCGCTTCGATGACTTTCTTGTCCGCCTTGGCATCGGCCAGGGCCGCCACCTTGGTGGACTTGGCCAGCTTGACGCAGACATCCTTGTCGTTGCCCGTCACCGCATTGCAGCGCGCCAGGTCGACGTCGTAATTGGCATCGGCAATCTTGATGCGGGCCTTGGTGTAGGCACGCAAGGTATTCGTGTATTGCGCCTGGGCCACGGCTTCATCGTAGGTACGCACGGCCTTCGCTTCGGCGATGCAGACATCCTTCGGGTTGCCCGTGATTTTTTCACACTCGGCATGCGCCAGCTTGTAGTTCAGGGCCGCCTGTTCATTGGCCGCCTTGTAGGCTGCTTTTGCTTCCGGCGTGGCGGCCACTGCCTGGCCGCCCCAGGCGGCGCACGCCAGGCTGACGACGATGGCGGTGAAAAGCTTATTCTTGTTCATATTGTATTTCTCCCTGGTGGTACCAAACATGTCTGCTTGGCATGACTACCGTTTTACGTGGATAGTCGCCGCTCTTCTGTACGCTGCCGTACACAAGTAATTTATTTTGAAAGCGAAAGGGATACAGGGAGAAATAACAACGTTTTGGTGGATCGCTACGGTAAAAAATACCATTTTTGGCAGCAAATAACTACGTGCGGCAGCGTACAGACCCGGGACGGGGGCATGACTAAGATGGCACTACACCCTCACCTCGTCAGGAGAATAAAATGAAAACCAACGCCACTTTGGCCGCACTGATGCTCGCCGCCACCGCCGTACTGAGCGGTTGTGCCACCGGCCCTTCCCAATCACAACAGTATTACCCGGCCAACCAGCCTGAGTCCGCCATGTACGGCACTGTCGATTCCATCCAGATCGTGCAGGGTGGCGGTCAAACCAGCGGCGCCGGCGCCGTGGTCGGCGGCATCGCCGGCGCCCTGCTGGGCAATACCATCGGTTCGGGCAGCGGGCGCACGGCCGCCACCGTGGCGGGCGCCGTCGCCGGCGGCGTCGTGGGCAACCAGGTCGAAGGCCGCAAGCAGCAGGCACAGGCTTATCAGATCAGCGTGCGTCTCGACAACGGCGAATACCGTACCGTGGTGCAAGACAACGCCAATGATTTGCGCCCGGGCAACCGCGTGCGCGTCGTTGACGGCCGCGTCTACCGCTATTAATCCGTTGGCCGGGCTTGCCAGCAAGCCTGCGCCGGACCATGCACCAAACAAGGAGATACCATGGGCACCATCATTCTGATCATCTTGATCCTGGCCCTGGTCGGCGTCCTGCCCACCTGGCCGCATAGCCGCAACTGGGGTTACGGCCCCAGCGGCATCGCCGGCCTGGTCGTAGTGATACTGATCCTGCTATTACTGACAGGCAGGTTGTAAAAAAAGGCGCTACGGCGCCTTTTTTATTTCAAGGAGGAAATATCATGACTATCCACAACACACTCTTGGCGACCCTGTTCGCCTGCAGTCTGGCGCCGCTGGCACTGGCCCAGACAGCCACGCCGCAGCCGGGCGACCCGCAACGCTGGTACCAGGAAGACAGCACGGCGCAAGCCCAGCTGCGCACCCTGCGCAAGGAAATCGCCGCCGCCCTGGCCGAGGCCAAAAAAGCCTGCCGTACGGAACCGTCCGCCGCGCGCGCCACCTGCCTGAAGGATGCACAAGACACGTACCGGCAAGACATGGCGAATGCGGAAAAACTGCGCGCAGCGGCGCATACGCAGTAATGCAGCAATGCGCCGTACTCTTGCTCTGTACTCTTGCAACGCCTGGCAAAACCGACGCGCAGCAGGTTTTGACAGGCGTCACTAAACAGCGTCGCGTTCGTAGGGTGGCAGTTCGTGCACCACGAGCGGCGTATCTTCCGTGACAAAAGCCAGCCAGCCGGCCGCCTTGATCGCGCGCAAGCCATCCTGGTAGCCCTGCTCCCAGCGCCATTCGATCGAGCCCTTGGAGAAATTGATATCCTTGGCCGCCATATGCCAGTCGCGCCCCGCATACGGCAGGCGCACGATGTGCATGGTGCTGTCGCAACCGAGCGCCACCAGTTCTTCCGTCTGCTGGCGGTTGTGCTTGGTGTCGGGCAGGCCGGCATACAGTTCGCGCAATTTGCGCTGCAAGGTGTGCGTGTTCACATAATCGGCGATATGCCGCTTCGAGCGCGACGCGAAGGTGACATCCTTTTGCCGCGTCTGCACTTCATCGAGGGTGGTCGGTTCCGGCCCTTCCGAGCTCCACAGATCCACCATGAAGACCAGGGTGTCGACGTGGGGCGTGTCGTCGAGCACGGTTTCGAGCGGCGTATTCGAGTACAGGCCGCCATCCCAATATAAATCGCCATCGACGCGCACGCCGGCAAAGCCGGGCGGCAAGGCGCCGCTGGCGCGGATATGGTCGGCCGTCAGGGCTTGCTGCTGGCTGTCGAAACTGGTGAGGCTGCCGCATTTGACGCGCAGGGCGTTGACCGTCAGGCGCATGCCGCCCGGCTCGTTCAGGTAATCGAAGTCGACCAGTTCCTCAAGGGTGCTGGCCAGCTCGCTGGTGTCATAAAAACTGGCCTCTTCCGGCTTGACGGCGATTCCGGCAGGAAACAGGCTGAAGGTGCGCGGCTTGAAGAAGCCGGGCACGCCGCGCAGCACCGTATCGAGCGTGGCCAGCCAGATGTTCGAGCGGCGCTGCTGGTCGGAGACCAGGTTCATGTCGATGCTGTCGCGGTGCGCCACGCGCTGCCAGAACTGTTTCAGGCGCACGAGCCGGTCTTCGTGCTTGTTGCCAGCCAGAATGGCGGCATTGATGGCGCCGATCGAGGTGCCCACCACCCAGTCGGGCGCCAGGCCATGTTCGTGCAGAGCGTGATAGACGCCGGCCTGGTAGGCGCCCAGTGCGCCGCCGCCCTGCAGCACCAGCACGATGCGCAGGCGCGAGGGATTTAACTGATTGATCGGTGTCTTCGAATGCGTCATCAAGATGGCCCCTCTGTCCGCCGCGCGGAATGCGGCGTGAATCATTGTAAGGGATTGCGTCAGTGCGCGCCGGACCTTGGGTGCAGGCAAAAAAAACGCCGTCAATGACGGCGTTCCTGTGCAACACGGCTGGCGTTCAGCGCTTGCGGCGCAGCCAGCTGGCGGCAACGGCGGCAATGGCCACGAGGACCAGGGCCGGCTTGACCAGCTTCTTGCGTCCGATAAACGATAGCGCCGTCAGCACGTAGGGCATGGCGCCTTGCAGCCGCATGCCGCCCGGCGCCAGCAGGGACTCGACGCGGTGGCCGGCAAAGCCGACCGCCGTCTCGACCACGCCCTGCAGCATCGACTCGGGACGCAATGCATAGCCCACGTTGGCGCGCGCATGCACGATGCCCACGCGGTACATTTCGCCCTGGGCGATCAGCAGGCGCTTGCGGGCGGCTTGCGCCGCCAGTTTGTCGGTTTCCGACATGAATTCTCCTCGTGAGGCAGCTTACATCAGCATGTCGCGGTCGGCCTTCAATTCCGCCATGGTGGCCGGCATCGACAGCTTTCCTTGACGCAGCATGGCGCGCGCATACATGACCAGCGCGATGGCCAGCAGTACGAACACGACCGTCATGATCGCCAGGATCTTCCAGCCCAGGCTATCCCAGGCGAGGAAAACGATCAGCACGCTGCCGTAAGCGATGGCAAACAAGCCCGCCACCGTCGCCAGCGCGAAAATGACAATCAGCTGCAGCATGTGATTGCGCACTTCCGACAGCTCGATGGTGGCCAGTTCCAGCCGCGACAACATCAGTCCGACGGCGTTTTTGGCCAGGCCGGCGACCGAGCCGATCAATCCCGGCCCCTGGTGAGACGAAGCAGACTTGTCCATATCGCTCCTGTATGGGATTACTTGCGGCCCAGGATGAAGCCGACCAGCACGCCGACGCCAGCGGCAACGGCCACCGTACGCCATGGGTTTTCCTTGACATAGCCGTCTGCCTGGGCAGCCATCTGCTTGGTGGCGACGATGGCCGACGCTTGCGCTTCATGCGCCTTGGCCAGGGCGGCGTCCAGGGTTTTCATGCCCTTGATGCGCACTTCATCGGCTTTTTCGCCAGTCAGGGCGGCAGCGGCGCTGAACAGGGCTTGTGCATCCTTGACGAGGGTTTTGACATCGTTATTAACGGTGGTGATATTATTTTCCAACATGGTTTAGCTCCTTAGCTGTGGATGAATGTAGTTACTATACCTACTTTACTCAAAAACACTATTCCATTAGATCGCGCATATCATCGGCGTGCTCTTCTTCAACAGCCATGATTTTGATCAACAAATGGCGTGTGGTCGGGTCTTTGTCGCCGATTTTCACAATCATCTGGCGATACGACTCGATCGCTACCCGCTCCGCGATCAGATTGGCACGCACCATGCTCTGCACGTCTTCGGAGTCATCATACTCGGCATGGCTACGCGCAAGCAATGTTGCAGGATTAAAATCTGGCTTGCCATTCAATTGCACGATGCGTTCGGCCAGCCAGTCCGCATGTTCCTGCTCCTGCTGCGCATGCTCGAGGAACTCGGCCTTGATGCTGCCATTGTCGCGTCCGCTTACGGTGTAGTAATGGCGTTTATAGCGTGCGATACACACCAGTTCGGTGGCCAGCGCGCCATTCAACAAGGTAATCAACTCCTCGCGGTCGGCCTGGTAGCCGGCCGTCACGGCGCCGTCGTCCAGGTTTTTCGCGGCAGCGCGGATGGCCGCCGTATCGATGCCAGCTGGAATCTCAACAGATGTTGGTGTCATGATGCTTCCTTTCAATACTTGCGTGGGTATCCACCGGCCAGGTTGCGGCCGGTGCTGCCTTTGGCTTACAACGCCCCAAGGCGTTTAACGGCGGGCGGGAATCGCCGTGTTGTCCTCGGACAAGACGATTTCCACCCGGCGATTCAGTTGGCGGTTTGCCGCCGTGTCATTGCCGGCGGCCGGATAGGCGGCGCCATAGCCTTTCGTGGCGATGCGGTCGCGGCTGATGCCTTGCTCCAGCAGCGCATTGCGCACGGATTCGGCGCGGCGTTGCGACAATTCCAGGTTGTGCGCGGAGCCGCCCGTGCTATCCGTGAAGCCTTCGATCAGCACGGTGCGCTGCGGGTTGTTTTTCAGCACATCAGCCAGCTTGCGCGCCGTATTCGCGCCATCGGCCGTCAGATTCGCCTTGTCCGTGCCAAACAGCACGTCGCCCAGGGTGATCACCATGCCGCGTTCGGTTTTCTTGGCGGCCAGGTCGGCCAGCTGCGCCTCGAGTCCGGCGGCGCGGGCTTGCGCATCGCGGGCCGACGCTTCGGCAGCTTGTGCCTGGGCCTTGGCCGCTTCCGCATCGGCCTGCGCCGACTGGGCGCGGGCCGTTGCCTGGTCAGCCTGCTGCGTGCGCGCATCGAGGCGCAATTGATCGCGCTGCTTGCCGGCGTTGGCGATATCGGCTTCCGCAGCTTTCTGCTTGGCGACTTCTTGCGCCGTGGCTATCTTTTGCTTGGCCAGGTAGGCCAGCTTGTCGACTTTTTCGCTATCTTCCTGGCGCGTGGCGGCCGCGTTCGCCGCTTCCAGGGCAGCGCTCGCTTCACGGAATTCGCGTGGCGCATAGGTCGACACGATCGGGTTCGATTGCGCCGCCATGTAGTCGCCGCGGGTCTGGTCGAGCAGGCTGGTGGTGGTCGGTGCGGAGCTGCAGGCGGCAACAAAGGCGGCCATGGCCAGCAGGCCGGGAATGGTGGTGTAAGTAGCTTTTTTCATGATGGGGTCCTAGTTATTGTTATTAGTTATTGTTTTGGGGCTTGCTGATTGGCGCGGTCGAGCTCTTCGCGCATGACGCGGATGTTTTCGTTGATCTCGTCGGCAGCGCTGGTGGCCTTGGCCGAGTTGGCCTTGCTTTGCGCCAGCTTGGCATCGGCTTGCGCCTGGTCGGCCAGGTCGCGCGCCGTCTTGTAGTCGCGGTCTTTCAGCGCCTGGTTGGCCATGCGCATTTTTTCGCGGGCCGAACGCATTTCATCGGGCGCCAGGTCGGCGGCGCCGGCGCTGGCGGCGTTATCGACGGCGGCGCGCGACACGGCGACGTCGGCCGTGGCTGGCGTTTTCAGGCTGGAGCAACCCGTCATCAGCACAATGGCGGTGGCGCAAGCGGCCAAGGCGGCCAACGGGGACATCTTGAAATCTCGGTTTGTCATTTTTCTTCTCCTGGAGAATGTAAGCAGTAAGGTTCATACGTCGGTGCATCTGGAATCAGGAACGGCGTTTGATGTAGACGTTATAGGCTCCGGCTCCCCGCATATCCGTTCGGTGCCGCACATAGGGTAGGAAATCGACAATACTTGCATGGGCAACGTGCGCTAGCGCACGTGCCCGATAGTAAAACCTGAAACAGCCCCGGCCTTAGGACGATTCCTGTAGCATCGCGACTACTTGTTCAGAAAGAATCCGCTCATGCCGCTCTCCCGCCGTCAGAAAATCGCCCTCGCCAGCACCGCCGTGCTCATCGCCCTGCCCGTCACGGCTTCCATCGTCCTGCTGAACATGGACTGGAACCGTGCCAAGCCCTGGCTCAATGCGCGCGCCAGCGAAGCGCTGGGCCGGCCGTTTGCCATCGAGGGCGACCTGGCGCTGACGTGGCAGCAGCCGACGGCTGGAGGGAAACAAGGCTGGCGCGACTATTTGCCATGGCCGCACCTGCAGGCCAAGGATGTGCGCCTGGGCAACCCGAGCACCATGGCTGGGACGGATGACGAAGCGCAGCTGGCCAGCGTCAGCCAGCTGGCGTTCTCGCTCAATCCGCTGGCCCTGCTGGACAAGAAAATCATCATCCCGCAATTGCGCTTCGACACGCCGCAGGTGCGCTTGCTGCGCAACAAGGACGGCAAGAACAACTGGACCTTCGACAAGCAGGAACAGCCGTCGCCGTGGCAGCTGGAATTGCAAAGCGTAGTCTTCAGCAAGGGCACCGTGACCCTGGATGATGGCGTCAGCAAAACGGCCATGCGCGCCGATGTCGACACCATTGCGGGCGACGCGCGCTACGGCATCGCCTGGACGCTGTCCGGCAAATACCGTGGCGAAACCGTCAAGGGCGGCGGCAAGGCGGGCGGCGTACTGTCGCTGCAGCAGCAAGGCACGCCCTTCCCCATCCAGGCCGACATGCGCGCGGGCGGCAACAGCATGGCCATCGAAGGCACGCTCACGCGTCCGGCGAACCTGGCCGCGCTCGACGTGCGCCTGAAGCTGTCCGGCCCCAGCATGGCGCGCCTGTATCCCTTGACGGGCGTGCTGCTGCCGGAAACGCCGCACTTCAGCACGGAAGGCCATTTGACGGGCACCCTGGCGCCGCGCGGCGGCGAGTGGGTATACGACAAGTTCAACGGCAAGGTAGGGTCAAGCGACATCAGCGGCAAGCTGGCTTTTTCCGCCAGCACGCCGCGCAAGCGCCTGACGGGCGAAGTCCACTCGCGCCTGCTGCAATTTTCCGACCTGGGTCCGCTGGTGGGCGCCGATTCCAGCGCCAGCAAGAAGGAACGGGGCGTGGCCTCGACGCAGCCGGCCGGCCGCGTGCTGCCGGTGGAAACGTTCAAGACAGAGCGTTGGACCAGCCTGGACGCCGACGTGCGCTACACGGCCGACAAGATCACGCGCGACGCCGAGCTGCCGATCAGCAAGCTCGACACGCATGTGGTGCTGACGGATGGCGTGCTGTCCTTGACACCGCTCAACTTCAACGTGGCGGGCGGCACCCTGACGTCGCAGATCAAGCTCGACGGCAGCGGCAAGGTCATCGCCAACGGCATCGCCGCCGAACTCAAGGCCAGCGCGCGCCATCTGCACATCCAGCAACTGTTCCCCCGCCTGCCCGCCCTGCAGGCCAGCGTGGGCGAAATCAATGGCGACGCTTCGCTGTCGGCCACGGGCAATTCCGTCGCCACCCTGCTGGGCAGCTCGAACGGCGAAGTGCGCGCGCTGATCAATCGGGGCAGCATCAGCAAGCTGCTGCTGGAAGAAATGGGCTTGAATATCGGCAGCGTCGTGCTGGCCAAACTGTCTGGCGACAAGCAGGTCAAGCTGAACTGCATGGCCGCCGATTTCGCCGTCACCAAGGGACTGATGCGCACGCGGCAGTTCATCGTCGACACGGATGACGCCGTCCTGAATATCGACGGCACGGTGAACCTGGCCGATGAACGGCTGGACCTGACCCTGCGGCCGGACAGCAAGGGCTTGCGCGTCTTTTCGCTGCGCTCGCCCCTGTATGTGCATGGCACTTTCAGCAAACCCGACGTGAGCGTCGACAAGGGCGTGCTGGCCCTGCGCGCCGGTGGCGCCCTGGCGCTGGCCGTGGTGGCGCCCGTGGCGGCGCTGCTGCCGCTGGTCAATGCCGGTCCCGTCGAGGATAGCGAATGTGCGGCACTGCTGGCCCAGGCGCGCGTCAAGCCAGTCGCCCCCAAGCCGGGGAAAGCCGTACGCAAGGTGCGCTGAACGGGGTGTGGGTGCCTTTACAATTGTTACACACCTATGTGCGTTGCCGAACAGACCCTGCCTTGTCGCAATCCTATCCTGTGATCGTGCCTGAAACACACGGCGTCACGAAGTCATCCGGCCCATACCATGCCGGCGCCACGAGGTCCGAATTCATAGGAGAACTATCATGCAAATCATTAAAAAAATCGCCGCTACCACTTCCGTTGCTGCCCTTCTGCTGAGCCTGACGGCTTGCGCCAACATGTCCGGTCAGGATAAAAACACGGCCATCGGCGCCGGCGTCGGCGCCGTTGCCGGTTCCGTGCTGACGGGCGGTAGCGCTGTCGGCGCAGTCGGCGGCGCCGCTGTCGGCGGCGTGATCGGTAACCAGGTCAAGCCGAAGTAATCGATGATGAAAAAAGCGGGGTGGGTGCCCAGGCGCCCGCCCCGCTTTTTTGCGTCTGCGGTATAAGCTTTAAAAAAAACAGGAATCAGACGAAGACGTTGGCCATGCCGATGGTGCCGCTGTCCTTGACCAGCTCGTAGCAGCGGCAGGAAACGGCTTCCAGGCCAGCCGAATCGAGGATCTCGATATTGCCGCGGCTGTAAGTGATGAGTTTTTGCTGTTGCAGCGCACTGGCCGCCTTGGTCACACCGACCCGCCGCACACCGAGGGTATGGGCGAGGAATTCATGCGTGAGGTGAAATTTTTCGGACTGCAAGCGGTCGCGCGTGATCAGCAGCGAACGGGCCAGGCGCGCCTCGAGCACGTGGAAGCGGCTGCACACGGCAATCTGGATGGCTTGTGCCAGCAGGGTGTCCGTGTAGCGGTACAGCAAACGCTGCAGGGACTCGAGCTGGGCGAACTCGGCGCAGAAATCGGCCCGCGCGATGCGGCTGGCCGTGCCGGAACGTTGCACGACTGCGCGCACTTGCGCCAGGTCATGACCGAGCGCGACGGAAGCGCCCAGGACGCCTTCGCGGCCGACGGAGCCCACTTCCAGGGTCATGCGGCCTTCCGCCACGGCCAGCAGCGAGATCAGGCAGTCGCCGGGGAAATAGATGTGGGCGATAGGCTGGCCAGGTTCGTACAGCACCTCGCCCACCTCGACGGTGACGGTATCGAACAGCGCCGTTAGGTGCCGCAAATCGTGCTCGGGCAGGCTGGCCAGCAAGCGGTTGCCGGCGTCAGGCGCGCCCATGGGCGACCCCAGGCCGGATCGGCCTGTATCGCGGGACAGGGTCGTGCTGGCGTTCGTTAGTGGCATTGCTTTTCCTTGGTGTCGTTACAACTCGACATAATTTTTACCTAGCCTACGGTGCAGTACCGTCCCTGTATGTACGGTGACGCACGGAAGCGGGGCAAGCGGTACAGCACACTGGCCGCATGCACGGATAACACGCACTACCCATTTCATTATTTTAAAAACAAGGAGCCTTCCATGACCACCACCACCAAATCCCTCCATCCGCTGGTGCTTGCCGCCGCCGTCGCCGTCCTGCTGTTTTGCGGCGTCGGCACGGCGGCCCTGATGGGCTGGCTGCCTTCGTCCCAGGGCGATAGCCAGCCGCTGGCAGCGGGCACCTCGGCCGAGCAGATGGCCAGCCTGCAGGCGAACCAGCCGCCAGCGAACCTGCAGCCTGCCGGCGCGCAGCCGCTGGCCGCCCTGCCGCCACAGCAGCAGCAACAGCAACAGCAGCAACCGGTGCGCCAGGCGCAACAGCAGCCACAGCAGCCACAGCAACAGTACGCAGCAGCCCCGGCGCCGCAAGTGTGCGGCAATTGCGGCGTGATCGAAGCCATCCATGAAGTCAATACGCGCGCCGAAGGCAGCGGCGTGGGCGCGGCCGGCGGCGCCGTCGTCGGCGGCTTGCTGGGCAACCAGGTAGGCGGCGGTCATGGCAAGCAACTGGCTACCGTGCTGGGTGCCGTTGGCGGCGCCGTGGCCGGCAACCAGATCGAAGGCAGCGTGCGCGCCACGCGCAGCTACAACATCGTCGTGCGCCTCGATAACGGCAAGACGCGCACCGTGCACCAGAGCGCCGCGCCGAACTGGCGCCAGGGCGACCGCGTGCGCATCGTCAACGGCGGCTTGCGCGCCATGGGCTAAGCGAACCGCGGCGGCGCCGCTGCCGCGATTAGTTGCAAATTCAACACACGCCCGGCCCGTCCGGGCGTTTTCTTTTTGATAATGTTCGTTGGCGTACAGATGAGTTTGCCGTCCCGCGAGATGATGCATTCAAGAAAGTTCAACGGATGTCTTCAAGGAGATGCGATGGAAAACGACAAGACAGGCAGCCGCCGGATCTGGCTCGGCTTTATCGGTGGCGGCGCATTGGCCACCGCGCTGGGCTTCTGCGCGCTGGACCTGGCGCCCGTGCAAGCGAGCGCGCCCGTGTTTGGCGTGATGCTGTTGCTGACGGGCGGCATGGTCAGCTGCCTGGCCGGCGCCATCGGCCTGGCCGGCATGCTGGCCTGGATACCGGGCATGGATGGCGAACAGGAAACGCCACCGCTACGCGAGCGGAATTTGGCCAAATAAGCTGGATAAATCAGGAATAAGTTGGGTAAATAAGGCTTGTGTACGGCACCGTACAGAAAATTTCAGAAACAAAGTAGACAATAAGTCATGGCATCAGCGTTCAGCGACCCAGTCGCCGCGCAATGACAAAAACCGATGACAGCGCCCGGCCAAGGCAGCCGCCGTCATCCACACATTACTCTCGGAGGACACATCATGCTGTATACAATCGCCGTCGTACTCATTATTCTTTGGCTGCTGGGCCTGGTAACTTCCTATACCATTGGCGGCTTCATTCACATTCTGCTGGTGGTCGCCGTGATCATGGTGCTGCTGCGTTTGATCAGCGGGCGCGGTTTATAGAGGCCAGCGCACTGGCCAGACAGGGCGGCGCGCGTGCAAACGGCGCCGCCTTTTTGCCGCCTTTTGCATACAGTGCGTGCGCACTGGCACGCCGCGGCATTTTGCAGTAACGTGTGCAGGTAATTCCTGGGTATGTCCCAATAACAAAACAAGGAGAAAATCCATGAAAGAAACATTCAAAAAAGGCCCTGGCGCCAAATCCCTGATCGGCATGCTGGTGATCGCATTGGCCGCCACCGGCTGTGCGGACATGTCCTCGACGCAGCGTGGCACGGCCACGGGCGCCGGCATCGGCGCGGGCCTGGGCGCCTTGATCGGCGGCACCACCGGTGGCGGCAGCAGCGGCCGCACGGCCGGCGGCGCCCTGATCGGTGCCGCAGCTGGCGCCGTGGTCGGCAATATCTGGTCGAACCGCATGGAAAACCAGAAGCGCGCGATGGAACAAGCGACACAGGGTACTGGTGTGCAAGTGTCGCAAACGGCCGATAACCGCCTGAAAATGGAAATCCCGAGCGACATTTCCTTCGATACCAACCGCGCCGACATCAAGGGCAACTTCCGCCCCATCCTCGACCGCTTCGCCGCCACCCTGAATGAAAACCCGAACACGACGGTCAGCATCATCGGCCACACGGACAGCACGGGCAGCGATTCCATCAATGAGCCGCTGTCGGTGGAACGCGCAGCGCACACGCGCGACTACCTGTCGATGCGCGGCGTCTCGCCGACCCGCGTCGTGACGGAAGGCCGCGGCGCCCGCGAGCCGATCGCCTCGAATGCCGATGCATCGGGACGCGCACGCAATCGCCGCGTGGAAATCTATGTAGCCGAGCTTGCCCCACGCTAAGCTGACACGCATCAATAAAAAACCCGCCGGCAAGGTAACTTGCCGGCGGGTTTTTTCCATGTAAAACAGCTTATTTCGACGTCGTTGCCTTGGCGCCGCTTTCACCCTCTTTCGCCACCTTGGCGAAGTCGCCCGCCACCACCACCGAAACGGCCGATGGCTTCAGGTATTCGCGCAGGCCCTGGTTCACTTGCGCCAAGGTCAAGGCGGCCACTTTCGCTTCCAGGTCCTTGTCGTACGCCATCGTGCGGTCCTGCGCCAGGTAGCCGGCCAATTCACGCGCCAGGCCAGCGTCCTGCGTGCGGCCCACTTCTTCCGATTGCAGCCAGCCTTTCTTCGCTTCAACCAATTCGGCTTCCGTGAAGCCGTCGGCCAGCACCTTGGCGATTTCCTCGCGCAGGGCCGCTTCCACCTTGACCGTGTTTTGCGGCGCGCTGATCGCATACGCCATCCAGTAGCCGGCCGGCTCGCGCGACGGGATGCTCACTTGCGAACCGACGCCGTACGACAGGCCTTCCTTCTGGCGGATGCGGTCGGCCAGGCGGCTGCGCAAGGCGCCGCCACCGAGCATGTGATTGGCCATCAGCAAGGCCGGATAGCTGGCGGCATCATCCTTGAGGGGAATCGGCTGGATGGCGAACAGCACGCTGTTGGCCTTGTCCGGCGTTTCCAGTGTGACTTTCTCGCCGCTGACAGGCTTGACGGCGTCAAGAATGCGCACATACGGCTGCTGCGCCTTCCAGCTGCCGTACAGGCTGGCCACTTGCGCCTTCAGCGCGGCCGGATCGAAGTCGCCGACAGCGGCAAAGGTGGCGTTCGAGGCGCCATAGTAGGCGCCATGGAAGGCTTTCACATCGGCAACCTTGATGGCTTTCCATTGCGCCAGTTCCGCCGGCAAGGTGGCCACGTGGCGCACATGGCCTTCCGGCGTGGCGTCGAGCAGGCGGCGGAAGGCGTTCACGGCCAGCGGCTGCGGTTCAGGCAATTCCTGCTCCGCGCGGCCGACGCGCTCGCGCTGCAATTCCAGGAACTCCGTTTCGCTCAGGGCCGGCTTTTGCAGCACTTGCGCCAGCAGGTCCATGGCGGCCGGCAAGTTCTCGCGCTTGCCCGTCAGTATGGCGGTAACGCCCTCGGCGCCGCCCGAAATCGCCACTTGCGTACCCAGCTGGTCGAACTTGTCCTTCACTTCCTGGCGCGACAGTTTATCCGTGCCGCGCGACAGCAGATTGGCCGTGTAGCTGCCCACTTGCCCCTTGCCGCGCAAGCTCTCTTCGCTGCCGATCTGCAATTTCAACACGATGCTGACGGTATTGCCCTTGGTTTTCTTCGGCAGCAAGGCGCCCTTCAAGCCGTTCGGCAAGGTGAAGCGCGTGGTGCGCGATTCGATATTGTCGGGACTCGGGTCGAATGCTTCGCCCTGCGCCACGACGGCGCGGCTCGTGTAGCCGGCCAGTTGCGGCGCCACGTCGGCGTAAGCCGGCACGACGGTGCGGTCCGGCGTATCGGTAGGGATGAAACGGCCCAAGGTGCGGTTCGAGCTCTTCAGGTATTTCTCTGCCGCCGCCTGCACCTGCGCCGTCGTCAGCTTGTCGAGCTGGTCGCGCTGCAGGAAGAACAGACGCCAGTCGCCGGCCGCCAGCGATTCCGTCAGGGCGATCGTCATGCGCGCCGTGTTCGACGTGATCAGTTCCACCTGCTTGTTCAGCTGCTGTTTCACGCGCGCCACTTCCGCATCCGTGACCGGCTGCGACTTCAAGTCTTCCAGCACTTTCAGCATGGCCGCTTGCGCCGCGTCGAGGTTGCCATCGACAGGCACCAGCGCGCCGAACAGGTTGTAGCCCGGCTCCAGGTTGCTTACCGAGTTGTATTCGATCTTGCTGGCCAGCTTGGTTTCCACCAGCGCCTTGTGCAGGCGGCCGGCCGGTGCATCCGTCAGCACGTGGCCGAGCACCTCGATGGCGACGGCATCCGGGTTGCCGGATGGCGCCACGTGGTAGCCGGCGCCGACGAACTGCGTGCCGCCGCTGCGGCGCACCGTCACGGCGCGCTCGCCATCCTGCACCGGTTCGGCCGTGTAGGTCGGTTCGATCACGCGCGTCGGTTTCGGGATCTTGCCGAACAGTTCATTGATCTGCTTCAAGACCTTCGCCTCATCGAAGCGGCCCGCCACCATCAGCACGGCGTTATCGGGCTGATAATATTTATGGTAAAACGCGCGCAGGCGGGGAATGTTCACCTGCTCGATGTCGGAACGGGCGCCGATGGTCGACTTGCCATAGTTGTGCCAGTCGTAGGCGATGGCCTGGATGCGCTCGCTCGTCACGCCGATCGGGTCGCTCTCGCCCATCTCGAACTCGTTGCGCACGACCGTCATTTCGCCCTTCTGCGTCTTCGGATTCCACAGGTCGTTCTGGTCGATGGCCGCGTTGACCATGCGGTCCGCTTCCATGGCCAGCATCTGGCGCAGATTGTCGTCGTTGGCGGGGAAGGTGGCGTAGTAATTGGTGCGGTCGTACCAGGTGGTGCCGTTGAACTGGGCACCCGTCGAGTTCAGGATCTCAACCGGGGTTTTCGTCCCCTTCTTGATGCCGAAGTTGGCGCTGGGCTTGAACAGCAAGTGCTCGAGCAAGTGGGCCATGCCCGTTTCGCCATAGTTTTCATGGCGCGAACCGACCAGGTAGACGATGTTGGTGGTCAGGGTCGGCTTGCTGGCATCGGGGAACAGCAGCACGCGCAAGCCATTGGCCAGCCGGTATTCGGTAATGCCTTCGACGGACGTGACCTTGACGGCGGCGGCGCGATTCGGCGCGGCCTTGCCGGTTTTCTGGGTCGGCGCCGCTTCAACGGGGGTGGCGGCCAGGATGAACGACGGCGACAGGATGCCGGCGGCAAGCAGGAGGGCGGTAATTGGTTTCAAGGCAGAGTCCTGGTAACACTACATGATTGGGCAAGGCGCAACAGCAAGCGCCATGGAATACATACTGAGTGCAAGAATGATCACGGAGCTTGCGCTGCGTCTTCGCCACTACGTGAAATTATTGCCATTTCACAATTTACGTCATGCTTGTCACTTGCGCAAGTCCCTGTCATCAAGCTGTTATGTGCCCGTGTTATACTCCACGGTTCCAGAACTATCTGCCTGTATATGAGACGAGCTCTCGTCCTGCTCTGCCTTTTTGTTTTCATCGCGTTACCCCAGGCGTTCGCCAGCATGGCCTACGCCAGCCCCTCCCCATTCCAGCACCTTGATGTCGCCGGCGTTACCGCCACGCCTGCCGCCGATTGCCACGATGCCGGCCAGCCCGGCGACAGCTGCGACGCCAACGAATGCGACAACGATCCCATCACGCTATACCCGAGCTCGCGCCAGGCCGTACCGTTTTACGCCATCATTTGGCAAGCGGGACCGGGCGCACTTTCCGAAGCGGACGTGCGGCTGGCCACCCGGCCGCCGCGCGTCCGCCACTGAGACGAACACGGCAGCACCCATCACGCCCGGGGCACCAGCCGCCAGGCAAGCTTGATACTTACTGACTTTACAAGGTTACACACATGGAATGGTTATTTGACCCGACAATCTGGGTCGGCCTGCTGACGCTGGTCGTACTGGAAATCGTACTGGGCATCGACAACCTGATTTTCATCGCCATCCTGGCCGAGAAGCTGCCGCCGCACCAGCGCGACAAAGCCAGGGTGCTGGGCCTGACCCTGGCCCTCGTCATGCGCCTGGGCCTGCTCTCGCTGATTTCCTGGCTGGTCACCCTGACGACGCCATTGTTTTCCATATGGACATTCTCGTTCTCGGGGCGCGACCTGATCCTGCTCCTCGGCGGCCTGTTCCTGCTGTTCAAGGCCACCAGCGAGCTGCACGAACGCCTCGAAGGCGTCACGCACGCCCAGACGGGCCCGAAAGTCTACGCCGGCTTCGGCCTCGTGGTGGCGCAGATCGTCGTGCTCGACGCTGTCTTTTCGCTCGACGCTGTCATCACGGCCGTCGGCATGGTGGAAAACCTGTACGTGATGATGGCGGCCGTCGTCATTTCCATCGTCGTCATGATGCTGGCCTCGAAAGTGCTGACGCGCTTCGTCAACGCCCATCCCACCGTCGTCGTGCTGTGCCTGAGCTTCCTGCTGATGATCGGCCTGTCGCTGGTGGCCGAAGGCCTGGGCTTCCACATTCCGAAAGGCTATCTGTACGCGGCCATCGGTTTCTCCATCGTCATCGAGTTCTTCAACCAGCTGGCGCGCCGCAACTTCCTCAAGCTGCAATCGAACGCCCCGCTGCGCGACCGCACGGCGCAAGCCGTGCTGAGCCTGCTGGGCGGACGCAAGGGCCGCGAAACCGTCGAAGAGCACGAAGTCAAGGAATTGCCCGACGTCTCCGCCTTCGGCGTGGAAGAGCGCAACATGGTCAGCGGCGTGCTGACCCTGGCCGAGCGCTCGATCCGCTCCGTGATGACGCCGCGCGGCGACGTGTCGTGGGTCAACCTGAACGACAGCAGCGACAAGATGCTGCAGCTGCTGCGCGACACGCCGCACAGCATGATTCCTGTCTGCAATGACGACCTCGACAATGTGGTCGGCATCGCGCGCAGCAAGGACCTGATCGAAGACCTAGTGTCGCACGGCAAGATCGACCCGGCCAGCATGCGCGAAGCCGTCGTCGTGCCGGAAGCGGCCGGCGTGCTGAAAGCCATGGAAACACTGAAGCGCTCGCGCGGTCAGCTGGTGCTGGTGGTCGACGAGTTCGGCACGGTGCAAGGCGTGCTCACGCCGATCGACATCCTGGAAGCCATCGCCGGCGAATTCCCCGACGAGGACGAGCAGCCCGACGTGGAAGTGCTGGGCCCCGGCCACTGGCGCATCGACGGCGCGACGGACCTGCATTACCTGGAGCAAGTGTTCGAGACGGAAACCCTGGTCAGCGAAGACGGCGAATACAACTCGCTGGCCGGCTTCCTGCTGGCGCATTTCGAGAACATGCCGGCCGTGGGCGAAGTGCTGGAACTCGACGATCTGCGCTATGAAATCCTCGAGGCCGACGAGCGCCGCATCGCCAGCGTCGACGTGCGCCGCATCGAGCCTGATCACAGTTTGTAACACAATGGCAAGCGTGCCCCGCTTGCCATGCCGTATGCTGGGGTCTGCCTTTTTTGGAGACGCCAACATGAAACATTCTTTGCTACGCCTGAGTCTGCTGGCTTGCGCCGCCTTGGGCAGCCAGGCCAGCGCCCAGGCCGCCTCGCCCTCCACCACCATCAAGCCGGGCCTGTGGCAAGTCGACAGCAAGATGGCATCGCCCGACGCCGCCACCGACAACGCCATGTCCATGGTGTTGCAGCAGCTGGGCAACCTTCCTCCCGATCAACGCAAGCAGCTGGAAAGCATGGCGGCCAGCCGCGGCATGGCCATGCCCACCGTGGGCGCAGACGGCGCCGTGCGCGTGACGGCGTGCGTGACGCCGGAAATGGCCGCGCGCAAGCAGATTCCCACGGGCCAGCCCGGCGATTGCACCTCGAAGAACAAGGACATCGCGGGCGGCATGCAGGTGTCGTTTACGTGCGCGAATCCGAAATCGAGCGGCGAAGGCAAGGTCTTGTTCAGCGGCGAGCAGGCGTTCAACATGCAACTGGCGGTGACCACCAGCGCGCGCGGCACGCCGGAACAGGTGAATGTGACGAGCAACGGCAAGTGGCTGGGAGCAACGTGCCCTGCGCCATCAAGCGCTGCTGGTCAGAAACCGTGACGGAAGCCCATATTGAAGGCGGCGTCACCACGGCCCGCGTCGCTGGCATTGCCCACCGTGTAGCGGGCGCCATTCTTGTTGTGGATCTTCGCGTAGGACGCGTAGAAATCGCTGCGTTTTGACAGCGAATACGTGAGGCCGACGGCCACCTGCTTGGCATCGCGGTCGGCCAGGTCGCGGTCGTCCTTGCGCACGTACGAGGCCAGCAGCTTGAAGCCGCCCACGGGCACGGACACGCCCAGCAAGGTGTCGCGGCTGTCCGACGACGACATCGACAGGGCCAGCGAGCTGTAGGCATTGTTCGGGTCCCACGGCGAACTGCCATAGCCTTTGTTCACGCCCACGGCGGCAAAGGCGGTGGCCACTTTCAGGTCGATATTGGCCGCGATCAAGGTGTTGCGGGCCGACATGTCGATGGCGGGCAAGGTGCCGGAGGCGAGGATGAAGTTGTTCTTGCGCTGGTGCGACACGCTGACATTCACGGCGCCGGACGAATAGCCGAGGGTGGCGCCATACGCGCGGTTGTTGGCGCTGCTGTACGGCGACTCGCCGAAACTGTAGATGGCGCTGGCGGTCACGCCGCGCAAGGCGGGAGTGACGTATTTGACGGTATTGTCGTAGCGTTTCACGCTGTAGCCGGCCAGATTGCCGGCGCTGCCGGCCATGCCGCCCTTGAACGGGTCGGCCACGTCGGTCAGGGTCAGGTATTGCAGGTTGTACTGGCGCCCCAGAGTCAGTGCGCCCAGGCGGCTGTCGAGGCCCACGTAGGCCTGGCGGCCGAACAAACGGCCCTCTTCCGACTGGCCCGTGTCATTCTGGATGCCCGCTTCCAGGGTAAACACGGCGGAGACGTCATTGCCCAGCGCTTCGCGGCCCTGCACGCCCAGGCGCGAGCCGGACGCGACGCCGCCGGACACCTTGGCGCCGGCGCAATTGGCGGTGCAGCCGCGTTCGGCCACGATGCCCGCGTCGAGCACGCCGTACACGGCAACGTTACTGGATGCGGCACTGCCTGCGCCATCGGCAGCCTGGGCCGTCGCGCCCAGCGCGAAAGGCCCCATCCCTATCACAGCAAGCGCAAAATACGAGGTCTTCATGATAAATATCTCGGTAACGTGAGTTGAAACTTCCCGGTATTGATCAGGACATGCGCTGTGTGTCTGATCTCAGTGTTACCTTATCCCCGCTTTTTGTCCAGCCATCCGTGCGTTGTACAACAGAAACTTCAGCTTAGCCCCAAGAAATGCGTCGTACACTGACAACACGCAAGATTGACCATGATTGGTGGCAATTTGCGGCAAAATGGCGTGAATTGCAGGCCCTGCCGTAAAGCAATGTTCGGTGGCGAACGTTGCGCGATCTGACGCAGGCGGTACACTACTGGTTTTACCGACAGCGGCTCGCCCGTTTTTTCTGCATGCTAGCTATCCTCGAACGCATTGACCCCAACTCCAGCAATATCGACTTGCTGGTGGAATTATTCAACTCACTGCGTCCCAAGCGCTCCCACGACAGCGCTACCGCGATTGCCAACGTGCGCACCCTGCGCCAGCTACTCAAAGGTAACCCCGCGCAAGCGCGCGCCCTGCACGAATACGTGCTGCGCGTGCTGGCCGCGCGCCGCCACGCCAGCCTGTACACCGATATCGGCGTGCTGTCGAACAGCGGTTTTTTCACGGAATTGAAACGCCGCATCGCCTACCGCATGCTGCCGCCCGCCTTGGGCGACGAATACCTGAACGACGCGCTCGACCAAGTGCTGTACCTGAAGACCGATTATTTGTGGATCAGCAACGTGCCGGCCACGGACTGGCTGGAACTGTTCGACGTATTGACCAGCGACGATATCGAACTGGCCGTCGGCGATGGCAACATCATGCTGCCCGGCATGCTCGACGCCATCCGCACCCTGTCCTACCGCGTCTGCGCCATGGGGCTGGAACCGGAACTGACGCGTTTCCACAATGAAATCGAAGTGTTCCAGTCGCCGTTCATGGTGCAGAACACGGAAGTGAACGCCTACCTGGACGCCTACACCAGCCTGCTGCACGGCGAGATCGAGCACATCGAGGACGCGCGCCATTTGCTGGTGATGCTGGACCAGTGCGACGCCGTCATCGCCAAGATCCGCAAGAAGGCGCTGTACCAGGGCACCAGCATTCCCCTCACGTATCTATTGGTGGCCTTGGCGCAAAGCATCGAGCGCCTGCGCAAGCTGCTGTTCCTCGTCGACACGAGCGGCGAATTGCCCGCATCGAACAACGTGGACATCGCCGCCATCACGGTCGACGCCACGCAAGACTTGCTGCACCCGCAGCCCGTCAGCCGCCGCCGCGCGGGCGCCGTCGGGCTGGCGCTGGAACTGATACGCGCGCATAACCACAAGTACAAGGTCAGCGACCTGTTTTCCGACAATATCAACTTGCTGGCGCGCAATGTGACGGAAAACGCCAGCCGCACGGGCGAGCACTACATCGCGGAAAACCGCCGCGAGATGGGCGCCATGTTCCTCTCATCCGCGGGCGCAGGCATCATCATCGGCTTCATGGCCCTGTTCAAGATACTGATGTCGTATCTGCGCTCGGCGCCGCTGGTCGAAGCCTTCATGTTCAGCATGAATTACTCGATCGGCTTCATGTTCATCCACTTGCTGCACTTCACGGTGGCCACCAAGCAACCGGCTATGACGGCCTCGCGCATCGCCGCGGGCCTGCACAGCAAGGATGGCAGGAATATCGACCTCGACAGCATGGCCGAACTGATCAACAAGGTCTTCCGCACGCAAAACATGGCCGTGCTGGGCAACCTGGCCACCGCGATTCCCACGGCCTGGCTGATCGCGCTCGGCTACAAGGCGATCACGGGGCACAACCTGGTCACGCCCGAGAAGGCGATGCACTTGCTGCACGATATCGACCCCATCGGCAGCCCCGCCATCTTCTACGCCATGATCGCCGGCGTGTGCCTGTTCGTCGCCGGCCTGATTTCCGGCTACTATGACAACCAGGCCCTGTACACGCGCTGGGCGCAGCGCATCGCGCAATTGCGCGGCCTGGGCCGGGTGATCGGCCAGGAGCGCTTGCAACGGCTGGGCCTGTATCTGGAAAACAACCTGGGCGGGCTGATGGGTAACTTCTATTTCGGTATCTTGCTGGGCTCCATCGGCACCCTGGGCTTTTTGATCGGCTTGCCGATCGATATCCGCCACATCACCTTCTCGGCCGCCAACTTCGCCACGGCCCTGGTGGGCCTCGACCACAACATGAGCTGGCAACTGGCCGTCAAGTCGCTGTCGGGCATCTTCGCCATCGGCACGGCCAACCTGCTGGTCAGCTTCGGCCTGGCCCTGTGGGTGGCCCTGCGTTCACGCCAGGTGCGCTTCAAGCACGGCATGCAATTATTGAAGATTCTGGGCAAGCGCTTCCTGCGCTCGCCCATCGTCTTCTTCTTCGGCTCGAAAAACCCGCCACCGCTGGCACTGCTTGACGAGTCGGCAACCCTGTCACTGACGAACAAGGCTCAAAAATGACCGCTCGGCGCATGCAACCCTGTCTCACCGCCCTACTGCTGTGCTGGACCCTGGCTGCATGCGCCTCGCTGCCCAATGTCAAGAATCTCAATACCACCCTGGAGCCGGTGGCCAAGCCCAAAGTCATCACGGGCAAGGGCGCCGTGCTCAACGTCAACAGCCGCGCCGCCCTGCTCAACAAGCGCTGGGCCAAGTCCGGCATGGACTTGAAGACCCAGGCCGCGCTGGAAGAGGCGGCCACGGGCGTGCCTTTAATCAAGGGCAACAAGGTGACCCTGCTGTTTGACGGCCCGCAAACCATGGCCGCCATGTTCCAGGCCATCAGCGAAGCGAAGACCAGCATCAACCTGGAAACGTATATCTTCGACCAGGATCCGCTGGGCCTCAAATTTGCCGACATGCTGATCGAAAAGCAGAAAGCGGGCGTGACGGTCAACATCATCTACGACAGCGTGGGCACCATCGGCGTGCCGCAAGCGTTCTTTGACCGCATGCGCGCGGCCGGCATCCACCTGGTGGCCTTCAACCCCGTCAATCCCGCCAAGCTCAAGGGCGACGACTGGAAGATCAACAACCGCGACCACCGCAAGGTACTGATCGTCGACGGCAAGATGGCGTTTACGGGCGGCATCAATATCAGCGATACCTATGCGAAAAGCTCGCTGTTCCGCTCGAAATCGAAACCCACGGACAAGAAGGACGTGGGCTGGCGCGATACCCACGTGAAAGTGGAAGGCCCGGCCGTGGCCGCCTTCCAGTGGCTGTTCATCCGCACCTGGGCCCAGCAAGACCAGGCCGACTTGCCTGACGCCAATTATTTCCCCGTGCTGTCGGAAGTGGGCGACAAGCTGGTGCGCGTGGTGGCCAGCGAGCCCGAGGGCGGCTTTGAAATCTACAAGGCATATATCCTGGCCATCCAGGAAGCAAAGAAATCGATCCACATCACGTCCGCCTACTTCGTGCCAGACCAGCAGACGGTCGACGCCCTGATCGCGGCGGCCAAGCGGGGCGTGGACGTGACCGTGGTGCTGCCCGGCGTGTCCGACAGCGGCCTCGTGTTCCATGCGGGACACGCGCTGTACGACCAGCTGCTGGCCGGCGGCATCCGCATCTTCCACTTGAAACTGGCCGTGCTGCACGCCAAGACAGCCGTCATCGACGGCGCCTGGTCAACGGTAGGCTCGACGAATATCGACATGCGCAGCTTCCTGCACAACAGCGAACTGAACGTGATCGTGCTCGGCGACAGCTTCGGCCGAGAGATGGAAAACGCCTTCCAGGAAGACTTGCGCGACTCGGAAGAGATCACCAAGGCGAAATGGGAAACACGG
Source organism: Janthinobacterium sp. GMG2 (assembly GCF_033949445.1). Taxonomy (NCBI): domain Bacteria; kingdom Pseudomonadati; phylum Pseudomonadota; class Betaproteobacteria; order Burkholderiales; family Oxalobacteraceae; genus Janthinobacterium; species Janthinobacterium sp. GMG2. Next base: position 203,630 of record NZ_JAXAWA010000008.1, on the reverse strand, counting down.
CCGCTCTCGGACCGCATGAAGGAGTGGGCGGCGCGTTTCATGAATTACTGGCTGTAAGCACCGATGGGACAACTGGATATTTGCATGGATATGCACTATATTGCACCAATAGTATGACAATCGTCGTGCTGCTCATCTCTGGAGTTGACTACCATGGCTACCGTGCGCAAGACCATTACCTTGACGGATCAGCAAGACGATTGGATCAAGGCGCAGATTGATGCGGGGCGCTATACCAACGACAGCGAATACATCCGCGACCTGATCCGGCGTGAACAGGAACGCAGCGCCGAACTCGATGCGATCCGCGCGGCGCTGATGGAAGGAGAGGCAAGCGGCGAACCCCAGCCTTTCGACGCCAAGGCGTTCAAGCAGAGAATGCTGGCGGCGCATGGCTGAATACCGGCTGACGCCTGCCGCCGAGCATGACCTTGAGGCGATCTGGGCTTATACGGTACAGCACTGGGGCGTACAGCAGGCCAGTCATTATCTTGACAGCATGACGGCGGCCTTTGATGACCTGGCAGGCGCGCCAGAGACCGCGCCGGCATGCGAGCAGATTCGGCCCGGCTACCGGCGCCGCAAAGTCGGACGGCACATGATTTATTTTCGCATCACGAACTATGGCATTGCCATCGTGCGTATTCTGCATGACCGCATGGATGCGGCACGCCATCTTTAATGAAATCACCATCCGACGCGACGCGACGCCTCACAACGGCCGCAAACTGGCCCACACGCCGCCCTGGCGCTCGAACGCTTCCGTGCTGACTTTTTCAAAGTCGGCGCTGTCTTCATTCCAGCTGTAGCGCTCGACGCGGATACAACTGTTTTCCACGCGCAGCACGTTGAAGGAGTTCGACTCGCCCCTGCCCCGCGTGGATGTGGCCGTACCCGCCTGCACCATCAGGGCCGCGTAGCCGGCGATCTTGTAGCGCTCGGCCGTGTTGCCCGCCACGCTTGCATGCAAATGACCCGCCAGCAGCAAATCGACGCCGCATTCGGAAAACATCTGCAAGGCTTGCGGGGCGCGGTCGACCAGGTCGTCTTCATCGAAGTTTTCCGGCAAGTCGAATGGATGGTGGGTGACGATGATGCGCGTCAAGCCGGGCGGCAAACTGCCCAGGCGTTCACGCAGAAAATCGATCTGCTCGTGGCTGATGCGGCCATCCTTGAACGTCAGGGAACGGGCCGTGTTGATGCCCAGCACAGCGATTTCCTCGTCCACATATTCGGGCGACAAATCGTCCGTCACATGGCGCCGGTACTTCACTAGCGGCGTCAGGAAGCGGGAAACGACGTTGTACAGCGGCACGTCATGGTTGCCCGGCACCACGATCTGCGGCCCCGGCAAGCTGTCGAGAAATTGCCGCGCTTGCTGGAACTGGGCGCTGCGAGCGCGTTGCGTGAGGTCGCCCGAGACGACGACCACGTCCGGTTCCAGGCGTTCGATCAGCGCGCGCAAGGGCGCCAGCAGGTCCGCATCGACCCTGCCAAAATGCAAGTCGGACAAATGCACGATGGTACGCATGGCCTTACTCCCCAGAAAGTGCCGGCGCAGGCACCAGCACGGCCAGCGCGGCCTTGCGGATGCGGTACTGCAGCGGCGTATTCATGATCGTCACTTCGCCATCGGTCGCCACGCGCAGGCGGCGGTGGTGCGTGGCCACCTCCAGGTCGGTGGCCGTCAGCACATCAAAATCCTTGGCCTGCGACAACTTGCCGAACAGCGCGTGCAAGGCCAGCTTCAACAAGCCCAGGCGGCCAGGACGCTGCGCCACGTACAAGCTCAGCTGGCCGCCATCGAGCCGTTCGCGCTCGCCGATATTCAAGCCTTCCATCATGTATTCATTATTACCGATGAAGACGAATGGCGTGCGCCGCGCATGCACGGCGTCGTTGAGTGTCAGTTGCACGCTGAGGAATGGGTAGCGGCGCAAGGCAGCCAGCAGGGCCCAGCTGAAGGCCAGCCACTTGCCCCGTCCCAGCCGCCGCTGCTGCTTTTCGCGGTCGCGCACGATATCGGGATACAGGCCCAGGCTGGAATTGTTCAGGAAGATACGGCCATTGACTTCGCCCACGTCGACCTGGTGCGGCACGCCCTGCGCCACGTTGGCAATCGCCGCATCGAGCTCGAGCGGAATATTCAAATCCTTGGCGAAATGGTTCAAGGTACCCAGCGGCAAGACGCCGAACGGCGTGCCGCTGCCCACGACAACGGACGCGACGGCGTTGATGGTGCCGTCGCCGCCGCCGGCTACGACGATGGGCGCGCCATCGCGCAGGGCTTGTTCGGCCGTGGCGATCATCTCGGTGCCGCTTTGCGCCAGGGTAATGTCGGCGTCGAGGCCCACGGCGGCGAATTTCGCTTCGAGCTGCTGCGCCCAGTCGGGCGCATAGCCGCAACCGGCGCCTCCGTTGATGATGACTGCAATTTTGCTCAGGACAGTTTCCCCTTATTTGGTTTGCCGGATATGCCGGCGCCGGCGCAGGGTCGACACGCCGGCGATGCAAATGGCCAGCCAGCCATAGCTTTCCGCCATGGCCGCCAGCACATCGCTCAGGTAATGCGCGCCCAGGTAGATGCGGCTGAAGCCCACGAGCGCCGCCATCAGGAAAGCGCCCAGAGCGATGGTGATACGCTTGCCCCAGGCGCCCGGCGCCGTCTGGCAAATCAGGTAGGCGGCCAGCAAGCCGTACAGGGCTGTCGAGGTGGCAGTATGGCCACTCGGAAAGCTGTAGGTGCTCAGGGCCGTCTGCAGGATGGGCTCGTCAAAGCTGGGCCGCGCGCGGACAAAAATGTACTTTAGCAGCAGGTTCAAAAACATGACGCCCGGCATGGTGATGACGAGGGTAAACAGCCAGTAATCGGCGCCCTTGCGGTGCAGATACCAGCCCAGCAAGGTGGCCAGGATGGTGGCGCCGATCACGCCATGCATGTGCGTGACGACCAGAAGGCAAGTGGTGATCCACGGCACGGCATGCTGGTTGAACCACTGCGCCACCTGCAAGTCGATCACGGTAATTTGCTCCATGCCCATCACGGCTTCGGCAATCTCGTGGAAGACGACGATGGCCACCAGCATCAGGGCCACGCCCACCGTCATATGCAGGCCCAGCTCGCCCTCGGGCGACAGGCGCGCCTCGACGAAGCGGCGCAGTTTCGTGGTCCAGCCCGTGGTCATGCTCATGTCATTTTTCTCTTGCAAACTCATCTCTCTTTCCTGTTCCCGGTGATGATCAAAAAAACCACACCAGTAAAAAAATACTGTTTATTCATACAGTAGCTGTGTATTCATACAGTAGTTATGCTATTCTGATGACTCGTTCAACACATCTCCCTCAAAGGAATTGTCATGGCAACATTGAATAGCGGTTTTGGCTCACGGTTCGGCCTGGAATACGCCCCAAGCTCTTTCCTCGTCCGCATGGGCAAGCGCGAAATCCTCGTCTGCCGCGACTTCCGCAAGCGCTACTACACCGTCAATCCCCTGATCGAGTGCGGTACGGGCATCGAGCCGGGCTATGTTGAAGTGCTGCTGATGCGCCGTTGGTTGCTCATTCTATCCAAGGCACGTTAAGAATGACTTTAAAACAAGGTACTCGTACCCTGTTGTAAAGTCAGCTCCGTCCGGCCACGCCGGGAGCGCGCCAGTACCGGCCAGCGGCAACGCTGGCCGACCCCTCATTACTGTGTGCGTTCCGGTGCGGCCGGGCTGGCAGGTGTTTGCACTGGCAGCGTCGTGTCAAACACGTTCGCTTCGTACCACAAGGTCACGAACAACACCATCACGACGGGGCCGATGAACAAGCCCACGAGGCCCAGGGTTTCCACGCCGCCCAAAATGCCGAACAGCACGGCCAGGAAAGGCAAGCGGGTGGCGTTGCCGATCATGCCGGGGCGTACGAAATGGTCGGCCACGAATAGCACCACGGTGCCCCACGCGGCTACGCCGATGGCGGCGCCCACACTGCCCTGGAAGACCAGCAAGGCGGCCGCGCACAGGTAAGCGAGCGGCGCGCCGAACGGGATGATGGCCAGGATGCCCGTGGCGAACGCCCACAGGGCCGGCGACGGCAAGCCGGCGATGGCGTAGGCGATGCCGATCAGCACGCCTTCGGCCAGGCCCACCAGCACCAGGCCGTTGACGGTCGCGCGGATGGCGGTGGGAATTTTTTGCGCATAGCGGCCCCACCGTTCGGGGCGCAGGAAATGGCTGCCGACGGCCGTGATCTGGCGCGTCAGCGCTTCGCCATCCTTGTAGAAGAAAAACAGGCATAAAAACGCCAGGCCAAAATCGACCAGGCGGTGGAACACGTCCGCGCCCAGCACCTTGAGCATGTCGCGCGCGGAATGAAAGCCGCCCACGGCGCTGCCCGCAAAGAAGTGGCCGAGGCCGTGGGGCTGGCTCAGGGTGGCTTGCCACCAGTCGCCGATAGCGCTGCCGGCCAGCGGAATGTGCGCCACCCAGTCCGGCACGGGCAAGCCGTCCGTATTCGCATGCACGACGAAATTGGCCAGCACGGGCACTTCGCGCGCCGCCTGCGCCACGCCGAACAGCACGGGAACGATGAAGATGCAGGCGAACGCCAGGGTCAGCACGGCCGCCGCCACGATGGGGCGCTGGCCCAGGGCCGCGCGCACGCGCAAATACAGGGGCCAGGTGGCCACGCACAGGATGCCGGCCCACACGAGCGGCAAAAAGAAACGCTGCATGACGAACGCCGTCACGGCGATCAAGGCCAGGGAAAAACCTGCGCTGACAATATCGCGCTGAGTATCGTTCATGCCACTCCATTCGTGCCCGGCGCCATGGAGCGCCAGTATTGGCTACGCGCCAGTTGCGCAGGCGTAGCGTAACACGGCGGCATTCCGCTTTAGACGAGGCCCAGCTCCGCAGGCTTGACGCCGGCAAATACGTGGTCGAGCTGCGCCGGGGTCAAGCCGAAGGTGCGGCGCAGCAAGCCTCCCAGCACGGCACGGTATTCGTTGAGTACGGGCATGTCGCGGTTCTGGAACAGCGTCGCCTGCGAAATCGCCACCTGTTCGCCCGCCACCTGCTTGCCTTTGATGCCGCCGCCCAACACCCAGAACACGCTGCCGTGGCCATGGTCCGTGCCGCGGTTGCCGTTTTCGCGGAAGGTGCGGCCAAATTCGCTGACCACCACGACGACGGTATTGCGCCACTCGCTGCCCATTTCCTGCGAGAACGCGGCCAGGCCACGCCCCAGCTCATCGAATCGCCCCGCCAGATAGCCGTTGGCGCCGCCCTGCCCCACGTGCGTATCCCAGCCGCCCACGTCGACGAAGCCCAGGTTGTATTTGTCCTTCATCAAGCGGGCGATCCGCTGCGCCTCCAGTTCAAAACCCTTGGTACTGATGGCGTTGCGGTTGGCCGCCTGCATCTCGCCCGTCAATTCCTTCGTCACATCGTCGCGCACGGCAAAGCCCGCGCTGACCGGTTGCTGCAGGGACGTGCCCTTGTACATGGCAGCGATAACCTGGCTTTGACGCGCATCAATGCCCGACTTGCCCACGGAACGCAACGCCATGTTCGGCACTTGCAGGCCACCCTGGAAGATCAGCGGCAGCTGGTCCGTGAAGGAAATGGCGTGGTTGCCTTGCTTGGCATTCAAGCTTTGCGCCAGCCGGTTCAAAAAGCCCGAGCGGAAATCGCGGCGCCCGCCCAGTCCCTGTCCCAGTTCGATGCTGTCCTGCGTCTCGAAATGGCTGCGCGTCAGATCCGTCGTGCCCGCAAACGGAATGAAGGCCGCCTCGCCACCCATAAACATGGGATAGATGGTTTCGCGTAAGGCCGGATGCAGGGCCCAGTCGGTCGTCAAGGCCAGCGCGCCGTTCTCCTCGCCCGGTTTCGCGATGGCGATATTCGGCCGCGAGGCATAGTAAAAATCGCTGCCGACGGGCACCAGCAGATTGTTTGCGTCATAGCCTCCGCGCAAAAAAACGAACAATAGCTTCGCATTCGTGGCGGGCGCGGCCAGCAAGCTGCCCGCATGCGACAACAACGGCGCGGCGGCCAGGGCTTTCAACAAGTCACGACGGTTCATGACAATTCCTTTCAGCGGTGCATCATTTCGGGCGACGAGAGCAGGAAGGTATTCCACTCCTGCGGCGAAGCGGCCTGCTCCAGGGCCTGCCGCGTGGCCGGGCTCAAGGTCGGCTGCAGCGACTGGTAATACAGGGCGCTGGCCAACTGGGGAAACGCCACCTTTTCCTGCGGCTGCGGGCCATCCGTCTTGAACAGGCCGGCGCTGCCCGAGCCGATGGTGCGGGCGATATCGAAGCGCGTCGTCATCTGGCCTGGGCTGGCCCAGGAAGCGTCCGTCAGAGGATAACCGTCCGGCGTCTGGCGCCCGTACAGAGGCTGGCCCATGCGCGAGAGCCAGCTCAGCATGGGGCCCGCATTCAGGATGGGCTTGTCGTCATAGCTGAGGCGCACGGCCGACACCACGTAATGCATGGGGTCCTTGAATTTCTTGCCCAGCGACTGCTTGAATTCGGGACTGTTGAACATGGTTTGCAGCACGTCGGCGATCATGCCATCGCTCTGCTGAAACGTGGCCGCCATGCGCGCCACCAGGGGCGCGGGCGGATCATCGCCGACGAAATACTGGGCCAGCTTGCCGCTGATGAAATGGGCGGTGGCGGGACTGCGGCTCAAACGATCCAGCGCTTCATCGAGCTCGGCCAGTCCCCTGCCCTTCACCGTTTGTCCGAGGAATTGTTTATCGCCGTAATCGTGGCGGTTCGGGTTGAATTCAAACAAGCCCCGGCGCACGTATTGCGACTGCAGCGCCGGTTTCACCTTTGGCGTATCCGGTCCCAGGTTCACGCCCACGCCTGTCAGGATGCGCGCCAGTTCCTGCACGTCCGTCTGGCTATAGCCGCCGTTGACGCCCAGCGTATGCAGTTCCATCAACTCGCGCGCATAGTTTTCATTGATGCGCTTGGCGGCATTGGCTTCATTGTCCAGATAGCGCAGCATGGCCGGATGGTGGACGGTCGCGCCCAGCAAGTCGCGGAATTTTCCCAGCGCGTGCGGCGCGATGGCGTTCGCCTCGTAATCGCCGACCATGGCGCGCAAGTTATGCTTGCCCTGGTGCACGCTGAAATGGTTGAGCCAGAACCAGCTCAGCTGCTGCTGCAGCTGGTTCGGCGAATACACGTCCAGCAATAGAGAACGCGTAGCCGCTTCGCGCGCCAGGCGGTTGAGCTCCTGCTGGTAATCCTTTTGCGCCTGCTGCTTGGCCATGTCGTCCATGACGGCAGCCGACTCCTTGCGCTTTTGCTCCACGGACATGACGAGCTGATCGAGCGGCACCTGGCTGATCGTCATGGCGTCGATCTGGGCCTGCACGGCGGATGGCAGGCTGGCTTTACCCGCATGCAATTGCGCCTGCAGATAACGCTGCCAGCCTTGCGCCTGCATCTGGCGCGCGCTGCCGGCGTTCACGCCCCAGCTGACCCTTTCCAGCAGGGCAATGTCCTGCGCGGAACTGGTCTGCGCGCGATGGTCGGCCTGGACGGCAGGTCCGGTCGCGGCGCAGCCGGCCAGCAACAGCAGGGAAATCAAGGTCGTCGGCAACAGTCGGTTGGGGGTCATGGCGGTCCTTCAAGCGGTTTCAACCAGAATGCCTGAGGGTACGCCCAGGTTGACCTGCGCATGATTGCCATTTGCAACGAGTTGTAATCAACAATGCTATTTTTGCAATTCCGCGCACTTGTCACGCAGGAAATCGCGCAGCTGCAGCACCAGCGGCGTCACCTGCGCCCGGTGCATGCACAGCAGTTGCAAGGGCGCGGCCTCGCCCGCCACCTCGGGCAGCAGCACGTGCAGACGGCCGGCGGCCAAGTCGCCGGACACATCGAGCCGCGATTTATAGGCGATGCCCAGGCCTGCCACGGCCCAGCGGCGCACCAGGTCGGCATCGTCGGCGCTGCGGTTGCCGCTCACATCTATCGTCACCTGCTCGCGCTGCGGCAGGCGGTAAAAGGTCCAGCGGTCGTGCAAGCCGTCTTCCAGCGCGAAGCGCAGGCAATTGCGCTGCGACAAGTCTTCCAGCGCCAGCAGGGGTCCATGTTCGCGCAGGTAGGCGGGCGACGCCACCAGCACCCGGTCGTTGGCGGGCGCGACCGGCATGGCGACCATGCTCGAATCGTCTTGCTGGCCATAGCGGATGGCCACGTCGACTTGCTGGCGCACCATGTCGGCCACCCGGTCGCTGACGCTGAGCTGGTAATGCAGCTTCGGATGGCGCGACTGGAATTCGTCGAGCCAGCCCAGCATCAGATTGCGGCCCAGGTCGGAAGGCATGGCAATTTTCAAGGTTCCGCCGAAACTGTCCTTGCCGGCGAGCAGCGCATCGTGGCCGGCGCGCAGCAGGCGCAAGGCTTCGCGCGCGTGTTCCAGGTATTGCGTGCCTTCCGCCGTCAGGCTCAGCGAACGCGTCGTGCGGGCCAGCAGGCGCAAGCCCAGCTCCCCTTCCAGGCGCTTGACGGCGGCGCTGGCCAGCGCGGGCGAAATGCCGATCTCGCGCGCGGCCGCCGACAAACTGCCGCGGTCGGCCGTGCGCACAAACACCTGCAAGTCATCGAGTCGCAGCAATTTTCAGTATTCCTTTGAAAGTGTTTCGGTACGCGCCCCCTGTTTCCAGGGCGAGAAAATGGCCATGATACGTCAAGCCCGTATCGCCACGCCAACAATGGTGTCGGATTACGGTCCTTCGGACCTGATCCGACCTACCCCTAATCCATCACTGTTTTACCAAAGGAAGCACATGAAAGCCATCGCCTACCACCACAGCCTGCCCATCACGGATGCCGACGCCCTGCTCGACATCGAGCTGCCCGTGCCCGTCGCCACGGGGCGCGACCTGCTCGTCGCCGTCAAGGCCATTTCCGTCAACCCCGTCGACACCAAGGTGCGCAAGAACCGCGCGCCGAAAGACGGCCAGCCGGAAGTGCTGGGCTGGGATGCGGCCGGCGTCGTCACGGCCATCGGCCCCGACGTGACCCTGTTCCAGGTCGGAGACAAAGTCTGGTACGCAGGCGCCATCAACCGCCCCGGCAGCAACAGCGAATTCCAGCTGGTCGACGAGCGCATCGTCGGCCACATGCCGGCCAGCCTCGACTTCGCGCCAGCCGCAGCCCTGCCCTTGACCGCCATTACGGCCTGGGAATTGCTGTTCGACCGCCTGCAGATCCGCCGCGACAAGAATCTCACCGGCAAGTCCCTGCTGGTGATCGGCGCGGCCGGCGGCGTCGGTTCCGTGCTCGTGCAACTGGCGCGGCAGTTGACGGGCGTGACCATCATCGGCACGGCCTCGCGCGCGGAAACGGCCGATTGGGTCAAGGAACTGGGCGCCCACCACGTGATCGACCACAGCCTGCCGTTGGCGCAGGAAATCACGCGCCTGGGTTTGCCGCCCGTCGATTACGTGATCAGCCTGAACCAGACCGACAAGCATTTCGAGCACATCGTCGAACTGATCGCGCCGCAAGGCAAGTTTGCCCTGATCGACGACCCCGAGCACATCGACGTGCGCAAGTTCAAGGGCAAGAGCGTGTCGCTGCACTGGGAACTGATGTTTACCCGTTCGCTGTTCCAGACGGTCGACATGGTCAAGCAGCATGAATTGCTCGAGGAACTGGCGCAGCTGGTCGATGCGGGCGTCATCAAGACGACCCTGGCCGAACGCTTCGGCACGATCAATGCGGCAAACCTGAAACGCGCGCACGCCCTGCTGGAAAGCAATACGGCAAAAGGGAAAATCGTCCTGGAAAGTTTTAATTAATCAGGTAATCAAAATGGCCCGGAAATCATTGACGTTGGTTAATGTCGGGCCCGTGATCACGGCATCTCCCAGCGCCTGGAAGAAGCCGTGGCCATCGTTGTTATCGAGGCTGTCGCGTGGCTTGATGCCTTGCGCCCAGGCCCGTTGCAGGGTGTCGGGCGCCAGGACCGCGCCGGCGATGTCTTCCTGGCCGTCGACGCCATCCGTGTCGCCGGCCAGCGCGTGGATGCCCTCGTGTCCGTCCAGTGCGATGCCCAGCGCCAGCAGGAATTCCACGTTGCGTCCGCCGCGGCCGTTGCCGCGCACGGTGACCGTCGTTTCACCACCCGACAGCAGCACGCACGGGGCGGGAAACGGCTGGCCCCGCACGGCCGTTTGCAGCGCGATGCCAGCCATCACCTTGCCCACGTCGCGCGCCTCGCCTTCCAGGCTGTCGCCCAGGATATACGGCGTGACGCCGGCCGCGCGCGCCACATCGGCCGCCGCTTCCAGGGCCATCTGCGGCGTGGCGATCAGGGTCGTGCGCGTGCGCGCCAGCCGTGGGTCATCGGGTTTTACGGATTCGCCGCGCCCGCTTTCCAGGGTCTTTCGTATGCTGTCCGGCAAGTCCATGCCATAGCGGCGCACGATGGCCAGCGCATCGTCGCACGTGGTCGCGTCACCCACCGTGGGGCCGGAAGCGATGTCGCCCAGCTTGTCGCCAGGCACGTCGGAAATCGCCAGGGTCACCACTTGCGCCGGATGGCAGGCGGCCGCCAGGCGCCCGCCCTTGATGGCGGACAAATGGCGGCGCACGCAATTCATTTCGCCGATGGTGGCGCCCGACGCCAGCAGCGCGCGGTTCAGCGCCTGCTTGTCTTCCAGGCTGATGCCGTCAAGTGGCAAGGCCAGCAGCGACGAGCCGCCGCCCGAAATCAGACACAGCACGGTATCGTCAGCGTGCAAATTGCCGACCAGCTCGAGCATGCGGCGTGCCGCGTCCATGCCGGCCGCATCGGGAACGGGATGCGACGCTTCGACGATCTCGATGCGTTCGCACGGCACGGCATAGCCATAGCGCGTGACGACGAGGCCCGACAGCGGCCCCGGCCAATGCCGTTCCACGGCTTGCGCCATGGCGGCCGACGCCTTGCCCGCACCGATGACGATCAGCCGGCCCTTGGGCGCGGGCGGCAGATGGGGCGGGATGCAGTGCGATGGCTGGGCCGCGGCGATGGCGGCCTGGAACATGGCTTGCAGCAAGGCGCGCGGCGGTGGGGTCGTCGTCATGGTCAATTCCTCCGGTTCGATGGCATCAGCGGTTCACTTAGCGATTAACGATGCGCGCGGGAACGCGCAGCACCAGTATGGCGCCCAGCAGCATCACTGCGGAAAGAATATACAGGGCCACGTCGGTGCCGCCCGTCGCATCCTTGATCCAGCCGACGAGGAAGGGACTGACGAAACCGGCCACCTGGCCCAGCGAATTGATCAGCGCCAGGCCGCCGGCCGCCGCCGCGCTGCCGAGAAACGCCGTCGGCAAGGGCCAGAACATGGGCAGGCCAGACAGCGCGCCCATGGTCGCCAGCGACAGGCCGATGAGGGCGACAACCACGTTGCCGTGCGCCTGGGTCGCCAGCAGCAGGCCGCACAGCGCCATCAGCAAGGGGCCGCTCAAATGCCAGCGGCGTTCCTTGTGCTTGTCGGCCGAACGGCCCACCCAGATCATGAAGATGCTGGCGCACAGGTAGGGAATGGCGCTGACCCAGCCCACGGCCACGGGGCTGGCGAAACCGAGCGACTTGACGATGGTGGGCAGCCAGAAGTTGATCGCGTACACGCCCATCTGGATGCAGAAATACACGAGGCCCAGCATCCACACATGCTTGTTGCGCAGCACGCTGGCAAAGGTGTCGGCCGTATTCGCGCCGTTGCGGCGCTGGCGTTCGTCCTCGTCGAGGTCGGCGCGCAGCAGCTGCTTTTCTTCGGCATTGAGCCACTTCGCCTGGGCGATGCCATCGTTCAGCAGCACGTAGACTAGAAAGCCCAGCAGCACGGTGGGAATGCCCTGCAGCAGGAACATCCATTGCCAGCCGGCCAGGCCGCCGTGGCCCGCGAACGATTGCATCATCCAGCCCGACAAGGGGCTGCCCAGCAAGCCGGAAATGGGAATGGCCGACATGAACAGGCCCATGATGCGGCCCCGGCGCGACGCGGGATACCAGTTCGTAAAGTACAGCACGATGCCGGGGAAGAAGCCCGCCTCGAACACGCCCGTGATGAAGCGCAGCGAATAGAACGCGGCCGGCGTGGTGACGAACATCAGGCAGGCCGAGGCGATGCCCCAGGCGATCATCAGGGTGCCGATGACCTTGCGCGCGCCCAGGCGGTGCAGCAGCAGATTGCTGGGCACGCCGCTGGCCACGTAGCCGATGAAGAAAATGCCGGCGCCCAGGCCGTACACGCTTTCGCTCCATTGCAGCGCATCGAGCATTTGCAGCTTGGCAAAGCCGACATTCACGCGGTCCAGGTAATTGAACAGGTAGCAGATGAAGATGAAGGGGATCAGATGCAAGGTGACCTTGCGGTAGGCGCCTTCGCGCACGCGGTCCTGCGCGGACGCGCCGGCGGACAGGCTGGCGCCTGGATGGGTGGTCATGGGCGTCTCCTGACTATTTTTTATGGGATACGGCCAGCCCATCGTACAATCGCCGGCAGAAACAGTCATCGTGCGGATGCATGAAGAAATATGGTGCTTTATACGATGATTCCATGCAAATGCACAAGACGGACCACCCCATGCCGAATATTGACCTTCCCCTGGCGCAGGACATCGTCCAGCGCACCATGCACATCATTCCCTTCAGCGTCAACGTCATCGATGCGCGCGGCGTGATCCTGGCCAGCGGCGATCCGCAGCGCGTGGGCAACCTGCATCCGGGTGCGCAACTGGCGCTGGCCCGGCGCGCCAGCGTGGAAATCGGCGCGGCCGACATGGCCAGGCTGCCCGGCACGCGGGCCGGCATCAACCTGCCCCTGACCGTGCGCGGCGAGATTTGCGGCGTGCTGGGCCTGACGGGCGAGCCGGACGCCGTGCGCCAGTTCGGCGAACTGGTGCGGGCCATGGCGGAAATGATGCTGGAACAGGCGCGGCTGGTCAGCGAGTTGCAGCATGAAAAGCGCTACCGCGAGGAATTCGTGTTCCAGCTCGTCTACCGCACGGGCATTTCGGACGCCAGCATGCAGGCATGGGCGGCGCGCCTGGCGGTCGATTTACGCGTGCCGCGCGCCATGTTCGTGCTGGAAATACCGGATGCGGGCGAAGGCCCGGGCGAGCGGCTCGACCAGGTGCTGACGCAGCTGCAACAAGTGCAGTCCGACCTGTCGGCCCGCTGGCCCTCGCTGCTGATGGCCGTCGTCTCGCCGGGCGAACTGGTGCTGCTCGACGCCTTTCCCGCCAGCGGCCCGCAGCAGGCGCGCGCGGCGCAAGCCAGGCAGCGCCTGCTCGAACTGCACCAGGTGGCGCAGCAAGCGCTCGCGCCGCCCGCCACCCTGGCCATGGGCGTGGCCTTGCCGGGCCTCGATGGCGCCACGGCTTCATATGAATCGGCGAAGCAGACGGCGCGCGTGGGGCGCGCCCGCGATGGCGGGCACACTACTTTTTCTTATCTGGAACTGAGCCTGCCCGTGCTGCTGTCCGGCCTGCAAGCGGGTTGGCAGGCCGAGCAATTGCGCCAGACCCTGGCGCGCCTGCTGGCGCACGACCGCAAGTCGGGCACCCTGATGCGCACCCTGGCTACCTGGTTCCGCCACCACAGCCACCCGATGGCCACGGCCAGGGCACTGCACATCCACCGCAACACGCTCGATTACCGGCTGCAAAAGATCGCCGAATTGACGGGGCTGGACCTGGACGACACGGATGACCGCCTGCTGCTGTATGTCGCCCTGCAACTCAATTGACGCCCCCGTCTACAATGTCGGCTGACCGCACAACAGGAATAGCATGAACGACGCCACCGAATGGACCAGTCTTGCCCGCACTTTCGGGCTGTTTACCGTCACGGCCGTGGCCGAACTGCTGGGCTGCTACCTGCCCATGCTATGGCTGAGCAACAAGGGCAGCGCCTGGCTGCTGCTGCCGGCCGCCCTCAGCCTGCTGGTCTTCGTGTGGCTGCTGACCTTGCATCCGGCCGCCAGCGGCCGCGTGTATGCCACGTATGGCGCCATCTATATCGCCACGGCGCTGGGATGGCTGTGGCTGGTGGACGGTGTCACGCCGGCCTGGACCGACATCGCCGGCGTGGGCCTGGCCCTGGCCGGCGCCGCCGTCATTGCCATGGGGCACAAGGCGCAGTAATTACGCCGCATGCCGGCGGAAGTTCGTTTCCGCTGACCACGCCGCGCTGGCGCGGGCCAGCAGGACGGCTTCGCCATCGGCCAGCCAGTCGTCCGCATCGGCGATCTTCCACATGGCTTGCAGCAGCTGGCGGCGCAAGTCCGGCTCGGTGATTTCATCGAGCAGGCTGTCGATCACGCCATTGGCCAGCTGCACGGCGCCATGCACGGTCGACGTCAGCATGTCGTCGCACAGGTCTTGCAGCAATTGCTGGAAGGCGGCCGGCTCCAGGTCGATATGCTCGAGGATTTTGCTGCGGTGCATCGCTTGCAGCTCGGCACTGGCCAGGTTGCCATCGACCACCATCATCAGGGCCAGGATACGTCCCGCTGCCTGGGGACTGTTCATTGCATAGGTACGCATAGTTCACTTTCCATTGTCAGTTTAAAAAGCGCGCTCCGCCATTGCAGGGCGCGCGGTACGGCATTTACTTCTTGTCGCTGCGGGTGATGAACACGCTGGCCACGCAGCTCGACACGATCAGGACCGCCACCACCAGCAACGACGCTTCCACCGGCACGTGGTACCACGGCATGATCAGCATCTTGGCGCCGATGAACACCAGCACCATCGCCAGGCCATACTTGAGCATGTGGAAGCGGTCAGCCACGTCCACCAGCAGGAAGTACAGGGCACGCAATCCCATGATGGCGAACAGGTTCGACGTGAAGACGATGAACGGGTCCGTCGTGATGGCGAAAATCGCCGGGATCGAGTCCACCGCGAAGACCAGGTCCGTCACCTCGATCAGGATCAGCACTAGGAACAGCGGCGTGACATAGCGCAAGCCGCCCTTTGCCACGAAGAAACGCTCGCCGTGGTCGCCGTCGGCCACCCGCAAGTGGCGGCGGGCAAAGCGCAGCACGGGGTTGTTCGCCACGTCCGGTTCCGCATCGGCAGCCACCAGCATGCGCATCCCCGTTACCAGCAGGAAGGCGCCGAACAGGTACAGCACCCAGCTGAACTCGCTCACTACCCACGCACCGGCCATGATCATCACGGCGCGCATGACGATCGCGCCCAGCACGCCATAGATCAACACGCGGCGCTGGTACTGGATCGGTACCTGGAAGGCGCTGAAGATCAGCAGGAAGACGAACACGTTATCGACCGACAGGGCTTTCTCGATCAGGTAGCCGGAGAAAAATTCCAGCGCCTTCTGGTTGGCGATCTCGGGACCGGCCGTGCCGTTCAGGTACCACCACAGCCCGCCGTTGAACAGCAGGGCCAGGCTGACCCACACGAGCGACCACGTCGCCGCTTCCTTGACGCTGACCTTGTGCGCCTTGTTGCCGCCAAAGACGAACAAGTCCAGCGCCAGCATCACCAGGACAAAGGCGATGAAGCCAGCCCACATGGGTGCCGTCGCAATACTTTCCAGGCCGTTCATCGGCGGCCTCCGCAACTGTCTGTTTGTATCCAGAAGTCCATGACACTCTCCTTGCATGAATTGAGCAGCCATCATAGTCCGAATATAAACATCGAACAAATCGAATATAATTTAAGAATACATCGAAAAACTCGATGCATTAATCCGCCGGGAAAAACCATGTCGACACTCAACTTCAAGCACTTGCGCTATTTCTGGATGGTGGCCAAGACGGGCAGCATCGCGCGCGCGGCCGAGCAGCTGCACCTGACGCCGCAATCGATTTCCGGCCAGCTCAGCGAGTTTGCCGACACCCTGGGCGTGGAACTGTTCCGCCGCAGCGGGCGCCAGCTGGAATTGACGGACACGGGCCGGCGCATCCTCAGCCATGCCGAAAGCATTTTCAACACGGGCGATGAGTTGCTGGAAATCGTGCGCGACCAGTCGCGTACGACAACGACGACCTTCCGCGTGGGCTGCGCCGATTCCGTGTCAAAACTGATCGCCTGCCGCCTCGTGGAGCCGGCGCTGGGACTGGCCGAGCCGCTGCGCATCATTTGCCGCGAAGGCAGGCTGGCCAGCCTGCTGGCGGACCTGGCCGTGCACCGGCTCGACCTGATCATGGCGGACCGCCCCATGCCAGCCCACTTGAGCGTGCGCGGCTTTAACCATTTGCTCGGTGAAAGCGGCATGACCCTGTTCGGCACGCCAGCCCTGGCCGCCACGCTGAACGGCGGCTTCCCGCAATGCCTGGATGGCGCGCCGCTGCTGCTGCCCGGCGAAGACTTCGCCATCTACGGGCGCTTGCTGCAATGGCTCGGCGACAATAATTTGCACCCGCGCATCGTCGGCGAGTTCGACGACAGCGCCATGATGAAGGCCTTCGGCCAGTCCGGCGCCGGCCTGTTCTTCGCCCCTACCGTCATCGCGCCCCAGGTGTGCGAGCAATACGCCGTGGTGGCGCTGGGCCGGGTCGATAGCCTCGTCGAGCAGGTGTATGCGATCACCACGGAACGGCGCTTGCGCCACCCGGCCACCATCGCCATCAGCCAGAGCGCGCGGCGCGAGCTGTTCGTGTAAACCCGTTCAGCCGCTGACGGCGATCTTGCCCGGCTGCCCGCCCCGCTCCAGCAGCGCATGCGCGCGCCGCAAGGTGGCCGCGTTCATCGGCGACAAGCGCTGCCGCAGCGTATGGCGCAGCACGCCCTCGTCCAGCAGCCGCACCACGCGGTTCAGGATGCGGTGCTGCTCGATCATGTCTTCGGTGGCAAACAAAGGCCGCGTAAACACCATTTCCCAGTGCAAGGAGATGCTCTTGCCCTTCAGCGACGCCGCATCGAAAACATCGTGGTCGTCGATGACGGCCAGCTTGCCGTGCGGCGCGATGAGCTCCACCAGTTGCGCGATATGTTGCGCCGTGTGCGACAGCGCCGCGATATGGCGCACGGGCGCCACGTTCAATGCCGCCACCTGCGCCGACAACGGTTGTGTATGGTCGATCACGTGGTGCGCGCCCATGGCGCGGCACCAGTCGCCGCTGTCGCCGCGCGAGGCCGTGGCAATCACCGTAAAACCCGTCAGCTGGCGCGCCAGCTGGATCAGCAGCGAGCCGACGCCGCCCGCGCCGCCCAGCACCAACAGGCTGCCCCGCTCCTGCCTGTCGCCAGGCGCGATGGCAAAACGCTCGAACAGCAGCTGCCACGCCGTCAGCGCCGCCAGCGGCACGCTGGCCGCCTGCGCAAAGTCCAGGGTCGCCGGCATACGCCCCGCGATGCGCTCATCGACCAGGTGATATTCGGCATTCGCGCCCGCGCGGTCGAACGAACCCGCGTAATACACGGCTTGCCCCGGCGCGAACAGGGTCACTTCGCTGCCCACCGCATGCACGACGCCGGCCGCATCCCAGCCCAGAGTCGTGACGGCATCGGGTACCGTCACCAGCCCCGCGCGCACTTTGGTATCGAGCGGATTGACGCCGACGGCGCGCACCTGCACCAGCACGTCGCGCGGGCCGGGCACGGGCATCGGGCCTTCCATGTCGAACAGGCCGCCTTGTTCGTCCACACTGCTTCCTTTCTTGAAACCAATCATCTTCATTGCTTGCTCCAGCAGGTCAAAACCCCATGGTAAGCAGCCACGCGAGAAAGAGAAATATGCTTCAATGCGTTTCACACCTGACCAAACTGTCATGAATCATGCAAGACATCGATAATCTCTCCGGCGTGGCTCTGTTCGTGCAACTGGCGCAGGCGGGCAGCTTTGTCGCCGCCGCGCGCCAGGCCGGCATTTCGCCATCGGCCGTCAGCAAGAGCCTGGCCCGGCTCGAGCAGCGGCTGGGCACGCGCCTGTTCCAGCGCAGCACGCGTCAGCTGAGCCTGACGGCGGAAGGCAAGCTGTTCCTCGCGCGCAGCGAACGCATCCTGGCGGAAATGCAGGCGGCGCAGGAGGAACTGGCGGGCACGCTGGCGCCGCGCGGCCGCCTGCGCCTGGGCTTGCCGGAACTGGGCAGCGTTTTCCTGCCCGCGCTGGCTGATTTTTCCCAACGACACCCAGCCATCGCCCTCGACCTGGACTTTTCGGACGCGCTGGCCGATGTCGTCGGCGATGGTTTCGACGCCGTCATCCGCATCGGCGCACCGCGCGATTCGCGCCTGGCCGCCCGCAAGCTGGGCCAGTTCCGCTCCTGCCTCGTGGCCTCGCCCGCCTACTTGGCGCGCCACGGCACGCCCAGCCATCCCCTTGAACTGCAACAACATGCCTGCCTGCACTACCGCTTCCGCCACAGCGGCAAGGTCGAACAGTGGCAGCTGCGCCAGCAAGCCGAGGCGCCGACGCCGGATTTGCCACTGTCCATGGTCTGCAACAACGTCGAAGCGCGGCTGCACTTCGCCCGGCAAGGCCTGGGCATCGCCTGGCTGCCCGACTTTTATGTGCGCTCCGCCATCGACGACGGCAGCCTCATCGAAGTGCTGAGGGACTACGCAATCACCGGGCATCCGGCCCACAGTTGCTGGCTGCTGTGGCCATCCGGGCCGCACCTGGCGCCGAAAGTACGGGCGCTCGTCGATTTCCTGGCCGAAACAGACATACTGTTGTCAGCCGCCCACGGAAGATGAGGCTCAAATACATTTGAGCAAATACATCTATATAATGGCAAGTCTCCCCGACGCCCTGCGCGCCCCTTCCTGGACTTGCCGCAATGAAGCACTTGCACGATATTCCCTCTGCCTTCAAGCATGAATTTGCCAACCCGCGCCTGTGGTGGTCGCGCGCCGTCGTCGTCGGCATGGCCGCCATCGCGGGGCTCGTCGTCGTCGGTTTTACGTGGCTGGCGGAGGAAGCGCTGGACTTGTTTCTCTTTTTTAACGGCAAGGCCTGGTGGTTCGCCCTGCTGTGGACGCCGGCCTGCGCCGCCCTGCTCGTCTGGCTGACGCGCCGCTACGCGATGGGCGCGGCTGGTTCCGGCATCCCGCAAGTGATGGCGACGCTGGACCCGGCCGTGGCGCCCGAGCAGCGCTCGCTGTTCGTGTCGCTGAAACTCAGCGCCGCGAAAATCGTCCTGACGGCGGGCGGCTTGCTGGGCGGATTGTCGCTGGGGCGCGAAGGGCCGTCCGTGCAGATCGCCGCCGGCGTGATGCTGGCCGCGCGCCGCTGGCTGCCCCGTCACTCGCAGGTGAGCGCCCATTCCCTGCTGGTGGCCGGCGGCGCGGCCGGCATCGCGGCTGCCTTCAACACGCCGCTGGCCGGCGTCATGTTTGCCATCGAAGAATTGTCACGCTCGCCCGAGCAGCGCAACAGCGGCCTCATCGTCGCAGGTATCGTGCTGGCCGGCATGATGGCCGTGTCCATCCACGGCAACGCCACCCACTTCGGCATCATCCACCCGGGACCCATCGGCCTGGCGCTGGCCTTGCCGGGTTTACTCGTCACTCTGGTCGCGGGCGTGGCGGGCGGCCTGTTTGCGCGGCTGCTGCTGGCGTCCGCCCGGGGCAATCCGCTGGGAAAATTATCTGCGTGGAGAAAAGGCCGGCCCGTGCTGTTCGCCGCCGTCTGCGGTGTGCTGGTGGCGGCCATCGGCATCGCCAGCCATGGCGCCACGTTCGGCAGCGGCACCGTGGCCACGCGCGCCATGCTGGAAGGCTCGTCCGACGTGGCGCCCGCCTTTGTCGCCTTCAAATACGTGGCGACGTGGCTGACCGTGTGGTCGGGCGTGCCGGCAGGCATTTTCGCGCCCTCCTTGGCCATCGGCGCCGGCATCGGCCACGATATCGCCGTGCTGCTGCACTACCCCCATGCGCCCGCCCTGATCGCGCTGGGCATGGTCGGTTTCCTGGCAGCCGCCACGCAGGCGCCGCTGACGGCGTTTATCATTGTCATGGAAATGGTCGACGGCCACGGCATGGTGCTGAGCCTGATGGCCTGCGCCGTCGTGGCCAGCACAGTCTCGCGCGTGCTCAGCGAGCCGCTGTACGGGGCGCTGGCGCAGCTGCAGTTGCAACGGCTACCGCAAGCAGGCAGGGAAACTACATCGTAAACGGAAACGGCTGCATGCCCGCCTGCCTGTCATCGGGAGCGACGACGGCCAGCAAGGCACTCAAGCCCTGGTTCAGGTGGGCCAGGCTGGCGGCGTCCAGCTGGGCCAGGGCGCTGGGCAGCAAGCCGCGTGCCGGCTGCGGCGCGCCGGCGATCACGGCCTGCCCTTCCGCCGTCAGGGTCAGCGTGACCACGCGCTGGTCGGGCTGGTCGCGCGCCTTGCGCACATAGGATTTTTTCACCAGCGCCTCGACCAGGTTGCTGGCCGTCGTCTGGTGGATCGACATCTTGCCGGCCAGCTCGCCCATGCGCAGGCCCGGCCGCTCCAGCAATTCCTGCATCACCCACAATTGCGCGCCCGACACACCGCATTGCTTCTCGATCTGCGCCGAATGCCGCTGCGCCGCGCGCATGACGACGCGCATGTTTTGCAAGGCCATGCCCTGCGCCCTGGCTATCGCCGATACTTCCGCTTCCGCCACCATTGCCTCCAGTTATCCCGCCGGCTTCGCGCCTGCTGGCGGGCCGGAATCCGTACATGATACCTGCAATGGCGGGCGCCCTCCTACTGCCTATTGACCGGCAGACAGGTGCACTCCGGCCTGCCAAGTCTTCTCCCACACCTGTTTGCCCCGCTTATCCCAACGGCGCTCGATGCCGTGCTTCTTGCCGTGCTCATACGGCACAAGCTGCAGCAGACTGCCGTCGCTCGCCCAGACTTGCAGCAAGCCATGGCGCTGGCCATCGCGCATCGGAATGACCTTGGCGCGCACGCCGTTGTCATACCATTCCGTGACATCGCCCTGCTCGCGCCCCTGTGCGTCCTGCTGCCAGGCGATCGACGGCTTGCCGTTGCGGCTCCACTTCTGCATGCTCAGCAGCTTGCCCTTGCGGTACAGGGCCTTTTGCGCCAGTTGGCCATTGTCATGGCTTTCAAACGACCAGCCATCGGCTTCGCCATCCACCCAGACCTTGCGCGCGAGCACCTTGCCATCTTCGGCAAGCGTGAGGAATTCGCCATCCTGCTTGTCATTCATAAAATGACTGCGCTGGAACAGCTTGCCATCGGCGTAAAACACTTCCTGCAAGCCATGCATCTTGCCGCCTTTCAGGAAGGCGCGGCTGCTCATCCTGCCATTCGGCCCGTACGATACGTACTCGCCATCGGCCATCTGCTTGCCGTGGTAGCTGATACGGTTCATCAGCTGGCCATTTTCATGGTAATTCTCGGAGATGCTGTCGCGCCCGTTCGCCAGCACGGTTACGCGCTGCTTGACCTGCCCGTTTGCATAGAATGACGTGCTGCCCGTCAGTACATTGCCCTGGGCATCGAGCCGCTCATCGCGGGCCAGCTGTCCATTCGGGTAATACCACTTGCGCAAGTGGAGGAAGCTGGCCTGGCTCAGATCGGGGCCGCTGGCATAGGTTTCCAGCGCCACCGTGCCCGGTGCATAGGGGAACTCCAGCAGCACATGCCAGGCGCCCAGCACCTCGTCGCGCACGGGCGCCGTGCGCAGCGCATACGCGGCGTGGCGCACATCGCTCGCCGCATAGTCTTCGTCCAGATAGACGCTCTTGTCCTGCGCCTGCTGTTGCCCCTGTGCCGGAGCCTGCTCCTGCGCCGCCAGCGGCACCGCCGTCATGAGCGCAGCCAGCAGCACCAGGCGCATGGTCCGTCGATATGGCTGGCCGGTCCCAATATGGATGTTAGCCACTACTTCGCCGCCACCGGCTGGCCATCCTGCCACGCCTGTTCCAGCACCAGCTTGCCGGCCTTGTCCCACTGGCGCTCGATGCCGTGTTTCTTGCCGTGTTCATACAGCACGATCTGCCGCAGGCTGCCGTCGCTGTACCAGGTTTGCAGCAAGCCGTGGCGCTGACCTTTGACGAACGGGGTCACGCTGGCGCGCACGCCGTTGGCATGCCATTCCGTTGTATCGCCGTGGTCACGCCCCTGCGCATCTTTCTGCCACGCAAAAATGGGATGGCCATTCGCCCCCCACTTTTCCAGGCTGAGCACGGCACCTTTCCGGTACAGCGTCTTGTTCGACAGTTTTCCATTGCCATGGCTTTCAAACGACCAGCCATCGGGCTGGCCGTGCACCCAGACAGTCTTGGCCAGCACCTTGCCGTCCTCGGCATACGTGACAAACTCGCCCTCGCGCTGGCCATCGACATACCGCCCCTTCCGGAACAGCTTGCCATCGGCATAAAACGATTCCTGCACACCATCCATCTTGCCATTGCGTTGATACGAGCGGCTGCTGACGGCCCCGTTCGCGCCATACGACACGTGCTCGCCATCGGCCATCTCGTCGCCGTGATACAAGATGCGGCTCATCAGCTGGCCATTCTCGTGATACGTTTCCGAGATGCTGTCGCGCCCATTCGGCAGCGCCGTCACCTTCTGCTTGACCTGGCCGTTTTCAAAGTACACGCAGCCGCCGAGCAGCTCCTCGCCATGGTCATTGAAATAGGTTTCGCGCAGCAGCTGGCCATTCTCGTAGTAGTACTTGCGAAAGCGCACGAACTTCACCTGGCTCAAGTCCAGGTCGGTGGCATAGGTTTCAAAGGCCAGCACGCCCGGCGTGTCGGGAAATTCGAGCCGCACATGCCAGGCGCCCAGCGCCTCGTCGCGCACGGGCGGCGTACGCAGCGCATAGGTGGCGCGGCGCTGGTTGCTTGGCATAAAATTTTCATCCAGATACATAGTCTGGTCTTCCTCCTGTAGGGTTGGCGTTGGCGCTGCCTGCTGCTGCGCCGCCAGCGGCAAGGCTGCGCACAGCGCGGCGGCCAGCAGCCAGCGCATCGTTTGTCGATTTTTCATGTTGTTCCATTGTTCATGTTGCTTTGCGGCCACCATCATAAAGGCAAGCACCGTGCGCCATGGGCACGATTGCCGCCCCATGAAAAAAGGCCGGGACGGACCTGCTGGTCCGGCTCCGGCCCGGCGGATGCGCTGGCGCGCCACACCTCAGCCCACGCTGTCCTTGACGGGCGACAACTGGCTCGCATGCAGGCGCGCATACGCGCCGCCCTGCTGCAGCAAATCCCCATGGCTGCCCGATTCCACCAAGCGCCCGCCCTGCATGACGACGATGCGGTCGGCGCTTTCGATGGTCGACAAACGGTGCGCGATGACGATGGTGGTGCGGTTGCGCATCAGCACTTCCAGCGCGGCCTGCACCGAGCGCTCCGACTCCGTATCGAGCGCGCTGGTCGCTTCGTCCAGAAGCAAAATCGGCGCGTCCTTGTACAGGGCGCGCGCGATCGCCAGGCGCTGGCGTTGTCCGCCCGACAGGCGTGAACCGTTCTGCCCCGCCTGGGTGGAGTAGCCTTGCGGCAGTTGCATGATGAAGTCATGCGCATAGGCGGCGCGCGCCGACGCTTCGATGCGGGCCTGGTCCGGGGCCGGGTCGCCGTAGGCGATGTTCGCCGCCATCGTGTCGTTGAACAAAATCACATCCTGGCTGACGAGGGCGAACTGGCGCCGCAGGGCCAGCAAGGCGTAGTCGCGCACGTCGACGCCGTCGAGCAGGATCTGGCCGCCGCTGACGTCGTAGAAGCGCGGCAGCAGGCCCAGCAAGGTCGTCTTGCCGCCGCCGGAACCGCCCACCAGGGCCACCGTCTCGCCGGCGCGGATGTCGAGCGTGATATCGCTCAAGGCCGTGGGCGCATCGGGATCGTCGCTGTTGTAGCGGAACTGCACGTTCTGCAAGGACAAATTGCCCTGCACGGCCGCCGGGGCCACTGTGCCCGGGTCCGGTTCCAGCGGCGTATCGATCAGGCCGAAAACGGACTCGGCCGCCGCCAAACCCCGTTGCAGCGGCTCATTGATCTTCGTCAAATTCTTGATCGGCGACTGCATGGCCATCAAGGCGCCCATGAAGGCAACGAAGGCCCCTGGCGTGATGGCGCCGCTTTGCGCGCGCAGCATGGCGAAATAGATCACGGACGACAGGGTAATACCGACGAGCATCATGATGAAGCCGGAATTCATTGCCGACGTGGCCGCGTGCTTGACGGCCAGCTGGCGGTTGCGCTTGACGACGTCGACGAAGCGCGCCTGTTCGTAATCCTGGCCGCCGAAGATTTTCACGACGCGCTGGCCGGCGATGCTTTCGTCGAGCACGGACGTCAGCTCGCCCACGGCTTGCTGCGAACTCTTGCTTAAATGGCGCATGCGGCGTCCCGCCAGGGTCACGACGATGGCCACGATGGGCATCGACGCCATGCAGAACAGGGCCAGTTTCACGTCGATGCTGAACAGCAGGATCAAATAGCCGACGGTGGCGACGGAATCGCGCACCATCACGTTGAGCACGTTCAAGCCCGCCTGCGACACCTGACTGGCGTCGAAGGCCACGCGCGACTGCGTCAAACTGGTGGTGGTGGTGTCGAAGAAGCGGCTGGGAAGGCGCATGATGGTGGCGAACATTTTTTCGCGCAAATCGGCCTGCACCCGGCTCGATAGCCAGACGGAACCGTAATCGCCGGCAAAGCTCGACACCATGCGCAGCACGGCCAGGCCCAGGATGGTGGCGGGAATCACCCACAAGTCCACCTGCCCCGCCTGTGCCGGCAAGAAACGGTCGACCCAGCCCTGCAGCATGCCCATCACGCCGGACGCGGGCGCGACCTGCGTGCTGGCCGTCGTACGCATGGCGTCGACGACGTTTTGCAACTGGCGGATTAACAACACATCGGTGGCGGACGCCACGCCCACGGCCAGCAAGGTGGCGGCAACGATGGCGCCATAGCGGCGAAACTGGCCGGCCAGGCGGAAAAACAGGAGGCGACTTTGCTGCATGCAGGTGAGAAAAGTGAGGGTAAAGCGTGATTCTAACCGCTGCCAGACTTACCTAGAGGAAAGTCGCACCTTGCCGGTGCAGAACCGGCAAGGGAACAACACGGACGATCAGCTCTTCGCCACTTTCCACGCGGCCGTGCCGGCCTTGCAGACCTTCAGCTTGAGCGTCTGTTCCTGGCCCTTGGCGCTCAAGCCCACCTGCACCTTGCGGCACGTTTGCGCATCCGTTTTTTCCGTGTCGCTGGCCGTGATTTCGGCGGCGATGCGCACGGAATTGCGCAAGCCTTCATTACTCCATTGCACGGTTTCGCCATCCTTCTTGTCATTGAGCACGTCGGTGACGGCCTTGACGAAGACGGGCTTGTCGTTCTTGTTCAGGTAAGCCATCGGCGTATCGGCCAGGAAACCCAGGCCGACGGCGGAGGCGGAAGCGCTGAAGACGACGCTGCCGAAGATCAGGGCGGACAGCAAGGTGGCGGGACGAATACGCATGAAAAACTCCTAGTAAAAGTAAAAATCGGAACCGCCGGGGCGGCCCTTAGCCGGGATCCGCCGGCGAAATACCCACGGTCAGCAAGGCATCGATGCTGGGCACGAAATAGATCGCCGACGACAGCGCCGTGGAAAAATCCAGCAGCCTGTCCGTCTTGGTGACGCCATCATAGCCTACACCGTACATTTGCCGCAGCATGCCCATGGTCACCGTGATGTCCTTGCAAAAACCGACAAACATGACACCCGCCTCGCTGGCATTGGCGTAATTGGCATTGCGGCGCACGATATCGACTTCCTCGCCATCGCGGATGAACTGATTGCGGCCCACGTGGGAATCGACGGGCAGCGGCGACAATTCATGGCTGCCTGCCTTGGTGCGGCCCCACACCTGCTCCGCCGCGTGCACGGGCAAGGCGCGCAGGCGTTCCACGTCCATGCGCCATTTCTGCAGCAGCACGGTCGAGCCGCCCGCACCCGCCTCGCCGTCCGGAATGATGGCCACGCCGTTGGCACGAAACGGATTCGGATTGGCGACGCCGTCGGCAAAGCCGTCGAAGGTCACGTTATTGTGATACGGAAAACACACCTGCTCGCTGGCCAGCTCTGCAAACGGACTCAGCAAAGTGAGCGTCGTGCGCATGCTGTCGTACAGGTTGGCCGCGTTCGACTGCGTGATCCAGACCCAGAAATCGTGCTGGGTGGCCGGCGCCGTCTTGCCGTTGGCGCCCACCAGGTCGTGCGCGAACGACGCCATATTGTCCGGCACGCAGCCGGGGCAAGCGGCGCGCCACAGCTCGGGCTTGAATCCCAGCACCACATTGGCCGTGCCGCCCGTCAACTGATGGTGGCGGTTCAGGGTGGGATCGAGGATACCCGTGACTTCGGATTCCCACAGCTTGCCCAGCAGCTTGAACAACTGCCGCATATCGACGCCGGCCTTCACATTGAACTGCAAATGCACTTCGTCGCGCGCGACGACAGACAGCATGCTTTGTGGGATTGCCATCAAATGTTCCTTTTTTACTTTCTGTGTGGATATTAAACCAGAACTGCCGAACGACAGTTTCATTTCGACAACATGCGGTGGCCGCAGCCATACCGCCTCCATGAATTGGACGATAATGCAATGACGTAGAGCAAGAATCAAAGAATGGATACCAATGAAATTGTATGAAAAGCTCGTCAGCGAGATCGAGCAACTGGTGGCCAAGGGTGTGCTCTTGCCCGGCGAACGCATTCCCTCCGTGCGCCAGACCAGCCAGCAGCACAAGCTGAGCATCACCACGGTGCTGCGCGCCTACGTCAAGCTGGAAAGCATGGGCGTGATCGAAAGCCGGCCCCAGTCCGGCTACTTCGTGCGCCCGCGCGCCGGCGACGTACAGACCGCCGACCTGTGCATGCAGGCCTCCCAGCCCAGTCCCGTTCCGGCGGAAGTGCACGTCAGCCGCCTGGTGCTGTCGACATTGCGCTCGATTGGCTTGCACGATGCCATCCCGCTGGGCTCGCCCTACCCCGACCCGTCGCTGTTTCCCTGGGAACGCATCAACCAGTATGCGGGTGCCGTGGCGCGCCGCAACCGCGTGTGGAACATGACGGACGACCTGCCGCCGGGCAACCCGCAGCTGATCCGCGAAATCGCCCGCCGCTACATGGAAAACGGTCTGGCCGTCGATCCCGATGAAATCATCGTCACCGTGGGCGCCACGGAAGCGATCAACCTGTGCCTGCAAGCCGTGGCCAAGCCGGGCGATACCATCGCCGTCGAGTCGCCCACCTTCTATGCCATGCTGATGGCCGTCGAACGGCTGGGCATGAAGGTGGTGGAAGTGTCCACCGATCCGTACGACGGCATCAGCATCGAAGCGCTGGCCGACATCATGGCCCGGCAACCGATCGCCGCCGTCATGGTGATGCCGAACTTCCAGAATCCGCTGGGCTTCCAGATGTCCGACCAGCGCAAGCGCGCCCTGGTCCAGCTGCTGGAGCAGCACGACGTGCCCGCCATCGAAAACGGCGTCTACAACGAACTGTATTACGGCGACGCCCACCCGTCCTCGCTCAAGTCGTACGACCGCAAGGGCATGGTGCTGCACTGTTCCTCGTTTTCCAAGAGCCTCAGTTCCGCGCAGCGCGTGGGCTGGGCCCTGGCTGGGCGCTACCGGGGCAAGGTCGAGGAACTCAAATTCCTCAACACCCTGGCCACATCGTCGTTTCCGCAGCTGGCCATCGCCGAATACCTGCAAAACGATGGCTACGAACAGCATCTGCGCCGCACCCGCAAGGCCTATGCCCAGCAAGCGCGCATCATGGCTGCCGCCGTGCAGCGCTTCTTTCCTGCTGGCACGAAAATCTCGCACCCGCAGGGCGGCTACGTGCTGTGGGTGGAATTGCCCGGCGGCATAGACTCCATGCAGCTGTACCGGCGCGCGCTGGAATGCAAGATCACGGTGGGTCCGGGGCGCATGTTTTCCGTCAGCCAGGCCTACAAGCATTGCATCCGCCTCAACTACAGCTATCCGTGGAGTGTGGGCGTCGAGCAAGCCATTATCCTGCTCGGCAAACTGATCACCGAATTCCTGTAGATCACTCACCCGCCCACCAGCGACATGCGCACGGTGGGATACTGCTTGCGCCCGCCAAGCTGGGCCAGTGCACCGCGCACTTCCGAATAGCGGTCGCCACGCCGCTGCCAGTGCTGGCGCAGCAGGGTTTCCAGTTCTTGCCCGGAGTCAAGCCGGGGCCGCAGGTCGAGGCCGTCCTGGGCGAACAAACAAGTAAACAGCTTGCCGTCCGACGACACGCGCACCCTGCTGCAGTTGCCGCAGAACGGCTGCGACACGCTGGAAATAAAACCCACTTCGCCGCCGCCATCGAGGTAACGGTAGCGGCTGGCCGTCTCGTGCAGGACAGGCTTGCCTTCGCCCAGCGACACGAGGGGGAATTCGGCGGCGATCAGCGCGCGCGCCGCGTCAGACGTGACGACGTGCGTGCGCGACCAGGCGCCGATGCCGCCCACGTCCATGAATTCGATCAGGCGTAGGATCACGCCCGTGTGGCGGAAGCGGCGCGCCAGCGGCACGATCTGGCTGTCGTTGACGCCTTTCTGCACGACCATGTTGACCTTCACGGGGCTCAATCCCACGGCTTGCGCTACCTCGATCCCGTGCAGCACTTTCTCGACAGGAAAGTCGACGCCATTCATGCGCTGGAAAATACCGTTGTCCAGACTGTCGAGACTGACGGTGACCCGGTCCAGGCCAGCATCCTTCAGCGAACGCGCCTTGGCCGCCAGCAAGCTGCCATTCGTCGTCAGGGCGATGCTCACGGCGCGCCCGTCCGGCGTGGTGAGCCGCGCCAGCGACTCGATCAGTTGCTCCAGGTTCTTGCGCAGCAGCGGCTCGCCGCCCGTGATGCGGATTTTATTCACGCCGAGGCGCACGAAGGCGCGCGCCATCGTTTCGATCTGCGCGAAGGACAGGCGCTCGCTGGAGGGAAGAAACGGATAATCGCTCGGGTACAGCTCGGCCGGCATGCAATAGGTGCAGCGGAAATTGCACTGGTCGATGACGGAAATGCGCAAGTCCGTCAGGGGGCGGCCCAGCATGTCCACGCACGGCTCACTATGGTCTGGCTGCGGATACCTGATGGTGTTCATTGTGCTTCCCCTTGATGTGCGTTCGTCTGGAAGTAGCATAGGACGAAAGCAGGCACTCAAGGAGGTACAGTCCGGCGCCAGGCGATAGAGTACAGATTCGGCTTTACTCTCCTGGTGGCGCGAACATGCTGGCGCACAGCTCGGCGCCCGCCGTACTCAGCGAAGCGCTGCCGCCGCCACCCTCCGCCGTGGCAACGGTCACCAGTCCCGCGCTGGACAGCGCATTGAGCTGGCGCAGCAAAGTGCTCATCTGTACTCCTGCCCGCTTGGCCAGCTTGGCCAGCGACCACGGTTTTTCCGACGCCTCCTGCCGCGCTTGCCACAGCAGCGCCAGCAGGGCTATCAGTGCCGCGTCGACTCCCACTTCCTTGTCTTCCTTGTGCATGTTTTTCTCCTTGTCCACATCATAAATCACGGCCGGCGCCGGCGCGACCGGCATCGTCGTCTTGCCATCTGTACTCTGTTTTTTTAGCCGGAACTGTGCGCCTATGGGGCTGTCCGCCGCCCCTACCATGTGATTGTCCCATCGCATATCACCAGGAGAGTCATCATGAGCAAGCCAAAGTCCGACGCGCGCATCGCGCCCTACACCCATGCCGCGGCCGGTTGGGGTGCCCTCAAGTACGTGGCCATCAATCTGTTCAAGGAAAAAGTCAGCGCGGGCAATTACCGCTCGCTGTTCGAGCAAAACCAGCCCGATGGTTTCGACTGTCCCGGCTGCGCCTGGCCCGACCGCGAACACGCGTCGACGTTTGAATTCTGCGAAAACGGCGTCAAGGCCGTGGCCGCCGAATCGACGAGCAAGCGCGTGCGCCCCGAGTTTTTCCAGGAGCACACGGTCACCGAACTGATGGGGCAGTCAGACTATGATCTGGAGCAACATGGCCGTTTGACGGACCCCATGGTGTACGACGCCGCCAGCGACAAATACCAGGCCATTTCCTGGGACGACGCGTTCGCCCTCCTGGCGCACCACCTGCACGCGCTGGACGACCCGAACCAGGCCGCCTTCTACACATCGGGGCGCGCCAGCAACGAAGCGGCCTTCCTGTACCAGCTGTTCGTGCGCGCCTACGGCACCAACAATTTTCCTGATTGCTCCAACCTGTGCCACGAAGCGACGAGCCGTGGCTTGCCGGAAACGGTGGGCATCGGCAAGGGCACGGTGCTGCTCGACGACTTCGAGCATGCGGACACCCTGCTGCTGTTCGGCCAGAATCCGGCCACCAACCATCCGCGCATGCTGGGCGAACTGCGCGAAGCATCGCGCCGTGGCGCCACCATTGTTTCCATCAACCCATTGCACGAACGGGGCCTGGAGCGCTTCACGAGTCCGCAGCATCCGCTGGAAATGCTGACGGGCGGCAGCACGAACATCTGCTCGCTGTTCATCTGCCCGACCCTGGGTGGCGACTTCGCGCTGATCAAGGCCATGGCCAAGCGCGTCGTCGAGCTCGATGACGAGGCCATCGCCCACGGCCAGGAGCGCGTGCTCGACTGCGCCTTCATCGCCGAACACACGACGGGCCTCGACGCGTTCGCGGCCGACCTGCGCGCGGAAAGCTGGGATTTGCTGCTGGCCGAATCGGGCGTGGCGCGCGACAAGATCGAAGAGCTCACGCAGATCTATGTGAAAGGCAAGGCCGTCATCGCCACCTGGGGCATGGGCGTGACGCAGCACAAGAACTCGCTGGCCACCGTGCAAATCCTGTCGAACTTGATGATGATGCGCGGCAATATCGGCAAGCGCGGCGCGGGCCTGTGTCCCGTGCGCGGCCACTCGAACGTGCAGGGCGACCGCACCATGGGCATCGAGGAACAGCCGACCAAGGAATTCCTCGACCGCCTGGGCCTCGTCTTCAACTTCGAGCCGCCGCGCCACCACGGCTACGACGCCGTCGGCACCATCGCGGCCATGCTGGAAAAGAAAGTCAAAGTATTTGTGGCGCTCGGCGGCAACTTCTCGATGGCCACGCCGGACACGCCGCGCACGTGGGGCGCGCTGCGCTCGTGCGACCTGACCGTGCACATCGCCACCAAGCTCAACCGCAGCCACCTCGTGCATGGCAAGGATGCGCTGATCCTGCCCACCCTGGGCCGCACGGAGATCGACGTGCAGGAAGGCGTGGCGCAAGGCGTGACGGTGGAAGACTCGATGAGCATGGTGCACATCTCGTTCGGCATGAACCAGCCCGCCTCGCCCAATCTGCGTTCGGAAATCGCCATCGTGGCCGGCATGGCGCAAGCGACCGTGGGCAGCGAAAAGATCGACTGGCTGCGCTATGCCGGCAACTATGCGCTGCTGCGCGACTCCATCGAGCAAGTATTCGATGACTTTTTCGACTACAACTTGCGCATAGCCAAGCCGGGCGGTTTCCACCTGAAAATCGCCTCGCGCGAACGGGTATGGAAGACGGACAGCGGCAAGGCGCAATTCATCGTCAACGCCGTGGAACTGGACACGCCGATCCACCGTGCGCGCCAGCAATATGGCGAGCGCCTGATGGTGCTGATGACCACGCGTTCGCACGACCAGTACAACACGACGATCTACGCCATGGACGATCGCTACCGCGGCGTGTTCGGCCAGCGCCGCGTGGTCTTCATCAACAAGGACGACCTGGCCATGCTGGGCTTTGCGGCCGGCGACTGGGTCGACCTGATCGGCGTGTGGCATGACGGCATCGAACGCCGCACCGACCGCTTCCTGCTGGTCGAGTACGACATCCCGCGCGGCTGCATCGGCGCCTACTACCCGGAAACCAATCCGCTGGTGCCGCTCGACAGCGTGGGCGAAGGTTCGCGCACGCCGACCTTCAAATCCATCCCCGTGCTGCTGTCGCCTTCGGCCGCCCTCAGCTGATCAGGAGAACGCCATGTTCGGTTTCGATACCCTGGACCTGTCGCGCGCGCAATTTGCGATGACGGCCATCTTCCACATCCTGTGGCCCATATTGACGATCAGCCTGTCGCTGTTCCTGTTCGTTGTCGAGGCGCTGTGGCTGCGCACCAGCGACCCCGTCTACTATCGCCACGCGCGCTTCTGGAGCAAGCTGCTGGTGCTGAACTTTGCCGTCGGCGTCGTCAGCGGCATTCCCCTGGAATTCCAGTTCGGCACCAACTGGGCGCCGTTCTCGCACCACTCGGGCCAGTTCATCGGCAACATCCTCGGCTTCGAGGGCGCCATGGCCTTTATGCTGGAAGCGGGCTTCATCGGCGTCATGATGTTCGGCTGGGGCCGCGTACCGAAAGGCGTGCACCTGTTTGCCACCGGCATGGTGGCGCTCGGCTCCAGCATTTCCTCGTTCTGGATCATGGTCGCCAATTCCTGGATGCAGACGCCGGCCGGCGTGCGCGTGGTCGACGGCAAGATCATCGTCACCGATTACGTGGCCGCCATCTTCAATCCCGACATGGCCTGGGCCGTGGGCCACATGTGGGTGGCCGCCGTGGAAACGGGCTTGTTCGTCATCGCCGGTATTTCCGCCTGGTATATGTTCAAGCGCCGCGAACCGGCCTTCTTCGCCCGCTCGTTCAAGCTGGCGCTGATGCTGCTGCTCATCATCGCGCCGTTGCAGGTCTGGCTCGGCGATTCGAGCGGCGTCGATGTTTTCAAGACCCAGCCCGCCAAGGGTGCGGCCATCGAAGGCCACTGGCACACGAACCGCGATGGTGAAGGCGCGGCCTGGTCCTTGCTGGCCTGGCCCAACCAGCTTGAACAAAAGAATGACTGGTCGATCGAAGTGCCCGGCATGCTCAGCGTGATCGCCACGCATAGCGCCACGGGCAAGATCACGGGCCTGGCCGACATCGCCCGCGAAGACCAGCCGCCCATGCTGCCGCTGCTGTACTACGCGTTTCGCGCCATGGCCGGCATCGGCATGTGGTTCGTGCTGCTGTCGTTCTGGACCTTCGTGGTCTGGCGCAAGGCGGGCGGACGGGTGGAAGAGTTCGTACGCAACCGAAAGCTGCTGCTGGCCTGGGTGCTGACAATACCGCTGCCCTACATCGCCGTCGAGTGCGGCTGGATCGTGCGCGAAGTGGGACGCCAGCCGTGGGTCGTGTACGGCCTGCTGCGCACGCGCGACGCCGTCTCCGACGTGGCGGCCCATGCCGTGGCCGGCAGCATGCTGATGTTCTTCGTGTTTTACATCGTGCTGTTCGTCACTTTCTTTGTGTTTGCCAAGAAATGGCTGCAACAAGGCCCGGACGTGGCACTGCCGCTGCCGGACGCTGCCCATGCCGTTGGGTATTGAAATGCGCCACTACCAATCAAGGAGTTTGTAATGGAGATGAATTCGCATGCCATGCTGGGCAATGCCTGGTTCGGACTGATCGGCCTGATGCTGATCTTTTACGTGGTCACGGACGGCTTCGACCTGGGCGTGGGCATCCTCAGCCTGTTCACCCGCCGCGAGCAGGAACGCAACCTGATCTTCCAGTCTATCGAGCACGTGTGGGACGCCAACGAGACCTGGCTGGTCGTAGTGGGCGGCGCCCTGTTCGGCGCCTTCCCCAGCGCCTACGCCACCTTGCTGGAACAGCTGTACATTCCCATCATGCTGCTGATCGCCAGCCTGATCATGCGCGGTGCCTCGATCGAGTTCCGCCATGCGGCCGGCAACAAGCGCCTGTGGGACGTGATCTTCGGCGTGGGCAGCCTGCTGGCCGCCGTGGCGCAAGGCGTGGTGCTGGGCGAGGTCATCACGGGCTTGCAGCCGGGCTGGCTGAGCGGCATCTTCACGGCCTGCACGGCGCTGGGCGTGGTGGCCGGCTATTGCCTGCTGGGCAGCACTTACCTGATCAAGAAGACGGGCGGCCAGCTGGAAGCGGCGGCGCGCCGCTATGCGACGGCCAGCGTGCTGGCGACTGTCGCGGCCGCCATCGTGCTGTCGGCCGGCACCATGGTCTTCAGTGCCATCGGCCACGACCGCTGGGCGCAGCCGGGCGTATTCGGCGTGCTGCTGGCCCTGGCCGCCATCGCCGCCAGCGCTTTTATTTACATCCTGTGGGCCGTGCACGTGAACGGCGTGCGCGGCCCGTTCCGCGGCGCCATCGTGCTGTTCCTGGCCTCGTTCGCGGGCCTGGCCATCAGCTTTTTCCCCGACCTCGTACCGGGCAAGCTGAGCATCGCGGCGGCCGCCTCGGATGAGCCGACCCTGATCTTCATGCTCATCGGCATGGGTGCCATGCTGCCGATCATGATCGGCTACAACCTGTTCCAATACTACGTCTTCGAGGGCAAAGTCGTGCCCCGGAAACATTAACCGGCATCACGGCATGCGTCTTCCATCATGATTATCCGCCCCACCACCAACTGGTTTCGCATGCTGTTCGTATGGGATGGCTCGGTGCTGCAAGCCATCATCCCGCAATTGCTGCTGATGCTGGTCGTCAGTTCGCTGGCCTTGCTGACGGATGGCCGTATCTTCGGCGTCAAGATTCCGCTCGATACGGCGCCATTTCCCATGGTCGGCATCAGCCTGGCGATCTTTCTCGGCTTTCGCAACAACGCCAGCTATGCGCGCTTTGTCGAGGCGCGGCATATCTGGGGGCAATTGCTGATCGCCGCACGGGCCCTGGCTTCGCAGGCGATCACGTATCTGCCGCAGGAAACGAGCGGCCTGGACCGCGAGTTGCTGCTGCGCCGCCTGACCGCCTTCGTCTACGCGCTCAAGCACCAGCTGCGCCAGACAGATCCGCAGCAAGACCTGGCGCGCTACCTGCCGGCCGAGGAAGTGCAGCGCTTGCAAGGTATCCACTTCAAACCCGTCGCCGTGCTGCATGCGGTACGGGCCATGCTGTACGACGCCGTGCGGCGCCAGCCGGGCCAGACGCAGCTGCTGTGGATGCTCGACACGCAGCTCAACGACCTGGCCGCCACCGTGGCCGGCTGCGAGCGCATCAAGAACACGCCGATTCCATATCCGTATGGCGTGCTGGTGCACCGCACCGTCTATATGTACTGTTTTTTACTGCCGCTGGGCCTGGTGGACGCCATCGGCGTGGCCACGCCCCTCATTTCCGTCTTTGTTGCCTACACCCTGTTTGCGCTGGAAGCCATCGCGCAGCAGATCGCCGAACCGTTCGGCCTGGCGCCCAACTGCCTGGCCCTGAACGCCATGACGCGGGAAACGGAACGCTCGCTGCTGGAATTGAACGGCGACCCGCTGCCGCCATCGATCCAGCCCTGCCCGCGCTATCAAATCAATTAACGGGAGAACAGCATGGACTTTGATACCACTACCACCGAACGCGACGGTTTCCTGGAAGTTCCCATGGTGCGCCACCAGGCCGGTGTGGCCACGGCGGGCCACGACATGGTGGCCGAGGAGTATCCCGTAGCCCTCGTCTACAACGGCATCGCCCACGCGGTGATGATGGCCACGCCGCGCGACCTCGAGGAATTCGCCGTCGGCTTTACCTTGACGGAGGGCATCGTCGGCAGCGTACGCGACATCTACGACCTCGACGTGTGCTGCGGCGAGGACAGCGCGGAAGTGCGGCTGACCATCGCCCAGCCGGATTTGATCAAGCTCAAGGCCCGCCGCCGCGCGCTGACCGGGCGCACGGGCTGCGGCGTGTGCGGCATCGAAAGCCTGGCCTTGCTGGACCTGGTGCCGGAAAAGATCACGCGGCCCCTGCCGCCGCTGGTCGCCAGCAGCGCCATCCTCGGCCGCGCCGCGCGCGAACTGCTGCCGTACCAGGAACTGATGCACAAGACGGGCGGCGTGCATGCGGCCGCCTGGTGCACGGCCGAGGGCGCCATCGTGAAAGTGTTCGAGGACGTGGGCCGGCATAACGGCCTGGATAAACTGATCGGCTACCTGGCGCTGCATCGCATCGCCATGCACGACGGCTTCGTCTTCCTGTCCAGCCGCGCCAGCTATGAATTGGTGCGCAAGTCGGCGCGCATGCATATCGGGCTCGTCGCCACCATCTCGGCGCCCACCTCGCTGGCCATCCGCATCGCGCGCCAGGCCGGCATGCAACTGGCCAGCTTTTGCCGCCGCGACGGCTTTGTCGACTACACGACGCAGGCAAGTTGCCTTGATACTGCACAAATCCGCCACCCTGCCGCATAATGCGCCCATGTTCAAACTGACTTTTCTCGGCACGTCTTCCGGCGTGCCCACGCGCTACCGCAACGTCACGTCGCTGGCCCTGCAAACCACGCACAACCGCGACTGGTGGATGATCGATTGCGGCGAAGCGACGCAGCACCGGCTGCAGCGCATCCCCCTGTCCGTGCACGACCTGGTCGGCATCTGCATCACCCACGTGCATGGCGACCACAGCTACGGTCTGCCGGGCCTGCTGGCCAGCGCCTCGATGACGGGACGCAAGAGGCCCCTGCTGCTGATCGCCCCGGCCGCCATCAAGGCCTGGATCGATGCCACCTTGCTGCACACGGAACTGTTTTTGACGTACCCGCTGATCCATATCGACGTGGACAGCGCGCAAGTCGTGCATGAAGCAGCGGGCTTGACCATCGAGCGCCACGCGCTGTCGCACCGGGCGCCAAGCGTTGGCTACCGTTTTGCGCTGGAAACAAGCAGGTGGAAGCTGGACAAGCCGGCCCTGCTGGCGGCCGGCGTACCGCCCGGTCCCGCCTGGGGACTCTTGCAGGCGGGCCAGGATGCGACACTCGACGATGGTACGGTACTAGCGGCCGGCGCTTTCCGCCAGACGGAAACGCAGCGCGCCACGGTGGTGATCGGCGGCGACAACGACACGCCGTCGTTGCTGACGGACGCCTGCGCCGGCGCGCAACTGCTCGTGCATGAAGCCACCTACACGGAAGCGATGCTGCAGAAAGTGGGTCCCGGCCCCACGCACAGTTCCGTGCAGCGCGTGGCGCAGTTCGCCGAAGCGGTGCGCTTGCCAAACCTGATCCTCACCCACTTCAGCGCCCGCTATCACCATGCGGACGGCATGGCCGAGCTGGAAGCGGAAGCGCGGCTGCACTATTCAGGCAAGCTGTTCCTGGCGCGCGATTTCGACAGCTATGAGCTCGATGCGGCCGGCGAGCTGATCAAACTGCCGTTAAAACCAAATTAACAACGCCTGACAAAACCGTAGCGAGCGGAAGGAAGTTGTGGTCGAGAAGCGCAACTGTACGAAGGTACAGTGAGCATCGCAGACCGCAAATTACGACGCGCAGTAGGTTTTGTCAGGTGTTATTTTAGTGGGGATTGACGCCATATTGCGCCGCATACTCGGCCGCCAGCGCGCGCGCCGCCTGCTGCTGTGAGGGCGTAAGAATTTCCAGCAACTGGTCGCGGTTCTTGATCGATTGCGTGCTGCCCGCCTCGGCCGGCATGGCGATCCATGCATACGCTTGCACGTAATCGAGTTCCACGCCCTGCCCTTGCGCGTACAGCAAGCCGTATTCATTCTGCGCCGACAGGGAACCGGCTTCGGCCGCCTGCTTGTACCAGAACGCCGCCTCGGCAAAGTCTTGCGGTACGCCATCGCCCTTGCGGTACGCCTGCGCCAGGTTGAATTGCGACTGCCCATCGCCCGCCTCGGCCGCCTGGCGCCCGTAAGCCAGCGATTGCGCCATGTCTTGCGCGACGCCATCGCCGCTCGCATACATCAGGGCCAGGTTGGCCAGCGACGGCGGAAAGCCCGCCTGCGCTGCCGCCGTGAACAGTTCCACCGCTTTCGGCAAGTCTTGCGCCACACCATGGCCCTGGTAATACAGGCTGGCCAATAAATGCTGGCCGGCCGGATCGCCGGTGCGCGCGGCCGCGTCGAATTGCCTGAACGCCTCGGCGTGGTTATCGTCGTTATAAGCGAGGATGCCCGCTTCATTCAAAGATTCGGGAGAGGATGTCATCAGAATTCCTTATTCGGGGATTTTTTGGCATTGTACACAGCACTGTTCCGCGCAGAATGCACGATAGGGAATGGTGTGGCGCGTTGCCCAAATCATGCGTTATGATCATTCTCCGCATGATGCAATCTAGCCATTGCGCCCAATTGCCTGCCCAAGAATATCGCCATGAAACTGATTGCTCTGCTTTTATCCCTGATTTCCACCTCGGCTTATTGCGGCACCTTGCACCTGGACAAAGCCGCGACAGGCAAAGTACGGCAAGCCACGGATATCCGCTATGCGAATCACGATGAAAAACAGACTTACCAGCTGAAAATCGGCAAGCAGTGGATCAATGGCAGTTGCAGCAGCAGTGGCACGGGCAATTTGCACGCGCTGCTACTGGACATGAATTTCGACGGCCAGGCCGACCTGTGGGTCACCGGCTACACGGATAGCCAGGGGCGCATCCGATGTTCCGATGTGTGGCTGTGGGATGCGCCGGCGAAGCAATACCGTTTCAACAAACCACTATCAGCCATTCCGAATCTGGATATCAGCATGGCCGATCGAGCAATCAAAGGCGGCATCCCCAATTGCGGCTGCGCGGCACAATGTTTTTACGAAGACAGCTATAAGTGGCGGGCTGAAAAATTAATCGCCACCGCCCGGCGCGAACAGGATTGCGAACGCTACCGTGAATATCGCTTGAATGAAAAAAACGACTTGATCATCGTCAAGGATGAAATCATCGATAGCGGTAATCCTGGCCAGCAAGCCATCGAAAAGAAAAATATAGTTGACTGGCAACGCCATGCGCACATCATGCGCAAATCCTGGGAGTGATATTTACCCCCAATCCGACACCATCGAACAACACATATGACGACACATCCAGCATCGATTACTTTTCATGCCGCCAAAGCTGAAGACACGCCCGCGTTCATCGAATTGCGCGGCAAGACGCGGCAAAATGCCATCCCAAAAGAACGTCTGGCGGAAGTCGGTATCACGGCCGATTCCTGGGCGGAAATGATGCGTTCGGGCAGCCTGCCTGGCCAGGTCTGCCATCACGACGGCCAACTGGTCGGCTACTGCTTTGGCGAGCGCGACACGGGCGAAATCATCGTCCTGGCCCTGCTGCCGGAATTCGAAGGTTTAGGCATCGGCAAGACCTTGCTGGAACTGGTAATGGCGGAACTGCGGGCCCAAGGCCATCAGCGGCTGTTCCTCGGCTGCTCCAGCGATCCCGCCTCGCGCTCCTTCGGCTTTTACCGCTACCTGGGCTGGACGGCGACGGGCGAGACGGACAAGTATGGCGACGATGTGCTGGAGTTTCGCTTTACGGCCTAGGCGGTCAAGCGGTTGGCATCCCACACGCACATCAACTGCGTGATGGCAACGTCAAACACGGCGTAGCCAACGCCATCGCGGGCCTGAATCGACACGCCCGATAAAAAGCTGTCGAAGACGGATGCCAGCGCCGTTGCATCCGTATCTGCGGGCAATTCGCCGCTGGCCATGCCCCGCTCCACGCAGCGCACAAAGCCGGCGCGCGTGCGGGCGCGCGAAGCCGTCAGCGGTGCAGCCACGGCCGCATGCTCGGCCGTCGGCGCGCTCATGCAGCCAAGCGCCACCATGCAGCCGGGCGGATGTCCCGCATCGGACTGCATGCGGGACGACTGGCGCAAGGCCTGCTCGATGGCCGCGCGCGGCGCCAGGCCATCGTCCCACAGGCATTCCGTCACGCGGGCAAACGTGTCCAGATAGCATTGCGCCGCCTCGCGGAACAGCGCTTCCTTCGAACCGAACGCCGCATAAAAGCTGGGCGCGGAAATGCCGCCGCCCAGGCTCGCCTTGAGCTGGCTCAAGGACGTCGATTCATACCCCTGTTGCCAGAATAAAAACATGGCCTGTTCCACCGCTGCCTGCCGGTCGAACGTGCGCGGCCGTCCCATTTGCGCCATCCATCGCTCCTTCTCATCTGCTTATACGCTACTTACATACTACTCGATACAGAAGTCGTTGACAACGCGGCGCGCCATCGCCTATATTTATACTGATCGATACATATATACCGCTATAACGGTCGTGGGATTTCTGCGCCCGATTACTTTACAAGGATGTTTGCCGTGAATCACGCCACTATCACTACCGGAACCAGCCCAGTGCTGGCCGACCGCCTCCCCGTTGCCGGCCTGCTGGCCCTGGCCATGACGGGTTTTATCTGCATCGTTACTGAAACCTTGCCCGCCGGCTTGCTGCCGCAGATCAGCGCGGGGCTCGACATCAGCGCCGCGCTGGCCGGGCAAATGGTCACGGCCTACGCGCTCGGCTCCCTGCTGGCGGCCATTCCGCTCACCATCGCCACGCGCGGCTGGCGCCGCCGCAACGTGCTGCTGCTGACCATCATCGGCTTTCTCGTGTTCAATACCGTCACGGCCTTGTCGTCGCACTACTGGCTGACTCTGGCGGCCCGCTTCTTTGCCGGCATGGCGGCCGGGCTGGCGTGGAGCTTGCTCGCCGGCTACGCGCGTCGCATGGTGGCGCCGCATCAGCAAGGCCGTGCCCTGGCGCTGGCCATGGTGGGCGCCCCCGTCGCCCTGTCCCTGGGCGTGCCGCTGGGCACTTTGCTCGGCTCGCTCGTCGGCTGGCGCGCCGCGTTCTGGATCATTTCTGCACTGACATTGATCCTGATCGCCTGGGTGCTGGCGAAGGTGCCCGACTACCCGGGCCAGTCCGTCCATGAACGCCTGCCCCTGCGCCGCGTCTTCACGACGCCGGGCGTGCGCCCCGTGCTGGCCGTCGTCATCGCCTGGATGCTGGCCCACAACATTCTCTACACCTACATCGCCCCGTTCGTCGCGCCGGCCGGATTGACGCGGCGAATCGACCTGGTGCTGCTCGTCTTCGGCGCCGCCGCCATGGCCGGCATCTGGATCACGGGCAAGCTGGTCGAGCGCCACCTGCGCGCCACCGTGCTGGCCAGCCTGGCCGTGTTCGCCGCGACAGCCCTCGTGCTGGGTGTCGCGTCGCACATCCCCTTTGTAATCTACCTGGGCATGGCCGTCTGGGGCCTGAGCTTTGGCGGCGCGGCCACCCTGCTGCAAACGGCACTGGCCGACACGGCCGGCAGCGGTGCCGACGTGGCCTTGTCGATGAATGTCGTGGCGTGGAATGGCGCGATTGCGGCCGCGGGCGTGGTGGGCGGCGCCCTGCTGGAAACCTGGGGCGCGGACGCTTTCCCATGGGCGATGGTAAGCTTGCTGCTGCTGGCATTCGTGATCGCCTGGTCGGCCCGCGCGCACGGCTTCCGGCCGGGACGGCGCAGCGGCGGCGCGCCCGTGACCGGGCATTGAAAGACCCTATTTAAATAGCTGCCGGTACGTTCAGAATGCGGGGCACGTGGCCTGTATGCGCAAGGAAATCGACGAAGGCGGCATGCGACAGCGCCACCGTGGCCGTGTTGCGCAGCGGGTGGGCTTGCACTGAATCAGCGTCCCACACGGCCTGGTCCAGCAGCAGTTCCACCGCCTGCGCGCTGTCGTGGATCAGCGCAAACAGACTGACGGCCCCAGGCGTGATGCCCAGGTGCTGCAGCAGGCGTTCGGGCGAAGCCATGCTCAGCTTGCTCGACGGCAGCAAACGTCCCAGCGCCGCCAGGCCGATGCGCTTGTCGAAAGGCACGATGACGAGAAAATGCCGGCGCCCTTTCTCGTCGCGCACGAACAGGTTCTTCACCATCAGGCCGGACATGGCCGGCACATGAATCAGTGCTTCATCGATGGTGTGCACGGCCGGGTGCTCGACGAATGGGCAATCGCCGGCATTGCTTTCCAGCCAGCGGGACAGGGTTTCTTGCATGGTGATTCCTCAGCTCGGATGCGATGAGGAATTGTAGCGGGTCAATGCGTGGCGGGGATTGCCATCACGGCTTATTCTCTTGCTCTTTGTCGGCCTTGTCGGCAGCCGCCAGCCCCCAGTCATTCCAGCCTTCCCCAAACAGTTCGATCGGGTGCTGCGTGCGCTCGGAACCATTGCCACAACGCATGGCGTCCGGCGGACAATACTTGTCGCAGCCCCAGCAGATGCGTTCGGGGTTCTTGGGGTTCAGGGGAAAGGGCTTGGCCATGGGGGGGACGCAGTCGGTTGAAGTCTCCTTGTTGACTCTAGACCTGGCGCGTGAGGCGGTCAAACGAATTCCAGTGAGGAATTTGTCCAAGGTCAATTCTATGCAGATGGCTCGTGTGGCTGAAAGACACAATACCCTTCCAGCACGATACGCGCCACATTGACACTGCCGTCAGCGGCCGGCTGCTCCTTGAGTTCGTCCAGCGCATACACCATCGTCACCATGGCGCCAGGCACGAACAGCTTGGTATCCTGCTTGCGGTGCGTGTAGATGCTCTCGTCGAATGTCGAGCCATCCGCCAGGCGCAAGGTAAAACTGTTGACTTGATCGCCACGCCGGCTATCCTGGCCCGCGAAATACGTGCGCTCGATCCTGCCCGTCACCGTTTGCGTCTGGATGCGCCCGGCTTTGATGCTTTCCCACCATTCGTCCGAAGCGAACAGGCCTTGGCTGCCTTTCAGGCCCATGCGGGGCCTGGAACTGTCGAGAGTGAGAGATCGGGTCTTGGCGATACGGGCCGGGTCTTGTGCCAGGGCTTCGGCGAGGGTGTAGACAGGTTTCATCAGGGCGCAGGAATGGCTTGAAGCGCTCACTCAATGTTTGCGCCGAATGACGAAAGCATTGCCGGCAGGCTCAAAACCAAGTGTCGGATAATAGGACATGGCATCGGGGGCGGACAGCAATATCAAGGACACTTCCTCGCCGATGATGGCCTGGGTGCGTTTGACAAGTTCTTTGCCGATACCGAGGCCCTGGTACTGCTTGTCTACGGCCAAGTCCGAGAGATAGCAGCAATACGCATGGTCGGTCAGCGAACGGGCCAGCCCCACAAGCTCGCCATCCACCCATGCCGACAGCACCAGGCAAGGCGCGGCAAACATGCGCGCGATTCGCGGAAGGTTGCTGGTGGGCCGCTTGATGCCGGATTGCTCGAACACACGAACAACGTCCAGCGGATCAAGGGGAAAGTTATGACGATATTCGATAGTGGTGTTTTTCATTGGTTCACGGGGGTAAGAAGATTGCGCATGGGAGACCTTTGCCATGGGGATAGTATCACCAGCGATGATTGAGGCATATGGACGCTAGGGCATCAGTGAACAGCCTGGGGGCCTCTTGGCCTTGCGCTGATGCTTGGCCGCCTGTACTGCGGGCGGAGGCGGCACCGCATCGCCGGGATGTCCATTCAGTTATTAGGGCGCCTCCAATCTGTTAAAATAGTTGAAAATTTTAATGATCAAATCATGAATAACCTGAACTTTTCAAATACAAAGAATGTGCTGAGCAAATGAAAGCCATTATATTCTGCACCAGCTTTATAAAAGATGCCCCATCATGGGGAAGTCGGTATCAGCGGTGGCTCGATTATTACAAAGATGTTCCTATCAATGCGGTAAAGAAGATAATGATCGATGACGGATCGCCATTTCTTCCACCTGCCGAAATCATCAATACAGTTTCCCATAGCGCTCCGCTGGCGTCGAATGGCGATAAAAATCTCATCATTCGCTTCGATAACAATCTGGGACGACAAAGCGGGGCCGACTACCCTGGCTGGTGGCGCAGCTTTCTCCACTCGGTCAAGGTGGCAAATGAATTAGGCGTGGATAAGATCATCCATATCGAGTCGGACGCCTATATCATGACGCCGCGCCTGGTGAATTTCATCAATGAAATCGAATCAGGCTGGAATGTCCTGTGGTCGCCGCGCTATCGCTTTCCGGAAACTGCCATTCAAGTTATCTGCAGAGATCAATTTGAAATTTTTGAGAAATTCAAGGAAAACCATCCCGATTATTCATTTCCGGATATTGCGGAAAGGTTGCTTCCTTTCACTACTGTGCACAAGCAGTTCAAAGGCGACCGCTACAGCGATTTCACGAAAAACAGATGGATATTCCGCTCGAAAAAATTCAACAAAATCCCCATTTTTAAACATGTGTTTTTCTGGGAAACCATACCGCCGGATGCGGACTTTGTTACGCAGGGTATTGACCGTCAGGAGTTTGTTTATAGACGCGGTGAAGTACCTTGATTTTGTGAGTGGGGCGAAGTTGCCGATTTTGATAGTAAATATGTTGCTACCGTTACGATTGAATAAACGCGTGTGCACCGCCCTTGTCGGCGTTCTTGCCGCCGGTGCCGCATCGGCATTCGCTGCTACGCTTGACGAGGATCGGACACGCGGTGACATACATGGATTGTTTGAAATCAGGGATGCAGCAGTAAAATTCATGGCTGCCGAGAATTCCAAAAATGGAACAAGCTGGCAGGTATTGGAGCCGAACCGGAAGATTCTGGTGGCAAAATGTGCAGTAGCTTTACGGGTGAGATGGGCTCCGAAGAGCCATGGCCTGTCTGGACCGAATGTTGCTGTGAATTGCGGCAAGACCGTAAAGCCCACGATACAACATAAATGGGAAGTGTTTGTGCCGGTCGATAAGGGGCCGGTCGCGCGTAAATGATCAGGTGAGGATTGAAGAAACGAACTGATGCGTTGGGTGCTGTGAAAGCTGGCTCAATCGAAATCTGATTAGATAATCGAACGCGCGCCCACAGCGCGCGGAGCTGCCGCGCGGCGGCAACGGCTTGGCCACGTTCAGCATTACCAGAGCGAAGCTCCGCCAAGGACGAGGCTACAGTACTTGGGCGGCACTACTCCGCCGTAGTCGGATCAATGACCGAGATGACCTCCGACACGCGGCTTGCAGGGAAGCCGCCTAGCTGGGCATGTTCGCGAACCAGCTCTTCATTTGCAGCAATGTAAACACAGTAGATTTTATCGCCGGTCACATAACTTTGGAGCCATTGAATTTGTGGTCCCATCTTGTTTAGTACACCGCATGACTTCTGCGAAATGGCTTGAAGCTCTTGCTCTGATAACTTTCCAGCCCCGGGAATATCACGCTCAATAACATACTTTGGCATAGCGCTCTCC
This sequence comes from Janthinobacterium sp. GMG2, assembly GCF_033949445.1. Lineage (NCBI taxonomy): Bacteria > Pseudomonadati > Pseudomonadota > Betaproteobacteria > Burkholderiales > Oxalobacteraceae > Janthinobacterium > Janthinobacterium sp. GMG2. The sequence continues at coordinate 158,683 of NZ_JAXAWA010000008.1, read as the reverse complement.
TTATGAGGTTTCCTGGCGAGTACAGCACTCGCCGGTGCCATGCGTCACACATGCCGTGACGTCTATTCGTTATACACCACGCTGGCTGGTTAGTATTATTTGAATTACCACAAAATGCCGATACGCGTCCATGCGGCGCGCGGGGCTAGCCACTAGCGCATCGGGGAATGGCTGCCGCATCACTCGATATCGGCCGCCTATTCTTTGCCATCATGGGAGGGTCATGTCCAAACCGACCATCCTGACAACGACGAAGGTGACGAGTCCCAGGCCCATGAGCAATAGCACGAAACCTGCGACCACCTTCCCACTCGCGCGCAGCACAGCGCGATTCTGCTTCGCCTTGTCCTTATCCTTCTTCCCTTGATCGTAATGCCACTTGATGGCGAAGAACATGCCCGTGCCGAGCACGAGAGCCTTGAAGGTAACGAAAACTATAGGGGTCCAATCCAGCATTTTAAGTATTTCCAGTCTATTACTTGACACTATCTATCGTGAGGAGCACTGCCTCAAAACGCTGCTTCAGCAGCTTCTGCTCCAACCATCCCCCAGGCATCCTGTTTGACTCTTTCATTATAGCTAGCTATGAAATAACCATGGCATCAAGCGCAGCGACGTGCCGAATGCAGATGAGAGAGGAGAAACGTCAGCGACTGCCATGCAAGATTGGTGTTGCTGCACGTTATGATGCATACTACCTTAAAACAATCTCCATACATTGAGACAAAATGTCCCAGTTGAAAACCATACAAGATGAGCATTTGACTACCTGGTTGCCGCGATTGCTGGCGCACGGGGGGCCACGTTTTTTGCAGATTGCCGACGCCTTGCAGGCGGCGGTGGCAGATGGATCGTTGACACCGGGCGACCGTCTGCCTCCACAGCGCCACCTGGCAGCACAGCTGGACGTCGACCTGACGACGATCACGCGTGCCTACGACGAAGCCAGGCGACGTAACTTGCTGGAGGGCCGCGGCGCTCGCGGCACGTATGTCGCGGCGCCGAAAGTCGAATTGACCGCTATCCTCGACCTCTCCATGAATACCCCGCCACCGCCCGATGGCGTGGACTTCGACGACATGCTGAAACAAGGTTTGTCGCAAGTATTGATGCGAGCAGACAATGAGTTACTGATGACTTACCACTTGGGCGGAGGAAGCGACTCCGACCGTCAGGCTGGCGCCAAATGGCTGGCACCGATGTTTGGACATCTGGATTCTCGACAGGTTGTCGTCTGTCCCGGTGCGCAAGCGGCAATCGCCGCACTGATCCTTGCGCTGACGGAACCTGGCGATGTCATCCTGGCAGAACCGACGAGTTATCCCGGCTTGCGTGCCGCAGCGACCCAATTCGGCCGGTACGTCATTGCCGTGGAAGCGGACAAGCACGGGATGCTGCCCGAGATGCTTGAGCAAGCATGCAGCCAGCGCAAGCCCCGGCTGGTCTACCTCAATCCGACATTACAGAATCCGACCGCCATTACCATGCCGGAACGCCGGCGCAAGGAGCTCGCCAGCATCGCGCAGCGCTGCAATGTACGCATCGTCGAGGACGATCCCTATTGGCTGCTTGCCGATGCCCCGCCGCCGCCTGTCGCCACGTTTGCCCCGGAACAGGTGGTCTACATCTCCACCCTGTCAAAATGCCTGACGCCCGGCTTGCGTGTCGCCTTCGTGCTGATACGCGACCCATACGAACGCGAACGCTTCCTGGTCGCGCTCAGATCATTTGCGCTGATGGTCGCCCCTTTGACAGCCGCACTGGCCACGCAGTGGATACTCGACGGTTCGGCTGACGGATTGCTGGCAGGCGTACGCAAGGAGGCGCGCCTGCGCCACCGGATGGCCCGCGATATTCTGGCGGGGCGCTACAGCGGCGCTGGAGATGGCCTGCATGTATGGCTCGAGTTGCCGGCATATTGGAACTCATCACAACTTGCGCATGCAGCCGCCAGCTACGGCATCGCAGTCACGCCGGCGGAGGCATTCGCCACTGGCAGCGGATCCGTGAATGCCATTCGTATCTCTTTGGGCAGCATCAAGGACCGTGGACGCTTGCAGGCGGGTCTGCAACGGCTGTCTCATCTGCTTGCGCGGCGACCCGAGTCATTTAGTGCTGCTGTGGTTTAAGTGTTTGCGGGCAGGTGTCAGTTCTTGGTCAGTTTGAGCTAGTCCGGCTTTCAGACACGGACTAATGCATTGGGCGCTGTGGAAGCTGGCGCAGCCGAAAAGCTGATTAGAACCACGAACGCGCGCCCACGGCGCGCGGGGCTGCCGCGCAGCGGCAGCAGGTGGAGGATTCGGCGCGGGCTGGGCAGGTAGGCCCAGCCCTTCGAATCTCACACGCAGGGCGCGCAGGCGCCCTGCTCGCTTCCGCCAGGCAATAAAAAACCGCCCGAAGGCGGTTTCTTTATTCCTGGCGGAAGCGGTGTAATGCGAATATCTAGGTTTTATGCAGCTTTCAAGACGCCATACTCCAACCGTACCTACCATACTACCTACACATAAAGATCGCTACAAAAAGACGTGTATACCTGCACCAATCATCATCACCGGGGCGACATGCTGCAGCTCAACTACGGCGGCGTGGCCGCCGGCTGCCAGGTCACCGTGCTGATCGATCAATCACAGCTGGCTGACTGGGCATCATCAGGCACCCACTACTTCCGTACCAAGGCGGATGAAGAACCATCAGTAATAATCTCCCCAACCGCCGACTCGGAAAGAGACTGATATACATTAATCAACATTTCGCAATCTAGCATGCAATAAACCGAAACGGCATGCCATTGCATAATTTCTTTCCAAATAGCAATTAGGTACCTATGCAACAGTATTTTCAGTACAAAAAAATATTCTTTTTTTGTGCAATATTAATAATAAGTGTTTTTATTTTAGCAACCATTCGAAATTTATGCCCGTATAGTAGAAACGGGCTATCTAAGTGAAAGTAGCGATATAAAAATATAACATTGATAACTGTTAGTATTAGTGATAATTTGTCATCGCAACATGGTTTTTTGAAACATTAATCGCTTTTCAGGGGAGATCAAGATGAAACTAAAGTCACTCATCGCAGTGGCAGTACTGAGCGCTGCTTCCATCGGTAGCGCCAACGCTACCGCCTACACCGTCAACCTCGTTAACACCACCGGCAATCTGTGGACCAGCGGCTTCAGCGCCGTGCCCAGCCCGCTCGGCGACTTCACCGATACCTTCACGTTCACACCGAACGCGACCTTCGGTTCCACCGCGCAAGCCTTCCTGGCTAACCTCTCCGTCACGGGTTCGGACAGTTCCTCCATCCAGTTCACCAGCGCCGACCTGAACGGCATTGGACTGACCGGCTTTGGCGGCCCCACCGTCTTTGGCTATGCCCAGGGTGAGATACTCGCACCAACGAGCATCCTGTTCAATGGCCCGCTGGTCTTGACCGTGATGGGGAATACCAAGGGCGGCAGCTATGGCGGCGTCTTCAACCTGAACCTGGCTCCTGTTCCTGAACCGGAAACCTATGGCATGCTCTTGGCTGGCCTGGGCATACTGGGCTTCCTGGCACGGCGTCGGAAACAATCTTGAGTGCTCCTCCAAAAAGACGCCGCGGCGTCTTTTTTGTTCAGATCGACCAAATTGGTTTCCAAGTTGCTGGATTTACGTCCAACACCAATACAGAAAATAAAAAAAAGCCCCAAAGTTGGGGACTTTGGAGCTTTAACATAGTATTACGCACGAGCTATTATTACTTTATAGGTCACACGATGGATGATGTCAAGAAAGTCAGATGCCGGCTCACGGACTGATGCGTTGGGTCTATGGAAGCTGGATCAGTTGAAAAGCTGATTAGAACCACGACTACCAATCTAGTTACACACGATCATCGGTACATAAAAGTCTTTACGTACCCGTGCCCTCAGCACAACGCGTACAAGGAATAACGTTCGCCTTTCCTATCCGATATCATCGGTGCGGTGAAGTAAATTCATTCGCTGACGCTCCAAGATGACCCTCAACACAACTGTCAGCATGGCGCCGATGTGCGCAGGTGCATTTTCTCTTTGAAATTTGCTACCAATCAAAAGTAATCGGCTTTGTACCTCAACCAAGTCAACACTGGCAACGTTAGCGACAATCAGGTCACCCAACTCAAGGCCAAGCAAGTTGTAAAACTCACGCTCTTGGTCAAACTGTTCCGAGTGTCCGTCAGAGACAAGGATATCTGAATTCATTCTTACCTCCTGGAAAACCCCGGGGGAAATGCAAATTCAATAACAAAATGACGAGCCAATACTACAATGCTAACGTAAATGCCGACTTGCTCCGGTCGAGACATAGCCTTGTGGCATACAAAGCTATTGATCTAGATCAATACTATCGGGTATTTCTGACTTCTTGCAAGCTCGTCAGAACATACTGAGGCGGTCTTCTTAAGAAGGAAAATCTCATGCAGTTCTCGCATAAGCATTGTATGGGTGAGTATGAGTACTATTTAACAACAGAACTCTGCACGAATGACCTACATCGAGGAGTCATCGTGTTTATGAAAATTGGGGTGCCATGTGCTTTGCTGGATCAATCTGTGACGATCAGCACACCCAGCGCTTTCAGGTCGATCAGAACCGCTGAAATTGAAGCATCCGCCTACGCGCATGAACTGATCGCAAGTCAGGCGATTAAGGAATTTTTCCGCTCTAAGGCCATGCAACTGACACGTTTGCCGCTGTGACACCAGACTTCGTGGAACTTTGCGCAGCCAGAGGAATCTAATTTCTGACTACTCTGTGAGCTTGCAAAATGTATGAAGTCTACTTATCCGTTGCAGACAAGCATATTTATGAATGGGCCAAGACCAAGACACCCGACGAGAGTGTCGCAAAGGCTGCATTTCGAGAACTAGTCGACTACGAATTTCTCAACCAGCAGCCTTATCAGGTCACAATGTTTTGCAATGACAAGATAATCGCCCAGCACCGTTTTGACAGTCCAGCCGGCAGCTCTTTCGACTGGAGAGGGCAAACCCTCCCCATACATACTGAATGCCCTGAGAACGGCTAATGTAGAAATGTTTAAACCATTAGTGAGCAAAGAGTCAGTTCGTTGATACCAGGCCATACGATTCCGACACTCAGGCGCCGACACTCAACAGGCCGAGTATGTCGCCCAAGTCTGCCGGCTTGACCAAATGATGATCGAAGCCCACGGCCTTAGTCTGCATCCGAGTGGCGTTATCACTCCAGGCAGTGAGGGCAATCATTTTGATGTGCTGGAAGCGAGACGCCTGCCGGAGGGTGGAGGCAACCTCCAAGCCGTTCACGCCAGGCATTCCCAAATCAAGGAAGACCACATCAGGGACAAAGCTATCGGCCGTCTGCAGTGCCTCGGCCCCGCCATATACGGGGACAGCCTCATGACCACACATCACAAGAAATTCCGCGACAAGATCGGCGGCATCACGATTGTCATCAACAATCATGATTCGCAAGGGGGAAAGTTGGTTTGCCATACAGCACCTGCCGTTCATGAAATGCATCCACATGTAGGGACACATATTGAGCCGGCAAGTTCAAGGCGGCTGAAATTTTGAACAGTCAGGGGCGAGGACTGAAGTTAAGGTTGCTTGATGGGAATTATACATAACTTTCAGAAAAACATGCATAAAATGAAATAATGTCATTGGTTTCCACTGGATCAAAATGCACATTAGTTGCTGACTATACTGTGCTTTTCAATTTCTAAAAATGCTCTAAAATGTAAATCCGAAATTGAATACCTAACATCTTTCTTGACTGAGGCATCAATGGGAAATGACCAAAAATTGCAACATGGTGACTATGAATACCAGATAGTCACCTACAAGAAAGTGAACGGCATGTATCAAGCTATGGTTCTCCTTACCGCTCATTCAGGAATACAGTATTCCCCTATTATTGAAATCCCAACGCCAAGCGTATTTAAGTCAGAGCGTGCGGCACGGATCGAAGCTTCTGCGTTAGCATGTCAGCTCATAGAAACAGGCGGAGTGGTTGCACTTGTGCCACAAGATGGCAAATCCACTTCCTGGCCGAAGGAGTCTTAAACGACTCTTTAACGTCAGTTTCTAGTATGTTCAGTATCACATAGACATGACTCGTGAGGCTGCTATACAGCCCCATCAGTGCGAAAATTCTTCCTTCCCACGGGGAAGCATACAAGTCAGACGAAAACCGCTCAAAGTGCGTCAAAATGCGTCAAATCGCACCCCCCCCTCTTCGCCCCGCCGCGCCAGTCTTCATGCGCCTTCGGCCATGATGCAAATTTGAGTCAAATGAGCCCTATATAGCGGGCAGGTGTGGAGGGGGGACAACTGCGCGCGCCGGGCCGAAACAGGCCTTTTTCTTGCTTCTAGAGCAATATCATTCGTCAGGACGTGAAAAAGCCGCCTCATGGGCGGCTTGTGCGGTGGCTGAGGCGCACCGGCGCGACTGGGCTATCGCGGCCCTACCGGCTATCGCGGCGTGGCGGTCATCCTGTGCGCCCGGCGCGGGCCTTGGCCGCCAGCTCCTTGTCGTAATCGTCGCGGCAGTCCACGTCGCAGAACAGCAGCGCAGGCGCCAGCGCCTCGTCGCAATAGTGGCAGCCGCCGTGCGGCGCCAGGGCGGGACGGCCGCGCACGGCAGCCAGGCCGCGCGCCACCTCGGCGAAGATGATCTTGTCGGTGTTGTCTACGTGGTCGCTCATTGCGTTGTCTCCTTGCCCAGGCCCAGGTCATACGGCGCGAACTTCACCACTTCCACGTCGGCCCACTCGTTGATCGCTTCGAACTGCGCCTGCAGCGGCACCAGCTCGTTACGCGCGAAGACGCGCGCGGCAGGTTCCACGGCGCCGAAGCCGCCGGCATTGTTCGGCAGGATGCCCATCAGCTGCGGCGGCACGCGGTGCGCGGCCAGCTGGTCGTCGCGCGTGACGCTCTTGATGTTGAAAAACTCGTCCTTCGCGGCCACGTCCGACACGGGCAGGATCTGGATGCCGTCCTTCTTGCCGTTCGGCGCATACATGAACAGGTTGCGAAAGTTGCCCGGCCCCTTGCTGTCGCGCATGGCCTGGCGCAGGTTGTCCACGTCCTGGGTGTTGGCGGCCGCGTCCGTCATGTAGAAGACAAAGCCCGCGTGCGAGCCGTTCTTGTAGTACTTGCGGCGGAACAGGGTCGCCGCCTCGTTGAGCCAGGCCGATTGCAGCGCGCTCAGGTACTGCGGCACGCCATACAGCTCTTGGTTCACGTCCGGTTCCATCAGGTGGAAGACCCGGCCCTTGTCGAACTGGTGCACGGCCTGGTAGCCGTTCACGAAGAAATACGTGTCCAGGTCGACGCCGCGCCGCATGTACTTGGCCAGCGCATGCTGATAGCTTAGCGCCTTGCCGCTGCGGCTGGGCCGGTCTTCCAGGTAGGCATTGCCGAACGTCAGGAAGTCCAAGGCCATGCGTTTAAAAGCGTCGCGCGACAGGTACTTGCTGGGGATCAGGGTGGAGGCCAGCACGTTAGCCTTGAAGTGGATCGCGCTGCTGTGGTGCACGCCGGCATTGAAAGACTTGGCCAGGCCTGCCAAGTTGACGGGCGGCTCATACCAGTGCCCGTTCTTCCAGCATTCGAAGCAATCGAGAATATCGGCGTGCTCGAGCACGGGCGTGGGGTCGCCGAAGGAAAACGCCTCGATGCCGGCGGCGGCCGTGGCCGCTGTTGATGGTGCGCCCTGGGCCTGCCGGCCGCGCGCGCGCATGTGTCGTGCTTTGCTCAAGAATAAATCTCCATGAAAGAGTGGTGGTTGTCGGTTGTGCCTTCGAATGGCTCGTGATCGAGGGCGTGCATGCAGGCCCACGCCAGATCGGCGTGGCCGGTTTCATCGCTGCGGCCGGCGACATACGTCACGTGTCGCCCGCTTGGGGTGAGGGTCTTGTGGATGGCCATGAAGGACTGCGCGATGTCGGTCCAGCCGGCGTCAAACTCCAGCCGGCCCTTACTGATGATGTTTTTTGCCTTCAAGACCATGCGGGTTTTGACTTCGGGCGAGTAATTCAGGGCCGTCACAGCAGGGAAGAAGCCGCGCACGATGGGCAGCACGCCGATGCCCATGCCCGTGGTATCGATGCCGATGTATTCGACGTTGTAGCGCTGCGTCATCTGGCGGATGGCGTCGGCGTGGTCTTCGAAGCTCTGCCCGCGCCACTGGTGGCGCTCCAGGATGCGGAACTTGCCGCCGGCCGTCATGGGCGGCGCCAGCACGACGCAGCCGGCGCTGTCGCCGTTCAAGGCCGGGTCGTAGCCGATCCACACGGGCCGGTTGCCGAACGGGCGCAGGCCCAGCAACGGCTTGTAGTCGTCCCACTCGACCCAGGAATCGACCATGCAGCGCTGCAGCTCAGCCAGCGGGAAGACCGAGGCCGAGTCGTCGATAAAGTTGCACATCAGCAGGTTGTCGAACTGGTCGGGGCTGTATTCGAAGTTGCGCAGCTCGTCGATGTCGAACAGGTTGCAGCCGCCGCGCTCGGCATCCAGGATGGTGACGATCTGGCGCCAGATTTTGTCCTCGCCCGTGTAGCCTGACGACAGGCGGCCATGGCTGACGTCGATGTTGACTTGATCCGCCTTGGCGCGGCGCTTGTTGAACAGCTCGCCCGTCCAGAACGGATACGCCTGGTGTGTAGTCGAAGATGGCGTGGAAAAATACGTCTTGCGCCACTTCTTGTGGATGGCCATGCCCGAGGCCACCTTGTTCAGCTCCTGGAAGTTCTGTGTCCAAAAGAATTCATCGAAGTAGAAATTGCCGTGGTAGCCCTGCGCCGTGCGCGCATTGGTGCCCAGGAAGTACAGGTGTGCGCCGTTCGGCAGCACGATGGGGTCGCCCGTCAGCTCGATGCCGGCCGCCTCGCGCGCGAATTGCACGATGTATTGCTTGAAGACGTGGGCCTGCGACTTGGACGCGGACAGGAAGATTTGATTGCGGCCCGTTTCCATCGCATCGGCCAGCGCCTCGCGCGCAAAGTACCAGGTAGCGCCGATCTGGCGGGACTTGAGGATGGCGCGCGTACGCTGGTCGCCGTTGCGATACCAGACCTTTTGATAGTCGAACAGCGAATCCTGGAAGGCGTCGAGCAGCTGGATTTTCTGTTCTTCGCTGAAGTCGTTGCGCGTCGGCTTCTTCTTCGGCCCCGCATTGCGGTTCGCCAGCTTGGGGTTGAGATCGACCTCGTTGCCGCCCGGCTGCTCATAGCGGCGCACGCGCGCCATCTGCACGATGGTGCGGGCCAGTAAATCGATTTCCTTGTAGTCGCTGCCGCTCTTGACCTCTTTTTCGATCAGTTTCACCAGGCGCAGCTCGGCCGACGCTTCCACGTGCTCGATGGCCTGCGCCTTGTCCCACTCGTCGCGCAGCTTCCAGCTATTGATGGTGCTGCGCTTTATCCCTAAGTGTCGGGCGATGGACGAAATGCGCCAGCCCTTCCAGTACAGGGCGCGCGCGGCGCGGCGTGGCTCGGACTCGGGCACGGCCAGTTCGGCGATTTTTTCTTCAGGGGTTTGATGGATTCCTAACATGCCGCCAGCGTAGGCCGCGCGCGCGCGGAGCGGGGAAAGGCAAAAGTCGCTATGGCCCATAGCAACCCGCACCGCATTGAATCGCAGCGCCAAGACGTTGACCATGGCGTTATCCGATCAACCGAGACACGCCACCATGCCTAAATCCCAATTCTTCCGCGTCGCCACCGAAGGCGCCACCACCGACGGGCGCAACATCGACCGCGCCACCATCGAGCAGATCGCCGCCACCTACAATCCGAAAACCTACGGCGCGCGCATCTGGCTAGAGCACATTCGCGGCATCCTGCCCGACAGCCAGTTCAAAGCCTACGGCGACGTGATCGCGGTGAAAACCGAAGAGGTGGACACCGACAGCGGCAAGAAACTGGCCCTGTTCGCGCAGATCGAACCCACGCCGGAACTGGTGGCCATCAACAAGGCGAAACAAAAGCTGTACACCAGCCTGGAAATCCAGCCCGACTTCGCCGACTCGGCGCAACCCTACCTGGTCGGCCTGGGCGTCACCGACAGCCCGGCCAGCCTGGGCACGGATGCACTGAAATTTTCCGCCAGCCGCAAGCAGCAAAGCGCCAACCTGTTCACCTCCGCCATCGAGGTGACGCTGGAATTTGAAGAGCCGCAGGGCACCAAGCTGGCCGATGCCGTGAAAAACCTGCTGTCGCGCTTTTCCAATAAATCCGGCGCCGACGCCGCGCAGTTCGCAGACATCAGCGAAGCCGTGCAGGCGCTGGCCGGCCACGTCGTCACCGCCAACGACAACTACGCGGATGCCGTGACGCGCCTGGAGAAAGCCGAAACGGCATTGAAAGCCACGCAGGACGAACTGGCCGCTTTCAAGGCGCAAATGGACGCAGCGCCCGGCAACGGCCCGCGCCGCCCGGCCGCCACCGGCAACGACGGCGCCGTGCAGACCGAGTTTTAAGCGCACGCGCCTTTCCACCAACACCCCATTCAACAACGGAGCACTGATTTATGAAAAAGCAAACGCGCCAGGTCTTTGGCCAATATGAAACCCGCCTGGGTCAACTGAACGACACGGACAACGTGGCCAAGACCTTCAGCGTCACGCCCAGCGTGCAGCAAAAGCTGGAAAACAAGATGCAGGAATCGAGCGAGTTTCTGTCGAAAGTGAACATCATCGGCGTGGGCGAGCAGGAAGGCGAAAAACTGGGCCTGGGCGTCTCCGGCCCGATTGCCGGCCGCACCAACACGAAGGACAAGGAGCGCGAAACGCGCGACCTGTCCACCATGGACAGCACCAAGTACCGCTGCGAGCAAACCAACTTCGACACGCATTTGAGCTATGCCAAGCTCGACGCCTGGGCCAAGTTTCAGGACTTTCAATCCCGCGTGGCCAATGCCATCCTGACGCGCCAGGCGTTAGATCGCATCGTCATCGGTTTCAATGGCGTGAAAGTCATGGCCACCACCGATCTAGCCGCCAATCCGCTGCTGCAGGACGTCAATAAAGGCTGGCTGCAGCACCTGCGCGAGCAGGCGCCCGAGCGCGTGTTGGGCCTGGTGGCCGCTGGCATGCCGGGCAAGGTCATCATCGGCGACGTGGACGGCGCCGACTATGCCAACCTGGACGCGGCCGTCACCGATGCCGTCAACCTGCTGGACCCGTGGTATCAGGAAGACACCAACCTGGTGGCCATCGTCGGGCGCAAGCTGCTGAACGACAAGTACTTCCCGCTGGTCAACACCAAGCAAACGCCGACGGAAACCTTGGCGGCCGACATCATCATCAGCCAAAAACGCATCGGCGGCTTGCCGGCGGCGCGCGTGCCCTACTTCCCGGACAACGCGATCCTCATCACGCGCTTCGACAATCTGTCGATCTATTTCCAGGACGGCGCGCGCCGCCGCCGCGTGTTCGACGAACCCAAGCGCGACCGCATCGAAAATTACGAGTCGTCCAACGACGCCTACGTGATCGAGGACCTGGGCCTGGCCGCGCTGGTGGAAAACATCGAGCTGAAAGATAAATAATGGCGAACCAATCCCCCGCCCTGCGCCACCGCGCGCGCATGCTGGCCGAGCGCGCGGCCGGCACCGCCGCGCCGCAAGGCGTGACCACCGGCACGGCCTACGAGCTGATGCTCTACAAGCTGTCCGACGACCGGCGCCGACTGAAGGCTATCCAGTCGGTCGAGCGCAAGATCGAGGTCAAGGCCACCTTGCTGCCGGATTACGCGCAATGGATCGACGGCGTGCTGGCCGGCGGCAAGGGCGCGCAGGATGACGTATTTGCCACCCTGCTGGTGTGGCACATCGACACGGGCGAATATGACCGCGCCCTGGTCATGGCCGAATACGCGCTGGCGCACAAATTCACCCTGCCGGAGACCTACAGCCGCGACATCGCCACTCTGATGCTGGACGAGTTCGCGGAAGCCTATTTGCACGGCAAGCTGGCCAGCGATCCGCAGCACGCGGCCCAGGTGCTGGGCACCGTCGAGCAATTGACGGCCGCCAGCGACGCGCCAGACCAGGCGCGCGCCAAGCTGCACAAGGCCCTCGGCCTGGCCATGATCGCCGTGCTCGATCAGGCCGACGACACGGACATCGCCCCGGCGCTGGTCGCGCAGGCGGAAACGGCCATGGCCCAGCTGAAACGCGCCCGCGCCCTATCGGAGTCGTGCGGCGTCAAGAAAGATATGGAACGGCTGGAGCGGCGCCTCAAGCGCGCGACCGGTTCCACGTAAAGAGCATCCCCCGCAGCACGGCGGCACGGGGTGATTCTGGCTAATCCATCAGCCTGATGAACCCCGTCCACCGCCCACTTTTGAAAGCGCCCCGTATGTCCTTCATGGCCCTGCCCCCGTCCATCCCGCCCGGCACGACGCCCGCGCCGCCAGCGCAGGCCGCCGGCATCATCGAGAACGACGGCTGGTTTCCCGACATCCTGCTCACCGATATGCGCGACGCCATGCGCCTGGACGGCACCGTCACCGACGCCCGTCTGGTGCAAGCCGTGGTCGACGCCATCCTGCAGGTCAACCGCGAGCTGGCCGACTGGCAGGGCAAGCAGGCCGCTGCCGGTATCAGCGCCCTGGTGGACGTGCCGGCAACGCGCATCAACCGCGAGTCCCGCCTGCTGGCGCAGTACCGGCGCGCCGTCTACAGCATGGCAAAAGCCGACCTGATCGAGCGCTACCGCGATTACGACAGCACGGCCACGTCCGTCAGCGACAAGAAAAGCATGGAATGGCTGGACGAGGCACCAGGTGCGCAGCGGCGCAATGCGCAATGGGCCATCGCCGATATGGTCGGGCGCACGCATCTGACCGTGGAATTGATCTGATGCAGGTACGCACGCAGCAGCACGACACGGTGGACGCCCTGGTGTGGCGCTACCTGGGCGACGGCGCGGGATACGTCGAGCGCACCTTGGAAATGAATCCTGCGCTGGCGCGCCACGGCGCCGTGCTGCCGGCCGGCCTGGTCGTCACTCTGCCAGAGCCAGCGCCCAGCACTGGCCAGGTGGCCGCAGCCGATCTTGTGCAGCTATGGGATTGATCCTGGCATTCACCCTTTTATCCATCATGAAAAATCTATCACCCCTCTCACCGGAGAATCAAACAATGTCCGCAGAATCATTTGGTGGTTTCGCCACCCTGGTCAAACTGTACGGCTTCAAGGCGGCGCTGGGCATGGTCGGCGCCGCCATGCTGTATATCGTCCTGCCGCCCCTGAACAGCGACGGCACTTTCAACAAGGGCGAATTCGTCGCCCGCCTGGCCTGCGCGGGCGTGTTCTCGTGCCTGCTGGGCGGCACCGTGTACCAGCTGCTGTGCGCCCAGCTCCCCGCCATCGGCGCCATGGTCAACGCCTCCGCCATCGATCTGATCGTCGGCGCGCCCGGCTGGTGGGTATCGCGCGCCGTAGCCCTGTGGTTCCAGCGCCGCAGCGACAAAGACATCGCCGAGCTGGTTAAAGACGCAAAGGAACACTGATGGCCACCACCGACAACCCACTGATCGCGCGCGTCATCGACGCCATCCTGCGCGCCGAAGGCGGCTACGTGAACGACCCGCAAGACAAAGGCGGCGAAACCAACTTCGGCATCACCGTGGCCGTGGCGCGCGCCAACGGCTACACGGGGCCGATGCGCGATCTGCCCGAGTCCGTGGCGCGCGCCATCTACACGGCCCGCTACATCACGGAACCCAAGTTCGACCAGGTGCTGGCCCTGCATGCCAGCATCGGCGCCGAAGTGATCGACACGGGCGTGAACATGGGGCCGCACCGCGCGGCCGAGTTCCTGCAGCGCTGGCTGAACGGTTTCAACGACACGGGCGCGCGCTATCCCGCCCTGTTCGTCGACGGCCGCCTGGGCGCGCAGTCGCTGGGTGCGCTGGCCGATTTTCTCAAATGGCGCGGCCAGGATGGTGCCGCCGTGCTGCTGCGCGCCCTGAACGGTCTGCAGGCGGCGCGCTATCTGGAAATCACCGAGGCCAACAAGACCCAGCGCCGTTTTCTGTTCGGCTGGATCAAGGAACGGGTGGCCATGTGACCGCAACCACCTGGCGCCCGCTGGCCGCTGTTCTCCTGTGCGGCGCCCTGATCGGCTGGACGGCGCAGGGCTGGCGCAAGGACGCCAGTATCGCCGCCCTGCAGCGGGCGGCGGCAACCCAGGCGGCCACCGCCGCCACCGCACTGGCCCAGGCCACGGCCCGCGTGCTCACCTTGGAGCGCGCCGCCGGCGCCGCCCTAATGCTGCGCGCCGCCCACCTCACCCAGGAGCAAACCCATGCAAAAACTGAGCGTGACCGTTTTAACGATGACGTGCGCAGCGGCGCTGTGCGCCTGTCAATCCCCGTCGCCAGCGGCCAGTGCGCCGCACCTGCAGATACCGGCCCTGCCGCAGGCCATCGGCACCAAGCGCGCGCCGAACTTGACCCAGCGACTGCGGCAGCTCTTGACGCCATTGCCGGCGACGGCGACGACGCCACCCGCCAGCTGAACGCCTGCATCGACGCCTACAACCTGATCCGCGACACCTACCATGTACAAACCGAATAGCCTGCGCCAGCACCTGGCCGCCGCCATCCCCGACCTGCAGCGCGATCCCGACCGCCTGCTGGTATTCGCCGACGAGGGCAACGTAGTGGCCACCTCCACCGCCTCCCTCTCCTTCGAATACCGCTTCAAGCTCAACCTGATCGTCACCGATTACGCGGGCGACGCCGATGCCATCATGGTGGCCCTGATCGCCTGGCTGAAAGTCCACCAGCTCGACCTGATGGCCAACGAGGAAACGCGCAAGCACGGCATCGCCTTCGAGGTGGATTTTAATAACCATGAAACGGTCGACATTTCCATCAAGCTGGACCTGACCGAGCGTGTAGCCGTCAGGACCGGCGAAGCGGGCCGCCTCGACATCAAGCACCTGGCCGAGATACAGCACATGCCGGCTTACAAGGACGAGTTCTGGAAGCTGTATGACGGCGAGACATTGCTGGCCGAATGGCGCACGCCCGAAGCCGCGCCATGAGCGACAACCTGCACGCACTGGAAGCCTGGGCCGGCGCCCTGCTGGCCAAGCTGCAGCCGGCCCAGCGCCGCGCCATCAATCACAAGGTCGCCATCGACCTGCGCCGCAACCAGGCGCAGCGCATCAAGGCGCAGCAGGGGCCGGACGGCTCGGCCTACCCGGCGCGCAAGCGACGCAAGGAATTCAAGGGAAAGAACGGGCGCATCAAACGGCAGAAGGCGGCGATGTTTGCCAAGATCCGCATCGCCAAACACCTGAAAGTAAAGGCGACCGGCGACCAGATCGAGGTCGGCTTCTTTGGCTGGGTGGCGCGCGTCGCGCGTGTGCATCAGTTTGGCCAGCAAGACCGCCTTTCTAAGAAAGGAGCCATCTACAGGTATCAGGAACGTCCATTACTTGGACTTAGTCAAAACAACCGGACATTACTCCGCGAATCAATACTACGACATCTAGCGTCAAACCAAATCGAAAATTAAAAGACGCTTGACTGGCAAATACAACAACATTCCCGAAATTTTCAAATTAAAATTTTTCAAAATAAATCAACAAAATCTTTGCTTTTCATAACTTTCACATGTAAAAGAACGCGCCTGTATAATGATATAAATTGGGATATTATTCCAAGCTTTGGATTAGCGGGAGAGTTTGACAGCAAAATAGCAATACACCAAAGCAATGTTCTATACGTAGAATCGAAATTTTCTTTTAACAACCCAACAACGTCATCTCCGCCAGTAATAAATCCCCCATCTTCCGCATAAAGCAATTTATTACGAAATTCCGCACGCAGCGATACAAATTCTCTCAAAGATACACCATGCACTTCTTGAACCTTTTCAACAAGATCATTAAATAGCTCTTCAATAACATCAATATTTGAATCTCCCTCTCGTGTTAGGAAAATATCCAATGGATTCATTGAAATTAATTCCTTTTCGTTGCAGTCAAAAAAAACCATCTTTGCGCCATTTTGAGACATAGTTAATCTTGCATTGAACAGCTTATCACTAGAACGCGACATAACCCCTTCGCCGAATATCCAAGAAATATTGTAACGCATCAAAGAAATAATTGGATAGAACATTAATTTAGCATGATGATTTTTGTACATCCTTACGACATCACGATGTTCAGGCATTTTTGCCTCATTAATTTTCAGCCATTCGAAAATAGCAACTACCAATTCTTCCTCAGCAGCAATTAATCTAATAGTCCCCATCTCATCATCTAGGCCTGCCAGTTTTATCGCCTTTTCGGTGTGATCAATTGCTTTATAAATGCGAGATATAATTTTCGTAGGCGCATTTTCTTGTATGAATCCAAATACATCCTCCCCCACCAATCCATCGAAATACTTGCTATTAATTTCTCGAGTAACGAAATTCATATCACACTCCGAGCATAGTCAAAAAATATTTTTTACGCACCAAAATTTGCGACAGCAATAATCCAGGCTACCATATTTACTTCTGCGACCCAGTCTTTTCCGCCAACTCTCTTGCCTGTTAAATTCAAGATAGGAACCCTATAATCATGATTAAACTTCACCCCATTTAACTTATATATCTCAGAATACAGTGGATGATCTTTAGTTATCAAAAAATCCAAACCAGATGTCTCTGAGTGAATGATTTTATTACATGCATCACGAGCTTTTAATACTTTCTTATTTCCATCCTCAGTTAAAAATCCAACTCCCTTAGGATTTTGCTCATGATGAATGGCAAGCCCGTTTCTAGCATCATCATTTGCACGAGAAAGTGCAGCCAAAGCCATAATATTTTTACTAAGTTCTTTTTCCTCCATCTCCAAAAGCCCATTTATTGCATCTGGCGCCCCTGGATAATATGCAAGCTTCTCAAAATCATGCATTGACAAAAGTTGGCACATTAAAATATAGGCATGATGCCGAAGTGTCTCTTCCCATGCGTAAAAACCTTGCTCTTTCATAATTTAGTCTCCTTTTATAAAGTAGTGATTTCGTTTGCGGTTTACATCATGGCATATGAAAGTTTTATAGTCACTAAACCGCTTATCAACCCTCCTCCGCGTGCATCCGCACGCGGACTTCGGCAACATGCACTGCATGAACGCCGACCTGTCCGACCTCCTCCGCTTGCTGCAAAACCTGATCCGCCTGGGCACCATCGCCGAGGTCAACGGGGCCAAGGCGCGCGTGCGGCTCGGGCCGACACTCTCCACCGAATGGCTGAAATGGACGACGCCACGCGCCGGCAGCACGCGCACTTGGTCGGTGCCAACCGTGGGCGAACAGGTCATCGTCATTTCCCCGGGCGGCGACCTGACGCGTGGCATCATCCTGCCAGCACTGTACTCGCAGGCGTTTGACGCGCCCGAAGATAGCGACAGCATCCACACTACGCACTACCCCGACGGCGCCGTGGTGCAGTACGACCATGCGGCCCACGCCCTGACGGCACTTCTCCCCGGCGGCACCGCCACCATTACCGCGGACAAGGTCACGTCGAACGCGCCCAGCACCATCTGCACGGGCGACCTGACCGTCATGAAAAACCTGATCGTCATGCAATCGGCCACCGTCAACGGCGCCACCGCCCTGAACGGCGGCGTGAACGCCAAGGCCGGCGCCGCTGGCGGCGTGGCCATGGCCGTGCAAGGAACAATTAAAGCGACCGAGGACGTGCTGGCCGGCGCCATCAGCCTGGCCAAGCATTTGCACGGCGGCGTCAGGGCCGGCGGCGACCAGTCGGGCGGGCCGCAATCATGATGGGCATGCACGCCACCACGGGGCGCAGCCTGACGGGCCTGGGCCACCTGCGCCAGTCCGTGACCGACATTTTGACCACGCCGATGGGTTCGCGCATCCGGCGCCGCCGCTATGGCTCCGAGGTGCCCGAGCTGATCGACCAGCCCCTGAACAGCGCCACGCAGTTGCGCATCTACGCCGCCACCGCCTTTGCCCTGCGCCGCTGGGAACCGCGTTTGCAGCTCGCCAGCGTACAGCTCACGCGCGACACGGACGGCGCCATCGCCCTGCTGCTCGATGGCACGGCGAATGGCCAGGCCATCACCATGGCCGTGCCCGTCAAGCAAGGGGGCGCCGTATGAGCACGCCCATCGACCTGACCCAGTTGCCCGCGCCCAGCGTGGTCGAAGTGCTGGACTTCGAAGCCATCCTTGCCGGCCGCAAAGCCCACCTGGTGAGCCTGCTGCCGGAAGCCGAGCGCTCCGCCGTCACGGCCCTCTTGGCCCTGGAATCGGAACCGGCCACCAAGCTGCTGGAAGAGAACGCGTATCAGGAAACCATCCTGCGCAACCGCGTCAACGAAGCGGGCAAGGCCGTCATGCTGGCGTTTGCGCTCGATGGCGATCTGGACCAGCTGGGCGCCAACGTCAACGTGGCGCGCCTGGTCATCACGCCGGCCAATCCCAACGCCCTGCCACCCGTGGCCGCCGTCATGGAAGACAACGACGCCTACCGCCTGCGCATCCAGGAAGCGCCGGACGGCCTGTCCGTGGCCGGCCCGAAAGCGTCATACGAATTCCACGCCCGCAGCAGCGATGGCCGCGTCAAGGACGCAAGCGCCACCAGCCCGGCGCCGGCGCATGTCACCGTCACGGTGCTGGCCAACAACGCCACCGGCATCGCCAGCGCCGAACTCTTGGGCACCGTGGCGCGCGCGCTCAACGCCGAGGACGTGCGCCCCCTGGGCGACCGCTTGACGGTGCAGGCCGCCCAGGTCATCGATTATCAGATCGAGGCCACCTTGTTTATCGGCGTCGGCCCGGAAGTGCCGATTTTGCTGGACGCAGCGCGCGCCAACGCCGCGCGCGTCTCGCAGCCACGCCGCCCGCTGGGGCACAGCATCTACCGGTCCGCCTGCAGCGCCGCCGTCCACGTCGAAGGTGTGCGCAAGGTCGTCTTGACCAGCCCGGCGGCGGACATCGAATTGAATGCCACCCAGGCCGCGCGCTGCACGGCCATCCAGCTCAATGTCGTGGTGCTCGATGAATAAGACCGTGCCGACCCTGCCGCCCAACACCACGGCGCTGGAGCGCGCCATTGCCGTGGCTTGCGCCGAACTGGTCAACGTGCCCGTGCCGCTGCGCGACCTGTGGAACGCCGACCGCTGCCCCGTCAATCTGCTGCCGTTTCTGGCCTGGGCCTGTTCCGTGGACCGCTGGGATGATGCCTGGCCCGAGTCGACCAAGCGCGGCACCATCAAGGCGTCCTATTTCATCCACAAGCACAAGGGCACGATTGCCGCCGTGCGCCGCGTGGTGGAATCTTTGGGCTACCTGATCCGCATCACCGAGTGGTGGCAAACCACGCCGGCCGGCGTGCCGGGCACTTTCCGCCTCGATGTCGGCGTGCTGGACTCGGGCATCACGGACGCCATGTTTCAGGAAATGGAACGCCTGATCGCCGACGCCAAGCCCGTCAGCCGTCACATGACGGGCCTGGCCATTTATCTGGAAAGTCGCGGCAGCATCTACGCGGGCGCTTGCGCGTACCACGGCGACGCCATGACCGTGTATCCCTGGATCGCGGAAACCATCGAAGTGCGCGGCACGCTCTTGCAAGCCGGCGCATCCCATACCATCGACACCCTGACCATCTATCCATGAGCACATACTTTGCCATCCTGACTGAAGTGGGCGAGGCCAAGCTGGCCAACGCCATCGCCCTAGGTCAAACCCTGAAACTGAAAAACCTGGCCGTGGGCGACGGCAATGGCAATCTGCCCATGCCCGTGCGCACGCAAAAAGCGCTGGTGCGCGAAGTGCGCCGCGCGGGCCTGAACCAGCTGACCATCGACCCGGCCAACGCCAGCCAGATCATCGTCGAGCAAGTCTTGCCCGAGGATGTGGGCGGCTGGTGGATACGCGAAATCGGCATCTTTGACGAGGCCGGCGACCTGTGCGCCGTGGCCAACTGCCCGCCCAGCTACAAGCCCCTGATGGCCGAGGGCAGCGGGCGCACGCAAGTGGTGCGCATCGTGCTGATCGTCGCCAGCACGGCCGCCATCGAACTGAAAATCGATCCGTCCGTCATCCTGGCCACCCGTAAATATGTCGATGACCAGGACATCCTTGTCCGCGCCTACAGCGACGCGCAACTGGCCAAACACTTGGCCTCTCTTGATCCGCATCCGCTGCTGGCCAAGGTCGCCTATGTCGATCAGCAGGACGCCAGCGCACGGGCCTATGGCGACCAGCAACTGGGCAAGCACCAGGCAGCTCTTGACCCGCACCCGCTGCTGGCGAAGATCGCCTACGTCGATCAGCAAGACAGAAATGTCACTGCCGACGCGGCGCAACGTCTGGCCGGGCACATGGCCGCTCTTGATCCGCACCCGCTGCTGGCGAAGATCGCCTACGTCGATCAGCAGGACAAAAATGTGACCGCCAACGCGGAACAACGCCTGGCCGGTCACATGGCTGCGCTTGACCCGCATCCGCTCCTGGCAAAAGTCGCCTACGTCGATCAGCAAAACACCAGCGCGCGCGCCTATGGCGACCAGCAAGACGCCAAGCACTTGGCCGCTCTTGACCCGCATCCGCAATACAGCATGAAGGAAGTACAGGCGCTGCCGAAAGCTGACGCATCAAAAAAACTGGCCAGTGCCGGCTTTGTGCAGCAGGAACTGGGCAATCTCGCCGGCATTGCGGATTTTCCTGTTTCCCGTGCGCTCAGCGCCGCCGATTTTGGTAAGGCTTACTACTTCAGCAATGGCTCTGTGACGGCAACCCTGCCTCGTCCTGATAGTCTCGCCAGCGGCCAGATTATCGGGCGCCAGGTCAAGTTTTTTGGTTTCAATAAGATTGCCGGGACCATCACACCGGCTGCCAATGCCTTTCTTCGTTGCGACTCAGCCAATGTCGCAACGATGGTCGTCAAGGCCGGCCAGTCGCTATCGTTGGTGGCAGTCACGGCCGATACATGGCAAGTCATCGACTCGACCGCCGAAATGTGGCGCAACGCTGATTTTGCCGACTACTTCAACAACACGGCCCCGACGCAGCCCCAACGCGACAGCAGCAAGAAAATTGCCACCACCGAGTTTGTGCGACGCGCGCAGGGCAGCATGACGGGTTACACCCGCGTGGAGGCAGACCGTTCGTTGACCGCCGAGGACGCCGGGTCTGTGCTCTTGCTGGGCAATGCCACATCGGTCCTCACCCTCCCCCCTCCGTTATCGCTGGGTATTCCTATCAATATAGGCGTCTGCGTGCGCGTCCATTGCACCGGCCCCCAAAGCGGACGGCTTGTACCTGCGAAAGACGCCTTTCTCATGGCGCCCGATGAAACGACCAGCATCACGATCAAAAAAGGGCAATCGCTCACGTTGATGGCGACCACGGATCAGGTATGGCGCGTGATCGACTCCACCGCAGAACTGAGCCGCAATGCCGCGTTTACCGGCGTGCTCGCGGGTAGCGGCCACAAATGCCTGCCGGACGACTTCATCATGCAATGGCAAACCGTCGATGTGCCCGTCGCCACCACCGGCATCGCAACGAAGAATTTTTCCTTTCCGATTGCGTTCAAGGAATTTGTATTCGGCTGCACGGCCACCGTCCTGGGCATCGGTGCGGCACCCAATTCGAATGCGTTTGTCGCCGCCATGCCTTCGTCCATCAATGGCGGCGTGGCACAGAACAACTACGTCAACAGCAACGTTTCTGTTTTCATTATTTCCATAGGCAAATGACATGACCATTCGCTACTCTTACTCAACCGGCAATTTTTATCCCCACTACATTGAGTATCCACACCTGCCTGACGACTTGATCAAGGTGGATGAGGATGACTACGCGGCGGCAATGAGCCGCCCCGCAGGCCATACCTTTCAATTTGAAAACGGCCAGCTGGTCATTACCGCGCCGACGCCAACGCCGGTCCTTGTGCTGTGCGACACCTTCCTGGTCGGCGTCAGAAAAACGCGCGACGGCATCCTCAACCGTCTGGCCGGCATCGGCTTTGCCGCCGTGGCCAGCGGCGATGCGGATACCGTGCAAGCGATTATCCAGGCGCGCACCTACATGCTCGATATCACCATCTGCCCGACTGTCACCGCCGCGCGGGATTTGGACGAACTGCAGGCGGCCGTCAGCAGCGAATTCCAACGCATCGCCGACACCTTGCCGCAAGAGGCCCGACGCGCCTTTGAAGATGCCGGCATCACGCTTGCGCCAAGCACGACGCCACCCGGCACCCTGTAACACCCGACATTCACCATTTACCAGGAGAACAACATGGCCACCGACTACCACCATGGCGTGCGCGTCATTGAAATCAACGAGGGTTCGCGCCCCATCCGCACCGTGTCCACCGCCGTGCTGGGCCTGATCGCCACAGCTGACGATGCCGACCCGGCGGCCTTCCCGCTCGACACGCCCGTGCTCGTCACCAACGTGCTGGCCGCCATGGGCAAGGCCGGCAAGACCGGCACCTTGTATCGCTGCTTGGCGGCCATTGCCGCGCAGACCAAGCCCCTGACGGTCGTGGTGCGCGTGGCCGAAGGCGAAACGGAAGCGGAAACCACCACCAATGCCGTGGGCGGCGTGTCGCCGGACGGCAAATACCTGGGCGCCAAGGCGCTGCTGGCCGCGCAAAGCAAGCTGGGCGTGAAGCCGCGCATCCTGGGCGCGCCGGGGCTGGACACCCAGGCCGTCACCAATGCCCTGGCCAGCGTGGCGCAGCGCCTGCGCGGTTTCGTGTATGCGTCGGCCTATGGCTGCGCCACCGTCACGGCGGCCACCGCCTATCGCGGCCAGTTCGGCCAGCGCGAAGTCATGATGATCTGGCCGGATTTTATCAACTGGGATACCTCCACGGACGCCGAGGCCAGCATGTCGGCTGTCGCCTACGCCATGGGCCTGCGTGCCAAGATCGACGAGGAAACGGGCTGGCACAAGACGCTGTCCAACGTCGTCATCAACGGCCCGACCGGCATCACCAAGGACGTGTTTTTCGACCTGCAAGACCCGGCCACCGATGCCGGCGTGCTCAACGCCAAGGAAGTGACCACCCTGATTAACATGGGCGGCTACCGCTTCTGGGGTTCGCGCACTTGCGAGGAACCGGGCGGCTTCTTCTATTTCGAAAGCTACACGCGCACGGCCCAGGTGCTGGCCGACACCATCGCCGAGGCGCATTTCGCTTATGTCGATGTGCCTTTACACCCGTCGCTGGTGCGCGATCTGCTGGAAAGCATCAATGCCAAGTTCCGCGACTTGAAACTGCAGGGCTACATCATCGACGGCCACGCCTGGTATGACGAGCAATACAACGACAAGACGGCACTGAAAGACGGCAAGCTGGCCATCGATTACGACTACACGCCCGTGCCGCCGCTGGAAAACCTGAAATTCCAGCAGCGCATTACCGACCGCTACCTGGCCGACTTCGCCTCGCGCATCGCGGCGTAATCGCCATGACCACCCAGCCCGCGCCCGCGCGGGCGCATTGAACTACTGGAGAAATTATGGGCCTGCCCCGCAAACTGAAAAATTTTAACTTGTTCCAAGACGGTATGTCCTTCATGGGCATGGTGCCCGAAGTTACCTTGCCCAAGCTGAGCCGCAAGATGGAAGAATACCGCGCCGGCGGCATGAGCGGCCCCGTGTCCGTGGACTTCGGCAACGAGGCGCTGTCGCTGGAATGGAGCGCTGGTGGCCTGATCGTGGAAGCCTTGAAGCGATACGGCGTGCACGCGCACGGCGCCGTGCAACTGCGCTTTGCCGGCGCCTACCAGGAAGACGATGACGGCACGGTCGCCGCCGTCGAGGTCGTCGTGCGCGGCCGTTACAAGGAAATCGATATGGGCGGCGCCAAGATGGGCGACGACACCACGCACAAATACACCATGGCGTGCAGCTACTACAAGCTGATGATCGACGGCGCCACCGTCATCGAACTGGACTTCATGAGCGGCACCGAGAACTTCGGCGGCGGCGACACGAATGCGGCCATCCGCAAGGCCATCGGCCTGTAACCCCTTTTTATTCACCACTACCCTACAAGGACAACACCATGAACAACGATACCCAAAACAGCGCCGTCATCGAGCTGGACGACCCGATCAAACGCGGCGATACCTTCATCACCTCGCTGACGGTGCGCAAGCCCAAGGCCGGCGCCCTGCGCGGCATTTCCCTGATCGAGCTGGCCAACCTGAACGTGTCGGCCCTGCAGATCGTGCTGCCGCGCATTACCGAGCCGACCCTGACCGCGCACGACATCGCCAACATGGACCCGGCCGACCTGCTGGCCGTGGGCGCCGAGGTCGCCGGTTTTTTGGCGAGCAAAGCAGATCGCCTTTCGGTATCCCCGGCGAAGTAGAAGACGCCATGGCCGACATTGCCGGCGTCTTCCACTGGACGCCGGCAGCGATGGACGGTTTTACGATTGATGAACTGATGGCCTGGCGCGAACGTGCCAGGCAGCGAAGCGGAGCGGAATAGATGGCTGGTCGGGATTTGAAGTTACAGGTGGTATTTGCGGCGCTGGACAAAATCACCGGCCCGCTGAAAAAAATCATGGGCGGTTCCAGCGATACGGCCAAGGCACTGAAGGCCACCAGCGACCGCTTGCGCGACCTGAACGCGCAGCAAAAGAACATCAGCAAATTCCGCGAGCTGCACGGTGGCCTGGAGGCCACGCGCACCAAGCTGGAAGCGGCGCAGCAGAAGGTGGCCAGCCTGGCCGCCAAGATGAAACAGACGGAGGCACCCACGCGCGCCATGACGCGCGAGTTTAACGCCGCCGTCAAAGCAGCTGGCGCCTTGAAGACGGCCGGCCAGCAGCAGGCCCAGCAACTGCAGATCATGCGCGAGCGCCTGGCGGGCGCCGGCATCGGTACCAAAGACCTGGCCAACCACGAGCGCACCTTGCGCCGCGAAATCGAGGCCACCAACAAAACCATGACCTTGCAGCAGCAGAAGCTGGCCAATGCAAACGCCAAGCAACAGCGCGTCACCAACGCCACCCAGCACGCCGACAAGCTGCGCAACAAGGCGGGCAATATGGCCATGGCCGGCGCTGGCGCGACGGCGACCGGCGCGGTTATGGCCATGCCCGTGGCCAAGGGTCTGCACGAGGCGAAGCATTACCAGTTGGAAAAGGCCCGCGTCAATGCCTTGGGCCTTGGGCCGAAAACCAGCCAGCAGGCGATCCAGTTCGCCCAGAACATGAAGACCTACGGCACCAGCCAAAACGAAAACCTGGAACTAGTGCGCGACGCGATGTCGATCTTTGGCGATCTGCACCACGCGGAAATGGTCGCACCCACGTTGGCCAAGATGAAGTTTGCCAACAAGGCGTTCTTTGGCGCAGAGTCTGGCGAAGAGAACGAACGCGTCTTCATGGACTTGCTCAAAGTGATCGAGCAGCGCGGCGGCACGGCCAGTTCGGAGAAATTCCACGACCAGGCCAACATGATGCAAAAGGTCATCACGGCCACGGGCGGGCGCGTCGGGCCGACAGAGTGGCTGAACTTCATCAAGACGGGCGGCATCGCTGCCAAGATCATGGACGACAAGCAGTTCTATTACCAGATGGAACCACTGGTGCAGGAAGTCGGCGGCCACCGCGCCGGCACGGCCCTGATGTCCGGCTATTCGAACTTGTACCAGGGGCGCACCACCAAGCGCGCCGTCAGCAACATGGAAAAACTGGGGCTGATTAAAGATCGTCGTCAGGTCAAGCATGACAAAGTTGCGCAAAGCGCCACCCTTGGCCCAGGGGCCCTGCTGGGCAGTGACATTTTCCGACGCAGCCAATTTGAGTGGCTGGAAACCGTCTTGCTGCCACAACTGGAAAAGAAAGGCATCACGGATCCTAAGCAAATTGAGGACACCATCGGCAGTTTGTTTTCAAACCGCACGGCAGGTAATCAGTTTTTGGATATGTTCCGGCAGCGCATCCAGATGCACAAAAATGCCAAGCTGAACGAAGGTGCGTATGACATCGAGCAGATTTATGACTTGGGCAAGCAGCAGGCCGGCGGCGCCGAATTGGAAGCGACGGCCAGGCTGGCCAACTTGAAACTCACCATGGGCGAGAAAATCCTGCCGCTGTATGCGCAGGGACTGGAAATGGCCATCAGTGCCATCACGCGCCTAAACGGCTTCATGGAACGCAATCCGACCGTAGCCAAGGTCATGATTACCGCCTTTGCCGTGCTAGCCAGCCTGCTGCTGGTGCTCGGCCCGCTGATGCTGGGCATTGCCGCCATGATCGGCCCGTATGCCATGCTGCACGTCATGTTCGCCAAGATGGGTGTGACGGGCGGCGTGCTCACGCCGATCCTGCGCGGCCTGGGCGGCGCCTTCATGTGGGCGGGCCGCGCCGTGCTGTGGCTGGGCCGCGCGCTGATGCTCAACCCGATTGGTATTGCCATCACGGTCATTGCCGGTGCCGCCTTCCTGATTTACAAATACTGGGAGCCGATCAAGGCATTCTTTGGCGGCCTGTGGTCCAGCGTCAAGGCGGCGTTTGCCGGCGGATTCGTCGGCATCAATAGCCTGATCGCCGACTGGTCACCACTGGGCCTGTTCTATCGCGCCTTCGCGGGCGTGCTGGGCTGGTTCGGCGTTGCGCTGCCGGCCAGGTTCAGCGACTTTGCCGCCGGCATCCGAGGCCGCCTCGCCAAGGGGCTGGCGCCGCTGGCCGGCTTCTTTGCCGGCATCTGGTCGCAGATCAAGACCGCCTTTGTCGGCGGCATCGGCGGCGTCAGCGCCCTGGTCGCCAACTGGACACCGCTCGCCCTTTTCTATCGCGCCTTCGCGGGCGTGCTGGGCTGGTTCGGCATTGCGCTGCCGGCCAAGTTCACCGACTTCGGCGCCAACATCCTGCAGCGCATCAACGCATCCTGGCAACCTATCGGCGTCTTCTTCGCCGATATCTGGTCGCGCCTGCGCACCGTCTGCGCGGGCGGCATGGGCAGCATCACCGCCCTGATTATCAACTGGTCGCCGGTCGGCGTGTTCTATCAGGCGTTCGCGGGCGTATTGAACTGGTTCGGCATCAAGCTGCCGGCCCAGTTCACCGAGTTCGGCGCCAACATCCTGCGCGGCCTGGTCAACGGCATCACTGGTTCCATGGGCGCAGTCAAGGACGCCATCAGCAATGCCGGTTCCAGCACCATTGCCTGGTTTAAGGAAAAGCTGGGCATCCACAGCCCAAGCCGCGTGTTTGCCCAGCTGGGAGACTACACCATGCAAGGCCTGGCCGTGGGCCTGGACCGCAGCGAGGGCGCGCCGATTGCCAAGGTATCGGGCCTGGCGCAGCGCCTGACGCAATTGGGCGCAGGCATCGCCATCGGCACGGCCACGGCGTTACCCGCCAGCGCCTTCGACACGCGCGCCCCGCTATCGCAGGGCGGGTTCGGCGCCGGATTGAGCATCCAGGGCGACAAGATCGAAATCACGATCCAGGCGCAAGCCGGTTCCGATCCCCAGGCCATCGCCCGCGCCGTGTACGCGGCGATGGAACAGCGCGACCGCGAAAAGGCGGCACGCATCCGCTCGTCCCTGCGCGACCACGATTAAGAAGGAATAAGCAACATGATGATGATTTTAGGAATGTTCGTGTTCAGCCTGCCGACCTTGGCCTATCACGAGCTGCAGCGGCAAACGGAATGGAAGCACGCCAGCACGGCCCGCGTGGGCCTGCGCGATGCGCACCAGTATGTAGGGCCAGGTGACGACACGATTACCCTGTCGGGCTGGGTGGCGCCGGAACTAACCGGCTCCCTGTATTCGCTCGATGCGCTGCGCATGATGGCCGACACGGGTAAGTCTTGGATTCTGATCCAGGGCACGGGCCGCATTCTCGGCTCGTACCGCATCACCAGCATGACGGAGGGGCGCAGCATCCTCGACGGCAGCGGCGGCGCGCGCCGCGTCGAGTTCTCGATTGCGCTCAAGCGCGATGACGACGGCGTGCTGGCCATGCTTGGCCTGGGCGACATCGGCGACCTGAAAAACATGCTCAGCATCGACGGCATGACCAGCAGCATCGCGGGCGCGGCCAAGAATGCCGTGGGCAGCGTGGTCGGCAATGTGGTCGGCGGCATCACGTCGAAATACGGCGGCGTGGTCAGCGAGATGAAAGACAAGATCGGCGGCAGCATCAGCGGCGCCATCGGCAGCGCGGCGGACAAGTTCAAATGAGCGAGCATATCCCCGCCTTCAAGGTCAGCATCGAGGACAAGGATTTGACGGCCATCGTTTCACCGCGGCTCATCAATCTGACCTTGACCCTGTGCCGTGGCGACGAGAGCGACCAGCTCGATATTGCGCTCGATGACAGCGACGGCAAGCTGGCCCTGCCGCCGCGCGGCGCGCAGATCGCCCTGGCCCTGGGCTGGCAATCATCCGGCCTGGTGGACATGGGCAAGTTCACCGTCGACGAAGTGGAGCACAGCGGCGCGCCCGACACCATTACCCTGCGCGCCAGGTCGGCCAACCTGATCGACACGTTCAAGCAGCAACAGGAACACAGCTTTCACAAGACCACCCTGGGCGCCATCATCGAGGCGATTGCCTTCCGCAACGAGCTGGCGTCGGGCGTGTCGACGCGTCTGCGCGATACCGCCATCGAGCACGTCGACCAGACCCACGAAAGCGATGCAGCCTTCCTGCGCCGGCTGGGCAGGAAATACGACGCCGTGGCCACCGTCAAGAATGACACCCTGCTCTTCATCCCCATCAACCAGAGCCGCACGGCCAGCGGCAAGGCGCTGCCAGTCATCCCCATCACGCGCGCCCTGGGCGACGGCCACCGCTACCACAGCGCCGAAAGCGACGCCTACACGGGCGTACGCGCCTTCTGGCACGACGAACGCTACGCGCGGCGCCGCAGCGTCGTGGCCGGCGTGCCCGGCAACAGCAAGCGCCTGCGCACCACCTTTGCCAACGAAACCGACGCGCGCGCGGCGGCCGTGGCGGAATGGCAGCGCATCCTGCGCGGCCTGGCCACCTTTGAAATGAGCCTGGCCCTGGGCAACCCGGCCGTGTTCCCGCAATCGCCCGTCACCGTGACAGGCTTCAAGCCCGAGATCGACGCCACCGAATGGCTATCGGTCAAGGTCACGCACAGCCTTGGCGGCAACGGCTTTACCACGCGCGTGGAGTTCGAAACGAAGACGGAAGCGGTCGAGGCAGAACGCGAGGACGAGAAAGACCCGGACGAAGGCATCACGGGCGTGGTGGCCAGGTGGAAGGACGTGGCGGCGAAGAAGAAAAAGGCGGGGCAGGAGCAGGCAGGCGCCACAGGCATGCTCAAGACGCTGGAGCATCTTTACAAGAACAAGAGCAGCGCCAAGCGAGCGGCAAAAACAGCATGGAACAACATAAAGGAAGTGCGCGAGATCATTAATGAAAACAGCGAGGAACCTTGAAAACCGGAAGCGACGATTTCTAGTGTATAGATGCGGAGGCGCATTGCATGAACCAAACACTGGCCCCCACACACATTAGTGGAAATTCACAATCCTAGGAAATGAGCATTCTAGAGCGGTTAATGAGGCAGCAAGAGACTTATGCACGATGTGACTTCAGACCGTTGAAAAAGGCACTTCGAACAGCCCATCGCACAGCGTCATCAGTTCTGACGCTTTTCCAATGGTCGGGATGACGCATCACATCTCGCACTTCATATCGATCATCTTCTGGGTAGCGCACCTCTAAAAACCCAATTCGATATAAGAATCGTGCAAGAGCAATATCTGATTCGCCGTACGAGACACCCTTTTGAAGTCTGACTTGGCCATTCCCAATTAGACCTCTAAGATGTTTGTATAAATCCGAAGCAATCCATTCAAGAGATTTCCCGGTAAAGGACTGCAGACAAATATCCAATCCTATACATAGACCACCAAATTCCGTTTTCAAGAACTCAAGTTGATCAGTCGAATAGCTCCATTCTGCATCTTGGATCACTTCATCGGAAACAGGAAGCCTATCTGCACCATCGAGTGCAAACTTAATCATGGCGCGCAGGCTACGAGGCGTGTACATTGACCTTCTAACAAAATAACTAAAAGAATCACTCTTGGATTTATTCTTTAAAGTCACCTCTTTAGTGAAGAAAACATGCCACATGTCATCAAACGGCACTCTAATCATTTTATATTCAATGTTTAGCGCCATCGCAATTGCAAGTCGAAGTCTTTGAGCTGTCCAAAGCCTTAAATCATTGATATTCCAATTTAGATGCACCACTCCACTTACTTTGTCTGAATAATGCCAACCAGGATTAATATTGAGCCACAAATCTTGCCGCATAAATAAATGAACTTCGGCGTTTTTATTGTGATGTGTTATCCTATCAGCGGCTTCGATCGCGTCGCGAATTAAACGAATATTTGTCGCGCCGCCATCTTCTTGAATATTATCGAAATCATCAACATAAAGTGCAAAATTTGTGGCTTGCGAAACCCGAGCTATTCGCTCTACGCTACCTTTTTCTTGTTCTGCGTTTTCGGCGGCCATGGCTTTAGCCCAAGGTACGAGTGTCTTCAGAACGTCGACTATGCGTTCGCCAAAATCTCGCTCCGTAATTCCCTTAGTCTTTGCCCAAGCCCGAACTGCAATTTCATCGTCATTGGTGAGTAGATGGCCGCTCATCTCATGGGCGAGCCTTCTGCAAATCAGATCTGCGTAAATTTGCATCCAGTCGGAAACAGCGCCGTATCCACGCTCTGCGGCTTTCACTAAACGTTCCGCGTGCAGCGAGGCAAGTTCGTCCGCCGAAGCTTCCACTATTAGCGTTTTGGAATCTTGTTTGCGACGTTCAATGCTAGTCAATCTTACCGCTGACTTCCCGGCCCCCTTACGAGCTACAGCGACCGTCACCATTTTAGATATCGCGTTCAAAAACCAATCTGGTTGCACTAGAAGATTATCGAACCAACTGTCTTGAACTGTGTCACGCTCCGCATCAGGAAATCCCACGAAGCTAGAATCGTCTTGCCAACGCGTGCGAATGATTTGCACTTGTTCCACTGTTAATAATTTAACATGTTCAGATTTCATTTTTTCCTTAGCATAGTATTTCGATGCTCTTCAAATTTCGATCTTACAATAACAGCAATAACTATTCATAACGAAGACTCACAACCAATGACGTTATCTATTCTCAAATAAAATATACTGTCAAGATGTCGTCCGTGTTAGATCGCGTTGCTTGACAAGTGATTATCCTCCAACGATTTTATTGAAGTCGATTGCATACCCAGCTGCCTTCATTTCCTTTGCCACCTCGATCTGCCAATTAGCGTCATCCACATAAACCATACCGCTTATATCGCCTGGAAGTTCCATGTTCCCGCTAACCAATGGAACAACATGAGATCGAGTGAGCTTGGCCACAAGATAGCCGTGTTCAAACACAACATTCTGGCGAGCACGAGCGTTCAATTCACCTTTTCCTGCTGCTGCTTCAGTATTACCTCTGTCATCCCCAGTATATAAAACGATAGCAAAGCCAACATCTGTATTTGCCTCAATTTTCTCGATAATCGTCATGCCTTTGCTTGCCTGCTCGTGCAGGATCACGGCTTCAAATCCAAGCTTCTCGACAAATCGTGCAGTCTTTGTCTTTAAGAGGTCATCATGACCATGGACAATAAAAATTCGTTTATTTTTCAAGGATGGCTTCTTGCTGACAGAGGATTGAACTTCCTGAGGAGGCGAAGGGGGCGAAAAATCGAACTCATCATTCTCAATATCAAGCCTAAGTGAGTCGATAAAGGAAAAACATGACTCACCATCCTCACGCAAAAATACGCCTACATCTGACTCACCCCTTCCAATAACAAATACAGACCTCTGTAACTTTGCGTTTAGTTTTGACGAAGCACCGGGAAGGTTTTGATCCAAAAACTTAGAAAATTGATTTCTCCATGCTGCAAAGCGCTCTCTACCATAAGAAGAGCCGCGTTGCCCATATGCGTTTACAACGTCACTCTGCAGGCGATCTCGAAAATCCTGTAATTTTTGCAACACTTCGGTCTTATTCATAATTCTGTGGATCCAATCAGTACTTACATGGCTTGAGCGGAAGCTATTGGCCGTTATCGGCAACTGAGGATAACGATTTTCCAGGCAGAAATACTCACACATTGTCACACTACAGAGAATTTCTGCTTTTGCGGAATGCCTCTGTTCTCTTATAGACCACAGGACTTTTAGCAAGGAAAATAATTACGCTTGCCGTCTGCTTAGCGGTGTAAAAGTCGCTCATAGGACACGTTTCGGCTTATTTCTTGGACCATGCGAGTACCTAAAAATCACCTTTAACAGTCGAACTCATCTCTCAAATATCGGATGAAATATCCCAGCTCGTCAGACTGCACTGCCTGAAGTCGAGCCGTGCTGAACCTTGCTACGATCTTTTATTGCTGGATGCCTCGTAAGGCAGAGCGATATCACTCAAAACCCTCAAACACTCGTCTGCGATGATTTAGCCAATGAAAATTATGTAGAGCACGCATGCAGGAATTACAATCAACATAAGAAGATCAATCATTTGCAGACTATTTTTCCTTTTTTCGTCCGCTGCCGGCCACATTAAAAGTCTGCGGTCCAATGATATTCCCCACGAAGTTTTGCCCAATCTTGCCGTGGTTTTCAACGTGCGGGGCATTCCCTGCGGGAGATGCCGGGGGCGCTGGCAGGCGCATGCCGCCAATCATTCCAAGAACGCCAGCTCGTCCACGCGCATCCAGATTCCGGAAACCAGAAACTAGTTCACTTTCATCCGCGCTGAGCACCGCAGCTGAGACGCTGCCAGTCATCACATACCAAACGTCTACTCCAATTTCTAACAGCGCACATAGGTAGATAGCATCCGGAGATCGCTCATCTTTCTCGTACGAAATTTGGGCGCGTTTTTTGACCCCACCAACTGCGGCGAAATCATCTTGATTCATGCCCAAACGTTGACGCTCTTGCTTTAATCTTTCACCAAACATGCTCATACTCACATCTTTTTGTTGACTAGTGCGCTTTTGGACACTATAGTTACGCCATCCTGTAGCGATTACACATCATAACATTATGAAAAACGTATCCAATGCCAGACGTACTGCCAAGGGCGTCACGACTAAACCCCTCGGCGTTCGACTGGCTCCTGACGAAGTAAGAGAAATAGAAGCCTTCGCAGCCGAGCAAGAGCGTTCTCGCGCTTGGTTCCTCCGCTTCCTAATCCTGCGCGGCCTCGCCGACTATAAGCGCGAACTTGCATCCAAACCCACCCACTAAGGACCACGTCATGTACCCCGATGCAAAACGTATCCGCAGCCACCGCGTCATGCTGCGCCTCGATGACTATGAGCACCAGCTTGTTTCCTCGATCGCCAACTACCAGGGCGAAGAGCTTGCGGTGCTGGTGCGCCAGATCGTGATGCGTGAAGCCCTGGCCGTGATCGCCTTGGATGACGCCACCATCGACAGCGTACAGCGTCGCAGCGCTTAAACCGAGTCACTTTTGAGCAACTCTAAAGTTACAGAAAATGCCAGACCATCAAATTAACCTCAATGACGAAGAGCGCGCGTTGCTGGAACTCGTGCGTCAACGCCAGGGGCTGGCAAGTATCGATCAGGCGGCTGAATGGCTCGTCAAATCGCGCTTACGCAAGCAGTCAAAAAACATGACAGGTCGCGGTCGCGCCCTGTACCAAGTGGAAAGAACGCTGAAATGAGAGTCATCGGCCTGCCCTGCCCGCATTGCGAATACACCGTCCGCGCCGTCAAGAGCCGCACGATGTCCGCCATGTTCAAGGAAATCACCTACATGTGCCAGAACCCAGAATGCGGGCACTCCTTCGTGGCAGGCCTGGAAGTACTGCGCACCCTCTCGCTGTCCGCCATGCCCAAGCCGGATATCCGCATCCCGATGTCCCAGCATGCGCGCGCGGCAGCCACCAACCAGCTGGCCTTGGACCTGACGGCGGGCTGCTGATGACTATCACGATCCTCGCGCCGCCGTAGCCCGGCTACCGTAACTCCCCCTCTTTTGCTGTGCCCTGCTGCGCTCCCTTTTGAGCGTGCGGGATTCGTTCAACCTGAAATAAGGAAAACCGATGGAAAACACGCTGCACGCCACCCGTCATGCCGACCAATCCATGGCATCAAGCACGATTCGCCCGACCTTGCAAAATTGTATCGTCCCCGTGGCGCCAACGTGTTTTCTGCTGCAAGCTGGCGCGGGCATCGGCATCGCGGCGCTGACCGCCCATATCCATGAGATTGCCAAGACCTATCACGCCTACGGCGCTGCCAATCTGACCTTCATCGTCAGCGATGCGCAAGCACTGGAGCGTGAGGGCTTTTTCGCGCCAGCCAAGCAACGCGCCTTGGTCGGCAAGCTGTCCATCGAGGTGAACTACCTTTTCGCCACTGAAGCGGGTTCCCGGCACTGCTGCGGCGCATCGCACACGCTCCCATACTGGGCAGAACATTTTCTCAAGCCAGGGGCACGCTGATGCTGCGCCTGGCCAAAACCTGCGGCATCTGGCTGCTGTCACTCCTGATCCTGATTACCCCAGCGCTGCTGCGGGCCATCGGCGCCATCAAGGACTGAACCATGCCGGCGTCCCTTATCGACAACCACCTGTCCTTCCAGCCTGCCGCCGAAATTCTGGCCGCGCGCGACAAGGACATGCCGACGCCACCAGGCGCCGGGCATGCGCTGGCCGCCATCGCCGAAGCCAAGGCCCAGCTGCGCAGCATCAAGCCGCGCAACCTGGCTCCCTTCATGGCCCAGGCCTGGGGCTTGTCGCCGCGTGGCGCGCGCCGTTCCGTGCTGATCGCCGCCGGCCTGGACGCCGACCGCTGGGAATCGCCCATCCATTCATTTACCGAGGAAGAGCGCATCGCGCTGCGCGCCGCCACCTCCGCCGCTATCCGTGTGTACGAAAGACTGTTGAATGCAATCTAAACAAATCCTGCTGCCGGCCCCACAACGCCACGAAGCCTTTTTGCGCTCCGCCCAGTTCGCGCCCGAGCTGGCCCGCATCCCCTACAAGTGGCGCAACCGCGTCATCACGGCGGCCATGGCCAAGATGGCCTGGTCGTCCTGGTACAAAGTCTATGAATCCGTCGCCACCAGCTTTGTGCGCGAGTTTGCCGAACAGTACGTGCCGGCCGGCGTAGACCTGTCGCAAAGCGACGCCGACATCGTGGCCACCGCCGAGCGCGCTGCCGATGGCGTGACCAAAATGCTGTGGATGGCCGTGTCCGACACGCACGCCCTGCAAATCATGGAAGACGAATGCGCCTCGTATGGCATCGAGCTGCCGGAGTTCGACGCGCTGCCCGACACCATCGCCCGCCTGGTGGACGCCCGCTGGTGGCGCCGCCAGTTGCGCAAGCGCGTCAAGCGCGCCTTTGAAGCGGGCAATATTCGCCTGGGCTATGTGAAATACAGCGGCGAACCCTACGCCAGCAACGATGCAGTGCTGTCGCGCCTGGCGCAGAACCGCCGCAATGCGGCGGCGCTGGCCGCCACAATGGTGCAGAACGAGAACGGCCAGCAATTCAGCATCGCCGAGCTGGCCGAGAAAACCACCGCCAATAAGGCGATCCGGCGCGGCGAACTGATGCTGCGCATCAACGGCTTTGAACAGATCGCCCGCGAGTGCGGCGACCAGGGCATTTTCATCACCTGGACGTGCCCATCGCGCTTCCACGCCATGCAGCACAGCGGCAAGCCAAACGACAAGTTCGACGGCTCCACGCCGCGCGAGGCGAATGCCTATCTGGGCAAGATGACTTCCCTGTGCCGCTCCGCGCTGGCGCGCCGTGGCATCGGCCTGTACGGCTTTCGCATCGCCGAGCCGCACCACGACGGCTGCCCGCATTGGCATCTGCTGCTGTTCGTGCGCCCCACCGCGAAATACAAAACGGCCCACCTGCAGGATGTGGCCGGCCGCGCCATCCGCATCATGAAGCGCTACGCCTGGCGCGTGGACCGTGGCGAACCGGGTGCCTTTGCGCGCCGCCTGGACGTCAAGCGCATCGACTGGGCCAAAGGCAGCGCCGCCGGCTACATCGCCAAGTACGTGGCCAAGAACATCGACGGCGTGGCCGACCACAAGACGAAAGAAGGCTACGTCGTCACAGCCGACACCGACGGCGATGTCGAGCTGACGCCCTCGGCGCGCGTCGAGTCCTGGGCCGCGTGCTGGGGCATCCGCCAATTCCAGCAATGGGGCGGCGCGCCCGTCACCGTGTGGCGCGAACTGCGCCGCATCGAGGAAAGCATGGTCAATGAAGCGCCGGCCGCCATGCGCCGCGCCTGGAATGCCGTGCAGAAGATCGACGGCGAAAAGCGCGCCTGCTGGGCCGAATACCTGCGCGCCCAGGGCGGCGCCCTGGTGCCGCGCAAAGAGCTGGTCGTCACGCTGGCCAAGGACGAAAAGACCGTCATCGGCCGCTACGGAGAAACGCAACGCATCACGCCCTACGGCGTGCGCTGCAGCGATCTGATCGGCGTGGTCTTCAAGTCCGTGCGCCATACGTGGACGCCGGTACAGGCCACAGGCAGGCGCGGGGTGGCTGTTGGGGTTGCCGTTCCTCGGACTCGTGTAAATAACTGTACGCACCCCGACCGCCCTGCCCCGGCCACGCCGCCGGCGGCGCCCGTGCCTGACCTGTCCGACGAGGCCAAAACAGCACTGATTGCCGCCTGGGCAGCCGTCAACGCCTGCCCGTATCCCAGATTGATCGTTCCCGACAACCCACCGCAAGAAGGAAATGGCACATGAGCACCTATGCCGTGATCGTTCGCACGCAAACCGAACGCTTTGAATTTTTTGAGGTTGCCGCTTCCAGCGGCGACGTGATCGACGCCGCCATCGACCGCTACGGCGTGTGTGGCGTTACCGCCAAACTGAAAGGAGCACCGCAATGCTGACCACCCTGACCGATTCACCGCGGCAAATCGCCCTGGGCGACCGCGTAACGTTCGATACCGACGAAGGCTACCAGGCCGGCACCGTCAACGACCTGCGCCGCGACGTGGGCAATGGCGAGCTGCATGCCTGGGTGGAGCTGGACCACCAGTGGCCGGGCATGTTCCGGGCCGTGCCGCTGGGCGCGCTGCAGTCTGCAAGCGCCGCCGCGCCGGTTGCGGAACTCGCAAGCTGAGGCTAGCCAAGTGAACGCTTTTTACAACGAAATTGACCCATACGCAGCCGCATGGCTGCGCAACCTGATAGAGGCCGGCCACATAGCGCCGGGAATTGTGGATGAACGATCGATCGAAGATATTTGTCCCGATGAGCTCGTCGGCTACACGCAATGCCACTTTTTCGCTGGCGTTGGAGTTTGGTCCTATGCTCTTCGTCGCGCAGGATGGGACGACACGCGACCAGTCTGGACAGGTAGTTGCCCGTGCCAGCCTTTCAGCACGGCAGGCAAAGGAACTGGGTTTGATGACCAGCGGCACCTGTGGCCAGCGTTCCAGCACCTTATCAGCGAGTCGCGCCCTGCAGCAGTCTTTGGAGAGCAGGTTGCGGGCAAGGACGTCGATGCTTGGATCGACCTTGTACAAGATGACTTGGAAGCCTTGGGTTACACCTTCGGGGCGGTCGCGTTCCCGTCTGCGGGCATCGGCGCGCCGCACATCCGGGACCGCACCTACTGGATGGGTTACGCCAACGACACGGGATCACAAGGATACACCCGGCATGGTGGCCCAGCGCGATGGCAAGGACCGGGTCGACCAGCTGCCACGCCAAGCCTACCTTGCGGGCTGGCCGACGCCACAGGCCAGCGATTCGACGGGTGGAGGACAGATCTGCCGGGCGATGGGAGAGACACGGCACGGCTCCAATCTGAACGACTTTGCAATGCTGGCAGCGGACTCCCCGGCCCGGTTAACGGCCTCTGGCAATCTGCTGACTGGCTCACATGCCGGGATGGAAAGTGGCGGCCAGTTGAACCCGGCACATTCCCGCTGGCTCATGGGGCTCCCGCCCGAGTGGGACGCCTGCGCGCCTACGGCAACGCGATCAACGCGGAGCAGGCACGCATCTTTATCGAGTCGGTAATGGAGGTGACATGAACCACATGAGTGCCGGTAATGCGGATCGCACTAGCGGAGGAGTAATGCAATCAAGCGACTTACAAAGTACCCAAATGGATCAATACAAAGAATTCTGCCGGCTACGCGACTACCGCAAGCCTGGCGTCGAAGTACCGCACCACACCGAGGCCGAAGCATTCGCCTTGGCGGTGCAAAGCAAGGCCCGCCATACAGAACCAGCCCAGCGCAAGAAAAACCCCACCACGAAAGGAATCAAATAATGAACGAAGACCGAATTATTTACCGCCAGGACTTATACAAAATGCTGGGCGTCACTTCGGAG
This sequence comes from Janthinobacterium sp. GMG2, assembly GCF_033949445.1. NCBI lineage: Bacteria > Pseudomonadati > Pseudomonadota > Betaproteobacteria > Burkholderiales > Oxalobacteraceae > Janthinobacterium > Janthinobacterium sp. GMG2. Next base: position 120,247 of record NZ_JAXAWA010000008.1, on the reverse strand, counting down.
ACGCTGCGCAGATGGGTGAAGGAGAACAAGCTGCCGCCGGCGGACGTTTCCATAACCCAGCGTACGCTGGGATGGCGCCTTTCAACGCTCCAAGCCGCTGGGATCAGGCTGCTTTAACAGCCAATCAGCGAATGCCTGAAGCATCACCCGGCGCTGCTTCAGGTATTCCGCCGAGTTGTACACTCCACGCACGCCGCCGTCCTTGTGCGCGAGCTGCACCTCGACATGATCCGAGTTGTACTCGTGCTCGTTGGCCCAGGTGGAACCGACCTTGCGCCAGCCGTGGCCCGTCATCTTGCCTTTGAAGCCGATTCGGTGAATGAGGTAAAGAATCGCGTTTTCACTCATGGGGCGGCTGCCGCCCCGGTCGTTCGGGAAAACATAGATGCTGCCCCGCGAACGCAGCTTCATTTCAGCCAGCAGTTCCAGCGCCTGGGAAGACAGCGGCACCAAGTGCTCGCGGCCCTTCTTCATGCGCTTGCCCGGTATCCGCCAGACATCGCCCTCCACTTCCGCCCAGGTCATGCGCCGCAGCTCGTCCGTGCGCGTCCACGTCAACGCCAGCAGCTTGCAGGCCAGCACAGACTGAATTTCATCTTCCAGGTCCAGGCGCTCCATGAATGGATGCACCTCGGCCAATGCCAGGGCGGCGAACCCTTCGCGCGGCTTGCGGGAAAAGGCGACCTTCGAATTGATGTTCGATGCAGGGTTCTCCTCGCAGTGGCCATGCTGGATGGCCCAGTCAAGAACCTGGCCCACCCACATGCGCACCCGCCGGACATACACGGAAAGGCCGGCGGCATCCATCGGGCGCAGCGCGGCCATCAAGTCTTCCTTGGTAATTTCACGAACCGTTTTCGCGCCCAGCGTCGGCGACACGTACATGGCCAGCGCGCGCAGTGCATTTGCCTTGTAGCCGGCGCTGATGTCCGTGCGCCCGGCCCAGTAGGTATCGATGGCGGCATCAAGCGCAATGGATGGGCTGCTTGTCTTGCGCTTGGGCTTGAGGTCTTCCCCGTCGATCAGTTTCAACCGCAAAACGTCCCGGCGCTCGCGGGCTTCCTTGAGGCCAATCAGGGGATACGGGCCAATCACGGCAGTTTGCTGCTTGCCCTCGTCGTTACGATAGGCCATGCGCCAAACCTTATTTCCGCTTGGCAGGACTGCCAGCATCAGGCCGTGGCCATCGAAGAGCTTGCGCAGCTTGCCATCGTTTGGCGTTGCGCGGCGGCAGTCTGCGTCGGTAAGGGTATTGATGGCCATGCGATATCCTGTAGGTACGGTTTTGAGAAAAACCGCATCATACCTACAATTTAGCCTACGCATCATTCTGCGAGAGCGTTTTTGGATATCACCGAATCTGTGACTCGGCGGGACAAAAATCAAGCTAAGTCGTTGATTTTCAATGAAATTCGGTGGAATATAGGTTGTGTATACTCACGAATTTTTTATGTACTTGGCGGAAGCGGTGAGATTCGAACTCACGAACAGTTTAACCCGTCGCTAGTTTTCAAGACTAGTGCCTTCAACCACTCGGCCACGCTTCCAGATGGCAGCATTATACATAAAGGTCCGTGGCTTACCAATGGCTAGCACAGTTTGCCTGACAGGAAAGAGCGGGCACGCTTGCCTTACACGCCCCAGTTTTCCCGCAGCGCCTTCTCGAACTCCCCTGCCGGCAACGGGCGCGAGAACAGGTAGCCCTGCACTTCGTCGCAACCTGAGCTCTTCAGGAAGGCCAGTTGCTCGGCCGTTTCCACGCCTTCGGCGATCACTTTATGGTGCAGTTGCTGGGCGATGCTGATGATGGTGCTGGCGATGGCGCAGTCGCTGGCGTCGGTGGGGATGCCGGTGGTGAAGGAACGGTCGATCTTTAACGTATCGATGGGGAAGCGTTTCAGATAGGACAGGCTTGAGTAGCCGGTACCGAAGTCGTCCAGGGACAGGGCCACACCCAAGGCCGTGATGCGGTCCATGATGCCGATGACTCTCTCGATGTTGTGCATCAGGGTGCTTTCCGTGATTTCCAGTTCCAGCCAGGCCGCTTCCAGGCCGTAGCGGGCCAGGGTCGCCGCCACTCTGGCGGGCAGCGCTGCCGTGAATTCGCGGGCGGAGACGTTGACGGCCAGGCGGATCGGCGGCAGGCCGGCAAGTTTCCACGCTTGCGCCTGGGCGCAGGCCGCCTCCAGTACCCATTCGCCCACTTGCACCACCAGGCCAGTCGATTCGGCCAAAGGAATAAACTCGGCGGGCGGGATCATGCCGTGCTGCGGGTGGTGCCAGCGCACCAGCGCTTCGGCGCCGATGATGCGGCCGCTGCCCAGGGCGTATTTCGGTTGGTAGTGCAGCAGCAGTTGCTGTTCCGACAGGGCCTGGCGCAAGCCTGTTTCCAGGCGCATGCGCGCCTGCATGCCCAGGTTCATGTCCTGGCTGTAGAACGCCACGCTTTCCGCTTCGCCGCCGCTGTCCTGCTTGGCGCGGTACATGGCGATGTCGGCCAGGCGCAGCAGGGTTTCCGCGTCCTGCGCGTCTTGCGGATACACGCTGATGCCGATGCTGGCACCCACGCGCAGGTCGTGGCCTTCGATCAGGAACGGCTCCACCAGCGAGGCCAGCAGCTTTTGCGCCACCATGCTCGCTTCGAAATGCTGGCCGATGTCGAACAGGCCGACGGCGAACTCGTCGCCGCCCAGGCGCGCCACCAGGTCCTGGTCGCGCAATACCTGGCGGAAACGCAGGGAGACCTGGCGCAGCAGTTCGTCGCCGATGCGCCGGCCCAGAGTGTCGTTGATCAGCTTAAAACGGTTCAGGTCGATGAACAGCACGCAGCCGAGCATCTTGCTGCGCTGCGCCACGGAGAGGGCCTGGTCGACCAGCTTGGCCAGCAAGGTGCGGTTGGGCAGGCTGGTCAGCGGGTCGTAATACGCCAGGTGGTGCAGCCGCTCTTCGGCCAGCTTGCGTTCCGTGATGTCCGTCAGATAGGCGATGAGTCCGATCGGCTTGTCATCCAGGTCTTGCAGCGGAGACAGGGACAGGCTGGCCCAGAAGACCTCGCCCGACTTCTTTCGGCGGCGCACCTCCATCAGGCGCCCCCCCTGCTCCAGGAAGGCATCGTGGAAACCCGTGTCTTCGTCATCGTACAGGAACAAAATGTTGCGCCCCACGGCTTCCACCGAGGTGTAGCCGAACAGGCGTTCGGCGCCCTTGTTCCAGCTGGTGATGTAGCCCGTCAAGTCCATCGTCAGCACGGATTCGTGCAACTGGTCGAGGATTTGCGTCTGCTGCGCCAGCAAGGCTTCGACTTGCGCGTAGGCATGGGTCGAGCGTTGCGCCAGCGAATGCACTTGCAGGACGCCGGCCGTCAACGATGCCAGGCTGGCCAGGTGGCGGCGGTCGGCGTCGTTATACAGCGGACGGCCGGCCACGCTGTAATGGCCGAAACAGTGGCCGTCGAAACTGACTTCCTGCAGCAAGGCGGGCGTATCGCGGGGAAACAGCACGGCCGGCACAGCGGCGTCCGTGCCGGCCGCAGGCAGGAATTGGCCATGCGGGCTGGCCATCACCGTACTGGCGATACGGCCCAGCTCAGCGACCAGCGCAGGGCCGCGCAAACGCACGACGGCGTCGCACAGGGCGGCGCTGTCACCGAGGAAATCCGACACCGGAAACAGGGCCATGCTAGAGGTTCCGGCTGACCTGGATGGCCCATTGGTAGGCCTGCAGCAGGCTGCGCCAATAGGTTTCTCCATCGATACCGGCGCGGCGCAAGCCGTCGGGCGGCGGCGTGGCGCTTTCGACCAGCGCCAGCAAAGTGCCCAGCTCCCCATTGCGTTCCAGCAAGGCGGCGCTGACTTCGGGCGCCAGGTTCAGGGTGGCGATGATCTCTGCCATCGGCATGCCCAGCAGGACGTCAAGCAGCGAAAATACGCCTGCCATGAAGGCTAGGTCTTGCGCGTCGCGGTCGCCGCCGCGCAACTGGCACAGCGCTTCCATCTGCGCCGCGCGCACGGCCGCCAGCGGCAGCAGCGCGTGGATCTTGCCATCGTCCTGTTGCCGCGCATACAGCAGCAGTTGCAGCCAGCGCTGCAGCTGGCGCCGGCCCAGCAGGGTGATGGCCTGGCTGAAGCTGGTAATCGGCGCCGTGAAACCGAAGGCGGCTGAATTGACCAGTTTCAATAAATGATAGCTGAGGGCCGGGTCTTGCTTGAGCGGCACTTCCAGCTCGTGCGCGTCGGCATCGCGGGCCAGCAGGCCCAGCAGCGACATCAGCCGGCGCCGCGATGTCGCGTCTTCCGGCTCGCCTTGCTGGCGCGCATGCTGCAAGGCGTAATCGCCGGCAAACCAGCTGACGCCAAGTTCTTGCAATGCGGCAATCTGCCCCGCGTCGGCGATGTTGTAGGCCAGGTGCGGCCCCGGCAAGGGCAGCAGCTGATGCAGGGCCGGTTGTGCGCCTGCCGCGTCAAAGCTCAGCGCGCGCGCGTCGACTTGCGCCGCCACCACGGGATTGGCGTCGGCGCCATCGAGAAGGATGCGGTAGCCGGCATCGCGCCATTGCCGGCATTTTTTCTGGAGTTGCTTGTCGCCGGCAAGCTGGGCCGGCAAACGGAAGATGGTGCGTTGCGGCGCCAGTTGCGCCAGCACGGCCTCGTCCACGCCATGCGGGTCGGTCAGGGGAATGATGCAATCGAGCGGCGCCAGGAAGGCATACGCATCGGCAGCGGCCAGCGCCGCCAGCAGCGGCGCCGTCGAGGCCTGCGGTACATGCAAGGTGACAGCGACCCACTCGTTATGAGCATTGGCCACTGCTTGTAATCCCACCAACGGAAACAGGTTTGATTCAGACGCTGACATCGGTATCTCAGTGTGGGTAGGGCGCCATAGTAAATAAACTGACCAGCATTGGCAACCCTGGCCCGACAGAGATGCCCTCGACAGCGAGAATCATTCTATCTGAATCTCACCCACGAAACAGTTTAATTTTGGCAATAGATGTTCAAAAAGAACATTCCCCCGCGAGACCCGCCTGCCATGCGGGTCAGCCAAAAACCCGGTACCGCGCACGCATGCTCAGGCGCTGCCGCCATGCGCGTGCTCGACCGCATATTTGATCAATTCAGCCTGCCCTTCGATGCCGAGCTTGCGCTTGATGTTCAGCCGGTGCGTCTCCACCGTGCGCACGCTCAGGTCGAGCGCGCGGGCGATCTGCTTGTTCGACTGGCCCGCCGCGATGTGCTGCAGCACCTGCTGCTCGCGCGTGGTGAGGAAGGAATCGTGGACTTGCGGCCGGGACAGTTGCCGCGCCAGCGCTGCGCTGTAATAAATGCCGCCGGACATCACCGTCTCGATGGCAAACACAATATCTTTACCAGGAGCATCTTTGAGCACATAACCGCGCGCCCCGGCGGCGATGGCTTGCGACACGTATTCGAGCTTGTCGTGCATGGACAGGATCAGCACGGCAATTTGCGGAAACGCCTGCTTGAACAGGGCCGTCGCTTCAATGCCATTCGTGCCGCGCATATTGATATCCATCAGCACGAGGTCCACCTGGTGCGTGCGCGCCTGACTCAACGCTTCGTCGGCGCCGCCCGCTTCGGCCACGACGTCGAAATGCGCGACCGCTTCCAGGCGCGCGCGCAAGCCGTCGCGCACGAGGGGGTGGTCGTCCACCAGCAGGATGTTGATCTTCTCGGTCATGGTTCTCTATTTTAATGTGGAGGAAAGCTCGAGCCGCGCCAGCACCACGGTGCCGGCCAGGGACGAGGTGATGTGCAGGCTGCCGCCGATGGCTTCCATGCGTTCCGTCATGTTGCGCAGGCCGATGCCGCGCTGCGGGTGCAAGGCGATGCCGTCGAAATCGAAGCCGCCGCCATTATCCCGGATGCGCAGTTCCACGGCCTTGCCCGTCTCGTGCAGGCTCACTTCCACGCCGCGGGCGTGGGCATGGCGCTCGCAATTGGTCAGCGCTTCCTGGGCGATGCGGAACAGCACGGTATTGACCATATCGGGCAAGCCCTCGCCCGCCGCCGCGGGGCTGGCCGTGAAACTGGCTTGCGCGCTGCTGCTGTCGTTGAATTCATGCACGAGGTGGTCGAGCGCGGCGGCCAGGCCCAGGTCATCCAGAATGGCCGGGCGCAGGTTGTGCGAAATGCGCCGCACCTCGCCCAGCACCTTGTTCAGCTGTTCGGCGGCCCGCTCGAACGTGGCGGGCGCCTTGTCTTTCTGTTCCGCATTGCCGCCCAGGCGCGCGATGCCCGCCTCGATCTGCAGCTTGATCGACACGAGCCACTGGCTGATGCCGTCATGCAAGTCACGCGACAGCCGCGCCCGCTCTTCCTCCTGCGATTCGACCACGCGCTGCGCCAGCACTTTCAGCTTGGCGTCGGCCACGCGCAATTCGCGCAAGTTCAGCACGAGGCCGCAGGCGGCCACCAGCAGGGAACCGAGGATGGCGATGGCGGCGATCAGCTCCATGGTCGAGCGGATATTGCGCGACTGCTGGGCGTCGACCTTGGCCAGCGCCTGGTCCACGTCATCCATATAAATACCGGTACCCATCATCCAGCCCCATTCCGGCATCAGGATCACATAGCCGAGCTTGGGCGCGGACTTGTTCGTCGACGGCTTGATCCAGTTGTAGCGCTCGAAACCGCCGCCGCTCTGGGCCCGCTGCATCAGGCGCTGGATGGTCAGATTGCCTTCGGCGTCGCGCAATTGCCACAGGTTCTGCCCCACCAGTTCAGGCTGGCGTGGATGCATCAGCGACTTGCCCTGCAAATCATAGATGAAGAAATAGCCATCGTCGCCATAGCTGAGGGCCGACAGGATGCGCTTGGCCTCCTCTTGCGTGGCGTCATCCTTGCGCCCCGACTGATACAGCGAGGCGATGGAATGGCTGGCCAGGGTCACGTAATGCTTGAGCTCGGCTTCCTTGCTGGCCAGATACGCTTGCTGAATGGTGGCGCGCTGCTGCTCGGCCAGGGTAATCGCCTGGTGCCGCACGGCAAATGCGATGGCGCACAGGGCGAGGATGAGCGGCGTGATGGCCAGGAAGATGACTTTCTGTCTGAGTTTCATGGCCTTGCGCGCTCCGGCGGCGTCGATGCTGGTGGGAATGCGTGATTTTACGTCGCGGCGTGGCGATCGGTCTGCGTAGTAATACTGAGCGTTACTGCGTAGTGCTGCGCTTGCGGCAATTATACGATTCCTGAATACTCGCCATAAGCTGCAGATACCACGAATTCACACCCAAACTGGCGACGACCAGGCTCGGCAGCACACATCATCGCACGGCACAGCGCCCGTCACATCTCTGGAGGAAGCATGAACCGCATTTTCAAACAGCTCGGCTGGGCAGCGCTTGCGCTGGCAGGCGCCGGGTCCCTGGGCGTCGTCGCCCTGCAACGCGGCGAATCGATCAGCGCGATCTGGATCGTCATCGCCGCCGTCTGCGTCTATCTGATCGCCTACCGTTTCTACAGCCTGTTCATCGCCGACAAGGTGCTGGGCCTGGACTCGCGTCGCATGACGCCGGCCTTCAAGCACAACGATGGCCTCGACCACGTGCCGACCAACAAATATGTGCTGTTCGGCCACCATTTCGCGGCGATCGCCGGCGCCGGTCCCCTCGTCGGTCCCGTGCTGGCCGCGCAGATGGGCTATCTGCCCGGCATGCTGTGGATTCTGGCTGGCGTCGTATTTGCCGGCGCCGTGCAGGATTTCATCGTGCTGTTCATTTCCATGCGCCGCGACGGCCGCTCGCTCGGCGACCTGATCAAGGCTGAACTGGGCGAGATTCCCGGCATGATCGCCTTGCTCGGCTGCTTCATGATCATGGTCATCATCCTGGCCGTGCTGGCATTGATCGTCGTCAAGGCGCTGACTGGCTCCCCATGGGGCAGCTTCACCGTGATGGCGACGATCCCCATCGCCCTGTTCATGGGCGTGTACTCGCGCTTCATCCGCGTGGGCCGCATTGGCGAAATTTCCATCATCGGCTTCGTCTTGCTGATGCTGGCCATCATCGGCGGCCAGTACGTGCAGGAACACGCGGTATTGGGCCCGATGTTCACGTTTACCGGCACGGAACTGACGTGGATGCTGATCGGCTACGGCTTCATCGCCTCGGTCCTGCCCGTGTGGCTGCTGCTGGCGCCGCGCGACTACCTGTCCACTTTCCTGAAGATCGGCACGATCCTGGGCCTGGCCATCGGCATCATCGTCGTCGCCCCTTACCTGAAAATGCCGGCCATGACCAAGTTCATCGATGGCTCCGGCCCTGTCTGGTCGGGCAATCTGTTCCCCTTCCTGTTCATCACCATCGCCTGCGGCGCGGTCTCCGGCTTCCACGCGCTGATTTCCTCGGGCACCACGCCGAAGATGATTGAAAACGAAAGCCACGCCCGCTTCATCGGCTATGGCGCCATGCTGATGGAATCGTTCGTCGCCATCATGGCCCTGGTGGCCGCCTCGACCATCGAACCAGGCATCTATTTCGCCATGAACAGCCCGGCCGCCCTGATCGGCACCACGGCAGAGTCCGCCGCACAGGCGATCTCGCAGTGGGGCTTTTATGTGACGCCGGAAATGCTGACGCAAACGGCCAAGGACGTGGGCGAGCACAGCATCATCTCGCGCGCCGGCGGCGCACCGACCCTGGCCGTCGGCATGGCCCAGATTCTCTCGGGTGCCATCGGCGGCAAGGCCATGATGGCCTTCTGGTACCACTTCGCGATTTTGTTCGAAGCGCTGTTCATCCTGACGGCCGTCGATGCGGGCACGCGTGCCGGCCGCTTCATGCTGCAAGATTTGCTGGGCAGCTTCGTGCCAGCGCTGAAACAGACGGAAAACGTCATCGCCAACCTGCTGGCCACGGGCCTGTGCGTGGCGGCCTGGGGCTACTTCCTGTACCAGGGCGTGGTCGATCCATTGGGCGGCATCAACACTTTGTGGCCGCTGTTCGGCATCGCCAACCAGATGCTGGCGGCCATCGCGCTGATCCTCGGTACCTGCGTGCTGTTCAAGATGAAACGTGGCCAGTATGCATGGGTCACCATCACGCCAACGATCTGGCTGCTGCTGTGCACCTTGACGGCGGGCTGGCAAAAGATTTTCGACGCCAATCCGCGCGTCGGCTTCCTCGCGCATGCCAAGAAATACTCGGCGGCACTCGATGAAGGCACCCTGCTGGCACCGGCCAAGTCGGTGGCGCAGATGCAGCAGATCATCTTCAACGATTACCTGGACGCGGGCCTGGCAGCCTTCTTCGTGGTGGTCGTCGTCAGCGTGCTGTTCTTCGGCATCCGCACCATCATGAAGGCGCGCGCCGACAGCAAGCCGAGCACCAAGGAAACGCCGTTCCAGGCCTTGCCCACGGTGCAATGATGATCGACGAAATCATCAAGGCTGGACGGTATCTGGGACAAAGCATGCGGCTCATGTGCGGCTTGCCCGAGTACGACACCTATGTGGCGCACCGGGAAGTCACCCATCCCGGCGAGCCGATGATGACGTATGAAGAGTTCTTCCGCGAACGGCAGGAAGCCCGCTACGGTGGCGCCGGCAAGCGTGGTGGTTGTTGTTAGCGGACACCTGCCCCAGCCTACTGCGCGTCGGTATAGGTGGCCTGCGATGCTCACCGTACTTTAGTACGGTTGCGCTTCTCGGCCACCTCTCCCTTCCGCTCGCTACGGCTGGATCAGGTGTTGTAGCTCAGCAATAATTTGAGGGCGGTCTTGCGAGACCGCCCTATTTGTTTCATCTCGTATAAGTTTCCCTCCCCTCTCCTTCCTTAGACCCACATCAATATCATGGTGTGTCTTCGCGTCTATATTTTTCCAATAGGAAATTAAAAAACAGTCAACAGGCCGACCGGAGAAGCGCCGCAACCATGTTCAATTTCCAACGCTCCAGCATCAGCCAGAAGCTGACCATGATTTCGGTATTGTCGTCGGGCTGCGCGCTGCTGCTGGTGTTCGTGGCGTTTGCGCTGACGTCCGTGCTCAGCCACAAGGACGATGAAGGCAAGCAGCTGCTGTCCCTGGCGGGCGTGATCGGCGCGGCCGGCGCGGGGCCCTTGCTGGCAGGCAAATCGGCGCAGCCGCAGGCGGAACAGGTGCTGGCCGCGCTGGCCGCGCGCGACGAGGTCGCCCAGGCGGCCCTGTTCGACCGGAACGGGCGCCTGTTCGCCCTGTACCGCGCGCAGCAGCATGCCGATGGCCTGGCCGCGCCGGAAGACCTGGACCCGGCCCTGCTGGCCGACATGGCCGTGCAGCCCGTCACGCAAGGCACGGGCACGGCGCTGGCGCCCGCCATGCGCCTGTACCGTCCCGTCTACCGGCCTGGCCAGCCGCAGCAGCTGATCGGTGCCGTGCTGATCGAGGCGGACCTGAACCACATGTGGCGCGACATCGGCCGCCACGTGGGCGCCATCGGCGGCGCCACCGTGCTGTCCTTCCTGATCGCCGTGTTCCTCGCGCGGCGTTTCAAAAGCGTGATCGCCGAACCGATTACCAAGCTGATCGATACTGCACAGAAAGTGTCGAGCAGCCAGACCTACAGCCACCGCATCGCGCACCAGCGCAGCGACGAGCTGGGCGTGCTGATCGACAGTTTCAACGACATGCTGGCGCAGATCGACAGCCGCGACAGCACCCTGGCCAATTACCGCGACCAGCTCGAGCGCCAGGTGGGCGTGCGCACGGCGCAGCTGGAAAAGGCCAAGGATGCGGCCGAGGCCGCCAGCCAGGCGAAGAGCGCGTTTCTTGCCACCATGAGCCATGAAATCCGCACGCCGATGAATGGCGTGCTGGGCATGACGGAGCTGCTGCTGGCCAGCCCTTTGAGCCCGCAGCAGCGCCACTACACGAGCATGGTGCAGCGCTCGGGGCAGAATTTGCTGGTCATCATCAACGACATACTCGACTTTTCCAAGATCGAGGCGGGCAAGCTGAGCGTGGAATACATCCGCTTCAATTTCCGCGAATTGCTCGACGATATAGAACACGTGTTCGCGCCGCAGGCGCAAGCGAAAAACATCAGCCTGGAATTCAACATCGCGTTTGACATTCCCATCGCCATCTGCGGCGACCCGAACCGTTTGCGCCAGATCATCGTCAATCTGCTGGGCAACGCCATCAAGTTTACGGAAACGGGCAAGGTCACCGTGAAAGTGACCGTCTGCAGCGAAGACGCGCCCAGCGTGGGCTTGCGTTTCGAGGTGCACGACACGGGCATCGGCGTGTCGAGCGAGGCGCAGACGCGCATCTTCGAATCGTTCTCGCAGGCGGACGGCTCGACCACGCGCAAGCACGGCGGCACGGGCCTGGGATTGACAATTTCGAAACAGCTGGTGGAGCTGATGGGCGGCACTATCGGCGTTGATAATGCTTTAACGCAAGGATCGATCTTCTGGTTCGAAGTAAATTTCGATAAGCGGCGAGTCGACAGCGACGACCCGTCCTTCAACCTGAAAACCACGCGAGGGTTACGCGCCTTGATCGTCGACCACACACCGGCCACGCGCGCCGTGCTGGAGCGGCAACTGGCCAGCTGGCACATCGTCAGCGACAGCGCCGGCACGGCCAGCGACTGCCTGGCCAAGCTGCACACGGCCGCGCAGGCGGGCACGCCGTATGGCGTGGCGCTGCTCGACATGGAATTGCCGCGCACCAGCGGCCTGGCCCTGGCCGCCACCATCAAGAGCGACCCGCTGCTGGCCGACCTCAAATTACTGCTGCTGAGTACCGAACAGGCGGCAGCCGACCCGGTGCAGCGGCGCGAGGCGGGCGTGGCCTTCCAGCTGATCAAGCCGGCCCGCGAATGCGACCTGTTCGACTGCATCGTCACGCCGCCGCGCGCCAGCGAGGGCATGCGCATCCATCCGCCGCATGCGGCGCGGCAAGTGGGCCGGCGCCAGCGCCGCCGCGTACTGCTGGCCGAGGACAATCCCGTCAACGTGGAAGTGGCGCTGGCCATGCTCGACAGCCTGGGCCTGGACGTGGTCTGCGCGCGCAACGGCGAACAGGCCTTGCAGGCGGCGCAGGCCGAGGATTTCGATTTGATCCTGATGGATTGCCAGATGCCCGTAATGGATGGCTTTGCCGCCACGGCGGAAATCCGCCGCCACGAACAGCAGTGCGGCCACGCGCGCGTGCTGCCCATCGTCGCCATCACGGCCAATGCGCTGCAGGGCGACCGCGAAGCGTGCCTGGCGGCCAGCATGGACGATTACCTGAGCAAGCCGTTCACGCAGCAGGACCTGGGCCACACGATCGCCCGCTGGATCACGCTGCCGCGCGCGGCCACCGTGCATCACAGCGAAGCGCCGGAGCCGCAAGCGCCTGTGGAGGTGCCGCCCGCGCCGCCGCCCGAGCAAACGCAGACATCGGCCCAGCCGCTGAACCGGCAGGCGCTGGAAAACATCCGCGCCCTGTCCGGCACGGATGGCGATGCGCTGCTCGAGCGGGTCATCCTCGCCTTTACCAGCGAAACGCCGCGCCAGTTGAGCGCCATGCGCGCAGCGATTGCCGGCGCCGATGCGGAAGCGCTGCGCAAGGTGGCGCACAGCCTCAAGTCGGGCAGCGCCAACGTGGGCGCCGATAGCCTGGCGCAACTGTGCAAGGAGATGGAAAAACTGGGCCGCGCCGGCAGCACCGAGGGCGCGGCTGCCCTGCTGCAGCAGATGCAGCAAGCCTTCCTGACCGTACGCGAATCGCTGAACGCCATCCTCGTGAAGGAACACTGACATGACAGCGCCCCTTTCCCCTCCCCGCGGCCTGGTGCTGGTGGCCGACGACGACCCCGTGATGCGTTTGCTGATGCGGCAAATGCTCACGCAGGTGGGCCTGGACGTGATCGAGGCCGAAGACGGCGTGCAGGCGCTGGCCAGCTACAAGCACAGCGGGCCGGACCTCGTCATGCTCGACGTCGACATGCCGGCCATGGACGGCTTTGCCGTGTGCCGCGAAATCCGCCACCAGGAAGTGGGCGGCACGGTGCCCATCATCATGGTCACGGGCGGCGACGAGCTGGAAGCCGTCACGCGCGCCTACGAGGTGGGCGCGACGGATTTCATTTCCAAGCCCATCAACTGGCCCATCCTCGGACACCGCGTGCTGTACGTGCTGCGCGCCAGCGACGCCATCGCCCGCCTGCGCATCGCCGATGCGCACAACCGCGCCGTGCTGGCCGCCATCCCGGACACCTTCTTTCGCCTCAACAGCGAAGGTTTTTATCTCGACTACGAACAGGGCCACGACGCCAGCGCCGGCTTTTCCATCACCGACTGCGTGGGCAGCCATATCCGCGACGTGCTGCCGCCCGAAATCGCCGCGCGCCTGCTCGACCAGGCGCACGCGGTGCTGGCCACGCAGCACATCGGCTCGGTCGACTACACGCTCACGCACGAAGACAGCACGCGCCATTTCGAGGCGCGCCTGGTGGCGACGGGGGCCGATGAAGTGCTGGGCCTGGTGCGCGACATCAGCGAGCGCAAGCGCACGGAAGAACAGATCCGCCGCCTCGCCTATTGCGACAGCCTGACGGGCATCCCCAACCGGCAGGCGTTCCTGGAAACACTGGAACGCGAACTGGTGCGCTCGAAAGAGCACGACAAGAAATTCGCCGTGCTGTTCATGGACCTCGATGCCTTCAAGCGCATCAACGATACCCTGGGCCACGACGTGGGCGACCATTTGCTCAAGGTGGTGTCCGAGCGCCTGCGCGAAACCATCCGCCCCAGCGACCTGGTGCTGCGCGCCGAATACGAGCTCGATGGCGTCTTTGGCGGCAGCAACCTGGCGCGCCTGGGCGGCGACGAATTCACGATATTGATACCCGACCTGGAACGGGTGGAAGACGCGCTGAACGTGGCGCACCGGGTGAAGGAAGCCATGCGCCGGCCGTTCATGATCGAGGCGCACGAGATTTTTGTGACGGCCAGCATCGGCATTTCGCTGTATCCGGAAGATGGCGAGGATTGCAATTCGCTGCTCAAATATGCGGACACGGCCATGTACCACGCAAAGAACTGCGGCAAGAACAACGCCAAGCTGTACAGTTCTTCGCTGACGATGGAAATCATGAGCCACGTCAAGATGGAAGTGGGCTTGAGGAAAGCCTTGCAGAACAACGAACTGTATTTGCTGTACCAGCCGCAGATCGACGTGCCCAGCACGCAGATCGTCGGCGTGGAAGCGCTGGTCCGGTGGCGCCATCCGGAACGGGGCATCATTTCGCCCACGGAATTCATCCCGCTGGCCGAAGAGACGGGGCTGATCGTGCCCATCGGCGAATGGGTGCTGCGCACGGCCTGCAACCAGGCCAAGGCGTGGCAAAACGGTAGCGGGCGCGCCATCCGCATGGCCGTCAACCTGTCGGCCAAGCAATTCAAAGATGAAAACCTGATGCAGATCGTGCTCTCGGCCCTGGCCGACACGGGCCTCGATGCGCGCCTGCTGGAACTGGAATTGACGGAAGGGACCTTGATGGACGATGCGCGCGCCACCATGGTGACCCTGGAGCAATTGCGCGGCATCGGCGTGTACCTGTCGATCGACGACTTCGGCACAGGCTATTCGTCAATGAATTACCTGAAACGCTTCGACGTGCGGGCCTTGAAGATCGACAAGAGCTTTATCGCCGGCTTGCCGCAGGATGCGGAAAACGCGGCCATCACGCGCGCCATCATCGCCATGGCGCATGGCTTGAAGATGGTGGTGGTGGCCGAGGGCGTGGAAACGGACGAGCAGCTGGTGATGCTGGAAGAATACGGCTGCGACATGGTGCAAGGCTATTTCCTGGGCCACCCGTCTCCGCACGACACGATCACGGCCATGCTGGCCAGGCAGACGAAGCAGCTGGCCAGCGTGGAAACTAGAGCACTTCGAAGGCAAGGATTTGCGTGACTTGCAGCGGATTAAAATTGTCGTCGGAAATCAAAACCAGACTGCGGCGGCCGTTTTCCAGGCGCGGCCCCCAGCTGATGCCTTCGATATTGTCGACCCGTGCCAGGCCGATCTTTTCCAGGTCCAGCAGCAAACGCTTGCGCGCCGGCACATAGGACGCGCCCGCCAAGGCCGGCAGCGCCTGCACATCGGTGGCGCCCTGCGTTTCCATTTCGTAGATGCGCACGTGGTTCGTATAGACGCCGTCCGCGTTGGCCACGCCGGCCCGCTCCACCACCAGCACCTGGTGATCGTTCACGGCGAGAATTTCCGACACGCCATTGTCCGCCTCGCGTCCGGGCCCGGGCCGCGACGCCACCGGCTCGACCGGATACGCATACTGGCCCAGGACCTTGCCGGCACGGTCCAGGCGCGTGATGCGCACGATGGAGCCGTTGTCGGGCGTGGCCAGCGGGCCATCCTGGTACAGGGCCGCTTCCATGCCCAGCCACAGGCTCTTGCCATCGCTGGCAAACGACAGCGCTTCAAATGTCATGTTGTTGCGCGAGCCGATTTCTTCCTTCGAGACATTGAACATCGCCGGTGTCGGCAAGGTGGCCAGGTAACGGCCGCCGCTGTCGGCATGACGCACGAACGGATGCAGGCCCACCTTGCGGTTGCCTTCGCTGCCGTACCACAGACTGCCATCCTGCGGATCGACGCGGATGGTTTCGATATCGGCCACCTGGTCGCCCTGCTCCAGCTTGGCATGCGCCAGGTTCGGATAGCGGCTGCCGTCGGGCTGCGTGAAGAAATGCACGCTGTTCAAGGTCACGCCCGTAAATGCCTTGCTGTCGTAGTGGAGCGCAGCGCGGTAGAAGCGGGCCGGATTGATTTCCGAGCGGTCATCGCTTTCCATCACCCAGCTCTTGTTGGCCGCATCGTAATCGATGCCGGACAAGCCGCCCACTGTGGTGCCCTCGAACGCCTGCCTGAGCGCGATACGCTGCTCGCCGATCAGGCGCAGGCCCGTAATCGGCGCATCATGCGGGAAGCTGGCGCAGGCGGAGAGGACAATGGCGGCGGATGCCAGGGCAAGCGCGGTACTGAGAAATCGATGCATGACAAGTATCAGTGAGTTGCGTAGGTCGGATTAGCGCGAAGCGCGTAATCCGACAACATTGTTGGCGGCACACGTCGGATCACACCACCCCATCGCCCTTGAGCCGCGCAATGGCCGCCGCATCGTAGCCGAGCGACGCCAGCACCTCGTCGTTGTGCTGGCCCAGGGTCGGCCCCAGCCACTGGGTCTTGCCCGGCGTGGCCGACAGTTTCGGGCTGATGGCGGGCAATTTGACGGGCGTGCCGTCGGCAAACTGGTGCTGTTCGAACATGTCGCGGGCAAGAAATTGCGGGTCGCTCATCATGTCGCGCACGGAGTAGATTTTGCCGGCCGGCACATCCGCCGCCTTGAGCACGGCCAGCGCGCTGTCTATCGTGTGCGTGGCGCACCAGGCGCCGATGGCGTCGTCGATTTCCTGCGTGCGCGCGACCCTGCCATCGTTGCGCGCCAGCTGCGGGTCGCCCGCCATGTCGATACGGCCCATGGCCAGCATCAAGCGCTTGAAGATGGCGTCGCCATTACCGGCAATCACGATGTTTTCGCCATCGCCCGTCGTGTAGGTATTCGAGGGCACGATGCCGGGCAGCGAGCCGCCCGTGCGCTCGCGTACCACGCCCGCCTGGTCGTATTCGGGCACCAGGGATTCCATCAGGTTGAACACGGATTCGTACAGGGCCACGTCGACCATCTGGCCTTCGCCAGCGGCCGCACCACCGGTCACGTCGCGGTGGCGCAAGGCCATCATGGCGCCGATCACGCCGTGCAGGGCCGCCACGGAGTCGCCGATCGATACGCCGACGCGCACGGGCGGGCGGTCGGCAAAGCCGGACACATAGCGCAAGCCGCCCATCGATTCGCCAATGGCGCCGAAACCCGGCAAGTCCTTCATCGGCCCCGTCTGGCCAAAGCCGGACAGGCGCACCATGATGAGGGAAGGCTTGATCTGCTTGAGCTGTTCGTAGCCGAGATCCCACTTTTCCAGCACGCCGGGGCGGTAGTTCTCGATGATGATGTCCGCTTCCAGGGCCAGCTGGCGCGCGATGGCGCGGCCCTCGGGCGACTTCAGGTTCAGGGTGACGCTTTTCTTGTTGCGCGCCTGCACCGACCACCACAGCGAGGTGCCATCCTTCAGTACGCGCCAGGTACGGATGGGGTCGCCGCCATCGGGCGACTCGATCTTGATCACGTCGGCGCCGAATTCAGCCAGCATGCGGGCACAGAACGGCCCCGCGATCAGGGTGCCCAGTTCCAGCACTTTAATGCCTTGCAATGGACCAGTGGTCGCGGAGGATTCTGTCATGTTGTAATCAGGTTGCCCTGCGGTCGAGCATCGCGCGGGCAATCGTGCCCGCGTCGACGTATTCCAGTTCGCCGCCCACGGGCACGCCGCGGGCCAGGCGGCTCACGCGCAAGCCCCGCGCCTTCAGCATTTCGCTGATGTAGTGGGCCGTCGCTTCGCCTTCATTCGTGAAGTTGGTGGCCAGCACCACTTCGCCGACCACGCCATCGTTGGCGCGGTTCAATAATTTTTCAAGGTGGATGTCTTTCGGGCCGATGCCGTCCAGCGGAGAGAGCCGTCCCATGAGGACGAAATACAGGCCCTTGTAGGTGAGCGTCTGCTCGATCATCAGCTGGTCGGCGGGCGTTTCCACCACGCACAGCAAGCGCTTGTCGCGGTCTTCGTCGAGACAGGTCTCGCACACTTCATGTTCGGTAAAGGTATTGCACAGGCCGCAGTGATGCACGGCATCGACGGCCTGGAACAGGGCGCGCGACAGCATGGCCGCGCCTTCCCTATCGTGCTGCAACAAATGAAACGCCATCCGCTGCGCCGACTTGGGGCCGACGCCGGGCAGGCGCCGCAGCGCCTCGGTCAAGAATTCAAGCGACTTGGACATGGATCAACCTTGCCCCGTGCCATAGATCGAGCGCATGCGGCAGTGCATCAGAATGGCATTTTGAAGCCAGCTGGCAAGTTCATGCCGCCAGTCAAGCCTGCCATTTTTTCAGCGGACGTCGCTTCCGCCTTGCGCACGGCGTCGTTGAAGGCGGCAGCGACCAGGTCTTCCAGCATGTCCTTGTCGTCGGCCAGCAGCGACGGGTCGATGGAGACGCGCTTGACGTCGTTCTTGCACGTCATGACGATTTTCACGAGGCCGGCGCCGGACTGGCCTTCCACTTCCACCAGCGCCAGTTGTTCCTGGGCTTTTTTCATGTTGTCTTGCATTGCTTGCGCCTGCTTCATCAGGCCAGCCAGTTGATTTTTCATCATGAGAATGCTCCGTTCAATTCAGTTTATGAGTTTTGTTAATCATTAATGCAGGGTCGGCGCGGCGGAGCCGGCCGGTGCAGGGGTAATCGTTCCCGGCACAACAAAAGCGTCGAATGCACGCTTCATGTCGAGCACGAAGGGATCGCTGGCGATGGTTTCTTCCGCTTGCAGCTGGCACGCCTCTCGGTGGGCCTGCGCCTCCGCGCTGGCCGTGTACCAGACGGCGCCCAGTTCCGTGTCGACATTGACCTTGCGGCCGAAGCGCTCGCTGAGCACGGCTGCCAGTTTTTCCACGTTGGCCGGACTGCGCCACGTGTCGATCGGCACGCGCAGGCGGAACGTGGTGCTGTGGCCGTCGTGCAGGCATTCGATGAGCTCGGCCTGCACGGCCAGCTGCTGGGCGATGCCACGCAGGGGCAGCACGGCGGCAACGGCTGGCCAGTTGCCGTCCCAGTCCAGGCCCGGCACGGGCGTGATCACATATGGCCCGCTCGGTGCAGCTTGCTTGGCGGCACGCTGCGGCATGATGACGGCCGGCTGCTCGCTGCTTTGCGCGGCGGGCGCCGACACGGCAGCCGACGCGCTGTCGTCGGAAAATTCGGTGACCCACGGCGGCAAGTCGTCGTCGGCGGGTGCCTGCTGTGGCGACGGCGCGGCAGGACGCGCCTGCTGCACGGGTGCCGTAGCGGCCACTGGCGCTTCCATCAAGGCGACCGGTGGCGCATCGTCCCACGGCGCAGGCGCTTTCGCGGCGGCGGGCGGTGGCGGTGCTGCCTGGACCGGTGCGGCCGGGGCTGGCGCCGCGGCGACAGCTTCCGCTGCCGGTGCGGGGGCAGCCGGCTTGGGCGCCGACGATGACGCCGATGGCGCGCTGCCCGGACGGCCTTTCGAGGCGGCACGGGCCGCTTCCAGCGCCGCATTGATGGCGGCGCGGGCGGAACTGATCGGGGCGCCCGATGCTGCCGGGGCGGCCGCAGCAGGAGCAGGAGCGGCAGGCGGCGGCGCCGCTGGTGCCGGCGCCGGTGCGGCTACAGCTACAGGTGCCGGTGCCGGAGCAGCCGCGCGTGGCGGCGGCGCTTCGCTGCGGGCCATGCTGGCGGCAGCGGCTGCGACCACGGCGGGCGGGGTCACGGCTGCATGGCTGGCCACGCTGTTCGTGGCGGCGCGGGCGGCCGATGCGGATGCGCCGGCAGCGGCGCGCGCGGCGGCCACGGCCGCGGGACGGTTGCCCGATACAGAAGCTGGCGCGGCAGCAGGCACACCTTCGGCGCCGCCTATGCCGGGCCGAAAGGCCAGCATGCGCAGCAAGGTCATGGTAAAGCCCGCGTATTCGTCGGGCGCCAGGCCCAGTTCATTGCGGCCATGCACGGCAATCTGGTAAAACAGCTGGACTTCTTCCGCGTCAAACGCGGTAGCCAAACGGACGATGTCCGCGTACTCAGGCAGATCCTGCGGCAAGGCGGCGGGCACGGTTTGCGCCAGCGCAATGCGGTGCAACAAGGTGCCCAGGTCTTGCAGGGCGCCGTTGTACGACAGGCTGCGCGACGCCATCTCGTCGGCCACGGCCAGTAGGTCCGCGCCATCCTGCTGCGCCAGCGCGTCGAGCAGGCGTACCAGATACGATTGGTCGAGCGCACCGAGCATGCCTTGCACGGCATCCAGGGTGACCGCGCCGGCCGCATACGCGATGGCCTGGTCCGTCAGGGACAGCGCATCGCGCATGGAACCGTGGGCGCCCTGGGCCAGCAGGCGCAAGGCCGGCTGTTCAAAGGTGATGCCCTCTTGTCCCAGGATATTGTCCAGGTGACTGATGATGTGGCCGGGCGGCATCTGCTTGAGGTTGAACTGCAGGCAGCGCGACAGCACGGTCACGGGTATCTTTTGCGGGTCCGTCGTGGCCAGGATGAACTTGACGTGCTCGGGCGGTTCTTCCAGGGTTTTGAGCATGGAGTTGAACGCGTGGTTCGTCAGCATGTGCACCTCATCGATCATATAGACCTTGAAGCGCGCATTGCTTGGCGCATACACGGCTTGCTCGAGCAGCTGCGCCATTTCATCGACGCCGCGGTTCGACGCCGCATCCATCTCTATATAGTCGACAAAGCGTCCCGCGTCGATCGCCGTGCACGCTTCGCACTGGCCGCACGGCTGGGCCGTGATGCCGCCCGTGCCGTCGGGGCCGATGCAATTGAGCGACTTGGCCAGGATGCGCGACAGGGTCGTCTTGCCGACGCCGCGCGTGCCTGTGAACAGATAGGCGTGATGCAATCGGCCGCTGTGCAAGGCATGCGTGAGCGCGCGCACGACGTGCTCCTGGCCGACGAGCGTCTCGAAATTCTTGGGGCGGTATTTACGGGCGAGGACTTGATAGGACATGCTGAGATTTTACCATGCGATTTTGCGGGTGATCCTGCGCGGCGGGCGCAAGCCTCATGGCCGGGCCAGGACAAATCTGGCAAACGCGGCAAAGCAGCAATTGTATAACATGGCCAGCTAGAAACAGTGAAAACACGGCAAGCCCGGCAATGCTGCGGGTCAGCAAGAAAACGGGGCCGTAAAAGCAAAAAAGCTGCCCATGGCAGCTTGATTGATCCTGATAAAACATTCCCGAAGGAGGCGAGCCTGATCTGCGGCACTCATGGTTAATAGCCGTGGCTGCTTCGTTCCCGACCTGACCAGGTTAGCCATGCCACGATGCGCAGGGGCCCGCCAGGGACAATTATAACCGACCTGCGCAAGATTGGGAAATTGCCGTGTCAATGCTGCGCAGGTCGGCTTAGGTCGGCTTAGGCGTAGGTCGGCTTAGGCCGCAGGCCGTAAGCCGACACTGCCAAGTATGCAGGCAATGGGTATCCAAGCGCTGCAGAACAAGCAAGCACCGCAACGTCGGCTTACGCGCTGCGCGCTAAGCCGACCTACGTCACTACCTATAAACCCAGCTCTTGCCAGATCCCATCCACCTTGGCCTTCACTTCCGGCGTCATGGCAATCGTCGTGCCCCACTCGCGCGTCGTTTCGCCCGGCCATTTATCGGTCGCATCGATACCCATCTTGCTGCCCAGGCCGCTGACCGGCGAGGCGAAGTCCAGGTAGTCGATGGGCGTGTTGTCGACCAGGGTCGTGTCGCGGATCGGATCGACACGCGTGGTGATGGCCCAGATGACTTCTTTCCAGTCGCGGATATTCACGTCTTCGTCGACGACGACAATGAACTTGGTATACATGAACTGGCGCAAGAAGCTCCACACGCCGAACATCACGCGCTTGGCGTGGCCCGCATACTGTTTCTTGATCTGCACCACGGCCATGCGGTAGCTGCAGCCTTCGGGCGGCAGATAGAAATCGGTGATTTCGCTGAACTGCTTTTGCAGCAGCGGCACGAACACTTCGTTCAGGGCCAGGCCCAGCACGGCCGGCTCGTCCGGCGGTTTGCCTGTATAGGTGGAGTGGTAGATCGGATCGCGGCGCATGGTGATGCGGTCGATGGTAAACACAGGGAAACTGTCCTGCTCATTATAGTAGCCCGTGTGGTCGCCATACGGCCCTTCCAGCGCATGCTCGTAGCCGCTCGGATGGTTTTCGTCCGGATAGATATGGCCTTCGAGCACGATTTCGGCCGATGCCGGCACGCGCAGCTCGCTGCCGATGGCTTTCACCAGCTCCGTGCGGCTGCCGCGCAGCAAGCCGGCGAACTGGTATTCGGACAGGCTGTCGGGCACCGGCGTGACGGCCCCTAATATAGTAGCGGGATCGGCACCGAGCGCGACGGCGATCGGATACGGCTTGCCCTTGCTTTGAATCGCGTGCTCGCGGAAGTCCAGCGCCCCGCCCCGGTGCGCCAGCCAGCGCATGATGACCTTATTGCGTCCCAGCACTTGCTGGCGGTAGATGCCGAGGTTTTGCCGCTTCTTGTTCGGCCCCTTGGTAATCACCAGGCCCCAGGTGATCAGGGGGGCGACGTCGCCGGGCCAGCAATGCTGGATCGGCAGGCGCGCGAGGTCGACGTCGTTGCCTTCCCAAACGATTTCCTGGCACTTCGCGCCGCGCAACTCCTTCGGCGACATGTCCCACACGGATTTCACCAGCGAGCCCAGGCCCAGCAGATCCTTGAAATCCTTCGGCGGTTCCGGTTCCTTCAAGCGCGCCAGCACATGGCCGATCTTGCGCAACTCGCTGACGTCTTCCGCGCCCATGCCCAAGGCCACGCGGCGCGTGGTGCCGAACAGGTTGCCCAGCACCGGCATGGTGTATCCCGTCGGATTATTGAACAGCAAGGCCGGTCCGCCCGCGCGCAAGGTGCGGTCGCACACTTCCGTCATCTCCAAAATCGGTGAAATGGGGGTCGAAATGGGCTTAAGTTCACCCATTTGTTGCAGTTGAGAAATAAAATCTCGTAAATCTGAATATTTCATGTGTTTTTAATTTTTTTTGACGTCGGACGCCGTTGCTGAAGGATCTATGCCAAGTAATTGATTTTATTGGCTTTTGGCACAATGCAAGTCAAAAAGTAAGACATAAAAGTAATAAAGAAACGATTCGTTAGTATTGACTTGATATAAAACGGCTTCTACAATTCGCCCAACTTGAAAGAGCACGCCGGCCCAGAGCTTGATTTTAGCGTTTCTCTTTCATTCACGGAGTCGGGGCTCCACATGACATTTTAAGGAGTGTTTTCAAAAGGCGTCTGCCTTACCCCCGGTAAAAGTTGTATTGCGACTGATCCAATACCAGCATGGGACCGATCAGCTCAAGCAAGCAATGACGGCGTTTCTCGCACGCATCCATACGCGGCGGAAACGATGATATTTCTGATGCACGGCATTGGCAGTACCCACAACACCGCGACACCGCGGAGGGACTGCCTGTTGACGCGACATTTCGGGGAACTCTATGACTCATCGTAGCACTGAAGCAGCATTACCTGCTTCAACCGTGGCTGGCCAGCCAGCGTTGGCGCGTTTGCGCGCCCGCGCACAAGCCATTTCGGCCCGTGGCGTTTTAACCACTGCGCAACACACACTGACAGTCTTCGGCATTTCCGCCCTGGCACTGATCGCCCTGCTGATGTTCCGCCCTGACCTGGGCAAGCAACTGACGCACAGCCTGTTCCCGCTGCCGATGGCAGAAGCGCAAGCCGTTGAAGCGCCGGCCCTGTCGGCACTGATGGAAGCGCCCGCTTCCGTGCAAACGGCCGCCTCCAGCGACGCGCCGCTGAGCAAGGAAGAAAAAGCCTTGCTGGGCACGCAAAAGCAGCAGCAATGGGTTACCAACTGGCTCTCCAAGCGCTACCGCGTGGCCAACGACGCGACCAATATGCTCGTCTCGACGGCGTACCTGACGGCCCGTGAAATCAAGCTGGACCCGCTGCTGATCCTGGCCGTGATGGCCATCGAATCGGGCTTGAACCCGTTCGCGGAAAGCCCCGTCGGCGCACAAGGCTTGATGCAAGTCATGTCGAAAGTGCACCATGAGCGCTTCCAGGAAATGGGCGGCGTGCAAGCAGCCCTGAACCCCGTCGCCAACATCCGCGTCGGCTCCCTGATCCTGAAAGACTACGTCACGCGTGGCGGTTCCGTCGAAGCGGGCTTGAAAACCTACGTGGGCGCCGCCAACTTCGCCACCGACTCGGGCTACGGCTCGCGCGTGCTGGCCGAATACCGCCGCCTGAAACAAGTGTCCGCCGGCCAGCGCGTGCCGACCACGACACCGGTGATGGCATCGAACACGCCAGCGCCAGCCAAGGCACCGGCAGCGGTAGCGGAAAGCGGCATCACCATCAAAGTATTACCCCACAACGAGATCGCCGGCCTGTGACCCTTTAAAAGCCCTCACAGGGGCATCCAAAAAGCAGCACCCAGTAAAAAAGCCACCGCACGCAAGTGCCGGTGGCTTTTTTATTGCCCTGCGGCAGCAGCCGCAGGGATTACGCTATATTACTTGCGCTTATTGGCGTTGACTTCTTCCTCGCGGAATTTCACTGCCAGCTTGTCGAGCACGCCGTTCACATACTTGTGACCGTCGATACCGCCAAACGACTTGGCCAGCTCGACCGCTTCGTTGATGACGACGCGGTACGGGATTTCCATGTTGTTCTTCAGCTCGAAAGCGCCGATCAGCAGGATGCCATGTTCGATCGGCGACAGTTCAGCGATATTGCGGTCGATCAATGGTGCCATGCTTTCGCGCAGCGCCAGCGAATCCTTGATGGCGCCGTACAGCAGCACCGTGAAATGATCGCCATCGGCCTTGTCGAAACCGTGGGCCGCGCGAATATTGTTCACGACGGTGGTCGCGTCTTCATTGTTCAGCAGCCACTGGTACAAGCCCTGCAGCGCAAACTCGCGCGCGCGGTGACGCGGCGTGCGGTTTTTGCTGGGATTGGCGAGCAAATTTTTCTCAGTCATGATTGTTACCTGTTCTTAAATACGTATTTACTGCAGATAGTGACGAATACCGCGGTGCGCTGCCTGGCAGCACACTGCGGCGCAAGCACGATTAATCCTCGTCTGTGTCTTGCAACTCTTCCAGCGCTTGCGCCAGATTGGCCATTTCCACTGCCACGCGTGCCGCTTCGGCTCCCTTGACCAGCATGCGCACTTCCGCCTGCTCGTCGTTTTCGGTCGTCAACACTGCGTTGGCGATCGGGATGCCGTAATCGAGACCGACGCGCGTGATGCCCGCGCCCGATTCGTTCGATACCAGCTCGAAGTGGTAGGTTTCACCGCGAATCA
The DNA here is from genome assembly GCF_033949445.1 of Janthinobacterium sp. GMG2. Taxonomy (NCBI): domain Bacteria; kingdom Pseudomonadati; phylum Pseudomonadota; class Betaproteobacteria; order Burkholderiales; family Oxalobacteraceae; genus Janthinobacterium; species Janthinobacterium sp. GMG2. The sequence continues at coordinate 95,236 of NZ_JAXAWA010000008.1, read as the reverse complement.
CGGCGCCCAGTGCGATCAGGGCGTCGAATTGCTCGGTTTCTGCCATTTTTTGCAGAATCAGTGGGATTTCCAGGGCGCCCGGCACGGTCACGTGCAGGATATCTTCATCGGCCACGCCCAGCTTGCTCAACTCTTCCAGGCATGCCGACAGCAAGCCACCACCGACGATTTCATTGAATCGTGCCTGGACGATACCGACGCGCAAACCTTCGCCGGCAAAATTGGTTTCATATGCTCCTACTGTCATCATAAGCCTCTTTAATCTGGTGGTTCAGGGCGACACACACATGCCGCCATCGTTTACTCTCACATTGACGCCTGACAAAATCGTAGCGAGCGGCAGCGAGTTGTGCTCGAGAAGCGCAACTGTACGAAGGTACAGTGAGCATCGCAGGCCGCAAATCGCGACGCGCAGTAGATTTAGTTAGGCGTCTGGCCAGGATGGCACTGAAAACCTGTTACTTCCAGGTCGAAACCGACCATCGACGGCATCTTGCGGGGGCTGGCCAGCAATTGCATCTTGCTCACGCCCAGGTCGCGCAGGATTTGCGCGCCGATGCCATAGCTGCGCAAGTCCATGCTGGCGGCGCGGCCTTTTGGCTTGGCTTGCGGCGTGTCCAGGGCGGCGAACTGGGCAAACAGCTCGCTCGACGTCTCGCCGCAGTTCAGCAAGACCATCACACCACGCTCGGCCTGCTTGATGGCGGCCATCGAGGCGGCCACCGTCCACGAGTGGGTGGTCGCTTCGCTTTCCAGCACGTCCAGCAGGGAAACGGGCTGGTGCACGCGCACCAGCGCTTCCAGGCCTGGAGCCAGGTCGCCATGCACGAGGGCCAGATGGGCCGACGCGCTGGGCTTGTCGCGGAAGGCGATCAAACGGAATTCGCCATGCGCCGTGTGCAGGGTGCGCTCGGCAACGCGTTCGACCAGGGACTCGGTCTGGCTGCGGTAATGGATCAGGTCGGCAATCGTGCCGATTTTCAGGCCATGTTGCTCGGCAAACACCAGCAAGTCCGGCAGACGCGCCATGGTGCCGTCGTCCTTCATGATTTCGCAAATCACGGATGCGGGCGTCAAGCCGGCCATGGCCGTCAGGTCGCAACCGGCTTCCGTATGGCCTGCGCGCATCAGCACGCCGCCCTTTTGCGCTTTCAGCGGGAAGATATGGCCGGGCTGGACGATATCGCTGGGCTGCGTGCCCTTGGCAACAGCCACCTGGATGGTCTTGGCGCGGTCGGCGGCGGAAATGCCCGTCGTCACGCCTTCGGCCGCTTCGATGGAAACAGTAAAGTTGGTACCGTAGGCGGTGCCGTTGCGCGAGGTCATCATCGACAGGTTCAGCTCGTCGCAACGCTCTTCCGTCAGGGTCAGGCAGACCAGGCCACGCGCATGCGTGATCATGAAATTGATGGCTTCAGGCGTCACGAAATCGGCGGCAAGCACCAGATCGCCTTCATTTTCCCGGTCTTCTTCATCGACCAGTATCACCATGCGGCCGGCGCGCAATTCAGCGACGATCTCTTCGGTGCTGGATATAGACATTGTTCATCCTCTTATGACGCCTGCCAAAACCTGCTGCGCGTCGGTATAGGCGGCCTGCGATGCTCACCGTACCTTCGTACGGTTGCGCTTCTCGGCCACCTCTCCCTTCCGCTCGCGACGGTTTTGCCAGGCGTTGTTAATGTAACTAAAAACTGAACCTAAACCTGAAACATCAAGCGAGAATATTCCGCGAATTTCCGGGAATTTTCTTATAACCTGCTATTTTAAAGGATTTAGCGCTTGCAGACCTGAAATAAGACAGTCCAGCAACACCAATATGCAGGCCGCCTCCCTGCCTGCCCCACAAAGCGCCGATTCCCCGATCCGGCGCACACGGCGGCGGCAAAGCGCGCGCCGCCGGCCTTGCAAAGAGCATAAGATCAGCCAGTCACCGCCACGGCGCTGATACCCCACTCGCAGCGACACCCCACACAGGAGCGGCAATATGAAAACCAACGGATCGGCAATCTGGTCAGGCGGCATCAAGGATGGCAAGGGCGCCATCAGCACGCGCAGCGGCGCCTTGCAGGAATATCCCTATGGCTTTGCCAGCCGCTTCGAAGGCAAGCCGGGCACGAATCCCGAGGAATTGATCGGCGCCGCCCACGCGGGCTGTTTCACCATGGCCCTGTCGCTGATCCTCGGCGAAGCGGGCCTGACGGCGGAAAAGATGGAGACGACGGCCGAAGTGACCCTCGACAAGGTGGACGACGGCTTCGCCATCACGGCCGTCCACCTGATCCTCAAAGCGAAGATACCGGGCGCCGACCAGGCCAAATTCGAGGAATTGACGGGCAAGGCTAAGGCCGGCTGCCCCGTATCGAAGCTGCTGAAAGCCAACATCACCCTGGACGCCACCCTGCTGCCCTAGATTTTAGGCACGGGCTTGACAGGTTCCACGGCAGCGACGGGCGCCACCAGCGGCAGGCGCGAGTCGCTGGCCGGCACTGGCCGGTTCATCAAGCCGGGATTCAGGGCTGCATTGTTCAGGTTATAGGCGGCAATGGCCGCCGCCACGGATGGGTCTTGCGATGAGGGCAAGGGCACGGCCAGGCCCGCTGCTTGCGCGGCTTGCTGCTGCGCCTGGGCATTTTGCTGGGCCAGCTGGGCCTGGGCCGTCGCCTCCAGTCCTGCTTGCGCCTGTAACTGGGTATCGCGCGCCTGGGTCTGCGCACGCGCGGCCTCTGCCTGCGCACGCAGCTGGGCATCGCTGTCGGCCAGCTGTGCCGAGGTCAGCCGTGCACGCTCCATCGCATCGGCTGCCGCCTGTGCCTGCTCTTCGCGCTGCGTCTGTTGCAATTGATCCTGGCGCAATGCGTCCAGGCGCGCGTCTTCCTGCCGCAGGGCCTGGCGTTCGGCGTCCAGGCGCTGCGTGTCGATATCCTGGGCATCAAAACGCTGCTGGCCGGCCTTCTGCGCCTGCTGCAGATCCTGGCCGGCTGTCGCCGGTGGCGGCCGCAGTTCCTGCAAGTCCAGGTTCAGCTCTTCCGCTTCCAGTTGCTGCTGCAGTTCCAGCTGCCGCTGTGCGATGGCAGCCGTTTGCGGCGGCGCCACGTCGACGGCCTGCGGCTGCGTGGCTTGCGACGCCTGCACGGCGCCGGACGGCAATGTTTCGCCCGTTAAATCCGCTTCGACATTGGCCTCCAGCGGCGCGCCCTGCTGCCGGGCCAGCACGGCGCCCACCTGTGCCAGCACGTCCGTTCCCTGTTGCAAGGCGTCCAGGGTGGCATTGCTGTCCGCCGCATAGGCGGCTTGCAACGTTGGCGCATCGACATCTTCATTGCGCAAGTCGATGCCGATACGGGCCAGCTGCGCTTGCGTGAGCAAGCTGCCGTCCTGCGCCAGCGCGGCGGCCGCATCCGTCGTGCCGTCGCCCGACAATAAATCATAGCGCTGCGCCAGGCTGCCCGGCGTGTCGCCGGCCGTCGCCAGCTGGCTGGCGTCGATGCCGCTCGTTTGCAGCTGGGCGAACGATTCCGTCAACTGCCGCGCCAGCGCCAGCAAGTCTTCATTGACATTCACGGGGGTATTTGCCGCCCTGGTCTCTTCCGTGGCGCCCTGCAAGGCCAGCAGTTGCCGGCGCGACAAGGCCACACCGGACAGGAACTGGCCCAGCGGGGAAATGTCGACCTGGGTCGAGGACTGGATGGCAAGGGCCGCGGCCGCGCTGGACGGCGGCACGGGCAGTGCAGGCGCCAGCGGCGCCAGCGGTACCGTCTCGCCCACGCGGGACGTGGCCGGGATGGTATTGGGCACGGTTGCGCGCGAAATCGGGTCCATGGCTAGCCTCCACTGCGGAAAGCTTCATAGTATGCGCGTCTGAAAGAAAAGCAACACACGCTTGGCAAGGCCGCTGGTGTGCTGCTTCAAGCTGCGGTGTTAAGCGGCAGTCTTGTCCAAGGACAACATGCGCTCGACATAGCGGGCGATCAAATCGATTTCCAGGTTGACCTTGCCATCGACCGTCAAGTGTTTCAAGGTCGTCATGGCAATCGTGTGCGGGATCAGGTTGATCGAGAAACGGCAGCCGTTGATGGCGCCCGCACCCAGGTCTTCCACCCGGTTGACGGTCAGGGACACGCCATTGACGACGACGGAACCCTTGAAGGCCAGGTATTTCGCCAGCTCGTGCGGCGCCTCAATGACCAGTTCCCACGATTCGCCCACGGCTTCGAACTTGCGCACGATGCCCAGGCCGTCAACGTGGCCGGAGACCAGGTGCCCCCCCAAGCGCTCGGCCAGGGTCAGGGCTTTTTCCAGGTTCACTTCCGTGGTGGTATCGAGGCCCACGGTGCAATTGAGGCTTTCGCGCGAGACATCGACGGCGAAACCCGTGTCCGATTTTTCCACCACCGTCATGCAGGCGCCATTGATGGCGATCGAATCGCCTAGGGCCACATCGGCCAGCGGCAAGCCGCCCGCGTGGATGTTCAGGCGCACGCCTGCATCGAGGCCGCCGTCGAGCGGCTGCACGGTTTCAATCTTGCCGATGGCGGCAACAATTCCTGTAAACATGAACTAACCCTATAAAGTGTAAAAGTATTAATTGCGCTGGGCGAATCTTGCAAGGATACGCACATCTTCGCCCACTTGCTGAACCTGGTGAAATTGCAAAGTGCGCTGTTGCTTGATATCCGTCAATGCGGGCAAGTCAAACATGCCTTGCGCATCGCCCAGCAAGGTGGGCGCCAGGTAGACCAGCAACTCGTCGACGCAGCCTTCGCGTATCAGCGAACCATTCAGCTTGGCGCCGGCCTCGACGTGGACTTCATTGATTTGCCGCCGTCCCAGTTCCAGCATCAGCGCGGGCAGGTCGACCTTGCCGTCCCCGTTCGGCAGCACGATGACTTCCGCACCGAGCGCCTGCAGCTGCGCTTCCTTTTCCGGGTTGGCGACGGCCGCCACGATCCACGTGCCGCCACCTTGCAGGATGCGCGCGTCGAGGCTGATGTCGAGCCGGCTGTCGACGACGATGCGGCGCGGCTGGCGCGGCGTCTCCACGGCGCGCACGTTCAGTTGCGGGTCGTCCGCCTTGACCGTGCCGATGCCCGTCAGGATGGCGCAGGCGCGCGCGCGCCACGCGTGGCCGTCGGCGCGCGCCTGCGGCCCCGTGATCCACTGGCTTTGCCCATTGTGCAAGGCCGTCATGCCGTCCAGGCTGGCCGCCGTTTTCATGCGCACCCACGGCTTGCCACGCTGCATGCGCGAAAAGAAGCCGATATTCATTTCATAGGCTTCGTCGGCCAGCACATCCGTGGTGACGGCGATGCCGGCCGCTTGCAGCTTGGCCAGCCCCTGCCCCGCCACCAGCGGGTTCGGGTCCGTCATGGCGGCCACGACGCGGCCCAGCCCCGCGCGCACGAGCGCATCGGAGCATGGCGGCGTGCGGCCATGGTGGTTGCACGGCTCCAGGGTGACATAGGCGGTGGCGCCGCGCACGTCGTTGCCGCGCGCCGCCGCATTGGCCAGCGCTTGCACCTCGGCATGATCCTGCCCGGCCGCCTGCGTCACGCCAGCGCCGATCACCTGGCCATCCCTGACGATCACGCAGCCGATGCGGGGATTGGGCGAGGTCGTGTACAGACCGCGCGCCGCCCATTCCAGCGCCAGGCGCATGCCATCGATATCGTTGAGTATTTCCACGGGCTTCTTTGCTTGAAGGTGAGTAATTGGTCAATCTTGCTACGAACTGTCGGCCACGCCGCTGCAATTGACCGTCTGCTGCTGCGGATCGCACACGCGCACCCTGCCCAGCATATTGATTTTAATATGGCGCACCTGCTTTCCCAAAGCCAGGGACAAGGTACCCCAGCGCGCCGCCAGGCTATTGGTCGCGCTGCAACTGCGTCCTGCGCCATTGTAGGCGATATAAAACGGCGCCGTGGCCGACGAGAACACGAACTGGGCCGTGATGCCCTCCGGCAGCGGCCCCTGGCGGAACAGCAATTCGTCATCGCCATCGAACGCCAGGCTGGCATTGCGGTCGATGAAGATCAGCCAGCCCGTGCGCCAGTCCGTGCCACCTGGCCCGGCCGGCATCAGCAGCACGCGCTGTCCCCGCGCCATCGCCTGTGCCCGCGTCAATTCGATGGCCGAGAACAAGTCCGTGGCCGCCGCGCGCACTTGCTGTCGCGCCAGCACCTGCTGCAAACTGGGCAAGGCAGCGGCCGCCAGCAGCGCGGCAATCGCCAGCACGGCCAGCAATTCGAGCATGGTATGCCCGAGGGTGCGTACAGTCCACGGTGGCCGCTTGCGCGTCATGGCCTAGGGCCAGCAATGACTGGCGGGCCCGCTGCTGCCGCGCTGGCCCGTGCTGCTGAACGACAGGACACCGCAATCGGCATCCTGGAATTGCGCATCGACCTTGGACGTGCCCGGCATGGCGCGCAACAGCACGCATTGCCCGATCGCCAGGCCGGGACAAGCCAGCGCCTCGATTTCATATGCGCTGCCGGCCGCACCTCCTTCGCCCGACCACCACGGGAATTGCTGCGCCTGCGAAGCCGGCGACGCCGACGAAAACGCCAGATAATGATTGTTTTGCGAGTAATAGCGCTCCTGCTGTTGCATCAGGCGTAGCAGGGCCGCCTGCCCCTGCACCCGCTTGGCACGCACGACGTGACCGTGATAAGCGGGCACGGCCAGCGCCAGCAGCAGGCTCATGATCGCCAGCGCGGACAGCAGTTCGATCAGGCTGAAGCCCAAGGCGGCAGACGGGGCGCCACCGTTTGCTGCGGCCCGGTTCCGGCTTGCCAGCGCTCCCATGCGACCTCCCTTCTTCCCAAAAAAGCGCCAGCCGATACGCAGCACCCGCCTTGCCGAGCCTATTTTTTCTTGGCCGCCTCGTGCAATTCGCGCCAGTTCGCCACTTCGCGCCAGCTCAGGCGCCGGGCCGGCAGCGGCGCGCTGACAACCTTGAGCACCGCCCCGCTGGCAGCGCCGGGCAAGCCCGGTTGCAGCACGGCCAGTTCCTTGCGCCCCTCGGCCCGCCCTGCCGCCGTCGCGGCACCCACCGTGCTGTTCAGTTCCAGCGCCAGCGGCGGCGCACGCGCCAGGCCATCGTACAAGCGTCCCGTCTGCGCGCCCGCCTGCACGACCCCGGCGCCATCGGCGGCAAAACCGCTCAGCACGTCGAGCACGTACAGGCGGGTGACTGGCGTGGCGCAAGGATCGCGCCCGGGGAGGACGGTATTGAACAGCACCTTGCCAGCGGTCAGCACGGCACTGTTGATGCTGCGTTCGCCCGTTTGCGCGGTATCGAGAAAATCGAGGTACCAGCCGCGCATGGCATCGCTGCCTGTGTAGCGCAGTTCGGCGCCGTCCACGCGCACGCCGCCCGCCGTCTCGCCCAGGCTGCGCTGTTCCAGGTCGGACCGGCTGCGCGTTGGGGACGACTCGCGCACATCGTCGTGCACGGCGTAAAACGACTGCGACAGAAAGGCGGCGGGCCAGGTATCGGCCGCTTCTACCAGCTTGCCCGTGCCGAACAGCAGCAGATAGCCGCCACCGGGCGCGTAGGCCACGTTCAGCTGCTGCGTCACGGGCTGGCGCCGGCCCAGCGCATCGCGCGCGACAAAGACGAGCTTGCGCCCCTGCCCATCCTTCGACGGCGGCCCGCCAGTCAAGTCGAAACGCCAGATATTGCCCTGCAAATCGCCCGCATACAGGAAAGCCAGCGCGCCGTCGCCACCCGGCACCACGGCGGGCGGGCCCAGCGCGTGGGGGGCGGCATTGGCGCCCGTATCCGCCTCGCTGTCATGGCCACCATCACCGCCACCGCTGGCCACAGGCACCTTGAGCCGGAAGTAATTACTTCCCAACGTCCATGGCGTGCCGGGCGCCTTGTCCAGCGCCAGCAGGAAGATGGCGGCGGCCGATGCGGGCGCCGTCGTGTCCTTGCCGTCATTGACATGGTTGTTATAGCCGCTGGCGACGACAGCAAAATCGCGGTAGGCAGGCGCGCCCTCCTTGCCGCCCATGTTGATGCGGGCGAAGGCGGGCGGCGCACGCACGTTGCCCATCAGCCTGTCGTCGCGGTCCGTGAATTCCCACAGCGCCCCGTCGTGCGCGAAGCGGGCCGGGTCGGTAATGTCGAGTGCAAACACGCCTTGCGCCCCGCCGCCCATACCCGACACCAGCACCGTCTTCCAATGTCCGAGCGCCATTACTTCCGCCGTGGCCGCCGCACCGTCGAGCAGCGGGCCAGGGCTGTAGTGAGTGCTCGCAACGGCTGACGCAGCGCGCAGCAGCGCTTGCGGCAGATAGGCAAACACTTCGCTGCCCGTACGCGCATCGAACGCATGCAGCAAGCCATCGTTGGCGCCCAGGTACAGCATTTTGCGCCGCTGCAGCAGCGCCTTGCGGTGCACGCCATAGCTGGCGCCCGGCATGCCCAGCCCCGGCGCGCCCACGTACAGCAGATTGCCATGCGGCGCGGCACCCAGGCTGCCTGAGCGGCGCCGCAGGAAGCCACCCGGCTGGCCCACCTCGTGCGTGCGCTGGCCCAGCAGATACGCCAGGCGCTCCTCGCCCCGGCCATCGCCGCCGTCGAATGCGCCGCGCTGCTCCGTATCGAGCCCCTTCCAGGACAACGGCATCAAGGTACCCTTGGCGTCGAGCGTGTAGACGGGACGCAAGGCCGGCGGCGGTCCATCCGGCACGGGCTTATCCAATCCGCCGGCGCGCCACACTGATTTACCGGGGAGCAGTGCGCCATCGCTGCCCACGGCAAACGCAGAGCGTGACACAGTCATGCCGCCATCGGCCAGGCGCAGCTGCGTCTGGAACCAGTATGCCTCTTCCGTACCGCTGGCCAGCGCCATCAGGGACGGCCCCGCGAGCGTCGCCGGCAAGGTAGCCTTGTCGGCGGCCGCAAAGGCTGCGCGCAGTCCCGCGATCAGGGCGGCCGGATCGCTGCCGGACAAATAATGGGCGGGCCAGCGGCCGTCCAGGCTCCACTCGTCCAGCGCGTTGCCCGTCGCGCTCTTGAACGGGTTGGCGTCGCCGTTCGCATCGAGAAAGCCGCCATATTTGGCTGCCAGCAGCAAGGGCGTAGAAGCGGGAGTGGCGGCAGGCTCGCCCTGGCGCAAGTCGCCCGCGTAGTGCTCGACCTTGGCAACGCCGTCGTTCTTGCCACCGGGACGCAAAGCCTGCACGTGCGACCAGTAAGCCAAGCCAGCCGCATGGTAGCTGGCACCGCCCGCCCCGTCGGCCAGCAATTCCAGTGCCGCCAGGTCGGGCCGTGGCGCGGGATTGCCCTGCACACCGCCGCTTTCCAGACTGCCCACCGCATGCGTCCAGGCCATCGCGTCGAACGCCGGCGGCGCGAATCCATCGGCAGCGCGTGCGCGGTCGCCGTTGGATGCGGGAGCCACAGGGACATTTCCGGGCACGTAACGGTCACCAGCCATGCCAGCATCGCCGAGACTGACGACGATGTGGCGCTGGCAACTGGCCATTTGCGGGTCGCTCCACGCAATCACGACCGGCAAGCCATCGTCGATGGCAGGCGGGGCCGTGGCGGGAGGCACGACAGGGCTTGCCTGCCGTCCCTGCAGGTAGCGCAGCGATTCGTACAGCAATTCAGCCAGCGGCGCCGCCTTCGCGTACGCGCCGGGATGCCCGGCATTGCCGCGGCCCAGGCCATTGATGTAAGCGGTCACCCCGCCGCCAAAGCCCGCAGCCTGAGACGTAGATTGAGCCGCATACACGCCGTTGGCGGGATTCCACTCGGCGTCGGCATTGTCTTGCGGCATAAAATCGGGCGCCGCCCAGCGCTGCCTGCCCACGTGGGCCAGCGGCGCGCGCAGCACGCCGCCATACACGGGGCCGGCGCTGGCGGGCTGGCCGTTCAAGTGGCCGAACACGCCTACGCGCACCCTGCCGCCATGGCGCTGCACGGCGCCCACCGGCTTGTAGTTCTTGCCATAGGCGAGGCACAAGTCGTCGCGCAACGGCCCCTCTTCCGTGTCGCAAACGCGCACGCGCGCGAGGAACACGCCGTGCGAGGCCGCAGCGCCGAGCGCGTCGCAACTGCCGCCCGGGGGCAAGCTGGCGTCGCCGAACAGCAAGCGGTTGCGGCAAGAAACGATGGCCAGTTGCGCCAGCGCAAACGGTGTCGCGGCCGCCACGCCGGTCTGCAGGACCTTGCGCGGGAAAAAGACAGGGTGGGCAAAGAAGTCGATGGGCTTGTCCGCATCGGGCAGGAAGGCGCGCTGCAGCACCGTCTTGCGCACTTCGTCGATGACGCGGTCGCCGCCCGTCAGCGCATAGCGGACGATGTCGAGCATGCTGGCACTGGCCCAGTTGAGAAAATTGCCGCTGAAACTGTCACCGCCGCAGCCGTGCAAGGCATCGGCCGGTTTCAGCACGGAGAAGTAAGCGGTCGCTACGCGCAAGTCCGGCAGCATGACGCCATCCTTGCTGCGGTACGGATAGCTGTAGCACATGCGCGCATGGAAGTAGCCTGCATACTCGCGCTGCGGCGCATAGTCGCCCCCATGCGCGGCAGCGGCGGCAGCATGCGTGAGGGACAGGTTGAGCAGGAGATTCGGCGGCACCCTGGCGCCGTGCAAACCCGCGTCGGCCCGCGCCAGCACCACCGGGAGCGGAGCAGCGACGGCGGCGCCGCAAGCCAGGACAATCCAGCCGAACAGCAGCCAGGCAAACGTCAAAGCCCTCATGGCCCCGCTCCCGCCGCCTGCTTGCGGTAATAACTTTGCAGCACGACTTGCGTGCTTTCCTGCGCACCAAAACCGATAGCCGTGATGCGGTACACATAGCTTTCCACGGCCATACCGCCGGCCGCTGCCGTGGCCTGCGCGCCGGGCGGGTGAAACGGCAGCAATTCGATCAGGTAGCGGGGCCGGCGCGACGGCAGAAAACCCTGCCCCGTCTGCATGACGGCGCCCGTAAACTGGCCGTATGGCACCGTGCGGCTGCCAGCTTCGGCGCCATCGAGGTCCGTGCTCAGCCACAGCGCCGCTGCGTCCGGGGCGGCGGGCAGGCACAGGCCCAGTGCGCCGCCCTCGCCGCAGCCGTCCGCGAACCCTGCCGCACTACCTGGCGCGAAGAGGCTGCTGCGTCCCGGCGCGCCAGGCAAGCCTTCGATATCGTTCTGCGCATCCACCAATGCCTCCTCCGCCGCCTGAAACGCGATCTGCCGGTCGCGCTCGCCGCGCGCCGCCTTCTCGCCCTGTAATGCCATCTGCGCCGCCGATATGCCCAGCAACAAGATGATCACCAGCAGGCACAGCACATACACGAGGGTCGCGCCACTGTGGCGTACGCAAGATGGACACCAAGGTTCGCACCGGCGGACGCCCCTGCCTGCCATCGCGCCGCCCGCCTAGGCCGGCCCGTTGCGCAGCATGATGCTCGTCTGCACCAGCTGCCGCAGCCGCGAGCGCGTCGCGGCGGGCAAGGATGTGCGCGCAATGCGCACGCCCGTGTCGCCGGCCGCGTGCGCCTCGGCATACACCTTGCCGAACAGGTCGAACTGCGCCGGCCCCAGTTCCGCCATCTTGTCCGCCTGGCCCGCCTCGCCATGCAGCAACAGCGCCACGCGCACGCTGGCCACGCGCTTCCAGTGCGTGCGCCGGTACAGATCGCGCTGGCGCGCGGCCGCATCCGCGCCCTCCAGTACCAATGCCGCATCGTAGGCGTCGAGCGCGCTGGCGTTGACATAGCGGTTCGCCACGCCGTCGGGCGGCGTATCCGTGTCGAGGCCATACAGCACCTGGAAACCGTCGACGCCACGGATGATGGCGTCCGCTCCCCAGCCGTTCGCGCCACGGTATTTACAACGCAGTTCGCCCTCGCCATCGGCGCCCTGCGCTACATAGAAAATGCTCCAGCCCCGCTGCGCCTGCGTTTGCGCGGCGCCCACGCCGAAACCCGCGCAATTGAGCACGGAACCGTCGCCGCCCTCTTCCTTGCCGGTGCCGTAATAGCGCAGGGCCAGCACGTCGCTGCCATGCAGGGCGCCGGGCAGCGCGCCGCTGATGCCCTCGCTGTTCTTGCCCAGGCTGCGCGCGTCGAGCCCGGCCACATTGGCGCTGTCGTAATCGGCATGGGCGACGGGCGCGGCGTTGCTGTCCCAGTTTACGTACGCCGTCTGACGCACGGCGCGGGCGATGGTGTCGAGTGCATAGCGGCCGTTATCGTCCAAGCGCGCGCTGGCGGACTGGTCGCCATAGCTGCCGCTGGCCGCCAGCAGCACGCTACTGGCCGCCAGCATCAGCAGCGCGCCCAGCGACAGGGCCACCAGCAATTCGACGAGGCTCATGCCGCGATGCCGATACAGGACTTCGTTCATGCGCCGCCTCCGCCCAGCTGGAATGCCAGCCTGGGCAACGACTCGCCTGCCGCATTCACGGCAGGCGAGCCATCGGGCAGGCGGCCGCGCCAGCCCAGCTTGATAACGATGGGCGCGCCCTTGCCGCCGCTGCACGCCCACTGCAAGCCTTGGGCGGCGGCATCCCACGCGGAAGTGTCGCGGCAGATATGCAGGCGCGCGCCGGGCAAGGCCGCATGCAGCCGCTGCTTCCATTCGGCGATATCGAATTGCGCCAGTTCGGCCGCGCTGCAGACAGTGGCGCCGAAGCAGTCAGGCGCACCGCCGCCCGCTTCAGCGTCGTCCGCCGCCGCGTAGGCCACGTTCAGGTAGGGATTGCCAGCATCGGGGCCATTCATGAGCACGCTGTTCGCGCGCATGCGTTCGGCCATGCCGGCAGCCAGTTGCACGCCCGCCGACAATAGCCCCGACTCATGGCGCGCGCGCAGCGAGTGCAGTTGCAGGATGCTGGCGCCCAGCAGACCCAGCGCCAACAGCAGCAGCGACACCAGCACCTCGACGAGGCTGCTGCCCCCCACAGGAAACATAGTGCGACCGCTATTGCGCATGCGCTACTCCCTTCCGCAGCAAGAGTCGCAGGAACAGGCGGCCCAGCTACAAGATAGGCGTGCGCAAAAAACCGGGTCTGCGCTGGCGCAAACAGCACGGCGATAAGTCGAGAAGAACAGCGTTGGGATTGATCAGACCGCTTGCCAGGCAAACCTTGGCGTGGTGAAAACGGAGCGCATAAGCAGCCCCGCCTTCACTAAGGTGAACAAGAAGCCGAAGGTCAGGGCTTGCGCGCCTGCCCCACTTCGGCAATCGCATCCTGGAACTCGGCCAGGTCCTCGAAATTCTTGTAGACGGAGGCGAAACGGATGTAGGCGATCTTGTCCAGGCGCTTGAGTTCCTGCATGACGAGTTCGCCGATATAGCCGGAATCGACTTCGCGCAGGCCGCTGGTCAGCAGTTTTTCCTGGATGGACGCGATGGCCGTATCCACGGAGGCGGCCGCAACGGGACGCTTGCGCAAGGCCAGCATCAAACTGCCGCGCAACTTATCCGCAGCGAACTCCGTCCGGCTGCCATTCTTTTTGACGACGGCCGGCATGATAAGTTCAATGCGCTCGTACGTGGTAAAACGCTTGTCGCATTTGCCGCAGCGGCGGCGGCGCCGAATGGCATCCCCTTCCTCCGATACGCGCGTATCGAGAACCTGGGTGTCGCCGTGCTGGCAAAATGGACATTTCATGGGCTGGTTACAACTTTATAGTAATAATTACGGGAAATCGCCGTCCTTGTGCAAAGGGCGCCCGAATCACTCCGGGCGCCCTTGGGCACGAAGGAATGTGTCATACAGAATCTTACTCCGTATGACACATTCTGGACAAATTATTATGCGGCGTACACAGGGTGCGCGTCGGCCAGGACTTTCACGGCCGCTTTCACGCGCTCGATGGTGGCGGCGTCATGCGGATTGTCCAGCACGTCGGCGATCAGGTTGCCCACTTCTTCCGCTTGCGCTTCCTTGAAACCGCGCGTCGTCATCGCCGGGCTGCCCAGGCGGATGCCCGAGGTGACGAATGGTTTTTGCGGGTCGTTCGGGATGCCGTTCTTGTTGCAGGTGATGTGCGCGGAACCGAGGATGGCTTCGGCTTCCTTGCCCGTCAGGTTCTTGGCGCGCAGGTCGACCAGCATGACGTGCGATTCGGTGCCACCGGAAACGATGCGCAGGCCGCGCTTGATCAGGGTTTTCGCCAGCACGTCGGCGTTCTTGATCACTTGCTTCTGGTATTCGACGAATTCAGGGCTCAGCGCTTCCTTGAAAGCGACGGCCTTGCCGGCGATCACGTGCATCAGCGGGCCGCCCTGGATGCCAGGGAAGATGGCCGAGTTGATGGCTTTTTCGTGTTCGGCCTTCATCAGGATGATGCCGCCGCGCGGGCCGCGCAACGATTTGTGCGTGGTCGAGGTGACGAAGTCGGCGAACGGCACCGGGTTCGGGTACAGGCCGGCGGCGATCAGGCCGGCGTAGTGGGCCATGTCGACCATGAAGTAGGCGCCAACTTCCTTGGCGATCTTGCTGAAGCGTTCGAAGTCGATCTTTTTCGAGAACGCGGACGCGCCGGCGATGATCAGCTTCGGCTTGCGTTCGCGGGCCAGGCGCTCCATTGCCTCGTAGTCGATGTCTTCTTCCGCCGTCAAACCGTAGGAGACGACGTCAAACCATTTGCCGGACATGTTCAGCGGCATGCCGTGGGTCAGGTGGCCGCCTTCGGCCAGCGACATACCCATGATCAGGTCGCCTGGTTTCAACATGGCAAAGAACACGCCCTGGTTCGCTTGCGAGCCGGAGTTCGGCTGCACGTTCGCGCATTCGGCGCCGAACAGCTGTTTGACACGGTCGATGGCCAGTTGCTCGGCCACGTCGACGTATTCGCAGCCGCCGTAGTAGCGCTTGCCTGGATAGCCTTCGGCGTACTTATTCGTCAGCTGCGAGCCTTGCGCTTCCATTACGGCTGGCGACGTGTAGTTCTCCGACGCGATCAGTTCGATATGATCGTGCTGGCGCGTGTTCTCTTTTTGAATGACGGCGAACAATTCAGGATCGACGTTGGCGAGGGTGTGATCTTTTGCAAACATGTAAAAACTCCAAGTATGAGGGTGCTTGTACTGGCAGATTGGATCGAATGAGGGGAGCCGGCGTTAAGTGAATAACAACATTGGACAGGCAGCCTCTTCGTGCTTTTCCATAGTGGCTACCCAGGCGAACGGCTGATGAAAAATCTCACGTTTCCCGGTGGGTGCCCACCTTTCGCCGGATTGCCGATCGCCACTCATGGAGATCGCCCGACTTTTCGCCAGTCACGTGAGACGTAATGGAATGCAAATTGTAAGTTAAGTGCCCAAATTGAGCAAGGAATGCAAGCGTGCGGCTATAATCGCCGCCCGGGCAGCGCCGGCCCATCGTCTTAAGCTGGATGTAAACTTTGCTCAGGCATGTAAGCGTATGTTACGGGGCTTGCCATTGCAGCCCTCCGTTTTACAATGCTGCGGTGCAACTTATATGCAGCTTTTGCATGGCTTTCCAGCAAGCGCCCACAGTCACAAGAAGAAAAATCGCGTAAAATGTTGCTCAATCTCACTACTGGCGCAATAAACATGCCTTCAGTCTTTACCTGGAACGTACGTGTCTACTATGAAGACACCGACGCCGGCGGCATCGTCTATTACGCTAACTACCTGAAATTCTTCGAGCGAGCGCGCACCGAATGGCTGCGCGCCATCGACGTGGGCCAGCAGGAATTGCTGGAACAGCACGACGCAATGTTCGTTGTCAAAAGCGTCAACGCCGACTATCATGCGCCAGCCAGGCTCGATGACACGGTAAGATTAACCTTAAACATAGAAAAAATGGGGCGCGCCTCCATCGTTTTCCTGCAACAAGCCTGGTGCGGCGACCGCCTGCTCAACACGGCCCGCGTCAAGATCGGCTGCGTCGATTCGGCACTGCGTCCGCGCGCCGTGCCTGATGCAGTCGCGGCCCGCATGCGCGCCGCCTGAGCCCTACCCGCCACCCCCGGACAATTCACCCAACAGACTGCCAGCCAATGAACGTTACACAAGATCTTTCTTTCCTCGCGCTCATCTCCAATGCCCATTTGATCGTGCAACTGATCATGGCCCTGCTGCTGCTGATTTCCCTGACCAGCTGGACCTACATTTTCCGCAAGATGTTTGCCGTGCGTCAGGCGCGCAAGCAAACCATCGAATTCGAACGCAGCTTCTGGGCCGGCGGCAACCTGCATGCGCTGCACCAGAACGCCAGCGGCAACCGCGACCAGAGCGGCGCGCTGGCCCGCATCTTCGACGCCGGCATGGGCGAATTCATCAAGGGCAAGGCTTCCTACGGTTCGCGTGAAGCGCTGGACGTCGGCGCCGTGCTCGACGGCGCACGCCGCGCCATGCGCGCCGCCTTCCAGCGCGAAATGGACGTGCTCGAATCGCACCTGGCCTTCCTCGCTTCCGTCGGTTCCGTCTCGCCATACATCGGCCTGCTCGGTACCGTCTGGGGCATCATGAACGCCTTCCGCGGCCTGGCCAACGTGCAGCAAGCCACCCTGGCCGCCGTCGCGCCCGGCATTGCCGAAGCGCTGATCGCCACCGCCATCGGCCTGTTCGCCGCGATTCCCGCCGTCGTCGCCTACAACCGTTTTTCGCATGACATCGACCGCCTGGCGATCCGCTTCGAGAGCTTCGTCGAGGAATTCTCCAACATCTTGCAGCGCCAGTCGCGCTAAGAGGGAGCAGCGTCCATGGGTTCCTCATTCAATAGCGGCGGCATGCGCGGCGGCCGTGGCCGCAAGTTCAAGTCCGAGATCAACGTCGTGCCGTACATCGACGTGATGCTGGTGCTGCTGATCATTTTCATGGTGATGCCGTCGTCGAACAATCCCAGCGTGGTGAACTTGCCCAACGCGGAAAAGTCGGCCAAACCGCCCGATGACTATATTCAGATCGTGCTGAAACCGAATGGTTCACTGTCGATCGGCGTCATCGGCAAGGAACAGCTGTCGCCGGAAACGGAACCGAACCGCGACGCCCTGCTGCGCAAGCTGCGCGGTTTGCACGAGAGCAATCCCGACTATCCCGTGATGATCGCGGGCGACAAGGAAAGCAAGTACGACGATGTGATCCAGCTCATTTCGGAAGCGAAAAAGATGGGCATTACCCGCGTTGGCCTGGCCACCAAGTAAGCGCAGCATCTTGTTTCCAGACTTGACCGTTTTTAGATAGACTAGACTTTGCAGAACAAACAAATCGACCATGTACTCGGCAAGCCCTACAGCGTGCCGCGCGAACGCAGCCGCTGGCCCTCGCTGGGCCTGGCGCTGGCGATGCACCTTGGGCTGCTGTTTTTCCTGTGGGTGGGCGTACACTGGCAAAATACGGAACCTGTCGCCGTCGAAGCGGAAGTGTGGGACATGAAGGTGCAGACGGCCGCGCCGCCGCCCGAAGTGGCGACGGAACCGGAGCCGACACCGGCGCCGCCGCCGGAACCGGAAGTGGAACAGCCGGCCCCGCCGCCACCGCCGCCGGTGGCCGCGCCCGAGCCGAAGGTCGACCTGCGCGAGGCGGAGATCGCCCTTGAGCGCAAGAAGGCCAAGCTGAAGGAAGAAAAAGAGAAAGCGGCAGCGGAAGAACGCCGCAAGCAGGAACAGAAGGAACGCGAGGAAGAAAAGCGCGAACTGGAAAAACAGAAGCAGAAAGAAAAAGACAAGGCTGAAAAGCTGGAAAAAGAAAAGGCCGACAAGCTGGAGAAAGCCAAGCAGGCCAAAGAGAAAGAAAAAGCGGCGGAAGAAAAAGCCGAGAAGGAACTGTCCGATAAAAAAGCGGCGGCGGAAAAAGCTGCCAAGGCGAAAAAAGCGGCAGAAGAGAAAAAAGCCGCCGACAAGGCACGCGCTGCGGAAATGAGCCGCATCACGGGTGCGGCGGGCGCCGGCACGACGGGCACGGCCGAGAAATCGACCGCGCCACGCAAGGACAGCGGCTATGTCGCTGCCCTGACGAGCAAGATCAAGAGCAATATCGCGTACAGCGGTAGCACGGACGTGCCGGGCAACCCGCGCGCCGTGTTCAAGATCGAGCAACTGCCAACTGGGGAAATTATTTCGGTCCGAAAGATTAAAAGTAGCGGCCTGCCGGCGTATGACAGCTCGGTGGAAAACGCCATTAATAAATCGTCGCCACTGCCGAAGAAAAAAGACGGCACCGTGGAACGCGAGATTGAACTCATATTCGAGATGAAGGATTTGCCTAAATGATGACCATGAAAAAAATGAGCTATGTCGTGCTCTGCGCCAGCCTGGTGCTGGGAGCGTCCAGCGCCCAGGCGCAGTTGCGCGTGGAGATTACGGGGATCGGCAGCAACCAGATTCCGGTGGCTGTCGCCAGCTTCGTCAATGAATCGGCGGCGCCGCAATCGCTGTCGGGCATTATCAAGGCCGACCTGGCGCGCAGCGGCGTGTTCAAGCTGATCGATGCCGATGCGCCCGTATCGGAAACGGCGCCCGTCAGCTACGAGCAATGGAAGTCGCGCGGCGCCGACGCGCTGGCGGCCGGCACCGTGCAAAGCATGGCCGATGGCCGCCTGGACGTGCGCTACAAGCTGTTCGACACCATCAAGGGCGCGCAGATTTCCAGCATGAACAATGCGGCCGCGCCGCAGTTCAACCGCTTGCTGGCGCACAAGATCGCCGACGACATCTATGAAAAGCTGACGGGCGTCAAGGGCGCGTTCGCCACGCGCATCGCCTACGTCACGCAATCGGGCCGCGAATACCGGCTGGAAGTGGCCGACGCCGATGGCGAAGGCATCCAGGTCGCGCTGCGCTCGAACGAGCCGATCATTTCGCCTGCCTGGTCGCCGGACGGCACCAAGGTCGCGTATGTGTCGTTTGAAAAGAAAAAGCCCATCGTCTACGTGCAAAACCTGGTGACGCGCCAGCGCACCATCGTGTCGAATGAAAAAGGCAGCAATTCCGCGCCGAGCTGGAGCCCGGACGGCTCGCGCCTGGCCGTGGCCCTGTCGCGCGACGGCCATACCCAGATCTACACCGTCAATGCCGACGGCAGCGGCTTGCGCCGCACCAGCACCAGCAGCGGCATCGATACGGAACCTCAATTCTCGGCCGATGGCCAAAGCATTTACTTCACCAGCGATCGCAGCGGCGGACCACAAATCTACCGTATGTCGGCCAGCGGTGGCGAAGCCAAGCGCGTGACGTTTGGCGGCTCCTACAACATCAGCCCGCGGATCTCGTCCGACGGGAAGACACTTGCTTATATTTCCCGTCGCGACGGCAATTTCCAGCTCTACGCGCTCGACCTGGCTAGTGGCCAGGAACTGCGCCTGTCGGACACCGCCAACGACGAATCACCGAGCTTTTCGCCCAACGGGAAATATATCATGTACGCGACCGAATCCGGACGACGCAAGTCGCTGGCAGTGGTATCGGTGGATGGCCGCGTCAAACAGCGTTTGACTACGCAAGCTGGCAATATCAAGGAGCCCACCTGGGGTCCTTTTATGAAGTAAATGCTGTACAGTTTCACCTTTAACCATGACCCGGAGAATAAAAATGAGTAACTTTAAAAGTTTGGCTTTCATCGCCGCTACCGCAGCTCTGCTGTCCGCCTGCAGCACCCCAGTCAAAGTAGCAGAAACCCCAGTGGTTGAGCGCGCTCCTGAAAAAGTCGCAGCTCCAGTTGACACCCGTCAAGTTCAGCCAGTGACGACCGCATCGGTCGATCCACTGGACGATCCAAAAGGCGTGCTGGCTAACCGCAGCATCTACTTCGACTTCGACAAATACGTCGTGCGCGAAGCGGACACCCCAGTCGTGCAAAACCACGCTGCTTACTTGGTGAAAACGCCTAGCCGCAAGATCCTGATCCAAGGTAACACCGATGAACGCGGTGGCGCTGAGTACAATCTGGCCCTGGGCCAGAAACGTGCTGAAGCCGTGCGCAAGTCGATGGCAGCCCTGGGCGTGCCAGAAGGCCAAATGGAAGCCGTGTCGCTGGGCAAAGAAAAGCCTAAAGCACAAGGCAGCAACGAAGCAGCATGGGCAGAAAACCGCCGCGCTGACATCGTTTATTGATGTTGACAGGTGAGCGCGGCAGCATTGGCGCTTACCTAACTGGCCAGTCATAGGCATAATAATGGGGCGCAGCGCGGTGATTCACCGCCCGGCGCCCCGTTTGCATGTTTGCGTAACCTTAGAAAGCCCGACCCATGATGACATTCTCGAAAGCCGGCGTCGCCGCCGCCTTGATGGCCGCGTTTGCCTACCTGCCCCTGCACGCCAACGCCGCCCTGTTCGATGACGACGAAGCGCGCAAGGCCATCCTCGAGCTGCGCGCCAAGGTCGACGCCATGGCGCGCGACCTGAACAGCCGCGTCGACACCAAGGCGGACAAGACCAGCACCCTGAGCCTGATCAACCAGCACGACCAGACCATGCAAGAGATCGCCCGCCTGCGCGGCCAGATCGAAGTGCTGGGCAACGACCTGGCGAATGTGCAAAAGCGCCAGAAGGATTTCTACACCGACATCGATGCGCGCCTGCGCAAGCTCGAGCCGCGCCAGGTCACCATCGACGGCCAGGAAGCGGCCGTGGGCGTATCCGAGCAAAGCGCGTACGAATCCGCGTTCGGCCTGTTCAAGTCGGGCGATTACAAGGGCGCCGTCACGGCCCTGGACGGCTTCGTGAAACGCTATCCCGAATCGGCCTACGCGGCCAACGCGCAATACTGGCTGGGCAACGCCTATTACGCCCAGCGCGACTGCAAGAGCGCCATCACGGCCCAGCAGGCAGTGCTGAAGAACTACCCGGACAGCCCGAAGGCGCCCGACGCCATGCTCAACATCGCCAGCTGCTACACGGAGCTGAAAGACAAGGCGAACGCGACCAAGACCCTGAACGCCCTGATCTCGCGCTACCCGGACTCCAGCGCGGCCCAGGCTGCCAAGGAACGGGGCGGCAAAAAGTAAAAGCGGGGAAAAAGTTGCCCGTTAGGTTTGACAGAATCCCGGGCACCCCCTATAATCTTTCTTCTTCGGGTCGTTAGCTCAGCTGGTAGAGCAGCGGACTTTTAATCCGTTGGTCGCAGGTTCGAATCCCGCACGGCCTACCACGAATACGCAGTACTGATCTGCTTGCGAGTTGTTATAGCAAGCATTTTTTTACGGCACAGTGTTACCGAAGTTGTTGTAAAAAGTTTTTGGGTCGTTAGCTCAGCTGGTAGAGCAGCGGACTTTTAATCCGTTGGTCGCAGGTTCGAATCCCGCACGGCCTACCAAATACTTCAGAGAAGCCAACCGTTCGCGGTTGGCTTTTTTGTTTTCAGCAGCATCACTTGCACGCGATGCCATCGCTGACACAAATCAAACGCCTTGCCACCTGCGATACAGCTTTATCGGACTGTCGTATAATCAGACAATCAGAACGCCACACCATCCTCGACCATGTCCGAATTTGCTACAACGGAAGCAGCCGAAACCTATGAACAATGGTTTCGCGCAAAGGTGCTGGCGTCGCTCAATGATGACCGCGCTACCGCCTCGCACGAGACAGTCATGGCGCAACTGAGGAAAATCGTCACGCCACAGACTGACGGCCATGCTGCCGATTCAATGGAAGGTTGAAGCTCAAGAAGGCCACCCCGAGTTTCTAACGCGACACCAGCGCCTGCCTCCCGGCCAGATGCGCCACCACGCTCCCCATCACCAGCCCCAGCGGCACCTCCACCCAGCGATAAAACGCCGCACCGGCCGCCAGGCTGGCGCCCCACGCCGTCAGCATGCCCAGCGCCTGCCACTCGGGATCGAGTGGGACATACGTGATAAACAGTGCATTCACCAGCAGGCTGACGGGAAAGTGCACGAGGAAGACAGCATACGAGATGCGGCCCAGCGCGTTGATGATGTTCCAGGCGCCGCCCTGTGCAGGCGTGCGGGCGCGGCCGAACAGGAACAGGGCGCAGGCGACGATCAGGGCCAAGGCGATGCGGCTGCGGTAGTCGACGGCCAGGGCCAGCAGGACGGGCACGGCGGCCATGGCCATGAGCGCGGTCATGGCGCCGGGTTTACGGGCCGGATCGCTGGCCCACCAGGCCAGCATGCCGAGACCATAGCTGCCGAAGAAATACGGCGCCCAGTTATCCCAGTCCGCGTCGAGATTGAAATACAGCAGGAAAAAGGTGATACCGACGGTGACGGCCAGCGGCATCAGCCAGTGCCGGCGCCGCTGTCCCGCCACGCGGCCGCTCAGCCACAACAGCGATACGGTCAGCAGGTACAGCTGAAAATCGATGGCCACGTACCAAGCGCCGGCCGACAGCGACTCATAGCCCAGCACGCCGTGCAGCAGCAAGGCATGGGCACTCAGCTGGCCCAGGGTGACGGCGGCCGACATGGAGTCGTGCCGCATCCAGATGCCGGCCACAGGCGTGATGATGGCGGCGAGCAAGGTGGCAGCCAGGAAAGGCGGCGCCAGCTTGGCATAGCGGCGCCAGACCGCTTGCAGAGGGTTGGCAATGCCGGGGCGGCCTGCGGGCGAGAGCGATTTGGCGACGAGAAAGCCGCCGATGACGAGGAACACTTGCACGGCGATGCGCGCGCTGCCGCCGAGCCAGTCCAGCAGCTCGGGCCACAGCGGCTGCACGTAGTCGGACATGGGCCCGTAAAACGCCAGATGGTGCAACACGATCAACTGCGCCGCGCCTGCCTTCAAACCATTGATCCAGCCAAACTGCGGACGATGTGCCAGGTCCGCCTGTGATATCACTGCTGCTGCCGTCATTCCCTATCCTTGCCGTGCCAGGTAGTCTCGCCAGCCATGCGCGCAACGGGCGCGCGGCCGAGGATTTACCGAAAGGCCGACATCATAGCCGAGCCTGGCATTTCGGTGACGCGCGGCAGACGACCGATATCAATCCTTGCGCGAAAAATCGGCACGCAACAGGGTCTGGATCACGCTGCCGCCCTGCTCGTTCGCGCGCACGGCGACCGCCATGGACGGCGTGACGAACAGCACGCCATCGTGCTCTTCCCAGGCATCAACCAGTTGCTCCAGTTCGCGTCCCAGCGACTGCGCCCGCCCGATCTGCCGGGCCAGCTGCGCCTCGCACTTGCCGTCATAGCCGACGCGGCGCGGGCACTCATCGATGCGCACAAACGGCGTCTTGCTGTCGCGCAAGCGCGCGGACAATTGCGCGGCCACCGCCGCCGGCGCGCCATCGAGATACAAATGGTAAGACGGCACACGGCAGCATCTCCCGGACAACAACAGCACGCCGACCCTGGCGCCGAATGCGGCCGTGGTGGCTACCGGCACATAGGCAAACGGCGGCGTGTTGCCGTCCCATACAAAAGTCTCGCGCTGCTCGGCGGCGTTCGCCCCGCGCCAGCCGGACAGGCAGGCGGCATTGTCGGCGGCAAAACAGGTTCGGTAGCCCGTCTGATCGCTGATAAACAATTGCTCGACCGCATTACGCGCGCCGGCAGCCTCGGGCGCGGTGCCGTCCGGCCGCACTTCCCAGCTGCCCGCGCCGTTCTTGTGCCATGGCAGCGCCGTGCGCGACCAGGCCCATAGCCGCTCGTAAGGATGGAATTGGTAGGTGGGCGCGTCCGCCAGGTAAATTCTCGGCAGCGGGATCGGGTCGCGCCGCTTGCCGTCGGCATCGACGACGAGCACCACGGACGGCGCATATTCGCTGTCGACATATGCAAACGATCTTCCATCGGGCGAGATGGCCGCCAGGACTTGGGCGTGCAGGTCGCCATCGCCTTCTGGCGGACTGGGCAGTACAGTGGTTTTCAGGGGCAAGCCACGCAACAGGAAACCGGGGCGCTGGTCGCCGGGAAAATAGCGCACGCCGGGAGAGAGGGGAAAGCCATGCGGATACGCCTCGGTGCCCCTGTAGCCGTATCTCGACGCCGCGACCTTCTCGACCACGGCCTTGCCCGCTTGCTCGTGGACCAGCGCCAGCACGCTGTCATCGTCAGGCAATCTGACGAAATAGACGGGCTGGGCGAAGTCGGTCCAGCGTTCGATGCCATCGGTGGTCTTGACGACGACTTTATCGCTATGGATCAGCCGCATGGAATTGTTGTGCGTGGACATCAGGGAGCCGCCACCCTGGCGGTACTCGACCGACAAGGCGGCAAACCGCCCGTACGTGTCGGCCTTGGTCACCTTTTCGCCGCGCCGCAACACAGCGGCATATTCGCCCGTGGCCGGCTCCGTGTAAGGCCAGCAGCCAGTGAGCAGTACGAAAGCGGTGGCGCAGCACCAGCGATACCGTGCAGGAATTCTCATGCGTGATCAACCTTTCAGCTTGAGACTGCACTCCAGCGCTGCAAATTCGGCAATCTTGCAGGCATTCTACGACAGATTCAGGGCTGATTCGCTGGCGGCTGCGCCAGGATGGCGTCGAGCAAGCCGGGAAAACGGCTCTCGATATCGGCGCGGCGCAGGGTGTTCATGTGCGTCGTGCCCGCGTTTTCCGTGTAGACGAGGCCCGCTTCGCGCAAGACCTTGAAATGGTGGGAGACGGTCGATTTCGGCCGCCCGCCGTCCAGATCGCCGCAAGCGGCCGCGTCGACTCTGGCCAGGTGGCGCACGATGTCGAGGCGAATGGAATCGCTCAAGGCGTACAGCACTCTTTCGAGGACGAATTCGCTGGCGGGAGGATGTTTGTGTGGACGCATGTGCAGAATCATACAGCATGCGCTATACTAATTCCATTCTTCGAATATTTGCGAACTACCGAATCAGCATTCACCCACATTTCCACCAACAAACACAAAGGCCACCATGTCCGCCCTCTTCCAGCCCTACACCCTCAAAGACATCACCCTGCGCAACCGCATCGCCGTGCCGCCCATGTGCCAGTACATGGCCGTCGATGGCCAGGCCAACGACTGGCATCTGTCGCACTACGCGGGCATGGCCCGTGGCGGCGCCGGCCTGGTGATCGTCGAAGCGACGGCCGTGGCTCCGGAAGGCCGCATTACGCCCGGCTGCACCGGCATCTGGAACGATGACCTGGCGCAAGCCTTCGTGCCTGTCGTGAAAGCCATCAAGGCGGCCGGCTCCGTGCCCGGCATCCAGATCGCCCACGCGGGCCGCAAGGCCAGCGCCAACCGCCCATGGGAAGGCGACGACCACATTCCTGAAGGCGACGCGCGCGGCTGGCAAACCATCGCCCCGTCCGCCATCGCCTTTGGCGGCGGCCTGCCGAAAGTGCCGCGCGCCATGGACCTCGACGATATCGCCCGCGTGAAACAGAACTTCGTCGACGCGGCCGTGCGCGCCCGCGAAGTGGGCTTTGAATGGCTGGAACTGCACTTCGCCCACGGCTACCTGGCGCAAAGCTTCTTTTCCGCCCACTCGAACCAGCGCGACGATATCTATGGCGGCAGCCTGGAAAACCGCAGCCGCTTCCTGCTGGAAACATTGAAAGCCGTGCGCGAAGTGTGGCCCGAACACCTGCCGTTGACGATCCGCTTCGGCGTGCTGGAATTTGACGGCCGCGACGAGCAAACCCTGCTCGAATCGATCGGCCTCGTGCGCCAGTTCAAGGACGCGGGCATGGACATGATCAGTGTCAGCATGGGCTTCACCATTCCCGACGTGTCGATTCCATGGGGCCCGGCCTTCATGGGCCCGATTGCCGAACGCGTGCGCCGCGAAGCGGGCGTGCCCGTCTCGTCCGCCTGGGGCTTCGGCACGCCGGCGATTGCCGAGCGCGTCGTCAAGGACGAGCAGCTCGACGTGGTGATGGTGGGCAAGGCGCACCTGGCCAATCCGCACTGGGCATACTTTGCCGCCAAGGAACTCGGCGTGGAACGCGCCTCGTGGACCCTGCCGGCGCCGTACGCGCACTGGCTCGAGCGCTATTGATCGTCCTTGACCGTTGCCGGATGCCCCTCCAGAGGCAGTTCCGGCAGGAACAGCAGGAAGACCAGTCCCAATAGCAGCAGCACGGCGCCGGCGCCAAACACGCTGGCGATCGCATGGCGGTACACGTCCACCGTCTGCGCCGCCGCCTGCGCACCCAGCGCCGAGACGGCTTCCACGCCGTGCTTGTGCAGCTGATGCGCGAGGATGGCGCCCGACGCCGTCACGCCCAGCAAGCCGCCCAGCGAGCGGAAAAATGCCAGCATGGCCGTGCCAACGCCGCGGCGCGCCAGCGGCAAGGCATTTTGCACGGCGATCGTCATGTTCGGCATCACCAGTCCCAGCCCAGTGCCGAGGAAGAAGATGGCCGGCTCGATGATCCAGTAGCCGCGCGACGTTTCCATGCCCCAGGCCAGCACGGCAAACGCCAGCAGCGCCACGGCCAATCCCGCCACCTGCACCATCTTGTACTTGCCCGAGCGCGACAGCACCCGGCCGTTGAAGATCGACGAGGCCACCAGCCCCACCATCATCGGCACCGTCATCACGCCGGATTCCGCGGGACTCGTACCCATCACCAGCTGGAAGAACAGGGGAAAGAAGACGCTGGCACCCATCAGGCCCATGAAGGTCACGGCCATGACCAGGCTGGCGATATTGAAGGTGCGGTTTTCGAACAGGTCGGGCGGCAGCACGGGTTCATCCACCCGCCCCACGTGCACCGCCAGCCAGAGCCCCAGCAGCACGGCAATGCCGCCGCACACCTTGATGGCCAGCCCATCCCACGGCCACTCGGTGCCGCCCAGCGCCAGCACCAGCAGCGCCGCCGTGATGGCGCCCGTCAGCAAGGCCGAGCCCAGATAGTCGATCTTGTGCGCATGCGTGCGCGCCGGTTTGCGCATGGCGCGCGCGATGATGACAAAGGCAGCCGCGCCGATGGGCAGATTGACATAGAAGATCCAGTGCCACGACAAGGCATCCGTGATCACGCCGCCCAGCACGGGACCGAGCACGCTGGTGACGGCATACACGATGGGCACCATGCCTTGCCGCTTGCCCCGCTCGGCCGGCGGCACGATGTCGCCGATGATGATTTGCGCCAGCGGCATGAAGCCGCCCGCACCGAGGCCCTGGATGGCGCGGAAAATGATCAGCTCCGTCATGTTCTGCGCCAGCCCGCACAGCACGGAACCGAGCAAGAAGGTCAGCAGGGCCGTGAAGATCATGGGGCGGCGGCCGTACTGGTCGGCCAGCTTTCCGTACAGGGGCATGGTGGCCGTCGAGGCCAGCACGTAGGCCGTCACCACCCACGACAGATGCGCCATGCCGCCCAGGTCATCGACGATGCGCGGCAAGGCTGTGGCGACGATGCTCTGGTCCAGCGCACCGAGTCCCAGCACGGCCATCAGGCCCAGGTAGATGGCGCGCACTTCGCGCTCGGTGACGGGTTTGGCAGCGCCCTTTTCTGCGCTTGTGGCTTGATCGTGGCGGCTCATGCTTGTCCGATCTCAAGCAGCGGCTGCATGGCCGCTTCCAGTGCATCGATCTGCTGCGGCGTCAGACGGGCAATGCGCTGCGCCAGCACATCGCGGCGGCGCGCACGCAGGGTTTCGAGGATGGCCAGGCCTTGCGCGGACACCTGCAGCCCCGAGCGCCGCCGGTCTTGCGGATCGGGCGCGCCGCGCTCGACCAGTCCCGCTTCTTCCAGCGACTTGACCTGCGCGCTGACGGTCGGCCCGCGCACGTTCTGCAGCCGCGCCAGCGCGGCCACGCCGATGCCGGGCTGCTCGTGGATCAGGGCCAGCAGCATGTATTGCATCATCGACACGCTGCCCTCCAGCTCGCCCCCTTCACGCTGCATGGAGCGCAGCAAACGCTTGAACGCCGTGCGCAATTCATCGGACAGCGCCAGCGCGCGTTCGGGGATGGGGAGGTCTTCGGTAGTGGACATGGGGACATAAGTAGGTAGGCTATCTATCCATATTAGTCCGACTCCGAGTGCCACGCAAGGCTTTTTTCCATCCCTGCCCTTCCCAAAACCCGCTTTGGCCGTCATAATAGCCGCCCTTGGGTCGTTAGCTCAGCTGGTAGAGCAGCGGACTTTTAATCCGTTGGTCGCAGGTTCGAATCCCGCACGGCCTACCAAGATACTAAAAAGCCCGCGAACTTGCGTTCGCGGGCTTTTGCATTCTGCAGCCCAACACGCTAGCGTGTCGTCGGCTGCAATTACCAATCCTGCTTTTTTTCCTCCGCCGCGATACAGGCCGATACCTTACCCATGGCCAAGCGCAGTGCCTCAATGGCTTGCTCACCTCCTGTACCGGTCGCCACAACCAGCTCGGAAGCATCAGAAGATTTCCCGCTATACAAAATCGCTGGCGAAGTCGCACTCATTCTGAATTTATCAGTTTTCGTCTCAACTATAACTTTCGCCCTGACAATACGTCCCGTCAACATATAAGAAAATGGAATTTGAACATTCAGGATTAACTGGCCACCGGCAGGATCGGCTAATTCAATCAGATTTCCGGAAGCATTCGCAGTATTTGCTTTGCCTGTAAAAGCATTCAAAGCCCCGGATGAAGAAACCGCACCGCTAGGAAAATTTCTCACCGCACATGATTGAGCCTTATTAACAAGGCTTGCCGTGTCCCCAGCCACATCCACACCCTCACCGACAAGCTCCACGAGCGTACGGCCCGACATTTTTCGCTCATATTTAACCTGACTCGCAGGTGCCGAAAACACAGTGCCGCATGCAACCGCAGCAAACAGACCAACGACGAGCCGGGTACAACGATTTTGAATATTTTTCATTATTTGAGTGGAGAATTTATGGGAAATAAAACAGCGTTATTCATAATAATTCAACGCGCGAGCAAACGCAAAATACTCTGGAATAAATTGCCTCCCCTCGAAAGTTAACACCGAGCATACAGGATGTGAAATTACTTCAAACACCCCAACTAACCTCGCATATATATTCGCTTGGCAGTAAGGCATTGTGATGTTTTCTTTTACCGCAAAATATCATCACCCAGGCAGAGAAAACGCCTGCAAGACCTTGCCAAATCACCCTGCGGCGGTCATAATAGCCGCCCTTGGGTCGTTAGCTCAGCTGGTAGAGCAGCGGACTTTTAATCCGTTGGTCGCAGGTTCGAATCCCGCACGGCCTACCAAGATTTTCAAGCGAAAACGCCAACCTTCACCGGTTGGCGTTTTTGTTTTCCGCACCAGCTATTCCATCCCCTTCCCCATACCTCCCCGGCGTCCCCCCCATCACGCGCTTGAACATGGCGATGAAGGCGCTGACGTTGTCGTAGCCCAGGTCCAGCGCAATCGTCGTGACGGGCCGGCCGGCGGCCAATAATTCCAGGGCGCGCAGGATGCGGGCGCGTTGGCGCCAGGCGGAAGGCGTAAAACCGGTCTCGAGCGTGAAACGGCGGGCCAGGGTGCGCGGTGATATGCCGGCCCAGGCGGCCAGCGCTTCCACGCCCCGCTCGTCGGCCAGGTCATCGAGGATGGCGCGCGCCACGCGCAGCAGGCGCGGGTCCGTGGGCAGGGGCAAGCCGAAGGGCTCGTGCGGCGCGGCGGCGATTTCGTCGAGGATGACGCCCGCGACCCGTTCCTGCCGTGCGTCCAGCGCGCCATCCTCCCAGGTGCTGGCGCGGCCCACCGCTTCGCGCAGCAGGCCCGAGACACGCATCACGCAAGGCGCGGCGGGCAAGCTGGCGCAACTGGCCTCGTCCACATACACGCTCCAACCCGCAAACGGTCCATGCGAACGCAGCGCATGGACGTGATGGGGCGGCATCCACACGCAGTGGCTGGCCGGCACCACCCACTGCCCGCTGTCGGCAGCGATGGAAAGCAAACCCCGCATGGCGCCGAACAGCTGGCCGCTGGCATGGTGGTGCGCCGCCGTCACGCGCCCCTGCGGCTGGGTAATGCGCATGGCGCGCAGCGGCAGTGATGGCGACAAGATTGGCGGATTTGACGTATCGAATGACATAAACAACGCAGGCAAGACAATCCGGCCATCATACAGTGAAGTCTTTCCAACATTCAGGAGTGCATCATGCGTGCAGAAGACGTATTGCCGGATCAACAAAACCAGGGCCAGTTCAATGGCGTGACCGTACGCAAGGGCACGGTGGGCGCCTTCCTGGCCAACGCCCGGCTATGGCTGGACGAGTCCAGCGGCATCGCCGAACGGACCATCGCAGAGCGCGACATTGTCGACGCCCTGCCCGCCCTGCACGCGCTGGGACTGTTCGATATTGTGCAAGTGCGCGATGCGGCGCTGCGCGAACTGGTGGCCGGCTCCGCAGCGGCGTGAGCAGGCTGACTCGTCCACGGCGCGCATTTCCTCTATCATGCTGCTTTGCCCGCCTTCGCACCCGCCATGCCGTTTACCATTGCCACCCCCGTCCACAGCGAACTGATCATCAAGAAAAGCCGTTTCATCGGTTGCGTGCAGCCGATGACGGACCGCGCCAGCGCGCAGCAGGTGGTCAATGACTTGAAGGCGCAGCATCCTGGCGCCTGCCATGTGTGCTGGGCGCTGCTGGCGGGCGGGCAGTCGGCGGCCGTTGATGATGGCGAACCGAGCGGCACGGCCGGGCGAC
Organism: Janthinobacterium sp. GMG2; assembly: GCF_033949445.1. Classification (NCBI taxonomy): domain Bacteria; kingdom Pseudomonadati; phylum Pseudomonadota; class Betaproteobacteria; order Burkholderiales; family Oxalobacteraceae; genus Janthinobacterium; species Janthinobacterium sp. GMG2. The sequence continues at coordinate 64,763 of NZ_JAXAWA010000008.1, read as the reverse complement.
CCATGCTCGACGTGCTGCGCCACCAGGACTTGGAAGGCGTGCTGGCGACGGTCGTGCGCTACTTTGGCGGGATCAAGCTCGGTGCGGGCGGCCTCGTGCGCGCCTACACGGATAGCGTGGCGCAAGCGTTGTTGCAAGCGGAAAAGACGGCCATCGTGCGCCAGCGAACCCTGCGCTGCACGGTGCCGTATGCGATGGAAGGCATGCTGCGCCGCGAACTCGATGGCGCCGGCGCTACCTTGCTGAACGTGGAACACGGCGAGCACGTGCTGTTCGACTTCAGCCTGCCTGAAACGGCGGCCACCGCCCTGCTGGCCCATCTGCATGAGGCGGGCAATGGGCGGATAGCCTGGCTGAAAGTGGAAGCCGAAGAGGAAGACTAAAACTTACAAGTTGGGCGGGCGCTTGATCTGCAGCAAGATGAAATGCGTCCACGCCAGCGCTGGCAGCACCATCAACAGTAGCATCAGTCCGGCCGGCATGTCCGGCACGAAACGCACGAAACAACCAAGAAAGCCGGCGATGGCCAGCCAGAAACGCCAGTTGAATGCGTATGCCTTGCGCGCCACGGTCGCCAGCGCGATGCGCCAGAATTCCAGCAAGGCCCACACCCCGCCCGTCAGCAGCAGCGCGGCCAGCGCATTGGTGCCGGGGGCGTCGGCCCAGGTGCGCACCAGGTTGTACAACAGCACGGGATAGCCGGCCGTGATGGCCAGGGTGGCAGGTCCGGCGGCGATGACAGCTTCAAACAGCTGCCCTTTGGAACGATGATCCACTGATACTCCTCAAGCCACGACGCCGGAATGGGCGGCGATCACTTGCAGCGCACCGGCCGCGTCCTGCGCCCAGACGCGCGTAAAACGGAAGTCGCCATGCGTTTCCACGTCGTGATAGGTGCCCGTCAGCTGCATGCGCACGGAGACGACGGCCACGTTGCCGTTGATGCGCACATGGCGCTCGGACGCGCGCAAGTCGGTGATGGCCAGCAGGCGCTGCTCGTGCGCGGCCAGGTCCGCATGCTTGCTCAGCAAGTGGCCCAGGTGATTCGTAAACAGCAATTCGTCGGCCAGCAAGACATTCAACTCGGCCACGTCGGAGGCCATCATGGCCAGGCGCAAGCGCTCTTCCGCATCGAGCACTTGTACTTCAGTTAATGCATTCATCTTCTTCCTATCAAATAGTCTGGCGCATCTTAGCAAACGGGAAAAGCATGCTTGCACGAAATAGCCAAATTCACAATCAGCCACAAGGCTTATACCTGTGAAGCATATTTATATAGCGTAATATTCGCAGCGGTATTGCGCAAAACGCCACCATAGTACTGTACAGTGCTTGCCCTTCCGCCCCGGGCTGGGGCAGCTGTCAGTTGTAGTACTGTTTTATGTGCTCCGTGCAGTCTCGAATAAAACCAAGATAAGGCCCCTTCATGGCAATTAACATCATCCTGAACCTGCTCGTTGCGTTGCTCGTCTTCGCTTTCATGTTCCACCAGCAACGCAAACACGCGACGTTTACCGTGCGCGTCTTCACGGGCCTGGGCCTGGGCGTACTGCTCGGCGCGGCCGTGCAGTGGCTGTACGGCGCCGGCTCGCCCATCATCGCAGGCACCAATGAATACATCGACATCGTCGGCAGCGGCTACGTCAAACTGCTGCAGATGATCATCATGCCGCTGATCATGGTGTCCATCATTTCCGCCATCCTGAAACTCAAGGACGCGAGCTCGCTGGGCAAGATCAGCGCGCTGACCATCGGCACCCTGCTCATCACCACGACCATCGCCGCCGCGCTGGGCATCCTGATGGCCAAGCTGTTCGGCCTGACGGCTGTCGGCCTGACGTCGAGCGCCGCCGAAGTGGCGCGGGGCGTGCAGCTGCAAGGCTCGCTGGAAACGGCGAAAGCCCTGTCCCTGCCGAAACTGCTGGTCAGCTTCGTGCCGACCAACCCCTTCCTCGACATGACGGGCGCGCGCAAGACGTCGACCATCGCCGTGGTCGTGTTCTCGATCTTCATCGGCATTTCGGCCACGGGCATCGCGGCGAAAAAGCCGGAGATTTTCGCCTCGTTCGAGAACTTCATGAAAGTGGCGCACGCCATCGTCATGCGCATGGTCACCCTGGTGCTGCGCCTGACCCCGTACGGCGTGTTCGCGCTGATGTTTGAAGTGGTCGCGTCGTCGAGCTACACGGACATCTTGAAACTGATCAACTTCGTCGTCGCCTCGTACAGCGCGCTGATATTGATGTTCCTCGTGCACCTGGCCATCATCGCCGGCGTGGGCCTGAACCCGCTGCGCTTCGTGAAAAAAGTCTTCCCCGTGCTGGCATTCGCGTTCACGTCACGCACCAGCGCCGGTTCCATCCCGATGAGCGTGCAGACGCAAACCCAGCGCCTGGGCACGCCGGAAGGCATCGCCAACTTCGCCGCCTCGTTCGGCTCGACCATCGGCCAGAACGGCTGCGCCGGCATCTATCCCGCCATGCTGGCTGTGATGATCGCCCCGACCGTCGGCGTCGATCCCTTCACGGTCAGTTTCCTGCTGCCCTTGCTGGCCATCATCACCATCGGTTCCGTCGGCGTGGCCGGCGTGGGCGGCGGCGCCACGTTTGCCGCGCTGATCGTGCTGTCGGCGATGGACTTGCCCGTCGCGCTGGCCGGCTTGCTGATCTCGGTCGAACCGCTGATCGACATGGGCCGCACGGCTCTGAACGTGAGCGGCTCGATCACGGCCGGCACCGTCACCAGCCGGGTCATGGGACAGACCGACCTGGCCGTCTACAACAGCGACGATGCGCCGGACTTGGACGAAGCGGAACACGCCGCCTAAGCAGCTCTCCAGCGGCGCGCCGCGCCTTGCCGCTTTCCTCTATATTTATCAACAATAAATACGGAGGAAGGCGCAAGGCGATGGAACAGAAATGGCCGCAGCAAATCTGGATCGTGCGTCACGGCCAAAGTGCCGGCAACGTGGCGCGCGATGCCGCCGAAGCGGAAAAACAGTTGTTGATCGCCATCGCCGAGCGCGATGTCGACGTCCCCCTCTCCGAGCTTGGCACGCGCCAGGCGCAAGCCCTGGGCGACTGGTTCGCCACCCTTCCCCCTGAACAACAACCGACCGTCGTGCTGTATTCGCCGTACGTGCGGGCGCAGCAGACGGCGCAAGCCGTGCTGGCGCGCATCGGCGCGGACGGCTTGAACTCCGTGGTGGCCGACGAGCGCCTGCGCGAAAAGGAATTCGGCATCCTCGACCGCCTGACCGTACACGGCATCGCCAGCAAGTACCCGGAACTGCACGAGCAGCGCCAGCACGTCGGCAAGTTTTACTTCCGTCCGCCGGGCGGCGAAAGCTGGTGCGACGTCATCCTGCGCCTGCGCAGCGTGCTCGACACCATCACCCGCGAATACCGGGGCGAACGGGTGCTGATCGTCGGCCATCAGGTCATCGTCAATTGCTTCCGCTATCTGCTTGAGCGCTGCGACGAGCAAGCCATCCTGGCCATCGACAAGGCGGCCGACGTGCCCAACTGCGGCGTCACTTCCTATGCTTTCAACCCGGCTTTGGGCAAGCACGGCAAGCTGCAGCTGGACCTGTGCAACTTCGTCGCGCCACTGGAAGAATCGGGTACACCTGTCACGGCCCAGCCCGACATGCCGGCCGCGCCCAAGTCCTAGTTTTCCGGAGACCATGCATGGACACCACCGACATCACCGCTACCCTGCTGCGCTCCTGGCCCCTGCCCATGCCGCAGCCCGACGGCGACAAGGAAGTGCGCGGCCATCTGCTGATCGTCGCCGGCTCGGCCGAGATGCCGGGCGCCATCGTGCTGGCCGCTACGGCAGCGCTGCGCGCGGGTGCAGGCAAGCTGACCCTGGCGACGGGTGCATCGGTGGCGGCGCAGGTAGCCATCGCCATGCCTGAGGCGCGGGTCATCGGCCTGGACGAAACGGCGCAAGGCGGCTTCCGGCATGAGGCGCAACACCAGCTGGCGCCGCTGGCCGGCAAGGTCGATGCCGTGCTCGTCGGGCCAGGCATGTGCGACACGGCTGCAAGCTGCGAGCTGATGCGACATTTGCTGCCCCTGTTTGCGAATAGCCGTCTGATCCTTGACGCCTGCGCCATGCAGGTCGTGCGCAAGCCCGCGCACTTCCGCTTCGACCAGCCCGTCCTGCTGACGCCGCACGCGGGCGAGCTGGCCCAGCTGATGGGCCTGTCAAAGGACGCCGTGCTGGCCGACCCGCATGCCTGCGCCACGGACGCGGCGCGGCGCTGGAACGCCATCGTTGCCCTGAAAGGCGCGCTGACCGTCATCGCCATGCCCGATGGCACCAGCTGGGCACATGCGGGCGGCAATATCGGCCTGGCCATTTCCGGTTCCGGCGACACCCTGGCCGGCATCATCACGGGCCTGGCCGCGCGCGGCGCACCGTTGGAGCAGGCGTGCGCCTGGGGCATCGCCCTGCATGCGCTGGCGGGCGAACAGCTGGCCCTGCGCTTCGGCATCCTCGGCTACCTGGCGCGCGAAATCCCGGCCGAGATTCCAGCGCTGCTGCGCAATCTGGCGGCATAAAAACAACAGCATAAGCATATCCAGAAAGAATCGTTAGCGCCGGCGGGCGCCTCCCTTAAGCTCATTGCAACTGTTTCCATACGAACACTAATCGAGCCCAAAGGACACCGCCTTGTATCCGCGCCATTCAACCGCCTCCCCATCCCTTCCCGCCACGCCGCTGCGCGCCATCGTGCTGGCCTGCGCCATGCTGGGCACCGCGCCCGCCTGGGCACAGGACGCGCAAACCAGCACCAGCACAGGCAACGCCGCTGAAACGGCCAGCGCCAGCATCGACCAGGTCACCGTCGTCGGTTCGCGCGCGCGCAACCGCACCGTGTTCGACAGCAGCGTGCCCATCGACCGATTCGGCGCGCGCGAAGTGAGCAATGCGCTGTCGACGGGCGACGTGGGCGCGGCCCTGCAAAACCTGTCGCCGTCGATCAACTTCCCCCGCATCGAGTCGAGCGGCGCGTCGGACTCCGTGCGCGGCATCCAGTTGCGGGGACTGGCGCCCGACCAGGTGCTGGTGCTGATCAACGGCAAGCGCCGCCACACGAGCGCCGTGCTCGACACGGAAAGCAGCTTTGCCGGCACCGTGCCGGTGGACATCAATGCGATTCCGCCCAACGCCATCGACCATATCGAAATCCTGCGCGACGGCGCCGGCGCCCAGTACGGCAGCGATGCCGTCGCGGGCGTCATCAACATCGTGCTGAAAAAGGCGCGCACGGGCGGCTCCGCTTCCGTCAGCTACGGCGCCAACCACACGCATTTCGAGCCGACCGACCAAACCCTGACGGATGGCCAGACCGTCATCGTCAACGCCGACTATGGCGTGCCGCTGGGCGAGGCGGGATTCTTCCGCTTCGGCGCGGAAACGCGGCACCGCTCGCCCACGGAACGGGCCGGCCCCAGCGACGCGGGCTGGACGTCCTACAACTTTACGCCGGCCGACCAGGCGCTCGACGGCAAGGTCGTGTTCAAGTCCGGCGACTCGCGCCAACGCAACAACTATTTGTTCTACAACACCCAGCTCACCCTGGCCAACGGCCTCGATCTGTACTCATTTGCCACCCTCAACGAGCGCAAATCCGACGGCAGCGCCTACTTCCGCTATCCGGGCGACCCGTCGAACGTACTGGCCCTGTATCCGAACGGCTACCGCCCCGTCACCAATGGCGACAAACGCGACCTCAGCATCGTGGCCGGCGTGCGCGGCAGCGCGGGCGAGTGGAACTGGGACGCCAGCGCGCGCCACGGCAGCGACCGCTTTGACTACGGCGTAAGCCATTCCGTCAACGCTTCGCTGGGCGCGGCCAGCCCCACGCGCTTCAGCCTGGCCGGCTTCGATTTCCGCCAGAATGCCTTAAACGTCGATGCCACGCGGACCATCGACATCGGCTTGCCCGCCCCCTTGAGCGTGGCCGTGGGCGCCGAATGGATGCGCGAAACCTACACCAGCTCGGCCGGCGACCCTGCCTCGTCTGCGGCCGGCAGCTTCACGGACGCGCCACCGGGCGCGCAGGCGGGACCGGGCTTGCGCCCATCGGACGCCTACGACGGCAGCCGCCAGATCAGCTCCGTGTATGCGGACGTGGAAAGCGATCTCACGCCGCGCCTGCTGGTGGGCGTCGCCGCCCGCTACTCGCACTACAGCGACTTCGGCAGCGCCAGCACGGGCAAGCTGTCGACGCGCTATAAAGTGACGGACAATTTTCTCGTGCGCGGCTCGCTGTCGAACAGCTTCCGCGCGCCTGCTCTCGTGCAGACGGGTTTCCGCTTCGCCACACTGAACTTCAACGCCGATGGCACGGCCCTGCAAACGGCGGCCCTGCTGCCGGCCAGCGACCCGCTGGCGCGCAGCTTCGGCGCGCAACAGCTGAAACCTGAAAAATCGACCAACGTCTCGCTGGGCCTGGCCTGGAAACCGGCCGCCACCACCAGCGTGACGGTGGACGCCTACGTGATCCGCATCCGCGACCGCATCACGCGCTCGAGCGACTTGCAAAGCGACGCCGTCACGGCCTACCTGGGCGCAAATGGCCGCAGCGACATCCAGTCCGTGGCCTACCTGGCCAATTTGCTCGACACCGCTACCCGCGGCCTGGACGTGGTGCTGAACCACGAACGGGCGTTCACGTCAGGCAAACTGAACCTGAACGCGGCGCTGAACCTGAATAAGACCAGCCTCGACAAGGTGCGCCAGAGCTCCGCTGCGCTGGCCAATATCGATTCGAGTCTGACCCTGCTGACGGAGACGAGTTTGTTCCGCATCAAACATGCGTCCCCCAACAGCAAATTGATACTCGGCGCCGACTGGCAGGCGGCCGGCTGGGGCGTGCAGGCGCGCGCCACGCGCTTTGGCGAGCTGAAAGATTTTTCGTACGACAGCGATGCGCCCCTGATCGACGGCATCCCCGCACAGCGCTTCGGCGCCGTCTGGTCGCTGGACCTGGAAGGCCAGCTGAAACTGAGCAAACAGCTGACCTTGAGCGTGGGCGGCAACAACATCCTCGACCGCTATCCGCAGCGCGTGCGGGAAACGAATAACGCCACGTATGGCGGCGCCCTGCCCTACAATTTCATCAACCCCATCGGCGTCAATGGCGCGTACTTTTACGCCAAGCTGAACTACACCTTCTAACGCCACGGAAAGAACCCATGATCATCAAGAAAATATCCCACCTCGTCGCTGGCGCCTGCCTGAGCGCCCTCATGCTGTCCGCCGCCCAGGCCGCCACGCCGCTGGTGCTGATGACGGACTTCGGCACGGCCGATGGCGCCGTGTCCGCCATGCATGGCGTGGCCTATGGCGTCGATCCCCAGCTGACCATCTCGGACCTGACGCACCAGATTCCCGATTACGACATCTGGCTGGGCGCCTACCGTTTGTACCAGACGGCCAATTACTGGCCGCAAGGCACGGTGTTCGTGTCCGTCATCGACCCGGGCGTGGGTACGGCGCGCAAGTCGGTGGTGCTGAAAACCAAGGGCGGCCGCTATTTCGTGGGGCCGGACAACGGCCTGTTCACCCTGATTGCAGAGCGCGACGGCGTGGCCGAACTGCGCGAAATCGATGAAAAGGTCAACCGCCTGGCCGGCTCCGCCGAGTCCTACACCTTCCATGGCCGCGACGTGTACGCGTATGTCGGCGCGCGCCTGGCGTCGGGCGCCATCAGCTATGAACAGGTGGGCCCGCAATTACCGAGCGAATCCGTGGTCAAGATCGCGTATCAAAAACCGGTACGCGACGGCAATACCATCCGCGGCATCGTGCCCGTGCTCGACGTCAAGTATGGCAACGTGTGGACGAATATCCCGAAATCGCTGCTCGACGAATTGCAGGTGAAACTGCACGATCCGCTGCAAGTGCGCATCCTGCACAAGGGCAAGCAAGTGGCCAAGGTCACGGCGCCGTTCGAGCACACGTTTGGCGGCGTGGCCAAGGGCAAGCCCCTCGTCTACCTGAACAGCCTGCTCGACGTGGCCGTGGCCATCAGCCAGGGTGACTTTGCCGCAAAACACCACGTCGAGTCGGGCGTGGATTGGGAAGTGGAAGTGAGCAAGATTTCTCCGTCGAAATAAGCATGGTCCACGGCCAGGGCACACAGTCCTGGCCGTTTCAAATTTTGCTACTGCAAGTTTGCGCTACGTCAAACCAAACGCTCTCCGCGCGCCCACAACGCCGCTCATTTGTAATTGTGGTGAACCTGCGCCCACCTGCCTACTCTAAATTTTGCAAACGATGCCAGCCTTGTTCCAGATGCGCGATCTGGCAAGGCATGCTTTTCCACGACAGCATTCCACTGAAAAGGAACAATCATGACGGCTCCACTCCTGACCACCAGCAAGCTCGTTCTCGGTAGCGCCATCGTCTGTGCGCTGCTGGGCGGATGCAACAAACGTAACGACACCGACACTGGCACCGGTGCCACCACCTCGCCGAACACGACGAACCCGGCAACCGCACCCGGCACCAGCGGAACAAGCGGGACCAGCGGCACATCGGGTACCACCACGCCGGATACCACGACACCCGGCATGACGCCGGGGACGACACCAGGCACGACCAACCCCGATGGCACGACCACGCCGCCAACCACGCAACCCAACGGCACCACGCCGGGCACGGGAACCGGCACCGGAGGTACGGGCACAGGCACTGGTACGGGCACAGGTACGGGTACCACCACGCCGCCGCGCAGCAGTTAAGCGAGGCAAAAAAAGAGCCTTCCGCAGAAGGCTCTTGCAATACCACGGCGCAGCGAAAGCTGCGCCTTGGCCCGGTATTACTTTTGCAGGCTGACCGATGTCGCTTTCGGTGTCCGGCGCCCCATCAGGAACAGCACGGCCTTCTTCAGCATGCGGTAGACGAAGCGCACCATCAGCAGGGTCAGCACGCACTCGAGCAAGGTCAGGATCATGGCCACGGCCACAGGCATGCGCGCGGCGCGGCGGTGGAACTTGGCCACGGCGCCATCGCGGGCGATCTCGATGCTGTCATAGAAGGTCGGCACGACCAGCAGGGTCAGAATCGTCGAGGTGATGGTGCCGCCGATGATGGCGATCGCCAGCGGACGGTAGAATTCGCCGCCCTCGCCCAAGCCCAGCGCCACGGGGAACATGCCGGCGATCAGCGCAAACGTCGTCATCAGGATCGGGCGCAGACGCATGCGGCCCGCATACATCAGCGCGTCTTCGCGGCCATGGCCCTCTTCCTCGCGCTTGCGCGCCGCATCGAGCAACAGGATGGCGTTCTTGGCGACCAGGCCCATCAGCATGATGATGCCGATAAAGCTCATCAGGTTGAGGGTGTTGTTGGTAATCACCAGCGCCACCACCACGCCGATCAAACTGAGCGGCAAGGACATCATCACGGCCACCGGCGCCGTGAAAGAACCAAACTGCATCACCAGGATCAAATACATCAGGCCGATACCCATCACCAGCGCGATCAGCATTTCCGTGAACAGCTCTTGCTGGTCCTGGCCCGCGCCACCGAGCGCCAGGCCGTAGCCGGGCGGGAAGTCGATGGAGTTGGCCAGCTTCATGGCGTCGCTCGTCACTTCGCCATTCGAGCGGCCTTGCGCATTGGCCGACACGGTGATCGTGCGCTTGCCATTCTTGTGCTCGATGCCGGACGGACCCTTGCCCATGGTAATGGTGGCGATCTGGTCGAGCGGCACCATTTGCGACGTTCCCGTCACGCTGATCGGCAGGCGCTCGATGTTTTCCGATGCCACGCGGTCGTCGGGATGCAGGCGCACGGCCACGTCGCGCGTCTCGCCCGTCGGATCGACCCAATCGCCCACTTCCACGCCGGCAAAGGCCACGCGCAACGATTGCGCCGCGTCATTAACGGAAATACCCATCGAGTTGGCCAAACCACGGTTGAGCTCGATCTGCAGCTCGTTCTTCGGATCCTGCTCGGACAAGCCCACGTCGACGGCGCCAGGAATGGCGCGCAGCTTGTCCATGTAGGCATTCGTGATTTCCATCAGTTTACGCGAATCCGGGCCCGTGAATTCCACCTGGATCGGTTTTTGCGAACCGTTGCTCAAGTCATCCTGCACCACGTATTCGGCACCCACCAGGCGCGACATCTTCTCGCGCAGTTCGACCGCGATTTCCTTGGCCGAACGCTTGCGGGTGTTGCGCTTGCCGATGTCGACATACACTCGTCCGCCGCCCGCGGTGATAGAGCTATTGGTATCCTTGGTTTCAGGCAAGGTACGCGCCAGCACGGCCGCCGCTTCCAGTTTCAGACGCGAATATTCGATGCTGCTCGACGATGGCGTGCGCACATTGATCATCAGGTTGCCCGAATCGGATGCCGGCAGGAAACTCGTGCCGCCATGCGTTGCATGCAGAACGATGGCGCCCACCAGGCTGCCGAAGGCGATGACGGCCATCCAGCGGCGGTGATGCAGGGCCCAGGCGATCACGCGGCCATAGCGGTCGGCCTGGTGGTCGAACCAGTGGTTGAATTTATCGAGCACGCGGCCGATGCCTTTTTTCGGTGCCGAGTGTTCTTCGACCGGGTCGCCCCAGTAGGCCGACAGCATCGGGTCGAGCGTAAACGAAATGCCCAGGCTGACGAGCACCGAGCACGTCACCGTCAAGGCGAACGGACGGAACCATTCGCCGGAGATACCGGGCATGAAGGCCACGGGAATGAAGACGGCGATGATGGAAAAGGTCGTGGCGGCCACGGCCATGCCGATCTCGGCCGTGCCTTCCAGCGCGGCCGTGCGGCGGTCCTTGCCCATCTGCATGTGTCGCACGATGTTTTCACGCACAACGATGGCGTCATCGATCAGCACGCCAATGGCCAGCGACAAGCCCAGCAGGGTCATGAAGTTCAGGGTAAAGCCGCACAGCCACACGGCAATGAAGGCGGCAATCACGGACGTGGGCAGGCTCAGCGCCGTGATCAGGGTCGAGCGCCACGAGTTCAGGAAAGCGTAGACAACGAAGATCGTCAGCACGGCGCCCAGCACCAGCGATTCGATCACGTTGTTCAAGCTGTGCTGGGCGTTTTCGCCACCGTCGCGCGTCACTTGCAACAAAGTGCCCTTCGGCAAGGTCTTGTTGATTTCCGCCACCATGTCGCGGATCTTGTTGGCCACGCTGACGGTGGACGCGTCGCGCACGCGGGTGATGGAAATGCCCACGTTGGGCTTGCCGCTGCGCATGCTCAGGCTGTTGACTTCGGCAAAGCCATCCTCGATGGTGGCCACTTGCGCCAGACGCACGATTTCCTCGCCGCGGCGCTTGATCACCACTTGTTCGAAATCGGACGGCGACTCGATGCGGCCCACGAGGCGGATGCTTTTCTCGTCCAGGGTGCCGCGCACCTTGCCCACGGGAGCGTTCGTGTTCTGGTTGCGCAAGGCGGTCACGACGTCGCTGACGGACACATTGTATTCACGCAATTTTTCCGCCCGCAGCAGCACGGACAGTTCGCGCTTGAGCGAACCGCCCACGTTGACCAGCGCCACGCCATCGACGGTGCGGAAACGGTCCGACAGCACGTCTTCGGCCAGGCGCGAGATTTCCGCATGGCTTTGCGAATTCGACGACAGCGCCAGTTGCATGATCGGCTCGGCAGCCGGGTCGATGCGCTGCAAGATAGGCTCGCGCATTTCCGTCGGCAACTTGTAGCGCACGGCGGCAATCGCATTGCGGATATTGTCGGACGCTTCGATCAAATTGGTATTGAAGGAAAACTTCAGGAAGATGCTGGCCGAACCTTCATTCGAATCGCTGTTGACTTCGGTTACGCCGGAAATGCTTTGCAGCGATTTTTCCAGGCGGTTCACCACTTCGCGCTCGACCGTGTCGGGCGAGGCGCCAGGGTAAGGAATGCTGACGACGATGAAGGGCACTTCGACGTCCGGGTTCTGGTTGACGCGCAGTTTCTTGAGCGCCAGCAAGCCGACGCACATCATCGCCAGGATCAGGACGATGGTGGCGGTGGGCCGCTTGATACTGAAATCGGAAAGGAACATGGCTTAGTTTCCTTTACCGGCAACGGCGGCGCTGCTGCTAGCCACGGCGGCGGCGGGCACGGCCTTGGCTGCCGTCAATTCCACTTTCTGCCCATCCTTGAAGGTCGAGCCCGGCGTGCGCAGCACGGTGTCGCCGCTGGCCAGGCCGCTTTGCACTTCCCACTGGCCCGTGCGTACGTCGCGCGCGCCGATGCGCAAATTGACTTTATGCAAGGCCTTGTCCTTGACTTTCCACGTGTAGGTGATGTCGCCCGCCTTCACCAGGGCCGAATCGGGGATCATCAGCGCGCTGACGGTTTCCGTCTCGATGCGCCCTTCCGCATACAGGCCGGCCACGCGCGGCTGTTCCTTGTCGTTGAAATCGACCAGCACGGCCACCTGGCGCGTGACGGCATTGGCGGCAGGATCGACTCGGCGCACCTTGCCCGCGAAATCCTGGCCCGGATAACCATTGATGCGGAACAGCACGGGCTGGCCCACCTTGACGACACCGATCTTGTCGGCCGACACCAGGCCTTCGAGGCGCATGCTGGTCGGATCGATGACCCTGATCAATTCCTTGCCGATTTGCGCCGTATCGCCATTCGATACCTTGCGCTCGCTCACGATGCCGTCGAACGGCGCACGCACGAGGGTGCGCTGCAGCTGCTGGCGGGCCTGGGCGGCGCGGCTCTTCGCGGCGGACAGATCGCTCTGTGCATTGTTGCGGCGGATTTCCGCATCTTCCAGCGCCTGCGTCGACGTCATGCCCGAGGCGCGCAGGGTTTTCATGCGCTGGAACATGCGTTCGGACTGTTCCAGCACCTGGCTCGAGGCGCGGCTCGCTTCTTCGGCCGAATTGAGGCTGTCGCGGATGGCCGTTTCGTCCAGGCGCACGAGCACGTCGCCGCGTTTCACGGCTTCGCCGTTTTCCTTCAGGACCTGGATCACCACGGCCGACACTTCGGCGCGCAAGTCCGCGTTGCGCTCGGGCTGCACGGAGCCGGTGATCACAGGGCCCGACGCCAGCGCATTGCTCTGGATGGTCAGCAAGTCTTCCGGCGACACGAGCAGATTGACGCTAGCGCCCGCCTGTTCCTTGCCATCCTTGCCAGCGCCTTTGCCAGGATCTTTGGACTCTTTGCCACAAGCGGCCAAGGCAGAAGCGATTGCCAGAACAAACAGGGTTTTGCGCAACATGGGTATTTCTCCGGATAGATAGCGCCACGACCGTCCCGGCGGCCCGGATAGGGCTGCAGGCGATAGCAAGCATTTATTTTTATTAAAACCACAAGCGCCAAAGTATCCATGAGCGCATCCGGGCATGTCAATCGGCCGTTTCCTGTAACGCTTTAATCAATGGATGAAACGTAGTTTTTACGCCCTGAAACGCAAAACCCCGCCTTGAAGCGGGGTTTTGCGTTTCAGGAAAAGCGAACTTAGCGGGCAAAGACGTAATTGATCAGGAAACCGATCGCCACGCCCGTGCAGAGGCCGCCGGCGATTTCCACCAGGGTATGGCCCATGCGCTCGCGCAAGGTCTTGTGCGTGGCGCTGGCCGCTTCGCCGGCCAGGCGGTTGATGGCGGCCGCCTGCTTGCCCACGTGCTGGCGCAGGCTGTTGGCGTCGATGATGACGATGAAGGCCAACGTCACGGCCACGCCGAAGGCGGGATGACCGATGCCTTCGCGCAAGGCGATCAGCGTGGCCATGCTGGACACGACGGCGCTATGGTTGCTGGGAAAGCCGCCATTGCCGACCAGGCCGAACGCCCATTGCCGCGTGCGGGCACTGTTGATCAGAAATTTGATCGGTCCGACCAGGATCCAGGCGATCAGGGGCGTGACGAGGTAAGCGATATCCACGGGGTATTCCTTCTTATATATATGTAGAGAGTGTGTCTGGGGCTGCGGCAGCCAGACAGGCGCGCCGCAATTATCGCAGATCAACCGCGTTAGCAGAACCGTCCTTCGCCATGCCATAAAAACGCCGCCAGCGACGGCGATCATATAAAATCATGGCATATACAACAATTGACGTATATCAACACTGAGTGCGGCGCGCACAGCGGCGCGGATAATCAAACGTCTTCATACTTGCAACGGGGTCCTCATGCGGCATTTCAGAATTTCCTTTTTAGTCACTTTTATCCTGATGGCGGTGTCGGGCTGGTGGGGTTACAGCCATGGCGGCATGGCCGGCATGATCCAGGCACTGTGGATCACGGGCGTGCTGGGCATCATGGAAGTGTCGCTGTCGTTCGACAATGCCGTCGTCAACGCCTCGGTCTTGCGCCACTGGAATGAGTTCTGGCAAAAACTGTTCTTGACGGTCGGTATCCTCGTGGCCGTCTTCGGCATGCGGCTGCTGTTCCCGCTCGTCATCGTATCGGTGGCCACGGGCCTGGGCCTGGTCGACGTGTGGACCATGGCCACCACGACGCCGGACGTGTATGCCAAGCACCTGACGGACAACCATGCGCAAGTGGCGGCCTTCGGCGGCGCTTTCCTGCTGCTGGTCTTCCTGAACTTCCTGTTTGACGACGAGAAAGAATTGCACTGGCTGGGCTGGGCCGAGGAAAAAGTCAACGCGCTGGGCACCGAAAGCCTGGCCGTGCTGATCACCATGGGCGCCGTGGCTGCCTGCGTGGCGATGGGCCCCGTGGACGAAAAATACAGCGTGCTCGCTTCGGGCATCGTCGGCATCGCCGTCTACATCGGCGTGAACTGGATCAGCGGCTTGCTGGAAGAAGGCGAACCGGACTTGCAGGATGAGGCGGAAGAAGGCGCCGCGCCAGCCAGAAACGGCAATGGCGACCTGGTAAAAACGGTGGCGCGCGGCAGTATCGGCGGCTTCCTGTACCTGGAAGTGCTGGACGCCTCGTTCAGCTTTGACGGCGTGATCGGCGCCTTTGCCATCACCAACGACGTTGTCATCATCATGCTGGGCCTGGCCATTGGCGCCATGTTCGTGCGCTCGATGACGGTCTTCCTCGTTCACAAGGGTACCCTGGACGAATTCGTCTACCTCGAGCACGGCGCCCATTATGCGATCGGGATTCTCGCCTTGATCATGCTGGCGTCCGTCAAGTACCATATTCCGGAGTGGTTTACCGGCCTGTCGGGCGTGGCCTTCATCCTGGTCTCGCTGTGGTCATCGCTGCGTTATCGCAAACGGCACGCGGCAGAAGCTTGAAATCGGGGGTTGCGCCCCCAGTTGAAAGAGTAATGGCACGAGCGCCCTGGCGCTCATCCCATGCAGGTCTGTTTGAGTTATTTATTAAAAAGGAGCACCACATGGCAATCAGTTTGCAAAAAGGCGGCAACGTCAACCTGAGCAAGGAAGCACCGAACCTGAAGAAGATCATCGTCGGCCTCGGCTGGGATCCTCGTTCGACGGACGGCGCCACCTTCGACCTTGACGGTAGTGCTTTCCTCCTGAAAAGCGACGGCAAAGTCCGTGGCGACTCTGACTTCATCTTCTACAACAACCTGAAGTCGACCGACGGTTCCGTCGTCCACACGGGCGACAACACCACGGGCGAAGGCGAAGGCGACGATGAGCGCATCGAAATCGACCTGTCGCGCGTGCCGGCCGACATCGACCGCATCAGCGTCACCGTCACCATTCACGACGCCGACGCGCGCCGCCAGAACTTCGGCATGGTCTCGAAAGCCTTCATCCGCTGCCTGAACGCGGAAGGCGAAAAAGAAATCGCCCGCTACGACCTGTCCGAAGACAGCTCGACGGAAACGGCGATGATCTTTGGCGAAATCTACCGCTACAACGGCGAATGGAAGTTCAAGGCCATCGGCCAGGGCTTTAACGGCGGCCTGGGCCCCCTCGCCCGTTCGTTCGGCGTCAACGCCTAATTCACGCTCGTTAAACCTACTGCGCCGCTCACTTTCGGGCCTGCGTTGCTCGCTACCTCGGCGGTCCCGTACCTCCGTACAGCTGCGCGACTTAACCCGAAATCGAGCTTGCTCGCTACGGTTTTCCGAGGTGAATTATCTTAATGTCATATCATTGCTGCCGCCTGCACAGTTCAGGCGGCTTTTTTTTGGAGATTTATCATGCCAGTATTTAGTGTCACCGGCGACGTCGATCCCTTCCTCCACGTCAGCATGAAGCAGGGCGAAACCATCTATTGCGAATCCGATGCGATGGTGATGATGGAGACGGCGCTGGACTTGAAAGGCAAGATGACGGGCGGCTTGGGCAGCGCCATCATGCGCCGCTTCGCGAATGGCGAATCGTTCTTCCAGCAGCACATCGAAGCGGTGCGCGGCAGCGGCGACTGCCTGCTCTCGCCCACCCTGCCGGGCGCCATCGAAGTGGTCGACGTGGGCGCGCGCCAGTACCTGCTCAACGACGGCGCCTTTGTCGCCGCCACTTCGGGCACGGAAATGAAGGTGCGCACGCAAAGCATCGGCAACGCCTTGTTCGCCCAGTCGGGCGGCTTCTTCGTCATGGAGACGGCCGGCACGGGACAAGTGGTGGTGTCGGGCTTCGGCTCCATGTTCCAACTCGACGTCGAGCCGGGCAAGGATGTCGTGATCGACAATTCCCACGTCGTCTGCTGGGACAGCAGCCTGAAATACGAGATTTCCGTGACCACGGGCGGCGGCGCGAGCGGCGGCGGCATCGGCGGCTTCCTCGGCAATATCGTCAACAGCGTGACCAGCGGCGAAGGCATCGTGCTGCGTTTTTCCGGCTCAGGCAAAGTGTTCATCTGCTCGCGCAACCGCGATGCGTTCCTGAAGTGGACGGCGTCGGGCAAAGCCGGCTGATTTCCTCCCTCTAAGGCCAGGTTAAGTCTGGTCGTTTAGAATCCCCGCGCGCGCACATGCGCGCGGCTTCCCTATTTCCACTCGGTCCCCGTACATGCAAAGAGTCTGGTTCAACAAAACATTTTCCTCGGTCGGCACGGCCATGCGTCTGATCCACGAGGCCGACATGGCCGCGACAAACGGCGCCCCCCGCTATCACATCGTGTGCAGCAATACGAACGCGCACGCGGCCGCCTTCCTGTCGGCCCACGAATACGCAGTCGAACCGTCGGGCCTCACAGGCCTCAATTATGTCGAGTGGTGCCTGGAGTTTTGCCGCGAGCGGGGCATCACGATTTTCTGGCCCGGCAAGGAAGCGGGCCTGATCGGCAGCGCCAGCGCGCGCTTCGCCGCCATCGGCACGCGCGTGCTCAGCGTGGCCAGCGAAGAGACCCTGACCCTGATGCACGACAAGGCGCGCTTCTGCGACGGCCTCGATCTGCCGATGGCGCGCCCGGCCGACTACCGCGCCGTGACCACCATCGCCGAATACGACGCCGCCTACGCCGAACTGCGCCCGCTGCATCGCAAGCTGTGCATCAAGCCGTCCGAATCCGTGTATGCGCTGGGCTTTGCCATTCTCGATGAAGAGCGCACCAGCGCCCAGTTGCTGCTGGCCGGCGCCGCCTACCAGATCAATGCGCAGGAGTTGCGCACAGGCCTGGCGCAGATGGCATCGTTCAAGACCCTGCTGCTGATGGAATACCTCGATGGCCACGAATACAGCGCCGACTGCGTGGCAGACCAGGGCAAGCTCGTTTGCGCCGTGCCGCGCAAGAAGCTGCACGGGGGCGGCAGCGGCCAGCTGATCGAACTGCGCGACGACCTGCTGGCGGCTTGCGAGAAACTGGCGCGCGACTACCGCTTGAATGGCGTCTTCAACATCCAGTTCCGCGAAGGCGCGAATGGCCTGGCGCTGCTGGAGATCAACCCGCGCATGTCGGGCGGCATCGGCATGGCTTGCGCGGCCGGTCCCAACCTGCCTTACCTGGCACTGGCCGGTTTCGACCAGGGCTTTGACAAGCTCACCGTGCCCGCCGTCCAGGAAGGCATGCGCGTGGGCGAAGCCGCCTACGCCGTGGAGCTGCCATGAGCATCGTCAAGCAGCAGATGCCCACGGGCGAGCTGACCTTGACAGTGGACGAGGCGCGCTTTCCGCTGGACTGGCTGATCGGCTTTGCCGCGCGCGCCAACGCCAAGCGGGGCTTCCTGTTCCTGTCCAAAGTGCTGGGCAAGCACTGGCCCGTCACGCCGCGCGCCATGCAAACCATCCACGACGACCTGGCCGCGCAGATTCCTCCCAGCCTGCCCGGTCCCGTCGTCTTCATCGCCATGGCGGAAACGGCCGTCGGCCTGGGCCAGGGCGTGTTCGAGGCATGGCTGCGCGCCAACCCGAATGGCAAAGCCCTGTTTTTGCACAGTTCGCGCTACCGCGTGGGCACGGTGCCCTTCTTCGAATTCGAGGAATCGCATAGCCACGCGCCGCGCCAGTTCCTGCATTTGTCGGACGCTGCCAGCGCCCTGTTTTCCACGGCGCGCAGCCTGGTGCTGATCGACGATGAAGCGTCGACCGGCAACACCTTCGCCAATCTGGTGCAAGTGTGCCGCGCGCGTTATCCGCAGCTGGAAAAACTGCACCTGGGCGTCATCACCAATTTCATGGGCCAGGCCGCCAACGCGGGCTTGAGCGAGCGTTTCGGCCTGCCCACCAGCATCGGCGCGGCGCTCTCCGGCCAGTATGCGTTCCAGGCCGGCGACGCGCCGGCGCCGGTGGCGGCCAGCGCGCAGCGCTTCGAGGCGAATGCGGAACGGGGCGCCAGCCCCGCGTTCGGCCGCATCGGCGTGGGCCGCGCCCTGGCGCCGCCGCAAGGCCTGGCCGTGCAGCTGGCGCAGGAAATCGGCGCCGGCGACTCCGTGCTCGTGCTGGGCACGGGCGAATTCATGCACCCGTCGTTTTTGCTGGCGCGCGAACTCGAAGCGCTGGGCAAGAACGTCGTGGTGCAGTCGACCACGCGCTCGCCGATTTTGTCGTGGGGCTCCGTCGGCCACATCGTCAACTGCGATGACAATTACGGCGAAGGCATCGCCAACTACCTGTACAACGTGGCGCCTGGCCAGTACCAGCACGTTTTCATCTGCCATGAAACCCCGGCCAGCCCGGCCCTCATGCAACTCGCCGGCCAGTTGAACGGCCGCCTGTTCCACTTTCAGTCAGAGACCAAAATTGAAGAAATTCCTGTTTGTTGATCTGGACGACACACTGTTCCAGACCCCGAAAAAATGCCCTGGCGAGACCGACCTGCAAGCGGCCGCCTATTTGAAAAATGGCGACGCCTGCTCGTTTACGACGGCGCGCCAGCGCGCATTCTTTGAATTCGCGCAAAGCGGCATGACCCTGATTCCCGCCACGGCGAGAAATGGCGACGCCTTCCGCAGAGTCGACCTGCCGTTTACCAGCTACAGCGTGCTCGATTACGGCGGCATCGTGCTGCAGCCTGGCGGAGCACTCGACTCTGGCTGGCTGGCCCTGATGCAGGACGACATGCAGACGGCCCTGCCCGGCCTGCGGGACGCCATGCGCATCATCGACGATTTCCAGGCCAAGGCGGGCATGCCTTCGCGCGCGCGCCTGATCGAAGACTACAACACGCCGTTCTACATCGTCGTCAAGGACCATGAAGCGCGCGGCGAACGCCTGGCCGACATCGAAGAGCAGGTGCTGCAGCAGTGGATCGCGAGCGAAGGTTCCGATTACTTCATCCACCGAAACGGCAACAACCTGGCCGTGTTGCCGAAGACCTTGAACAAGGCGCGCGCCGTCGCCTACCTGCGCGCGGAACTGGAAGCCGAACACGGCCCCATCGTCAGCTTCGGCATGGGCGACAGCCGTTCGGACGCCCGCTTCATGGCCGCCTGCGACTACGCCATCATCCCCAACGGCACCCAGCTGGCGGCACTCACGGTGGCGGCGCTATGACCGAAGGCACGCAGCATTTCAGCGGCAGCTACCGCCAGGAAGACGTGGAATTTCTGCTCACGCCGATGGCGCTCGAACCGATACGCGACCTGGCCGAAAAAGAGCGCTTGATCCAGTCGGGCCAGCGCCACTACAGCGAAATGCTGTCGCCCGAGTCCCTGCCTTCGCCCGCCTACCTGGCCCTGTTCCAGAGCGCGTTCGCCGCCAACCGCCTGCAGATGGCGCGCGACTGCCTGCGCCTGGCCGCGCTGATCGCGGCGCGCCGCACGGGTTCCATCACCCTGGTGTCGCTGGCGCGCGCCGGCACGCCCGTGGGCGTCATCCTGGGTCACTTGCTGCGCCAGGTATTCCAGCGCGAATGCAGCCATTATTCCGTCTCCATCATCCGCGACCGCGGCATCGACGCAAACGCCCTGCAGCACATCCTGGCGCAGGGCCATGCGGCCGACTCCCTCGTCTTCGTCGACGGCTGGACGGGCAAGGGCGTGATTTCGCGCGAGCTGCGCCAGACGGTCAATGACTTCAATGCCGCGCATGGCACGGCGATCGACGGCGGCCTGTTCGTGCTGTCCGACCTGGCCGGCACGGCCGCCTGCGCCGCCTCGGCCAGCGACTACCTGATCCCGTCGAGCATTCTGAATGCCACCGTCTCGGGGCTGGTCAGCCGCTCCGTGCTCAACGAAGCCATAGCCCCCGGCGACTTCCACGGCTGCGTGTACTACGCGCAGTTCGAGCAGCACGACCAGTCGCGCGCTTTCGCCGACGGCCTGGTGGCCGACGCCGTGGCCATTGCCGCCAGCAGCGGCGTGCCGCTGGCCGAAGCGAGCGATGCGCCAGCCATGGCGGCCCGCTCGCAAGCCTACATGGCTGCCACGCAGCAGGAATACGGCATCAGCGACATCAATCTGATCAAGCCCGGCATCGGCGAAGCGACGCGCGTGCTGCTGCGCCGCGTGCCCGAGCGCCTGATCGTGCGCGACACGAATGCGCCGGACGTGGCACATTTGCTGCTTCTGGCGCAGGAAAAAGCCATACCCGTCACAGTAGAACCGGCGCTGCCTTACCAGGCGGTCGCCCTTATCAGGAGCGCAGTCGATGGATAACAACTCCCTACACCCACAAAGCGAGCATAAAGCGGCGCTCGGCGCCTCCATGTATGTACCGACCACGCACAAGGATTTGCTGGCGATCGCCAATGGCGACAAATTCAGCCATTTGCGCTCGGTGATCCTTTGCACCGAAGACGCCATTGCGGAACGCGACCTCAGTTACGCGCTGTTCAATCTGTCGCTGGCGCTGCAAAACATGTGCGACGAATCGGATACCTTGCGCTTCGTGCGCGTGCGTAATCTCGACGTGCTGGCGCGCGTGCTGGCCATGCCGGGCGCCGACAAATTGAGCGGCTTCGTGCTGCCGAAATCCACGCGCAGCAATTTCAACGCGTATTTCGAGCTGGTGCGCCACACGCACCATCTGCTGATGCCGACCCTGGAAACGGCGGAAGTGTTCGACGACGAGGAAATGAAGCAGTTCCGCATCATCCTGTCCGCGCCGGAAGTGCGGCGCCGCATCCTGGCGCTGCGCATCGGCGGCAACGATCTGCTGGCCCTGCTGGGACTGCGCCGCCCGACCAGCGGCACCATCTACCAGACGCCGCTGGGCCAGGTCATCGGCCGCCTGGTGACGATCTTCAAGCCACACGGCTTCCAGCTGACGGCGCCTGTCTTCGAGCACCTGTCGCAGGGCAGCTGGCTCGACGCCGAAGTGGCGCAGGACATGGCGCACGGCATGATCGCCAAGACAGCCATCCACCCGGACCAGGTGCCGCAGATCGAGCGCCACTACCAGGTGGCGCAGTCGGACATCGAACTGGCGCTGCGCATCATCGACCCGGACAGCCCGGCCGTGTTCCGCATGCAGGAATCGATGTGCGAAGTGGCGACCCATTCCAGCTGGGCGCTGCGCATCATCGAGCAGGCGCGCCTGTTCGGCATCCGCCATGCGGCCGATGGCGCCGCCGCGCACCATCCGACTACCTCATTGACTCAACTCTCAAGCGACGAAGGGATTGCACGACCATGACCAATTTCACACGCGGACAAAAAGGCAAACTGGCTGACCTGGGCTTGAACGGCCCGTTTGCCGTCACGCTCGATATCGTTTCGGGTTCGATGGAAGTGGACGTCAGCTGCTTCGGCGTCGATGCGGCCGGCAAACTGTCGGACGACCGCTACATGGTGTTCTACAACCAGAAAAGCGCGCCCGACAACGCCGTCACGGTGGAGCTGAATGGTCCCCGCTCCACGTTCCAGGTCGACCTTGCCCGCCTGCCCGCCTCGATCGACAAGCTGGTATTCACGGCGGCGACGGAACAGGGCAGCATGCGCGCGCTGGGCAACTCCAGCATGGCGCTGGGCCAGGCGGCCACGTTTGCCTTCACGGGCAATGACTTCCAGGACGAGAAAGCCGTCATCATCGGCGAACTGTATCGCCGCGACGGCAGCTGGCGCTTCGGCGCCGTGGGCCAGGGTTTCGCCGGTGGCCTGTCGGCCCTGCTGAAGCACTTCGGCGGCAGCGAGGCGGGGGCATCCTCCCCTGCGCAGGCACCGGCTTCCGTGCCTGCGCCAGCGGCTCCGCCGACGGCGAATAAAATCTCGCTGTCGAAAATCCGCCTGGAAAAACGCGGCGACAAGATCTCGCTCGACAAGCGCGACAGCGGCGGCTATGGCCGCATCAAGGTCAACCTGAACTGGAACCAGAACGCGTCGCAAGGCCAGGCGCCCGCATCGAAACTGGACACGGGCTTCCTCGGCAAGCTGTTCAACAAGCCGGCCGGCCGTTCGGGCGGCATCGACCTCGATATCGGCTGCCTGTTCGAAATGAGCAATGGCAGCAAAAGCGCCGTGCAGGCACTGGGCAACAGCTGGGGCGCCTACGACCGTCCGCCGTACATCCACCTGGAAGGCGACGACCGCACGGGCAGCATCAGCAGCGGTGAAAACATCTTCATCAACGGCACTCATTTCGACCAGATCAAGCGCGTGCTCGTCTACGCCTTCATCTACGAAGGCGTGCCGAACTGGGCCGCCACCGATGGCGTCGTGACGATCGAGATTCCCGGCCAACCGACAGTGGAAGTACGCCTCGACAGCGACAGCCAGCACGCCATGTGCGCCATCGCCATGCTGGAAAACCACGGAGGCAACCTGCAGGTGACAAAATTGGTGGAATACTTCGGCGGCCAAGGTAAAATCACGGCGCACCAGGCCATGGACGAAAGATATAACTTTGGTCTTAACTGGAAAGCCGGCCGCAAGGACTGATCCTTTTACCTAGACAACCCAACCATGACCCCTACGACCAAAAAAGTCACCTTCGCCTTTGCCATCTTCCTCGTGGCCGGCTTCCTGCTGCTGGCAGCCTACACGTGGATGGCCCTCAGCTTCTCGTACTCGGAAGGCGAACGGGCGGGCTACCTGCAAAAGTTCTCTAAGCGGGGCTGGATCTGCAAGACATGGGAGGGTGAATTGCTGCTGACGGCGCTGCCGGGCACCATCCCGGAAAAATTCCAGTTCAGCGTGCGCGATGAAGACGTGGCGAAGCAATTGACGGCCGCCGCCGGCAAGCGCATCCTCGTCACCTACAGCCAGCACAAGGGCGTGCCCACGCAATGCTTCGGCGAGACGGAATATTTTGCCGATAAAGTCGTATTGAGCCAGTAACACCGTAATTTCGCAGCATCGCGCCGGCCGGCCCTTCCAGGCTGGCGCCTCCCTCCCGCCTCATCACTGGCGCGCCTCACACATTCTCACTTTCTTATACACTTGTGATGAGTTCTGGCCAGTACAGTCCATAAATGTAGCCAATGTGCAAGATGCTTGCGCAATCGCATGATGCTCCGCCAGACGACCGTTAGCGTGTATTCACCTCTGTCACTGGAAACGTCATGCGCCTGCCATACACCGTCCTGGCCCTGCTGGCCGCCGCCCTCCCCCTGTCTGCCCGGGCACAGGATATCTCCGGCATGGCCGGCGCCCTGAAAGTGCACTCGACCAATGAACGCACCTTTGTCGGCGCCATCAGCTACACGCAGCCGGTGGGCAATTACAATGCGGTGAGCCTGTCGTATATCAACGAGGGGCATCCGGAAGACCATCACCGCGACGGCATGGCGGGCCAGGTGTGGCTGCGCACGAAAAACGTGGACCAGGGACTGATGCTGGGTGCCGGCATCGGCCGCTATTTTTTCTTCGACACGGCCAAGACGGACGAAGCGCCGCACAATTTCGACAATGACCACGGCTGGGGTTCCATCGCCAGCCTGCAGGCGCGCTGGCAATTCGACAACCGCTGGTATGCCTTGGCCCAGGTCAACCGCATCCGTCCCAGCGGCAAGGACGCCACCACGCACCTGCTGGTCGGCGCCGGCTACCGCTATGACGGCGTGCCGGGCGCCAAGCTGCACTTGCAGAACTGGGCGTATGACGACGCCTTGACCCTATCGACAGGCCACACCATCGTCAACAGCTTCCGCTCCGAATCCTCGCGCCCGTTCACCCTGGAATACCGGCGAGCAGCGGGAAAATACGTGGACTGGAGCGCCACCGTCATCGACGAAGGCAGCACGGCGCTGGCGCACCGGCGCGGCGCGGCCGCCCAGCTGTGGCTGATCCGCTCGCTCAATGAAAAGGTGGAATTCGGCATGGGCGCGGGACCGTACGTGGCCTGGGACGGCCGCGACACCCAGGGCCACGACGCGCGCCTGACTGGCTTGCTGTCAGCCGTGGCCCGCTACCACGTCAACCGCCACTGGCTGGCGCAAGTGGCGTGGAACCGGGTGGTAACGGATTACCACCGCGATGCCGATGTGCTGCTGGTGGGGGTGGGCAGGAAGTTTTAAACGTTACAGCCTAGCGCGAACGCCAGACGGCACCAGCGTCATTCGGCTGCGTCAATCGCTCGATCACTTCCCGCGTCAAACTGGCCGAGCTCACCTGTTCGGCTTTCGCGCGGGCGGCGGTCAGGGAGCTGGAAAACGCGCTTTGCGGTTGCTCCAGGCTGGCGCGCAGGGCGGCCAGTTCGCGCTCCTGCTGCTGCGCGCGCTCCATCTCCCGTTCCAGCAACTGCTGCTTGGCAGCCGCCATCGCGCGCGTCGTCTCGGCCGCCTTGCGCTGCAGGGCCGCATGGGCCTGGGCGCTGGTCAGCAAGGCTTGCTGCGCGTCGAGTTTCTCGCTGGCGGCCTGCTGTGCGGCCAGTTCCAGCTGCTCGCGCTGGCGCATGGCATCGAGCGCCTGCTGTTCCATGGCGGCGCGCGCTTCGGCGGCTGCCGTCGCCTGCTTTTCCGCTTCCAGGCGGCCGGCGATGGCTTGCGAGGCGCGCTCTTCGGCGCTGCTGGTCTGGCGCTGCTGCACCAGTTTTTGCGCGATCAGGGCCAGCGACTCGCGTTCGGCCGCGACGAAATCGCGCTCGGACGCCAGCAGCGCATCGGCCGCTTGCGCCTTGTCTTCTTCCACGCGGGCGCGCTCGCTATGCACTTGTCCCAGCTCCACGGCCAGGCGTGCCTGCGCCTGCACGGCTAGCGCTGCGGCGGCCTTTTTTTCGCCTTCGACCAAGGCCTGGTCCATCAGGATGCGAATGGCGTCCGCTTCTTTTCGCGCCGCTTCCCGCAAAGCCTGTTCGGCCGCCTGCTGGCCGCGCAGCAGTTCCGCTTGCGCGCCTTCGGTGGCGATGCGTTCCTGCGCCGCGTTGAATGCCAGCGCTTCCGCTTCCAGTTTTTCTTTCAAGGCGGCGATGGCGGCTTGTTCCGCGGCCAGGCGCTCCTGCTCCGCCTGCAGCAGCTGCTCTGCCTGACGGGCTTTTTCCTGCGCCAGTTGCGACGCTTGCTCCTGCGCGGCCAATGTCGCCTTGCCGGCATCGACTTCGGCTTGCTCGGCTTCGTTCTGGCTGGCGGCCAGTTCCGACGCCTGGCGCGCCAGTTCGGCGCGTTCCTGCGCCAGACTGGCGGCGCGCTGCTGCTCTTCCAGTTCGCGGGCGGCGGCCACCGCGGCTGCCTGCTCGGCCGCTTCGCGGGCCTTGGTTTCTTCGAGGGCCGCCGTTTCCGCTTCCAGCTTGGCGTGGCCGGCGATTTCCGCATCCTGTTCGGCGGCCACGCGGGCCAGCGCCACGGCGCGCAGCTGGCGGTCCACCTCGATGCGTGCCTCGGTGGCGGCAAGGATGCGCACGTCGGCATCGCGGCGCGCCTGCGCGCTGGCCACGGCGACCATTTCCAGGCGCTCGCGGTGGATGGCCGCGTCGCGCAATTCCTTTTCCGTCTGCAGGCGCAAACGTAGCGATTGCGCCGCATGGCGTTCCGATTCCGCCTGCGCCAAGGCGATGGCTTCGCGTTCCTGTTCCAGGTGCGCCAGCGCGCGCGCTTCTTCCAAGGCGCGCACTTCGGCGGCGGCGCGGTTGAAGGCCGATTCCAGCGCGATCTGGTCGGCGCGCTCGCGCTGCACCGTCAAGTCCAGCGCTTCGCTTTCCGCTTCGGCCAGCATCTGCGCCGTCTGGCGCGCACCGTGCGCATGGCGCTCGCGTTCGCGCGCCAGCACGGCAACTCGTGCATCGGCCGAGGCGATGCCCACCATTTCTTCCTTGGCCGCCTGCACGGCGGCGACTCGCTCGACGGCCTGCAGGCGCGCCTGCTCCGTCTGCACTTGCAATTCTTCGGCGGCGCGGGCGGCCTGCTCGGCCAGTTCCGACTGCACGGCCACCTGTTCGCTGGCGCGCAAGCGGCTTTCCTGCTCGGCGCGCGAACGCTGTTCGGCGGCCAGGCGGATTTCGTTATCGGACTCCACGCGGGCACGCAGTTCGGCCGTCTCCTGCTTGACGGCTTCCAGGCGGGCCACGCTCGCTTGCGCGGCGGCGCGCATGGTATCGAGACGTTCGCGGTTGGCGGCAATCGCTTCTTCGGCTGCCTGCGCATTTTGCTGGGCGGCGGCGGCGGCGGCCGCGTCGATGGCGGCGCGGTCCTCGGCCAGCGAGCGCACGCGCGCCTCGGCCAGGGCTCGGCTTTCGGCGGCGCAGGTAGCTTTCGCTTCCGCTTCCACGCGGGCAATCGCCTCGTGGATGGCTTTCAATTCCATTTTCTGGCGTTCGACGGCGGGCGCCTTGCTGTCGGCTTCGACTGCCGCCTCGGCCTGCGGTTCGGCTTGCAGTGCGGGCGTGATGGCGGCAGCAGGCGCTTCCGCCTTGCTTTCCAGGTCCTTGAAATCATGCAGCGAGACGATGCTGTCCTGGTCGAACTCGTCGTCGGCGGAATACGCGACGGTGAGGGAGGCGGCCTGGCGCTGATTTTGCTGTGCTTGCATGATTTCTCGCTTGTTCGGGTGAATTCCGTTGCTTCTAGGAATTTATTACCACCATTATCGAACAGGCATGCACAAATCAGCGCGGCAAGAAGAGGGGCGTTTACCGCCCTTTTCCTGCGTTTAGGTCAAACAGGCCACAATGGCGCTTCGTCCATCAAGGCCACCTGCTCCCTGAGTTCCAATATCCGGTCCTGCCAATACCGCTGCGTGTTAAACCACGGGAAGGCGACGGGGAAGGCGGGGTCGTCCCAGCGGCGCGCCAGCCAGGCCGAATAATGGATCAGGCGCAGGGTGCGCAGCGCTTCGACCAGGTACAGCTGGCGCGGGTCGAAATCGCAAAAGTCTTCGTAACCGGCCAGGATGTCGCTCATCTGGCGCACCTGGTCGCTGCTCTCGCCCGACAGCATCATCCACAGGTCCTGGATGGCCGGTCCCATGCGGCTATCGTCGAAATCGACGAAATGGGGGCCGGCGTCCGTCCACAGCACATTGCCGCCATGGCAGTCGCCGTGCGTGCGCAGCATGGCCACGTCGCCCGCACGGTCATAGCAGCGCTTGACGCCGTCGAGCGCCTGCTGCGCCACGCTGGAATAGGCGGCCAGCAGTTCGGGCGGCAGGAAATTGCCTTCCAATAGAAACTCGCGCGGTTCGACGCCGAACGTCTGGTGGTCGAGCGCCGGCCGTTCCTTGTAGGTCGACAGCGCGCCGACGGCGTGGATGCGGCCGATGAAGCGCCCTATCCATTCCAGGGTGGCCGGGTCGTCCAGCTCGGGCGCGCGGCCGCCATGGCGGGGGAAGACGGCAAAGCGGAAACCCTGGTACTGGTGCAGGGTGCTGCCGTTGATTTCCAGCGCCGGCACCACTTGGATTTCGCGCTCGACCAGCTCGGACACGAATGCATGTTCTTCCAGGATGGCCGTATCGCTCCAGCGCGCGGGGCGGTAAAACTTGGCCACCAGCGGCGCGCTGTCTTCGATGCCGACCTGGTAGACGCGGTTTTCATAGCTGTTCAGGGCCAGCAGGCGGCCATCGCCGCGCAGTCCCACGCTGTCGAGGGCGTCGAGCACGCAATCGGGGCTCAGGGCGGAAAAGGGATGGACGGGCCGGTCGTCCTCGTGCGGCTGGTTTTCATTGTGCATAAGCGACATTGTAAGGCGCGCGCGGGCCGCCGGTGCAAACACTTGGGCGGCAAGCCGCAGCAAGGCGTATACTGGCGCCTTACATTCAATCAAAGAGCAAGCCATGCAACTCGAACAGCCATTATCAGAAAAAGAATTTGACGAATTAGACCAATTCCTGTTGTCGGACCGGTGCTCCGAAGACGCGATGACCATGGATATGCTGCACGGCTATCTGACGGCCGTGGCCATCGGTCCGGAACCGATCATGCCGGCCGAGTGGTTGCCGCGCGTGTGGGGCGAAGATGTCAACGACGCGCCGAAGTTCAAGAACAGCAAGGAAGAAGAGCGCATCGTCAACCTGATCATGCGCTTCATGAACGAAGTGCTGGTGACGTTCGAAGTGGCGCCGAAAGAATTCGAAGCCCTGTTCGTCGAACACGACTACGAAGGCCAGACCCTGATCGACGCCGAAGCCTGGTGCTGGGGCTTCTGGGACGGCATGGAACTGCGTCCGGGCTCGTGGAACGAGATCTGGGATTCCGAAGTGGCCGAACTGATGCAGCCTATCTACCTGCTGGGCGCCGACGAAATCAAGGAAGAAGAGCTGAAACTGGTGGAAGACCCTGTCAAGGCGCACAAGCTGGCGCAGGAACTGGAAGCGAACCTGCCGGCCATCCACCGTTTCTGGGTCCCGCGCCGCAAGGCACCGGTGCAAACCATGAAGCGCGAAGAGCCGAAAGTGGGCCGCAACGACGACTGCCCTTGCGGCAGCGGCAAGAAGTTCAAGAAATGCTGCGGCGCCGAGCCGGCAGCCGAGTAATCGCGCAGTAGCATCCCTGTTGCGCCGGCGTCCTGCCGGCGCAGCGCCGACGCTGGCCCCCGGGCTATAATCGGCGCATGAAACTCCCCGACCTGAACCTGCTCGTCGCCCTCGACATCCTGCTCGAGGAAGGCAGCGCCGTGACCGCCGCGCGGCGCATGAACTTGAGCGCGCCGGCCATGAGCCGCACCCTGGCGCGCATCCGCGACGCCATCGGCGACCCCGTCTTCGTGCGCTCCGGGCGCGGCCTGGCGCCCACCCCGCGCGCGCTGGAATTGCGCGAGCAGGTGCGCGGCGTGGTGGAGCAGGCGCACGCCATCTTCACGTCGGGCCGCGAAGTCGACTTGCGCACCCTGGAACGCACCTTCAGCCTGTGCGCCAATGACGTGTTTGTCGGCGCCTACGGCGGCAAGCTGCGCGACCTGCTGGCCGTGCACGCGCCGCACACGGTGCTGCGCTTCGTGCCCGAAGGCGACGGCGCCACGGAAAACGACGCCCTGCACGCTGGCCGCATCGACCTGTACATCAGCGCGCGGCGCGCCTTTGCGCCCGACATCAAGCTGCAGCAGCTGTTTAGCAGCGGCTTTGTCGGCATCGCCCGCAGCGACCACCCGATCTTCGACGGCCCCATCAACCTCGACAGTTTTACCGAGTACGAGCATATCAGCGTCTCGCGGCGCGGCCTGGCGCGCGGCCCGTTCGATACGGCCCTGGAGGAGCGGGGCTACACGCGCAGGGTTTCGCTGATCAGCCCCAACTTCCAGTCCGCCATCTTCGCCGTGGCCGATTCGCGCCTGCTGCTGCCCTTGATGCCCACACCGCTGCTGGCCATCGTCGAGCGCCTGGGCCTGAAGCTGCGCACGTTCGAGCTGCCCATCCCCGTCGACAGCGTGGAAGTCTTCCAGGCCTGGCACCCGCGCCTCGACCACGACCACGCGCACCGCTGGCTGCGCCGCATGATCAAGGAGCTGTGCAGCGGCACGCCGCCAGGCACCTAAGGGCTGAGCTCAACCATCATTGCGCCAGACGCAATTCACACTTCCTTAATTATCAATTTTCACAAGATTAACGGCTATCTATACTGCGTGGACTGATCCTCATCCACGGAGTTCCCTGTGTCCGCTGTACCCCTTCCCGGCGCCGTCCCCGCGGCCGCGCCGCCTGCTCCTCCCGCCTTCGGCCTGCGCCTGGCCACGGGCCTGACCGGCGTGCTGCTGGCCGTGCTGGTGGCCGGCCTGAATGAAAACATCACCAAGGTCGCCCTGGCCGACATCCGCGGCGCCATGGGCATCGCGCGCGACGACGCCAGCTGGCTCGTGGCCCTGTATGCGGCCGCCTCGGTGTCGGCCATGGCGTTCGCGCCGTGGTGTTCCGTCACGTTCTCGCTGCGCCGCCTGACGGCCGGCGCCATCATCGTCTGCATGGCCGCGGGCCTGCTATGCCCGTTTGCGCCGAACCTGTCCGTGCTGATGATACTGCGCGTGGTGCAGGGCGTGGCCGGCGGCGCCCTGCCGCCCATGCTGATGACGGTGGCGCTGCGCTTCCTGCCGCCGAACATCAAGCTGTATGGCCTGGGCGGCTATGCGCTGAGCGCCACTTTCGGTCCCAGCCTGGGCACGCCGCTGGCCGCCTTCTGGACCGAGTACCTGGGCTGGCAATGGGCGTTCTGGCAAGTCGTCCCGGGCAGCATCGTCGCCCTGCTGATGGTGTCCTGGGGCTTGCCGCAAGACCCGCTGCGCCTCGAACGCTTCCGCCAGTTCGATTGGTGCGGCCTGCTGCTTGGCCTGCCCGCCATCAGCATGCTGGTGGTGGGCATGCTGCAGGGCGAACGCCTGGCGTGGTTCGCCTCGCCCCTGATCTGCGTGCTGCTGGGCGGCGGCGCCGTGCTGCTGGTGCTGTTCTTCATCAACGAGTGGTCGCATCCGCTGCCGTTTTTCAAGCTGCAGCTGCTGTCGCGGCGTAATCTCAGCCACGCCCTGCTGACCCTGGGCGGCGTGCTGTTCGTGCTGCTGGCCGTGATCCTGATCCCCTCGTCCTACCTGGCGCAGGTGCACGCCTACCGTCCGCTGCAAACGGCGCCCGTGATGCTGATGGTGGCGCTACCCCAATTGATCGCCTTGCCGCTGGTGGCCGCTATGTGCAATCTGCGCGCCGTCGACTGCCGCTGGGTGCTGGCCATCGGCCTGGGCATGCTGGCCGTCTCCTGCGTGCTGGGCGCGCGCATGTCGCCCGACTGGATACGCACGCATTTCTACCTGCTGCAAGCGGTGCAGATCTTTGCGCAACCGATGGCCGTGATTCCATTGCTGCTGCTGGCCACCACGGGCCTGGCGCCGCAGGATGGCCCATTCGCCTCGGCCTGGTTCAACACCATCAAGGGCATGTCGGCCGTCGTCGCCACCGGCGTGCTCGATGCGCTGATCACGCGCCGCAACCATTTTCATTCGACGGTGCTCAGCGAACGCCTGGGCAACCTGCAGGTCGGCGTGGACATGGCGGGAATGGCGCAGCGCATGCATGCGCAAGTCGTCACCCTGACCTCGTCCGACCTGTACCTCTGCGTGGCCGCCATCGCGCTGGCCATGATTGTGATCATTCCCATCCTGCCGACGCGCGTCTATCCGCCGCGCGCCGCTTGAATTTTCATTTTTACGAAAGAGCATCCCCATGCAAAAACCCATACTGCGCTCGCGCGCTTTTCTCCTCGGCCTGGCCCTGCTGGCCTGCGCCCTCGCCTTTTGCGCCTGGCAACTGCTGTTTTCCCGCAGCGATGAACAAGGCACCGACGACGCCTTCATCAGCGCCGACTACACCGTGCTCTCCCCCAAGGTGGGTGGCATCGTGCGGGAAGTGCTGGTGGAAGACAACCAGGCTGTCAAGGCGGGTCAGCTGCTGGCCCGCATCGACGACCGCGATTATCAGGCCGCCGCCGCCTCGGCCCGCGCCGAAGTCGCGGGCGCCGAGGCGCAGCTGGACTATGCCCGCGCCACGGTGCAGCGCCAGCAATCGGTGATCGAACAAGCCACCACCCTGGTCGAGGCCAACCAGGCGGAAGACAAACTGGCGCAGCAGGAACTGGCCCGTTCAACGCACCTGGCCGGCCAGGGCGCGGGCAGCGTGCAGAATGCGCAGCAGGCGCAGTCGCGCTACGACGTGAGCCGCGCGCGCCTGGCGCAAAACCGCGCCGCCCTCGTCGCCACCCGCAAGCAGACGGACATTTTGCAAGCGCAGCAAGGCGCAGCCGAAGCAGCCCTGCTGCGCGCCAGCGCCAGCCTGCAACGGGCCGAACTGGATCTGTCGCATACGCAGCTGCGCGCCCCCATCGACGGCATCGTGGGACGCCGCGCCGTGCGCGTCGGCGCCCTCGTGGCGCCCGGCGCCAGCCTGATGGCCGTGGTGCCCCTGAACCGCAGCTTCGTTGTCGCCAACCTGCAGGAAACCCAGCTCACGCACGTGCGCCAGGGCCAGCGCGCCAGTATCGCCGTCGATGCCTATCCGGGCGTGCTCCTGCACGGCACCGTGCACAGCATCGCGCCGGCCACGGGCGTAACGTTTGCCGCCATCGCGCCGGAAAACGCCACCGGCAACTTCACCAAGGTGGTGCAGCGCATCCCCGTCAGGATCGCGCTCGACCCGGCGCAGGATGGCGAACATCGCCTGCGCGTGGGCATGTCGGCCGAAGTGCGCATCGATACGGCCGCGCGCCGTCAACAGCTGCAACAGGTGAGCGCGCGATGAAAGCACTGATCTTGATCACGGCCCTGGGCCTGGCCGGCTGCGGCAGCGTCGGCACCGACTTCCAGCGCCCGCCCCATGACCTGGGTCAGCAATGGCGTCAGGCGGAAGATGTCCGATTCGCGGCGGCACAGGATGGCGCCATCGAGCAGCACTGGTGGGACAGCTTTGGCGACGCGACCTTGTCGTCCCTGCTGCGGCGCGCCGCCGGCGCCAACCTCGACGTGCTGGCGGCCGCCAGCCGGCTGGAGCAAAGCCGCGCCGCGCGTGGCGTCATCGGTGCCGCGCAAGGCCCGTCGCTGGGCGCGAATGGCGGCTACAGCCGCGCGCGCAACAGCGAACAAGGCTTGAGCGACCCGTCGCGTCTGAACGGAAAATCCGCCTACAGCCTGTGGCAAGGCAACCTCGATGCAGCCTGGGAGCTGGACCTGTGGGGCCGCGTGCGGCGCGAAGTCGAAGCGGCCGACGCGCGGGTCGACGTGGCGATGGAGACGCAGCGCGGCGTGCTGTTGGCCGTGCTGGCCGAGACGGCGCGCGACTACATCGAGCTGCGCGGCGCGCAGCAAACCCTGGCCATCACGCAGCAGCTGCTCGACATCGCCCGCCATACGCTGGAGCTGACCCGCATCCGCCTGCGCGAAGGCGCGGCGACGCAGCTCGACGAGTCCGAGGCGGCGACCCACGTGGCCACCATCGAAGCGCGTTTGCCGCCGCTGCAGCAGCGCGTAGCGCGCCTGGGCAATGCCCTCGCCCTCTTGCTGGCGCTGCCGCCGCAGTCGCTGCAGGCGGAACTGGGGGCCAGCAAGGATATCCCTATTGTGGCCATGCAGGTGCAGCGGGGCGTGCCCAGCAGACTGGCCGAGCGGCGTCCCGACATCCGCCGCGCCGAAGCGCAGCTGCACGCGGCCACGGCCGCCATCGGCGTGGCGCAAGGTGATTTTTATCCGCGCATCACGCTCTCGGGCAGCGTCGGCCTGCAAGCGATGCAGCTGTCCGATATCGGCTGGGACGCCAAACGCTTTGCCTTCGGTCCCGGCTTCAGCGTGCCCCTGTTCGATGGCGGCCGCCTGCGCGGCAACCTGCAATTGCGCGAGGCGCAGCAGCAGGAAGCGGCCATCGCCTACCGGCAGACCGTGCTGGCCGCCTGGCACGAGGTGGAAGACGCCTTGTCCGGCTACCAGGCCAACGCCCGCCGCCAGGCCAGCCTCGATGAAGCCGTCAAACAGGGACGGCGCGCGCTGGGCAGCGCGGAACTGCAGTACCGCCAGGGCGGCACGGACCTGATCAACGTGCTGCACGTGCAAAACACCTTGTTGAACAACGAAGCGGCGCTGGTCGACAGCCGCGCCACCGCGTCGCTGTCGCTGGTCCAGGTCTACAAGGCGCTGGGCGGCGGCTGGCAAGCCTTTTCAAGCACCTCGCAAGAAAGTACCCAATGAAACCGAACCCCGCACATTTTTCCATCCACGACGTCAGCGACTTTCCCATCGTGCGCTTTCGCCCTGAAACGGCCGTCGCCGGCTATGCCCCGCTGTGGGAAAACGACATGGACGCCCTGTTGCGCCATGGCGAACCGTTCGTCATGCTGTTCGAAGAGGAGCGCAGCGATGAAGCGCACGTCGACCGCAAGCGGCGCGGCCTGTGGCTCAAGCATCACAAGGTGGCGCTGGCCGCCATTTGCCGGGGTCTGGTGTCCATCGAGGCGGACGCGGAACGGCGCGCGCGCCTGCAGGCGATGGCGGCCGGCGCCATGAAAGCCTTCGGCATCGTGCAGGAAGTGGCGGCCACACGCGAACAGGCCGACGCCCTGATGGTGTGGCTGCTGGGCAGCGGCCAGATGGCGCGGCCGCGCGCGGCGGACGTGTGGTGAGTGAGTCGGTCAGGCCGCCCTGCGCACGGCGCTCCTGGCAGGGATGACGCACACGTGGCCATCGCTGCTGGTGGCCGTCGTCAGGGCGATGCCGTACAGCGCGGCCAGGGCGGGCACGGCGCCGGCATCGCTGGCGATGTCGGCGACCAGCTGGCCCGAACGCACGAGCAGCAGCCGCTCGAAGCCCAGCAAGGCGTGATTGATGTCGTGCAGGATGGCGATGACGGCGTGGCCGCGCGTGGCGCAGAACTGCTGCAGGCTGTCGAGCAGATCGAACTGCAGCCCGGGATCGAGCGCCGCCAGCGGTTCATCGACGAGTATCAAGCCATCGCGCACATCCCACATCTGCGCGAAGATGCGCGCCAGCTGCACCCTCGCCTGCTCGCCGCCGGACAGGGTATCGAGGCGGCGGCCCAGCAGATGCCCGGCGCGGGCCAGGGCGGCAGCGTCCTGCACGATCCGTTCCAGCTGCGGGTCGACTAGGCGCGCCACCCGCCCGAGGCCGATCACCAGTTCGCACTGCAAGCCGAAGGCCACGTTCGAGCCTTGCGGCAGCACGGCGCGGCGCAGGGCCAGTTCGGCCAGCGGCCACTGCGCCAGGGGACGGCCGGCAAGCACCACCTGGCCCGCCTGCGGCTGCAATTCGCACGCCATCAGTTTGAGCAGGGTCGACTTGCCCGCGCCGCTGGGACCGAGGATGGCGATGCGCTCGCCGGGCGCCACCCGCACGTTGAAGGGGCCGAAATACTGCTGGCCCAGTTGTGTTGTGGCGAAGGAGAGTTCCAGCAGGGGCGTCATGTTCACCTCTAGGCCGTGCCGTGGCGGAAGCGCCGCAACAGCATCAAGAAAAATGGCCCGCCCAGCAAGGCCGTGAAAATGCCGACGGGGACTTCCGCGGGAATGGCGACGGTGCGCGCCAGGGTGTCGGCCAATAGCAGCAGCAAGCCGCCGGCCAGCATGGACAGCGGTAGCACGCGGCGCTGGTCGGCGCCCAGCCAGGTGCGTACCAGGTGCGGCGCGATCAGGCCGATAAAACCGATGCCGCCGCACCAGGCGACGGCAAACCCCGTCAGCACGGCCACCAGCACGATCACCTGCGTGCGCAGCCGGCCCACGTCGACGCCCACGTGCAGCGCCTGCGCCTCGCCCAGCGCCAGCGCGTTCAATGAGCGCATCAGGAAGCGCGTGGCCCACAGCGCGCCGGCCAGCACCAGCAGCAAAGCCGCCACCTGGCGCCAGCTGCCGGCCGACAGCGAACCGAGGGTCCAGAAAGTCAGGGTGCGCAACTGGTCGTCGCTGGCCAGGTAGATGCACAGGCCCATGACGGCCACCGTGATGGCGTTCAGCGCTACGCCCGTCAGCAGCAGGCCGACGATGGAGCCGGGTGTGGCCCAGCGGGCAACGCGGTCGAGCAGGACGCAGATCAGCATGGCGCCCGCAAACGCGGCCCCCGGCAGCAGCCACACACGCAGCTCGGGCGCCACGTGCAGGCTGGCGGCAAAGACGATGGTGGCCGCGCCCGCGCAGGCGGCGCCGCTGCTCACGCCCAGCAGCCCCGGGTCGGCCAGCGGATTGCGGAACAGCCCTTGCGTCAGGCCGCCGGCCAGCGCCAGCGCGGCACCGATCAGGGCGGCGAACAGGGCGCGCGGCAAACGGATATGCCACAGCACATAGGCGCCGCCGGACAGCGCCTCGCCGCCCGCTTGAAATGGCGCCAGCCAGTCGGCCAGCGTCACGGGCACGGCGCCCGCCTGCACGGCGATGAGCAGACCACCAGCCAGTGCGGCCGCCAGCAGCCCGCCTGCGCCCCAGCGTGGCCAGCGCCATGGAGCGGCGGACACCACGGAGGCCACGTTCATGCAGCCATGGCTTTCGCAAAGGCGGCGTCGAGTTCCATGAGCGCCTGCGGCATGCGCGGGCCAAAGCCCAGCAGCAGCATGGCTTCCAGCGACACGATGCGGTGCTTGCGCCCGGCCGGCGTCTGCGCCAGGCCTGGCAGTTTCAAGATGCCGTCCACGCCGCCCGAGGCCTTCAAGCCCTGGTCCGTGACGAGCACGATGTCGGGCCGCGCGGCGATCACGGCTTCCGGCGTCAGCGGTTTGTAGCTGGCGAATCCACCCTGCCCGCCCATCACATTGACGGCGCCCGCATACGCGAGCATGGCGTCGGCGCCCGTCTCGCGCCCGCCCACCATCACCTGGTTCGGCGCATGCGCGAGGATGAACAGCACGCGCACGGCTGATTGTACCGGCGAGTGGCCGCGCTGGCGCACCTTGGCCAGGGCGCCGTCCCACTGCTGCTGCAAGGCTTGCGCCAGGCGCGCGGCGGGGTCGGGCCGGCCCGTGATCTGGCCCACTTGTTTCACCCGTTCGAGCAAGCCTTCGAATTGGTTATTCGCGTTCAGCACCGCCACCGGCACGCCTGCATCGCGTACCTGGCGCAGCACGGCTTGCGGCCCCGCTTCCTCGGTGGCGATCAGCTGCGTGGGCGCCAGCGACAGCACGCCCTCGGCCGACAAGGTGCGCGCATAGCCGACCTGCGGCAGTTGTTGCGCCACAGCCGGATACAGCGACGTCGTATCGACGCCCACCAGTTCGCCCTGCGCCTCGAGCGCATAGACGATTTCCGTCAGGGCGCCACCCACGCTGACGATGCGCCGCGCTTTCGCCACGGGTTTACCCGCGTCGCTGACGGCGGCCAGCACCTGCATCGGCGCGGCCAGCGCCAGGGCTCCCGCCCCCATCTTTTTCAGCGCGATGCGGCGCGCCACGCTGGCGGCGATCATGCGGCGCATAGTTCGCCCTCCCGCGCCACTCTGTCGACGATATGGCGCCATTCGCACAGCTCGTGCACGCCCGGCTTGCGCTCGCCGAAGAACATGACGATGGTGTCGCCCTTGGCGTCGAACAGTTCCACGGACGTCACCAGGCCATCGACCGTGGGCTTTTTCACCACCCAGGCGCTGGCGATATGGTCTTCGCGCAAATGCAGGTTGAAGCGCGTGTCGAGGATATTGATCCACGGCCCCATCACGGCGATCTTGTGCACGGGCCCCGAATGGATCTGGATCATGCCGGCATTGCCGACGAAGGCCATGATCGATACTTTTTCAAGCGCGGCGTCCTTGAGCAGGTCGAGCACGCAGGATTTGTCGAGCTGCTGCACGAAGCGCGCCTCGGCCAGGCGCAAGCCCTGCAGGCGCGAGACCGAGTATTTTTTCAGCATGGTGAAAAATTCATGCGTATCGCGCAAGTCGGCCCAGGCGGCGCGAAAGCCGGCCACGTCGATCTGCGCGTCGGGCAGCTCGGCCGGCGGCGGCGCTGGCGCCTTCACGGCGATGCCGGCCGCCTGGTCCGTGTCGGCAAAATGCGCGACCAGCGCGTCGTAGGCGGCAATATCGCTTTGCGGCTTGAGGAAAATCTTGTGCACGGCCTGGCCGGCCGCATCGAAAAACTGCAGGCTGCGCTGCACTTCCTTTTCTCCCATCTCGCGTACGGCAAAGCCATGCGCCCACTGGCGGTAGAACACGCGCAGGTCGATGTCGCCACCGAGCACCAGGCCCACGTGGTTGTTGTGGCTGGCTTTTCGATAGACACCCGTCTTTTCATGCACGCACGAAGCGTTGCGCGTCAGCGCCATGACTTCGCCCAGCGGTTGCAGCGCGGCAATGATGGCGGGCCAGTCGGGCTGCAGGCGCTCGGCGCCCAGCAAGGCGCCATTGGCCAGCGACAGGCCCGCATGTGCGGCGATCAGCTCGCCTTCGGAAATGCCCAGGTCTTCGGCGATGTCGCGGTGGCGGGCTTTTTTCTCGCGGCGCAGGCGGGTAAATTCGCTGGTGACCAGCTCGGTATTGCAAATAGGGGGCATGCTCGACACGGTGTCTCCTTTCAAGGCGAACACTGGCTGGCATGGGCTGGCTGGTGGTGGGGGAATCTTGAAGTCAATTATAAATGAGAATCATTCGCAATCAAGTGTTATTTATGTGAAGAAAAACCGCGCAAAAAAAAAGCGCCGCGACAGGAAACCTGTCGCGGCGCAAAGGAGACCGATCGATACAACCGATCAGTTCGGGAAAAAAAGTCAGGCGCTCGCTTGCACGGCCGGCATGGAGACCGGCTTGGCAGTGGGCCGCTGCGCCAGCAAGACGACGGCGGCCAGCACCATGGCGCCGCCCAGCAATTGCGTGCCGCTGACGGACTCCTTCAGCAAGGTCACGCCGAACGCCATCGTGATCACGGGCTCGAACGTGGAAATGATGGACGCCTTGGCCGCGCCGATCTGCGCCACGCCGGCAAAGAAGGCGGCAATGGCGATGGCCGTCGAAAACAGGGCGATGGCGCTGACGGCAAGCCAGCCCGTCGCCGTGCCTGGCAAGGACACGCCCTGCCACAAGGCGATCGCGCTGTTCGACAGGCCTGCCGTGCCCAAAATCACGACGCAGGCGGCCAATGGGTGAATATTCTCGCGGCTTTTCGACAGGCTGTTGCCAAACAGGATGTACACGGCGTACACGCCGGCCGCCATCAATGCCAGGGCGATGCCGATGGGCTGGCCCTGCAGCTTGCCGCCCAGGGTGATGGCCATGCCGGCAATGGCCAGCGCCATCAGCACCAGCATGCGGCGGTCCAGCTTTTCCCAGCCCAGCGCCAGCGCGAGGATGGTGACCAGCACGGGATACACGTACAGCAGCATGCCGCACAGGCCGCTGCTGGCATACATGAGGGCATTGAAATAGCCTTGCGACTGGGCCGTGTACATCAGGCCCATCAGCATGTAGCCGGCCAGCAGGCGGCCGCGCGGCAAGCGCCAGCCGCCGAGCCACACGAGCGGCAGCAACAGCATGGCGGCGATAACGAAACGCAAGGCCAGCATGGTCGACGGGTTGACCCCGGACGCATATGCCGCCTTGGCAAACACTGCGGAACTGCCGAAACCGGCGGCCGACAGCAACACCAGCGCAACAGCGCGGCGATCAGACATGACTAAACCTCTTTGAGTACACCTGGGCAAACCTGCTGCGTATCGCGACGGTTTTCCAGGCGTTGTAACGTTGTAAATATAAATGCCCAGCAAGGC
Source organism: Janthinobacterium sp. GMG2 (assembly GCF_033949445.1). Lineage (NCBI taxonomy): Bacteria > Pseudomonadati > Pseudomonadota > Betaproteobacteria > Burkholderiales > Oxalobacteraceae > Janthinobacterium > Janthinobacterium sp. GMG2. Next base: position 24,949 of record NZ_JAXAWA010000008.1, on the reverse strand, counting down.
CGGGAGATGATGCATGCGTAAATCCTATTGCGGGTCACTTCACGCAGTGACGGCATCATATTCGCTTGCGCAAAATGAAACAAACCAATATTCTTCACGGATAGGCCAAATAATACTGAGGCTCAATTCTCTTGAGAACGCCATGTCACGTCCCTTGCCCCCACTTGCCGCCCTGCACGCCTTCGAGTCGGCCGCCCGCCATGAAGGCTTCCAGCGCGCGGGCGAAGAATTGCACGTGTCGGCCGGCGCCATCGGCCACCACGTCAAGCAGTTGGAAGCGTGGCTGGGCATCGTGCTGTTCCAGCGCCTGCCGCGCGGCGTGGTGCTGACCAATGCCGGCCAGCGCTATGCGGCCTCGCTGGGACCGATCCTCAACCAGCTGGCCGACGTGTCCGAGCAGGCGCGGCGCCAGGGCGACGACAAGGTGGTGACGGTGACGGCCACCAGCTCGCTCGTCTCGCGCTGGCTGATGCCGCGCCTGGGCCGGCTGCGCGACCGCTATCCGCAGATCGAGCTGCGCGTGCTCGCGTCGATGCACCCGGTCGACCTGGCGCGCGACGGCGTGGACGTGGCCATCCGCCTGGGACCGGGCCGCTATCCGGGCCTGAAAGTCGATTTACTGATGGAAGAATGGTTTTCCGCCGTCTGCAGCCCCGATTTCCGCGCCAACGCGGCCAGCCTGCGCCAGCCCGCCGACCTGCTGCGCTATCCGCTGCTGCACGACGAGCCGGAAGTGCACCTGCCCGGCGAAATCGACTGGACGCGCTGGCTGCACAGTTGCGGCGTGCACTACAGCGGCAATAGCGGCAACAGCGGCGCGCGCTTTTCGCACACCTATCTGTGCCTGGACGCGGCCGCCAGCGGTCAAGGGGTGGCCATTGCCGCCAGCCCCCTGATCGGCGACGACCTGCGCTCGGGCCGCCTGGTGCGCGTATTCGAACACGCCGTGCGCGGCCCCCACTGCTATTATCTGCTGCGCTCGCCCCAGGCGGAAACGCGGCCCCTCGTGCATGCATTCTGCGAATGGCTGATCGCCGAGGCGCGCGCCGACCAGGAAACCGTCTGGCCCACCGTGGAGACAGCATGACGAGCAGGGAACTGGCGCGCAGCGCCGCATATAGTGTCCAGCATGAATATGAGCACGCCACGGTGATCGCTGCCGATGGCCGGCAAGCCAGCGTGGGCGAGTTCTATGGCGACCCGGCCGCAGCCTTGATCGATGACCATGAGCAATGGTGCGCCGTGGCGGGCGAGGGATTGGTGCTGCGCCGGCTGGGCCAGCCGTTCGGCCAGTGCGCGGCCTATTTCCGCCAGCCTGGCGCAGTGCGCTGGATCACGGCTTTACGGCAAACGGGACCGTTTGCGCTGGAATGGCAGGGTGAGGATGGCGCTTGGTCCACCCTCGATGTCGAGCCGGTGGATGCGTCGGCTTACGCGCCAGGGCGCTAAGCCGACCTACGCCGACCAACGCCGACCTACGCCAGCGGCGGTGGATGGCCCGTAACCCGACAACACCACCAAACCAGCCGGAGCAACAGATCAGAGCACGTAGGTCGGCTTAGCGCGCAGCGCGTAAGCCGACAACATCATTACAACTTGATGAAGTGCTCGCGGTAGTACTTCAATTCCTCGATCGATTCCAGGATATCGGCCAGCGCCGTATGCTTCTGGTGTTTCTTGAAACCGGTGGCGATTTCCGGCTTCCAGCGCTTGCACAGCTCTTTCAGTGTCGATACGTCAACATTGCGATAGTGGAAGAACGCTTCCAGCTTTGGCATGCCGCGCACCATGAAGCGGCGGTCCTGGCCGATGGTGTTGCCGCACATGGGCGACTTGCCTGCCGGTACGTATTTCTTCAGGAACGCGATCAGTTCCGCTTCCGCCTGCGCTTCCGTCACGGTCGACGCTTTCACCTTGTCGATCAGGCCCGAGCGGCCATGCGTGCCCTTGTTCCAGGCATCCATCTTGTTCAGGGTTTCATCGGATTGATGAATCACGAACACGGGGCCTTCGGCCAGCAGGTTCAAGTGCATGTCCGTCACCACGACCGCCACTTCGATGATGCGGTCGGTATCGGGCTCCAGGCCCGTCATTTCCATGTCGACCCAGACCAGGTTCATCTCGTTTGGACGTGCCGGCACGGTGGGTGCGGGGGCGGATGCAGAGGTGGCTGCAGTTAAGTCGGTCGCTTGTGACATAATTCTCTCTTGGCCTAATCAAACTAAATAATCAGCCATTTTCTCACAGGCACAGAATGTATTCACTCGCGTTTTCGATTTTGTTTGTATCCGTCCTCGTTTTGACCCTGGCCGTGCGCTTCTGGCTCGCTTCGCGGCAGATTCGCCACGTGCTGGCCCACCGCGCCGCTGTTCCGCCCGAGTTCGCGGAAAAAATCCCGCTGGCCGCGCACCAGAAGGCGGCCGACTACACGGTGGCGAAGACCAAGTTCGGCCTGCTGACCTTGCTGGTCAACTACGCCGTGCTGATCGGTTTTACCTTGCTGGGCGGCCTGCAATGGCTGGCGCTGCACCTGAATGAATGGATGGGGCCGGGCTCGCCCATGCTGTACCAGATCGGCCTGATCGCCGCCTTTGCCGCCATTTCCGGCCTGATCGACCTGCCCTTCGATTACTACCGCCAATTCGTGCTGGAGCAGCGCTTCGGCTTCAACACCATGGCGCGCAAGCTGTTCTTCACGGACATGCTCAAGGGCGTGGGCCTGGGCGCGGCCATCGGCCTGCCGCTGATCTGGGTCGTGCTGGCGCTGATGGCCAAGTCGGGCGACCTGTGGTGGCTGTACGCGTGGTTCGTCTGGAGCGGCTTCCAGCTGCTGATGATGGTGCTGTTCCCGACCGTCATCGCCCCGCTGTTCAACAAATTCACGCCGCTGGCCGACGAAGCGCTGAAAAGCCGCATCGAAGGCTTGATGCAGCGCGTCGGTTTCGCTTCGAAAGGCCTGTTCGTCATGGATGGCTCGAAGCGCAGCGCCCACGGCAATGCGTATTTCTCGGGCTTTGGCGCCAACAAGCGCATCGTCTTCTTCGACACCCTGCTGTCGCGCCTGGCACCGCAGGAAATCGAAGCCGTGCTGGCGCATGAACTGGGTCACTTCAAGCTCAAGCACATCGTCAAGCGCATCGCCATGATGTTCGTCATCTCGCTGGGCTTTCTGGCGCTGCTGGGCTTCCTGAAGACGCAGCCATGGTTTTACGCGGGCCTCGGTGTTGACCCTGTCGCCCTGGCGCTCACTGGCCAGCCGACGGACGCGCTGGCCCTGCTGCTGTTCATGCTGGCCTTGCCCGTCTTCACTTTCCTGCTGGGACCGTTGACGTCGCTCAGCTCGCGCAAGCACGAATTCGAAGCGGACGCCTTTGCCGCCACGCACACGCAGGCGGACGACCTCGTCTCGGCCCTCGTCAAAATGTATGAAGACAATGCGTCGACCTTGACGCCCGACCCGCTGCACTCGGCCTTTTACGATAGCCACCCGCCGGCCAGCGTGCGCATCCGCCACCTGAAAGGGGCTGCCACATGAATACGCCATCGACCTCGCAAGACCTGGCCCAACTGTCCTGCGCGCAGCGCCAGCAGGCGCTGGGCGACACGGACATCGCCACCCTGCACGCCCTGCTGCCCCAGTGGACGGTGCAAAACGGCAAGCTGTGCCGCGACTTCGGCTTCAAGAATTACTACCAGACCCTGGCGTTCGTAAACGCCCTGGCCTATATGACCCATACGCAAGACCACCATCCGGAGCTCATCATTACTTACAAAACCTGCGCCGTGCGCTACGATACGCACTCGGTCAACCAGGGCGCCGGCGGCCTGTCCGAAAACGACTTTATCTGCGCCGCCAAGGCAGACCTCATCTACCAGAGCAGCCAGGTGTCCGCATGAGCGAAGGCAAGTTGACGGGCGTCATCATCGCCGCCCACGGCCGCCACTACCTGGCCGACGTGGACGGCGCCAAGCTGCAATGCGTGACGCGTGGCAAGAAAACCAATGTGGCCGTGGGCGACATCGTGCACCTGACGCGCACCTCGAACGACCAGGCCGTCATCGACCGCATCGAGGAACGCAAGACCCTGCTGTACCGCTCGGACCAGTACAAGTCGAAATTGCTGGCCGCCAATTTGACGCAGCTGTTCATCGTCGTTGCGACGGAGCCGGGCTTTGCCGACGACCTGATCTCGCGCTCGCTGGTGGCGGCCGACGCGGCCGGCATCGAAGCGCGCATCATCCTCAACAAAACGGACGTGACGGCTTCGCTGGAGCGCGCCCGCGAACGCCTGCTGCCGTATTCCTCGATGGGTTACCCCGTCGATGAAGTGTCGGCCCGTGCCGAACCCGAGCACGCCGTGGCCACCCTGGCGCCGCTGCTGGCGGGCCAGTCGTCGATCCTGATCGGCCAGTCGGGCATGGGCAAGTCGTCGCTGATCAACCTGCTGGTGCCGGACGCCGACATCGCCGTGCGCGAAATCTCGGCCGCGCTCGACACGGGCAAGCACACGACGACCTTTACGCGCTTGTACAAGCTCGACGAACTGGGCTCGAACAGCTCCATCATCGATTCGCCCGGCTTCCAGGAATTCGGCCTGTACCATTTGTCCGAAGGCATGCTGGAGCGGGCCTTCCGCGAATTCCAGCCGTATCTTGGCGGCTGCAAGTTCTATAACTGCCGCCACCTGATCGAGCCGCAATGCGCCATCCTGCAAGCCTTATCGGAAGGCAAGATTGCCAAGATGCGCCATACCCTGTACGGCCAGCTGCTGCACGAATCGGCGCAGACCTTGTATTAAGAAATATTTCCCCATTCAAATATAGCGCCGCAAAACACCCGGCAGGCGAAATTTAATTTCGCCGCCGAGCACGCCTTCCGACTTTAATCCCAAAACCGTTCATCTGCCGTTTTATGCACTTCATCGCGTAAAACCTGCCTTCCATCGCCTGCCGCTGGCGATGGCAAAGGCCGTTTGCTACCTTGTCACCAGTCCCTGCCGGAAACCTGCCAGCGACCACACGATCTAACTCCCATCCATCCAGCCATCCTGATCGAAGGTGAATGTCATGCATACCAAACGTTTCCTCCCCCTTGCCGCCGCCCTGTTCGCGCTTGTCGCCGGCACCGCCCACGCGCAAACCGTTGCGACTCCACAAACCACTGGCAGTGTCAGAGTCAGCAGCAACGCGTACTACCATGTGACGGCGCAGGAAGCGTCCGAGATCGAACGGCAATACCGCCTGTCGAACGGGCAACGGCTGGAAGTGCGCCAGCAAGACAGTCACTTCTACGGCCGCCTGATCGACGACCGCGAAATGCAGCCAAAACCCAGTGTGAGAATCCTTCCCATCGGGGCTGGCAAGTTTGCCACCCAGAAAGGTGCAACATTCGCCTTCAGCAATGCGGGCGAACAGGTGACCATCGACAACGCCCAGCTGCTGTCGGGCTTGCGCCTGCCTGACGACACGCGCAGCATCAGCGGCGTCAGCGTCAACAGCGTTCGTCTGGTTTCACGCTAGGCGCACGGCAGAGCGCATGCGGCATGGGGCAAATCGCCCCGCCTGCGGCGTCATGCCGGCGACATAATTCTGACAGGCGTACTGAACAATTCCCCTGAATGCAGCTTACAATGCCATGACACATGGCCTGTGCGGACACAGGCTGGCGCCACTGTTTGCGGGGAGAATGCTTGAATGGAAATGTTCGCGCTCGAACATGACGTAGCGCAGTGGGAAAGCGCATTGCTGCCGTTGCGCGGCGCCGGGCGCGTACCGCTGCTGCTGTTGCTGTCCTGGCATTTGCGCCAGCGTGACGGCAACAGAGCAATTGCGCTGAGCGAGGAAGCGCATCTGCTGCTGCCGCTGGCCGACTTCGATGCGGCCGCATTGGAACAGGCGCGCGCGCGTCTGCAACTGGTGCAGGCGGAAGTGGCCTGGCTGCAAGGCGCGCTCGACTCCGCGGAAAGCCTGGCCATGGCCGCGTGCGCCACCTGCGGCGCACACGGCGACGGCGCCGGCTGCGCCGACGCCCACTGGCTGCTGTCCTCGATCGCCGTCGACCGCGGCGACCATGCCCGCTGCGATGCCGAACTGCTGGCCGCGGCGCAGCAAGCGCGTGGCGCCGGCGATGCGATGCGCGCCAGCCTGGCCGACGCGGCCACGGCGCGCTGGGCCGTCTTGCGCGACGCGCCGGCCGCCCAGGCCCGCTGGGGCGGCCACTTCCGGGCCGACGGCGCCAGCGGCAAGCTGCCCGCGCCGCTGGCCGCCTGGGTGCACGATTTCCGCGGCTTGTTGGCGCACACGTCGCGCGACCTGGGCGCGGCCGCCGGCCACTACATGCAAAGCTACGAAGCGGCCCTGGAAAGCGGCCAGCTGCGCGGCGCCATCACGGCCGCCATCAATATCGGCGACTGTTTCTCCAGCCTCAACGACAACGAATCGGCGCTCGAATGGATGCAGTGCGCGCTGGACCTGGCGCGCCCCACGGGCTGGCCGCGCAGCATCGGCGCCTGCCAGACGCATACGGCCGAAACCATGCGCAAGCTGGGGCGCCTGGGCGCGGCGGAAGACTTGCTGCGCGAAGCGCTGCACATCCTGACTCCCATGGCGGGCGCGCGCACCTATGCCAACGCCCTGTTCCACCTGGGCGAACTGAGCCTGGACAAAGGCGACTACGACACGGCGCTCGACGCCTTCAGCCGTCTGGCGCAGCGCGCCGAAGCGCTGGGCCAGGCCGATTTCCGCAGCATGGCGCAACGCGGCAGCGCCCACGCGCTGTCTTACCTGGACCGCCCGGACGAAGCGCTGCAGGCAGCCGAGCGGGCTTGCCAGCTGGCCACCGCGCAGGGCGACGCCATGCATCAGGTGGCGGCGCTGCGCGTGCTGTCCATGCTGCATGCGCGCCACGACCTGCCGCCGCCCGCAGGCATGCAGGAACGCAATCCCGCCCTGCATTTCCTGCACCAGGCGCTGCAGGTGGCCGCCTCCATCGACGGCTATGTGCCGCCCGGCGAACTGCTCGATGCGCTGGCGCGCGAGTACGCGCATGCGGGCGACTATGCGCGCGCCTACGATATCGCCCTCGCGGCGGGCGTGGCGCGCGAAAAAAGCCACACCCAGCAGGCAAGCAACCGCGCCACCGCCATGCAGGTCTACCACCAGACGGAACATGCGCGCTCGGAAGGCTATCACCACCGCGAACTGGCCGCCTCGGAAGCACGGCGCGCCGAAGTGCTGCAGCAAACCAGCGACACCCTGGAACGGCTGTCGGCCATCGGCCAGGAAATCACCACCCACCTCGACGCCAGCGCCGTATTCCAGGTGCTGGACCGCCACGTGCATGCCTTGCTGCCAGTCAACACCTTCGCCGTCTACATGCTCGATGCGGCGGGCACGGCGCTGCGCCGCGCGCACGGCATGGAAGCGGGCCGCCCCTTGTCCGACAACGCCATTCCACTGAGCAACCCACGCGCCTACTCCGTGCGCTGCCTGCTGGGCCGGCGCGAAGTGTATATCGACCAGGTACCGCCGAAGCGCCACGCCTACACCGTGCCCGGCACCCTGCATAACCAGAGCGTGCTGTACGTGCCCTTGACGGTGGGCGAACGCGTGCTGGGCGTGATGACGGTGCAGGCTTGCCATGCCCATGCCTACGGCGAACGCGAACGCCTGATCTTCCGCACCCTGTGCGCGTATGGCGCCATCGCGCTCGACAATGCCAGCGCCTACCGGCAACTGCAGGATGCCCAGGCGCAACTGGCGTCGCAGGAAAAGCTGGCCGCCCTCGGCTCGCTGATGGCCGGCGTGGCGCATGAACTCAATACCCCGATCGGCAACAGTTTATTAATCGCCAGCACCATGCTGCAAAAGACCGAAGACGTGGAGCGCCTGATGAACGGCCCCGGCCTGCGCCGCTCGGACCTGGCCGCCTACATCGACGATGCAAGCAAGGCGTCGGCGCTGGTGATGCGCGGGCTGCACAGCGCGGCCGACCTCGTCAACAGCTTCAAACAGGTAGCCGTCGACCGCACCACCGAACAGCGGCGCCAGTTCGACCTGCAACAGGTAAGCAATGAAATCATCGCCACCGTCATGAACCGCATCCGCAGTTCGGGCCACCGCATCGAGACGGACATTGCATTCGGCATCGCCATGGACAGCTATCCGGGCCCGTTCGGCCAGGTGATCACCAATCTGATCAACAATGCCCTGCTGCACGCCTTCGCACCCGCACCCAACGACGGTGCCGCCGGCACCGGTTGCATGCGCCTGTCCGCCACGCTCGACGGCGCGCGCGTGCAGGTCGTCTTCGCCGACAATGGCGGCGGCATCGCCGAACAGCATTTGTCGCGCATCTTCGACCCTTTCTTTACCACCAAGCTTGGCCAGGGCGGCAGCGGCCTCGGTTTGTCGATCAGCTACAACATCGTCACGGCGCTGCTGGGCGGCACCATCCAAGTGGCCAGCAGCCCCGCCGGCACGCGTTTCACGCTGGATTTACCGCTGGTGGCGCCCCAGCTGGACGGGGCCGCGCCCGCCAGCATCTATTAATCCGCCGCCCTTTGCCCGGGTGCAGGCTTGCCTATACAAGTACGCGCCCGGACGGTCTTTCCAATCTAAAAGCAAAACCCTTATAATTGAACGGCTGAAGTACTTGCCATTGCATTATTTTCAACATGGCAAACCGCATCGACCCGCGCGACAAGCGTCGCGCTGGCACCGATCAACACAGCAGCGCGCCGGGCGAGGCAGTCATCAGACGAGATGTTGTACGCTGATGCAACCCGGCGGGAAAGGCACGCCGCCGGCGGCCTGCGCATCTTCAAGTGGTCATTATGTCGACAAAAAAACCGATCAAGCACTACCTCCAGTTCTCCGATTTCACGTTGGAAGAGTATGAATATGTGATCGAACGCGCCCATCTGATCAAGCGCAAGTTCAAGAACTATGAAATCTACCATCCACTGATCGACCGCACCCTGGTGATGGTCTTTGAAAAGAACTCCACCCGCACGCGATTGTCGTTCGAAGCCGGCATGCACCAGCTGGGCGGCGCCGCCATCTACCTGAACACGCGCGATTCCCAATTGGGCCGCGGCGAGCCGGTGGAAGACGCGGGCCAGGTCATGTCGCGCATGTGCGACATCATCATGGTGCGTACCTTCGGCCAGGAGATCATCGAGCGTTTCGCCGCCAATTCGCGCGTGCCGGTAATCAATGGTCTGACCAATGAACACCACCCGTGCCAGGTCTTTGCCGACATTTTCACCTACATCGAACACCGCGGCTCGATCGCCGGCAAGGTCGTCGCCTGGATCGGCGACGCCAACAACATGCTGTACTCGTGGCTGCAGGCGGCCGAAGTGTTCGGCTTCCACGTCAACGTCTCGACGCCGAAGGGCTACGACATCGACCTGTCGCAAGTCAAGACGCAGCGCTATACCTTCTTCGCGAACCCGTCGGATGCCTGCGAAGGCGCGCACCTGGTCAACACAGACGTGTGGACCAGCATGGGCTACGAAGCGGAAAACGCGGCACGTATCGCCGCCTTCGACGGCTGGATCGTCGATGGCGCGAAGATGTCCCGCGCCGCACCCGACGCGCTGTTCATGCACTGCCTGCCCGCCCACCGCGGCGAGGAAGTGGCGGCCGAAGTGATCGACGGCCCGCAATCGGTCGTGTGGGACGAGGCGGAAAACCGCTTGCACGTGCAAAAAGCGCTGATTGAATACCTGTTACTCGGTAAAATCCAATAATTCGCCCGGCACTGCATAAAACCTGGCAGCATCGCAATACATACATCGACAACGACAACTGGAAGCAATATGAGCGACATTAAAAAAGTAGTCCTGGCCTATTCCGGCGGACTCGACACCTCCGTCATCCTGAAATGGCTGCAAGATAACTACCAGTGCGAAATCGTCACCTTCACGGCCGACCTGGGCCAGGGCGAAGAACTGGAACCGGCGCGCGCCAAGGCCATCAAATTCGGCATCAAGCCGGAAAACATCCATATCGAAGACGTGCGCGAAGAATTCGTGCGCGATTTCGTCTTCCCGATGTTCCGCGCCAACACCGTGTATGAAGGCGAATACCTGCTGGGCACCTCGATCGCCCGTCCGCTGATCGCCAAGCGCCTGATCGAAATCGCCAACGCCACGGGCGCCGACGCCATCTCGCACGGCGCGACCGGCAAGGGCAACGACCAGGTGCGTTTCGAACTGGGCGCCTACGCCCTGAAGCCTGGCGTGAAGATCATCGCCCCATGGCGCGAATGGGATCTGCTGTCGCGTGAAAAACTGCTGAAGTACGCGGAAGACGCCGGCATCGAAATCGACATGAAGCACAAGAACGGCGGCGCGCCGTACTCGATGGATGCCAACTTGCTGCACATCAGCTTTGAAGGCCGCCACCTGGAAAACCCGAGCGCCGAAGCGGAAGAGACCATGTGGCGCTGGACCGTTAGCCCGGAAAAGGCGCCGGACGAAGCGGAATACCTGGACATCGAATACGAAAAAGGCGATATCGTCGCCATCAACGGCGTGCGCATGTCGCCCGCCACCGTGCTGGCCGAACTGAACAAGGTTGGCGGCAAGCATGGCGTGGGACGCCTGGACCTGGTGGAAAACCGCTACGTCGGCATGAAATCGCGCGGCTGCTATGAAACCCCGGGCGGCACCATCATGCTGAAAGCCCACCGCGCCATCGAATCGATCACCCTGGACCGCGAAGTGGCCCACCTGAAAGATGACCTGATGCCGCGCTACGCGTCGATGATCTACAACGGCTACTGGTGGGCGCCCGAGCGCGTCGCCCTGCAGACCCTGATCGACCACACGCAGGAAACCGTGAACGGCTGGGTACGCATCAAGCTGTACAAGGGCAATGTCATCGTCGTCTCGCGCGATTCGAAAACGGATTCGCTGTTCGACATGAACATCGCCACCTTCGACGAAGACGGCGGCGCCTACAACCAGGCCGACGCCGGCGGCTTCATCAAGCTGAACGCCTTGCGCATGCGCATCGCCGCCATCGCCCGCGAAAAGCGTGGCCAAAAGTAACTAGTTGCCGGGAGGCACTACCTCCCGCGCCAAGCAAAGCCGCCCACGGGCGGCTTTTTTACATTTGAAACGCACTCGACCACGATTTACGGCCCGGCGCGCGCCCGGATCACCCCCATTTTGCTGTGCGCGTGGCAAAATGCTACAGTGCAATTGTGCTGACCTTCCCGCTTCCGGAGCCCTCCCATGTTCAAAGACCTGAGTATCAAGAATAAACTGTACCTGGGCTTCGGCTCCATCGTGGCCATCATCCTGATACTGCTCGGTGTGGCCTACAACAGCTTTTCGCGCCTGTCGGAAGCCAATGCATGGGACCGCCACACGATGGAAGTGCTGGGCGAGATCGACAGGATCCACAATTCCATCCTGCAAATCCAGGTGGAAGCACGCGGTTTCATCCTGACCGGCAGTGAAACGTCGCTGTCGCCGGAATCGAATGAAATGGACGTGCTGAGCCAGCACACGCAAAAAGCCATCGCCATGACGGCCGACAACAAGGTGCAGTCGGAACGCTTCCGCAAGATCGACGCGCTGACCACCACCTGGGTCAAGGAGTGGATCACCCCGCTGATCGAAAAACGCCGCGCGCTGGGCAATGCGCCCGGTGCCACGGAAACGGTGGCGCGCACCATGCCGGCCGGCGGCTACCCTGCCGTCAGACAGGCGAACAAGCTGCTCGACGAAGTCGCGGCCGAAGAGTCGCGCTTGCTGGCCGAACGCACGGCCACCACGACAAAATTGCAGGAAACCATGATGCTGACCCTGGCGCTGGGCGGCCTGCTGTGCGTGGCGCTGGCGCTGGGCATTTCCTACCTGCTGGGCCGCGCCATCCTCGGCCCGCTGAACAGCCTGACGGATGCCGTCGGGCGCATCGCCAGCGGCGACCAGCGCGCGCGCGCCACCATCCTTTCGCGCGACGAGCTGGGCAAGGTATCGGAAGAATTCAACCGCATGGCGCAAACCATCCAGGACAACCAGGCCAATGAGCTGGCCGCGACGAATAGCTTGCGGGCCAAGGTCGATTCGCTGCTGGAAGTGGTCTCGAAAGCCGCCTCGGGCGACCTGACGGGCAAGGTCGGCATCACGGGCAGCGACGCCATCGGCCAGCTGGGCAATGGCCTGGCGAAGATGTTTGAAAATCTGCGCAGCCTGCTCAACAACGTGCAAAAGGCCGGCATCCAGGTGACAACCTCCGCCACGGAAATCGCCGCCTCGGCGCGCCAGCAGGAAGCCACGGGCATCGAGCAGGCGCAAACGAGTGTGGAAATCCTCAGCACCACCAAGGAAATCTCGGCCAACACGAGCCAGTTGCTCAAAACCATGGAAGACGCCACCGCGGTGGCCGACTACACAACCAACGCGACGGCCGAAGCGCAGAACAACCTCAAGCGCATGGATTCGACCATGCAGCACATGGTCTCGGCCACCGATTCCATCAATGCCAAGCTGGCGGCCCTGTCGGAAAAAGCCAGCAATATCAATAGCGTGCTGATCACCATCACCAAGGTGGCCGACCAGACCAACATCCTGTCGCTGAACGCCGCCATCGAGGCGGAAAAAGCGGGCGAGGCGGGCCGCGGCTTTTCCGTGGTGGCCACGGAAATCCGCCGCCTGGCCGACCAGACGTCCGTCTCCACGTGGGATATCGAGCAAATGCTCAAGGAAATGCAGTCGGCCGTGTCCGCCAGCGTGATGGGCATGGATAAATTCTCGGAAGAAATTCGCCGCAGCGTGGGCGAAGTGCGGCAAGTGGCCGAGCAGCTGTCGTCCGTGATGGACCAGGTGCAAAAACTCACGCCGCAATTCGACGCCGTGCTGCAAGGCATGCAGTCGCAGGCGATCGGCGCTTCGCAGATTTCCGACACCATGATGCAGCTCAACGACGCCACGCAGCAGACGGTGGAGTCCTTGAAGGCCACCAGCGAAGCCGTGCACCAGCTGCAATATGCGGCGGGCGACCTGCAGTCGAGCGTGTCGACTTTCGCCGTGACCATCTGATTCCATGAAAGTGCTGCTCTTTCACATCGGACGCGACCGCTACGGCCTGCCCTTGGCCCGCATCGTGCGCGTCCTGCCGCTGCTGGAGCTGAAACAGTTGCCGCTCACGCCAGACTACGTGGCCGGCCTGATGGACTTGCATGGCACGCCCGTGCCCGTGATCGACCTGTCGCGCCTGGCCGGACTGCCGGCCGCCGCCGCGCAGTTCGACACGCGCATCGTCATCGTCGACTACCGCGCCCCTGGCGGCGAAACCACGCACGCGCTGGGCCTGCTGGCCTCGCAAGTGCGCGGCATCGCCGACATCGACACGCTCCAGCTTGAAGACAGCGGCGTGGCGACAGTGCCCTTCCTGGGCCAGGTGGCCAGCGATGCCGACGGCATCGTGCAGCTGGTGGAACTGGAACACCTGCTGCCGCCGGACGTGCGCGCGCTGCTGTTTCAAGACGCGGGCGCGGCATGACGGCGCAAACCCTGCTGCGCCGCGCGACCGGCCTGTCCGTCTCCAAATCCGTGGCCGAACGGGCCGTCGGCCAGCGCATGGAGCAAACGGGCTTTGCCGATAGCGAAGCGTACCTGCAGGCGCTCACGCCGGCCGAAATGACGCAATTGATCGAACTGGTGGTGGTGCCCGAATCGTGGCTGTTCCGCGATCCGCAAGCGTTCTACGCCACCGTCGAACTGGTGCAGGAACGCTGGGCGCGGGGGCGCGCCACGCGCATCCTGTCGATCCCGTGCGCAGGCGGCGAGGAGCCGTATTCGATGGCCATGGCGCTGCGCGACGGCGGCGTGCCGAAACAGGCGTTCAGCATCGACGCCTATGACCTGAGCCCCGGCTGCATCGAACGGGCGCAGGCGGGAATCTACGGCCGCAACGCCTTCCGCGCGCAGGACGTGGCCTTCCGCGAACGCTATTTCACGCACGTGGCCGACGACTCCTACCGCATCATCGACTCCTTGCGCGAACAGGTGACCTTCAGGCAGGGCAACCTGCTGCAGTTCGATACGGCCACCTACAGCCGCCATTACGACGTCATCTTTTGCCGCAACCTCCTGATCTACTTTGACAAGCCGACCACGCGCGCGGCCATCCATAACCTGTCGGCCCTGCTGGCCGACGACGGCATGCTGCTGGCCGGCTATGCGGAAGTGCCGTCGTTCTGCCAGAACGGCTTTACGACGCTGCAGTTCCGCCAGGCGTTCGCCCTGAAGAAGGAAACGGCGGCGCCGGCCAGTCCCGTGCCAGTGGCGCCACTACTGCCGGCCTTGCGCACCTTGCGCAGCGTGCCGCCCGCGCCAAGGCGCACAACGGTGGCCCCTCCCTCTCCGGCGGTGCCGCGCACGCGCCCCGTGTCCGTGCCGCCGCCCGCGCAAACTGCGCAGGCTGATTTGCTGGCCGAGGCGCGCCTGCTGGCCGACCGTGGCCAGTTGCGTGAGGCCGGCGAAAAATGCCACGCCCACCTGGCGAAAGTGCCCGAGGCGGCGGAAGCGTATTTCATGCTGGGCATCATCAATGAACTGGCCGGCAAGATGGACCTGGCCGACGACTACTGGCGCCGCTGCATCTACCTGCAGCCCGACCATTACGAGGCGCTGTGCCACCTGTCCCTGCTGGCCGAACGCAATGGCAACCACACGGCCGCCGCCACCCTGAAGGCACGCGCGGCACGCATCTACGAGCGCCGCCAGGCGTCCAACTAAGGGGCAAGCATGACAAATCTCATCGCCACCGAGTCCCCCGCCACCATCGACGACTGCTGGAACCATATCGGCGTGGTCGGCGACCAGAGCTGCCCCAAGCTGCCCGCCAACGTGCATTGCCGCAACTGCGACGTGTATGCGGGCGCCGCCCAGCGCAACCTGCAGCGGCCCGTGGACGAACACTACCGGCGCGACTGGGCCAGCCACTTCCGCCAGATCGATGCGGGCGGCGAAGTGCGCGACAGTTCGGCGCTGGTGTTTCGCATCGGCCGCGAATGGCTGGCGCTGCCCACGCGCGTGTTCGACTCCGTGGCGCCGCAGGCCAAGCCGCACGCGCTGCCGCACCGCGGCGGGGGCGGCCTGGCGGGCATCGTCAATATCGGCGGCAAGCTGTATCCGTGCATGTCGCTGGCCAGTTTGCTGGGCATCGATGAACAGGGCGCACCGCCAGCCAAGGGCCGCCACACGTTTGCGCGCCTGCTGCTGATGCGCTGGGAAGAGCAGGCCTACGCGCTGCCCGTGGCCGACCTGCACGGCATCGTGCGTTACGCGTCGGGCGCCGTGCAGGCACCGGCGGCCACCATCAACAAGGGGCTGTCGCGCTTCCTGTCGGGCGTGATCACCGAAGGCGACATGCGCATCGGCTGCCTCGATACGGCGCTGATCGGCTTTCAACTTGCGAGACTATTACGATGAGCCAGGACCAGCACGGCGACCTCAGTGCCTTTTCCATGCTGGACCTGTTCCGCATGGAAGCGGACAGCCAGACCCAGATCCTTACAGACGGCTTGCTGGCCATGGAGCGCCATGCGGGCGACGCGGCCGCCGTCGAAGCGATGATGCGCGCGGCCCACTCGATCAAGGGCGCGGCCGCCATCGTCGGCCTGCAAGTGGTGGTGCAGCTGGCGCACGGCATGGAAGACAGCTTTGTCGCCGCCCAGCATGGGCGCTTGAAGCTCACGCCGGAGCGGGTCGACGTGCTGTTGTCGGGCGTCGACCTGATCGTGCAGCTGTCGCGCCTGGACGACGCGGGCGCCGAAGCCTGGCTGGCCGCGAATGCGGCGCAGATCGACCAGACCCTGAACGCCATCGCCGGTATCGCCGACCTGCCCGAATTGCCGGCCCTGCCCCCGGCGCCTGCGCCCATGTCTGCACCCTTGCCGCCGGAAGCGGCAGAACCGCAAGTGCCCGTGGCCAGCGGCCTGGCGGGAGAGGAAGCGGAAGCGGCCGCGCCTGCGCCGCGTACAGCGACCAGTACAGGTGCGCCGGCCAAGGCCCAGGCGCAAAACTTCGACAAACTGCTGTCGCTGGCCAGCGAATCGCGCATCAATGCGCACCAGATGCACCCGTTCGTCGGCGCCCTGCAGCGCTTTAAGCGCAACCAGAGCAGCCTGTTTTCCGCCATCGAGCACCTGCACGAAGCCATTGCCCGTTCGGCCGACCCGGGCCTGATGGAAAAGTCCCTGCTGGCGCTGCAAAAGACGCAGCCCCTGAAGCAATTCATGCTCGAGCACATCGCCGACATCGAAACCTATGAACGGCGCCTGCTGGCCGTCTCGCAAGGCATGGTCGACGAAGTGCTGGCCCTGCGCATGCGCCCTTTCCGCGACGGCATCCACGCGTTCCCGCGCATGGTGCGCGACCTGGCGCGAAGCCTGGGCAAGGAAGTGCAGCTCGAGATCGAAGGCGAAGACACCCTGGTCGACCGCGACATCCTGGCGAAGATCGAAAGCCCGCTGAACCACATGCTGCGCAATGCCATCGACCATGGCATGGAAGGCCCGTACGAGCGCATCGACGCGGGCAAGGAAGCGCTGGGCACGATACGCATGGAGGCGCGCCACCGCGCCGGCATGCTGAGCATCGAGATCAGCGACGACGGGCGCGGCGTCGACCTGGAGAAAATCCGCCAGTCCGTCATCGAGCGCAAGATGGCCAGTCCCGCCATGGCCGCCGCGCTGTCGGCGGGCGAGCTGCTGGAATTCCTGTTCCTGCCCGCCTTCAGCCTGAAGGAAAAGGCCAATCAATTGTCCGGACGCGGCGTGGGCCTCGACATCGTGCACGAGACGATACGCCAGCAAAACGGCACGGTGCGCCTGGAATCGGAACCGGGCCGCGGTTTCCGCGCCCTCATCACATTGCCGCTGACGCAATCGATCGTGCGCGCGCTGGTGGTCGACGTGCACGGCGAAGCCTACGCCATTCCCATCGTCAAGGTGGAAAGCGTGGTGCGCGTGCCGCAAGCGGCCATCCATACGCTGGAAAACAAGCAGTTCTTTGAACTCAAGGGCGAGCATCTGGGCCTGGTATCGGCGGCGCAGGTGCTCGAACTGGGCGAAGCGGCCAACCAGGCCGAGGACTTGCCCGTGGTGGTGATCGGCCGGGGCAAGCAAAGCTATGCGCTGGTGGTCGACGCCATCCGCGGCGAGCAAAGCCTGGCCGTGCAAGCCATCGATCCGATCTTCGGCAAGATGCGCGACATTTCCGCCGCCGCCCTGCTCGACGACGGCGAGCCGGTGCTGATCCTCGACGTGCCCGATTTGCTGCTGTCGATCGATAAGCTGCTGCACGAGGGCGGCCTGCACCAGCTGGCGCAGGCGGGCCACGCCGAACGCCGCAAGGCCAAGCGCATCCTCGTCGTCGACGATTCGCTGACGGTGCGCGAGATGGAGCGCAAGCTGCTGCTGGCGCGCGGCTTCGACGTCGACGTGGCCATCGACGGCATCGACGGCTGGAACGTGGTGCGCAGCGGAGAATATGACCTGGTGATCACCGACGTGGACATGCCGCGCATGGATGGCATCGAACTCGTTTCGCTGATCAAGAAGGACCTGCACCTGCACAAGCTGCCGGTGATGATCGTGTCGTACAAGGACCGTCCGGAAGACCGCGCGCGCGGCCTGTCCGCCGGCGCCGACTATTATTTGACCAAAGGCAGCTTCCACGACGAGACCTTGCTCGACGCGGTGGCCGACCTGATAGGAGATGCCCGCTTATGAGCTGTCATTCATGAAAATTGCCATTGCCAACGATGTCGCCATGGCCGCCGAGGCGCTGCGCCGCGTGGTCGCCAGTACGCAGGAACACCAGGTGCTGTGGATCGCCCGCACGGGGCTCGAAGCCGTGCGCATGTGCGAGGGCAACCGTCCCGACCTGATCCTGATGGATCTGAACATGCCGGAGATGGATGGCGTGGAAGCGACGCGCCTGATCATGGAGCAAAGCCCGTGCGCCATCCTCGTCGTCACGGGCCGCCCGCAAGACAATGTCAACCAGGTCTTCCGCGCGCTGGGCGCGGGCGCGCTCGATGTCACGGCCACGCCCGTGCTGCAGGGGGAAGTGGGCGGCGACAGCGAGCTGCTGGCCAAGATCAAGACCATCGGCAAGCTGATACGCCACAGCGCCGAAGCGCCGCCGCCGCGCCAGGCACCGGCCAATGGCGGCGACCGGGGCGACGGCCAGGTCAGCACCCTGGTGGCCATCGGCGCCTCGACGGGCGGGCCGTCGGCCGTGGCCAAGGTGCTGTCCGGCTGGACGGCGCCGCCCGGCTGCGCCATCGTCGTGGTGCAGCATATCGATGAAACCTTCGCTTCGCACTTCGCCAAGTGGCTCGATGACCAGCTCAGCATGCCCGTGCGCGTGATCGCCGAGGGCGACGAACTGGTGGCTGGCAGCGTACTGATCGCCAAGACCAATGATCACCTGCTGCTAGATCAAAATTATCGTTTGGGTTACGATGCAGCACCACGCGACTATGTTTACCGCCCGTCCGTCGATGTCTTCTTCAACTGCGTGGCGCAGCACTGGCGTGGCGATGCCATCGGCGTATTGCTCACAGGCATGGGGCGCGACGGCGGCGATGGTTTGCTGGCCATGCGCCGCGCCGGCAAGACGACGATTGCGCAAGACCAGGCCAGCAGCGCCGTGTATGGCATGCCGCGCGCGGCTGCGGAACTCGATGCGGCGCAGCAAATCCTGCCATTGGATAGAATAGGCGCCAGCCTGCGCAGCCGCCTGGGCGCCAAGCTCAACAATGGGTGGGAGCCCTCCCCTAACATCTGAAAAGAATGCAATGCCAGAATTCTCCTCCAGCTTCACCCAGCATGAGCCCGCATTGACCGAATTCAAGGTC
This sequence comes from Janthinobacterium sp. GMG2, assembly GCF_033949445.1. Lineage (NCBI taxonomy): Bacteria > Pseudomonadati > Pseudomonadota > Betaproteobacteria > Burkholderiales > Oxalobacteraceae > Janthinobacterium > Janthinobacterium sp. GMG2. The sequence goes on along the minus strand of NZ_JAXAWA010000008.1, from coordinate 6,058 downwards.
AGCGTGCTGCTGGTGGACGACCAGTTGATCATTGCCGAAGCAGTCCGGCGCATGCTCAGCGACCAGCAGGATGTCGAATTTCATTACGTGACCGATGCCACGCAGGCGCTGGACACGGCACTGCGTTTGCAACCGACCGTCATCCTGCAAGACCTCGTGATGCCTGGCATCGACGGCTTCGCCCTCATCCAGCTGTACCGCGAAAACGAGGCGCTCGCGCATGTGCCCGTCATCGTGATGTCGGCCAAGGATGACCCGAAACTGAAGGCCCACAGCTTTGCCGTCGGCGCCAACGATTATGTGGTGAAACTGCCCGACCGGCTGGAACTGCTGGCGCGCATACGCTACCATTCCAACGCGCACATCAGCCGCTTGCAGCGCGACCAGGCTTTTCGTTTCCTACGCGAAAGCCAAAAGAACCTGGCCGACGCGAATATTGAACTACAGAAACTAGCTGCCCTCGATGGCTTGACGGGTATCGCCAACCGGCGCCGCTTCGATGAAACCCTGCAATTCGAATGGCAGCGGGGCCAGCGCGACAAGACGCCGCTGAGCCTGCTGTTTTGCGATATCGACCATTTCAAAAGCTATAACGACCATTTTGGCCACTTGGCGGGCGACCTGGGCCTGAAAAAAGTCGCCGCCGTGCTGACGGAACATTTGAAACGCCCGGCCGACCTGGCCGCCCGCTATGGCGGCGAAGAATTCGCCCTGATCCTGCCGGAAACGGAAGCGGCCGGTGCGCTGCAGATCGCCGAAGCATGCCGGCGTCATCTGGAAGGCTTGCAGATCGAAAACCCGGCGGCAAGCAAGGGCATCGTCACCATCTCGATCGGCGTGGCCACCGTCGTGCCGTCGCCGGACTCGACGATCGAGCAACTGATCAACCGCGCCGACCAAGCCCTGTACGCGGCCAAGCGCGGCGGACGCAACAGCGTGCTGAGCGCCAATGACGTCCGCGACTGATTTTTAACAGCAAGGAAAGTGAAGCATGAGCACACAACTGGACAATGTCAGCGTCGTCAAGAAGTCGAATATCTACTTTGACGGCAAATGCGTCTCGCACAACGTCATCCTGGCCGATGGCACGAAGAAAAGCGTGGGCGTGATTTTCCCGTCATCGTTGCGCTTCAACACGGGCGCGCCGGAAATCATGGAAATCGTCGGCGGCTTGTGCAAGGTGCGCCTGGCTGACGCGACAGAATGGAACAGCTATGGCGCGGGCACGCAATTCAGTATCCCGGGCAATAGCTATTTTGATATTGAAACGGTCGAGACCGTGGATTACGTCTGCCACTTCGGTTAATCAGACGAAAACAGGCTCAGGCGACAGGCGCACGCCATATTTCGCCTCAACATCATCCTGTATCGCTTCCGCCAGCCGGGTAATGTCCGCGCCACGAGCGCCGCCATTATTCACCAGAACCAGCGCCTGCTTGGGATACACTCCCGCGGGCCCCAGGTTTTTTCCCTTCCAGCCGCATTGATCGATCAGCCAGCCGGCCGCCAGCTTTTCCGTGCCATCGGGCTGCGCATGGTGCACCAAGGCAGGGAAACGTTCCAGCAAGGCCGCACACTGTTCGCGCGATACCACGGGATTCTTGAAGAAACTGCCCGCATTGCCGATCACGGCCGGGTCCGGCAATTTTCTCCGGCGGATCGCCATCACCGTGTCGGCCACCTGTTGCGGCGTCGGCTCGGCAAGATTGCGCTCAGCCACGGCCTGCGCCAGTTCCGCATAGCGCAAGTTCGGCTGCCATTCGGCCGGCAAGGCAAACGTCACTTCCAGCACGATCAGTTCGCGCCCGTCCGCCTGCTTGAAGATGCTGTCGCGGTAGGCGAAGCGGCAAGCATCGCGGTCCATGTCGAAAACGATGCCGCTGGCGCTGTGCATGACGCTCACGCTATGCAGATAATCCTTGATTTCCACGCCATACGCGCCGATATTCTGGATAGGAGCCGCGCCCACCGTGCCCGGGATCAGTGACAGGTTTTCCAGCCCGCCCACGCCTTGCGCCAGGGTCCACTGCACGAAATCGTGCCAGTTTTCGCCGGCCGCGGCCGTGACGAGTATGGTCTCGAAGTCCGCCTGCGCCAGGCGCATGCCGCGCGTGGCCATGTGCAGCACGGCGCCGGGAAAGTCGCCGGTCAGGACGATGTTGCTGCCGCCGCCCAGTATCAGGCGCGGCATGGCGGACAAGGCGGGATCTTGCAGCGCGGCCTGCAATTGGGCCTGCGAAGTGATGCGTACGTAGGCGGCCGCATTGGCCGTGATGCCGAAGGTATTCAGGCGCTGGAGGTTGTAATTGTGTTCGATGGTGAGCTCTGCAGACATGGGATAGCGATTATTTTGCTCGATTATAGAGTGAAACCGACAAAAAACCAGCGCAAGACAAGGGCGACTTGCCCGTTGTCCGTTAAAATGTCGCATCTTTAACAGGGCCGTCCCATGGCGCAGAATCAGCCGCCAAGGCCCAGCGCACCGAGCGTGCGCTCGCTTTAACAAGAAAAGGAACAGACCATGCCGTCATTTGATGTAGTCTCCGAAGCCGATATGATCGAAGTCAAGAATGCCGTCGAGCAATCCAACAAGGAAATCACGACCCGATTCGACTTCAAGGGCAGCGACGCCCGCGTCGAACACAAGGAAAACGAATTGACCGCGTTCGCGGATTCGGAATTCCAGCTCAGCCAGGTGCGCGACGTGCTGACCAACAAATTGACCAAACGCAAGGTCGATGTGCGCTTCCTCGACGAAGGCGATATCAAGAAGATCGGCGGCGACAAGGTCAAGCAGATCATCAAGATCAAGAATGGCATCGAATCGGATGATGCCAAGAAAATCGTGCGCGTCATCAAGGACAGCAAGATGAAAGTGCAAGCGAGCATCCAGGGTGAAGCCGTGCGTGTCACGGGCGCCAAGCGCGACGACCTGCAAGCGGCCATGGCCATGCTGCGCAAGGACGTGCCCGACATGCCGCTGGAATTTAACAATTTCCGCGATTAATTTCGATGATGCGCACGCTGCGGCCTGCGCTTGCACCGGCGTGGCGGCAAGCTGCCTCGGAGCGCCTGCCCGCTTGGGGTAGAATTGAAGCTGCGCACAGCTACATGCGCCCGCCCGCCTGACCGGCGGCGGGCTTGACCGTACATCTGGCTCAGTGATAACCACGGTAGTCTAAGGATAGCAATGAAACGTGTTGATGATTTCCGCCTGCGATTTGGCAAAAAAGAATATGTGCCCATCATGATAGGCGGAATGGGTGTGGATATTTCCACGTCGGAGCTGGCGCTGGAAGCGGCCCGGCTGAACGGTATCGGGCATATCTCCGATGCCATGGTGGAAGACGTGTCGGATCGCCGTTTCGACACCACCTTCGTCAAAGACAAGACGAAACTGTACAAGTTCAACATCAATAACAGCGACAAAGCCGTGGTGCAGTTCGACCTGGGCCGTTTGGCGGAAGCGCAGCGCCTGCATATCGGCCGCACCATGGAAGCGAAAAAAGGCGATGGCCTGATTTTCGTCAATTGCATGGAAAAGCTGACCATGAACGGCCCGCGCGAAACCTTGCGTGTGCGCCTGAATGCGGCGCTCGACGCCGGCATCGACGGCATCACCCTGTCCGCCGGCTTGCACTTCGGCTCGTTCGCCCTGATGGCCGATCACCCGCGTTTCCGCGATGCCAAGCTGGGCATCATCGTTTCGTCCGTACGCGCCTTGCAGATTTTCCTGCGCAAGAACGCCAAGCTGGACCGTTTGCCTGACTTTATCATCGTCGAAGGACCATTGGCCGGCGGCCACCTGGGTTTCGGCATGGACTGGGCCAATTACGACCTGCACACGATCACGGCGGAACTGCTGGCCTACCTGAAGGCCGAACAGCTGGACATCCCGCTGATTGCCGCTGGCGGCATTTTCACGGGCAGCGATGCCGTCTCCTTCCTGGAAGCGGGCGCGGCCGGTGTGCAAGTCGCGACGCGCTTTACCGTCACGAATGAATGCGGCTTGCCAAACAAGGTCAAGCAGGAATACTACAAGGCCTCGGAAGAAGACATCATCGTCAATGGCGTCTCGCCGACCGGCTACCCGATGCGCATGCTGAAGAACACGCCCGCCATCGGCGCCGGCATCCGTCCAGGCTGTGAATCGTATGGCTATCTGCTCGACGCGACCGGCAACTGCGCGTACATCAACTCGTACAACCGCGAAGTGGCGGCTCATCCCGAGCAAAAAACCGTCGTCGTGATGGACAAGACTTGCCTGTGCACACACATGCGCAACTTCAATTGCTGGACCTGCGGCCACTACACGTATCGCCTGAAGGACACCACGCACAAGCTCGACAACGGCGAATACCAGATCCTGACGGCCGAACACGTCTTCAAGGATTACCAGTTCAGTGTCGACAACCAGATCGCCCTGCCGGAAAAAGAAATCCTGGTAGCAAGCTGAATCTTGTCAGCCTGATATAAAAATGGCGCAGCCTGCGAAGGCTGCGCCATTTTTTTATGCGGGTAGCATGTCCCGCACTGCCCGTGCGATCGCGTCGAACTTGGGCCGCTGCAATACCTCGTCTTGCAGGCAAGCATCCATCATGGCCTGCAGGGCGGGCAAGGGCGTCGCACAGTGCGCGATCAACTCGCCCAGCAGCACGCCAAAGGCGCGCGCCTCTATGCCCTGCAGCACCTCCCCTTGCGGCGAGCCGGGCGCAAACATGGACGCCGCACCAAAGTCGCCCAGCAAGCAGGCGCCAGCGTCCGCATGCAGGATATTGTGCGCATACAGGTCGCCATGCACGATGCCGTGCGCATGCAACTGGCGCACGGCCGATGCGATACCGTGGGCAATGGCCAGCGCTTGCTGTGCCTCAAAGCATTCGCCATCGGCATACACGTCGCGCGTGCACGATTCCAGGCTCGGCGGACCGGCCAGGTTGCGGTAGGCTGCATCGATGAGCGGCATGACGAGCCCCAGCGCCCCTTGCGGATGCGCATCGAGCGTGCCGAGGATGGGGATCAGGCCCGGATGGACACCGGCGCCGACGCAGGCGGCCATTTCGCTGCGCGGCAAGCCGTCGCTGGTCATCGCTCCCTTGAACACTTTGACGGCCACGTCATTGACGCCATCGAGACGGGCACGGTAAATCACGCCCGATGCGCCCTCGCCCAGCTGCTGCGCCAGTTCCAGGCGCTGCCATGCCACGCCAGCCGCTCCCGTACCGGCCAGAGCGGCCAGCTCACGCGCTTCCGTAAAGGGATTGCCCGCATACGCGAGCCAGCTCAGGCGTGGCAAGGATAGCAGGCACTCAGGCAGTGCCGTGAAACGGTTGGCGGCAATGCGCACCAGCTCCAGTCGGTGGCAAGCCGCCAGGGTAGCTGGCAAGTGGCTCAGGCAGTTCCCCGCCAGCATAAGTTTCTGCAATTGACTGCACTTGCCCAGCTCATCCGGCATGGATTCGATGGCATTGTCGGTCAGGGTCAGCCAGCGCAGCCTCGGCGGCAAGGCTGCGGCCGGTACGTGGCGTATCCGGTTCGCCTTGAAACCGATCATTTCCAGGGCTAGACATGAACCAAGCACGGCCGGCAAGGTGGTGAACAGGTTATCCGAGCAAAAAATGATGCGCAGCTTGTGCAGGCGCGGCAAATCGTCGGGCAATGTGGACAACGCGTTGCCTGACAGGTCGAGGATTTCCAGGCTGTCGGCCAGGTCGAAGATTTCGCCGGGGAATTCCGTCAAGCCGCAGGACAGTTTCAGGCGGCGCAGGCCGGCAAGTTGGCCAGCACGTAATTGTTCCAGTGTATGCACAGCAGACAAGATATCCCTTTCAAGGTAGCACGCGATCGATGCCATGCATAAAACCATTGGACGTAAATAACAACCGGGGTCAGACCCTCCATGCCGCTCACGCAAGCGTCGGCGCCAACGCGCAAGGGGATCTGACCGTAGGTCGGCTTAGCGCGCAGCGCGTAAGCCGACGCCACCAGCGGCGCCCAACAAAACCACCAAACGAAAAAAAACCCGCCAATTGCTTGACGGGTTTTTCTCTTACTGCGA
>NZ_JAXAWA010000007.1:0-371610 GCF_033949445.1 Janthinobacterium sp. GMG2 | reverse complement strand
GTGTTGGTGTTGGTGTTGGTGTTGGTGTTGGTGTTGGTGTTGGTGTTGGTGTTGGTGTTGGTGTCGTCATTGATCTGCTTTGAGTAAAGTTATTCCGTGCGCCTTGATCGGTTGTATGAACTGAAATTTACACAAACAGTGGGCGATGTATTTCACAAGGAAAATCATTCCATTGTAAAGAATATAAATCCGAAAATAATTTCATAAAGCAACATGTTGATACAAATCAACTTCTATGCGCAGGGCAATGATTTCTGCCGTTTTCCAAACTTAGAAGCGGCGTGCGTGTGGGTGCAGGCATAAGCGGCACGGGCAAAAAAAAGCTCCTGGAAAACCAGGAGCCTTGTGGGGTCGGGCAGGCAATGTGGTCCGCACCGGCGACTCTAGGTGAAGCGCCAGCCGGACCGCTATCCACGCCAAGGGGTTCAGTTACCTGCCATCAACCGCATTGTCAAGAGACTTCGTCGTAGCAGCTGATTGAACGAAGAAACTCTCCAATATTTGCAGGCCGACCATCTGCCGCCGCTACAGCCACCCCTCGCGCTTCAGCCGCCGGTGCAGCCAGAAGCAGCCGGCGATGATGAGGACGATCACGGCTGGATAGCTGCCGCGCCACTTCAGTTCCGGCATGAATTCGAAGTTCATGCCGTACAGGCTGAAGACCATGGTGGGCACGGCCAGGATGGCGGCCCAGGCGGCCAGGCGCTTGACGACCTCGTTCTGGCGGATCGAGATCTGCCCCAGCGCCACCTGCATGGCCGAATTGACCAGCTCGCGCATCTGCCCCGCCGTGTGCGTGACCCGTTTGACGTGGTCGAGAATGTCGCGGTAATAGATGCGGTTTTCCTTGGGCACGATGTCGCCATGGAAACGGATCAGCTGGGTGCAGATGTCGTGCAGGGGATTGACGGCCGCGTCGAGCTTGAGCAGCTCCGTCTTGAGCTGGTAGAAATCCTGCAGCTTGTCTTCGCTCAAACTGGGCTTGAACAGCTGCAGTTCGTAGTGCTGGAAGCGGGCCTGCAAATGGTCGATGCAGGGCTGGTACTGGTCGACGATGAAATCGATGATGGAATACAGCACGTAGCCGGGGCCGCTGGCCAGCTTCTCGGGCACACTTTCCTTGCGCTCGCGCAGCTTCGCATAGCCGGCCGAGGGGCCATGGCGCACCGTGATGATGAAGCGGGGGCCGAGAAAGACGTGGGTTTCGCCGTAGACGATGGCCTCGCCATCGAGGGTGGCCGTGTGCATCACCATGAACAGGGTGTCGCCGTACTCTTCCAGCTTGGGCCGCTCGTGCGCGCCCTGCGCATCCTCGACGGCCAGTTCGTGCAAGCCGAACGCCGATTGCAGCGCCTGCATGGCCGTGGCGTCGGGGCTGGCCATGCCGATCCAGACGAAACAATCGGGGTCGCCGAGAAAGTCGCCCACCTTGTCGATGTCGAAGTGGGCGATCTTCTTGCCATCGCGATACGCTTCGCAATTGACGACGGCGGCGTGGGTACTCAGGTCCATGTGATTTTCGGGCTACGATGTCGGGCCGTCAGTATAGCGGAAAGACCTCGATTGCCATGCCAATACAGCCCCGCCGCCATTGACATTCAACCATGTGACAATTTGTGAGTTTTCCATACAGAAATATCCGTAGAATCACGGCGCGCCACGGCACGCCTTGCCGGCATCACTGATCCTACTATGAAAAAAATCATTATCACTCTTCTTGCAACCATGCTCTCCGCCTGTGGCGGCGGCGGAGGTGGCGGCGATGCCGCACCAGCGCCATCGGTCATCGCGGCCATCAGCAGCGGTACATTGGACGGCAAGTGGAAGTGTGCAACTGGCTCCCAAACGCTGGGCCAGATCGCCGCCGGCGCCAGCGACACCTTGCAGATATCGGGCCTTGCCTATTACCCTTATCTGGGGGCATCGGCACAAACACTCTCGTTAAACCAGGGCATCATCACCGGCCCCGATACGGCGCATTATGGCGGCGCCGGCAATCTTGCAAGCCAATTAGTCAACGATCGCATCTATCCGGTAATCCACCTTGCCGACAAGATCGGCTATGCCGGCATCTATAGCACGCAAGATGCGCCAATTGGACGGGGTCGGGAATTCCGCCTGAATTCCAGCGGCAACTTGGTTGTAAAAGATTACGCTGTAAAATTCCTGTATGACACGGTCTTCTCGGATGCCAGCGGCAAGGCTGCGAACCTGGATATTACCGAAACGACTTGCACAAAAGTATAGTCCGCCCTCCTGCTAGCAACCCGGCAAGGCTCTGACGGCCTTGCCCCTCTCCCCCAGGGCATACCCCGTCGATATGACAGCATTCAAGGCCCGCCGCAATTCCTTCAGCCGGGGCGGCTTGCCCAGCACGCAGTTGACGTGTTCGGGATAGTCGCTGTCGGCCGCCAGGCGCTGGCCCCAGCCCGTGAGCATGATGATGGGCGTGGCCGGCGAACACTGGCGCACGGCGCTGGCCACCTTGCGCCCGTCCACGTGGGGCATGCCCAGGTCCGTGATGACTACCTCGAAATCTTCGTGCCGGTCGCGCGCGGCCAGGAAGCTGTCGATGCCGGCCTGGCCCCCATCGGCGGACACCACGTCGTGGCCATCGATTTCCAGGATGTCGCGCAGGGACTTGAGCACCATCGGGTCGTCGTCCACCACGAGGATGCGCAGGCGCGGCGGCACGGCGTGGGCCGCGTCGGGCGCCGGCTCCCCCGCGTCCGCCGCGCAGGCGGGAAATGCCAGGCGCACCGCCGTGCCCTGCCCCGGCGCCGTGACGATGTCGATGCTGGCGCCATGGCGCTCCATCATACCGTACACCATGGCCAGGCCCAGGCCCGTGCCCCGCTCGCCCTTGGTGGTGAAAAACGGTTCCAGGCAGCGGCGGCGCGTGTTCTCGTCCATGCCGACGCCCGTGTCGGCCACTTCGATCAGCACCTGGCCGGGCGCGCCCACGCCGGCCGTGCGCACGGTCAGGGTACCGCCATCGGGCATGGCGTCGACGGCGTTGAAGACGAGGTTGGTCAGCGCTTCGCGCAATTCGCCCACGCTGCCGGGCAGCATGGGCAGCGCGTCGGCCAGCTCCGTGCGCAGGGCGATGACGATGCCGCGCTGCTGCGGCATGTCGCTCCAGCGCGCGCGCGTCAGGTCCAGCACCTGCTGTACCACCAGGTTGGCGTCGATCGGCGAGAGCGCCAGTTGCGGTTCGCGCTGGCGGTAGAATTCGCGCATGCGCGCCACGGTGGCGGCCACGTCGTCGATGGCCCGTTCGATCACTTCCAGGCAATGCCGGCCCTGCGGACTGAGATTGGTTTCCGTCTCCAGCAGCGATTCCGTGTACAGGGCGACGGGGGAAATGGCGTTATTGATGTCGTGCGCGATGCCGCTGGCCATCTGCCCCAGCGCGCGCAGGCGTTCCTGCTGCATCACCGACTGCTGCGTCTGGCGTAAATCGTCATACGCGCGCTGCAGTGCACCGTAGAGCTGCGCCTGGTTGGCGGCCAGCGCCACGTGTTCGCTCAGCTGGCTGAGAAATTCGCACTCGCCGCTGGTAAAGCTGTTTGCGGCGCGGCGCGCCACGATCAGGATGCCGAACACCGTGTTTTCGGCCAGCAGCGGCGCCATGACGAGGGCGCGCAGCCCCCCTTGCGCCAGGCGCTGCGGGAATGGAAACGCCACCCCGGCGATGTCGGCTTCATACACAAGCTTGCCGCGCACGCAGCTCGACAGGCCATTCTCGTCGATGGGAATGTGCGCGTGTTCGCTCATCATGAACGACTGCGCCAGCGCCTCGCTGCGCACGCCCACGCACGTCACCTGCAGCGCGTGCTGCGACGGTTCGTACAGGCAGATGCAGCTGAAATCGATGGGCAGCTGCTCTTCCAGGCTGCGCACCACCACCTGAAAGATGCTGCGCAAGTCCTGCCGCTCGCCGATCGAGCGCGTGATCTGCTGCAGCAGGTTCAGGCGTTCGAGCTGTTCATGCACCTTGCGCTCGGCCAGCTGGCGTTCGGCGATCTGCGTTTCCAGGGCGGCATTCGTGTGCGCCAGCTCGTCGCGCGAGACGGTGGTGCGGCGCAGCTTTTCCGTCATGCCGTCGAAGGCGCGCGCCAGGTCGCCGATTTCATTTTTGGTGTGCACGCCGAGCGAGAAGTCCAGCTTGCCGGCGCCGACGATCAGGGTACCCTGGCGCAGTTTTTCCAGCGGTCCCGTGACGCTGGTCATGGTGAAGTAAATCAGGCCGGCCACCAGCGCGATGATCATGCCGCCAAACAGCACCACGGCCACGTTGGCCCGCTGCTGCGCCTCCAGCACCCCTTGCCGGCTCAATTCGGACAGCCGCATCGCCTCCGAAATCATGCCCTGCACCTTGCCCATGATCTGGCCGGACAGGCGCGACTCCAGCTCGTCCAGCACTTCGCGCCGCTGCGGGTCCTGCCCCAGCTCGCGGTGGTTCGCGACAAACAGGTGGAACAGGCCGCCCACGCCGGCCAGGTCGCCCTGCAATTTCAGCAGCAGCGCGCGCTCCTCGTCCGTGCTGAAGGCGGGCGCGGCCAGCAGGCCCGACGACAGCGATTCGCTGCGCAACTGCCACTGGGCCCGCGTGCGCTCGCCATGGTGCAACGCATATTCGATCGACAGGTAGCGCAGCGACGTGACGGCTTGCAGGATATCGGCCGCCGCCTTGTTCTTCGCCAGTTCGCGCTGCATCGCCATGGTGGTGGAAAACAGCATGGCGACGATGATGGCCACGAGCACCACGCAAAACAGTTCGGCCAGCTTGAAACGCGTTACGATTTTCACGGTGGCCTTCTCAATGAATGACCGTCACGGCCGATGGCGCGACGGCTTCCAGGCCGTCCAGGTAGACGGCGTCGAGGAAGTTCGGCATGTCGCCGCGCTCGGCCAGCCGGTTCCTGATGGCCCAGCGCGCCTCGTCTTCCAGCGCCAGCAGCAAGCCCTGGTCGAGCACGACGCCGAAGCGGTAACCGTGCCAGGCCGCCTGCAGGCGCGCCGTCTCGCTGGCCGATGCCTTGGCAAACAGGGCGCGCGCGGCGTCGGGCTCGTCCTGGCAAAAACGGGCGCCGGCGATCAGCGCGCGCAGCACCTTGCGCACCGTGGCCGGGTGGCTGCGCACATAGCCGTCCGTGCCGGCCACGTTGAACAGGCCCGCATAGACATCCTCGCCATAGAAGATGGCCGCCTTGCCGGCGATGGCATGCGTCATGCCCGTCAGGAACGGTTCCCAGCCAGCCGCCGCATCGATCTCGCCCCGCGCCAGCGCCCCGGCCAGCTGCTCGGGCGCGTAGTTGCGCAAGGTGACTTCGGCGGGCAGCAGCTTCTGGCGGTTCAAAAAGGCATCCAGCGTGAATTGACCGGACGTGCCCAGGGTCACGCCGATGCGCTTGCCCTTCAGGCTGGCGGGCGTGGACACGCCGCGGTCCAGGCGCCCCACGATGCCGTGGTCGCGCTCGGCCTCGAAGATGCTGGCGATGATGACGACGGACTGCTTCTTCAGGCTGGCCAGCACGACGGGAATATCGGAAACCGTGCCCAGGTCGGCCTTGCCCTGCAACACGGCTTCCATCGAGGCCTTGCCCGACGAATACGGCTGCAGCCGCGCGTCGATGCCTTCGCGCGCGAAATGCCCCTGCCCGTGCGCGGCCAGGACGGGGCAGCTGCCCACGTATTCCGCATTCACGGCCAGGCGCAGCACTTCCACGGGGCCGGGCGGCGCGGCGGGACGGGCATGGAACTGCCAGATGGCCGCGGCAACCAGCGCCAGCAACAACGCGATGACCGCCAGCCTGGCCATCCACCGCCCCGGTGCAAGGCCGCTCATGCGCTGCACTGCGCCGTGGCCGACTCCAGCGCGCTGTTGATCGCCTCGGAAAACGCCGTTACGTCGATCGGCTTGGTGAGATAGCGGTAAAAGCCCGCCGCCAGCCCCTGGCGGATATCGCCGGGCCCGGCCAAGGCCGTCAGGGCGATGACGGGGATATGCGCGGTGCGGGCATCGGCGCGCAGCTGCTGCATGACTTGCGTGCCGCTGATGTCGGGCAGGTCGCTATCCATCAGTATCAGCTGCGGCACGTGGCGGCGCGCCATGTCCAGGCCCGTCTGGCCGTCGCCGGCCGACAGCAGGTCGAGATCGGGACGGAAATGGATCAAACCCGCCACCAGGGTCACATTCAGGGGATTGTCTTCCACATACAGCAGCGTCTTGCGGTCCGGCAGCCGTACCGCTTCGGCGGGCCGGGCAATGACGGACAGGCGCGCACTTTCCTGCGGCGGCTGGCGCGCCGGGCAACTGGCGATATCGAGCCAGAAGGTGCTGCCGCGCCCGGGCGTGCTGGCCACGCCCAGCCTGGCCTGCATGGCTTCGGCCAGGCGCTTGCTGACCACCAGCCCTAGGCCCGTGCCCTCCTCGTCGCGCGCATCGCGTCCCAGGCGGTTGAAGGGCTGGAACAGCGCCTCCAGCTGCGCCGCGCTCATGCCGCCGCCCGTGTCGCGCACGGACAGGCGCAGCTGGCGCGCGTCGACGGGCTGGCAATCGACGTGGATCTCGCCCTGTTCGCGGTTGTACTTGACGGCGTTCGACAACAGGTTGATCAGCACCTGCTTGAGGCGCGTGCGGTCGGCCAGCACATGCACGCCGCCCGCTTCGACGAACGTCAGGGTGATGCCGCGCTTGTGCGCCAGCGGTTCCATCATTTGCCAGCATTCGTGGTAGATGTCGGCCAGGCTCACGGGTTCCATCGACAGCGACATATTGCCCGACTCGATCTTGGCGATGTCGAGAATGTCGTTGATCAGGGTCAGCAGATGCCGGCCGGCGCCGAAGATGTGCGAGGCAAAGGTTTTCTTTTCCTGCGCCGTCGAGGGGATGGAATCGGACATCAGCATCTGCGAAAAGCCCATGATGGCGTTGAGCGGCGTGCGCAGCTCGTGGCTCATGCTGGACAGGAAATTGGTCTTTTCCTGGTTCGCCCGCTCGGCCACTTCGCGGGCCAGCTGCAAATCCTTGTTCATGGCGTCGAGTTCGGCCGTGTGCTGGCGCAGCAGCAGTTCCAGGCGCGCATTGGCGATGCGCAGCTGGCGCGTCTCCAGCGCCCGCGCCAGTATCAGCAGGATGCCCGACACCTTGAACGGCTTGACGACGTAATCGAGCGCGCCCGCCTTCATGGCCTGCACGGCCGAGGCGATCGTGCCTTCGCCCGTCATGATGATGCAGGCCAGGTCGGGATCGATCTTGCGCGCCGCTTCCACCACGGCGATGCCGTTCATGCCCGGCATCATCAGGTCGACCAGCAGCAGGTCGAACGATTCGACGGCCAGCAGGGACAGCGCCGTCTCGCCCGAAGCGAGCCCCGTCGTGTCATACGCCTGGCCGCGCAAGGTGTCGCACAGCGCGCGCACATGCGCCAGCTCGTCATCGACGATCAGTATCCGCGGCGGCATTGATGAGCTGTTCATGCATTCTCCTGGCGGCATGGCCTTGCGAGCCGGAAATTTTCCCCGCACCATGCGTTCCGAGCATAGCACTTGAAAATTACCAAAAATACACGCATTGTCACGCGCGCAAGGACGCCAGGCAGATGTCAGCTCATGACGGGCAGCCCCCGCAGCAGCTTGTCGAGGGTCAGCGGATAGTCGCGCACGCGCACCCCCGTCGCGTTGTAGACGGCATTGGCGATGGCGGCCGCCACGCCGCAGATGCCCAGCTCGCCCACGCCCTTGGCTTTCATGGGCGAAGACGTGGGGTCCGTTTCTTCGAGGAAGATGACGTCCTGGTGCGGAATGTCGGCGTGCACGGGCACTTCGTAGCTGGCCAGGTCGTGGTTGACGAAGAAGCCGCGGCGCTGGTCGACCACCAGTTCTTCCATCAGGGCCGCGCCCACGCCCATGGTCATGGCGCCGATGACCTGGCTGCGCGCCGCTTTCGGGTTCAAAATGCGCCCGGCCGCGCACACGGCCAGCATGCGGCGCACGCGCACTTCGCCCGTGTCGCCGTCCACGCCCACTTCGACGAAATGGGCGCCAAACGTCGATTGCTGGAACTTTTTATCGAGGTCGCCGTATTCCATATGATCTTCCGCGACGACGTCGCCATGGTAGGCGGCGGCAGCGAGCGGCACGCTGCGCTCGCCCTGAGTCACTTGCCCATCGGAAAAGCGCGCCTCTTTCTCATCGAAGCCCAGCTTGACGGCGATGGCCTGGCGCAGGCGCACGCAGGCCGCGTACACGCCAGCCGTGGAACTGTTGCCGCCCCACTGCCCGCCCGAACCGGCCGAGACGGGAAAATCCGAGTCACCCAGACGCACGACCACCTTGTTCAAGGTCACGCCCAGCATTTCCGCCGCCGTCTGCGCGATGATGGTGTAACTGCCCGTGCCGATGTCCGTCATGTCCGTTTCCACGGTCACGATGCCGTTGCCGTCGAGGCGCACGCGGGCGGCGGACTTCATGACAAGGTTGTTGCGGAAGGCGGCCGCCACGCCCATGCCCACCAACCAGCGGCCGTCGCGCCGCGTGCCCGGCTGCGCCGATCTCTCCTTCCAGCCGAATTCCACAGCGCCCGTGCGCAGGCAGTCGATCAGGCGGCGCTGGGAAAACGGCCTACTTGGCTTTTCCGGGTCCACTTTCGTGTCGTTCAGGATACGGAAGACGATGGGGTCCATTTTCAGCTTGTCCGCCATCTCGTCCATGGCGATTTCCAGCGCCATCATCCCAGGCGCCTCGCCCGGCGCGCGCATGGCATTGCCTTCCGGCAAGTCAAGCACGGCCAGGCGCATGGCCGTCATGCGGTTCGGTCCCGCATACAGCAGCCGCGTCTGCATCACGGCCGTTTCCGGCTGCCCCCCTTTCAAGTCGCCGGACCACGATTCATGGCCGATGGCCGTGATCTTGCCGTCGCGCGTGGCGCCGATGCGCAGGCGCTGGATGGTGGCGGGCCGGTGCGTCGTGTTGTTGATCATCAGGGGCCGCGCCAGGGCGACCTTGACGGGACGCTGGGCCGCGCGCGCGCCCAGGGCCGCCAGCAAGGCTTCCGCGCGCACGAACAGCTTGCCACCGAAGCCGCCGCCAATATACGGCGAAACGATGCGCACCTTGTCTTTCGGTATCCCCAAAGTGCGCGCCAGATCGCCGCGGCCCCAGTCCACCATCTGGTTCGCCGTCCAGACCGTCACCTTGTCGCCTTCCCAGGCGGCAATCGAGGCGTGCGGCTCCATCATGGCGTGCGACTGGTCAGGCGTCGTGTAGGTCGCATCCAGGCGCACGGGCGCATGGGCATAGGCGCCGGCGAAGTTGCCCGTCTTGCTGTCGGGCTTGCCGTCTTTCGGCTTGGTGGCGCCGCCCTTGGCCCTGGCCAGGTCGAACACGCCCTGTTGCTCGATGTACTTGACGTCGAGCAGCTGCGCGGCCGAGCGGGCTTGCTCGAAGGTGTCCGCCACCACGAGCGCGATGGTCTGGTGGTAATGTTCAATGTCCGGCCCGCCCAGCAGCTTTGCCGTGTTCATCTTGCCTTTGCCCAGCTTGCCAGCCGACTCGGCCGTCACCACGGCCAGCACGCCCGGCGCGCGCCGCGCGGCGCTCGTGTCGATCGAAGCAATGCGCCCCTTGGCGATGGCCGCGCCGACGACATGGCCGTAGGCCGCATGCGGCGCGGCCTTGTTCTGCTCATACGCATACGGCGCCGTGCCCGTGGTTTTCAGGGGGCCGTCGATGCGGTCCGTGGGGCGGCCCACGATTTTCAGCTGATCGATGGGATTGGTGGTCGCAGGTGTTGAAAATTTCATGGCGCTAGCCTTTCTTCGCTTGTGCTTGCGCCAGCACCGAGGCAATCGTGCGCTGCGCCAGGCTCACCTTGAAGCCGTTGTCGTCAGTGGGATGGGCGCCGGCCAGCAGGCGTTCGCTCACGGCGGCGGCCCCCTCGGGCATCGCCTGCTCGGCGGCGGACACGCGCCACGGCTGCGGCGCGACGCCGCCCAGGGCCAGCCTGCCCGTGCCGTTCGGCAAGATGATGGCCGCCACGGACACGAGCGCGAACGCGTACGAGGCCCGGTCGCGCACCTTGCGGTAGACGTGCGTGCCGCCAGCGGGCCGGGGCAAGGTCACGCTGGTGATCAGTTCGCCGGGCTGCAGCACGGTTTCCACGTGCGGCGTGTTGCCCGGCAAGCGGTAAAAGTCGGCGATGGGGATGCTGCGCGTGCTGCCATCGGCCCGCACCGTGTCGATGCCGGCATCGAGCACGCGCATGGCCACGGCCATGTCGCTCGGGTGCGTGGCGATGCAGGCATCGCTGCCGCCCAGAATCGCCAGCGGCCGGCTGAAACCGCCGATGGCCGAGCAGCCGCTGCCCGGCACGCGCTTGTTGCAGGCCTGGTTCGTGTCATAGAAATACGGGCAGCGCGTGCGCTGCAAGAGGTTGCCTGCTGTCGTCGCCTTGTTGCGCAATTGCGCCGAAGCGCCGGCCAGCAAGGCGCGCGACAGCACGCCATAATCGCGCCGCACGGTGGCGTGCGCGGCCAGCGCCGTGTTGCGCACAAGGGCGCCGATGCGCAAGCCGCCATCCTTTGTTGCTTCCACCTTATCCAGCGCGAGGCCATTGACGTCGATCAAGTGTGCCGGCGTCTCGATTTCCAGCTTCATCAGGTCGAGCAGATTCGTCCCGCCCGCGATGAAGCGGGCGCCCGGCGTGTTCACGGCGGCCGCCGCCGCTTCGGCCGGCGTGGCAGGCTTCTGGTAGCTGAACACTCTCATGCCGGCCTCCCCGCCACCTCGGTGATGGCCTCGATGATGTTGGAGTAGGCGCCGCAGCGGCAGATGTTGCCGCTCATGCGTTCGCGCAGCTCTTCCGGCGTTGCCTGCGGGACCGCGTTCAAGTCCGTGCTGACGTGACTGGGGATGCCCTGGCGTATCTCTCCCAGCGCGGCGACGGCCGAGCAGATCTGCCCCGGCGTGCAATAGCCGCATTGATAACCGTCGTGGGCGATGAAGGCGGCCTGCATCGGGTGCAGCTTCTCGGGTGTGCCCAGCCCCTCGATGGTGGTGACCTTGGCGCCGTCATGCATCACGGCAAGAGTTAAACAGGCATTGATGCGCTGGCCGTCGAGCATGACGGTGCAGGCGCCGCACTGGCCGTGGTCGCAGCCCTTCTTGGTGCCCGTCAGCTGCAAATGTTCGCGCAAGGCGTCGAGCAAGGTGGTGCGCGTGTCGAGTTCCAGGCTGTGGCGCCGGCCGTTGACATCGAGGCTGACTTTCATCAGGACTGGTGGCGCCTGGCCGGTCGTGCTGACGGCCTGCGCCGCTCCCGCGACGCCGGGCACGGCCGCCGCCGTGGCCGACAGCGCACCGGCGATCAGCAAGCCGCGCCTGCCGGCATTAATTTCATTACAGTCTGTCATCTCGCGCTTCCTCCTGGCTGGGTGGGCGCATGCAGGCCCGAAGCAGCAGTCTGACGGCCCGATGCCTACGCGTCTGTACGCAAACGAACGTTCAGCCTGAGGCCGCGCCGGGTCGTGCCGACGCCGCCCTGCGCCGCGTAGCCCGTGTGGCGGGCGCAATGGTCGAGCGCCTGGCGCAAGGCCGTATCGACGTTACGCAAGGACATGCCGTGCCGCTCGGCCACCTCCTGGCGGGTCAGTTCATCCACGCGCAGCGCTTCGAGCACTTGCCGGTGGCGCCGCGGCAGCAAATCGACAGCCAGCGCCAATCGGCGCACGTCGGCCTGCAGCTCGGCCAGGCGTTCCGGCCCCGCCGCCGTATCGGCGAGGAAATCGACGAGGCCTGCACCACTCCCATCGCCGTCGTCCGCGTACAACCAGGCGCGGTTGCGGCGCAGGCTGTCCATGGCCGCATTGCACGCGACGCGAAACACATAGGCGACGGGGCTGTGCGCCAGCGCAGCTCCGTCCGCGTCCCCGGCCGCCAGCCTGCCCAGGCGCAGCCAGGCGTCGTGCAAGCTGTCGCTGGCCAGCTCGGCGCAGCCCAGGTGGCGCGCCAGGCGCCGGTGCAGGGCCGCGTAATTGCCCTCCAGCACAGCCTGCAGCCGGGCACCCTGCCCTGGCGCCACGTCGTTCGCCGCCTGCTGCCGGGGGCGGATGGCCGGGCGGTACCAAGCCATGCCCGTCATGCGCAAGGGCAAGGCAGCCGTCATACTCACCAGGCCGGCCATCATGGCGACAACCTGCTGCGCTCTTGCGCCGTCAGCTGGCGCGTGGCCGATTCAGGCAGCGGGCCCAGGCCCAGCACGCGCACGGCGCTGCGCGGATTGTAGTCGGCCGCCTCGATGCGCGCGCCATCCTGCGGCGCCGCTTGCGCGCTGTCGGGCGGCGCGTCATTGCCGAAGCCCAGCACGCGCACCGTAAACACGGAGGGCTGCGCCGAACGGGTGGCGGCGCGCTCGCGCTGCACCACGTCCTGGGCGGCGGCCGTGGCCTGCGTGGCGGCCGCGCTGGCGTTCGTCATGGCCGCCACGTTGACGGATGCCACGGCCGGCATGCCCTTGGCTTCGCCCTTGACCTGGATGTTCGCCGCGTTCATCACCGTCAGCGCGGCCAGGTTGACGTTGCCCGACACGCGGATGCCCGCCTCGCCCGCATCGATGGTGCCCAGCGGGGCCAGCAAGTCCACGTCGCCGGCCGGCACTTCGGCGATCGGCGCCAGGGTGGCGATGCCGGCGCCCGTGCTCGGCACGTCGGACGACAGGGCCACGTTGCCCCAGCTGTCATACACGCGCTTGGGCGGCGTGTAGACGATGGTCGACTTCGAGCCGCGCCCCGCGTTGATGTCGCCCGTCGATGACCAGCCGAGGATGTCGCCGCCAAACGTCGTCATGATGCGGCTCTGGCCCAGCAGGATGCTGCCGTGCGAGAACAGGCCGATATTGCCGCCGCCCTTGGTGATCACGCCCGACGTCGATGGCGGCGCCTCGCCTTCGATGCCCAGCACCTGCTTGCCGCCCGGCGTCAGCATCTGGATGTCGCCGCCGAAGTTCGTATGCACGTAGCCGCTGCGGGGGAAGTAATCCCAGCGCTGCTCGCCGTCGTTGCGCTTGGCGTACAGGCCGCGGTACATGATGATGTCGCCCGCATAGGCAATCGTCTTGCCATTCGCGTCCGTGGCCGGCGCCAGGCCCGCGATGGCGTTGCGGCTGCGCAGGAAGCTGCCGTAGCGCGCGCTGTCCGCATCGTTGAACTCGCGCCCGCCCGCCTTCAGTTCCGCGAAATACACGTTGCGGGCAAACACGCGCTGCTGCGGCTCGGGCAAGGCCAGGAAGTAGGCCAGCGCTTCGGCGGCCGTGCCCTTGAAGCCGTAGCGCTCGCCGAGCCAGCTCGCCAGTTCGCCGTCGTACGCTTTCACCACCTTGCCGGCCTGGTCGGCCAGCGGCACGCCCGTCTGCGCCACGTTCGCCGGGTCGAGATAGGGCTTGACGAAGCGCAGGTAGTCAAGGCCGGCCGCGCCCACGCCGGCCTGCATGGCGATGCCGGCGCCTGGACGCTTGTCGCCCGCCACAACGGGACCGAGGCTGACGACGCTGCCCTTGTCCTGCATCAATATATTGCGCCCGGCGCTGATGTCGAGCGTGCCGGGGCCGGCCACGTTGAAGGAACTGCTGAGGATATCGCGTCCGGCCGACACCACCGACACGTCGAAAGCGTTGTTGTGCACGAACAGGTTGCTGTAATTGCGGAACATCATGTCGCCACCGCCCGTGCCGTCGATGGCTTCCAGCAGCGCCGTGCCGCTGCCGACGATATCGCGGCCCGCCCTCATCCAGACCGGTTGCGCTCCCTCGTACCAGGTGATGCCCGCGTGCTTGGCGTCGTAGAACGCAACCATGCGGCCGCTATTGACGCCGATCAGATCGCCCTTCACGGCATAGATGCGCGCCACTTGCGTGCCGCTGTTGGCCGGACCGGCGGCGGAATCGGGCCCGAAGGCGAACAGCGGAAAGTTCCACTGCGACGATGGCACGCCCGTGCCCGAAACATTGCCGCCCGCCGACGTCAGGCTGCCAGGCCTGAGATTCCACGCTTCGAAGGCCGGCTTGAACGGCGTGGCCATGCTGTCGGCGGCCGCGCCGGACTGGCTGACGGCATAGCCGCCCGCATAGATGGAATCGCCGGCCAGCCACTCCAGCTGGGCGTAGCCCGACGGCGCCAGCAGCAAAGGATCGGCATACGCGGTCGCACCACCCCAGTCCGAGATGGTCTTGCCATAGTACAAGCTGCCATTCGCGGCCGCGGCCCGCACGATGGACGGGTAGACGACGGCCAGGTCGGTGGCCGTGCCGACCGGCGCCGTCAGCGGCGTCATGTTGCCGCCGGCGGAGAACAGGTCGAGCGCCGTGCGCGGCGTCCAGAGGCTGAACCAGCTGTAGCCGGCGCCCGGCTCGCCCGACGCGCTGATGAACGGCGCGGCGTTGAACATCGGCACGCGGCCCGGGTCGGCCACGTCCTGCAGCACCTGGTCGCCCAAGGTTGCCACGCTGACGGTGGCGTCGCCGGGCACCAGGGTCATGCCGCCCTGCGGCGTGGCGCGCGTGGCGTGGAAGGCGTCGAAGGCGCGCGTTTCCAGCGGCACGTGGTCGGTCGAGCGCGTCCCGTACTGCAGCGCGACATTGCCCAGCTGCGTTGCGGCCACGTCCACGTGGCCGCGCAAATCGACCAGCGCGCCATTCAAGTGGCCGCCACCGGACTGGCTGGCAGGATTGAGGGCGCCGCCCACGCGCAGGTCCAGGTCGCCGCCGCCCGTCAGTTGCAGGCTGCCATCGGCCAGCACGCGGCCCGTGCTGCCCACGGCCAGCAGCAAGCCCTGCGAGCGCGGATTGATGTTGATGTCATACACGGTGGCAACCTTGGGCGCCAGCACGCCCGCATCGCCCGCCACGTCGGCGCGCACGTTGCCGCCACCCAGGGTGCCGAAGCCCGTAAAGCCCAGCACGGTATCGGCCAGGGTATCGCGGCCCACGTAGCTGCCGAAATTGATCCACCACGCTGTCGGCTGGGCCGGACCGCCCGTGGCCACGCCACCGCTGCCCTGGCGCCACAGCCAGTTGCCCACGGCCACCGAATCGCCCGGACCATCCTTGCTGACGGGGCGCCCGTTGGTGGCGGCGGACGCGCCGACCAGCGAGCCGCTCAGGTCGCCCGCCACCCGCAGCAGCAGATTGCCGCCCTGGTCCGGATACCATGCCCGGTAAATGCTGTCGGCGCCGCCATCGACCAGGCGTTCATGCGCACCATCGGGATTGGCCAGCACCTTGCCGTCCAGATTGCGCGCGCGCGCCAGGTTGTACGGGTCGCCGGCCGTGGTCGCCATGGACGACATGCCGGCCGTGTACACGCCGTACAGGCTATCCACGCGCAAGTCGCCGCCGCTGACGAGGTCCAGGTCGCCCGTGCCCGTGCGCAGCACGCTGTGGCGCAGGCTGGACGCCTTGTTGTCGAAGGTAGGGTTGGAGGTGCCGCACCAGGTGGGGTTTTCCTCGCACATGGTGGGCCAGCCCAGGCCGGCCAGGTCGACCACGTCGCCCGCCTTCACGCTAGGGTCGGCGAATTCTTCGGCGCCGGCCTTGGTCCACACATAGGCCAGCTTCAGCACACACATGCTGGCGTCGCCAGCGCAGAACTCCGCCACGGTCTGGCCGAACTGGCTGATGAATTCCTCGGTGATCGGTTCGCCCGCCACGATGCCGACGATGCCCTCGCGCTCGCCCAGCTCCTGCGCCGCCTGCGTCCAGTGCTGCACGCCCTTCGGCGGGATCATGACGCCATACATGCCGTAATGGCTGTCGGCCAGGCGCAGGGTGCCGTGCGACGGATGCGCCTGCACGCTGCGCGTGTCGGCCGCGTCCAGGTCGGCGCCGGCCGCCAGGCGCATGCCCCACGATTGCGAACCTTCGGCCAGCATCGGTGCGATGGCCCACAGCGCGCCCTGGCGCCCCGCCACTTCCGGACGCAGTTCGATGGCATCCACGCCGGGCAGCAGCTTGACGTCGGTGCCGTTCGGGATCAGCGCGCCGACGGGCAGCGCCACCTTGCCACTGAGCGTGACCACGTTGAGCTCGCCCAGCAAGCCGGGCAAGGCAACGCCTTTCGGCCAGGTCATGGCGCGCACCTTGACCATTTGCGCGACCACGCTGCCCGCGTCGAGCCGCATGCCGGCAGTAAAGGTCTGTTCCGTGGCCAGCAAGGTACCCGCCGCGTGGACGATATTGCCGGCGCTGTCGCGCACGGCAGCGGCCAGTACCGTGCCGGCCGGCACGGTGAGCTTCTGGTTCAGGACCACATCCACGGGCAGGCGCGTGTTGGCGCGGAAACTCAGGGCCTTGACGGGCACGTCGTAATTGAGCGTGACGCCGCCCGGGAAGATGGTGCCGTCGGCCAGGGTCACGCCCTTGCCCGGCACGATGACGTCGCTGCCGTTGATGTCTCGCCCCGGCAGCAACAACCAGCCCTTGTCGTCCTGCGTGGACGGCGGCGGCGCGAAGCCGTCATTGATGCTGCCATAGATATTCAAATCGCCGCCAGCGCGCAGCAGCAGGCTGCCCACCTCGCCCGAGCCGCGCGCATTCGTCACTTGAAAACGCGGGTTCAGGCTGGCGTAGCGCATGCCTGACAAATCCAGGTCGCCCTGCACCACCAGGTCGCCGTCCGCCGTCTTGCTGACGATATCGACGCCGGGACGCAAGTGCAGCGCCTCGGCATACGCGGCCGTGTTCAAGCCCGCCAGCTTGCCATTGCGCAAGTTCGTGTTGGCCAGCGCCGCATCGATAAAGGCCGTGCTGTCCACATGCTTGCTGTCGAGGTATGCCTGGTTGACCACCTGATATGGGCGGCCGGTGGCCGACAGGTCCGTGGCATAAGCCGCATCGTCATAGCGCTGCATGGCATTGACGGCGATCGATTTCGCGCCGCGGATGGTGAAACCGCCGCCAGCCGTAATGGCGATATCGCCAAAGGTGGCCGCGTCTGCGTCCGTGCGGGAACCGCCGCTGCCCAGGCGCGGCGCGCTCAGTTCCACCGTGCCGCGCGCGGCGCCGTCGTATGCGCCCTTGCCCTTCCCAAGCACGGCCGCCGTGCCGTGGCGCACGTCGATCTGCGCGCCGCCGGCCAGGTCCAGCAAGCCTTCGCCCCCGTTCAGTTCCACCATGGCCCGGTTCGGGCTGTCGATGATCTTGCCATAGCTGTCGACGCGCAGAACGGTGCCATGCGCGTCAAGCACGGCGTTGTTGGCCAAGGTGACGCCATGCTTGCCGGCCAGGCGGATGCTGCCCACGCGCTCGCCGCTGGCATCGATCACGCCGGCCACCGTCAGGCGGCCATTGTCGACGGATACCTGCACCTCGCCCGCCATCAGTTCATTGCCGATGGTCAAGTCGCCCTGCTTCAGCTGGAAGCTGCGCGCGCCCGTCACGCCGCCCTCGTTCAAGCGCGTGTTGAGCGCGGCGAACTGGCCGTCCACGGTGCCGCCCGCTCCCAGGGTGTGCGCGCGCACGTCCACGCTGCCGTTCTTATAGTGCAGCATGGTGCCGCCCGCGTCGTAGCTGCCGCTGGCGCCGCCCAATATCTTGCCTTGCAGCTCCACCATGCCGGCCGCGCCATCGAGGGCCACGGCTTTCAGGCTGCCGGCGCGGTTGTTCCCGGCCGACAGGTCGATCACGCTGCCGCCAGCTGCGCGGATATCCCCGGCGCGGCTGTCCAGGCTCACGTCGCCGCCCCAGCTGTATTTGTCCACGTCGAAGAAAGTGCTCTTGCGGCCCGCCATGTCGATGCGCGCAGCGTCGGCCACACTGATGTCGTGCTGCGCGCTGATGGTGAGCTTGCCGCTCGGCAGCACCACGGCCGTGGCCACGTTCACGCTGTCGCCGTGCAAGGCCAGCTGGGCGCCCAGCGCGGCGTTATTCTTGGCGGGAATGGCTGCCGCCGCTCCGGCCGGCGCCGTCACGGCCAGCGCGCCACCGGCCGTGTAGCTGTGGGCGGAACCGGCGTCGCCCGTCAGCAGCGGCGTGACGATGTTCAGGTTGCCGCCGCTGTACTGGAAACCCTTGCCCGTCTCATACGCGCCCTGCGCCTGGTGGACGGACAGGCTGCCCTTGTGGTTGGCCGTGACCTGGCCCGACGCTTTCAGGTTGACGGTGCCAAAACCCAGCGCCATGCGGTCGAAGGTGGCGACGCCGGCCGGCTGCGTGAACGGGCCGAAGCCGAAATCGATGCGTTCCGCTTCCAGGCTCAGGGTGCCGCTGCCCGTGCCGGCGCCGCGCGCAATCACATTGCCGGCCTGCGACAGGGCGCCACCCCAGATCAGATTGGCCGTGCGGATGGTGGCCACTGTGCCGGCAGCGCCCTGGCCGTACATGGCCGGCGTGGTCAGCACCAGGCGCTCCAGGTTCGATTTTCCGCTCGTCTTGTCGTAGGTGTCGAGCACCACGTCGCCATAGAAATTGACGCTGTCGGCCGCGTTCAGCATCAGCGCCTGCAGCGCTGGCGCGCCCGTGCTGGTGTCGCCGCGCAGCAATCGGTCCAGCAGCCCCTGGTTCAGGGTCAGGCCGGCGGGACGCGTGCCGCCGGCCTGGGCCGCCGCCAGCGCCTCGTTCGAACCGATATTGATGGCGCCCACGGCCAGGCTCAGGTTGCGCGTGCCGTAGCGGGCCGTGTCGTCGAGCTGGAAGCTGCCGCTGGTCGCCAGCAGCAAGGTGCCTTCCGAGTACAGGCTCGCTGTACCCGTGCCTGTGCCGGCGCAAGCGGCGGCGCACATGCCGATGCGGATGCCGCCGCGCGTCGTGCCGCTGACGGGGGCCACATTGAGCAAGCCGTTCGACGCGGCCAGCACGTGCACGTCCGGACGGCTTTTGTAGATAAAGCCATCGTTGGCGTCGTACGCGGCCTTGCCGCGGCCCAGGGTGTTGATGCCGGCGCCGGCCGCGATATCGATCAGGCCATTACCCAATTGCGCGTTGCTCGGGTCCTGGGCGACGAGGAACACTTCGGGCGCCGACAGGACGGCGCCGGCGCGCAGGTAGATGGCGCGCGCCGACTGGACGCCGAAGTTCACGTAATTGCCGCCCTGGCCATATTCCACGGTGGGCGAATTGCCCACCACAATGCGGGCCGCGCCGATATTGTTCAGGCTTGAAGCGCGTATGCTGACCTGTTTTGCGCCGCCGCTGGCTGGCGCGCCGTCAGCGAGGATTTCAATTTCGCCAGTCGAGCTATCGTTCGACATCAGCACCACGGTGCCGCCATAGCCGCCCTCGGCCGCCGCGAACTTGCCGGCGCCCTGGAACTGGAACGTCTCGAGCCCGCCGCCGGGCGCCATGTTCAGCTTGAGCGTTTTCGCATCGGACGGCAGCATCGCGCGGGGAATGCCGCGCGTTTGCGCATCGGCCAGGGCAAACGCGGCATAGCCCATTTCGTTGTACTGGGAATACGTGCGCAAGACCTTGGCCGGCGTGAGTATCAGCTGGCTGGCCAGCGGCGCGCGGATGTCCGTGCCGGCGATCGACAGGGTGCCGGACGCGGCCCAGGAACCGTTGCGCAGCTGCTGCGCCAGCGTACCGGCGCCGCCCTGGCCCGCCAGGCCGTTCAGCTCCACGCGGAAGGCGCCCGGCAGCAAGGCGTAGGTCGACGGCATCAGTGTATAGGTGCCGGCCGCCAGGCCCGGCACGCCGCTGCCTATCGTCACTTGCCGGCCAATGACCGCATCGGCGGCGCCCGAAGGCGCTTGCGGCGCCTGCACGCCCGGCACGATGGCGTACACGGGATTCGTCGCCAGGCCCGGCAGGATGAAACCGCCGTTCGCCCCCACCTGCACCAGCGGGTGGGTGCGCGCATCGGTGGAACCGCCGCGGCCCGCGATGAAGCCGGCGCCCGTCAGTTCGCCGCCGCCGGACAGGTAGAGCAGCGCGCCCGGCTGCACGTGCACGGCCACGCCGGCCATTTCCACGCCGACGCGCAAGCCGCCCTGCGCATTGAAGCCGCCCACGCCCATGAAGGCGGCCAGCTTGCCGTCCACGTTCCAGCTCTGGCCATCGACCGTGCCGCCATACGGCATGACCAGGCCGGCGCCGCTGACGGAGCTGATGCTGTTGGCCAGCAGATTGACGCTCAGGCTTTTGTCATTGTCATAGCGGGCCGCGCCGATCGCCAGGCGGCCCAGCGGTGCGCGCACCACGCCGCCCTGCTCGATATGCGCAGCCTCCAGTTCCAGCGAGCCGAAGGCGGAATACGGCATGGCCGGCACGCCATCGGTCGTGCGAGCGATGCGCAGGCTGCGCGCCGGGTCGTAGCCGAACTTTCCATCGGTGCGGCCATAACCGACGCGTACGGCGGCGCCGGCGCCCGTGTCCGGGTACAGCTGGGCCGCGCTGAGGGTCATGTCGCCCGGCGAGGACAGCACCGTCGTCGCCTCCGCACCGCCCCAGCCCAGCGGGGACAGCAGGAAACGCAAGTCGCCGCGGCTGGTCAGGCGCACGTCGTCGGCAACGATATTAACCAGGCCGCGCACGTCGATCAGGTCGCCCGCCATGCTGACCTGGCCGGCGACCGGCGACTCGCCCGCCGTGCCTGGCGTGACATAGAAATCGCGTCCAACCGGCTTGACGCTGGCCAGGCGCACGTACGGCGCCGCGATGCCGACCTTCGCGCCGGGCTTGCTGCCTGGTGTCAGCACGGGCGCGCCGTACAGCTGGAAGCTTTGCTGCAGATGCAGCGACACGTCGCCATCGAAGGAGGCGGCACCCAGCAGGGCCAGGCTGCCGAAGCCGCCCGCTTCCACCTGCTCCACGGAAAACCGGCCGTGGCCGTACTGCAGCGTTGCCGCCGCGTCCCGTGCGCTCACGTTTTCAGCCAGGTCGCTGGCGCCCTGGCGTTGCGTCAGCGCCAGCTGGCGCCCCTGCAGCACCTTGTCCGTGGCCAGCACTTTCAGGTATTCGGGCGACCCCGTGGCCACGGACAGCGTGCCGCCCGCCGCGCCCGCGCCACCGGCCCTGGCCAGCAGCTGGCCATCGAGATACAAGCCATTGTTCGACGCCAGCGCGATGCCCCCGCCCGCGCTGGCCACGTCGACGGCCGCGCCGTTCACGTCGAGTACGGCATGCGCGCCGGAAGCGTCGAGCACGGCACCGTCGCGCACGACGACGAACAAGCTGGCCGCCGACGTGCTGCCCTGCACAGGGTCGATCTCGCCGCCGACGACGATGCTGCCGCCATCGACCACCTTGCCGTAGCGCCGGCCCTGCGCATCCGTGGCCGTGACGGCGCGCGAGGCGACGTCGAGCACGGCATTGTCGCCTATCCACAGGGAACGGCCATGGCCGGCCGCTTCCACGGCTTCGGACACATTCACGGCGACGCCCACGCCGCCCAGGCTGATCTTGCCGCCCCAGGCGTTCAAGCGGCCATCCACCGTCAGCTGGCCCACGCTGGACAGCTTGATGGACTGGCCCGCATCAACGCTCACCACGGCACTCTTGCCCACCAGCAGTTCGGCGCTGGCCATGCCGGCCGCATCGGACTCGATATCGCCCACCTGCAAGGCCAGGCTGGCGCCCTTGCGCTGCGTCAAGGTGCCCTTGAGCGCGTTTTCCGTGACCTGCTCCGGCGTCCATACGGCCAGTTTCTCGTTGTCCACCACGCGCAGCACGGGCATGCGCACGTCGACCTGCGTGCCCTCCGCCACCGCCACGCCCTGCTTGCCGACCAGGCTGTAGCTGGAAAACCCCTTGTCGAAGAAGTCGCCGCCCAGTTGCAGGGCGCCTTTCCGTTCCGTCTCGGCCTGGCCGATCACGATCTTGTTCGCCTGCAATTCCAGCTTGCCGCCGCCCGCCACGCCATGGCCGCGCACTTGTGCGCCCTCGCCCAGCACCAGGTCGGCCTTCGGCCCATAGCTGGCCAGGCTCACGTTGCCGCCCTTGCCACCCTGCTGTTTCGCCTGCGACAGGATGGCCGCGCCCGAGCTCACGTCGATCAGGCTGCCATTGCCGATGCGCACGTCGCCGCTCGCCCGCAACGAGACATTGCCGCCATTCATGTAGGGCAAGCCGGCGGCGGCCAGCGGGTCGCGCAGCACATTGCTAAGCAAACCGCTGGTGTCGAGACTGACGCCATCAGCCAGCACCAGCTTGCCCACGGACCCGCCCGGGATGACGACGGTGTCGCTCATGCCCAGCGCGCCGATCTGGTTCAGCACATTGCCGGCCATGATGCTGCCGCCATGGCTGCGCAGGCTGGCGTTGATGGCCACGTCATTGCCGAACAAGGTGATGTTGCCGCCATCGGCCACCTGCAGCGCGCTGTCGACGGTGACCGCGCCCTTGGCCGCGATGCGGATGGCGCCCAGTTGCTGGCTGTTCAGCAAGCCGGTGTCGAGCAGCAGCTTGCCCTGGCGCTCAGCGTCCAGCATGCCTGTCACGTCGAGGGCGGCGGCGATGCCGTCCTGCACACGCGTCAGGCGCACCTCGTCCATGACGGCCGACAGCGCATGCTGCAGCACGCCCGTGCGCTTGTCGAACATGGGCTGATACTGGCCAACGATCAATTGTCCCCGCTGCGCGGCCGCGAACTGCGACTGCTGGTAGCCGTCGAGCAGCGCTTGCGGCGCCTGCACCTGGCGCTCGCCCTGGAAAACGTCGCCGGCGATGCCGCCTTCCAGCACGGCCGACCCCGTGGCGACCACGAGCTTGCCCGCGTCGCGGCCTGCCGTGTAGCCGTTTTCCAGGCGCAGTTGCGCGGCGATCAGGGGATTGGCGTAGAAGGCGCTGGCATCCTTGCCCCAGCGCGCGTGTTCCTCCTCGTAACCCTTGTAGACGCCCAGATACTGCAAGTCGCCGGGCGCATTGCCCGCCTCGTGCAGCTTGCCGTCCGCGCCTTTGAGCCAGGTCTGGCGCACGGCGCCCGTTTGCACGTCCAGGGTGCCGCCCGACAGGTTGATGCTGGAGCCAAGCTGCGTGACGACATCCTTGCCGCCAAAACTCACCGTGCCGCCCTGCGCCATCCATTCGCTGACGGAATGGCCTTGCGTGCCCAAATAACCGGCCACTTCCAGCAAGCCGCCGGCCGTGTACCAGCGGTCGCTGTCGTAGCCGTTCGTGCCTTTCGGTACGAACACGAGCTTGCGGCGGTCGACCCAGATGCTGCTGTTGTTCAGGGCCTTGCCGTCGCGGTTGACGGGCGCGTCGCGCTGCTCGTTGCCCTGCACGTTGATCTCGACATTGTTCGCAGACATCGCCACTTTCACGCCCACGGCGCCGGAAACGTCGAGCTGGGCGCCATCGCGCACGAGGCTGCGGCTGCCGGCGTTGACGGCGAGCTGCCCGCCCGTGGCCAGGGTCAGCGAGTCGCCAAGGAATTCCACCGTGCCGGCGCTGCCGATCTCGATGCGCGACTGGTCGCGGCGGTCGTTGACGGCGAGGATATTTTCCGTGGACGTCACGGCCGGCCCGCGCATGGCGTCGCGCTGGCTGTCGAGCGCCATCGTCTTGCCGTCGTCCTCGACGACGATGGCCGTGGTGGCGCCGCGTCCCAGGGTCACGGCAGCATCGCCGCCCAGGGCGTTGAGGTGGATGGTGCCTCGCGTGGCCGCCGTGGTGGACGCGAGCAGCACGCCATCCTGCCGCACGTCGCGCCCGGCCAGGGTGATGTCGCCTTCGCGCGCCTGGATCAGGCCCGTGTTGACGACCTTGCCCGCAGTGCTGGCGGCCGCGAATTGCGGCGTGACTTCGCTGCCGCGCGTGGTCGACAGCGGGTTGCCATCCGTGCCCACGCCCTTCTTGATGGTAAAACTGTCGCCGGCGGCCAGCAGGGCCTGGCCTTTCGGCGTATTGATCTCGCCAGCATTGTGGACCTCTTTGCCCAGCAGCATCACGTAACCGCCGCCTTCCGTGCTGCCCTTGGGCGCATTGCTGGCCAGGCGCGCGCCCGTCTGCACCAGCACCTTGCCGTCCGCCTCGGTGAACGTCGCGGCGCCGGCAGTGCCGGGGCTGTAGATGCCGTTCTTCTGGAATTGCGCATCGCTGATGCGGGCAGCGGCCGCCACCAGGCTGCGCGTGTCGACCTGGCTCGTGCCGCTGAACACGATGCCGTTGCGGTTGACCAGCAGCACCGTGCCGTCGGCCTTGATCTGGCCCTGGATCTGGCTGGGCCGCGCTTGCGGATCGTTGACCCGGTTCAGCACGGCCCAGTCCTTCTGCTGCTGGAACGTCAATGTCGTGTCCTTGCCCAAATTAAACGTTTCCCAGTTCAGGATGGCCTTGTCCGCCGTCTGCTGCACCAGCACGGCCGTCTTGCCTGCCGCTACCGTCTGCACGGGCGCCTGGGCGTTGAGCCAGCCAGCCGTCAGGCTGTTGGTGTCGACCTGCAAGCCGCCCTGCGCCAGGCCGTTCGGCAAGCTGGCGCCGCCGGCAGCGGCCTGACGCGCCTGCGCCTGGGCCGCTTGCTGCGCGGCGATGGCGCGCGCGGCCAGGTTCAGGTTGTTGAGCGAACGCTGCAACTGCTGGTTCGCCTGCTGTTGCTGGCCCTCTGGGCGGCTGCCCAGCGGCAGCGGCTGGCCATTCGGCAAGCGGCCGGAGCTGGCCGCCGTATTTTGCGCCGCGCCCTTGGCCGCGAACCAGCCGCCGCTGAACGCCTGCTGCGCGCGGGCCGGCGTGCTGAAGGCGCCCGCCATCAGCATGGTGGTCAATGCGTAAGCGAGCGGCGTGAGCCGCAAGCGGCTGCCCAGCGTGGACGTGGGGACTGGGCGCTGGGCAGTGTGAAGCTTGGTCATGGCAATGGTTTCCTGGCTAGAGAGAAGGGAACGGAGCCTGGCGTTAGCGCAAGCGTCCATGCCTCCATGACGTAGCTGGGCGGCGGAAGGGATAATACTTTTGTAAAATATTTTTTGCGGCGCACCCTGGCACGCGCCGCACTTCAGCTGAGCAGCACGATGCCGCCTGGCAGGCTGGTCATTTGCGCCCCAGTCAAGTCGCGTATCATCGCCAGCGCGCCATCCATCTGGGTGATGGAAAAGCGCATGCGCACGAGGCGCCGGCCCAGTTCCGCATTGCGCAATACGACCCTGCCCGGACGGTAGCGGTTGATTTCATCGACCACGCGGGACAGCGGCTGGCCGGCAAACGACAGCGCACCCGTGCGCCACGCGCTGGCTTCCTCTGCCGGCGCGGCCGTGGCCGCCTGCACGCCCCGCTCGTCGTAGACCAGTTGCTGCCCCGCGTCGAGAGTCTGGCGGCGCTGCTGCCAGACCACGTCCACGGCACCCGCCAGACAGGTGACGCACACGGCGTCGTCCGTGTGGCGCACATTGAAGCGGGCCGACTGCGCCAATAAACGCCCGGCACCCGCCACCACCGATACGGGCTGGCGCGCGCCGCTGGCAACGATTTCCGCTTCGCCGCCCAGCAGTTCGATCGCTTCCGGCGCCCGCACGTTAATGCGCGTCTGCGTATTCATCTGCACCGTCATCTGCCGCGACAGGGCCACTTGCCGCTGCTCGCCCGTGCCCGTGCGGTAGTCGGCGCTCAGTTCCTGCAGCGACGGCCAGGCGCCCAAGGGCGGGCGCAAGGCCAGCACGGCCACGCCGGCCGCCAGCGCGCCACCGAGAAAAGCACGGCGTCCGGGCCGCACCGGGAACGCCAGCACGGCCGCCTGCTGCGGTGCGGCGGCGCGGGTCAAGGCGGGGTCGAGCGCCTGCCACACTTGCTTGAGCTCGCGCCAGGCGCGCGCATGGTCGGGGCTAAGCGCGCACCAGGCGCGCAAGGCGTCGGCGTCGGCTTGCGTAAAATCGTCGGCACGCAGCCGCGCCCACCAGGCAGCGGCTTGCCGGCCGATGTCAGCCTCGCTGTTGGCAGTATGGGAAGGGGCGCGTGGATCGCGGTCGGGAGCAGTCATGGGATTCATCAATATTTACGCCGGCCCGACACATCGCTGCGCTGGGCCGCATCGGCGTCGGCCATGCACGTTTTACAGTGTTGCAGGGCGGCCTGCAATTCTTTCTTCACCATCGCCACAGAAATGCCGAAGCGTTCGGCAATGTCCGCATTGAGCATGCCGTCGATGCGCGCCGCCGTCAGGATGGCGCGGCGGCGCGGCGACAGGGCCGCCAGGGCCGCGTCGAGCGCCTGCACGTCGAGCCGCGCCGAGACGATGCGCGCGGGGTCGCTGATGTCGTCGCCGGGTTCGTCAGCCATGCCCATCAGCTCTTCGCGTTCGCGCTCGGTGACGATGATGCGGTCGCGGCGGTAGGCATCGGTGGCGATATTGGCCGCCATGCGCAGCAGATAGGCGTCGGGATTGTGGACGGGCGCGGCGGCCGGTCCCGGCGCCACCATCGCTTCGAGGCGCAGCCAGGTTTCCTGCAGCGCATCGGCCGCATGGTGCTTGCAGCCGACGACGCGCTCAAGACGCCAGCGCAGCACGGCGTAGCGCGAACTGAGGTGGCGTTTGAGCTTGGTGCGCAGGTCGGGCATGCTCATGGCGCGGACATGGTCTTGGGGGCGCAATCGACTTCGCTGCCCGGCCCTTGCGGCAGCAGCAGGATGGAAACGGGCTGCGGCATCGAGGGCAGCGGCGCGGCGCCCACGCGCATGCCCAGCACTACCCGCGCGATGGCCGTGTCGCGCGCGCGCAAACCCGTGCTGTCGAGCAGGTGCACGCGGTCCACCACGCCGGCACGGTTCAGATACAGTTGCAGCGCGAGACGGTAGCCGCCGGGACGCGTCTGCGCCGCGCGGCACAGCAGTCCCAGCAGCACATGCTGCAAGCGGCTGACATAGGCCGCATGGTCGCCGCCGCCCTGCGTGGCGCCCGGGATGTCGGCGGCGGCCACGACGCTGACTTGCGGCAAATCGCCAGCGGCCGGGGCATACACGATGACGGCTTGCGCGTCGGACAGGCGCGATAGCAGGCCCGTGCCTTCCAGCAAGACTTGCAGGGCCGCACCCGCCGCATACGGGCCGCGCACGGCGGCCGACTGGCGCTGCGCGTAGCGCTGGTCCATCAGCACGGCGACGCCCGTGCGGCGGCTGTACATATCGAGCGCGTCGCCCAGGTTTTGCGCGCCGATATCGAACTGCAACACGGCGCCATCGGCCGGCTGCGCCCGCACGGGCCCCACCGTGGCCAAGAAACCCAGCAGTACCAGGTATCCCGCCAGCGCAAGCACATGGACGGATGCCGGGCTGCCTGTCATATCGCTATCGAGTCGCTATCGTGTGAGGGGAAAACTGCGTGGCAACAAGTGATTGCCAAGTAACAATTCTTGTATCAACTGCAATAGCCTACACACAAAAAATGACGGCTTCGTGACATGCTTGCCATCAATAAATTTCGCCATGCGGGACGTCGGACGTGGCGCTTATTTCGGCTACACTGGCTGCTACTTTCCCTTTCAGACGCCTGATGATCGAAAAGAATCTGCCCGAGCTGGTCATGCTGAAGCGCCTCATCGACGAGGGCGGCAGCCACCTGGAAGTGGCCGCGCCCTGCAGCATCGCCATGGATGGGCGCGAATTTCCCGTGTACTCGATCGCCATGGGCAATCCCAGCCCGGACGTGCCCGTGCTGGGCTTTTTCGGCGGCATCCACGGCCTCGAACGCATCGGCACGCAAGTGCTGCTGTCGTTCCTCGAAAGCCTGATCGCGCGCCTGCGCTGGGACGCTACCTTGCACCAGCAGCTGGAAACCATGCGCCTCGTGTTCATGCCGCTGGTCAATCCGGGCGGCATGTGGCAAGCGACGCGCAGCAATCCGCAAGGCGTGGACCTGATGCGCAATGCGCCATTGAGCGCGCGCGAAAAAGTGCCGTTCATGCTCGGTGGGCAGCGCTACAGCGCCCGCCTGCCCTGGTACCGGGGCGCGGCGGATGGCCCGATGGAGGTGGAAAGCCAGGCCGTGTGCGACCTCGTCGAGCGCGAACTGCTGTCGCGCCAGTTCAGCATCGCCCTCGATTGCCATTCCGGTTTCGGCTTGCGCGACCGCATCTGGTTTCCCCATGCGCATACCAAGGTGCCCATCGAGCACCTGGCCGAGATCGGCGCGCTGGAAGAATTGTTCAGCCAGAGCTATCCCAACCACAACTATGTGTTCGAGCCGCAAAGCCGGCAATACCGCACGCATGGCGACCTGTGGGACTATCTGTACCTGAACGGCACCAGCTACAGCGGGCGCGTGTTCCTGCCGCTGACCCTGGAAATGGGCTCGTGGCGCTGGGTCAAGAAAAACCCGCGCCAGCTGTTCAACCGGGTCAGCATCTTCAACCCCACGGCCGCGCACCGCCTGCAGCGCGTGCTGCGGCGGCATCTGGTGTGGTTCGATTTCCTCATGCGCGCCGCCAGCAGCCACGGCCGCTGGATGCCGGAGGGCTTGCTGCGCAAGGCCCAGCGCCGGCGCGCCCTGGCGCAATGGTACGAGTCATGAACGGGTCGCCCACCTGGGTCCTGCTGCGCGGCCTGATGCGCGAACAGCGCCACTGGGGCAGCTTTCCCGCCACCCTGGCCCGCGCCCTGCCCGGCGCCCACATCGTCACGCCCGACTTGCCCGGCAATGGCACGCGCCACGCGCAGCACAGCGCCACCCGCGTGGCCGCCATGGTGGAAGACTGCCGCCAGGAGCTGCAGGCGCGCGGCATCCCGGCGCCCTACCACTTGCTGGCCCTGTCCCTGGGCGGCATGGTGGCCGTCGAATGGGCTCATCGCTATCCGCAGGAAATCGCCCGCTGCGTGCTGATCAACACCAGCATGCGGCCGTTCAGTCTCTTCCATCAACGCTTGCGCTGGCAAAACTATGGCGCCCTGCTGCGCCAGTTGCTGCTGGGCGACGCAGGCAGCCAGGAAGCGCTGATCCTGCGCCTGACCAGCCGCAGGCATGCCCATGGCAACCCCGCGCTGCTGGCCGACTGGCTTAGTTACCAGCAGCAATACCCGGTCAGCCGCCGCAACGCGCTGCGCCAGCTGCTGTCGGCCGCCCGCTACCGCGCCCCGGCAATCCGCCCCCCCATGCCCGTGCTGGTGATAGCCGGCGCGCTAGACCGACTGGTGGACCACCGTTGCTCGCAGCGCCTGGCCCGCGCGTGGCAGGCCGATTGCCTGATCCACGGCGATGCGGGCCACGACTTGCCGCTCGACGAGGGGCAATGGGTGGCGCAATCGGTGGCGAGGTGGCTGGGCGTGGCAGCGACAGGCAATAACAAGATAAACACAGCACAATCATCATGCCAATAGCAAACCACACAGACCAACTGACAGCGCTGGTAGAAGCCGGCGTCCGTGACCACATTTTTCCAGGCGCGGCCTGGGCCGTGGGCAGCGTCGACCACGGCGTGGCACGCGCGGCCGGGCGGCTCACGCCCGAAGCGTCCAGTGCCGCGATGCAAGTCGACACCTTGTTCGACATCGCGTCGCTGACCAAGATCATCAGCGTCTGGTCGCTGACCGGCCAGTTGGTCAAGCAGGAACGCCTGCGCCTCGATAGCCGGCTGGCGGACCTGCTGCCCGGCACAGTGGGATACGCGCTCGCGCCCATCACGATTTTCCAGCTGCTGACGCACACGGCCGGCTTGCCGCTGCGCGCCCGCCTGCGCGCCAGCTATGGCGAGGTGTACGACGATATCGTGCGCGGCGTGCTGCGCGAACCGCTGGAAGGCGTACCAGATCAAGCTGTCGAATACACGGACCGCGCGGCCCTGATCCTCGGCCTGGTCATCGAGCGGCTGCTGGACATGCCGCTGGACGTGGCGCTGGCCGAGTACGTGCTGCAACCGCTGGCCATGGCCGCCACGGGCTACGGTCCTGTGGCGACCCGGCACGGCCAGCTGGTCGCGCCGACCGAGTATTGCGAGCAGGCGGGTGCGCACCTTGCCGGCGTGGCGCATGATTTTTCGGCCCGGCTGCTGGGCGGCGTGTGCGGCATTTCCGGGCTGTTTTCCAACGTACCGGACCTGGAGCGCTTCCTGCGGGCGATGCTGGCGCCGGACGGCAAGGTATTCGACGCCGGCTGGGTGCGCGATTCGCTGACGGTGCGGACGGGCGCGCTGCAGCCGTCGCGCGGCCTGTTCTGGCATCCGGCGGCAGGCACCGGGCCGCAAGACGATGTCTGGTGCCACCTGGGCTTTACCGGCACGGCGATGTGGCTCAGCCCCCGGCGCGGCCGCTATGCCGTGCTGCTGACGAACAAGCTGTATTACACGCGCGATTTCACCAGGATCAACGACATCCGGCGCGACTTCATGCGCTGCGCATTCGATCTCTGAAGCCACGCCGCTTTTCAGAACAGTCCGATTTTCCGTGGATGCCGAAGTTTCTATACTTCGTCCATCTTAACCTGTCGGGAAAATCGCCATGAGCGCAGCCGTGTATGCCCTTTCATCCACCACGATGAGGCAGCGCCTGCCGGCGCGCCCCTTCGCCGTGCCCAGCGACGCGGACGTCATCCATGCCATCCATTCGGGTGACGGGCTGCGTGTCGTCTACCAGCCCCAGTATGACTTGCACAGCCGGCGCGTTGTCAGCGCGGAAGCGCTGCTGCGCTGGGACCATCCACAGCATGGCAGCGTGCCGCCGTCGGTACTCATTCCCATGGTGAACCGGCTCGGCCTGCATCTGCCGCTGTTCGACCTGGTCGTCAAGGAAGTCATCGCCATGTTGCAGCACCTGCGCCGTCAAGGTGGCGACGTGCCGGTTGCCGTCAACGCCTCGATCGATACCGTGTGCACGCCCGGCATGGCCGATCTGCTTGCCACAAGAATGTGGGATGCCTGCCTGCCGACGCGCCTGCTGAAAGTCGAAGTCACCGAAGACTTGCCGGTGCTCGACGAACTGTGCCTGTCGGCTTGCCTCAACACCTTGCGGGCAAAGGGCTTTCCCCTGTCGCTCGACGATTTCGGCGCCGGTTCCGCCACCTTCAACGTCCTGTTCAAGATGCCTTTCGATGAAGTCAAGATCGACGGCGCCTTCATTCGCGACATGGAAACCAACGCCCATTCGCACGCCATCGTCGCCACCCTCATTTCACTGGCACAAAGACTCAACCTCAAGCTGGTGGCCGAAGGCATCGAGAACGAATCGGTGCTGGCGGCCCTGCTGGGCATCGGCTGCCATATCGGCCAGGGCTATGCGCTGGCGCGCCCGATGGAGCGCGAAGAGTTTATCCAGCGTCAACTGACCAGGCCCGTGGCAATGGCAATGACACTGAAGGCGATGTGACATGAGCGACATGAAGCAATTACCGCTGATCTTGACCACCGATGCCATGGCTGCCGGCACAAGCGTCCACACGCACGATGCTGCGGCACTCGTCGAACGCCTGCTCGCCTACATGGGACTGCGCAATGATGCCTGCCTGGCACGCGAACTGGGCGTGCCGCCGTTCGCGATCAGCAAGCTGAGAAGAGGAAACGCCGCGCTCGATACGGACATGCTGATACGCATGCACGAAGCATCGGGCCTGTCCATCGGCGAACTGCGGGCACTCACGGATCCCCGGCACTGATCCCCACCGAGCGGCATGGCCGCTCCCCAAGCAAAAACGGCGCGCCATCACTGGCGCGCCGTTTTTTTGTATTGGAGCATCCCCGCATGGCGGCATGCTCCAGCCATTGCACAGCTTTATGGCTTTCTCTTTTGCGTGATGCCTGCGGCGGCCAGCTGCGGGCCCTGGCGTGGCGAGCGCGCCATGAGGAATGCGGCCGGCACTTGCAGATCGAGGCGCTGGACAGCAGCCTCATGACTCCAGCTGGCGCCGGGAATCGACGCCAGCACTTGCTGGCACGGCAGCAGCAACTGCTCTTTGGACAGCTGCACGCCATACTCCTGCAAATCCACTGTACTCATGCACGGCGAGGGACGGCTTTCTCCAGCCACCGGCAGGAAGGCCACGTCGCGCCGTTCCATGCGCTGGCCATTGACGAATATGTCAACCGTATGCGTGCCGCCCAGCAGTTCGGCGCTGCGTTCATCGGCGGGTGCCGCCTTGGCATTGATGAGCTCAGGCACGCACACGGCATCGGCTTGCTGCAGCTTGCCGCCCTCGCCTTGCATGACAGATGCGGGAATGGCCAAAGTACAACGTTCATGCGCCCTGCCGCCCCAGGAAATCGATAACTGCCGGGTAGTTTCCTGCAGGCGCGCATACAGCTGGCCGCCCTGTCCCACCACGCCCACCGGCAAGCCTTGCTCATCTTTCACTGTGGCACCAAAGGCCAGCACCTCGCCGTTCGCCAAGCTCACGTTGAATAGTATCGCGCGGCCCGTGCTGGTGCCATACTTCAAAAATACGACAGCGCCATCACGCGGTGCCACCTGCTGGCTTGTTTCGCTCAGCTCGACATCCATCGACGTGCCCTGCGGATCAATCGCCACTTCATTCAATTCATACGGACGCAAATAGGGCAGGACCGCATTGCCGCTGGCGTCGAGCCTGAGGCCAGGATAGCCGGCCACCTTGGCGCCGGCGGCACCAGGCGCATGCACGACGGCGATGGTTTCGCCACGCAGCGGCGTCAGGGTCACACCGCCCGGATGGGCCACCACGCTGCCGCTCATGCTGACCGAGGCACTGCTATAGCCGGTGCCGCGCCCCACGCTGGCGCCAACCATCGCCTGCGCCCCGGTATACTGGCCGTTGAGGGTGCTGCTGTTGCTGCTGCCATTGCGGCTCACTGATGCGCCATAGCTAAATTGCCGTTCTTCTCCGGCGCTGCCGCTCAGCGTTGCCAGCTGGTCATAGCGGCCATCCGTGTCGCGCGATACCTGCGCCGACATTTGCGGCCTGTACAGACTGTCATTGCCACCCAGCGGCATGCTCAAGGTCAGTTGTATCCTGCTTTCCATACCGCCATAAGATACCTTGCTGCGATTGGCATTGATGCCGTAGCTCACGCGCCCCACCTGCTTGTTGTAGCTGAGCTGATATTGCAAGTCCTGGCCCGGCCGGTTCCAGTAATTCTGTGCATAACCGCTGATGCTGACCTGCCCCCACGCACCCAGGCGCTGGTCGGCGGTCAAGGACACGCGGTTGCGGGGCCTATACTGCATATTGGAATCGTAACCATTGCGTTCGGCGTCGAGCACTTGCGTCGCATTGGCAAAATCCAGATAGCCGCTGGTGGAAAAACGGTAAGCAGCCATCGAGAAATTACTGCCGGTGCTCAAGACATTCTTGCTGTATGACAAGCGCAGACTTTGGCCCTTGGCCGTGTCTGCGGCAAGTTTCGTCTGCGCGTGACTTAGATCGATGGATACGGCGCCTATCGGTAATGCAAAGGCCACGCCGCCGAGCAGGGACAAATAGTCCTCACTGGCCTGCAAGCCACCGTAACCGGTCAGGCTATTATTCAAACCATACTGCAAAGTGCCCTGCAGGACGCGCGCCTGCTTGCTCAAGAAATTATTGCGCGTTACGCCAGCCGCCGCGCCGAAGCGCAGCGAACCCGGACGCAGCAACTGGCTGACGGCCGCATACGGCACGACAAAGCGCTGTTCGCTACCGTCCGCTTCGGACACTGTCACGTTCAAGTCGCCACCGTAACCCGTGGCATACATGTCGTCGATGACGAAGGCGCCTGGCGCCACCGTCGTTTCAAGCAGGAGATTGCCCGCCTGGCGTATGCTCACGCGCGCGTTGGTGCGGGCAATGCCGCGCACCACGGGCGCATAGCCGCGCAAGGAATTGGGCAACATGCGGTCATCGCTGGCCAGTTGCGCTCCCCGGAAGGATAAGGTATCGAAAATCTCCCCGCTGGTATTCGCATCGCCCAGTGTCAGCTGGCTTTTCAGCGCCGTCATGTCGCGCCGCGCATAGGTATCAAGCACCTGGTAACGACTGCCTCCCTGCTGCTGCCAGCTGAGTGCGCCATTATGGCGAAAACGCCAGCCGCCCATATTGAAGCCGCCGTTGAGGCCCAGATAAGCGGAGTCGAATGACGTACCGCCACTCTTGTTGTGATAGCTGTTAAAGTTGTAACCCAACATGCCCGAAGTGACACCGCTATCCCACAGTTCCGGGCTGACATAACCGCGCGCATTGCGCCGCAGCGACGCCTGGGGAATGCTGATATTGACCTGCTGAATCTCCGGCAAAAACACGGCCGTGGCATTCGCTATCAATTTGCCCAGTTCGACACACTGCCCTTCTGCCAGCAAGGTCATGGCTTCCGGCGACAGCAGTGATATATTCACGCCCAGCAATTCAAGCAGTTTGCGCGATACGCACACCACGGGACTACTGCCGTCATCGTTGGCATTGATGCGGATATCCTGACGATTTCTCAGCTCGCCGTTGAGGGCGATATCGGCGCGATACGTGCCCGGCAAGACAGGATTGCCTTTTTGATAAATGGCGAGATCCAGGCTGCGCGAGCCTTCCGGCAAGAAAACACTATTAAACTCGACCTGGTCCGCATGTGCAGCTGGCACGGTCAAGGCACATGAACTGAACGCCACCGCCTTGAGCATACTGCCAACAAGCGCATTGACGCCTGGACCAGGCTTTGCTTGAGGATAATAGAAGACGTGGCGATGATTATTCATGATTCAAACCTTAAGGAGCGGGCCGCGCGGCCGGCGCAGAAAGGCTACGCCGTGCCGGCATCGGGACACCGTAATCATTGATGGCGCTAAACTCCACCTGTGCGCCTGCGGTAGGCAAGGCCTTCAGGGAGGGCAGCGCAAATTGTTTCGTCTCGCCTGGCGCCACCATGCCGCCATCACTCTCACTGCGCTGGGCGCCGGCCACCAGCGACAGCGACGCCACCGACACGTGAAAGGCGGACGGGTTATATGCTTCCAGGGCAAAGCCCTTGCCACTGCTGGCAGAAACGGCACGCCATTGCACTTGTTCGATCGCGTCGACAGGATTGCCAGCGAGTCCCTCGGGGCGGTAAAAAATCTTGACGCGTGAGCGGAACGCCATCTGCAGGCTGTTCACATCGGCGTCTTGCGACTTGGGTGGGATCTCCAGCATATTCAGCCAGAACACCGATTCTTTCGTTGCCGGCAAGGCCGGACCGACAAACATCAGGCGCAGGCTCTGCCCCTTGCCCGGATCGATGCGGGCCAGCGGCGGCGTCAGCACAAAAGGCACTTTGGCCGCCGCCGGCGTCGATGCGACATCGCCAGCATCGACCCACGCCTGCACCAGCGCCGGCACTGCGCCATCGTTATTGAGCTTGACCGTGATTTCTTTTTGCTTCGCCGGATAAATCTGCCGCGTGCCCGTGATCACTACGCTGGCCATTGAGGAAGAACAAAACAACAAGGCGAGACTGAGCAACAACGAACTTTGCAATGAATGATAGGGGAGCATGGAAGACCTCAGAATGTAGACCGGAAGCGCGTCCCGCCTATGCGGCGAGGACGTGCTTCCCTGGCGAGTGGATTACTCGTAAGTGATGGAGTAGGTAACGGCACCCTTCACCAGACCGGCGGCGGCAACGCCGGTGGAAATATATTGCACGGCATACGGCAGAACCGCGCCGCCGCTAGCATCTTTCGTGACCTTGCTGGTATTCGCAACTTGCGAGAAATCACCAGCCTTGATCACCTGACCGTTATTGGCATCGACCAGCTGCAGCTGAACATTCTGGGCACCACCTACGCTCTTGTCGTTATTTCTCAGATTATGGGTCAGTGGATCAACGTTGGCACCCGCTTCGAAAAATGCGGCGGCCTTGGTGGTCGTACCGCTACAAGCACTCAGCGTAATGTTAAAACCTGTCTGACCTGCAATGGTGCCAGCCGTTTTCAGCTGGGCAGCCGAGACTTTCGGCAATGTCACGGTCGCAGCAGCAGGGCCAACCGTGCCGTTAACATTCACGGTACAAGTCGAATCGAGCAGTTGGCCTTCAAAATTGATCGTGCCATCGGAAGCGAAAGCGGATTGGCTTACAGCGGCGGCCAGCAGAACGGCGAGGATACGGACTTGGGATTTCATTGAGACTACTCCTGAAAGATAAAGGTAAATGCGCACCAGTTAATGTAGGAACGCGGCTGTTGATGCAGATTCGTACTTTACAGAGCCGCGGTAGTTGTCGATATGAGAATGGTCTTAAAAATCCGCGCCGCCGGATGAGACATGTGCAAATAGATGCACACATCGGCAACAACACGCGCAGGATGCAAGCTGCCTGGCAAGCTGGCGTTGCGGCGTGGCTGGAGAGAATGGAGAGGCAGTGCGGGGATGAAAGCTGTGGGGAGCGCCTGCAAGACGGCGCTTGCAGGCGAGATGAAGGCTGCTGGCTGGTCAGCCGGGCAGCACCGCCTGATCGTCAGGTTTCAAGATTGCCTGCGCCAGCCAGACCAGAGCCGTCGCCAGCAGCAAAGGGCAGACAAGCAGCAATAAAACCAGCGTTGTCCAGCCAACCCTCTCTTTCAGAGTGATGCAAAGGAGATCGGCGAGCGGAATGCCCAGGTTGAACGCGACATAGAACAAGCCCACGGCCCGCATGTTCTGCAGAGGTTCCACCGCTTGTATCAGGGCCGCCATGATATTGACGTAGAACACCGCAGTGAAGCCAAAGCCCACCAGGAATACCGGCAACATGAGAATACCCAGGGGAATCTGCCATCCCCAAAATATCAGACCGCCGATAGCAGCTGTGAGGGGAAGAGCAATCAACAGCAATTTCAGGGTGCCATAGCGGTCCCCCAGCCAGCCACCGAGCGGTGCCAGCAAGTTTCCAATCACGACAATGCCGATCGCCATCTGTACCGTCTTGATGGGAACGCCCAGTATCTCGCGCAGGTAGGCGCTATACAGATAGTCGAAGTTACCAGCGCTCAATGGCAGGCATAGGGCAGCCAGAAACAGCAGCAACGGGCCTGGGGACCAGACCGACCCCACCGTTTTTTTCGCTTCAGGGCGGATGAAGCGCCGCTCGCCGGTCGTATTGATATGCTGAAAAAAATGCCAGATCAGGATATACAGCAGGATCAGGATCAGCATGCCAGCCAGGGCGGGCAACAGGGGCGGCTTCCCCTCTTCATTGATGGCATGGTTGATGGCGCTGAATTGGCTGGCAACGATGTTACTGGCCACGGCCAGGCAGTTCATGAGTCCCACCACCAGCGCACAATGGCGCGGAAAATACGTGACCCCGATACTGATCCAGGCACAGATATTCATCGTGCATCCTATGCCGCCCAGCAAGCTCCAGCAGCACAGTTCAAATAGCGTGCGGGAATACAGGCCCATAATCGCGGCTACCGCCAGCAGCAGGAAGCCTGCCAGCAAGGTTTTCTTGCGCGACAGCGTTGCCGGCAGCAGTGCCAGCACCAGTCCCGTCAACCCCATGCTGACGTAAAAGATCACTGCGGCTATCGGGAAACTGCCCAGCGTCGCGGGCAGGCCGAATGGCAGGGGCCGGGATGCCAGCGGCAACTTTGCCGGATCCATGCCGGACAACACCAGGAACAGCAAGGTGGTCGGCAACATCAACGCCAGCATCCCCATGGCCTCTTTTTTATTCTTGTTCATCCTGCGCAACATGATGCTCCTTTCAATTGAAATCAATGCTGACCGCGGCTACGCCAAGCTGCCACCAGTTCCCGCAGGAGCTGGCCGCAGCGCGCATCGGTCAGCGCTTCCGCACCGCGCAACAGGCTCTCGAGCTGCCCTGCCGGCTGCGCCATCTCCGTCCATTGCATGGCCAGGGCGGCGCCATGCAGGCGATGCGCGGCACGCACCGCACCATCCCGTTCGTGCATGGCCATGGCCTGCAGCAATTCGCCCATATCGTTGGCGAACGCCGCGCGCACTTGCGGCATATCGAATACGGCCAGGGTTTCCATCGGCGGCGCATGCAGTACCAAGGTCGCGTCGCACCACAGTTCGACGATATCCTGCAGTTTCGCCAACCGGATCGGCTTGCTCAATATGCCATCCATGCCGGCTTCAAAGCAGCGTTCCGCATGATCCTCGCCCGTCGAGGCGGAAATCGCGATGACCGGACAGCGCGCCTGTTCCAGGTCCGCTTCGCGCCTGCGCCATTCGACCGTCAGGCTGTAGCCGTCGATGTCGGGCAAGTCGCAATCCATCAGTACCAGGTCATATTCGCGCAGGCCGAAACAGGCCAGGGCCCTGGCGCCATTCTCGGCAATGTCGGCATCGCAGCCCAGGCTGGCGAGCTGGGCCCGCAACACGGCCTGGTTGGCCGGCACATCCTCGATGACCAGGATGGACAGGCGCTGCGCGGCCGCGCCCCCCACCGGAGCGGGCCGGGCAACGACCACGTCGGCCGCAGCAGCGGAGCCGGGCGCCAGGTCTGCAGGCAAGGAAATCAGCATGCGCGTGCCCCTGCCCATCTCGCTGTCGATGGTGATCGTGCCCTGCATCAATGTCACCAATTCACGGCAAATGACGAGGCCCAGCCCGGTGCCGCCCGAACGTTTGTAGGTGCCCTCCACCTGCACATACGGGCGAAACAGGATCGCTTGCATGGCGGCGGCTATGCCGATGCCCGTATCGGCAACGGCAATTTCCAGCCGCGCCTGGCCATGCCCATCGTCCAGCATGGCAATCTGTATCTCGACGCCGCCGCTTGCCGTAAATTTGATGGCGTTCGAGACCAGGTTGTGCAGCACCTGCAGCAGCCTGGCCTCGTCCAGCATCAGCAGCGGTACCGCCGCGTGCACCGGCACATCGAGCGTAATGCCCTTCTCCCGCGCCCGCAGTTGCTGCAGGGCCGCCACGTCGTTGGCCAGGGCCGCGACATCGACGGCATCAAGGCTGAGCGTCAGTTGCCCCGCCTCCAGCCTGGAGACATCGAGCACGTCGTCGAGCAAACGCAGCAGGATATTTCCGCCGTTGCTGGCCAGGTCGACAAAGTGACGCTGCTCCGCATTCATGGGCGTGGAGCGCAGCAAT
The DNA here is from genome assembly GCF_033949445.1 of Janthinobacterium sp. GMG2. Classification (NCBI taxonomy): domain Bacteria; kingdom Pseudomonadati; phylum Pseudomonadota; class Betaproteobacteria; order Burkholderiales; family Oxalobacteraceae; genus Janthinobacterium; species Janthinobacterium sp. GMG2. The sequence goes on along the minus strand of NZ_JAXAWA010000007.1, from coordinate 332,746 downwards.
TCCACGGCGGCCAGCACGGCATTCATGGGCGAGCGGATTTCATGGCTCATCACGGCCAGGAACATGGCCGCCCGGCGCTCGTTGCGCAAGGCGCGCCGGTGCGCACCGTAGGCCTGGTACGCCAGGCCCGCCAGGATCAGCAGCAAGGCCACAGCCAGGCCCACATGTTCGCCAAAGTGATCCGCCGAGAACAGCATGCCCGAGTGATCATCGCCCGGCGCTCCCAGCCAATCCTGGCGTACCAGCCGGATCTGGGCCGGGGTCATCGCGGCCAGCGACTTGTTCACGATCGATACCAGCAAGGGATCGCTATCGCGCAGCGCCATGCGCACATCGGACGTCATCGCCACGGGCAATTCCGAAAAATAAAGCTTTGCGCCTTCATCGCGCATTAAATTTGGCAATAGCTGCGCCTTGCTGCCGATGGCGACGTCGGCGCCGCCCTGTGACAGCAGCGCCAGCGCCTGGCGCATGGTGGGACTGACAACGATGCGCATGCCGTCGTGGCGTTCACGCAGGAAGGGACCGAACAGGCCAGCTTCCGCGGCCGGCAGCGCCACGGTCTTGCCATCGAATGCGATGCCATCGGCACCAGGTTCACCCTGTTCACGCGTGGCGGCAATAGCCGTGGTCGACAGGTAGGGCAAGCTGTAACTGATGCCGGGCACCTGCTCCGGCGTGCCGATGCTGCGCACCGCGGGCAGGCAATCGACCCTGCCTTCACGCAGCGCAGCCAGGCCGTTGTCGGTGTCGGCCAAGGTCACGATGTCAAAGTCCAGGCCGCTATGCCGTTGAATGACTTTGATGTAATCGGCGGCGATGCCAACCCCGGTCGCGCCGCGCTGGACGATTTCAAACGGTGGCCGGTTTTGCAGCAGGCCCAGCTTCAACACGGGATGCGCGCGCACCCAGGCTTGCTCCGCGGCGTTGAGCGCGTGCGCCCTTTCCTCTCCCTGCGCCGCCATGCAGCAGACGGCCAGCAGGAAAGCGGCGATGCCGGCGCGCCAGCGCCTCATGCTTCGCCTATGGTATGCCTGATCTTGAATAGTTCATTATTCGATGTGACGCCGAGCTTGCGGAAGGCGGTGGTCTTTTGCGAGCTGATGGTCTTGATGCTGCGTTTGAATTTTTCGGCGATTTCCGTCACGGTCATCCCCGCCAGATAACAGCGGATCACCTCGCGCTCGCGCGCCGACAGCGCCGCCCCCAGCAGCAGCGCATCCGCGCCGTCCTCACCCTCTCGCGCATCAAAGGTGGTGCTCGCTTCGGCCACCCGATAGGACATCTCGGCGCTCAGGTACACGGCGCCCGACACCACCTTGCGCAGCGCCTTGACCAGCTCCGCCATTTCCTCGCCCTTGCCGGCAAAACCACGGGCGCCGACGCGCAAGGCCAGCGCCACCGTGGCCGGCTCATGATGCGTGGACAACACCAGGATGGGACAATCGGGGAATTTGGCCCGCAATGCGCGGATCAGCGACACGCCATCGAGTTCGTCCGGACCCAGCGCATAGTCGAGCAAAATGACGTCGGCCGGGGCCGCGAGCAAGCCCGCGATCAGCTCCCGGCTGGTACTGTAGGCGCCCACCACGTCGATATCCGGTTCCGCGCCGAGGCGGGCCACAAGGCCATGCCGCACCACGGCGTGATCATCGAGCAAGGCAATACGTAAGCGTTTCATAGGCATGGGCAAGAACCGGACGCTGTATGAAAAAAGTTTCTTTTGATGAGATTACTCCTATTTGTGCCACGACCGCCATACGAGATGCAGTTTATTAACATAGGTGCTCCTGTGCAACAAAAATGCTTCGATTTACCCGCCTTCAGACTCACATCACAATAAAGTTACTTTTATTGCATTAGCGAAGGCACGCATTATTTATTGCTGACGCTGGCGAAAAAGTCGCGCAACTCCAGGGGGCGCGCCAATGCATAGCCTTGCCCCGTGGGGCAGCCAAGCTGGCACAGCGCCTCGATGCACGATGCGTCTTCGATACCTTCCGCCACCACTTTCAGATTCATCAGCCGTGCCAGATTGACCGTCGCGGTAATGACGGCCTGCGCGGAAGCACTGGTTTTCATGTCGCGCACAAACGCGCCATCGATCTTGACCTCGTCAAAGGTCATCCTGGCCAGCAGATTCAGGGTCGATGAACCCTGCCCAAAATCATCAAGCGAAACGGGAAACCCTTTCGCCCGCAGCGTATTGAGCGAGGCGGACAGCAGCAGTTCATCGTCGACCGGCAGATCGCCAGTCAATTCAATTTTCAGCAATTGCGGCGGCACGCCTGCCCGCTGCATCTTTTCAGCCAGCCGCTGCGCGAGACCTGGCGTACACACGGTTTCGGCAGAAGCATTCAGGGCGATGGGCAAGGTCACCTGGCGGCTCTTGAGCACCAGCAGGACGTCGATCACGCGCGTCTCGATAAAGCTGAACAACAGCAAGTGCAGGCCCAGGCGGTTGACCATGGGGATCAGCACCGATGGCGGCACTTCGCCAACGCCGGGATGGTTCCAGCGCAGCAGCGCCTCGGCGCCGATGATGCGCCTGGTACGCAAATCGTACTGCGGCTGCAGCATCACGCGCAGATTCTTGCCTGTCGTCAACGCTTCGATCACATCGGCTTCCGTCGGACCGTCGGGCGGCGCAAAACAGCCTGCCTGCCGCTTGATCGACGGGACCAGCAGCAAGGCGCGCAAGGCCTCGGCAAACGCGGCGTTGCCGCCGCCGTAGACCATGCCTACATTGATGCCGGCGCGATGCGCCAGCCGGGCATGCGCCAATAATGCCGTCACGGACAAGCCGCCGATGCGGGCAACCGCCGGTTTTTCGAGCATCGCCGCGGCCTGCCCATGCAGCAAATTGAGCAGCGTCGGCTGGCCCACCCACAGCACATGCGGAAAACGCGCCAGCGGATTGGCCGCATCGAGCGTCTTGAGCAAAGTCGGCACCATCAAGCCACCATGTTCGACATCCGCGACGATCACGTCAACCTTCCCTTCGCGCAAGAGCGAAGGAATCAAGCTCAAGGAATTGATGCTTTTTACGTCTGCAACATTGATGGCACTCAGCATCGTGCCCAGCCATCGGGCACCACTCTTGTCCGTATCAGGCGTCAAGGTCAGCACGCGCAGGCAATGAAATTCGCTACGCACAGGGGAGCTGATGGTTTTCACGGAAGTTTTCCTTGGGTTAAGACGCATGGGTGAACAAAGAGTGGAAGACGCCAGAAAATGACGGGCGGCAAACCTCTTAATTGCTGTCCTCGTCATCGGGCATGCCGAAACGCGTGCGATGATCGCCCATGCATGCCCGCAGCTCATGAATACTCAGCCGGCTTACCTCGTGCATGCGTATGAGGATGGCGGCGCTGACCGGCAGCGAGCCATGTCTGATTTTGGAAAGGATGGGAGCCGATACCTGCAATTCGCGCCCCAGGGCCGCATCGTTCTTCAAGCCCAGAAAATCGATGAGCACATCGAGCAGATCGGCGTTGCGAAAACCGCTTGCAGCATTCTGTGGAAGCCGGTTGCGTAATCCCGTCACGCGTGGGGAATGCTGCTGTATTTGCTTTGTCATAGCCGCTACTTTCAATAAGGAAGATCAGGAACCGGCCACGACATGCGCATGGCAGCTGGCGCGAACCGGTGATGACTTGAAGTGTAGCGACAGACTTTCTTGACCGAAATCAGAACAGTCCTAAAATTCCCAATGAGAATTTAAAACGACGTCCTACAGCCGCAGGCTGACGAAAATCGCCAGCAGCAGCGCGCTAGCCGCCGCCAATAGTGCGCTGTTGAAACTGTGCGACTGTGCATACAGGCTGCCGGCCAGCACGGGGCCGATGATCTGTCCGATACCGTACACCACCGTCATGATGGCCATCATGTTGGCGCCAGACTTGCCCGCCTTGCCGGCGGCCCGCTGCGCGGCCGGCATGGCGATGGTCACCGTGCCGACAAACGTGCCGCCGACGAGGATGGCGCTGAGCAGGTAAGCGGCGGCCGATGGCGCCAGCACGGGCAGCGCCACGCCCAGCGCCTGCAGCAGCAAATTGAGCCTGAGCGTCTGGCGCGTGCCAAATCTCACATGCAGACGGTGCCACATGAAACACGAGGGCGCCGCACCGAGGCCGAACACGGCCCACACGTGGGCGGAGTTCAGTCCGGGCAAGGCCGCGCCGACCAGCACGGGCAAATACGTGGCCGTGACGATGTAGCCGAGTCCCGCCAGTCCGTAGATCAGCACCAGCGGCCACGGCGCCACGGGCGCCAGCGCGGTTGCGCCAACTTGCGCCGGCGCATCCGGCGCATCCGGCGCCGGCTGGCCGCTGGCGGCAATGGCGGGCGCGGCCGCCAGCCCCGTCAGCACGGTGACGCCGGCCAGCAGCAACCACATGCCGGCGCTGTGCCAGCCCAGGTGCGACGCCAGCACCAGCAATTCGGCCGACACGGCGATGCCGGCGCCCACCCCCGCGTACAGCAGCGGCGCGCCGCGCGCCTGCCGGCGCTGCACCAGCAACCATAATGAGGCGGCCACCATGGCCAGGGCGCTGAACACGCCCGCCACGCCGCGCACCGTCACGATGAGCCAGACGGGCATAGTCAAGGCCAGCACGCCCAGGCACAGCGCCGTGCCGGCCACCGACCACAGGCTCAGCCGGTGCGCGTTGTGCGCCCGCGCGCGCATGGCCAGGATGGCGCCCAGCAAGTAACCGGCATAGTTGGCCGAGGCGGCCAGGCTGCCGTCGCGCAAGCTCAACACGCCTTCCCCCACCATGTGCGGGTAGATGGCCGTGAAGGCGAAGCGGCCGAAACCCATGCCGATGGCGAGGACGACCGCCGCGGCGATGGCCGCGCGCAGCCTGGCAGGCGCGTTCACGGCGCCTCGCCGAGCTGCACCAGCAAATGCTGAAAGGCGGGCACGTCGAATCCGGCGCGCCACACCAGCACGGTGTCAATCTGCCCTGCGGGCAAGGTTGTCAAGGTGGCAGGCGCGTCCGACAGCGCCAGCACGCTGGCCGGCAGCAGGGTCACGCAGGCGCCGGCCGCCACGCAGGCGATCATGGTGTGATACGAACTCAGCTCCTGCACCTGCCATTGCGTGCTGCCGGCCACGCCCAGCAGCTCTTCGGCGATGCCGCGGTAGGTGCAGCCCTGCGGGAACGCCGCCAACGAGCGCGTACGCACGTCCGCAGCGCGGCGCGCCTGCCCTTCGCTGGCCGGCAGCAGCAAACACAGTTCCTCGCGCCACACGGGCATCGATGCCAGGCCCAGCTCTTCCAATGCGGCGGCGCCTCCGAACGCGGGCGGCAAGGCGACGAAAGCGCAGTCGAGCAAGCCCGTGCGCACCTGCTCGATCAGGGGGCGCGACGGCCCCGTGCTCAGCGCCAGGCGCGTGGCCGGATGGCGGGCGTGATATGCGGCCAGCAGGGCCGGCAAGCGGCTGGCCGCCGTGCTTTCCATGCTGCCGACGCGCAAGGTGCCGCCCTCGCGCCCGCCCGTGACGACGTGCCGCGCTTCTTCCGCCAGCGCCAGCAAACGCTGCGCATACTCGAGAAAGCGCTCGCCGGCCGCCGTCAGGGCCATGCGTTTATTGGTGCGCACGAACAATTCGGCGCCGATATCGGCTTCCAGCTGCTGGAGGCGCGTGGTGACGCTGGATGGCGCACGGCCCAACCTGGCTGCGGCCTGGGTGACGCTCAGCTCACTGGCGACAGAGCAAAAAATCCGCAATGATTCCAACTCCATCGTATTCTCCATTTGAAAATGATTATGCTATTATATTCTCAAAATACGAATTGAACGCAGCATCCTCAACTTCATGAAGGAAACATCATGACTTCAATCCAGCCCTTCCTCGACCGTCTCGGCTTGCAACTGCCCATCATCCAGGCGCCGATGGCCGGCGTCTCCACGCCGCGCATGGCCGCCGCCGTCTCGAACGCGGGCGGCCTCGGTTCGCTGGCCATCGGCGCGGGCACGGTGGCGCAGGCGCGTCAGGTGATCATGGACACCCGTGCGCTGACGGATGGGCCCTTCAATATCAATGTGTTTTGCCATGCGCCGGCCGTGCGGGATGCGCGGCGCGAAGCGGCCTGGCTGGCCCATCTGGCGCCCCTGTTTGCGGAGCTGGGGGCAAGCGTGCCCGTGGAACTGGACGAAATCTACGCAACGTTCATCGGCAATGACGCGACATTCGATCTGTTGCTGGAACAGCGGCCCGCCGTCGTCAGCTTCCATTTCGGCTTGCCGACACCGCAGCAAGTCCAGGCCCTGCGTCAGGCCGGCATCTACACCATGGCCACGGCCACCAATCTGCGCGAGGCGGCCCTGATCGAACAGGCCGGCGTCGACGCCATCGTGGCGCAAGGCGTGGAAGCGGGCGGCCATCGCGGCGTCTTCGACCCGCAAGCGCCGGACGAGCGCCACAGCACCAGCGTGCTGCTGCGCCTGCTGGCGGGCCGCACCGCCCTGCCCCTCATCGCCGCCGGCGGCATCATGGATGGGCAAGGCATCCACGCCGCGCTGGACCTGGGCGCGGCGGCCGCCCAGCTGGGCACGGCCTTCGTGCTATGCCCGGAATCGTCGGCCAATGCAGGCTACCGCGCCAACCTGAAAAGCGAGCGGGCATCGGCCACGCGCCTGACCTGCGTGCTCTCGGGCCGCCTGGCGCGCGGCATGGTGAACCGCTTGATCGACTACGGCGAAGCGCCAGGCAGCCCGCCACCGGCCGATTATCCCGTCGCCTACGATGCCGCCAAACAATTGAACGCGCTGGCCAGCCAGCACGGCAACAGCGAGTTCGCCGCGCAATGGGCTGGCCAGGGCGCGCCGCTGGCGCGGGAAATGGGGGCGGAGGAATTGATGTTGACTTTGGCCAGGGAAATGGCGCGCTGATTTCAGCACGCCGCTGACATGCGGGCGGCCAGGACAAGGAAGCCCTTGGTCGCATGCCGTCTTGGCTAGACGCTGCGACGGCATTGCAGTATCCGCTTCAGCCGCGAAGCGGACCTTTCAGCGATGATACGCTTGCCACGAAGTAGCCTTAGAGACAGCCCCAAAGATAAATGGACTGTCCCGTGGTGGCGGCTTGACGTGCGAGCGATTGCAAATCCTTTAATAGCGGCCGCAAATCTGCTGCATCGCACTCCATCTCTTCAGTTTTTGCCCATTGCTCCGATGCGCTCTCCAACCCGTCCGCATTTGAATTTGCAAGAAGACTTGTCAGCTCGTCCGGAAATCGGTGCAGCCAGGACTCGCCGTCCTCCTCAACGTAAATGTCTTCAGGCATGTGTTTTTCTATATCCCACTCCCTGCTTTCCAAAATGGCCCAAAGAGTACCGATTTCCAGGTCTGTGATGCCATTGAATTGGACCGGATTCAACAAAAGCGCAATTTCCTCGCCTTCGTCAGGCTCTTCAATCCGATTTGCATATCGGATGGCCTCGGCTGGACCGGCGATAAAGAAGTCTGCAATTACTCCCAATGTAGTTCTCCCAGTTTTTTGCACAAGATTGATTGGATATTCAACGACTGCTGCTGGCCGGCTGCCGTCGTTTCACTAACGGGCTAGGCGCCGATCCGGTGGGATTCCCTCAGGACGTTTTCTGACCGAGCTGTTCGGCAAGCCCGATGAGGATTCCTTCCGGACCACGAATATAGCAGAGCCGGTACATGTTTTCGTACTGGACTACTTCGCCGACCAGCTTCGCGCCGCGTTTGACGAGCCGGACGAGCGTATCGTCGATATTCTCGACGGTAAACATGACGCGCAGGTAGCCGAGCGCGTTCACTGGGGCGTTGCGGTGATCGGCGACCACGGGCGGCGCGAGGAAACGGGATAATTCCAGACGGCTGTGACCGTCCGGCGTACGCATCATGGCAATCTCGACGCGCATGCCGTGCAGTCCGGTGACGCCATCTGCCCACTCTCCTTCAACCGGGGCGCGCCCTTCGAGAACGAGACCAAGTTCGGTGAAGAATGCAATGGCGGCATCGATGTCTTCTACCACGATGCCGACGTTGTCCATGCGCTTGACTGTCATGTTGCCTCCTGGGTGTTAACGTAGTCTGCGGTCAGGGAGAACGAGCGCCCCGCTACGGCAGCCTGTGCCGGAAAGTCGGCTCGATATTACGCGCATGCAGCCAGCGCACGATGTCTTCCAGGCTGGCGTCCTGCAGCAGCAAGCCCGGCGCAGCGGCGGATGTTGCCACTGGCAATGCGGCGATGGCGGGAGCGGGCACGGCGTCAAGCAACCCCGCATGTCCCTGCAACTTCGCCAGCGCCTGCGCGAATTGTCCCGGGTTGATGCTGCGCAAGCTTTCCAGGAAACCCAGCTGCGCGGCTGGGGGCGGCGGCATGTCCAGGCCCGGCTCGTCAACGAAGGCGGCGCCCATGCTGGGGTGGATGAAGGCGGCCCACTTGCCCGACGGCTGCAGGCACGGCGGCAGCGCCGCCTGTTCCACATAGTCTGGCGGCGCGATGGCGAGGATGTCGGTCGATGCTGGCAGGAAAGTCGAGCGCAGCAATTGGACGAATTGGCGCGCCTGCGCGACGGGCACGGGCGTGGCCAGCGACAGCCACAGCTGGAATGCACTGCCCGAGATGCTGACGGCGGGCGCCGGCAAGTCCAGCTCGTGCTGCACGGCATTGGCGATCGTGCACAACGCGCCCCAGTGCGCCTCGCCGCCACCCTTGCCGCCAAACTCCAGCACCAAGGCGCGCGTCAGGCCGCTCTCGGTCACGAGTTGCACGGCCACCGTCTGCTCGCCCGACAGATGGCGCGCCAGCACGGCCGGCGTCAGCGGCTGCGCGCCGCCCTCCGCATCGATGTGTTGCTGCTGTTCCTCGAACAGGTACAGGCGGGTGAGTTCGGAAATCAGTTTATGCATGGGCGGCCTCGTAATAACGTTGAGCAAGACTTGTCAACGTGCCCAGATTATAGCGTCCTGGCTATTCCCTCACTGGCAGCCCGGCTGCATGCCGCGTCCGTCCGGCGCCAAACACCAGCCAGCTGGCCACGGCGAACAGGCAGGCGGCCACGCCGCCATACAGCATCACGGCGCCAAATCCCTGCGCCAGCGCCAGCTTCGCCACGCCGGCCGGCAGTGCGCCGGCGCCCTTGCCTACCGACAAGCCTTCCGCCATGGCGCGCAAGGTGGCTGCGTCCAGTCCGCCGGGCAACTGCATCCGCAAGGCGGACTGGATGGCTGCGACGAGAATACAGCCCATCAGCGCGATATTCACCGACAGGCTGATCATGCGCGCGCTGATGTCGATGCTGGAAGCCATGCCGGCCCGTTCGCCCGGTACGGCGCCCGTCGTCGTATTGGTGACGGGCGTGTTAGTCAGGCCCAGGCCCGTGCCCGCCAGCAGGCAGCCGGGCAGGATCGTCAGCCAGCTGGCGGCATCCACACGGCTGCCCCACAGCATCAGCAAAAAACCCACGCCGATGACCAGCAAGCCGGCAGGAATGACGGCATCGGCCCGGTAGCGCAGCGCCAGGCGCTCGGCCAGCGGCGGCACGAGCAAGGTGGGCAAGGTGTAGGCCAGCAAGGTCAGGCCCGTGTCCAGGCTGCTGTAGCCGAGGCCATACTGCACGTACAGGGGCAGATAAATCATGAACGGCCAGAAACTGCAGTTCATGCCCGCCGAACCGAGCAGCGCTCCCGAGAAACGGCGGATGCGGAACACGGCAAAGTCGATCATCGGTTCGGCCTGGCGCCGTTCGATCATGACAAACAGCATCAGACTGATCAGCGCCACGGCCAGGCTGGCCACGCTGCGCGGATCACCGAACCCCAGCGCCGGCCCCTGCGTCAGGCACCAGGCCAGGCTGAACACGCCCAGCGACAGGGTGGCGATGCCGGCCACGTCCAGCTTGCGCCGCTGCGGGTCGCGCGATTCGCTCACGCCCAGCGTCACCAGCAGCAACGCCGCCAGCGCCAAAGGTCCGTGTACGAGAAATACCCACTGCCAGTTTGACAGCGCGACGATGGCCGCGCCGATGATGGGACCGAAGCCCAGGCCCAGGCCAAACACGATGCCCCAGGCGCCAAACGCCCGGCCCCGCGCGGCGCCGTCCGGAAACTGCTGCGACAGCACGGCCACCTGGCAAATCAGCATGGCGCCGCCAGCCATGCCCTGCAGCGCGCGCGCGGCGATCAGCACGCCCGTGCTGCCGGCCCAGCCGCATGCCAGCGAACTGAGGCCGAACAGGATCAGGCTGGCGAGCAGCAAGCGCTTGCGGCCATAGCGGTCGGCCAGGGTGCCGGTTGCCATCAGCACGGTGGTGCAAGCCAAGGTGTAGGCGTTCATGATCCATTGCAAGTCCTTGAAGTCGCCATGCAGCACGGTTTCCAGGGTGGGCAGGATCACGGGCACGCTGGAAATTTCCAGGCCAAACATGAGCGAGGCCAGGCAGACGGCGGCCAGGGTCAGTGCGTTTTGTTGCGAAGTAGTCAGGTGCATCGAAGCTTTGCTTTCGGTAGTCATGGAGGGATGCGTAGTGCCGGAGCACTGCAAGCGACCATTCTAGAAAACGTGGACTCATGAGGGAAATGATAAAATTTTGTACAATTCATTCATTTTCATCATGAATAACAGGAACCCCATGGACTTCGATACCGCCCTGCTGCGCGCCTTTGTGGCGGTGCAGGACACGGGTGGCTTTACGCGCGCCGCCGAACGGTTGCACCTGAGCCAGTCCGCCATCAGCCACCAGATCCGCCGCCTGGAAGAGCAAGCGGGCAGCGCGCTGCTGGTGCGCACGACACGCAGCCTGCGCCTGACGGAAGACGGCGAGGATTTTTTGCGCCACGCGCGGCAGATCCTGGCTGCCCAGGATGCGCTGGCGCGGCGCTTTCAGCGCTCCTCGATTGCCGGCGCCGTGCGCTTTGGCGTGCCGGAAAATTTCATGGGCGCGCGCCTGCCTGCCCTGCTGGCGCAGTTCGCGCACCTGTTTCCCGCCGTGCGCCTGGATGTCACGGTAGGCACCTATCTTGACTTGCAGAAACTGGTCGCTGCCGATGCGCTGGACCTGGCCGTCGTCATGGCCCTCGCGGACGGACAAGATGAGGCAGCCGTGCTGCGCCGCACGCGCTTCGTCTGGGCTGCGGCGCAGGATTTCCGGCACGACAGCGCGCTGCCGCTGCCGCTGGCGTTTTCGCCCGCACCCTGCCTGCACCGGCAAGTGGGCGTCGACGCCCTCGATGGCGCCGGAATGGACTGGCGCGTGGCGTTCACCTCGCCCAGCCAGCAGGGCTTGCGCGCCGCCGTGCTGGCGGGTCTGGCGATCACGGCCCTGCCGCAAGGCGACCTGGAAGCGGGCATGGTGGTCATCGATGGCCAGCATGGCTTGCCCGCCCTGCCCGCCGCCCAGTTCCAGCTGCTCTGGCGCGCCGCCAGCAGCACGGCGGCAGCCGAAGCGTTTGGACAATTGCTGCGCGAGTGGTCAGCCGTCGCCAGTGTACCTTTGCAGGCGACATTTTCAGGCCAAAGCACATCGCCAATGACGTAACAAGCCAGGTATTGCTGCTGATGGAGGCGGCAGTCCGATAAATCGTCGCCGGACGGCTACAAGTCAGTCATAACTCATCGTGAACGTCGCCGATGCGTTTGCCGGACCTGGCGTCACCTTGCTGCCCGTCTGCAGGTAGCGCGCGCGCAGCGCGATGACATAACTGCGTTCGGTGGAGCTCAGGGTCAGGCCGCTGCTCTGCAAGCTTGCCAGCGGCACCGTGTTACTGGCCTGGGTGGCTATCTGCAGGCCTATGCCGGTGGCGGCGGGAGGACGCCCGGCGGCACCGGAGTCGAGGCTCAGCACGCCGTTGCCTGCGTTGATGGCCATGCGAACGGGATCGATGCGATAGCGCAGGCTGTTCACTTCACGCGTTCCGGGTGTCCCCGTGCCGCCCGGAGAGCTGCCGCTTTGCGACTCCCAGCTTGCAGCGGTCTTGTTAACCGTTCCATGAAACGCCGGGCAATCATTCAAGCGTATGGAAAAATCCTTCCAGCCGGTGGCGCTGTTGATCCCGCTAAAATCTTTGGGTGCATACGTGCCCATGGGCACCGAGACATCCGGCGTGCTGCAGGTCCGCGAGACGATCTGGAGACTGCCGGTGATGCCTATCTGGAAGCCCAGCACTCTGGCATCGCCGAAATTGCCGTACAGGCTGACGGTCGGCAATGAGCTGTTTGTCAACACCCCGGGAGTCACGTCTCCCAGCTTGATCAATATCAATTCAAAATTGGACGGCCCCTCAAAAGGAATCAGGCAGCGATGGCCCGGCGTGCAGGTGCTCGGCTGCGTGGAGGTCCGTCTTGGCAGTACACCGCCCCGACTATTCATGACTACCCCCAACCCCGGAATACTGGTCTTGTAGACTTTATTGGCATACGTCCCGCTGGGCCAGGCGGCCAGGCCGAAGCTGGCGTCTACCGTCAGCTCGGTAAACATTTGAAACGGGGCATACAAGCAGTCCGGTGTCACTGCCTGGCCGGAGGCCATTTTGAATGTCTGGCGATACACCTCGGTGCCCACCGGCACGTCGCGCCCGACGGTGATCGCCGACACTTGCAAAGGCATGTAGCCTATTGCCGGCTGGATCCCATTCGAGTAAGTGCAGTTGACCGCGAAAGCCGAATCGGCTACCGCCCACAGTAGCGCGACGGCCAGACCCGATTTGAGCAAAGAGCCAATATTCATAACGCGACCTTTTATATGTTGATTGGTGCAACTTACTGATGATTCATGACGTAATCATGGCGCTGGCGAGGGCGCCCAGCGGCGCAGCAATTGCTCCGTGGCAGCCCCGAACCAGGAATGTCCGGCGTTCAGATGGAAAGCATCGATGCCCGAAATCGCTCCTGTGTTGTTGCGGATGAAGTGTATGGCCCCCACGGCACATGCCATATAGGAGCACTCCGAAAAGCGGATACATTGCAAAAAATGGCTATGTCACCGTCAGATGTGGGAATGCGCCCAGCGTTGCTTTCAATAATGCTCCGGTGAACGGATACACCGGGCGTCGAGTATCCAGCGCCATAACTGAGCAAACTGCGCGATAAAACTGATCCATCAAGCAAACCCGGCAATACCCGGCAGCGAGCTGGAAAGCCTGGTGCCTGGAACAATACCGATGCGGCGCCGGCGGCCATTTGAGCCAGCGCAAACCTCCTTCGAGCGTGCACGGCCACTTGCGCGAACACGCGTTTACCGCGCGGCGGCGCAGGTCTATAGTGGCATCTTTCCCACCTTTTCAAGGACAGGATCGCCATGAAACTCTTTTATTCTCCAGGCGCCTGCTCGCAAGCGCCGCACATCCTCCTGCGCGAAACGGGCACGCCATTTACGCTGGTGAAAGTCGATCTGGGCCAGCACCGGACGCAGGAAGGCGGCAATTACTATGAACTCAACCCGAAGGGACAAGTGCCGCTGCTGGCGCTCGACGATGGCACGACCTTGAGCGAAGGCCCCGTCATCGCCCAGTACATCGCCGAACAGAGCGGCAAGCAAGACCTGCTGCCGCCCGTGGGCAGCCTGGCCCGCTACAAGGTGCTGGAGTGGCAGAACTACATCACGTCCGAGCTGCATAAATCGTTCAGCCCCCTGTTCGATTCCCGCATCGACGCCGCCACCAAGGCCTTGTTCATTGAGCAACTCGGCAAGAAATACAAATGGGTGGACAGCCGCCTGGAAGGCCAGGCCTACCTGACTGGCGACACGTTCACGGTCGCCGACGCCTATCTGTTCGTTATCACGGGCTGGGCGCCAGGCCTGGGCGTGGATTTGTCCGCGCTGGCGAATGTGCAATCCTTCCTGGGCCGAATTGCCCAGCGCGACAGCGTCAAGGCTGCCTGGGAAGCGGAAGGTTTGGCCAAGGCCGCCTGAAGCCCTTTGCACGGGGTTCCCTGGGCTGGCGGAGCGCGACAGTCCCGTGCTAAGATCGTGCTGTCGAAAAAGGTGGACCGGCGTGGTGAGCCCCGGTCAGCCGTCCGCCTGCGGACGGTCATATTCCAGCCCTGGGGGCAGCGGACCACGACGAAAAGCGGACGTGCGCCGTTTTTTCGTCGGCGTGCGTTCCGTCACCCTGCTGCCTGAACGTCGTTGCGCCTGCCGCGAAAATTCACCACGTCCTTGACCGAGTGTGCTCTGCACAACACCCAGGACGACATCATGAACCCAGCTTCAATCCACACCCCTGTACTCATCATCGGCGGCAGTCTCGTCGGACTTTCAGCATCGCTCTTCCTCGCATGGCGGGGCGTGCCGCATATCCTCGTTGAAAAACACCACGGCAGCGCCGCCCACCCACGCGCCACGGGCTTTACGGAACACACGCTGGAATTTTTCCGCGCCGCCGGCATCGCCGAACGCATTCCCCAGGTACCGCCCGGCGCCACCGTGCGCCGCGCCCGCGTGGAAAGTCTGGCGGGTCAGCACTACGAGGAATTGCCGTGGACGCCAGGCCAGCCGGAAGAGCGCGACGGCAAGGCTACGCCCATGGCCGGCGCCGCCATCGCCCAGGACCTGCTGGAACCGATACTGCGCGAGGCCGCGCGCGCACGGGGCGCCGATCTGCGCACGGGCGTGGAACTGTTGTCCGTGCAGCAGGATGCGCAGCGCGTCACGGCGCAGCTGCGCCAGCGCGACACGGGCGCAAGCTATGCCGTCACGGCCGATTACCTGATCGCCGCCGATGGCGCTGCCAGCCCCATCCGCGAACAGCTGGGCATCGCGCGCCAGGGCGCCGGTCCCCTGCGCGTGCTGCGCAGCGTGCTGTTCCGCTGCGCGGAGGCGGACACCTTTCTGGAACCGGGTATCCGCCAGTTCGACATCGACCAGCCAGGCTTCAAGGGTTTCCTGGGCACGTATTCGGACGGGCGCTGGTTCCTCATGTTTGAAGAACAAAGCGACAGCACTGACGCGCAATTGCGGGCGCTGATCCGCCAGGCCCTGGGCAAGGACATGGCCTTCGAGCTGATCACCACCGGGCGCTGGGAGCTGGCCGGGCTGATCGCGGACAGGTTCAGCGAGGGACGCATTTTCCTGGCCGGCGATGCGGCCCATCAATTGCCGCCCACGCGGGGCGGCTACGGCGCCAACACGGGCATCGACGACGTCTACAACCTGGCATGGAAGCTGCAAAGGGTGGTGCGGCAACAATCGCGCCCCGCCCTGCTCGACACCTATACGGATGAGCGCCAGCCCATCGCCTGGCTGCGGCACCAGCAAACCTTCGCCCGGCCGGACTACGCGAAATGGGTCGGCGACGGCTACCAGAACGAACCCTTGTATGGCAACCTGGCGATGGAGCTGGGCCAGTTGACGCGCTCTGGCGCCATCCTCGGCGCGGACGCGGCGCTGCCGCCGGCCGCCCACCCGCGCGACTGGGCTGGCCAGCCCGGCACGCGCGCGCCCCACGTATGGGTCCGGCATCGCGGCAACAGCGTCTCCAGCATCGACCTCTTGACCGACGATTTCGTGCTGCTGACAGCCGATCCCCGCTGGTCTGCCGCCGCCGCGCACCTATCGTTGAAGACCTTGCTCATCGGCGCCGATGTGCTCTTCCCCGCCGATCAGGCCTTCGGCGACACCTACGGCACAGGCGATGACGGCGCCGTGATCGTCCGGCCGGACGGCATCATCGCCTGGCGCTCGGCCCCGGCCGCGGCGCCAGGCGCCACGCTGCTGCGCGCCGTGATGGAAAAAATCGCCATGCCGCACGGCTGACGGCAACGGCGCCGCCGCGCTGTGCGAAAATGCCCGCCTCTGCCATTGCCGGACTTTGCCCATGCCGCACGCTGCCATTGCTACCCTTTCCGAACGCGACGCGCGCCGCATCGCCCGCCACGCCCAGGCGGCTGATGCGGCCCGCTTCCTGCATCCGGCCCAGCAAGCCTTGCTGCACCGGCGCGGCTGGCTGACGATGCTGGCGCCGCGCAGCGCGGGCGGGGCCGAATTGCCCTTGCCGCAAGTGGTGCGCCTGGAGGAAGCCGTGGCCGCCGTCGATGGCAGCATGGGCTGGGTGCTGACCCTGTGCGCGGGCGCGGGCTGGTTCGCGGGTTTTCTGGCGCCCGACATGGCGCGGACCATCATCGGCACGCCCCGCGTCTGCCTGGGCGGCAGCGGCGCGGCCACCGGCTACGCGGAAGAAGAAGGTGACGGCTACCGCATCACGGGCAGCTGGGACTACGCCAGCGGCGCGCCCATGGCGACCCACTTCACCCTGAACGCCCAGCTGCGGCGCGATGGCCAGCCTCTGCTCGATGACGAAGGCAAGCCGCGCATCCGCGCCTTCCTCGTGCCCGCCGCGCTGGTGCAGCTGCTGCCTTCGTGGACCAGCATCGGCATGCGCGCCAGCGCCTCGCACAGCTACCGGATCGACGGCCAGTGGATTGCCAAGGAAAATGGCTTCACCATCGACGCCAGCGCCGCGACGGCCGGCGGCCCCCTGTACCGCTACCCGTTTTACTCGCTCGCCTACGTGACCCTGGCCGCCAACGTGGCCGGCATGGCCGCGCATTTCATGCAATTGGCCGAAGAATGCATGCACCACCGCCGCCACGCGCGCGCAGGCTTGCCGCTGCTGGAGGTACCGGAGGTGGCGGCCATGTTGCAAGCAAAGAAAGATGTTTACGCTGCCGCACGCACCCGTTTTTACACCGTGCTGGACGACAGCTGGGCAACGGTGGCAGGCGGCGCGGTGCTGGACGACAACGCCATGCAGGCCGTGCAAGAGCGCTCTCTGGAGCTGGTCGCCGTGTGCCGCGCGGCAGTCGATGGCCTGTATCCGTATTGCGGCCTGTACGCGGCCCGCGAAGACAGCACCATCAACCGCGTGTGGCGCGACTTTCATACGGCCGGCCAGCATGCATTGCTGCTGCCCTGACAGGCGCATGGCTGAAAAGGCTGCCGGGCGCCATGCAGGCCGGATTGCCTGATACTATGGGAGCATTGCTACTTCCCGCTCCCCTACCCATGCACGTCAACACGCTCAGCAGCCTGGCGCAACTTTTGGCCAGCGCCGAAACGGAAACCCTGGCCTTTCCCACAAGCATCAATACGGCCCTGCTCCTGCAAAAGGAGCTGGCCAATCCCGATTGCCACTCGGCCGACATCAGCCGGCTGCTGCTGTGCGAACCGACCTTGTCGGCGCGCGCCGTGGCGCTGGCCAATTCGGCCCTGTTTGCGCCCGGCCAGGCGCCCGCCATCACCAGCGTGCGCGGCGCCGTCGAGCGGCTGGGCCACCGCAACCTGTATGCGCTGGCGACGGCGGCCGTCATCCGCCAGCTGAACGCGGGCATCCGCGACGAAGCCTTGCGCGCCCGCGCTACCCAGCTGTGGGCGCACACCGTGCACGTGGCGGCGCTGGCGCATGGATTGGCGGGCGCCGTCACGCAGACGGATGCCGATACGGCGCTGTTCGCCGGCATCGTGCATGAAGTGGCCGGCTTTTATCTGCTGGCCCAGGCCGACAAGACCCCGGGCCTGTACGCCCACCTGGAAACGCAGATGGCGTCCGCGCTGGAAGTGATCGGCCGCGCGCTGATGCGCCAGCTGGGCGTGCCGCAGGCGGTTGCCGATGCCGTCAATACCTTGCCCGGTTCGACCATCATGCTGCCGCCCGAAGGCTTGCGCGACACCCTGCTGCTGGCCAAGGCGCTGGCGCCCGTGCCCTCGCCGCTGCCGCAGGCCGGCATCACCGTCAGCGCGCCGCTGCAGGCCTACCTGGACAACGATCCCGTGCTGCTTGCGCTGCGCACGCAGCCGTCGGCCGAAGCGAAAGCCCTGATCGAGGTGCTGCTCAGCTGATGGCCGATCTGCTATGATGGCGCAGGCCGGGATGGACCCGGTCCGCTTTCATTCATGTCCACTGGAAAACTGCCTTGACTACCTCCTTACGCATGCTCGGCCTGGCCGCAGCTCTGACCATGGCGTGCAACGCCAACGCCGACAGCTTCGTTTCCTCGGCCTCCAGCGCCGGCTCGCAGTCGAGCGGCAGCATTTCCGATTCGCTCAACGGTTCGAGCAACAGCTCTTCGCGCGACAACAAGGTGGCCAATGGCCCCTACCGCATCATCGACGTGGCAGCCTTGCCAGGCCGCAACGGCATGACGCGCCTGACCATGCAGGCCGACGCCACGGCCACGCCGCTGGTGCTGGACTTGCCGCAAGCGGCGCTGGACAAGCAGCAGCTGGCGCAGGGCGACGTGGTGCATGCGCAAAACCGCGCCTACGGCATCGAATTCTCGCGTAACGACACGCGCGCCGCCTTCTTCCTCGTGCTGGCCGACGACTGGTACGGCGAAATGGCCACGCGTCCCGTCAGCCTTTGATTCGTTTTCTCCCGCGCCGCCCGGCACTGCTGCTGGGCGTTTGCGCCATCTTCAGCGCCGGCGCGGCGCAGGCGGGCACCTCGCTCGCCTCGTCGCGCTTTTGCGACCGCGCGCAAGAACTCACGGCCACGGAACAGGACCGGCTGCTGCGCTTTGCCGCCGTCGTGCGCGAAGAACTGGCCGCCAGCGAAGGCAGCGTGGCCCTGATCAGCCGCTCGGGCCTGGACCTGGCCCGCTTCGGCATCCGCTATTCGCACGCGGCACTGGCCTGGCGCCACGACAGTGACAGCGGCTGGTCCGCGCGCCAGCTGTACTACGCCTGCGACGAAGGCCGCCCGCGCATCTTCGACCAGGGCACGGCCGGTTTCGCCATGGGCACGGAAAATCCATCGCTCGGCTACATCTCGCTCGTGAAACTGCCGGCCGAAACCGTGCCGCCCCTGCGCCGCGCCCTGCTCGATCCCGTGCGCGTGCAGCAGTTGCTGGCGGGCCGCTACAGCGCCAACGCGTATGCCTACAGCCTGAAATACCAGAATTGCAATCAGTGGGTGGTGGAAATGCTGGCCGCCGCCTGGGGCGAACTGGCGGCCGGCGGCGACTTGCGCGCCCGTGCCCAGGACTGGCTGCGCGCCGCGCCGTATGCGCCCGCCCCCGTCGACGTGGGTGCGCGCTGGCTGATGCTCGGTTCCATCTTCGTGCCCCTCGTGCACATGGACGACCACCCGCCGGAAGCCATCGGCACGATGCGGCTGGCAGTGAGCTTGCCGGCCAGCCTGGAAGCGTTCGCGCGCCAGCGCCTGCCCGCCAGCGAGCGCGTGGAAATCTGCCACGACGGCAAGCAGGTCGTGGTGCACCGGGGCTGGGATGCGATCGCCGACGGCTGTATTCCAGGCGTAAACGACAGGATCATCGCCCTCGACGATACGCCGCACGACAGTCCCTGACGACAGTCCCTAAGCAGCGGCCAGCACCGCTTCGACCTGGTCAAGCAGGCGCGATGGTTCGAGCCCCTGCCCCATCCGGCGGGCCACCTCGCCGCACGCCAGCTGGACCCCGGGCGCGGCGAGCAGGCGCGCCAGCTGCCGCTGCATGCGCCCCGCCGACAGGCGCCTGGCCAGCAAGACATCCCCCACGCCGAGCCGTTTGACCCTCCAGCCATTATCGAACTGGTCGTATGCGAACGGCACGATCAGTTGCGGAATGCCCGCACGAAAAGCATCCGCGCTGGTGCCGATGCCGCCATGGTGCACGACGGCCGCCACGCGCGGCAACAGGGCCGCAAACGGCACGTGCGCCTGCCACATGACGCTGGCCGGCAAATCCTGCGGCACTTGCGCCGCATGGGGCGTGAGGAACAGGCCGCGCCGTCCCAGCCGCCGCAACACTTCCAGGGCGACGCTGAAATAGCGCTGCGCGTGCTGGTGCCCGGTACCGGGCGTAAACACGATGGGCGGTTCGCCCTCGCCCAGAAAGCGTTCCAGCTCCGACGGCAGCGCCGCAGCGCCATGCGTGGCGGCGCCGGCGAAACCAGTTTGCACGAAATACGGCGGCCAGTCCGCCTGCGGGGCGGCGAACCACGCTGGAAACAGTCCCAGCGAGGCATCCGGCGCGGCCAGCATGTGCGCAAAAAAATGCGCTTCGGGCGGCAGTCCGTGCTGCGCGCGCGCCCCGTTCAGGCCAGGCAGCAGCACCGGGTCGACCATGCTGCGGTTGATCAGCCGCCACAGGGCCTGCCGCCAGGCCAGCGGCACCCAGGCGGGAACGCGCAGCGAGCCGGCCGCCAGGAAATCATGGCTGCTGCACAAATTCGATGGCGCCAGATAGGCCGCGACGATGCGCAGGTCCGGGCGTGCCGAGCGTGCCAGGGCAGCCATCGGCACGAGGAAGGGGTGGCACAGCACCACGCAATCTTCTCCGTCCGGCAAGCCTTGCACGATGCCGCGCACGGCGCCCAGGTGCGGCACGAGGCCGCGCCACACCAAGCCCCAGCCCTTGCGTTCATCCCACAGGCCCGGGTCGCCCAGCATGGCCTGGCCCTCTGCCGCGCTGCCAAAGGTGTGATATGGCAGCCTTGACGCCTGCGCTGTCGCTTCCTGCCAGCCCGGCACGAGCAGCAGCACGCGCCGGCCCCGTTGCTGCAAACCCTGCGCCAGCGCGATAAACGGTTGGATGTCGCCGCCCGTGCCGCTGCTGGCGACGATGACGAGCGGCGTGGCGGCGGCCTGGCCCGCCAGCGCGTCAGCCCGGGGCAGCATCGAGCGCCTGGCCGATCGCATAGAAGCGCCCGCCGGCGATGTAGTGCAGGCTGCGCCAGGATGGATCCGCGTCTTCGAAATGCCAGTGCCCGTCGCGGAACACGCGCGTGTCGGCCCAGGCGCCCACCACTTCGCCGATGAACAGGTCGTATGCGGTCTGGTTGTGCGACTCGGGGATCAACCGGCAGGCCAGCCAGGCGGAACACCCGGCCACGAACGGCAAATCGTATCCGTCCATGTGAAACAGCCGCACGCCGGCGCGCGCCAGTTTGTCGGGCTGTGCATCGAGGCTGTACGTGCCGACGGCGTGGGTCAGTTGCAGCTGCGCCGCCGTCGGCACCTGGATGACGAACGTGCCGCTGCCTTCGACCAGCGCGCGTGTGCGCGTCGCCTTGTCCAGCACCACGGTCAGTTTGGGCGGCGCGAAATCGAGGGCGCAAGCCCAGGCGGCGGCCATCACGTTGTCGATGCCGCCATGGCGGGCCGAGACGAGGATGGACGGACCGTGATTGAGCAAACGATAGGCTTTTTCCAGCGGCACGGCGGCGATGTGGTCCCGTTCATTTAGCGACAGCAGCATGTCCCACTGGTCGATGCCGGGCCCGAAGCCGTCCGGCGTCACCTTGACTGTCTCAAAGCCGAAGCGCGCATAAAAGGCCTGCGTGTGCTGGCTGGTGTTCATACTCACCTCGGCCACGCCCGGCACGGCGCGGATGGCGTCCAGGCGTGCCTGCGTCAGCGCGCGGCCCAGACCCTGGCCGTGCAGATCCTGCGCCACCATGCCCCAGCACAGGCTGGCCACCGTGCCGCCCGTGTCCAGCGCATGGCCGCCGCAGGCGACGATGCGTCCGTCGAGTTCGATGACCAGATAAGGATGTGTCGAATTTTCCAGCCAGGCGGCAAAGTCCGCGCGCTCGGACGGGTCGAAAAAGCGCGGCGTATTGCCGTCGAAAAGAGCCAGGCAGGCATCGCGGTCGCCGGCCTGGTAAGGACGCACTGTTTGCATTTGTTGTACTTAAAAAAACATGAATGGCAATTATAAGGGGCGCGCGGTCAAGCCAGCTGTTCCGGGCCGACGACGTGCACGCCCGGCGTGCCGGCCAGCGCCGCTTCCAGCAAAGCGCTGGCGATACGCGGCGCGGGATTGATGCGCCAGCGGCGCGGCAGCACGGGACCGAGCACGCGCAGGACGCGCAGGGCAGCGCCCTCGCCCGCCCGCGCCTCCTCGCGTTCGCCGCCGATCAGTCCCGGCCGCACGTGCGTCAGCGATGCAAAGCCCAGCGCTTCCAGGTCGCGTTCCAAGTCTCCCTTGA
This sequence comes from Janthinobacterium sp. GMG2, assembly GCF_033949445.1. Lineage (NCBI taxonomy): Bacteria > Pseudomonadati > Pseudomonadota > Betaproteobacteria > Burkholderiales > Oxalobacteraceae > Janthinobacterium > Janthinobacterium sp. GMG2. The sequence continues at coordinate 310,835 of NZ_JAXAWA010000007.1, read as the reverse complement.
CGCGGTTGTAGAAAAAGCGCGAGGCCGCGTTGGCGCCGGCGGCGGAATTGAGCGCATACGTGCGCGTGCCGGCCGCCAGCGCCATCCGCGCCGCGGCCACCGGATAGTCATGATCGACTCTGCGGAACGCCTGCCGCGTGCCCGCCACCTTCATGGTCGTGCCCAGGGTGCAGATGACGGCGTCCGCCTGCCACCAAGGGGCATCGGCCGGCAAACGGTCGAAGTCGACGAGCGGCGCGTCCAATTTGGGATGCGCCGGCAAGGGCTTGCGCACGGGCGCGACGATGGCCGTGACGCGCGTGTCACTCAGCGCCAGGCGCAGCACTTCGCGGCCCACCAGGCCCGTGGCGCCTATCAGTATCAGTTTCATTCATTCTCCCCGCATGCTGGACGCCACACGATACAGCATCGGGCGCCCAGGCAGCGCATCAGGCGCCCGCGTGCGTGTGATAGATCTTGCTCACGATGGTCCACTCGCCCTGCACCTTGAGCAGATTGAAAAAGTCGGTGAAGCGGAAGCCCGAGATATCGTCCGTGTCGACGCGCGCGCTGGCCGCCGTGCCCACGATATCGATCCGCGCGATGGCCGCCTTTGCCTGCGGCGATGGACGGAACGCGCTGTCGATGATTTCGAACAGGCCTTCGATGGGCCCGCCCGTCAGCTTGTCTTCCCCGTCGATGCCGAAAATGGTGGCCTCGCTGCTGAAGGCGGGGCGCATGATGCTGCTGTCGGCCTGCGCGCCGCCCGCATTGTATTGATTCAGCACGGCGACAATCGCCTGGTAATCCTGCACATAAGTGGTGTTGTTCATGGTGCGCTCCTTGGTTGGGTGAAAAGAAAAATCAGGACTGGCTGGCCGGCCAGTCGGTGTAGCCGACGGCGCCGCCGCCGTAATACGCCGCGCGCGGCGCCACGGCCAGCGCCACGCCATGGCGCAGGCGCGCCACGAGGTCCGGGTTGGCGATGAAGGGACGGCCGAAGGCCACCGCATCGACCTTGCCTTCGGCGCGGCGCGCCAGCGCCAGCGGCAAGTCGTAATGGTTGTTGCCGATGTAGGGGCCATCGAACAGCGCCCGCAACGCGTCGAGGTCGACGCCGTCCGGTACCTCGCGCGAGGTGGCCGTGGCGCCTTCGACGAAGTGCAGATAGGCCAGCCCGTGGCGGTTCAACTGTCCGATCAAATAGCCATAGGTGGCCATCACGTCGCTGTCGACGGGCGTGTTGCCCGCGTCGGGCGTGACGGGCGACAAACGGATGCCTACCCTCGCCGCACCCCACACGTCCACCACGGCATCCGTCACTTCCAAGGTCAGGCGCGCGCGGTTGTCGATGCTGCCGCCATATGCGTCCGTGCGCCGGTTGGTCGAGTCGCGCAGGAACTGGTCGAGCAGGTAGCTATTGGCCGAATGCACCTCGACGCCGTCGAAACCGGCGCGCAACGCGCATGTGGCCGCATGCGCATACTGGGCAACGATGCCGGCGATTTCCCGCGTGTCCAGCGCGCGCGGCATCGACACGGGCTGCATGCCGCTGGCCGTGTAGGTGCTGCCCTCGGCCCGGATGGCGGACGGCGCGACGGGCGCGGCGCCATCGGGCTGCAGGCTCGTATGAGAAAACCGCCCCACATGCCACAGCTGGCAGACGATCTTGCCGCCGGCCGCATGCACGGCGTCCGTGACCAGCTTCCAGCCAGCCACCTGCTCGTCCGACCAGATGCCCGGTGTCAGGGCATAGCCGCGCGCCTGGGGCGAAATATTCGTCGCCTCGCTGATGATCAGGCCGGCGCTGGCGCGCTGGGCGTAGTACTCGGCGTGCAAGGCGTTCGGCACGCCATCGTCGCCCATGCGGCTGCGCGTAAGCGGCGCCATGACGATGCGGTTGTCCAGCGCCAGCGCGCCCAGGTCGACTGGAGAAAATAGATCGCTTTCATGCTGTTCGGTCATCGTATTGCTTTCATATTGTGCGAGAGATCAAAAAATAACTGACCGGTCGTCTAGTTAATGATTAAAAAAAACGGCTACGCCAGCAGCCGTTGCGTGGTGGACATGGCCGCGTCGAACGGCCCGCCGTTCCTGGCCACCTTGACCATCAGGGAAGCGCCCAGCCACAGCTGGTACAGCGATTCGGCCAGCACGCGGGCCGGCGTCGTCGCCGCCACGGAACCGTCGAGGTGGCCCGCTTCCACGCACTGCGTCAGACGGTCGAGGACGGCGCCTGTGCCCTGCTGCAACACGGCGCCCATGTCCACGGACAGGTCGCACACTTCGGCGCCCAGCTTGACCACCAGGCATTTGCCTTCCGGCGCACTGCCGGCCTGGGTCGTGCTCCAGTAGTCAAAATAGGCCAGCAGGCGCTCGCGGGCGGTGCCCGGGCCGTCCAGCAAGGCGTCAACCGTCTGCAGATAGGTGGTGAAATAGTCGTCGAGCAAGGCTTGGCCAAACTCTTCCTTCGACTTGAAGTAATAGTAGAACGAGCCTTTCGGCACGCCGGCCGCCGCCACCAGTTCGGCCAGGCCCACGGCCGTATAGCCCTTCTCGGCCATCAGGGCCTTGGCGATGTCGATCAGGTGCTGGCGCATGTCAGCGGAGGATTTTTTGCTCATGCGGCCAGTATAGCAAAAAATCTGACCGGTCGTCTAGTAAACTATCCCCTGCTCCGCCATCACCCCAGGCGCAGCGCCAGCGCGGCCAGGGTCACGAGCAGCACGGGCACGGTCAGCACGATGCCGACGCGGAAATAGTATCCCCAGGAAATGTGGATATTCTTGCTGTCGAGCACGTGCAGCCACAGCAAGGTAGCCAGGCTGCCGATGGGCGTGATCTTCGGTCCCAGGTCGCTGCCGATGACGTTCGCGTAGATCATCGCTTCGCGCACGGCTCCCTGCGCCGTCGTCGGATCGATGGCCAGCGCGCCCACGAGCACCGTCGGCAAGTTGTTCATCACGGACGACAACAAGGCCGTCAGCACACCCGTGCCCATGGCCGCGCCCCACACGCCGTACTGCGCAAAGTGGTTCAGCATGCCCGTCAGGTAAGCCGTCAAGCCAGCATTGCGCAAGCCGTACACGACCAGATACATGCCCAGCGAAAAAACGACGATCTGCCACGGCGCATGGCGCAGCACGTGGCGCGTGGAAATCACGTGGCCCTTGCCGGCCACCACCAGCAGCAGCGCGGCGCCCACGGCCGCGATCAGGCTGATGGGCACGCCCAGGCGCTCCTGCGAGAAAAATCCCACCAGCAGCAGCGCCAGCACCAGCCAGCCGGCGCGGAAGGTAGCCAGGTCGCGGATGGCGGCGTCAGGGCGTTTCAGCTGCGCGACTTCGTAGTCGCGGGGGATATCCTTGCGGAAAAAGAGCAGCAAGGCGGCCAGGGTCGCCAGCACGGCGACGACATTGACTGGCGCCATCACGGACGCGTACTCGGCAAAACCGATCTTGAAGAAATCGGCCGAAACGATATTGACCAGGTTCGACACTACGAGCGGCAGACTGGCCGTGTCGGCGATGAAGCCGGCCGCCATCACGTAGGCCAGGGTGGCCCTGGCGGAAAATTTCAGCGCGCGCAGCATGGCGATGACGATGGGCGTCAGGATCAGCGCGGCACCGTCATTGGCGAACACGGCCGAGACGAGCGCGCCCAGCAAGACCAGCAGCACAAACAGTTTTCTGCCGCTGCCCCCGCCCCAGCGCGCCACGTGCAGCGCGGCCCATTCAAAGAAGCCGGCCGCATCCAGCAGCAAGCTGATGATGATCACGGCCACGAAGGTGCCCGTGGCGTTCCACACGATATGCCAGACGACGGGAATGTCGCCCCAGTGGATCACGCCGGCCAGCAAGGCGACACAGGCGCCGATGACGGCGCTCCAGCCGATGCCCAGGCCGCGCGGCTGCCAGATAACGAGGATTAAGGTGGCGAGGAAGATGAGGAAAGCGGTGAGCATGGGGCGAGGTTCCGGGTATGCGGCATCGCGGGCACCATGCGCCGCAGCCATTGAATATCAACAACAATTCTATAATACTGGAATTATTGAATCAAAGCAAAGCTGCGGCGTACTTCCTTACTTGAGCGCGATGGCAATATCCACCAGCCCCACCGCCCCATTGCCGATGGCGGAAGCGGCCGGCGTGGCCGCACCGCCGCTCAGCACGGCCCCACCCGTCGCCAGGTCGATGCGGTACAGCGAGCTCGGTCCCGTGGCCGACGTGCGCAAGGCCGCCAGGGCCAGGCCGTTGGCGCCGCCCGCGATATCGAAGCCCACGTCGCCCGCCACCGCCACGCCAAGCGCGCCGACATTCACCAAAGTGCCGTCGTTTGGCGGATTTTGCAGGGCGAGCGAGGCGCTGGCGGTGTCGATATCGAACAGCATGGTCGCCGTCGTGCCGGCAAAGCTGTTGGTATAGGCGGCGGCTGTCACGCTAGGCGCGGCGCCCGCGCGGTTGACTGTACCGTCGGTGGTGGTGGCGCCCGTGTCGACATTGATGCGCAGGCTTTGTCCCGCGTTGCCGATCACGCGCAGGCGGTCGGCGACGGGATTGAAGTCGACGCCAAAGGCCGTGCCCGCGATGGCCGTGTACGGCGCGGTGACGTCCAATGCATCGGCGGCCAGCGTCGCCTTGACGGTGGCCGCACCCGTGGCCGGGTCGATGGTGACGATGCGCCCCGTCGACGATATCCCGTACAGCAAGCCATCCTTGGGACGGATGTCAAAGCCCAGCAGGCGCTCGCCTGCCGCCAGGCCCGTCACGGCCACGTTGGCATCGAGGGTGTTCGGCGTGGCCGTCTTGAAGGTGACGATGCGGGTGTCGTCCGTCAAGCCGTAGGCGATAGGCGCGGCCGGCGCTTTCAGGGCGATACCGCGCAGCTCTTCCGCCGCGCCGATGGCCGCCACCAGAGTCGCCGGCGCCGTGGTGGCGGCCAGGTTCAAGATGTACAGGTTGCGCGCGCCGGCCACCGTCATGACGGCGTAGCCCGTATTCGTGCGCGCATCGATGTCGAAGCCGGCCACGCCGGTGGCCGCCACGCCCAGCGGCACGGCGCCGGCCAGGGTGCCGTTGTTCGGCGGATTTTGCGTGTACAGGGTGGCGTTGGCCGCATCGATGACAAATAAGGTGGTGCTGGCCGTGCCGGCAAAGCTGTTGGTATAGGCGGCCGCCGTGATGGCCGTATTCGCTGCACCACCGTTGATATTGCCATCTGTCGTGGTGGCGCCCGTATCGACATTGATGCGCAGGCTCTGGCCCGTGTTGCTGACGATGCGCAGGCGGTCGGCGACGGGGTTGAAATCGACGCCGAACTCCGTACCGGCCAGCGTCGTGTACGGGGCCGTCGCATCGGCTGCATCGGCTGCCAGGGTCGCTTTCACGGTGGCGGCGCCCGTCACGCCATTCAGGGTGTAGATGCGGCCCGTGCTGCCGACGCCATACAGCTGGCCATCGGCGGGACGGAAATCGATGCCCAGCAGGTTTTCGCCGGCCTGCAGGCCCGTCACTGTCGCCGTGGTGCGGATGGTGGCCGGCGTGGCACGGTCAAACGACAGCAGCTTGTTGCTGGCGGTGAGCACGAAGACGTCGCCGGCCACCACCACGGGCGGCGGTGGCGTGACGACAACATCGTCGTGGTCGCTGCCGCCGCCGCAAGCGGACAAGGTCATGGCGACGGCGGAAACAAGCAGCAGCTTGGCGTATGGCAAGGTTGGCAGTGGTGACATGGTCGTGGTCCCGATAGAGTGAGTGGAGGTGCCGCTCATGCCGCCGTTGCGGCGAGCGCACCCCTGTACTACTCGCCGTGCCCGCGTTTGGATGCAGTGATGCAAAAAAATTTATTTCGGCGCAATTTATGCTTGTGTTTAGGCAACTTAATCGGTGTATAGTCGCAGGCACGATTGAAACTGGGGTCAGGAAAGTGGCGCGCATCTATCAGACCAACAACATGGGCGAAGCCGACGTGCGGGTGGCCATCGCGCAGCGTGGCAGCGCCGACTTGCTGGTACACCGCGTGGCCAGCTGGGGTCTGGCGCATGGCGACGCACAGTGGTTCATCACCCGTGAGCGCCAGGATGCAACGGCCAGCGTGTATTTCACCTCGCCAGGCTTCGCGCAGCTGACCATCAGTTTTGTCGACCACGCCAGCGAAGCGGGTTGGACCCGGCCACATCGGCTCAAGGGCTGCCTGTCGCACGGCGGCAGCTGACATCAAGCGGAGGAGCTCGTCATGGATTTGATTTTGCTGGAACCCGGCAACGGGGAACTCGTGTTCGGCAAGACGCCGGACGGTGGCAATGCCGGCATCGACGCGATCTGGCGCGACGCCGCTGCGCTGCAGGGCATGGGACCATGCATCGAGCTGGTCTCGCTGCACCAGGGCATGAAGCAGCAAATAACGACGGACGTCAGCAATTCTGCGCGCACGTCGGGGCGGCCCGTGATCACGGAATTTACCTGTGTCAAATATGTCGACCGGACCTCGGTCAACTTGTACGACCTGTGCCTGCGCGCCAAGCCGCTGGGCACCGGCACGGACCAGCCAACCAAGCTCTACATCGCCCGCAACTCGGGCGACAAGACGGCCAACATCATGACCATTTGGCTGCGCGACGCCATCATCAGCGAAATCCAGCTGCAAACCCATCCCGATGACATGCCGACCGAGCAGTTCAAGCTGAATTTCACGGAAATCCTCTGGAGCCACAGCGTGCAGCAGGCCGACGGCAAGCCCGGCCCCCAACACACGACAGGCTGGAGCCTGGCGCGCAATCGGCCCATCGGCGCTTTCACGGGCTAAGCAAAGCGCCTACTCCTCCAGCCCTCCCCCCAGCGCCTTGTACAAGGCCACGGCCGACTTGAACTGGTCGCGCCGTGCGTCAAGCAAGGCTTGCTGCGCCGCATACGACTGTCGCTGCGCGTCGAGCAATTCCAGGCGGCTGTCCTGGCCCGCGTCGTAGCGCAGCTGCGACAGGCGCTGGCGCTGCTGCGCCGCCACCACCACGCGCTGTTGGGCATCGATCTGCTGCGCGTACGTGGCGCTGCCGGCCAGGCCGTCGCGCACTTCACGAAACGCCACCTGGATCGCCTGTTCGTACTGCAGCACGGCCACGTCCTTGCGCAGGCGCGACAGCTGCAGTTCCGCGCGCAGCTGGCCGCCCTGGAACAGCGGCTGCGTCACTTGCGGCGCGAACGACCAGCTGCGCGCGCTGCCGCGGAACAGGTCACCAAGCTCCGGGCTGGCAAAACCCAGCGACGCCGTCAGGGACAGGCGCGGGAAGAAGGCGGCGCGCGCGGCGCCGATTTCCGCATTCGCCGCCACCAGCGCATATTCCGCCTGCAGGATGTCTGGGCGGCGCGCCAGCAAGTCCGACGGCAGGCCGGGCGGCAGCTGCGTCAGCACGGGCTGGCCATCAAGTGCGCGGCCAGCCGGCAAATCGGCGGGCAGCGGCGCGCCGAGCAGCAATTCCAGGTTGTTGCGCGCCAGGGCACTGGCCCGTTCGCGCGCCTGCACGTCCGCCTCCGCCGTGGCGGCCTGCCCTTGCGCCTGCGCCACGTCCAGGCCGCTGCCCTGCTGCGCGCCATGCAAGCGCTGCGTCAGCACCAGCGCCTGGCGCCAGTCGAGCAGGGTTTGCCGGGCCAGCGCCAGCTGTTCCTCGGCCAGCCGCTGTTCCAGATACGCGTCGGCCACGGCGCCGATCAGGGCCATGCGCGCGGCGCGCTGGCCCTGCTGCGTGGCCAGGTAGCGGGCAAACGCGGCGTCCGACAGGGAACGCAGGCGGCCAAACAGATCGATCTCGAACGCGCTCATGGCGATGCCGGCCGTGAATTGGTTTTGCGTCACCGCATCGGCGCCGCGCTGGCGCACGCCGCCAGCATTGGCGCCGATGGCCGGATAGCGGCCCGCATCCTGGATCTGGTACTGGGCCCGCACGGCTTCGACGTTGAGGGCCGCCACGCGCAAATCGCGGTTGTTTTCCAGCGCGATGTCGACCAGGCGCTGCAGGCGCGCATCGAGCAGCATCTGGCGCCAGCCCAGGTCCGCCGCAGTGTCCACACTGCCCGGTGCGGAGACCTCGGCATACGCTGCAGGGATCGGCGCCGCCGGCTTGACCAGCGGCGGCGTCAAGGAACACGCCGACAAGGCCAGCGCGGCCAGGGGTGTCATAAAGAATAAACGCATTACAACTCTCCTTCCACCGTCTTGACGGCGATGCGATGACTGCGTTTGTTGAAATAGCTGCTCATCTTGTCGACGGCGCCCAGCACCACGACAAAGAACACGGGCACGAAAAACACGGCCAGCACGGTGGCGGTGATCATGCCGCCGAAGACGCCCGTGCCGATCGCGTGCTGCGTCTCGGCGCTGGCGCCCGTGGCCAGCATCAGCGGCACGACGCCCAGCGCGAACGCCAGCGACGTCATCAAAATCGGACGCAAGCGCAAGCGGGCCGCTTCCACCGTCGCCTCGACCAAGCCCTTGCCTTGCGCCTGCAGCTGGCGCGCATATTCGACGATCAAAATGGCGTTCTTCGCCGACAGGCCGATGATCGTGATCATGCCCACCTTGAAGAACACATCGTTCGGCATGCCGCGCAACATCACGGCCAGCACGGCGCCCAGCAAGCCCAAAGGCACGACCAGCATCACGGAGACGGGAATCGACCAGCTTTCATACAGGGCCGCCAGCACGAGGAAGACCACCAGCATCGACAGCGCCATCAGCATGGGCGCCTGCGAGGCCGATTCCTTCTCTTGCAGCGACTGGCCCGTCCACGCCAGCGCGAAGCCCGGTGGCAGCTGTTTCACGAGCCGTTCCATTTCCAGCATGGCGTCTCCGCTCGATACGCCCGGCGCCGCGCTGCCCGAAATGCGCGCCGCAGGGTAACCCTGGTAGCGCACCAGTTGCAGCGGCGATTCGCTCCACACGGGACGCACCAGTTCGCCCAGCGCCACCATGCCGCCCGCGTTATTGCGAATGCGCAGGGCCAGCACGTCGTTCAACTGCATGCGCGACGGCGCATCGGCCTGGATGATCACCTGCTGCATGCGGCCGGCATTCGGGAAATCATTGACATAGGTCGAGCCCATGGCAGCCGTCAGCATGTCGGCAATGGCCGTAAACGACACGCCCAGCGCTTCGGCCTTGGTGCGGTCGATGTCGAGGCGCACGCTGGCGCCCGGTGGCAAGCCATCCGGATACACGCCCGCCACCTTGCCGCTTTGCGCAGCCAGGCCCAGCAACTGGTTCTGCGCCGCCTGTAAGGCAGCGACACCCTGGTTGGCGCGGTCTTGCAGGCGCATGGAAAAGCCGGACGAGTTGCCCAGTTCATCGATGGCGGGCGGCATCAGGCTCATGATCATGCCCTCCTTCGCCTGCGACATGGCCGCCTGCGCCAGCGCCACTTCTTCCTGCGCCGTGGCGCCGTTGCGCTCTTTCCAGTCCTTCAGCATGGTGAACGCCAGGCCCGCATTCGGCCCCGCGCCGGAAAAGCTGAAACCGAGAATAGACTGGTTCACTTCGATGCCGGGCCGCGTGGCCACGTGCTGCTCGTACATCTTGACGACGTCGAGCGTGCGCTCCATCGTCGCGTCGGACGGCAGCTGGATCGAGGTGATGAAGTATCCCTGGTCTTCCTCGGGCAAGAAGGCCGACGGCAACTGCATGAAGGCCACGCCCAGCGCCGCGACGATAGCGCCATACAGCACCATCGAGCGGCCCGCGCGTTTCACCATCGCCACCACGCCCTTTTCATAGCGCGTCGTCATGCGCTCAAAACCGCGGTCGAACCACAGGAAGAAGCCCTTCTTGTCATGGTCGTGCGGACCGATCGGTTTGAGCATGGTCGCGCACAGGGCCGGCGTCAGTGTCAAGGCCAGGAACGCCGAGAACAGGATGGACACGGCCATGGCCAGGGTGAACTGGCGATAGATCGCACCGACGGAGCCGCTGGCCAGCGCCATCGGGATGAACACGGCCGTCAGCACCAGGGTGATGCCCACTACCGCCCCGGTGATTTCGCGCATCGCTTTCGACGTCGCTTCCTTCGGCGACAAGCCTTCGGTCGCCATCAGGCGCTCGACGGCTTCCACCACGACGATGGCGTCATCGACGATAATGCCGATGGCCAGCACCATGCCAAACATGGTCAGCACGTTGACGGAATAGCCGGCCATCAGCATGACCGTGAAGGTGCCCATCAGGGCGATCGGCGCGACGATGGCGGGAATCAGCGTGTAGCGTATCTTTTGCAGGAACAGATACATGACGAGGAAGACCAGCACCATCGCTTCCAGCAAGGTGATGACGACCTTCTCGATCGAGATCTTCACGAACGGCGCCGTATCGAACGGTACCGAATACTTGATTCCGGCCGGCATGGTATGCGCCAGTTCGGCCATGCGCGCGCGCACGGCGCTGGCCGTCTGCACGGCGTTGGCGCCGGGCGACAGCATGATGGCGGCGCCCGACGCGGCTTGCCCGTTTTCGCGGATGCTGAAGTTGAAGCTTTGCGCGCCTAGCGACACTTTCGCCACGTCGCCGATCGTCACTTTCGAGCCATCCGCATTCGCGCGCAGCACGATGGCGGCAAATTCGGCCGGCGTCTGCAGCTGGCCCTGCACCGTCAGCGGAATGGTCACGCGCTGGCCGTGCACGGCGGGCGAGTCGCCGAGGCGGCCCGGGGCGATCTGCGCATTTTGCTGCGCGATGGCGGCCGTCAGCTCGCCCATGGCGATGTTGTACGACACCAGCTTGGCCGGATCGACCCAGATGCGCATGGCCCGCTCGGAGCCGAACAGCTGCACCTTGCCCACGCCGGGAATGCGGCGCAGTTCTTCCGTCACGTTGCGCGCCAGGTAGTCGCCCAGCGCCACTTCATCGTGCTGGCCATTGTCGGAAATCAGGCTGACGATCATCAGGAAGCCGGACGACGCCGATTCCACCGTCAAGCCGTTTTGCCGCACGGCTTGCGGCAGGCGCGGTTCGATGGCTTTCAGGCGGTTTTGCACGTCCACCTGCGCCATTTCCGGATCCGTTCCCGGCTGGAAGGTGACGGTGATCGAGGCCGAACCCGACGTATCGGTGGACGACTCGAAATACAGCAGGTGCTTGACGCCCGACAGTTCGCGTTCGATCAGGCCGACCACGGAATCGTTCATGGTTTGCGGCGTGGCGCCAGGATAGTTGGCGCTGATGCTGACACTGGGCGGCGCCACCGAGGGGAAGCGCGCAATCGGCAATTGCGGTATGGCGATCAGTCCGAACAGGACGATGAAGACCGCCACCACCCACGCAAAAACGGGGCGGTTGATGAAAAATTGAGGCATGTCGTTAGGCTTTCATGGTATTCAAATGGCGCATCAATGCGCCTTGGCGGCGGCCGCCGTTGCCACGACAGCCGGCTTCCACGGTTGCGGCGCGGCGGTGGCGCCCGGCTGCAGGCGCTCCTGGCCTTCGATGACGACGGTTTCTCCCGCTTTCAGGCCGCCGTTGACCACGTACTGGTGGTCGATCACGTCGCCCACGGCGATCGTTTTCAGGCTCGCTTTGTTCGTGCCATCGAGCACCCAGGCCTGCGCCTGGCCGCCGCTGCTGTGCAAGACGGCTTGCTGCGGCAGCAGCACGCCATTTTCCTGCACGGCGCGGGCGATGCGCGCGCGCACGAACATGCCTGGCAAGAGCTGGCGCTGCGGATTGTCGACCAGCACGCGGACGACGGCGTCGCCCGTGCCCGCATCGACGCTGATGCCCGAGAACAGAATGCGGCCCGTGACGGGATGCGGCTGGCCATCGGCGCCTAAAATGGTCACGGGCAGCTTGTCCGCTCCCCCGTTGCCCGAGGCTTGCAAGGCTGCCAGCGCGGCGGCCGGCTGGCGCACGTCGACGTACACCTTGTCGATCTGCTGAATGCGCGCCATCGGCGTCGCATCGGCCAGGCCCACGAGCGCGCCTTCCGTCACCAGTTCGGAGCCGATGCGCCCGGCAATCGGCGCCTCGATGCTGGCAAAAGCCAGGTCCAGGCGGCGGCGCGCCAGGGCGGCACGCGCCTGCGCCACGGTGGCCACGGCCTGCTCGCGCTGGGCCACGGCGTCGTCATACGCCTGGCGGCTGATGGCGTCCGCCTCCACCAGCGGTTTTAACCTGTCGGCCTGGCTGCTGGCGCGCTTCGCCGTGGCCACCGCATGCTGCAAGGAGGCGGCGGCCGAATCGACGTCCGCCTGGAATGGCGCCGGGTTCAGCTGGAACAGCTTCTGCCCCGCTTTCACTTCGGCGCCCTGCTCGAACTGGCGGCGCAGCACGATGCCGCCCACCTGCGGGCGGATATCGGCCGTGCGGAAGGCGGCCACCCTGCCCGGCAATTCATCGCTGAGGACGACGGGCGCCGCTTGCAGCTTGAGCACGGTGACGGCGGCGGGCGGCGCCGCACCTTCTTCCGGCGCGGGTTTGGAACAGGCGGCAAGGCTGAGCAGTGCCGCGGCGATCAACATGTTTTTCTTGGTGAGGTGGCTCGGATGCATGGTCTTTCTCTATGGCAGATCCCAACCGGCGGTCCGGTCGACAGATAGGCCGCAGCATAAAAGCCTTGCATGGATGTTCCGTCAAAGAAATGTGGAGATTCGATGGAGACAGCGAAGAATGCTAGACTAATTGCATGAACTATCATCACAGCGCCAGCCAGCCCTCCTTCCTTGCCACCACGCCGCCTTCCGCCCTCGTCCTGATCGCCGAAGATGAACCGCAAATCGCCCGCATCCTCGCCGGTTACCTCGAGCGCGACGGCTACCGCACGGCCTTCGCGCACGATGGCCAGGAAGCGCTGAACCAGCACCTGGCATTGGCGCCGGACCTGCTGCTGCTCGACGTGCAAATGCCCAGGGTCGATGGCTGGGGCGTGCTGGCGGAAGTGCGCCGGCGCGGCGAAACGCCCGTCATCATGCTGACGGCCCGCGACCAGGATGCCGATAAACTGGCCGCCCTGCGCGTGGGCGCCGACGACTACATCATCAAGCCCTTCAATCCGGCCGAAGTGGTGGCGCGCGTGGCCGCCGTGCTGCGCCGCTCGCGCGTGCGCCACCACCCGGTGGGCGGCCAGCGCCTGCGCTGCGGCCCCATCGAAATCGACCAGGAAACGTATGTGGCCAGCGTGCTGCAGGATGGCATGGCCCAGCCTCTCATGCTCAGCCTGACGTTGACGGAGTTCCGCCTGCTGGCGCACCTGGCGCGCACGCCGCGCCGCGTTTGCAGCCGCCTGGAATTGCTCGAGTCGTGCATGCCTGAGAGCAATTCGATGGAACGCACGGTGGACAGCCACGTCAGCAAGCTGCGCAAGAAGCTGGAAGAAGCGGGCGTGATGAACATGCCGGCCAGCCTGCGCGGCGTGGGCTACCGTCTCGAAAGCGAGCTCTGATGCGCTTCACAGGCCTGAACCGGCAGATCATCCTGTCGATGTCCGTGCTGATGGTGTGCAGCATCCTGATCATCTGGATCGGTTCCTGGACCTTCTTCGCCATCGCCTTCAAGATCGATCCCGGCATGCTGTCCGAGCCCGACGACTGGTCGCCCAGCACGGTCGAGTGGCTGTGGATCTTCGCCATCACCATCTTCGGCCTGGGCCTGGCCGCGTTTTTCGCCCTCAAGCTGGCCGCGCGCATCCTCAAACCGATCAATTCCGTGATGGACAGCGTGCGCCGCGTGGCCCATGGCGACCTGTCCGCGCGCGCGTTCGCCGGCGACCGCAGCCTGGGCGAGACAGCCATGCTGGTCGACAACTTCAACAGCATGGCCGAGCGCCTGCAGCGGGGAGCGCAGGAAAGCGAAACGTGGAATGCGGCCATCGCGCACGAACTGCGCACGCCCGTGACCATCCTGCGCGGCACCTTGCAAGGCGTCGTCGATGGCGTGTTCAAGCCCGAGGAAGTGCCGTTTTCCAGCCTGCTGGCGCAAGTGGAAGACCTGGGCCGGCTGATCGAGGACTTGCGCACCCTGAGCCTGGCCGACAGCGGCCACATGCAACTGCGCATGGCGTGGACGGACCTGACCCTGGAAATCGAGGAAGTGGGCCGGTTGCTGGCGCAGGAAATGGAAGCGGCCGGTTTTACCTTGCAGCTGCACCTGTCCGACCATCCCGTCTGCTGCGACGCGGCACGCATCCGGCAAATCGTGCTGGCCCTGCTCGACAACGCGCGCCGCTATGCGCACCCGGGCCTGCTGCGCGTGCGCACCCGCGTGCAGGCCGGCCAGTATTACCTGAGCGTCGAGGACGCGGGCCCCGGCATTGCCGAGGAATTGGCGCCGCACGTGTTCGAAGCCTTCCGCCGCGGCGACAGCGCCAGGGTCGACCTGAACGCGGGCAGCGGCCTGGGCCTGGCCGTGGTCGAAGCCATCGCGCGCGCGCATGGCGGCAGCGCCGTCTGCACGCGTGGCAAGGCGGGCGGCAGTCTGTTCACCATCAAGTGGCCGGTCGAGCATACCGCGCCGCCGCCCGCCGGCTAACTACGCCGGCGCGCGCAGCATGTCGACAAAGGCGCGCAAGACGGCCGGCATCTGGCGCCGGCTCGGGTAATACAGGAAGTAACGGGGCGGCGGCGGCAGGCAACTCTCCAGCACGCACGCCAGGCGCCCCGCCGCGATATCGGCGCGCGCATCGGCCTCGTACACATAGGCCAGTCCCGCGCCATCGCGGGCCGCGCGCAGCATCAGTTCATCGTCATCGAACACCAGCGGGCCGCCGACGGCGATGCTGAAGCCCTCGCCTGCCTGCTCGAACTCCCACGCATACTGGCGCCCGCTGGGAAAGCGCCGGCCTATGCAGGCGTGGCTCAGCAGCGCGCGCGGCGTGCTTGGTGCGCCATGCACGGCCAGGTAGGCGGGCGACGCCACCACCACGAACGGCTGCGGCGCGCCGACAGGCACGGCGATCATGTCGGCCGCCACCTGCTCGCCGAAGCGAATGCCCGCGTCAAAACCATCGCGCACGATATCGATCATGCCGTCGTCGGTCACCACTTCCACCTGCACGCGCGGATAGCGGGCGACAAAACTGGCCAGCATGGGCGCAAGCAGCAAGCGCGCGGCGGGACGGGGCACGTTCAGGCGCAGCTTGCCTGCCGGCACATCCTGCAAGGTGCTCAGGTCCAGCAAGGCATCGTCGATTTCGCGCATGGCCGGCGCCAGCCGCGCCAGCAGCAGCTGCCCCGCCTCGGTCGGCGTGACGCTGCGCGTGGTGCGGTTCAGCAGGCGCACGCCCAGCCGCTCTTCCAGCGCGCGCAGCGCATGGCTGAGGGCGGAGGCGGATACGCCCCGTTCCAGGGCCGCCTTGCGGAAGCTGCGCAGGCGGGCGACGGCGGCAAAGGCCGTCAATTCATTGAGGTCAGCCATTATTCATGAGTTTCATTCAGCAATACATGCAGGATAAGCTATCTTATCGCATGCTGTGCGCCCGCCCATACTCTGTGTTCCAACTATTAACGAGGAATGACAATGGAACACAGAACACTGGGCAACTCCGGCTTGCGCGTCGCCCCCATCGGCCTGGGCTGCATGGGCATGAGCTTTGCCTACGGCGGCGCGGACGAGGCCACCTCGCTGCGCGTGCTGCACCGCGCCGTGGAACTGGGCGTGACCCTGATCGACACGGCGGAAGTCTATGGCCCCTATGCCAACGAGGACTTGGTAGGCCGCGCCCTGAAGGAACTGCGCGGCAAGGTCAGCATCGCCACCAAGTTCGGCTTCAAGATCTTGCCCCATGGCCAGGGCGTGGAACGCATGGCGGGTGTCGACAGCCGCCCCGAGCACATCGTCCAGGCCGTGGAAGCGTCGCTGTCCAGGCTCGGCATCGAGTGCATCGACTTGCTGTACCAGCACCGCGTGGACCCCGCCGTGCCCATCGAAGACGTGGTGGGCGCCATGGCCGGTCTGGTGCGGGCAGGCAAGGTGCGCCACCTGGGGCTGTCGGAAGTGTCGGCCGCCACCCTGCGCCGCGCCCATGCCGTGCATCCGATCGCCGCCGTCCAGTCCGAATATTCGCTGTGGAGCCGCGACGTGGAAGCCGAGGTGCTGCCCGCCTGCCGGGAACTGGGCATCGGCTTCGTGCCCTACAGCCCGCTGGGCCGGGGCTTCCTGACTGGCCAGCTGAACTCCAGCGCCGCGCTGGCACCAGACGACTACCGCCACAGCCTGCCACGCTTCCAGCCGTCCGCGATGGCGGCCAACGGGCACCTCGTTGCCGAACTGCAGCGTCTGGCGGCCGCACGCGGCGCCACGGCGGCGCAACTGGCGCTGGCCTGGCTGCTGGCGCAAGGTACTGACATCGTGCCAATACCGGGCGCCCGCAGCCTGGCGCACCTGGCAGAGAATGTGGCCGCCGGCCAAATCACATTGAGCGAAAGCGAGCTGGCCGCCATCGGCGCAGCCATCGCGCCCGCCAGCGTGCAGGGTGCGCGCTACCCGGACGTAGAGCTTGCCATGGTTGGCCTGTAGACAACCATGCTGGAGTGCGCTAACTTGAGTATGACAAGCAATTCTTTGCCCCTTTGCACTTGAAATGCCCGAATCCGCTATCATTTCCAGTCTGAACTATTCATTATGAAAGGGATTTACATGTCCGATTTGCTCGAAACACTGCAATGGCGCTACGCCACCAAGAAAATGGACCCGACGAAAACGGTGCCGCAAGACAAGGTCGAGCGCATTCTGGAAGCCGTGCGCCTGACGGCCAGCTCCAGCGGACTGCATCCTTACGAAGTCTTCGTCGTGACGAATCCGGCCCTGCGCGAGCAGATCAAGCCGCATGCGTGGAACCAGTCGCAAGTGACGGACGCCTCGCATCTGCTGGTGTTTGCTGCCTGGGACAATTACACAGTCGAACGCATCAACAAGATGTTTGACCTGGTCAACACCGTGCGCGGCTTCAAGAATGAAGGCTGGGAAGCGTACCGCCAGCAAATCCTCGCCACCTACCCGCAGCGCGATGCGGAAACCAACTACCAGCACGCGGCGCGCCAGGCCTATATCGGCGTGGGCACGGCCCTGATCGCCGCGGCGCAGGAAAAAGTCGATTCGACGCCGATGGAAGGTTTTGATCCGGCCAAGGTCGACGAGATCCTGGGCTTGCGCGAAAAAGGCCTGCGTTCCGTCGTCATGCTGCCGCTCGGCTACCGCGCCGACGAAGGCGACTGGCTGGTGGACCTGAAAAAAGTGCGCCCTGCGCGCGAGCAATTCATCACCGAGCTGGCCTAAGCGCTTCGCCCGTGACTGAAAAGCGGATGCCTTCACCGGCATCCGCTTTTTTCATTCAGGCCGCCTGCGGAAAACGCACCGTCACCTGCAATCCCCGTCCCGCCTCCCCTTCGGCCAGCGCGATATCGGCCTGGTGGTGCTCGGCGATGTGGCGCACGATGGACAGGCCCAGGCCGCAGCCCCAGGCGTCATTCCCGTCGGGGCGGAAGAAGCGGTCGAACAGGCGCGCATGGTGCTGTTGCGGCACGCCGGGGCCGTTGTCGGACACGCGCAGCAGCGGTCTGCCCTCTTCCAGCACCGCCTGCAAATCGACCCTGCCGCCCTGCTGCGTGTAGCGCAAGGCGTTGTCGATCAGGTTATTCAGCAACACTTGCAGGCCGTCGGGATCGGCTTGCACCAGTACTCTGGCCGGCGGGGCTTCCACCACGCCCAGGTCGATGTCGCGGCTATCGGCCAGCGCGCTGTGGTCGGCCACGGCCGCTTCCAGCAATTGCCCCAGGTCCACTGTGTGCAGCTGGCTGGCCGTCAGCGCCGTTTCATGCCGTGCCAGGCTGAGCAGTTGCCGCACGAGGTGCGTGCTGCGGTCCAGCCGTTCGTGCAGCCGCGCCAGCGCCACGCGGCGTTCTTCCTCGCTGCCGGCCCGCTCGGCCACCTGCAGCTGCAATTTCAGCGCCGTCAGCGGCGAGCGCAATTCATGCGCCGCATCGGCAACAAAGGTGCGCTGCGCCGTCAACGCCGCTTCGAACTGCCCCATCAAACTATTCAACGCCAGCGCCACGGGGCGCAGTTCGGGCGGCATGTCGTCGGCCGCCAGCGGCGTCAAGGCGTCCGGCGAGCGACCCGCCACGGATTCGGCCAGCCGGTGCAGCGGCGCCAGCGCGCGCCCCACGACGACGACGATCAGCAGCGCCAGGATCAGCGCGAACACCAGCAGCGGGGCGCCGGCGCGCATGGTCATCTGCCAGGCCAGCTGGTCGCGCACGGCCTGCGCCTGCGCCACCTGCACGTAGCGGCCGCGCCGCGTTTCGCCGTACAGGCGCCAGTCCTCGCCGTGCAGCACGACATCGGCAAAGCCGGCCAGCGCATAGCGCGGCAATGCCGGCTGGCCCTGCAGGACGGGCAAGGGCTGGCCGTCCTCGTCCCACGCCTGCAGCACGAACGCTTCTTCCGGATCTTGCGCGGCGACCAGGCCCGCCTGCGGCTCGAACTCGTCGGGCAAGGCCACGGCCAGCTGGCGCAGCTGCAGGTCGGCCAGTTCATTGGTTTCTTCCAGCAGCGAGCGGAACAGCGAAATGCCGGCGCCGAGCACGCACAGCAAGGTGGCGGCCAGCAAGCCGAGCAGCAACTGGCGGCGGATGGTCAGCATGCCGCCACCCGCATCTTGTAGCCCACGCCGCGCACGGTCTGGATGCAGTCCGCGCCGAACTTCTTGCGCAGCTGGTATACGTACACGTCGACGGTATTGCTTTCCACTTCGCAATCCCATCCATACAGTTTTTCGCTCAGCTGGCGCTTCGACACCACCTTGCCCGGATGGTCGAGCAAGGCGCGCAGCACGGAAAACTCGCGCGGCGGCAATTTGATCAGTTCCCCCTCGAACGTGACGTCGTGGCTGGCCAAATCGAGTATCAGCGCGCCATGCTCGATGACGGAGCGCGAACGGCTGACCCGGCGCCGCAGCAAGGCGCGGATGCGCGCCAGCAGCTCGTCGAGGTCGAACGGCTTGACCAGGTAATCGTCGGCGCCGCTGTCGAGCCCGTCGACGCGGGCCGGTGTGCCGTCGCGCGCCGTGATGATCAGCACGGGCAACTCGGCGCCCCGCGCACGCATGCTGCGCAGCACGTCCATGCCCTGCTTGCCGGGCAAGCCCAGGTCCAGCAGCATCAAATCGTAGGCGAAACCGGCCAGCGCCAGCTCCGCATCGTGGCCGTCGCGCACCCAGTCCACGGCATAGCACTCGCCGCGCAAACCCTCGACCAGGCTTTCCCCGATCATCGGATCGTCTTCCACCAGCAACACGCGCACCTGGACCTCTCGCAGTCTTGAAAATACCGCTATCTTAACGTGGCTGGAAAAAGCTGGCCTGGCCGCCGCAGCAGCATGTGTCCGGCGCCCGTCGCAGGAATTCAAGATGCGGTGACTATGTGCGCATTTGGCGCGTTTTTTATGCGGTATATTTTCCTTCCCTCCACGCATCTGGAAAGGCACGCCATGTCCAGTTCCACCCAAGATACCGTCATCGTCAAGGCGGCGATTTATCCGCCCATCGGCATTGCCCGCGTGGGCAACAGCCCCAGCGAATACTTTCTGGGACCGGAAGTGCCGGAACCGGCGGCGCGGCCGGCCGGCTACTACCGCGATGCGTCCGGGGCCATCAAGCGCCAGGCGGCAAGCTTTCGCATCTACGGTCTGAATGCCGCCGGCGTGGCCGTGGCCGAATTGAACGCCGGCAATGCCGACATCGAATGGTCCGTCACCCTGGCCAACACCAAGGCGGCGTGGTACCAGTTCCAGATCGCGCTCGATATTCCGGAAGCGCATGTCACCCAGCCCTCGTTCCTGCGCAACATGGCCGTCACCGACCGCGCAGCGCTTTCCATCACGCCGGGCGAGCGCAAGATCAGCGGCAAGGAACAGCCGGCCGTCGCCTTCGACAGCGGCAGCTTCCTGGGCACGCCCGTCTACCTGGGTGAATTGCGCACGGATGCCATGGGACGGCTGATCGTGCTGGGCGGCCATGGCAAGTCGGCCTCGTGGAATGGCGCGCGCGCCATCACCTTCGCCAACAACGAAGGCTGGCATGACGACACGTCCGACGGCCCCGTCTGCGCCACCGTCCACTATCAGGGTCAGGCCTTGCCCGTCGACATGGCCTGGGTGGTCGTCGCGCCGCCCGACTACGCGCCGCAGCAAAAGTCCGTGCGCACGATGTGGGACTTGATGCGCGACTTGTTTGTTTCCGAAGGCAAAATTACCGCACCGGCCGTTCCCTCGTTCCAGGACGATATCCGCCCCATATTCGAGCGCCTGTCGAACCTGCAATGGGTCAACGCCGGCTTCGCGGCCGCCTTCGGCTGGGACGGCAGCACGCCGTTCAGCCGCGACGAGTGGATGGCGCGCCTGGCCAGCCCGTCCGAAAACCGCAGGGAGTGGCGCAACGTCATCTATAACCAGTTCCGCCAGTTCGAGCGCGACGCCTGGGCGCCATCGCCGTGGCCGTGGCTGTATGGCGATGCGATGGCCATCCCGCCGGCAGACACGCCGCGCCAGAACTGCGCGCTGAGCAACCTGCAATTGCGCTTCCTCAAGCAATGGGCCGACGGCAAGTTCACGGACGACTACGCTCCCGGCAAGGTGCCGCCGCAAAGCCTGGCCGAGGTGGATGTGGCCCAGCAACCGGACACCCTGCTGCGCGCGGCCATGGAATTCTGCCTGGCCGACGCCTTCCACCCCGGCTGCGAAATGACCTGGCCCATGCGCCAGGCCAGCATGTACAGCGCGCCGTTCCGCCTGGCGCACCGGCCGCCCGGCTGGGTCGAGCCCGATTACGGCGCCGTCCTGACGCCGGACAATATCGGCAGCCCCTGCTCGGCGCAGATCGCCGGCGGCGTGACGCGCTGGATGGCCGTGCCATGGCAGACGGACACGGCCAGCTGCCGCTCCGGCTACCAGTCCGATTACGATCCCTATGTACCCACGTTCTGGCCCGCGCGCGTGCCGAACCAGGTGATGAGCAAGCTGGCCTACGACACGGTGATGAACCGCGAAGTGCCCGTCGACGACCGCCTGGCCGCGTTCGCCCGGCGCGCCGCGTGGATACGCCCGCTGGGCAACATCAGCTATGAAGAGCAGATCAACAACATGATCGCCGACCTGGCGCAAGTGGGCGTGGTCGAGGTGCGCCCCGGTCCCACGGACGTGACCGGCTTCCCCTCATTCTTGCAGGTGGAAAACCTGCCGCCGCCGGTAGCCGGCCAGCACCAGTTGCGCGCGGCAGCGGCAATACCGGACGAGTTCGTCGACGTCGACCTGGAAGGCACGGAAAAAGCCCGCCATCTGCAGCGACACCGCTTGTGACCGTGCTGCAGGCCGACGTGCTCATCGTCGGCGCCGGTCCTGCCGGCGCCACGGCCGCCCTGAACCTGGCGGGGCGGCACCGGGTCTTGCTGGTCGACCGGCTGGCCGCCCCGCAGGCGCGCATCGGCGAATCGCTGCCGCCGGCCGCCGCGCGCCTGCTGCAGGACATGGGCTTGCTTGACGCCTTCCTGCGGCAGGGCCATGCGCCCTACCACGGCAACCGCGCCTGGTGGAACGGCGCCTGGACGGAACACCATTTCCTCAGCGATCCCGATGGCCACGGCTGGCACCTGGCGCGCGGCACCTTCGATCTGTGGCTGCGCGACGAGGCACGCCGGCGTAGCGCCGCCCTGCTGGCCGCGGCCACAGTCGCGGGCATCACGCCGGAAAATAGCGGCTGGAGAGTACGGCTGCAAACGCAGCGCGGCCCCTGCGACGCGGCCGCGCGCATCGTCATCGACGCCACGGGACGCAGCGCCCGGCTGGCCCGCAAAGTCGGGGCGCGGCGCCAGCGCGGCGACCGGTTAGTTTCAGTATGGCAATACGGACATGACAGGACGCCATCGACGCGTGGCTTTGCCCACATCGAGGCTTGCGAATACGGCTGGTGGTACAGCGCGCCCCTGCCCTGCCAGCGCCGCGTGCTGGCCCTGCATACGGATGCGGACTTGCTCGCCAACAACGCCCTGCGCGACGCCGGCTGGCTGGAAGCGGCGGCGCGCAAGCTGCCCGCTACGGGGGAATTGCTGGCGCAGCAAGGCTATGCGGCCGATACGCTCGCCATGGCCACGCCCGCGCATACGGCCAGCCTGGACGCCGGTGCCGGCCCAGGCTGGTTCGCCGTCGGCGACGCGGCCCTGAGCTTCGACCCGCTGTCGTCGCAAGGCATCTTTAACGCCCTGTACACGGGCCTGGCCGCCGCCGAGGCAGCCGACCGTACGCTGCAGGGAGAGCTGCAAGCCTACCGGCACTACAATGGGGAACTGGCCGCCATCGGCGCGGCGTACGAACGCCACCTGGCGTACTGCTACGGCCAGGAAACGCGCTGGCCCACGGCACCGTTCTGGAGCCGGCGCGTCCCGGCGCTCTAGCTGGCGCGAAAGGCGAATCTCCACAAGCAATGATAGAAAAATCGCATTGCCTCCCGCCATGTCCAGGCACGTCCCTGCTTGACTTCCCAGGCACGATTCGCTAACTTGGCAGTAAAAAAGCGTGTCGTCAGCGCCCTATGCCACTGTCCCGCACAGACCTTGCCCGCCGGCCTGCCCCGGCGCCAACTCCACGCTTTTCATATAGACGGGTATCCTGGACATGCCGACACACGATCATTCCCCGTCCCATCCGCTGGCCACGGCGCTGGCCCTGTCGCTGGGCGCCGCCGTGGCCCTGGGCCTGTCGCGCTTTTCCTATGGCTTGCTGCTGCCGCCCATGCGCGACGACCTGGGCTGGTCCTACCTGCTGGCCGGGGCCATGAACACGTTTAATGCGCTCGGCTATTTTCTCGGCGCCCTGGCCACGCCGGCGCTGATGCGCCGCCTGGGCGTGTGGCGCTTGCTCATCATTGGTTCCGTGCTGGCCAGCATCTTCATGCTGATGTCGGGCCTCGTCAGCGATACGACCACCCTGTTCCTGCAGCGCGTGTGCGCGGGCGTGGCAAGCGCCTTCATTTTCATCGCTGGCGGCGTGCTGGCGGCGCGGCTCGGCTCCATGCACAGCCAGCACGCCGGCTTCTACATCGGCCTGTATTACGGCGGCACGGGTTTTGGCATCGCGCTGTCGGCCCTGCTGGTGCCGGCCGCATTGGCCGCCGCGCAAGACCACGGCGCCGCACATGCCTGGCAATGGCCATGGCTGGCCCTGGGCATCGCCTGCCTGGCCGCCACCGCCATCATGGCCGTGCCGGCGAAGGCGATCGGCGAAGCGCCGCGCGCCCTCGACACGCCGCGGCGCTTCGCCTGGCGCGACTTTGCCCCCAGCCTGGCCGGCTACTTCATGTTTGGCGTCGGCTACATCGGCTACATGACCTTCGTTATCGCCCTGCTCAAGCAGCAAGGCATGAGCGCCACCTTGATCACCGTGTTCTACACCTTGTTGGGGCTGGCGGTGGTGGCGTCGTCGCGCATCTGGGCGCGCATGCTCGACCGCTACAGGGGCGGCGAATCGCTGGCGATATTGAACGGCGTGCTGGGCGCAGTTACGATCCTGCCCGCGCTGACGAGCTTTGCGCCCGTCGTGTTCATTTCAGGCCTCGTCTTCGGCGCCGTGTTCCTGTCCGTGGTGGCGTCAACCACGGCCCTCGTGCGGCATAACCTGCCACCGCAATCCTGGACGGCCGGCATCAGTGCCTACACGACGGTATTCGCGCTGGGCCAGATCGTTGGCCCCATCGTCGTCGGCTGGATCGCCGACGGCCCCGCCGGACTGGAGCGGGGATTGATCGCCTCGGCCATCGCCCTCTTTATCGGCGCCGCATTGGCATCGCGGCAAAAGGCGCTGGCGGCGGGCGCGTGAGCGGCTGTCTTCAGCTGCCGCCCTTATTGCGGTTTGGCATACCTTGCGACACCGGTGACATCGAACAGGACACAACGCTGATCTCCAACCACCCAGGCATCATGTCCCGGTGGCATATAGAAGACGTCACCCGGTCCATATTCCATCTCGGCGCCATCATTCATCCGTACCACCATCCGCCCCTCGAGAACCATGCCGGTATGCGCTGCCTGGCACGAATCCGTTCCCGCAATCGGTTTGACATGCAGGCTCCAGCGCCAGCCAGGCTCAAATTCGCCGCGCCCCATGGTCTGTTCGCCTAGCGTAAAGACAGCCATCCGGCCGGCTCCGTCCTTGAATGGACGCACTTCGTCCGGTTTGTCGATGGACTTCTTTTCTAACATTGCACTCATGACTCGTCCCCCCTTTTGGAATTTCTGGAAGTATTAAATTTCCGAATCGGAATAACTGACATGATATAAAAATCACATCATTTTCCAATATAGTTTAATAATGGAAATTTACAAGCGGAGCACCTTGTTGCATTTGCCTCAAGTGAGAAGCCGGACTCGTACAATTGACACTTCCCGGCCACTACTTCAATATCCATTTAAACCTTCGCAGAAAGAACATGATGAACACCGATGCACGAAAACTCCCGCCAACGATGGATGCCGAAACCCTGGAATTCATCCAGGGCCTGTTTGCCCTCGTGCGTGAAGGCGACACGCAGCAACTGGGCGCCATGCTTGCCCAAGGCGTGCCGGTCAACTTCCGCAACGAAAAAGGCGACAGCCTGATCATGCTGGCCAGCTACCATGGCCACCTGGAAACGTCGCGCCTGCTGCTCGAAGCGGGCGCCGACGCCAACGTCCCCAACGACCAGGGCCAGACACCGCTGGCCGGCGTGGCCTACAAAGGCTACCTGGACATCGCCGAGCTGCTGCTCAAGCACGGCGCGAATGTGGAAGGCGCCAGCCCGGACGGCAAGACACCGTTGATGATGGCCGCCATGTTCAACCGCCTCACTATCCTCGACCTGCTACTGCAACACGGCGCCCGCATCGATGCCGTGGACAGCCGGGGCATGACCGCCGTCAAGCTGGCCAAGAGCATGAATGCGCAGGAGACGCTGGCTCGGCTGATCAGCTTGGGGCAGATGGCATAGCCGATGCAGATATCGCCAGTAGTTTGCGACAGCCACTAGGCAAAAAAACCTAATAGCCAGAGCTTAGCTGTTTCATTGACCCGGCATTAGCCTACGGTTCTGGACGGGAGATTATTCCCACTCGATGGTCAATGAGGTGGCTAAGCGTTTGATTTTTCAGTGATTTCCAAACCATTCAGTTGCCGATACCCTCAACAATACCCTCACCAGCAAAACCCGTCATTGCCAGTTTGTCGCGGGCGCGAGAGGAGAGGAAAGTCCACTCACTCACAGCAGCCATCAGATTCTTCTGGGCGACGCCGCCTTCATTTCAGCACATCAGCAATCGCAGTGGTCCAATCATTCAAAGATGCGCCAAGGCAGCAGCACCGCGCTGTCACACTGTCACGCGCGCAGTATCACGCACGCTATAGCGACAGAGACGAGGCCATGGCACGCGCTTATCTGTCAACCGCTTTTACCATGTCCCACATCGCCGCCGCTTTTCACGTGTCGAGCAAGACAGTCAGTCGGGCCGTATTGGCATTTAATAAAGCGCAACTTGCTGTCGATCAAGACGGCAAAGGTTGAGACCGTGTACAAAAGTCGGACCTGACCCCGCCCCCCCCTGACCCCGCCCCCTCCGTTGAAACGGTCGAGGCGAATCTGTCGCAAGGCATGCGCCAACTCAATGGCGTTTATACCCAGCATTTCAATCGACGCCACAAGCTTGTCGGGCACGTATTGCAAGGCCGCTACAAAGCCATCTTGGTACAGAAAGAAAATTATCTGCTGGAATTAGCCCGCTACATCGTCTTGAATCCAGTCCGGGCGCACATGGTGGCATCACCCGACAACTGGCACTGGAGCAGCCATCACTACGTTTTGGACGATGCAATGCCTCCATGCTGGTTGACTCGTGACTGGCTATTGAGCCAGTTTGGCGCTACGCGTGACGAGGCGGTCGCCAACTATTCTCGGTTTGTCGCTGCCGGCATGGGCGAAACTAGTCCGCTCATCCATACCTGCCACCAGATGCTTCTGGGCGATGACGCCTTCGTTTCGGCACATCAGCAATCGCAGCGTTCCGATGCATACAAGGATACGCCAAGGCAGCAGCGCCGCGCTGTCGCGCTATCACTAGCGCAATACAAAGCCCTCTATAGCAACAGAGACGAGGCAATGGCACGCGCCTATCTCTCAACCGCTTTTACCATGTCCCACATCGCCGCCGCTTTTCACGTGTCGAGCAAGACAGTCAGTCGGGCCGTATTGGCATTTAATAAAGCGCAACTTGCTGTCGATCAAGACGGCAAAGGTTGAGACCGTGTACAAAAGTCGGACCTGACCCCGCCCGCGTGCAACCTGCTGCAGATCGAGACGACTAAGGCTGAGATCGTGTACGAATGCCGGACCTGACCCCGGCCGCCCGCCGGCCGCCCGCGGCCGCCCGTATGACCCCGGTCGCCCGTAAAGCCTGCGCCGCGTCAAGCACTATTTCACTGATTGGACAATAAATACGCTGGCTCGTCTCTTAACTTGGGTGGATTGGCATCTGACCACAACCTCGAATTAAACTATTATGAATTTATTCCACATATCTAAAATCCTTAACAATCAGAGGCTCAATATCATTAACCCATATCTCCGCCGCTATTTTCCTAGCACCTCCCTCGTCCTTAAGCTTAGAAAAATAATCACGCATAACTTTTATCAATAAAATAAAGTCATCCCCATCAAGCATCTGAAATGAATAAGCCTCCTGATAAATAAACTCTTCACTCTTCACACTAGACAATATCCGATTATTGAAAATTAAAACCTCATTAAAAATATCACCAAAAACACTCCAAATAGAATCATTTATACTAGCCCAAGATAAATTCTCTACCGACACCGGCTTCTCCGGATCAACAAAGCCAACAATAATAACACCCATAAATCACCTCACTATAATAATTTTTTTACGCAAATCGATTGGTAAAGTTTTAGCATAATTCATAAATATTTTTTGATTTTCAGAATTCAAAATCCTAAAATCAATAGGAACAAAATCCGCCTTCGATAAATGATCCATGATTCCAATCTGCGCACTACCAGATTTAAAAGATTTTTCATAAAATTTATTCAATCCATCAATCTCCTTGACCGTCAACTTGTCAGTCGTATACATTGCATCAACGGTTTTTCCTGCATTAGGACCATCTAAAATAACAAAATCTGGAGACTTCCCTCCCCTTCCCCCTGCTGGAGCCGGATAGCGTTCCATTGCACCCAATACAGATTCTAACTGGGCAGCCATCGCTGCCTCGGTTGGCTTCAACCCACCATTCCCCAAAACATCGTTGGTATTAAGTTTTTTCTGGGCATCTAACGGCGTAACCCTAACCTCCGTTTCCAAAAATCCATCGGCATTTCGCAGTAAAGTTTGTTCATATTTCCCAGTCGTTTTCAACGCATCGTCAAGTGCGCCGCCTACCTTACCGACCTTCCCTACCGAGCCAACAAGGAGTCCGACAAAATCGCCAGCCTTCCCGCCTCCAAATTTTCCAATTGTATCAACATCTCCCCGTTCATAAGCCAATGCAAGTTCATTGTTTCGCGCCCGAATGGAATTCCCCACTTCTGAGAAAGTTTTTTCTGGATTAGTTACCGCCTCATAAATTACAGACGCTGAATCGACGACCCGTTTTTGAGCATCCAAATCAAAAGTTAAGGCATTGACGGTAGTAAGAAAAGTTTTATATGAACTTACAGCACCATTTAAAATATTGTCAGCAAATCCTGAATTTCTTGCTCTCAACAAATCCAAACGTCCAAACGTAGAATTAGCTTGGCTTTGAGTATTTCCTGCCTCAATCGAATATGTAAGTCCCGGCACGCCAAACGTTCCAAATACATCATCAGATTTCCTAATGATTTCTGCATATGCGTAACGAACTTCTTGCCTTTTCCCATTGCAATAAGAACTTGCATTTCCTCGACAGTCATCAAGAATACGATCTCGCTGTTCACTTACTGCTTGCAACTCATCTCGCTCAGTGCACGAAGAAGCTTTCCCTGCCATACACTCAGAATTCTTCTTTTCCAGTTTTAATATTTCTTCATGTTTCAGGTAATTGTTCGCCACCTCATTCGCAGCACTGGTTGCCCCCGTAGCACCGCCAGCTGCGGCCCCCACAGCGGCCCCCGCTGCCAACGTCAGCGCGCCACGCAGCGTTTGCGGTATGTCCAATTTTTTAAGTTGCTCTGCGATAATATCCGTCGAAAACGCCGCTGCACCTGCTCCCAAAGCGCCGTTGGTACCGCCAGCAAGCCCACCAACCGCCGTGTGCAACGCTACCCGCGCGAGCCCATCCTCTTTCCAGTTACTTTTTATCTCGTCACTTTGACGCTTTAACTCTTTGCTTCTCTCAGGATCAGATTCACTAAGTTTGCCCGATTCACGTTCTAATAGTGCAGCTTCATCCAGCTTGGCGGAAGCATAATCTCCCACCTCCTTCGCCGCCGCCGCCGCAAACGCCGCCGTTACATCCATCGTCGCCTGCAACTTGGCCTTGTCGAAGTTGTTGCCAATCTTTCCGCTGCTATCCACCCCGGTCGTCACATTGCGGTTCACACCGGCGATAGCTTCATCCGCGCCCTTGCCCGTCGCTGCTCGCTGAGCCGCATCATCGGTGATGGCCAGTGTGCCGCCGCTGATGCCGCTGCGGGTCGTGCTGGTGGACTTCTCGCTGAGGGCAACTATGGCGGGGAGGCCTGCGGTGGTACCGCCTCCACCACCAACATTGGTCAAATTCTTATTCTCGTCGGTCTCCTTGCCAGCCACCGAAAAGCCCCCAGACACCCCCACACTGCTCCCCTTCGATATCGCATGATTGGCAATATCGCTGTGCGTCAAAGTCGAGGTAATCAAGCTGCTGTCCAGCTTGCCCGCCTCCGTGGCGCTGATGACGGCGCCCTTCAAGTCCGTATTGCCGCCCACCTTGATCTGAAAGCCGCCATTGCCCGCCTTGATGCCGCCTTGCTCCTGCACGCTGGCGTAGTCATTGTGCATATTGCTCTGACTATAGCTGCCGCTGAAGCTGGCGCCAATGCCCACCGTTCCGCTGGCAGAAATGCTCTGGCTCTTGCTGTCGAACTTGGCCGTGTCCTGCAGGCTTTCCAGGTTCAAATTGCCCTTGATGTCGGCAATGACCTGGTTGGCACTGGCCACGGCACCCTTGATGTTGGTGTCGCCACCGCTTGTGATGACCAGCTTGTCGCCCGCATTCACATGCGTATTGAGCTGCGTCGTGCCATCACCGTCTTCATGCCCCTTGCTGCCGCTGACGCTGGCCGTGAAACCGAACGACGTACCCTGTGTGCTCACGATGGCCTTCACGCCTACCGAAGCGCTGATGCTCGAACTCTTGCTGTGCTGGCTTTCCGTGTCCTGCGCGGCCAGCAGATTGACGTTGTTATCGGCATGCAGGCGAATATCATTTTTCGCGTTCAGGTCGCTGCCCAGGATATTGATGTTGCTATCCTTGCCACCGCCCATGGCCGTGATATTGATATTATTGCCTGTCAATACGCTGCCGCTATGCGTGGTGCTGGCCGTCGTTTGCGTCTGGATGCTTTCCGAATGGCCCGCCGTCAGGCTGATGCTGATACTCGGCCCTTCCTTCATCATCTCCTTGGCAGCGTCGTTGGCGGCCATAGCCGCCGTGGCGGCCGCCATCGCCGTGACACGGCCATCCTTGGCCGTACTGGCTGCCTTGCTCATGGTTTGCAGGGTCTGAATGGCGCTGATCACGCTGCCGCCCAGAGCCAGGGTCAAGCCATCCTGCGTCGTCTTGACTTCGAACTTGCCCTTCTCATTGTCCTGCCCCGGCTTGATGGTGACGCTCTTGCCGATAATATCGAGATCAGTGGCGGCAAGAATATCGCTGCCGCCTATCGTCACGTTATTGCCGGCGACCATCGTCAGCGCACCATTTGTGGCGCCAATCGAACTGCGCGCCTCGCCGCTTTGCAGGGTAGCGTCCCGCTCCTGATCCACCGTCGTGGTCTTGGTGCCATAGCTGAAGCCGATGCCGCCGCTGCTCATGAAACCGCTTTTCTTGGTGCTGGAATGATGCAGTTCGTACACGCTATTGGTGGCCGCATCAATAGTGATGTTGTTACCCGCGAATAATTTCGTCGCATCGTCACTCAAGATGCTCGAACCCGTCACCTGCAGATCGCGTCCCGCCTGCACCGTCACGCTGCTGCCGCCAAGCGAGGTACCGATCGCCGTGGTGGTATCGACCACGTCGTGCTTGATGGTGGTGGTTTTGTTCCAGAAGCCCTTCTTCGTCGATTTGCTGGCGACATCCGTCACTTCGTTCTGGAAGCCATTGACCAGGCTGATGTCATTACCCGCCACCAGTCCTAGCACCCCACCCGCCTGCACATCCGCAGCGCGCGCCAGCAAATCATGGCCGGCCTGCAAATTGACATTGCCTGCGCCCATGATCTGACTGCCCACTTCGCTAGTCTTGCTCTGTTTGCTGTAATTGTCCTTATTGCGCACTTCGTCGTGGGTTGAGGCCACGGTGACGGTATTGAGGGTCAGATTATTGCCTGCAATTAGGCTGGTCTGGCCGTTGGCGCCGGCATTGGCGATGACGCCCGCAGTGATTGTCATGTCCCTTCCCGCCTGGGCAATCAAGGCATTACCTTCGCCAGTGCCGGTAACGTACAATCCCGCCACCTTAGCGACTACCGTGCTGCTGTCACTGATGGTTTTTCTGTCACGCAGACGTACACTGGAGTCACTGACCGTCGTTGTCACCAGATTGATATCGCGGCCTGCGCTGGCCAGCAGCTGTGTTTCAGCAACGACGCCACTCGCACGGATATTGATATCGTTTCCTGCAACCAATGCCAATTTGTCGCTTTGCACGTCGCTGACCATCTCCTTGGCAAAATCCGACCCCACGGCGTTCGTGGCTTTCGCGACGACCGAACCGACTCTCAAGTCCCGCCCTGCGGAAATGCTCGTCGCTCCACCAGGCGCGGTATTGCTGACGATTGCGCCCGTGATGCTGACATCGCGGCCTGCAGAAACAATCATATTGCCGCTACCCGTTGCGCCGCCACTGACATAGAGGCCCGCCACGCGGTCGATAACGTGTCCACCATCGAGCGTGCCAGTGGCAATGTTGATGTCCCGTCCGGCGCTGGCCTGCAACGTACTGTTCGCGGAAATAGTTCCGCTGATGTTGTTGAGGTCATTGCGGGCGGCGATGGCAACCGCATCTCCATCGATGCGGCCACCGAGGTTGTTCACGTTCTCCGCATTGAGCAACACCACGTCGCGCCCGGCAATGGTGCCGCTGTTGGTCAGATCGCCGCTGATGTTGATATCGACATTTTTACCAGCCAACAAGGCACCGGTGCCATCGATGTCACCGGCGCGCAGGCGCACATACACTTGCGGCACCAGCGCCTTCTGCGTGCTGCCATCGGCCAGCGTGACTTCGCGCTCGACCAGCCAGACGATGTCGCTGGTCAATGCAGCCATCTGCTCCGGCGTCAATGCCACGCCGGGGCGCAAGCCATACTGCTGGGCATAGCTGACGCCAGCGTCCATCAAGCCACGGAATTGCTCCTCGTCGTTGCTGTAGTCACCGGTAAAGCGGTGGCCCGTCAGGTCAGCGACCTGCTCGCGTACCAATTGCTGCTCGTAGAATCCATCGCCCAGTCGCTTTTGCGTGACGGCGGGATCCAGTTGCATTTTGCTGCTCATGTAGTCCGAACCCGTCCAGGTGCGGTACTCCGCAAAGCGAGGATCCGTTTCAACCAGATACTGGGCCGACGCTGAAGGGCTGATCTTGAACAGGCTGGCATTCGGCAGTTGCAAGGCTTTGGCTCCGGTCCTGACAACTTCCGCTTTGCCGTCCGGATTGGCCAGCGCCACTTGCCGGATCAGCGGCGAACGTGCCTGACCCGCGCCAGGTCCCGCTGCGACCTTGCCAGCAGCGCCAGCCGCCGTACCGATGGCCGCTTGCTTGCCTGCGCCTACAGCCGCCTGCATGGCGCCTGCCGCGCCACCGACACTGGACAGGGCATTACCCGCGACGGCGCCAGGCTGCGCCGCCAAACCGGCATTGCCAGTCCGGTCGCTGCCACTGAGCCCTTTAGCGCCAGCAACGCCGGCCGGGCCAGCTACCGCCCCCACAGCCAGACCCGCCGTATCGACACCGCCTAAGGCTGGCGCACCCGTGACTGCCACATTGCTGCCAGCTACCGCTCCCACACTGCCAGCCTGGCCGGCACTGCCTGTGCGGTCGCTGCCGCCAGGACCACTGGCACCCTGGACGCCCGCGGGTCCGCCCTGGGCATCCACCCGCAGACTTCCGGTGCCGGCGATGGCGCCGGCGCCGGAATTGAGCATTGCATTCTGCCCCGCAATGACACCAATACTGTCCACCTGGCCAGCAGCGCCAGTACGATCACTGCCGTGCAAGCCTGCGCCACCAGTGACGCTGCTTGGCCCGCTCTGCGAGCCGATTGCCAACTGATGCGGATCGCGAATACCGCTGGCAACCTCCTCACCTACCGCCGCGCCCACACCTGCCGCTGCCACGGCAGAAATGCTGCCGGCCTGGCCAGCCTGGCCCGCGCGTTCGCTGCCTTGCAAGGCGCCGCTACCACTGGCCACGCCTGCACTGGCCACATCGGTGCCGGTGCCGACGTTGGAGCGCAGGATAGAAGACATATGGATATCGGCGCTGCTGCCGTTGGCTGCGGACACCGTCTGGCCCGCCACTGCGCCGACCGCACCCGTGCCGCCGATATTGCCCAGCTGGCTATCGCCTGGCGCACTGGCCGAGCCCGCATTTGCCGCACCCTGACCTGTACTGGCGGCCACGCCGGCAACGGAGCCTGCCGTGTTGCCTACCGTGTTGAGCCAGACGCTGACATTGGCGGCACCAGCACCACTGCTTGCGCCGGCAGAGGAAACATTCGCGCGTACCCCCACACCGTTCGAGGGCGCTCCGCCCGACGACGGCGTGTCCGGTCCGTTGATCGTTTTCGTCGTATTGCCATAAGAGCGCGTATAGTGAAATACTTCCCAATTCACAGCATTCGCTGGTCTTGCCATGTCAAGATACTCGTACTCAGTTATCAAACCTGTTTCGGTAATCACCGTCTGATTACCTGTAGAGATATTTTCTTCAATCGTGCCCTTGACTTTCAGCACCTGGCCCGCCACAAAGCGGCTGTTTTCATTGCGGATCTTATAGGCGTCCACCGTCAGATTGCCACCCGCGCTGATGACAGCAGGATCCGTTTCTGTCACCGTACTGGTACTGGTAGTACGCGTGATGGTGTATTGCCGGAATTGATAATTGCGTGCTAAGGGATAGGGGCTCACCAGTCGTCGATTCCCGTTCATCTCCAGGATAGTCTTAATGCCCGGTGTATTGGCAGAATAACGTGCGCCATCTAGTGTTTCATACTCAGTGATATATTCCGTCTGCCCCGTGGGAGAAAACTCCACAGCAAAGTGATTGTTCAACAAGGTAATTTCACCTGCCCTCAGCGCCAAATTGCCCATGGCCTGGATAGTGGCGCTGGCATTGGTCAGGCTGGCTACGGCCCCTGCAGCGTAGCGGTTGCTATCAAGACTGCCGCCGATCGCCATGTCCCCTGAACTGAAGATCAGCGCATGTTCCCTGTTGTTGATGGTGGTGGCACCGATATCGAGGCTGCCGCGTGACGCTATAGTCGCCGCCACGCCTCCCTCGACATCGTTGTTCAGCGTGCCCGCCCCGATACTGAGCGCAGTGCCGTAGATGCGCCCGCTGCCGAAATTGTTGAGCGTGCCCGCATCAATTTGCGTATTCACGCCATCGATCACACCGCGGTTAGTCAGGGTCGCTCCGATATTTACCTTGGTGGTGCCGGCATTGATGTCGCCGCTGCTGGTGTTGTCGAGACTGTAGGCATTGAGCGCCAGTGTCTGGCCTGCCTGCACCTTGCCCGCGTTGACAAGGCTGCCCCCCACGCTGAGACTGGCGTTACGGTTGGCGATCATCTGCGCGCCGGCCTCGATAATGTAATTGCCGCTCAGATCCAGGTTCAGATCGCCCCTGGACATCACGTTGCCACTACCGCTCAAGCCCGCCGCCTTTACCGCCGTCAATTCGCCGCCGATGATGGTGCCGCCGCCATTGTTGATGGCCAAGCTGCGGCTGCCTCCCTCGTCCTTGACGCTGACGGTATTGTTGGCGCTGATCAACCCGAATGTATTGTTCAAGCTGCCGTTGCTGCTGATGTTCAGATTATTGTCCGCACGCAAACCGCCCTGGCTGTTATTGATCGTGCCGGCCGACAGGCTGACGTCACGGCCTTCGATTCCGTTCCCGGCCCCCTGCGTTGCCTGGTTGACGATGGCGCCAGCCCCCAACGTAACGGCGGCGCCACTACGGATCAGTCCGGACGTGTTGTCAATCGTACCAGCACCCGCCTGTAAGCCCAGGTTGCCGACCACTTGCACCTGGCCGCCCTGATTCGCCAGTCCGGCAATGGCCAGCTCCAGGCCGCCGCTGGAGACAATTTTTCCGCCCAGGTTATTGATGTAGCCGCTGCTGCCACTTACCTGCCCAGCAGCGCCCAGAAAGCCAGCCGCGTTATTCCAGGCGCCAGTCGCCAGCGCCAGCGTGCCGCCGCTGCTGATGCCGCCATTGCTGCCGGCATGGCTAGCCGCATACGCCGCGGCATCGCTGT
Organism: Janthinobacterium sp. GMG2; assembly: GCF_033949445.1. Lineage (NCBI taxonomy): Bacteria > Pseudomonadati > Pseudomonadota > Betaproteobacteria > Burkholderiales > Oxalobacteraceae > Janthinobacterium > Janthinobacterium sp. GMG2. The sequence goes on along the minus strand of NZ_JAXAWA010000007.1, from coordinate 276,136 downwards.
TGTCGAGCGTCTGGCCATGGGTGTTGACGACGATCGCATTGCCTGCTTGCAGCAAACCGCCACGATTGCTCAGTTCCCCCGTTTGCAGATTCAGCACTTGCGTGGCGGCGATGGTTCCCTGGACATTATTCAATGCTTGTCCCGCCGTATCGATGCTGACGTTGCGGCCCACGATGCTGCCCGCGGCGGCATAGCCGGAAGCCTGCGTATTGCCAAGGCTTGTGCTCTGCAAAACAATGTCCGCACCGGCCTGAATTTGCCCGCTGTCGTTGCGCAGCTGGCCCGTGGTCGCGCGCAGATTGCCCGTGACGCTGGCCAGTTTACCGCCCGTATTGTCGATACTGGCAGCCTGGATGCCGAGATTGCCATTGGCGGCCACCAGGCCGTCCTTATTGTCGAGCGCCTGGTTCAGCGTCAGCGCAAGGCTTCCGCCCATCGTCAGGCTGCCGCCGCGGTTCGACATACTGCCGGCCTGAAGCGTCGCGTCGCCTCCCGCTGCGATCTTGCCGCCGTTGTCATTATTTAATGAAGTACCGGCGCTCAGGTCCAAGGTGGCGCTGCCCGCCGCCTGCACCGTGCCGCCCTGATTGTTGATGACCTGCGCGCTGACGGTGGTATTGCCATTGCTGGCGATCAGGCCACCTTGATTGTCAAGAACTTGCGCGATGCGGATATTGCTGGCGCCCTGCCCCAGCTGTACCAACTCGCCCTGGCGGTTATCGAGGCTACCGCTATCGATAGTCAACTGCCCCGCCTGCGTACTGGCCTTGCGAAGATCGATGCTGGTAGCGGTGATCTTCAGACTGCCATTGGCGGTGATCTGGCCGCCCTGACCGTTCAAGGCGCCGGCATTGATGGCCAGCTGGCCCAGGCCAGCGTGCTCGATCCGCCCACCGGCATTGCTGAGCGTGGCGGCCCCCAGGGTGAGATTGGCGCTATTGACGGCAATCCGGCCATCGGTATTGTCGAGTACGCCATTTGGCGCGCGCATGACGATGCTCGTATCGCCGCTGCCGCTCTGCACGATGCTACCCTTGTTATTGTTGAGGTTCGCCGTCTGCACCACCAGTTGGCCAGCCACGATATCGCCACGGCTGTTATCCCACGTCTGGCCATTGCCGGCTTGCGCGTTCACATTCAGCGTACCGGCCGTGCCGACGTTCGCGTCGGCCGTGCTGACATTGCCCTGCGTCGCCGTCAGCGCGATGTTCGCCGCGCTGTTCACGCTGCCGGCAAGATCGACACCGCTACCCGTCATGCTCATATTGCCTGCGGCCAAGTTCTGCCCTGCCGCGCGTAATTGCTGCGTCGTCGTGACCAGCAGATTCCCGGTGCCTGCCAGCTTGCCATCCGCCGGCATGCCTGCCGCGAGCAGGCCTCCCGCCCCGCTGTCGAGGCTGGCGGCCGTAATGGTGGTATTGGCAAGCGCGGCAATCGTGCCGCTGTTGCGCACCACTCCGCTGACATTCAGCATCTGCGACGCGCCGTACATGCTGCCGGTATTGCTGACGTTGTCCGCATGCGTGACCAATTGTCCGCCGGCAAGGACGCTACCGCCGTCATTGTCCAGGTCTTTCACTTGCAGCCGGGCATCGCCGGTAACTGCCTGCAAGGTACCTCGGGTATTGCTAACATCGCCTGCGGTCAAGACCAACCCGGTAGCGCCAGCCAATGTGCCTCCGCTGTTGTCGAGTCCCGCACTGGCGGTTACATCCAGCACGCCGCCAGAAAGCACGCGCCCGCTCTGATTGCGCAAGTCTGCCGTTTGCAACACCAGGCCGCCATTGCTTTCAATCCGGCCGCCGGCGTTGTCAAGACTGGCGCTAGCCGTAAGCGATGTGTTGCCTTTGCCCAGCTGCAACAGTTCGCCCTGGCGATTATCCAGCGTGGAGGTGATAAAACTCAGTTGCTGCGCCACAGTACTGGCGTTGCGATGGTCGACATAGGTGGCGCGCACGTCGAGCGCGCCGTTACCCGTAATCTGGCCGCGTTGCCCATACAGGTTAGCCACGCTGATGCCCAGGGTGCCGCTACCCGCGTGCTCGATCTTGCCATCCACGTTGGTCAAGGTTCCTGCCGTCAACTGGAGATTGCGGCTGTTGACCGCGATACGCCCGGCCGTATTGTCCATCTGGCCCGCTCCAGCCAGGTTGATGGCGCTATCGCCACTTCCTGTCTGGATGATGCTGCCGCCGGTATTATTGAGGTTAGCCACCTTGACATCAAGCTGCCCGGCGCTTAACTGGCCACCTTGATTGAGCAGCGCCTGGCTATTCTGCGCGCTGGCCGTAATACTCAGCAAACCAGCCGTAGCGAGCACCGCCTTGGCGGTCGTGATGTTGCCGCTGCCAGCATTCAAGGTAATATTGCTGCCACTGGTCTGGCTACCTGCCAGGTCCAGCGATGCCCCACTGAGCGCAACTGTGCCGGCCGCGAGATTCTTGCCGCCTGCCTGCAGGACGCCATTGCTGCGAACAGTCAAGTCGCCCGCCTGTCCAAGCGCGCCGCTCGTCGTCAAGCCAGCCGCCAGCAAGCCGTTGCCGGACAAGCTGCCCGCCGTCACGCTGGTATTGCCCAGCGCGGCGATGGATCCGGTATTGGTCAGGCTGCCGCCTACGTCCAGAGACTGCTTGACGCCGGCATACAGCAGACCGCTGTTCAGCATGTCGCCAGTGACTGCCGTAGTCAGGTCGGTAGCGGCACTGAGTTCGCCAGCGGCGTTGATCAGACTCGCAGCCTTCACATCCAGGGCACCATCCACGGCTTGCACCACTCCGTGCGTATTATCCAGGGCCAAGGCATGCACCTGCACATTTTCCTTGCCAACAATCGTGCCTTCCTTGTTGTTCAACGCGCCCTGCGACGATACCGTGACATCGCCTTGCGCGGTAATATTACCCTTGGCATTGTCCAGACTACCCGTGTTAACTTGCAGCACACCGTTTGCTGCGATCGAACCGCTGCGATTGTCCAGCTCCTGCGCCACCTGCGCCGTGAGCGCCGTTGTCGACTGCAATTTGCCGCCCTGATTGCTCATCGCATCGGCCGCGATACGCAATTGCTGGGCCGAGGTGGTCGCCATGCTGTGGTTGAACGTGCCGGCAACGATGTCAACCAGGCCATTGCCCGTAATCGTGCCACCGGCACCGTTGAAGGCTGGCGTCGTGATCGCCAATTTCCCCGTGCCCGCGTGCTCGATCTTGCCAGCGGCATTCGTGAGTGCGTTCGCTGCAAAGGTCAGATTGCTGCTATTGACGGCAATGCGGCCGCCAGTATTGTCCAGATTCCCCGTTTGAATGACGGTATCGCCCACACCGGTCTGTAACACAGTGCCTTTTGCGTTGTCCAGATTGCCTACGTGCAGGTCGAGCTGGCCCGCCTGCAAGCTACCTTCCGTGTTGTGCAAAGTGGCGTTGGTCGTGATGTTCAATGTACCCGTTGTCGCGACGATCGCCTTGCTGGTCATGACATCACCCTGCGTTGCCGTCAGGCCGATGTTGCTGGCGCTGGTCTGGCTGCCGCTGATATCGAGCGTGGCGCCGGTCAAATCAGCATTGCCTGCCGCCAGAATCTGGCCGTGTGCATTCAGCGCTTGTGCGGTATTAATCGTCAGGTCGCCAGCCGTGCCCAGCTTGCCATCGGCTTGGATACCGGCGCCGATCAAGCTGCTAGCGCTGCTGTCGAGCGTCTTTGCCGTAAGGTTGTTGTTGCCCTGTGCCGCGATCACGCCTGTATTGGTGATGGCACCACTGGCCTTCAGGGTCTGGTTGCCCGCCGCATACAGGCTGCCCGTGTTATTCAAGGTATCGAGCGTGGTGTTCAGGTTGGCGCCAGCAAACACGCTGCCGGCCGCATTGTTCAAATTCGCTACATTCAAGATGGCGTTGCCCGCCACAGCTTGCAACTGGCCCTTGGTATTGTCGAGGTCGCCGCCGGTCAATGCCAGATTGCGGCCTGCCGCTACCGTGCCTTCCGTGTTGTCCAGGCTGCCCACGTTCAATACCGCATCCTGCGCCGCCACGACGCGGCCCGTGTTGTTCAGCAAGGAGTTAGCTTTTATCAGCGCATCGCCATTGCCTTCGATCTTGCCGCCCGTGTTGTCGAGCTGGCCCGTGGTGCTCACCGTCATGAGGCCCGTGCCCGTCTGTGCCAGGCTACCGGCACGGTTGTCCAGGCTGCCGGCGTTGATGGTCAGCTGATTTGCCACCGTCGTCGCATTGCGGTGATCGAGAGTCGCAGCGGTAATGTCGAGCTTGCCATTGCCCGTGATCTTGCCGAACTGGTTGTTGAACTGGCCCGCATTGATGGCCAACACGCCGGCACCAGCATGTTCCAGCTTGCCATTGATGTTCGTTAACACCGTGGCGTTCAGGGCCAGGTTAGCGCTGTTGGCGGCGATGCGGCCGGCCGTGTTGTCGAGCTTGCCTGTGGTAATGACGGTATCGCCGGCACCCGTCTGCACGATGTCGCCGCTGGCGTTGTTCAGGCTGGCCACGTTCAGTTGCAACTGACCTGCCACCAGTTGACCTTGGTTGTTCACCAGTGACTGGGCGTTGGCCGCATTGGCCGTGATGGCCAGCACGTTGCTGGCCGAGATGACGGCTTTGTTCGTCAGCACATCGCCGCTGCGCGCGGTAATGGCGATGTTGCTTGCCCCCGTCTGGCTGCCCGACAGGTCCACATTGGCACCCGTCAGCGTGGCTGTGCCCGCTGCCAGATTCTGGCCACTGGCCTGCAACACACCATCGGCATTGATGATCAGATCGCCCACCGTCCCAAGGCTGCCATCCGCTTTCACGCCGGCGCCCAGCAGACCGCTGCTGATCACTTTGCCAGCGGTAATCGTCGTGTTATTGACGGAAGCGATAGAACCTGTGTTGTTGAGCAAGCCGCCCACCGTCAGTTGCTGGTTGCGGCCCGCATACAGCAGGCCTGCGTTGTTCAGATCGCCGCTCACTTTCGCCGTCAGGTCCGTGCCGGCGCTGACCGTGCCCTGCTGGTTCAGCAAGCTGGCCGTATCCAGACGCAAGGTGTCCGCCTGCAATATGCCGCGCGTGTTGTCGACATGCACGCCACCGACATGCAAGTCGGCAGTCGCGGCAATCACGCCGTCCGTATTATTCAGCACGCCTTTGCTGACAATATCCGCCGAGGCAGCGGACGTGATGCGGCCCTTGCTGTTATCCAGCACGCCTGCTTGCAGATTCAAGATGCCTGTGCCCGCATGCTCGATCTTGCCATCCTGGTTCGTGACCGTGACGGCATCGATGTTCAGGTCCTTGCTGTTGACGGCGATGCGTCCGGCGGTGTTGTCCAGATTGCCGGTAACGATAGTCGTGTCGCCCGTACCCGTTTGCAACACGACGCCTTTGGCGTTGTCGAGGTTTGCCACGTGCAGGTCGAGTTGACCTGCCTGCAAGGTGCCTTCCGTGTTGTGCAAGGTGGCTTTGGTCGCCACACTCAACGTACCCGAGGTCGTCACGACCGCCTTGTTCGTACTGACGTCACCTTGGGTGGCCGTCAGGCCGACGTTGGCACCGCTGGCCTGGCTGCCGGTGATATCGAGCGTGGCGCCGGTCAGATTGGCACTACCTGCGGCGAGAATCTGGCCATGCGCGGCGAGGTTCTGCGCAGTGCTGATCGTCAAGTCACCCGACGTGCCCAGCTTGCCATCGGCCTGGATACCGGCGCCGATCAAGCTGCTCGCGCTGCTGTCGATAGACTTTGCCGTAAGGTTGTTGTTACCCTGTGCCGCAATGACGCCCGTGTTCGTGATGGCACCTGTTGCGGTCAAGGATTGATTCCCTGCCGCATACAGGCTGCCCGTGTTATTCACGGTGTCGAGCGTGGTGTTCAGGTTGGCGCCAGAAAACACGCTGCCTGCCGCATTGTTCAGGCTCGCTACGTTCAAGGTGGCGTTGCCCGCCACGGCCTGCAGCTGGCCCTTGGTATTGTCGATATCGCCACCGGAAAGGTTCAGGTGACGGCCCGCCGCTACCGTACCTTCCGTGTTGTCCAAGGTACCGACGTTCAACTCGGCATCCTGCGCCGCCACGATGCGTCCCGTGTTGTTCAGCAAGGAGTTAGCTTTTATCAGCGCATCGCCGTTGCCTTCGATCTTGCCGCCCGTGTTGTCGAGCTGGCCCGTAGTGCTCACCGTCATGAGGCCCGTACCCGTCTGGGCCAGGCTGCCGCTGCGGTTGTCCAGGCTGCCTGCGTTGATAGTTAGCTGATTCGCCACCGTCGTTGCATTGCGATGATCCAGAGTGGCAGCCATCATATCCAGCTTGCCATTGCCCGTGATCTTGCCGAACTGGTTGTTGAATTGACCCGCGTTGATGGCCAGCACATCGGCACCAGCATGTTCCAGCTTGCCATTGATGTTCGTTAACACCGTGGCGTTCAGGGCAAGATTATTGCTGTTGACGGCGATGCGGCCGGCCGTGTTGTCCAACTCACCTGTAGTGATGACGGTATCGCCCGTGCCCGTCTGCACGATCTCGCCGCTGGCGTTGTTCAGGTTGGCGGCGTTCAGCTGCAGCTGTCCTGCCACCAGCTGGCCCTGGCTGTTCACCAACGACTGGGCGTTAGTCGCATTGGCCGTAATGGCCAGCACATTGCTGGCGGAAATCACGGCCTTGTTCGTCACGACATCATCAGTATTTGCCGTGATGGCGATGTTTGCCGCGCCCGTCTGGCTGCCAGACAGGTCCATACTGGCACCCGTCAACGTGGCCGTACTTGCTGCCAGATTCTGGCCACTGGCCTGCAGCACACCATCGGCGTTGATGGTGAGATCGCCCGCCGTCCCCAGGCTGCCGTCCGCTTTCACGCCGGCGCCCAGCAAGCCGCTGCTGGTCACTTTGCCAGCGGTAATATGGGTGTTGCCAACGGAGGCAATGGAACCTGTGTTGTTCAGCAAGCCGCCCACCGTCAGTTGCTGGTTGCGCCCCGCGTACAGCAGGCCAGCGTTGTTCAGATCGCCGCTCACTTTCGCCGTCAGGTCCGTGCCGGCGCTGACCGTGCCCTGCTGGTTCAGCAATTTAGCGGCATCCAGACGTAAATTGTCCGCCTGCAACACGCCGCGCGTGTTGTCGATATTCACACCACCGACATGCAAGTCGGCAGTCGCGGCAATCACGCCGTCCGTATTATTCAGCACGCCTTTGCTGGCAATATCCGCCGAGGCAGCGGACGTGATGCGGCCCTTGCTGTTATCCAGCACGCCTGCTTGCAGATTCAAGATGCCTGTGCCCGCATGCTCGATCTTGCCATCCTGGTTCGTGACCGTGACGGCATCGATGTTCAGGTCCTTGCTGTTGACGGCGATGCGTCCGGCGGTGTTGTCCAGATTGCCGGTAACGATAGTCGTGTCGCCCGTACCCGTTTGCAACACGACGCCTTTGGCGTTGTCGAGGTTTGCCACGTGCAGGTCGAGTTGACCTGCCTGCAAGGTGCCTTCCGTGTTGTGCAAGGTGGCGTTGCTAGTGATGTTCAATGTGCCGGGCGTCGTGACTGCCGCCTTGCTAGCGTTGACATCGCCCTGTGTCGCCGTCAGCCCGATGTTGGCGGCGCCAGTCTGGCTGCCGCTGATATCGAGCGTGGCGCCGCTCAGGTTGGCATTGCCTGCCGCCAGAATCTGGCCATGCGCGGCGAGGTTTTGCGCAGTGCTGATCGTCAATTCACCCGACGTGCCCAGCTTGCCATCGGCCTGGATGCCGGCGCCGATCAAGCTGCTCGCGCTGCTGTCGATGGACTTCGCCGTGATGTTGTTGTTGCCTTGTGCCGCGATCACGCCCGTGTTCACGATGGCGCCGCTGGCGTTCAGGGTCTGATTGCCAGCCGCATACAGACTGCCGGTATTGCTCAAGGTATCGAGCGTGGTGTTCAGATTCGCACCGGCAAACACGCTGCCTGCCGCATTGTTCAGGTGCGCCACATTCAAGGTGGCGTTGCCCGCCACAGCTTGCAGCTGGCCCTTGGTATTGTCGATATCGCCACCGGAAAGGTTCAGGTGACGGCCCGCCGCCACCGTACCTTCCGTGTTGTCCAGGTTGCCCACGTTCAATACGGCATCCTGCGCCGCCACGATGCGGCCCGTGTTGTTCAGCAAGGTGGTGGCCTTTATCAGCGCATCGCCGTTACCTTCGATCTTGCCGCCCGTGTTGTCGAGCTGGCCAGTGATGCTCACCGTCATCAGTCCGGTACCCGTCTGGGCCAGGCTGCCGCTGCGGTTGTCCAGGCTGGCTGCGTTGATGGTCAGCTGATTTGCCACCGTCGTCGCATTGCGATGATCCAGCGTCGCAGCAGTGATGTCGAGCTTGCCATTGCCCGTGATCTTGCCGAACTGGTTGTTGAACTGGCCCGCGTTGATAGCCAGGATGCCGGCACCAGCATGTTCCAGCTTGCCATTGATGTTCGTTAACACCGTGGCGTTCAGGGCCAGGTTGGCGCTGTTGGCGGCGATGCGGCCCGCCGTGTTGTCCAACTTACCTGTGGTGATGACGGTGTCCCCGGCACCTGTCTGCACGATCTCGCCGCTGGCGTTGTTCAGGTTGGCTACGTTCAGCTGCAGCTGGCCGGCCACCAGTTGCCCCTGGGTATTCACCAACGACTGGGCGTTAGTCGCATTGGCGGTGATGGCCAGCACATTGCTCGCCGAGATGACGGCTTTATTCGTCAGCACATCGCCGCTGCGTGCGGTAATGGCGATGTTGCTTGCCCCCGTCTGGCTGCCTGACAGGTCCACACTGGCACCCGTCAACGTGGCTGTGCCCGCCGCCAGGTTCTGGCCACTGGCCTGCAACACACCATCGGCATTGATGGTCAGATCGCCCACCGTGCCCAGGTTGCCGTCCGCTTTCACGCCAGCGCCCAGCAAGCCGCTGCTGGTCACTTTGCCAGCGGTAATCGTCGTGTTATTGACGGAAGCGATGGAACCTGTGTTGTTGAGCAAGCCGCCCACCGTCAGCTGCTGGTTGCGGCCCGCATACAGCAGGCCAGCATTGTTCAACGTATCACTGATGCGCGCCGTCAGGTCCGTGCCGGCGCTGAGCGTGCCCTGCTGGTTCAGCAAAGTTGCCGCATCAATGCGCAACATGTCCGCCTGCAACACGCCGCGCGTGTTGTCCAGCGCAGTACTACCCACCTGCAGGCCAGTAGTCGCGGCGATCACGCCATCGGTATTATTCAGCCCATCTTTGCTGACGACAGAAGCAGCTGCCGCCGAGGTGATACGGCCCTTGCTGTTGTCCACCACGCCAGCCTGCACCGACAAAATGCCCGTACCCGCATGTTCGATCTTGCCATCGCGGTTCGTCAGCATGGCCGCATCGATGTTCAAGTCTTTGCTGTTGACGGCGATGCGCCCAGCCGTATTGTCCAGATTGCCGGTGACAATGTTCGTGTCACCCGTGCCCGTCTGCAAGATGGTACCTTTTGCGTTGTCCAGATTGGCCACATGCAAGTCGAGCTGGCCTGCCTGCAAGGTACCGTCCGTGTTGTGCAACGCGGCGCTGCTCGTCACATTCAATGTGCCTGGCGTCGTCACCACCGCCTTGTTCGTGCCGACGTCACCCTGGGTTGCCGTCAGGCCAATGTTGGCCGCGCTGGTCTGGCTGCCGCCGATATCGATGCTTGCACCTGTCAGATTGGCGCTGCCCGCCGCCAGATTTTGGCCATGCGCGGCCAACGTTTGTGTTGTGCTGATCGTCAGGTCGCCAATTGTGCCCAGCTTGCCATCAGCTTGCATGCCGGCGCCGATCAGGCTGCTCGCGCTGCTGTCGAACATCTTTGCCGTGATGCTGTTGTTGCCCTGTGCGGCGATCACGCCCGTGTTGACGATGGCGCCACTGGCGGTCAAGGTCTGGTTGCCGGCAGCATACAGGCTGCCCGTGTTGGTCAGGCTGGCCAGTGTCGCGTTCAGGTTAGCACCGGCAAACACGTTGCCTGCGGTGTTGTTCAAGTTCGCCACATTTAGGGTGGCATTACCGGCCACGGCCTGCAATTGGCCCTTGGTATTATCGATATCGCCACCGGAAAGGTTCAGGTGACGTCCCGCCGCTACCGTGCCTTCCGTGTTGTCCAGGCTACCCACGTTCAATACTGCATCCTGCGCCGCCACGATGCGGCCCGTGCTGTTCAGCAAAGTGTCTGCATTCACCAGCGCATCACCGTTGCCTTCGATCTTGCCGCCCATGTTGTCCAGCTGGCCTGTGGCGCTCACCGTCATGAGGCCCGTACCCGTCTGTGCCAGGCTACCGGCACGGTTATCCAGGCTGCCGGCGTTGATGGTCAGCTGATTTGCCACCGTCGTCGCATTGCGGTGATCGAGAGTGGTTGCCGTGATGTCGAGCTTGCCATTGCCCGTGATCTTGCCGAACTGGTTGTTGAACTGGCCCGCGTTGATGGCCAGCAAGCCGGCGCCGGCGTGTTCCAGCTTGCCATTGATGTTCGTTAGCACCGTGGCGTTCAGGGCAAGATTATTGCTGTTGACGGCGATGCGGCCGGCCGTGTTGTCCAGTTTGCCGGTGGTGATGACGGTATCGCCGGCACCCGTCTGCACGATGTCGCCACTGGCGTTGTTCAGGTTGGCGACATTCAGCTGCAGCTGTCCTGCCACCAGTTGCCCCTGGGTATTCACCAGCGACTGGGCGTTGTTTGCATTGGCCGTGATGGCCAGCACGTTGCTGGCCGAGACGACGGCTTTGTTCGTCAGCACATCGCCGCTGCGCGCGGTGATGGCGATGTTGCTTGCCCCCGTCTGGCTGCCCGACAAATCAATGGAATCACCCGCCAGCACCGCACTGCCCGCTGCCAGGTTCTGGCCGCTCGCTTGCAAGACCCCATCGGCGTTGATAGTCAGATCGCCCGCCGTACCCAGACTGCCATCGGCTTTCACGCCGGCGCCCAGCAGGCCGCTGCTGGTCACTTTGCCAGCGGTAATATGGGTGTTGCCAACGGAGGCGATGGAACCGCTGTTGTTCAACACTCCGCCCACTGTCAGCTGCTGGTCACGGCCCGCATACAGCAGGCCAGCATTATTCAAGTCTGTGCTGATGCGCGCCGTCAGGTCCGTGCCGGCGCTGAGCGTGCCCTGCTGGTTCAGCAAGCTGGCCGCATGCAGACTCAAGGTGTCTGCCTGCAATACGCCACGCGTGTTGTCGAGTCCAATACCTGTCAACTGCAGCGCCTGCGTGGCAGCAATCACGCCGTCCGTATTGTTCAGCGCCCCCTTGCTGGCGATATCCGCCGAAGCAGCCGAGGTGATACGCCCCTTGCTGTTGTCCAGTACGCCTGCTTGCACTTGCAGGCCGCCATTGCCGGCGATGGTGCCGCGCGTATTGTCCAGGGTCTGCGCCACGTCCACACGCATCTGTCCCGGTCCCGTCTGCTGCAGGGTACCGTCGCTATTGTCCAGCTGGCCGGCCTGCACTGTTACTTTCTGCCCGGAGGTGATGGCATGGCGGTGATCGATCGTGTCCGCCTGGATATCAACTAAACCATTGCCCGTCACCTTGCCGCGTTCGTCATCGAAGCGCGCCGCCTCAATACTCAGGCGGCCCGTGCCCGCATGTTCGATGTTGCCGTCGCGGTTAAGCACCTTGTCGGCATGCAGCGCCAGCTTGGCGCTGTTGACGGCGATGCGTCCGCCCGTGTTGTCCAGGGTGCTGCCTTGCAAGGTGGTGTCGCCATTGCCCGTCTGAATCAGGGTGCCGCTGCGGTTGTCGAGCGATCCCGTTTGGATATCCAACTGGCCCGCGCTCAAGGTGCCGCGCACGTTCGACAGGATCTGGCCGCTATCGGCCGCCGTCACGGACAGCAGACCGGTGGTCGTCACCAGTGCGGTATCGGTGACGACATTGCCTACGCTGGAATTCAACTCAATGGCCGCGCCCCCCGTCTGGCTGCCGCTCAGGTCGATGGCGGCAGCATGCATGCTGGTCTTGCCGGCGGCCAAGTTCTGGCCATGGGCCGCGATCGCTTGCGTGGCCGTCAGCTGCAACTGGCCGCCGCCGGCCAAGTTGCCGTCGGCGCGGACCCCGGCGCCCAGCAAGCTGCCGGCCACGCTGTCAATGCGGCTGGCGTCGATGCTGTTGTCGCCCTGCGCAGCGATCACGCCGCTGTTGCTGACGGCGCCACTCACCTGCAGCGTCTGGCTGCCGGCCGCATACAGGTTGCCGCTGTTCAGTACCTCGCCAGCCTTGGTGACAAGATTGTCACCAGCAAACACGCTGCCGGCCGTATTGTTCAGTTTTGCGACCGTCAAGGCCGCATCGCCCGCCAGCGCCTGTATCTGGCCGCGCGTATTGTCGACGTCGCCACTGTCGAGGCGCAGCTTTCCGCCCGCCGCCAGGGTCGCCTCCGTATTGTCCAGCGCGCCTGTCGACAGTGCCAGGTCGCCGCTGGCCACGATGCGGCCCTTCTGGTTTTGCACGCCGGCCGCCTGTACCGTCATGGTGCCGTTGCTCTCCAGCGCACCACCGCGATTGTCCAGCCCGCCGCGCACCTGCACGCCGGTCGCGCCCTGGCCGCTCTGCGCCAGGCTGCCGCCCCGGTTGTCCAAGCTACCGGCATTGATACTGAGCTGCCCCGCCACCGTGCGCGCGTCGCGGTGGTCGACCTGTTCTCCCGTCAGCGCCATCGCGCCGTTGCTGATGATGCTGCCGCGCTGCAAGTTGATTTGTCCCGCGCCGATCTCCAGCGCACCCGTGCCCGCATGCTGGATCTGTCCGTCCTGGTTGCTCAGGCTGGCGGCCTGCAGGCGCAAGGCCTGGCTATTCGTGGCGATGACGCCGCGCGTGTTGTCCAGGCTGCCGGGCAATTGAATACTCAAGTCGCTCGAACCGAGTTGCGTGATCTGGCCGCCCACGTTCGACAAGTCGTGCGCATTCAGCCCCAACTGCTGGCCCGTCAGCTGCGCTGCATCGCTGCGCACGGTGCGTGCCGCGTCCAGCTGCAGGCGTTCGCGCGCGCTGACCTGCGCGCGGCTGGCGTCGAGGTCGCCGGCGCTGGCGCCCAGGCTGACGTTCGCGCCAGAAACCTGCGCGCCAGCAAGGTCCAGCTGGCGGGCAGCCAAGCTGCTGTCGCCGCCAGCCACCACCGTACCGTGGGCGGCAATGGTGTCGCCAGCAGAAACACTCAGCTTGCCGCTGATGGTCAGTGTATTGTCCAGATTCAAGCCGGCCGCCAGCACGGAGCCAGCACCCGCATCGATGCGCGATCCGGCGCCCGTGGCTTGCACGCCGACATTGTTCTGCGCGCCGATCACGCCGCTGTTCGCAATATTGCCCTGCGCCTGCACCTGGCTGTCGCCGCCCGCATACACGGTACCGCTGTTGGCCACGTCGCCCGTGACGGCGATGCTGGTCTGGCTGCCGCTGCCGGCGGACTGGATGTTGCCGCTGTTGCTCAGCCAGCCGTTCGATTGCAGCACCAGGTTGCCCGCCGTCGCCGCCAGCACGCCCGCGTTGCGTACGCCCAGGCCTGCTTCCGTGCCGATCAAGGTAATCTTGCCCGCATACATGCCGCCCAGCTGCGCCACGTCCAGCGCGTAGGCTGGTGCAGGACCTACGCCAGACGCTGCGCCCGCCACGCCATGCGCCGCATCGATCTGATTCGTTCCTGTCACCACTTTCAGTTCCTGCGCCCAGATACCGCCATTGATTTGCGCGGCGCGCGCCAGGATGGCCGTATAGTCGCTCAGCGACGTATCGAGGCCGCGACCATTGATCGTGACCACGCCGCGCTGCACCATGTAGCCGTCCAGGCTGCCATCGTTGAGCATCGGCGTACCCGTCGTCAGCACGACCCGGCTGGCATTGATAAAACCGCCGCCATCGATGGCCACGCCAGCCGGATTGGCGATGACGACTTCGGCGCGCTGGCCCGCCACTTCCACATAGCCGCGCAACTGGCTCGGATTTGCCGAGTTGACCTCGTTGAGGATGACGCGCGCGCTGCCGCCCGCCAGCCACGGGTTGCCCTGCACCCAGCCGCCCGTCTGCGTCTGCACATTGCCGCGGCTGTTGTTGAGGATGGCGCCATTTGCCGTCACGTCGAACTGGCTGTAGGTATTGCGCGAGACGCCCGCCGCGCTCGGCGTCTGGATATTGACCTGGGTCACGCCATTGGCGCTTTGCACCACGGTCGGACGCTGGCGGCCCGGCGCGTTCGGGTCGGCCACGATCTGCCCCATGGCTGGGCCGGCTACAAAGGCCACCATGCCCAGTGCGCCAAATATCGCCAAGGCCAGCGGCCGCAGGCGTCCGTTCACACTTAAACTTAGCCCGCCACCGCCATCACCCTCAAATACGCCGCTATCCAGGCCGCCTTCGCCCTTGGCCGCCTTGCCTTGCGACGAGGCATTTTCGGCGACGACCATCAGTTGGCCACGGCGTTTATTGAAGATGATGCGGTACAGGTTCTTGTTCATGAAATGTCCTAATGACAATTAAATGATGCGATAAAGGGAGATGACAACTGATCGATGGCGGCGTCTTAGTAACTGGCGTTCAGGCTGAAGCCGGCCGTATGGCTGGCCGTACGGAACAGCTCGGGTTTGCGCACGGGCCAGCCGACAAAGGCGTCGTACTGCACGCCCAGCCACTGGCCGCGCAAACCGACGAAGCCGCCCGTCAGGCGCCGCGCAATCAGCCATTCGGCGGATGGCCCCGACACTTCGCCGTGGTCCAGCCCGGCATACGCTTCCTGGCCGCTGCTGCCCAGCGGCACGCCGAGCTCATTGCGCAGCAGCCAGCCGCGCTCGGCGGACAAGCTGCTTTCGCCGTCGTAGCCACGTACCGTGTAGCGCCCGCCGATGGCAAAGCGGTCTTGCGGCACCAGCGGCGTGCGGTTGTGCTGCATGCGCCAGCTGCCCGCGTAGCGCAGCGGCTGGCCGGCCAGCTTGAACGGTGCCGACAGGGCCGCGTCGGCCAGGATGAGTTTGAAACGCGACGTGCCCTCGCCAAATGCTTCCTCGGGCGCCGCCATCGCATGCATCGCGCCCGTGCCGCGCCGGTATTGCAGGTTCAAGTCCAAGGTGGCCTGTCCCATGAATTCGCGATGACCGATACCCAGTTCCCAGCCCGCCATGCGGCGGCGCTGCACTTCCACTTCCGTGTCGTCGATGAAGTTTTGCGCGGCGCGTTGCCAGCCACGCAAGGACACCGTCGTCTTGCGCGACGCATCGCGGTACACCAGGCGCGAGAGTTTCACTTCCTTGTTCTGGCTGGCGCCGCTGTAGTTGTAGTCTTGATTGATGCCGGCCACGGACTGGTGGTAATGGCTGTCGCTGGCCGTGAAGGCCAACAGCCAGTAGGCGTAGGGAATCGAATAGTGGGCCACCATGCCGCCCGTGCCGCGCGGGCCGTTGCGGTCGCCGTCGACGTTCTGGTTCAGGCTCAGGTAAAACAGGTCGTTCAGGGTCAACCAGTGGTCGTACGACAGGGTCACGCTGCCCTGCAGCTTGCCTGTCGAGCGCGAACCGCCATCATCGAGGCCCAGCGCCAGCCGAAACGGCAAGCCCTGCTTCCACTGGATCTGCAGGTCGCTCTCGCCCGGCTTGGCGTTGCCGCCCTCGGCCGGCATGATCTGGATATCGGCCTCGGCCGTCGGCACGCGCTTGAAGTTCTCCAGCGCCTGCTCCGTATCGCGCACGTTGAGCAAGTCGCCGGGCCGCGCCGGCACGGCATTCCACCAAGTGGCCCGGGGATTCGTGCCGGGCGCAAAACCGATCTGGCGGATACGCCCCGGTATCACGCTCAAGGCCAAACTACCCTTGCTCAAGTCCTGCGGCTCGGCCAGCACGCGCGTGGTGACGTAGCCGCGCGCGATGATGGCGTTCTGCATGCGGCCCATCAGTACATTGATGGCCTGCGTGCCCAGGCAACGGCCCAGCGGAGAATCCAGCGCGCCCAGGTCGTCGCGGTTGGTGGCGTTCAATGCCAACTGAAACTGCGCCGCATCCTCGCCGCGCAACACAAGATGGTCAATCGTAAAACACGGCGATTCGCCCGTCGGCAAGCGGTTTGCTGACACCGCGGCAGGCGCATCGAGCAGGCGCACGTCGGGATTGCGTTCCTGCTGCTGGCGCAGGACGCGCTCGCGCTCTTGCTGGCGTATCAATTCTTGGCTGGCATCGTCGCGCTGGCTGCTGCCAGGCGTGGTGGGAAGGGGCGGCGCGATTTCGGGACGGGTCTGCGCGGACACGGCGGCACACAGGGTGCCGCTAAACAAAAATACACCGCACCATGGCGTCAAGCGCAGGTGCATATGTTGCCTTAAATAATTATTTACGTAAGGAAATTATAAATTAATTATTTCTACCGGGCAACTTTATTTATTTCTTGAGAACTTTACCTCTTTGGTAACTACTTTTCATCTATCCAATTACCACTAGTAATCAAAGATATCGTCTTGAGCACCCAAGATCATGCTGAAGCCTGCGACAAGATCTCCGTCACTTGTCGCTGCCTGTACGCTGGAACAGCACCTAGCGTGCCTGCAGCAGCCTGGACGATCACTGCCAAGCCAGATATTTTCTGAACGGGAAATTTATTTTTGAAATTATCAAGCAGACTGAATTTTGTATTTCGACCTATGCTTCTTCAATGCCAATTCACAGCTATACCCAATAAAACCATAGCTGTGATCCTTGAATAAAGTAACGCCTTCGCGCATATCAAAGTCATTTGGCCTTGGAAAACCATGGACAGCGAAAATTTCTGTCGCATAGACCGCATAGTCACGCATGGTTCTAAAGCTCCAATACTCAAAAGGAAAACAAAAAATTAGCGGCATCAGAAATATGATGCCAAACATCGTAATTAAATGCTCTTTTTTTTCTAACGATACATCGATAGAAAAAAGAAGCATAAGTGAAAGAATTATCCAAACAGCGAATGTCATGTTCCTTGCAAATTTCATGCAACTCCAGAAAAAAGCACGCTCTCCGCAATAAGCATTCAATGGCATCATAAAAAAGCTATCGTCGATGCGCAGCAAACTGTGTACGTACAGCACATCCTCTTTCTGTGTCACCACCAATTTTACGATATCGCCATCCTTGATCTTGTCAGCGTCTCTAAAAACGCCACACACTACTTTTCCATTGACCATTCCGGCAAAATTGTACATATCTTCGCCATCGTAAAAACTCAGCATGGCGGCATTTGTCAAGGCTCCTGGCATGCCGTTGATCACGGCTGCAACGCCACCAGCCAGATTTTTTTCCACAAAGCTGCTTTCGATTTCATCAAGTAAATTCACATTTGTTGCAGCCATATGGAATTCCGTGAGCTTTCCCTCCACTGTAAAAAAATCCCCTTCGGAAGATGTATTTTCAATATTCTCTTCGGCCATGATTCGCTTCCTAACAATTATGCTTGAACCGCCTTTAATGCCTTATGCAGCTCCATCAATTTTTTCACCAGAATCAAACAGCTATTCGCTAGCTCCCACTTCTTTTCCTCAAGTCGCATATTTATCAGGCAGATGGAATCTTGTGCTTCAACCTGTGTTTTTTCAGAGCCAGCTCACAATTCGTTGCAAAAAATACATTTCCATTATTTTCGAAAAAAGTAATCCCTTTGCGAGCATCAAATACATCTGACTTTGGGAAACCATAAGCGAGGAAAATTTTCTCAGCGCATACAGAATAATCACGTATGCTCTTATATTTCCAGCATTAGAAAGGAAAACAAAACAGCGGAGGAATCAACAATATCGCGCCAAATGCTGTAATTAAATTTTCTTTTTTCCATTGATACCAATAATATATTTCCAATAACCCATCAATTCCGCGCAGGGAGTAACTGAGATCGAACTTCAAAATTAAAAAAAATTATCAGGAAGATTGAATATTATATTTCAACCGGTGTTTCTTCAAAGCCAACTCACAACTATATCCAATAAAGCCATGGCTTTGATTTTTAAATAAAGTAGCACCCATTCGCATATCAAAGTCACTAGGTCTTGGAAAACCATGGGCAGCGAAAATTTCTGTCGCACATATCGAATAATCACGCATGGTTCTGAAGCTCCAATATTCGAAAGGAAACCAAAAAACCAAAGGAGCCAGGAATATAATTCCACATGCCACAATTAAATATTCTTTTTTTTCAACTGATATATCAACATATGAAAAAAAGGCAGCAAAAGCCATAATCCACATAAACAGTATCATATTCCGCGCAAACTTCATGCAACTCCAGAAAAAAGCTCGCTTTCCGCAATAGGTATTCAATGGCATCAGCAACAAACTATCGTCAATACGGAGCAAACTGTGCACGTACAGCACGTCATTTCTCTGTGTCACCACCAATTTTACGATATCGCCATCCTTGATTTTATCAGCGTCTCTAAAAACACCACACACTACTTTTCCGTTGACCATTCCGGCAAAATTGTACATATCTTCGCCATCGTAAAAACTCAGCATGGCGGCATTTGCCAATGCCCCTGGCATGCCGTTGATGAGGGCGGCAACGCCACCTGCCAAATTTTTTTCCACAAAGCTGCTTTCGATTTCATCAAGTAAATTCACATTTGTTGCAGCCATATGGAATTCCGTGAGCTTTCCTTCCACTGTAAAAAAATCCCCTTCGGAAGATGTTTTTTCAATATTCTCTTCGGCCATGATGCGCTTCCTAACAGTTCTGCTTGAGCCACCTTTAATGCTTTATGTAACTCCATCGTTTTTTTCACCAGAATCAAACAACTATTCGCTAGCCCCCTCTTCTTTTCATAAAGTTACATATTTATCAAGCAGGTGGAATCTTGTGCTTCAACCTGTGTTTTTTCAGAGCAAGCTCACAATTCGTCGCAAAAAATCCATTTCCATTATTTTCGAAAAAAGTAATCCCTCTGCGAGCATCAAATACATCTGGCTTTGGGAAACCATAAGCGAGGAAAATTTTCTCAGCGTAGACTGAATAACCACGCATACTCTTATATGTCCAGTATTCGAAAGGAAAACAAAACAACGGAGGTATCAACAATATTGCGCCAAATGCTGTAATTAAATTTTCTTTCTTTTCCATTGATACATCGATCAATAAAAAAAATCCAGAAAATAAAACAACCCAAACAAATAACGTCATGTTTCTTGCAAATCTCATGCAATTCCATAAAAAAGCGCGTTCTCCGCAATAAGCATTCAGAGGCATCAATAAGAGGCTATCCTCTATACGAAGAAGGCTGTGTACGTGCAGGACATCACCCCTTCTTGCCACGACCAATTTGACGACATCGCCATCCCTGATCTTGTCCGCATCATCAAAAACACCACAGACTACTTCGCCATTGACCAGCCCGGCAAAAGTATGCATATCTTCGCCATCGTAAAAACTTAGCATGGCTGACGTTGCCAATGTTCCAGGCATGCCATTGATGGCCGCTGCGACGCCACCTGCAAGGTTTTTCTCCTCAATATTTTTTTCTATTTTCCTGAGTAAGTTTATAGTTGTTGCAGCAGTCTGAAAATCTGTGATTTTTCCTTCCAGTGTAAAGAAAACCTCATTTGAAAACATGTCTTCATTTTTCTCTTCTGTCACACTAACCTCAAAATTTATGATTGTATTGCCTTCAAAGCTTTCTGCAACTCCATTAGCTCCTGTTCAACAGTAGCAAATGGTTTCTCAGAAAACCATCCTCTTTCCTTTCTAAAGCTACACGCTTGAAACCAATTTTCCAATTCATCGTCCATGATCCATACTCGATATCCGACTTCGACAACAGTTATCCCTAAACCAATCAGATTAAACCGAGCCAACCTTATCAATAAAATAGTTCTGCCACCTACCAGGCTTTGTGCCAATCCACCAAAATAATTTATTGTCTTCAAAGAAAAACTGAAATTTTTCGCCAATTGGGATCCTGCCAATCGCGCCAATAAAGGAGCGCCGTAGGATAATGCAGCGGCCAAGCCCAAACCCATGTTTATTGCACCAAAAACAGCTCGGCTAGTGTAAATTCCCACCAAAACCCCATTAGATCGTTCCTTCTTTATTTCATCATAAGCCGAAAGAATATCCAAACAAACTACAATGAAACCCGAAATAGCCCCCAGTACCCCCGCAGCCATTTTGAATCCGCCGCGAATAATATCTGCCGCCTTATTTATCCCGTTAATTTTACTATAAGGTAAAATTTCCCGTATAGATTTTGTCACAGCATAGATCAGATCAAAAGTTATACTACTCAGTGAAAATATTGAGGCTGCCACCTCAGCCTTTAGTCTGGGAGAATCCTGAAAATGAGGCAATTTTGTTGCCAGGGAAAGGCTTTCAATTGACATTAAAAGGACACCCATGCGGGCATGGCGAAAGTTATTGGTCTCGGGCCTTTTACCCACATCTAATTCGTCCAGTGCAATCTTGACCTTGTTTTTTACCTTTGCCTGTTCATCTTCTATCAGTTTTTCTATGCTCCCTTCCACTTTTGCCGCATCTGCCTGAGCAATTCTGGTGGCCTCTTTTCGCGCTAGACGCTCAGCTTTATTTTCTATGCTTTGCTCTAATTTGTTTTTTTTACTTTCCGTTTTCAGCGTTTCAGCGTATTTCTTGGATTTTTCTCTTAATTCATCAATATTTTTTTGCTTTAGAGGAACCATCAATTCTTCGAAAGTTATCTTTTCAGCAAGATCAGCTAACTTAGAGTACAGCAATACACCGACGACGCCGGAAATTGCCTTGTCCAGCTTCCCGCTTTTAGTGGACAGTGCCTGAGTCCACTCCGATATTTTTGCAAATGCCATCCCCTCCGCAGTTCGATGATATTTTGATAAATTTACTATCGGCTTTTTTGTACTGGCCGATGGGTCCTTGTTGTGAATTTTAAGGACCCCGCTATCGCGCAACCATTCATCCCATGCGGAATCAATTTTCTTAAAGGAATCAATCAGGCCTTTGCAGGCCTTTAACCACGGTGCCGCCTGTACTTTTGAAATATCTCCGGCAGCCTCGACCTGGTCTTTAGCTTCCTTGAAAGCTTTTTCCGCTGCATCGTATAAAGATTTATGATTGTAAAAATTTGAACGCATGTACAAATTTTTTCTGTCAATTGAATTTACATCCATCCAACTTTTAAGAACAGGCGCATTTTCCGTACTCGCGAACATGCCAAACACACACCGGGAATATTCAAAATTAAAGCAAAAACCGCTGCTGATATTTTCTTCATCATAACTATCAAATGCGTCAACCAGTTCCGTGGATATCACCCACCTGGCATGATCGGCGGTTCTCTTCTTCGATTTTGCCTCAGCTTCTCGCGACAGTTTATCCAGGGTTTTCCGAAGTAAATCAATTTCCGAGACAGAGATGAGCGATTCATATTTTTTCTCGAATTTTTCGCGCGCATCCTGTTCACTGCCCGCAAGAATCTGCTCGCGCCTTTTCTCTCTCGCTTCAGAAGTTTTTCTTATTCTCTCTTCGATTATTTCAGCTTCTTTTACCCGATTTAATTTCCTGAGCATTTCAGCATTATTTTTATTGATGTCCGGAAGTGCCCTCAAATCCATGTCATCAAGATTTTTCTTTCTGATTTCTACGCCATATTTGACGACACAGTCCTTGATATCATCAATACCGACCATGACGTCCATCTTCCGCCGATTGCTGACTTTTTCCTTGTCAACCTGCCCAAGAAAATCCTCAAGCGGTTGTAGGGCGGCATTACGAAAATCGTTCAATTCCTGTGTGATGCCGATCGGGTCAAACACAGCAAAGGCTGCCGCCTTGGTCGCCACCATTTTCTCTTCCAGCTTCCCGATCCGCCCGCCCGGCGTCGCTAGCGGAAGATTTGCCATGCCTTCATAAGCATCGCAACTTGCCATGTAGAGCTGCTGCATGAGGATTTTCCCCAAGGGGCTCTTGCAGGCATTTTGATATTGCCGGGCGAGTACGGCCTCGGGCACGTATTTGCCCAGCTCTTCAGGCTTCAGGCTGTGCGGCTGTTCGGTACTGCCTGCCGCCCATTCCTTCGGCAGGAATACCTGCATCTGTCCAGTTCCAACCCTGGCGTCGGGATTGGCCGCATAGGCGTCCAGCCGATCTGTCGTCATGGCAGTCGGCGTAAACAGCAGATAAATTTTTTCGACAAACTCGATCTTGTCGATCGAGATCAGGCTGGCATTGATGCCGCAGGTGGTGCGGTCGCAGGAGAAAGTCACGGCCGCCGAGGGCGGTGTATCGACGGGGAATTTCGACAGAAAGGCGTCGTCGTCGGCAAAATAGCCCTCCCAATACAGCAGGCCCGACCGCTTGATCAGCACGTACAGGAAGCCGGAGCGCAGCAGGCGCGGCGCATAGCTGGCGTTTTCCAGTTTGATGTGCTTGACCTTGTCGCCCAGCTTGCCTGGCAGCGCGGGCACGCTGCCGGCCGCCCCCTCGCCCACCACTGCCGCATAGCGCAAGGGCAAGATGAACAAGCCGTTTTTATCGCAGAATTTACAGTCTTTCATCGCTCTTCCTGTTAGGTGTGCGGCACGCGGCCATTCTGCTGGGCATCAGTCCAGGGAATGCAGACGGGCTTTCAATACTATGTCCAGCGGCAAGCCTTGCGTCGCTGCCATCCGCATCAGTTCCCCGAGGGCGGGGTGCAAGGTGAAGGCCTGGCCGTATTCGACGGCGCGCCAGGCATAGGCGATCTGGTCGTCAGCCTGCTCCAGGCCCGCACTTGCGCTGTGGACAAGATGGTGGTCGATTTGCGCATCGATGCCAGGCCCGATTGCCGTTTGCCTTGCGCGCAGGATGCGCACCACCAGGTTGATCTGCTCGACGCGCTCCATCGCCTGCATGGTTGGCTCATCGATACGCAGGGGAATGTCTTGCAGCGCCGATACCGGCTGCGCATGGCCATGCTGGATCAACTGCCCATCGCGGTCGAGCTGGCACCATTTTTCAACAGGACCGAGCAGATCGGAAAAACTGCTGTCCCCCCCTGTTCCTGCCACGCTAGACGGGGGCAACACTCTTGCCAGATGCGGCATGACGCGCGGGTCAAAATAGCGCAGGTAGACGGCGTCGCCGGACGGATAGCGCACATTCAGGCGCGCCAGCATGGCGCTGCGCAAGCGCTCCAGGGTCGCCTGGCCAAACAGCCAGGCACAGATCCGGGGTACCGCTCCCGCTTCGGCTTGCTGCTCCAGCGCAAGCTTCAGGCTCTGTTCGACCAGCGCGTAGTGCTCGGGCCGGCGGTTTGACAGTTCGAGCAGCATCGGCGCGCGTTGCAAGTCATCCTCGAAGATCGGGTCATCGAGCAGCACGCTGGCCGCAGGCGGCGACAGGGCTTCGATCGCCTCGCGCAAGGGATTGTCGATGAACTGGTCGATCAGGACGATGGTCCTGTCATAGTCGCGGGCCACGTTGTACAGCACTTCATCGGCGCGCACCGCCGATACCGTTGGCGATGGTGAATTATCGTTTGACACTGGCCGCTCCCGCCATCGTGGCATCGAGAAGTTTCAGCGCGCAGCTTTTCAATTGTCCCATCGGCAAGGCCAGGGGTACAGGACTGGCGCTGGCCGGCCCCGTGAACTCCTTCATGCCGGCCTTGAATTCCATCTTGCCGGGTCCATGGATTTCGATATTGCCGCCCTCGAGCTTGATATAGGCGCCCTGCACTGTCATCAGCACATGCTGCTTGCCGCTGATATTGACGCTTTTACTGACGCTGGCCACGGTCACGGCCTTGTCTGCGGTTAATTTTGTTTCATCGGACTGGCTCTGGCTGCTGACCTTGCCGCTGGCGGCGTGCAGGCGGATGCCGGTTTCCTGGTTGGGTTTATCGGCTTTGCTGGCCTTGCCATAGGTGAACAGGCTGATGCCGGAACTGATCGCATGAAAATGGTTGCCTTGCGCGCCGAAATTGATGTCCTGCCCTGCCGCGATGCTGCTCGTATTGCCGGCGGCGAAAAGCGCATTGAGCGGCGTGGTGGCGGCGATGCCGGCCGGACTGGACAATTGCAACTGGGGCGCCCCGTAGGCCGTTGCCTGGCCGTCGCCCGTGCCCGTCGTGCCCTTGAGCATGTCGATGCTGTTCGCCAATTGTTTCAATGCGGGCAGCGTATCGGGCGCCGTTTCGGCCTGGCCTTGCCCACCGCCCAACACAGCCTTGTGCTTTTGCGCCGTCTCGGCAAGCGAAGTCAGCAAGGCCAGGCTCTGTTCGATCTGGGCCGTGGCTTCCTTCGTATCCATCTGCGTGCCGCTGGCGTTGGTACGCCCGTCGGTCGACAGCAGCAGCCCCTGCCCCGCACGCAGCGCGGCGCTGTGCTCGGTTTTCAGTTCGGCGCCGAAGCCGGCGGCGGCCAGCCGCTGGTTGTCGGTCTGATGGCGCAAGTGCCCGAGGTTCAGCTCGGCAGTACCCTGGTGCGCGCCGGCATGGCGCTGCAGGGCCACGCGCGGCTGACCCGGACTGTCGTCGAACACGAGCTGGCTGTACGCCGCGCCGCCCTGCTGGCTGGCCTGCATGGCTTGGCTCTTGATGCCGGACAACGCGGCCGGATGAGCATGCGCGCCCGCCTCACCGGGAAACCAGGCCGGTGCATTGCCGGTGGCGGGCCCGGCGCCATGGGACACGCGATTATTCTGGGCATCGGCCGTGCCCTGGCCGTTGTAGACGGCACCGATCACGAGCGGCCGGTCGATATTGCCTTCCAGGAAATCAATCAATACTTCCTGGCCGATGCGCGGCAAGGCATGGCCACCCCAGTTGGCGCCCGCCACCGGCGCCATGGTGGAGGCCACGCGCACCCAGGTGCCGGCACTGTCATCGCCAGGCGCACCAGTATGCTTGCCGCCTTGCGGATGGTCGAGGCGGCTGTGGCTCGTGACGCCGCGCTGCCAGTGAAATTGCACCTTGATGCGGTGGTCGCGGTCGGTGTGAATCGCGGCGCCGGCCGGGCCCACCACGACGGCCGTCTGCTGGCCATGCACGGTCGGGCGCGGATGCAGCAGCCGGCCATGCTGGTCCTTGCCGCTGGCGCGATAAGGAATGTTGCTGCGGATGGCATCGATGCGGTTCCGGTACAGGGGCCGCTCGGCAATGGCGCCCAGCAGCGCGGGCATGCGGTGCAGGCTGCCCGCTTGCTCCTTGCGGATGGCCGCATCGAGCAGGCCCGTCTTGAGCGTTTGCACAACGGACGATTGCAGATCCGCGCTCAGGTTGTTGTGCATCAGGTGCACCGTGCGCACAACCAGGAAGTTGCGTGCGTCGTCGCTACCCTGGTCGAACACCGGCTGTCCCTGCAAGCTGAACGTGGTGCCCGGCGACAAGGTACGCACGGTACCGGCCGCCACATGGACTTCCTTGCCCGCTTCAAGCGCCTGCAACTGGTTGCGCGCGATACGCTGGCCCTGCTCACGCGAGGCGTAGGCATAGGCCCCGGGCGCGTCGCGGCTGAGCAGCTCCACCTGCTGCGCCTCACCCGTCGCGCTGGCGACACGCTGGTCGAGCGAGCGGTAATCCCAGCTGCCGATGGCGATGGCATTGGTCTGCTGGCGCAATTCGGTGCGCCAGCGGTCGATGCTGTCGACCTTCATCACGGCACCCGGCTGCGTGAAATCGATGCTGCTCTGGGCATTTGGCTTGAACGCGCCGTTATGGTCCGCGATCACCAGGCAGTGGCTGCCCAGGCTGGGGCTGCCCTGGTCGCCGCTGTGCTCATAGTAATAGAACAGGCCTTCCTCGTGCATCAAGCGCTGCGCGTAGGCCCAGTCGCTTTCCTGGTATTGGGCGCTCAGGCTGCGTTTCGGGTATGCCGCGCGGTCGAGAATATCGAAACGCCAGGCTGGCGCCAGCTTGCCCTGCGCCTGGTAAGCGGCAAACAGCGCGTCGAGGATGTCGAATACCGTCATGTCCTGGAACACGCGGCTGTCGCGGCCGTGGGCAAGAAACGTGCTCCACGGTTCCAGTGTCAACTGATAGCGCGCCATGCCGCCATTCGCGCCAACCAGCTCAACGGCGGTGATGTGGCCGTGGAACGGGCGCAGCGCGTCGGCGCTGGTCGCGGTCAGCAATTGCAGCAGGGCCGGCTGGCCGATCAGGGTACGCAAGGAAATGGCGGCGTCCGTCGACAGGGCCGCGATCTGGAACACGAAGCCCGTGCTCAAGCCCTCCTCGCCGCGCACGCATTCGGCCAGCAGGCGGTCAGCGCCGAGGGGCGTGGTCAGCTGTAACAATCTGCTGGCTTGCGTGAAACTGGCGGGCAAGGACATGGACATCCGGAACTCCATCACGCGGCTTACCGCATAAAATTAGTAAATAAGCACTTTTATCAAAGCCATTACACCCTAGAAATTTCGTTATAGCAAGAGTGTTTCGATTGAAATCCGGACTGCGGCAATCATTGCAAGCCGTTAATACCGCGCAGTTCCGGCATGGCCGGTTCCGTAGGCCTCAAATGTGTACTCTTCAACAAGGTTTCCAGGCGCGCGTAGCTGGTCTTGAACGGCGGCGGATTCTGCTTCAGTTCCGGCGCCTGCTCCATGCTGCGGCTGTTAAGTTCGATCAGGATGTAGGGCAGCACTGCCGTACCCAGCCATCCCGCGTAACCGGTAAATACCGTATAGGTTTCAAACGGCGTACTGCCGGGCCGGCTCACTTTCAGCGCCACGCCGCCCTGCTGCGCCGTCAGCGCGCCGATGCGGGCGCTACGGGGCGCGATGCGTTCGACAATGAAAGGCTGGGCTTCCTGCTCGCCGCGGCTGCCGAACTTGCCGATGCCGCCGGTGGCGGCCGCCTGGACCAGCGGCACTTTCAAGGCGCGCGGATCGACATTGCCGGTGCTAATCGTATACAACACGCCGGGCGCGTCGGGCCAGCGCAAGGACTGCTTGATAGCGCTGACCGTTTTGCCATCGTCAGCGATAAAGCCATGCGGAATGCACAGGCCCAAGTCTTTCGGCACTTCATTGGCGGCGCGCGGGCGGAAGCTTTTCAGGAAGCGGATGAACTGCTGACCATGCGCTGCCTCGCTATCCTTGTCGCGTATTTCTTGCGTGGATTCAAACACGTAGA
The DNA here is from genome assembly GCF_033949445.1 of Janthinobacterium sp. GMG2. Taxonomy (NCBI): domain Bacteria; kingdom Pseudomonadati; phylum Pseudomonadota; class Betaproteobacteria; order Burkholderiales; family Oxalobacteraceae; genus Janthinobacterium; species Janthinobacterium sp. GMG2. Next base: position 249,118 of record NZ_JAXAWA010000007.1, on the reverse strand, counting down.
CATAATCGCCGCGCTTCAGGTGGCTGCGATAGATGGAGTAGCGCATGGGGTTGACCGTTCCCGACCCTTCGCTGCTGCGGTAGCCTTCACTGCCGGGCAGGCCGGAATCAAATGCCTGGTAGTTGCTCTGCAGTTCCTTGATCTGCGCCTGCCTGCCGGTGACCGACTTCTGCGCCAGATAACTCGCCTGGCGGGTCCTGGCGTTGGCAGGCTGGCCTTTCAATTGGGCCAGTTCCGCCTCATCGTCCTTGAGCAGCGCCTGCAGCCTGTCGATCCTCGCTTGCGGCATGGCTTCCCGCAAGGCGGCCAGGTCTTCCTTGCCTAGCGGCCCCAGGACGCCGATGCGGACATTTCCAACCTGTATCTCATCACCTTGGTGAAATACTTCCTCGCTGAAAGAGCGGTAAAAGATACCCGTGTCGGAAGCGTCCTTGTAGCGGGTCGGCCATTGCACCGGCGCATGCACGTCGAACACCAGCCGCCCCAGGCATTCGCGCGCCGTGCCGGCCGGCGTCACGTAGCCGGATGCGGTCGCTTGCATCAGTTCCTGCGCCGTCGGCTTGCGCGACGGCGCCGCCGGATCGGCCTGCTCAGCGCCCATGCCGTCGCCATGCGCGCCTGCACACAGCAGGAGAGCGGCAAGATGGCGTACGGCACTACGCGGAAAACGAACTATCATCATGGGCAGCAATCAAAAAATACACTATTCTTCAGGCCGCGCTTTCGCTCTGGCCGGTTGGCGGGCGTTTGCCTGATTCAACGTGGGCGTAGGTTTCTTGCGGCAATGGATGGTCGACATCGTGCAGCCGTTTCTTCTCCTGATGGGCCAGCAGGGTCAGATTCATGCCAGATATATTGTTTTCGCCTGCCGTCCAGGTAACCGGCAAGGCCACGATAAAACCCTGCACGCCAACGGGCGCCGATTCGGGCGCGCGCGTTTGCGCCTCCCAGGAATGCGATTTGTCGCGCAAGATATCGGCATCGCGCCAAAAGCGCTCGTGGAACGGCATGTGGTGTTCCAGACTGCGCGTCCTGGCATTCCAAGTGGGCCAGATCGAGCTGGGCTTGCCGCTTGGCCGCGCCAAGAAAGCGAAGGCCTTGGCATACGCTTCCGCATTGGCAAGCGCCACTTTTTGAATCGCCTCCCAAGTGTCCGGGGCCGCCGGACGCAACAGGTGCTTGATCAGATCCTTGGCCGGAGTGGCGCCATCGGTCAGGCCGAACAGTTTTTTCCACAGGCGCACCCGCAAGTCATGCACGTTGACGCTGACCTTGTCGCTATCGACACCATCGAGCTCAACATCGGTCTGGTTGTCATCCCTGACGACGACCGCCAGTTCCGAATCGCGCCCGCCCAGCTGGCTGCGGTCGTTGATATTGGCACTGCCCAGGATCGCCACCCGGTCGTCGGCGATCAGCAATTTGGAGTGCACATAAATCTGCTCCGTCACGTGACGCTTGTCCAGGGTTTCCCATGAACGCAGGTTGAGCAAGGTCAGGTAGCTGGTCCACTTGTCGCCGGCCAGTTCGGCCAGCCGGTCCGGCGCGTAGCCGGCAACGGTTTTCCTGGCCTCTTCCGCTCCGAGTTTTTTGCTCTTGCGCAGATCCCGCACGAGGATGGCGCGCCGGATCCGGTTGACCAGACTATCCTTGCCAAACACCAGCGACTGCATCGTCAAATGCAGCTGCGTCATGATATTGAGGGTGTCGAGCGTGCCTTCCGGATGTACCGGCAGCACCATGTAGACATGGAAGGGCAAGCCATCGTTGATGGCGCGCTCGATGCGCTGCGACAATGCCAGGCCGATCGGGTTGAGGATGCCCGGCTCTTCCTTGCCCATCATGCGCGTCGAGGTGATATCGGCATAGTTGCTCATCACATTGAACAGATCGGCCATGAAATCGCTGCCGCCACCGGTAATGTCGGCCCTGACATCGTCGATCTGCGACCAGATCAGCTTGTCGATCATCTCCGCCGGCGGCACGCCGTACACGCCGAGCTGCCGCGCGTACTTTTCATAGGCCGGCGACTTGCTGATATCGAGCAGCGCCGCCATGGGACCGGACAGCGGCCTGGTCTTGCTCGCATCGTCGCCATATTCCGACTGGAAAAACTGGCCCTCGATATAGATGAATTTCTGCGCCCCATTAATCGCCGTCAACATCGCCTTGAGGCAATTGTTCTGCGGCCACTCCGGCCTGGCCGAACGTTTACTACCGCGCGCATGCGCGGCCCGCTCGTCATTGAGCAGCTTCATCGGCGCGCTGCGCAACACTTGCACCCAGGCGTCGCCCGGCTGCGCATGCGTATTCGGCGGCGGCGCGGCGGCGATGCGCTGCAAGATCAATCTGGGCGTGCCGGACATGCCCAGCGCCTGGAACATCTTGATCAGCGCAGGCGGCATGCTGGCCTGGTACGATTTTTCATAGCGCTGGGCAATGCCATTCCAGCGCTCGATGAAGTTGCGGCTCAAGTCGCTCACCGACGGCCCGACGATGGCCGCATGCACGTCGTGCCATGGCATGCGCGGCTGCGTGGCGGCGAAGGTCTTGGCCCCGGTCGGCATGATCTTGCGCAGTTTTTTCAGGTTTTCATAGCGCGTGGGACGCGCGTCGGCCAAGGTCGACAGATAAGTGAGGACGCCGATCACGAAGGTCTCGAGCAGCTTGACCGTACCGCTGCGCAATTCGGGCGGCAGCTTGTTCAGCGAGCCGGCATTCAGCCACGACATCAGCGCCGTGCCGCCGTCGATCACATGCGCGCTGCCCGTGGTGCGCACGCCATCGACCTTGTCGCGCAAACCTTTGTCGAGCTGGCCGTAAGCCCAGCGCGATATATCTTGTGCGACATCGATCGGTATGTCCTGCAGCTTGCCGATAAAGTCGGGCATCAGGTCGATCGCCTGCCATTTTGCGGACATATTCTTCGATATCCGCGCGATGCCGTCCTTGGCATCCTGCACCACGTCAAGCACGACGGCGACCGGCGTGGCCATGGCCGAGGTGGCGAACGTGGCCGCGCCACCGACTTTTCCGCCGATGCAGCCGGCCAGCAGTTCGGCGCGCGTCAGGTAGGCCGTTTGCGCTTCGTTATTCATCTGGTCGATGGCCGGGATGCAAGTGTTGTACACCTCGTTGCCCTTGCGCGTGCCATGGCTGAGGGCAAACTTGCCATTGTCGCGGCGGCCATAGGCAAGGTCGATGCCGCCGACAAACGCGCGCTCATCGTCGATCACCACCAGTTTCTGGTGATGGGAAAAGCCGATGCCCAGCATGCCTTCCATGTCGCTCTGGGCGATCGCCGGCAAGGCGAACGCCTTGGCGGGGCCGTCGACGCCGGCATTGAGCTGGAAGATCGCCAGCACGGTTTCGAAGTCGCCCGTGTCGACGCCGACCTTGGGCGAAAGCCACGGCATCACGTACACTTTCGGCGCGGCGGGGCTGGCGATGGCCGTTTCCAGGCATTCGAACAAGGTCTTCGTCGCCGTCAGTTCGACATCGAAATTGACTTGCCAACCGGTGATGAAAATCGATTTTTTTGCCCCTTCGATGGCCTTGGCCACGGCCGTGAAATACTCTTCGCCGGTGACATAGAACTCGACGCGGTTACCCTTTTGCTGTTCGGAAAAGATGCTGCCCCACTTATGCTTGGGGAAATTCGGCAGTTCCTCGCCATCGTGCACGAAACAGCCGGGCGCCGACGTGGCCGGCGCGCTCGGCGTACCGTCCTCGGCCGTCAGTTGGGAGATATTTTTATTTGTCATGACACATGTCGCAGTCTGTTGCCGACGTGGCGTAGTGGGAAAGAAAGCGTCGCCATCAGACTTTCACCTTCGGCAGGATGTTTTTCAGGGTCAGCGAAGCCAGCGCTTCTTTCGCATAGCGCGCCTGCGGTGCCGCCGCCGCCTCGAAGATGGTGCCGTAGCGTCCGGCGCTGAAGTCCGCCGCCTGCATCGCATGGAACAGCTTTTCCTTGTCGCTCCAGTCGGGCGATTCGGTTTCCACGTTCAGCCGCACGCTGTGGCCCGGATACACGATCCATGTATGGTCCGGATTGCTCGCATAGACGGCGGCAAGCTTTTCTTCCTCTGCATCGCTGAGCTTGATATTCCCCGATGCATCGGTCTTGCCCTGCGCCACCAGCTTGTCGTCGTCGATGAAATCCATGCCGTCGGGTTGCGCGCCATGGGCGATCTTCCACGGCGTGTGCGCCAGCGCATGGCCTTTCAGCCCCGGCGTATCGGCCAGGCGCAGCAAGAATTTCAAGGGCCGCAGCGCCAGCTCGGAGCGCGGCAGGCGCGGCAGCGGATAGCCGAGTCCTGCCGGCCCCAGAAAACTCTTCTTGCCCGCAAACACGGTGATCTTGCCCGGGCACTGGATGGTGATATTGCCGTCCTCGATCGTGATGTTGGCGCCGCCCGCCGTCGACAGGCGGATGCTTTTCGCCGCCGCCCAGTCGATGTGCGCGTTGGCGCTGGTGACATTGACCTCTTCGCGCGCCTGCACCTTGATCTCGTCGGACTGGGCCTGCACCTCGATGGGCTGGCTGGCCGCCACCAGTTGGACGCCCAGCTCGCCTTCGCCCGGCTTGACGACGCCGCCCAGCATGCCGATCGCCTGGCCCGTGTGCAATCGCCATTGGCCGCCGCTGGCGAACTGTGTATCGAGCCCACTCATCAATGTTGCCGTTTCGCCATTCGACAATTGCATATCCTGGCCGGCCACCACGCCCAGGCCCGCCTTGGCCGCCACCGCGATGATGGCGTCGCTGCTGTGCGGCAGCTTGTCTTCGGCTGGCGCGACGGGCTTGCCGGCCGCGTCGCTCCTGGCGGCCGCCACGCTGTCGCGGCTCAGCATGCCCGAGGCACTGGTCAAGAATGCCGGCAACGGCGCGGCCTTGGCATCGAGCGTACTGCTGCCGGGCGCCGTCGCCCCCAGGTGCGCCGCATAGGCCACCCCCTGGTGCGTGACGGCCGCCTCGCTGAAGGTCTCGCCCAGCTTGGCCGCCTGCTTGAGCAGCGCCATGCCGGGCGCATTGTCGCCGGCCGGGTCGCGTGCCCGCGCGTCGTGGTTGACGAGATAGCTGGAAATCAGGAGCCCGGCGCCCGCCCGCACCGCGCCATACGCATCGGTGCGCAATTCGGCACCGGCGCCGCGCAGGCTGCCCCGGTAATTGTCGGCCGTGTGGATCAGGTGGCCAAGAGTGAGTTCGCTGGCCGCATGGCTGCTTTTCAGCTGTACCCGGCCCTGGCTGTCGGTGTCGTCGAACAGCAGCTGGTTATAACCGGCCATGCCGCCCGCCTTGCCGAACTCCTTGCTGCGGATGCCCCATTGCGCGCTGGCATTGCGGTGCGCCGCGCTGGCCCCTGCTGCCCCGTGCCACAGCGGACTATTGCCGCCCGCCACATTGCCCTGGCCCGCTACCGCATGATCGTGGGCCGGCTGGAACACGCCGGCGTCGCCTGGCTCGCCGCCGACGCCGCCCGGGGTCGGTTTGGTACCGCCCTCGCCCTGGCCGTTGTACAGCGCGCCGATGATGACGGGCCGGTCGATATCGTTTTCCAAAAATTGCACCAGCACTTCCTGGCCGATGCGCGGCAGGAACTGGCTACCCATGCCGCCGCCGGCCGCGCGCTGCGCCACACGCACCCAGCAGGTGGCATGTGTTTCCTGTTGCCAGTGAAAGCGGATGCGCACCCGGCCCAGCCTGTCGCAATAGATTTCATCGGCGCCGCTGGCCGCGTCCTGGCCATCGGCTCCCACGACGATGGCGCTCTGGCTGCCGCAGGCGGTCGGTTTCGGATGCTGGCGCAGTCCGTTTTCACCGAGCACCGGGCGCCACGGAGTGGCGGCGGGAATCGCTTCCAGATGATTGGCATAGCCGCTGGCCACCGCTTGGGCGATCACCTGCTCGAAGTGTTCGATGTGGCGCGGTCCGAGGTTCAGTGTGCCCAGGCTTTCCTGCAGCAGTTCCGGGATCGGGCCGAACAGTTCAGCCAATCCTTGCCTGGCCGGCGCCGGCAAGTTGTTGACGCCCACGCTGCAGACGCGCAGCACCGTATAAGCCGGGGCCGGCGCATCGCCACCCGCCCCCTGCAGCGGCCCCTGTGTCAGGCTGAACCGCGTACCGGCGCGCAAGGTGCGCACCGTCGAGCGCGCAACGCAGCGTTCGCTGCGCGCTTCGAGCGCCTGCATCCGCAACAGCGCGTAGCGGCTGGCCTGGGCAGCGTCGGCATAGTAATACTGGCCCGGCGTATCGTAGCTTTCCAGCAATGGCGCATGCTGGCCGCCCACCGCCGTCCGGGTCGGCACGCCGGCCGCGACCGCCTGCTTGGCCTTGTAGTCATAACTGAGCACGGTCGCCAGCGCCGTGTTCAGCGAACGCGCCGTGCTGAACGCCTGCAGCGTATCGCCCTGCTCGCCGGCGCGCGCGCCATGAAAGCGGATGCCGCCGCCGGCCGCGCTGGAAGCATCTTCCGGCACCGCGCTGTCGGCGCTGCTGTCGGCAAACAGCACCAGGCAATGGCCGCCTTCCTGCTCCTCGAAGCGCCATGCCAGTCCTTCCTCGGTCAGCAGGCGGCCGACGAAATCGAGGTCCGATTCGCGGTACTGGCAGCAATAGCTGCGCACCGCGGCGCCATCCATGAACGGACGCGTGTCGTCGCTCCAGCGCCACCGCGCCGCGGGAACGTAGGACTGGAATACGGACTCGATGATCTCGATCACGCTCTTGTCTTGCCAGACTCTGCTGTTACGCACCTGGCCCAGCCGCCACAGCCACGGTGTCAGGCGCAGCCGATAGCGCGCCAGGCCGCCGAAGCTGCCCAGCATGGCCGCCTCGCTGACATGGCCGCTGAAGCTGGCGCGGCTGCCATCAAACAGGCTCACTTGCAGCGTGGCCAGCTTGCCCAGCATGGGCGCCAGCGCCAGCTGGGCGCTGGTCGACAGCACGATGACATCGCGCGCGCCGGGCGTCTGCAATTGCTCGTCACCGGCGAACGCTTCCACCAGCAAGGGGCCCGCATCCTGCGCGCCGTCGCCTTCCAGCGTGATCTCGTACAAGCGCGTGATACTCGAGAACGCTCCCAACGCAGCGTCCACCTGCTCCAGCTGCGCTGCGCTCATCGCGCGCCTTTCGCCGCAGCCCTGGCCGCCTTGCATAACGGCTTGTCGGTGCGGCCGGCGCAGGTCCTCTGCCGGCAGCTATCGGCGGCCGCCGGTTTCAATTTGCTGCATTGCTGTAACTGGACTTGCAGGCTGGACGGCGCTTTTTTGGGCGGCGTGCCAGCCTGGGCATGCGATACGAGCGCGGCCAGAAGCGCCAGGTCGTTTTCCTGTTCCGGCGTGACGGCGGGCTTGGCAGGAGCAGCGGGCTTGAGCGGTTTGGCTGGCGGTTTTTTCTGCGGCACGCGCGCCGGCTTGGACGCGCTCTTCTGCGGGCTTTCCAGCGCCTTGCTCAGCACATCCTTGGGGCCGGGCACGGACGCCGGCGCTGGGACGGGCAAGTCGGCGCCCAGCATTTCGCTCAAGCTCTGCCGTGGCAGCGCCTGCTGTTCCTCCTCGCGGATGCTGGCAGCGGCGGTGACGGGCGCGGCGGCCACGGCCGGTGTTTCCGGTGCTGGTGCCGTACTGCTCAACACGGGTTCGGCCACCGCCGCCGCCTCGTGTTGCCCCAGCCAGGCGCCGGTGGCCAGCAGCAACAAGGCGCCGGCCAGCATGCCGCCCCAGACCGGCCACCGGCTGGCGCGCCTGCCTTCATGCGGCATGGGCGCAGGCCGCCTGCCACCTTCGAGATGGTTGAGTATACGGCTGCGGTCGGCCTCGGCCTGTTGCGCGGGCGTCAATAAGCTGGGCCGTGTCGATGGCCGTGGGCTGTCGTCATTGCTTTGCAAAATCTTAACTCCTGTCAATATTTGCAATACCTTACGACAATAAAAAAAAGCGTGACGCATGTTAGGAAATCAACAGTGCGCACCCGGCGCACAATTGAAACTAAGCGCCCGTAATTAGCAAGTTAGTAAGATATACTCACAGGCAATATTAGCGCAAACGCTGGCGCAGCCGCATTCCACTGCCCATGCATGGCGCCTTTTTCGAGCGGGGTGGGCGTGTTTCTACTGGCGGTGGCACTCTATTTTTTACTGGCATGCCTGATCAGCTGGCTCGTGCTGTTTCCATCGGGCCGCGAACTGCTGCTGCGGGCGCTGGCGACGGCTGAACAAGGCATCGGGGCACGGCTCGATCGGCTTGCCCGGCGCAGGAACGCCGGCCTGGACACGCTGCGCCGTGGTGGCGCCAGCACCTTGCTCGGCAGCGCGGCGTTCGTGCGCCGCCATTACCTGCTGTTCCTGGGCGGTGCGGCGGTGATGTGTCTGCCACCGGCAATCGCCTTGCTGGCAGGCAGCAAGAGTGTCTTGGGCGGCTACGAAGTGTCGACGCGGGAAATGAATACACAAGTATCGGCCCTGCTGCAAGGCGAACAGCTGGTGCCGCCGGTGGATCTGCCGCCGCTGGTGTTCGCCACAGAGGAAGTACAGCAAGTGCGGCCGATGCTGGTATCGGCCAGCCGCAACTGGACGCTGCTCAATACCGAGTACGCACAAAGGCTGCTGCTGGTGTTCAAGATCATGAAGGAAAAACATGGCTACGACATGGCCATCCTGGAAGGTTACCGCAGTCCGGAACGGCAAAACATGCTGGCCGGCATGGGCAGCAATGTCACCAATGCGGCCGCGTTCCAGAGCTGGCATCAGTATGGCCTGGCGGCCGATTGCGCCTTTTTGCGCGACGGCAAGCTGGTGATCTCGGAAAAAGATCCCTGGGCCATGCGCGGCTATCAGCTGTATGGCGAAGTGGCCGAATCGGTTGGCATGACCTGGGGCGGCCGCTGGAAAATGATGGATTTCGGCCACACGGAACTGCGCGTGCCTGGTGTGATGAAAAAACAACGATGACTTAAGGAGCACATATGGCTGGTCCTGTAATCAGATTGGGTGACAAGACATCGCATGGCGGCAGCGTGCTGGAAGCCTCGGCGGTGACGGACAGCGGCGGCATCGGCATCGCGCGCGTGGGCGACAAGGTTTCGTGCCCGCGGCCTGGCCATGGCACCTGCCCCATCGTCAGCGGCGACGCCAGCTGGATCGTCGATGGCAAGCCGGTGGCCCGCCAAGGCGACAAGACCAGCTGTGGCGCGGTGCTGATCGCCAGCCAGCAAGCCACCACGGATCAGCTATGACGTCCGGCCGCCACTGCAAGGGAGCGCGCTGATGCGCGCGTGGCTGCGGCGCAGCCTGCTGATACTGGCCGTGTTCGCCTTGTGCTGGGGCGGCGCGATCTGGTACTGGCGCACCAGCACGCGCATGCCGTCGACGGGCGACCTGGCCGGCAGCATGCTGGCGTTGCCGCTGGCGCTGCTCATCAGTTGGTGGCTGGGCAAGAAACTGCTGGCCAGGCTGACGGCGCCGGCGGCATCTCCCGCGCTGGTTGACGCCGCCGGGGCCGACGCCGGGGCGCCCGGCAATGAACCTGCGCCGCGTGCGCCGCTGCACCTGGCCGCCGCCGCGCTACGCATGCCGGGCGGCGCCTCGGCGCCGGAACTGGCGGCCGCGCTGCAAGACAAGCAGCAGCGCCCAGAACTCGACCCGGAATTGACCGACGCGCAAGGCTACCCGGTGATGAGCGCCCGCGTGGCCGATGTCGATGAACATGAGCAGAAGGCACTGCTGGACGACTGGCTGCGGACCCGTCCGGCCGATACGGCGCAGGGCGCAACAGCGCATTTCGATGCCGAACACTTGCGCGCACTGGCGCTGGGCGCCGGCGTATTGACCGAACTGATGCAGGAAGCGGCGATGCACACGGAACTCGACGACTATAAGGCGGCGCAACCGCGATCGCGCGCCGCGCTGGCGCTGGCGCTGCCGACCCTGCAGCTGCATCTGCTGTTACCACCCGATTGGGACCAGCCGCAGCGCGACACGGGCGCCGCCTGGCTGCAGGCACAGGCGGAACAGCAAGGCTGGCCTGCCGACAAGCTCGGCGTGCACCTGGCCGGCGACAGCGGGCCGCTGGCGCTGATCGAACAGCTGGCCGCGCAGGCTGCCTTGCAAGAGTTGCCTTGCCTGGCCATCGTGCTGGCCTGCGGTTCGCATATCGGCGAGCTGACCGTGCATGACTGGACCTCGCGCGGCCTGCTGTTCAATGCGGGCCAGCCGGGCGGGCAAATTCCCGGTGAAGGCGCGGCCGGCCTCTTGCTGGCCGACGCGGCCCAGGCGGCGGCGCTGCAGGTGGACACGCCGGTACTGCTGCACCATGCCAGCATGGCCGTGCGTGGCCAGTCGGCGGACAGCCGCGGCCACGGCGATGCCACCTTGCTGACCGAGCTGGGCGGCAAGGCGATGTCGGCGGCGTCTGTCGCCCCGGCCGCGATTACGCGGCTATACGCCGATGCCGACCAGCGCTCGAGCCGCATGATCGAACTGATGAACAATGCCGGCACGCTGCTGCCCGATATCGATCTCAGCAACGACGTACTGAGCGTGGCGGCGGCCTGCGGCCAAAGTGGCCAGGTGGCCACCTTGGCGGCGCTCGTGCTGGCGCGGCACGAGGCGGCCGAGAATGCCAGCCAGGTGCTATGCCTGAGCAACCTCGACGCTTTCCGCCGGGCCGCAGTGGTGGTGGGGCCGGCGGCCCTTGCCCCTGAATCCATCGCAGCGACATGACCCCTCCCTCCACCATGCCTATCAACCTCTCGCCCCTCATACTATGATGCAACGATTCTGGCATTCCATTACTACCCGTTTCAGCCTGTTCGCCATCGGCTTCGTGGCGCTGGCCGCGCTGCTGGCCAGTTGCGCCATCATCTTCGAATGGCCGCTGGTATGGATCGTGCCGCCGCTGGCGCTGGTCCTGCTGATCGCCAGCGCGGTATGGTGGCTGCAGCGCAGGCGCCGCCAGCGCGATGCCGCACGGTTCGGCGGCATGCTGGAACAGCAGACGGCTGGCGCGGCGCCCAAGGCGGGCCCTACCCAGCGCGAGGAGACCGAAACCATCCGCAAGCGCATGCTCGAAGCGATCGGCACCATCAAGACGTCCAAGCTGGGCCAGCTGTCAGGTGACGCGGCCCTGTATGAGCTGCCCTGGTATATGGTCATCGGCAATCCGGCGGCCGGCAAGAGCACGGCGATCGCCAATTCCGGCCTGCAGTTTCCTTTTGCCGACAGCAAGATCGTGCAAGGCATCGGCGGCACCCGCAATTGCGACTGGTTCTTCACCACCGACGGCATCCTGCTCGACACGGCGGGCCGCTATTCCGTCAACGACGAAGACCGCGCCGAATGGTTCGGCTTCCTGGCGCTATTGAAAAAACACCGCAAGCGCGCGCCGATCAACGGCATCATCATCGCCGTCAGCATTGCCGAACTGACTGGCAGCCGGCCCGAATTCGCCATCAATCTGGCCAAGAACCTGCGCCAGCGGGTGCAGGAACTGACGGAAAAGCTGGAAGTGCACGCGCCCGTCTACGTGGTGTTCACCAAGGCCGACCTGATTACCGGTTTCAACGAATTCTTCCAGGACACGGAACGGGGCGAACGCGACCGGGTATGGGGCGCCACCCTGCCCTACAGCCAGACCAGTTCCAAACAGGACGTACTGGAGCAGTTCGACCAGCGTTTCGACGAACTGTATGACGGCCTGAAAGAGCTGAGCCTGGCCAGCATGGCGCTGCAGCAGCAGGAACGCATGCCGCCGGGCGTGTTCACCTTCCCGCTCGAGTTCAGCGCGATCAAGGGTTCGCTGCGCGCCTTCATCGCCACCCTGTTCGAGGAAAACCCGTTCCAGTTCAAGCCCGTCATGCGCGGCTTCTATTTCACCAGCGCGTTGCAGGAAGGCATGTCGGTATCGGCCTCGTCGGAACGCGTGGCGCAGCGCTTCGATTTGAAATTGCAACCGCAGCAACAGAACGCGGTGCAGGACCAGCACGGCTATTTCCTGCTCAATCTGTTCCGCAAGGTGATCTTCGCCGACAGGGAGCTGGTCGCCCAGTACGCCAGTCCAGCCAAGACCCGCCTGCGCTACGCCACTTTCTTTGCCGCCACCGCGCTGGTGGGCCTGGCGCTGGCCGGCTGGAGCTGGTCCTACATGGCCAACCGCCAGCTGGTGGCCAACGTGCAGGCCGACCTGGACCAGGCGATCAAGGTGCAGGACAAGCGGCTTGACCTGCAATCGCGTTTCGAAGCGCTGGAAATCATGCAGGACCGGATCGAGCAGCTCGATGCCTACCGCAACAGCCGGCCCATCTCGCTGGGCCTGGGCCTGTATCAGGGGGAACTGCTGGAACGCAAACTGCGCGAAGAATATTTCTCGGGTGTGCGTGAAGTGATGCTGACCCCGGTCGCGCAATCGCTGGAAGCCTTCCTGGCCGAGGTCAATGCCGGCGCCAGCCGCTTGCAGCCGATGGCCAGCACGCCGCAGTCGGGCGCGGTGTCAGCCGGCGCGGCCGCTACCCTGCCCGCGCCAGCCGGCACCCTGGCCGCACCGGTGGCCGCCACGCCGACGCCAGCCCTGGCCAGCGCCCCTGCCGCCGCACCGCCAGCCACGGCGGCCGCCGTCAACCTCGGCGCACAGCAGTTCAAGGACGCCTCGCCGGCCAATGTGGAAGACGCCTATAACGCCCTGAAAACCTATCTGATGCTGAGCGACAAGTCGCGCGCCGAAGCGAGCCACCTGAATGACCAGCTGACCCGTTTCTGGCGGGTCTGGCTCGACAGCAACCGCGGCAGCATGCCGCGCGAACAGATGATACGCAGCGCCGAGCGCATGATTTCGTTCTACCTCACCCAGATCAACGACCCGTCCTGGCCGCAGGTCGACAGCAAGCTGGCGCTGGTCGACCAGTCGCGCGACAGCCTGCGCCGCGTGGTGCGGGGCATGCCGGCCCGCGAGCGCGTGTACGCCGACGTCAAGGCGCGCGCCGCCACGCGCTTCGCCTCGATGACGGTGGCCCGCATTGTCGGCGAGCAGGACAAGGAACTGGTGCTGGGGAGCTACGCCATTCCCGGCACGTTTACACGCGACGCCTGGGAACAATTCATCCAGCAAGCCTTCCAGGAAGCGGCCAACCGCGAACTGCAAAGCGCCGACTGGGTGCTGAAAACGGCGTCGAAGGACGACCTGACCCTCGAAGGCAGCCCGGAGCAGATCCAGAAAGCGCTGGTCGAACTGTATAAAACGGACTACGCCAAGGAATGGCAGAAATTCATCCAGGGCGTCAGCATCCGCGAGTTGAACGGCTTCGACAACGCGGCGGCGGCCATGAACCGGCTCGGCGATCCGCAAACCTCGCCGATCAACAAGCTGATCGAAACGGTGTACAAGGAAACCTCGTGGGACAACCCCTCGCTGCTGGGCCAGGGCTTGCAGCGGGCCCAGCGCGGCATGATGGGCTGGTTCAAGGAAACCATCCTGCGCCAGAAACCGTCCGGCATCAACGTCAACATCGGCAGCGGCGCGCCCGCCGCCGGCGCCTTGCCGATGGGGCCGGTGGGCCGCGAGTTTTCCGGTGTGGCCCGCCTGGTGGTGACCAAGGACAAAGACGCTTCGCTGATGCGCGGCTACATGGACGCGCTGTCGAAGCTGCGCGCCCGCTTCAACCAGATCAAGAACCAGGGCGATACGGGCCCCGGCGCCAAACAGTTCATGCAGCAGACGCTGGACGGCACCGGTTCGGAACTGGCCGATGCGCTCAAATACGTGGATGAACAGATGCTGACCGGCATGACCGATGCGCAAAAGCAGGCCATCCGGCCGCTGCTGGTACGCCCGCTGATGCAGACGTTCGCCGTCATCATCAAGCCGACCGAGACGGAAATCAACAAGGTCTGGCTGGCGCAGGTGCTCGAACCGTTCCAGAAAACCCTGGCGCCCAAGTATCCGTTTGCGCCCGCCTCGGGTAGCGAGGCCAGCAATGCCGACATCGGCCAGGTGTTCGGGCCGGAAGGCAGCATCGCCAAGTTCTTCAATACCACCATCGGCCCGCTGGTGGTGCGCCGTGGCGATTCGCTCAGCGCCAAGACCTGGGCCAACATGGGCATCGGCCTGGCGCCGTCCGTGGTGGCCAGCTTCCCCGGCTGGATCGCTCCGCTCAGCGCCAACGGCGTGGCCACGGCGGCCGGCGCCGGCGAAGCGCAGACCCGTTTCGACCTGCAGGCGCTGGCCGCCACCGGCGCCACCGAGTACACGATCGAGATCGACGGCCAGGCGCTGCGCTGGCGCGGCCAGCCGCAGCCATGGATCCATATGGTCTGGCCGAATCCGCAAGGTACGCCCGGCGCGCGCATCAGCGCCATCACGCCGGAAGGCCGCACGGTCGTGTTGCTCAACGAGCCTGGCCATTTCGGCCTGAAGAAAATGATCGATTCTGCCAAGCGCAAGCGCAAGGATGGCGGCGTATTCGAACTGAGCTGGGAAAACAGCGGCGTGAGCGTGGCGGCCAACCTGAAGATCGTCGCCACCCCGGCGCCGGTTGCGGCACCGGCCACCGCCTCGGGTGCCGCGGGCTTCCGCGGCCTGAAGCTGCCGGAAATCGTGGCCCAAAGCGTTCCGGCCGTCAACACTCCCGCGCCGGCAGGCGCCACCGCGGCCAATGCCGCCGTCGCGCCATGAACCGCACCACCGCCACCCCGATCGGCTATTTCGGCAAACTGCCCAGCCGCGGCGACTTCGTCAAGGCCAGCGACAACCCGGCCCTGCTAAAGATCCTCGACGACTGGCTGGCGCAGGCGATGGACCTGCTCAGCGCCGACGCACGCTGGAAGCTGACCTACGATGCGCTGCCGCCCATGCATTTCGCCTTTATCGGCCCGCGCCGTGGGCGCGCCATCGCCGGCCATATCGCCGCCAGCAGCGATGCCTCGTCGCGCCGTTTTCCCTTCCTGATGATGAGCACCATGGAGGTGGACCAGCCGGCCGCGTTTGTCGCCAACAGTCCGCTGGTGCTATCGCGCCTGTGGAACCGTTTCGAGGCGCTCAGCAACGACATGCGCGGCCCCGATGCCGGCAACGCGCTGCACGCGGCCAGCCATGCCAGCATCGACCTCGACCTGCGCGCCGCCGCCTATGAAGCCACCTTCAACGACTTCCTCGACATGCAGACCGTGGGCGAACTCGACGCGCTGCTGGCGCCCACCGGTTTCACGGGCACCGTGCGGCAGGTGCTGCTGGCGCTAGGCCTGCTGCTGCAGCCGGTGATGGCCAGCAGTTCCAGCCGGCTGGAGAAAAGCCTCGAATTGCCGCTGCCGGCCGACCCGCTGTACCGCAACATGGTGGCGGCGTTCTGGATGCACCTGATCACGCCGTTCCTGGCGCGCGCCGACTTCGAGCTGGCGCTGTTCATCACCCGGCTGCGCGGCCGCCAGACGCTGGTGCTGGGATTTTCCGGCGCGTCAGCGCAGACCCTGCATGTGCTGATGAACCCGCAAGCGGCGCTCGATCACCATATCGCCTTCGACGACCTGGACTGGGTAGAGGAACAGGTCGGCAGCGACTATGCGATCAAGAAAGTGTCGACCTATCTGGCGCAAGCCAACCTCTCGCTCAAATCGGCGCACGATTCCTTGCGTGCCGCCTTTATCGGAACCTGACCATGCGCCTATCCCGTATCGTTCTCTTCCTCGGCATGGCGCTGGCCGCCCTGTCCGCTTCGGCGCAAGCGCCCACCTCGATACCCACAGCCGCCACGCCGCAGCCAGGCCAGGTGCTGGCCGCCGGCACCGTGCCCGACGAAGCGAGCAAGGCCGCCGTGCTGGTGCGCCTGCGCGAGCTGTACGGCGCCGACAAGGTGGTCGACCAGATCGCCGTCGGCCAGGTGGTGCTGCCCGCCAACTGGAACGCGTATGTGCAAAAGCTGCTGTCGCCCAACCTCAAGCAGATCAGCCGCGGCCAGCTGAAAATCGACGGCAGTGTCGTCAGCGTGCGCGGCGAAGTGGCGAACGAGGCGCAGCGGCAAAAAATCGCCAGCGATATCGCCACCAGCCTCAACCCTACCTACACCGTCAACAATGGCCTGCGCGTGTCGGCCAGCGAGCAAGGCGTGCTCGACACAACCCTGGCCAACCGCACGATCGAGTTTGAAAGCGGCAAGGCCACCTTGACGCCGTCGGGCCGCGCCATCCTCGACGAAATGGCGGCCGCCATGCAAAAGCTGGCCGGCCGCAAGGTCGAGATCATCGGCCATACCGACAATCAGGGCTTACGCGCCAGTAACCAGAGCCTGAGCCAGGCGCGAGCCGAGGCCGTCAAATTCTATCTGGCATCGAAAGGCATTCACGGCGACCTGCTGACGGCGTCGGGCCAGGGCTCCGACCGGCCGATCGCCAGCAATGACACGGCGGACGGGCGCGCCCGCAACCGGCGCATTGAATTTCGCATGGCGCAATAACCATCCATCAGAGGACCACATGTTTTCAGCCGAACAGTTATTACTTCCGATCAGCAATGAACAACCGGCAGGCGTGGACCTGGCGTTCTCGCCTGAACTCGACGCTATCACGTTGGCGCGCAAGTTCGACGACCCCACGCTCGACCAGGGCGAATGGGTTGCCGACCTGAAGGAGGCCGACTGGGACTTCGTCGTGCGCAGCTGCGCCGGCCTGCTTGCCGGCAGCAGCAAGGATCTGCGCCTGGCCGTCTGGCTGACCGAAGCGGGCACCAAGCGCCACCACCTGCGCGGCATGGCCGAAGGCTTGCTGGTGCTGGCGGGGCTGTGCGAAAAATTCTGGGACCGGGGCCTGTTCCCCGAAGCCGAGAACGGCGACCAGGAGCAGCGCATCGGCAACCTCAGCTGGATACTCTCGCGCATCCCGGCGCTGCTGCGCGAAGTGCCCATCACGGGCGGCCCGGGCGGCGCTTTTTCCACCATCGATTTCGAGACCGCGCGGCGCCAGGCCGCCCCGGGGGATTCCGCCAGGCAGCATGAGGGCGTCAAGCTGTCCGATATGGAAGCGGCGCGGCGCAACAACTCGGCCGCCTTTTGCGCCAGTTTCGCCGTCGACGCGCAAGATTGCCTGGAAGCGCTGCGCAAGCTTGAAAGAGTCGTCGACGCCCGCCTGGGCAACGACAGCCCAGCCTTTTCCACGGCACGCGAAGCCGTCGAAGCGATGCTGCGCGTAATGCCCTCCAGTGCCGGCGTGGCGCCCGCCGCGCCCGCCGCTGCGGCGGATGGCGGTGTGGCCATGGCTGAAAGCGCGATGGCGCCGGCCGTGCCGGCGATCCCGGCCGGACCGCCAGGCACCATCACTACGCGTGCACAGGCGATCGAGCAACTACGCGCCGTGGCGCAATTTTTCCGCCGCAGCGAACCGCACAGCCCCGTCTCCTATTTTGCCGACAAGGCCGCCAATGCGGCCGACCAGGATTTGCACAGCTGGTTGCGTTCGGTGGTCAAGGATGCCGGTTCGCTGGCGCATATTGAAGAGCTGCTGGGTGTGCAACCGCCCGGCAATGGCTAATATCCATGCCTCTGGCGGTGCCTCTGCCGCCGCCAGAGGCGGCTGTACCTGACTCCGTCTTATTTCGTTTTTTCCCGGTCTTGCTCGATCCAGCGCTTTTTCAGCTGCTCCAGCAACTCGGCCTCTGCATTCGCGTACTTCAAAATGACTTTTTTTTCTGCCTCATAATAAAGCCGGGCTTCCTGGCTGGCTTGCTGCATGGAATTTTTCGCGGTTTTGACTGCGTGGTTCAATTTCTTTTCCGCCTCCACCCCGGCATCGTGCACGTCGTGACCGGCGCGGGTGGCGCCATCGACGATCATCCGGCTCGTTTCCCTGTACGTTTCCACCGCCTGCCGTTCCAGCCGCTTTTCGGCCTCGGACACCGCCCGCGCGGTGGCAGCGATCTTTCTGCGCGCCACCCGGTAGGTGCTGACGGTGTAGCCATACAGCTTCTGGAAGTAGGTCACGGCCGCATCGCCCGCTGCCTTGACGGCCTTCAGCGATTCATTGGCGATATTCGACATGTTCGAATAATCATCGCTTTGCACGAAAACGTGGCGGAAGCGGCCATAGCCGCCGGTCAGCCATACCGGCTCGTGCTTGCCCAGGATGCGAAAGCCGGCGCGCGAATCGTGCACATAATCCTCAAACAGCGTGACGCAGCCAGCCGGCGGCTGCGCGCCTTCCGTCATGATTTTCAAAAACCGCTCTTCCCAGTCGCTTAACGGGTCTTTTCCTTCTTCGACAAACAGCATGCCAGCCGGGCTGACGCGATGCAAGACCGTCTTGGCGCGTTCATTGAGCCATCCCGACAAGGTCGCGTTGGCATTCTTTCGTTCGCGCCAGGAGCGCAGATATACCCCCAGATCGCTATCGGCCTCCAGCAAGTCTTTCTGGCCCGGCTTATCCGACTCCTTGAAAAAGCGCTTGGTCTTCAATTGCGCTGTTCCCTGCGCGTGCAACATGCCGCGCCAGCGCAGATATTGTTTTGTATGCGCCTCGGTAAAGGTCTTCACGTCTGCGCCCTTGATGCCGTTATGCGTCAGCCAGTTGTTGTAGGAGGCGATCAGTCTTGGGTCGGTGGAAAAAGACTTTCGAACAGCAACACGCTGTTTTTCGTTCATTTCTTTGATCGTCAATAACGGCACTCCCGCTTTGAGGGCGGCGAAATGCATGTCGATCAACGGTATCTGCGACAAGTGAGGTGAGGGCCCCCAGGCCGGCATGGATCGGCCCTGCTCTCCCGGGTAATAACCGCCGCCCACATCGGAATGCATGCCGGGATATCCTACATTACCCCGTCCAGTTGCCGATTCCAACGGAAAACTCGCGCGCTGTTCATGCAGAGCAATAAAGTGGGCACATTCTTCGACTACTGGATGGATGCTCTGCGTTCCATCTCCCCAAGCCATATGACCAAAGGTGACTGGTGTCACATCACCCACACCTACTGCCGCAACGGTATCAAAAATTCCCAGGAAACCTATCCGAATGGGTACGCCGGCAAGCTCAAATGCGCCATTTTCCCGTTCAAATATCTGATGCAGCCAATGTGCACTGGCACGCGCTTCGGCCGCGCCACGGGAAAAACCGAAAATGGAAACATTAATTTGCTTTACCTTGCGCTGATGGGTTTTTACGACCTTTGCAAGACGCTCTTCCAGAGCGGTCAACATTGCCCAGCGCCGCACGCCCTCTTTACCCAGCAGCATCTGAGAACTCATCAAGTTAACCAGCACCCGCTGTGTGTCGGACTCAATTAAGTTGGAGCCGGTCAAGTATGAATGCACTGCATTGAACAGCGAGGTAATGCCCCAGTTTATTCTATCGGCGCCCATATAGCCAAATCCACCGCCAGCATTATCGGTAAGGGCTGAAATAGTGTCACCAATAGCAGCAAACGGAGTTCCTACACCTGGCATATAGACACTAAAATATCCATTTCTCTCTTGCTCAAGATGCGCATCCCACAACTTGGCAACGTTGCTGTGCTTGTTCCGTTGCCGCTGTGTAAGATTTTTCGGATTGACAACGGGATCAACCTGCCTCCACGCAGCATTATTTCCGCTCCCATCATAAAACAGACCGATATAAACTTGCCCTTGGCATTCAGTTTTGTGAGGTGATCTAACACATGCCATGGCTTTTGCACGTTGTGACGATTCTTTTGCCGTGAGCCTGCGACGCCCATCCAAGGGGGCTTTACGTCCAGTATAAATAATAGACATTATATAAGCTCCATGAACAATTTTTTTGGAATTACTCCCATATAATCTCCAATGGCACACCTGGCTCAAGCTCTGCCTCCTTGCCTGAGAGTGGATACTTTCTGTGCCCTAATGCATATTTAGTTACAAATACCTTATAATTTCCATTGTGCAGAAAATGTACTATAAATCTTCCAGCATCGCTTGAGACATACTTAGGCACTGGGACGGTTTTTTCCACACTAATTTCTTTTCCATTTTTTATGGTACTCATGCGGATTGTTGCCGTCATTCCCGGCTGCCATACTGCTGGAATTGCAAGACAACAAGTGTATCCGCCGCCACCGGAACCCGCATCGAGATAACCGACCTCCACTTCAGACCCTGTCGACAAGGTCACTAAGTAACCCCCAATCCCATGTTCGGTATGATTATATCCACTTACATTGACTGGCAACATCATCTTTCCCTTGCCACAAGCCATATTTGAAAACAAAAGAAACCCACATAAAAGGACACAATAAAATCGTTTTCCCAATAAATTCATCATAACCTCTCAAGAATAAAAATAATTCATCGCAAATAACATTCATATCAGAAAAATTATTCCCAAATTATCTCAAGCGGCTCGCCTTGCTGCAATTCAGCTTCTTTTCCATAAAGAGGATATTTTCGATGTCCCAGCAGGTATCTGGTCACAAATACTTTATAACTTCCATTGTGCAGAAAATGTACAATGAACATCCCAGCATCGCCAGCAGTGTACTTTGGCACCGGAACACTTTCTTCCACATGAATTTCTTTGCCATTTTCTATTGAACTCATGATGATATTTGCAGTCATTCCCGGACGCCATATTGTCGGCAGGGAAAGGCAGCAAGTCATCCCTCCTCCACCTTTTCCAGGAGCAAGGAATCCGGCTTCCACCCTTGACCCATTTGATAGCGTCACGACATATCCACCGATTCCATTCTCGGTATGATTGTAGGCGCTCAAATTGACTGTCAAGTCCATTTTTTCCTTGCCACATGCCGTATTTGAAAATGCCATAAAAATACATAAAAATACATTGATTAAATTTCTTGGAAATAGCCTTTTTATCATCTGAGTTCCTGAAATTCATTGACCAAATACATCCCGAGATTGAAATGAAAATTACATCAACCTTAGATGTAACTTATCCCTTGGGTTCATACGCCTCCCACAGCGGCGGCCCCGCTTCCCAAACGGATTTCGGCAACGCTTGCAGCGCGTCGTAAAAAGCGTCCAGCGATGCGGGTGGGTTTTTCATGAATTCAACAAACAAGGGCTGTTCCATTGCCTTGCCAGAGGTGTACAGCGCCAGCAAGACATATTGCGTTTGCCGGTCGAGGTCATCGATCCCGGCATCGAGCGCGCGCTGCTGGTATTTCGCGACAAAGGCGTTCAGGACGCGCGGCGGCGTATCATTGGTTTCATCGGTGATCACGCGCCGCAAATGGCTGACCAGGTTGGCGGTGTCGGCCGGTTTCAGCTTGGCGTGCTTGACGGCGCTTGACGCCTGCGGCGCGGCTTTTACCGCTGTCTGCGCTGCGACGTTGCCGCCGGCAATCACCAAGGCCAAACTCAGGCACAGCGCCAGCGCCGGGAGCCGGTCAAGCTTCAAGCTGAATGCCCCACAAGGGCGGGCCGGCTTCCCATACGTCGTCGGACAAGGCTTGCATGGCTTCATAGAAACTTTCGATAGAGGTGGGTGGGTCTTGCATCAGGGCGATGAAATCGGGGTGTTCGATGCCGGCGCCGGAGGTGTACAGGGCCAACAGCAGGTATTGCGTCTGGCGGTCCAGGTCGTCGATGCCGGCGGCCAGCGCGCGCTGCTGGTAGCGGGCAACGAATTCGTACAGCAGCCGGGGCGGGGTATCGTTGGTTTCGTCCGTGATCACCCGCCGTAAATGACTGATCAGCGTATCGGCGTCACCGGCATCGACCAGCATGCCGTATTGCGCATCGTCCAGGTGGATGAGCGGCGAGCCCATCAGCGCAACGTCCGGCGCAGCACCGGCGGTGACGACATCGAGCAGGACGGCAACGTCGCCAAAACGGTTGATGTACTGCAAGCTCAACAACCCAGCTACAAACTGCTCGCGCTGTAGCGGCTCCAGGCAGGCCAGCCAGACGGGCAGGATGCGCGTGTCGTACCAGCGCAGCATCATCTGCTGCTCGTCACTCAGGCCGACGGCGTGAAACTGGCGCAAATGCCGCGCCAGTTCGGGCAAGGGCCACGGACTTTCCATCCAGCTCAGGCAAGGTGCGCCATAACCGAGTTTTTCGGCCCAGTCGCAGACTTTCTCCAGCATGGCAGGCGCAAGGCCGGACAGCGATATCAGCAGCGGCGCGATCTCGGGCAGGCTTGCTTCATGGGTTTCCTCGAACAGCGAGGCATACGGCACTTTCCAGCGCTGCAGCGTCAGGTGGCTGTTTTCGGCCTGCGCACTGTCGAGCAGCAAATAAGGCAGGCGTTGCCGCCCAAGACTGGCCCGGACCCAGCCGTGCAATGCCGAAACGCTGCCGGGCGTCACCGCAGTACTCCCGCTGCACCCTGTTGCATGGCGCTCAAAATGCAGCTTTTACACGTGCTCGATGGCAGCGGCGGCATCACATACGGCGCGCGCGTGGGGCCGATAAAACTCTTCTTGCCTGCAAATACGGTGATCTTGCCCGGACACTGGATCGTGATGTTGCCGCCTTCGATCGTGATGTTGGCACCGCCCGCCGTCGACAAACGGATGCTTTTCAGCGCTGCCCAGTCGACATGCGCGTTGGCGCTGATGACGTTGACCTCGTCGCGCGCCTGGAGCCGCAAGGTATCGCCTTGCGCCTGCACGTCGATGGTGCCCTGGGCGGCGATCAGCTGCACCCCGGCATCACCCTCCCCGGCCTTCATCGCGCCGCCCAGCATGCCGATGGCCTGGCCCGTGTGCAAACGCCACTGGCCACCGCTGCTCCATTGCGTGTCCTGCCCGCTCATCAGGATGACGCTCTCGCCATTGGCCAGCTGCAGGTCTTGGCCGGCGATCAGGCCCAGGTCAGCCTTGGCGGCAATGGCGATCAGCGAGTCCTTGGTGTGCGGCAGTTGTTCATGCATGCCCGCCACGCTGGCCTGCATGGCTTTCAGGGGCGCCGCCTGCTCGTCGAGTTCGCTGGCATTGGGGGCGCTGGCGCCGACATGGCTGGCGTAGGCCACCGTTTGATGCGTTTGTGCGGCCTGGCTGAAGGTGTCGCCCAGCAGTACAGCCTGCTTCAACAATGCCATGCCACCGGCATTGTCGCCGGCCGGCTCGCGTTGCGCGGCCTCGTGCCTGAGCACATAGCTGCTCACCAGCAAGCCCGCCTTGGACCGCACCGCGCCATACGCATCGGTGCGCAGCTCGGCGCCCGCGCCGCGCAGGCTGCCCCGGTAATTGTCGGCGCCGTGGATCAAGTGGCCAAGAGTGAGTTCGCTGGCCGCATAGCTGCTTTTCAGTTGCACCCGGCCCTGGCTGTCCGTGTCGTCGAACAACAGCTGGTTGTAGCCCGCCGCTCCTCCCGCCTTGCCGAACTCCTTGCTGCGGATGCCCCATTGCGCGCTGGCATTGCGATGCGCCGCGCTGGCGCCAGCGGCGCCATGCCACAGCGGACTGTTGCCGCCCGCCACATTGCCCTGGCCCGCTACCGCGTGATCGTGTGCCGGCTGGAACACGCCGGCGTCGCCAGACTCGCCGCCAACACCGCCCGGGGTCGGTTTGCTTCCGCCCTCGCCCTGGCCGTTGTACAGCGCGCCGATGATGACGGGCCGGTCGATATCGTTTTCCAAAAATTGCACCAGCACTTCCTGGCCGATGCGCGGCAGGAACTGGCTGCCCATGCCGCCGCCGGCCGCGCGCTGCGCCACGCGCACCCAGCAGGTCGCGGCCGTTTCCTGTTGCCAGTGAAAGCGGATGCGCACCCGGCCCAGCCTGTCGCAATAGATTTCATCGGCGCCGCTGGCCGCGTCCTGGCCATCGGCTCCCACGACGATGGCGCTCTGGCTGCCCAGGGCCGTCGGCGTGGCATGCTGGCGCGCATCGTTGCCATACTGCAGCGGACGCCACGGCGTGCTTGCTGTGATCATCTCGATGCAGTTGGCATAACCGCTGGTTTGCGCCTGCGCGATCGCGGCGGCGGCATCGGGAAAACCGTCGCCCCACTGCGCCACGGTTTCCTCCAGCAATTCCGGTATCGGGCCGAACAGTTCCGCCAATCCCTCCAGTGCCGGCGCCGGCAGGTTGTTGACGCCGATGCTGGCCACGCGCAGCACGACATACTCGGGCGCCGCCCCACCGGCGGGCGGCAATGGTCCCTGCGTCAGGGTAAAACGCGTGCCGGCGCGCAGGGTGCGCACGGTCGAGCGCGCCTGCCACAGCTGCGCGCGCGCTTCATGCGCCTGCATCTGCAATTGCGCGTAGCGCTGCGCCTGGGCAGCGCTGGCGTACCAGTACTGGCCCGGCGTATCGTAGCTTTCCAGCACCGGCGCATGCTTGCCGCCAAGGGCCATGTTGGTCGGCACGCTGGCGGCCACGGCCTTTTTCGCCTTGTAGTCATAGCTGAGTACGCTGCTCAGGCCCACCTGCAGGCTGCGCCGCGCGCTCAAGGCCTGCACGCTGTCGCCGGGCTCGCCAACGCGCGCGCCATGAAAGCGCAAGCCGCCGCCTTGCGCGCTGCTGGCGTCCTCGGGCGTGGCGCACACCTGGCTGCTGTCGGCAAAGACGACCATGGTCTGACCGTCAAACCGCCAGGCCAGCCCTTCTTCCGTCAGCAGCCGGCGCACGAAATCGTAGTCCGATTCGCGGTACTGGCAGCAATAGCTGCGCTCGCCCGCTTCCTGCATGAAAGATGCCACCTCGTCGCTCCAGCGCCACAGCGCGTATGGCGCATACGCCTGCAAGACCTCGTCGACGATGGCCGTCACGCTCCTGTCTTGCCAGACGCGGCTGTTACGCGCCTGGGTCAGCATCCACAGCCATGGGGTGATGCGCAGCCGGTAGCGCGCCAGGCCGCCATTGCTGCCGAGCGTGGCGGCGGCGCTGATGCAGCCGGAAAATGGAGTGCGCGTGCCGTCCGCCAGGCTGATATGCAGGCTGGCCGGCTGGCCCAGCAGGGACGCCAGCGCCACATGGGCGCTGGTGGACAAGGCGATGATGTCGCGCGCGCCCACCTCCTGCAGCCGTTCGTCGGCGGCAAAGGCTTCGACCAGCAAGCCGCTGTCCGCATCCTCGCCGTAGGTCAACTCGTACAGCCGCGTGGCGCTCGTGAAAGCAGCCAGCGCGTCAGCAATCTTGTCGGTCGAGGTGGATGACATGCGCTTCCCGTCAGTCGTTTACTAAATTTTGCATATTTAACAATTATTGTAACGAGGAATTTATATCACCGGAGCGCGATTGAAACCGGGTGAACAGATTGCTCCCTCCTCTCCACGCACCATGGCGGCAGGACTTACTTGATGGTGTACTTGAACTGCCCCTGCTTGCTGGCGCTGACCTTGATTTTCGTAATCGCTGCGCCTTCGGCCATCTTGGCCAGCACCGACTCGGCGATCTCGGGCAGCACCGTGCCGTTGAGGATATTGTCGACATTGCGCGCGCCCGAATCGACTTCGGTGCAGCGCGCCAGCACGGCCTCGACCAGCGCCTCGTCGTGGCTGAATTCGGCCTTGTGATTGGCCGCGATGCGCTGGGCGATCTTGCCCAGTTTCAGGCCGATGATATTGACCAGCACATCGTCCGAGATCGGATAGAACGGGATCACTTTCAAGCGCCCCAAAAAGGCCGGCTTGAAGGTTTTCATCAGTTGCGGGCGAAGCTTTTCCTCCAGCTGCTCCGGCGCCGGCAGGTCTGGTGCCGCCACATTCAGGCAGGCCTGCATCAGGATGCTCGAGCCGACGTTCGAGGTGAGAATGATGATGGTGTTCTTAAAGTCGATCTCGCGCCCTTCGGCATCCTCCATCACGCCCTTGTCGAAGACCTGGAAGAACAGTTCGAGCACGTCCGGGTGGGCTTTTTCCACTTCGTCGAGCAGCACCACGCTGTAAGGGTTGCGCCGCACGGCCTCGGTCAGCACGCCGCCTTCGCCATAGCCGACATAGCCGGGCGGCGAGCCTTTCAGGCCCGATACGCTGTGCGCTTCCTGGTATTCGCTCATGTTGATGGTGATCAGCTTGCGTTCGCCGCCATACAGCACATCGGCCAGCGCCAGCGCCGTTTCCGTCTTGCCCACGCCGGACGGGCCGACGAACAGGAACACGCCCTTCGGCTTGTTCGGGTCGTCCAGGTTGGCGCGCGAGGTGCGCACGCGCTGCGCCACCGCTTCGATCGCATGCGACTGGCCCAGCACGCGCTCTTCCAGCATGTCCTTCAGTTTGAGCACCGTGCGGATTTCATCCTTGACCATTTTCCCCAGCGGGATGCCGGTCCAGCCGGCGACGATTTCCGCCACCACGTGGCCGTCGACCTGCACCGGCACCATCGGCGTTTCGCCCTGCAGCGCGCGCAAGTCCTTGAGCAGGGCCTGCAGATCGCCGGCCTGGCTGGCGTCCGGTTTGACGCCGGCGCTTTCCAGGTCCTGGCGCGCCGCCCTGACTTTTCCGGTCAGCGTCTTTTCGTTTTCCCAGCGCGCGGCCAGCGCCGCATGCTCGCCGGCGGCGGCGCTGCGCTGCTCACGCAAGTCTTTCAGACGCACCGGGTGGTTGCCGCCGCTCTTTTCCTCGCGCTCGAGCGTGGCGACTTCGGCGTCGATGCGGTCGAGCTTTTTGACCAGGTTTTCCAGCAGGGCCGGCGTCGCGTTCTGGCCCAGCGCCACCTTGGCGCAGGCCGTATCGAGCACGCTGATGGCCTTGTCGGGCAGCTGGCGTCCCATGATGTAGCGGTGCGACAGCCTTACCGCTTCGGTGATGGCTTCGTCATAGATGCGCACATTGAAATGCTTTTCCATCAGCGGCGCCATGCCGCGCAACATGGCGCAGGCCAGTTCCTCGCTCGGCTCCTCGATCTTGACGACCTGGAAGCGGCGCGCCAGCGCGGCGTCCTTTTCAAAATACTTCTTGTATTCACCCCAGGTGGTGGCGGCAATCGTGCGCAGCTCGCCGCGCGCCAATGCCGGCTTGAGCAGGTTGGCCGCGTCGTTCTGGCCGGCCGTGCCGCCGGCGCCGATCATGGTGTGCGCTTCGTCGATGAACAGGATGATGGCGTGCGGGCTTTTCTTGACTTCGTCGATGACGTTTTTCAGGCGGTTCTCGAACTCGCCCTTGACGCTGGCGCCGGCCTGCAGCAGGCCCATGTCCAGCGTATGGATCTCGACACCCTTCAACACATCGGGCACGTCGTCCTGCGCGATGCGCAGGGCCAGCCCTTCGACCACGGCCGTCTTGCCCACGCCCGCCTCGCCCGTCAGGATAGGATTGTTCTGGCGCCGCCGCATCAGGATATCGATGGCCTGGCGGATCTCCGCATCGCGGCCGATCACCGGATCGACCTTGCCGTCGCGCGCGCGCGCCGTCAGGTTGGTGGTGAACTGGTCCAGCGCCGGAGTTTTCGACGCGGCCGCGCGCCCTGCCAGTTCGCCGACGGGGTCTCCTCCTCCCTCGCCGCCCTCGCCAGCCTCGCCATCGGCAGCCGAAGCGCCTGCCGCCTCCTGCGAGCCTTGCGTGATCTTGTCGAGGTTATGCTTCAAGTCGTCGAGCTTGAATTTGTTGAACAGTTTCGAGCCCCGGTAAGCCAGCTGCGCCAATTCAGGGTCGGTCAGCAGCGCCTGCAGCAGATGCGCACTGCGGATGCTGGCCTGGCGGCCCGCCTGCACGTCGAGCGACGCGATCAGCCAGGCGTTTTCAAACAGCTTCGGCAGCCGGGGCGAAAACACGGGGGTGCGCGCATTGCCGGTCTGCAGGCGCGCCACTTCGGCCTGCAAGTCCGCTTCGAGCATGCTGACGCTGATGCCGCTGTGGCGGGCGATCAGCGCAAAGTCGCTGGCCGGCTGTTCCAGCAGGGCCAGGAACAGGTGTTCCAGGTCGACCTCGTATTGTCCGAGGCCGACGCAGATGCCGGCGGCGCGGGTGGCGGCGGTACGGCTGGTGTCATTGAGCTTGCTGATCAGCGTCTTGAGGTTGATGCTCATGGGGCAAAGGTCCTTGTGTGGAAACGGATAAAAAAGAAAGATGGTTCATGCCAGCGTATGCAGTTCGTAGCGCACGTCGCCACGGTCCTGCGCGGCGCCGGCGGTGATCAGGAAACTGTCCCAGCCCAGCCGCCCGCCGCTGCGCGGCTGCTCCAGGGTGACGCCATGCACATCCTCGGCGCGCAGCACCAGCTGCACTTCGTATTCGAGGCACAGGCCGGTAAACATGGTGAGCATTTTTTCCAGCGCACGCGCGGCCGCCCCGCCCGGCAAAAAGGCGTCGAAATGGGCGCGCGCCAGCGGCCCGACCACCAGGCGCATGCGCAAATCGCGCTGCCAAACGCGCGCGCCGACCAGCGCCGTCGAACCCAGCATCGCGTTCATGCCACCGAGGCTGCTTTGCTGGTCGCGCGGCACGTCGTACCAGCAGCCGACAAACTGGGTCACCTTGATGCTCTGGCCGAAATACGCGGACAATACCTGGCCGATCGCCACCGCCGATGGCGGCCGGTGCCGCATGGCCGCGACAAAAAATCCCACCGACTCGTCGAGGACGCCATCGCCATCGTCGTAAAGGCGCTGGCACAGCGACGCATGGCCCAGCCCCGCCAGCGACAGCAGCAGCGGCAGGAACTTGTCCCTGCCATCGAGCTGGTATTTGAGTTCCAGGCGGTACTTGCGCCACGCTTCGTAGAACAGCGCCAGCGCGCGGCTGGAAAAAGTGTCGAGAAAAGCACGCGGTCCTTCGTCCTTTTCGTACAGCTGGTGCGCGGCGATGCGTTCCGTGTAATGGGCGGGCAGCGCGCCGGCCACGCCGAGAAAGCCCATGAAGGCCGGCGTGATGCGCACGTATTTCAGTCCGCCGCCCCGCACGGCTTCGCCCAGCGCACGCATGTCGGCCGCCAGGGCGCCCAGCTCGCGCGGTTCGGCCTGCACGGCTTCAAGCTGGCTGGGCGCGAAATTGAGCGACACCGAATTTTGAAAGCGCAGGTAGTTGGCCACCGCGCCCTCGCGCGCCATGCCGTTGCGAACCAGCCAGATTTCGAGCATGCGCACCGCCTGGAAGTACTGGAAGCGGTAAGGCTCGGCGAACAGGCGCTCGATTACACTAGGCTCAAATCGCCGCTGCGTGGTTTGCATCGCAACAACTCCTCTCCCGATTTTTTCGACAGCACCACCAGTTGCGTGAAACTGTTGGCATGCACGTACAGGCCGAGAAAACACTCGACGATATGGGCAAACGCATGGATGCCGCTGCCCACGAAAGCTTCCTCGTCGAGCGTCAGCCGCACTTCGAGGCCACGCACCAGGCAGGCGAAGGGATTGCCGGGCAGCCAGGCGTTGGCCGCCTTGTGGTCGATCGCGGCAATGCCGCTGATCTGCCGTTGCGAGGCCGCCGAGCGGGGCAAGTCATACAGGGTCAGCATTTCCTGGAACGCTTCCAGGCCGCTGCCCGACAGCGACAGATGGTTCAGCGACAGGTGCGAGATCAGGCGCCAGTGTGCGCCGCGGCCCCGCTCGAAGCGGTGCGACTCCGTCGGTTTGCGCAGGAAGTGGATGCTGCGCACGCTCGATCCGCCTTCCAGGAACAGGTCGCCGCCGCGCAGGCCATAGGTGAGTTGCGCCGGCAAGTCGCGGTTGGTGCAGCTCAACTCGAGGCTCAGGGTATCGGTTTCGATCGCGGCCGGGTCGAAATCGATGTCGACGATGGAAATCTCGGTCTCGTAGCCGGGGCTTTTTTCGCTGACGGTGTCATCGCGCCGCATCACCCAGTAATGCCCGTCCTTGGCCGGCATCTGGCCGTGGCGCAGCGAATAGAACGGGCGAAATTCGGTGATCGACTCCCCTTGCGGCGTCTGGCGCACCAGCTTGACCGATTCGATGGCCTGCACCTCGAAGGCATAGGCGCGGCGCGCATCGGCCAGCACCGGATAGCTGGCGGCCGTGTGCGTCAGCCGGATCGGCTCGCCGCGCTGGCGGAACAGGTTGACCACCGGCGTGCAGCCCAGCAGCAGGTTATTGGTCGTCATGGTGCCCAGCATGCGCGCCGTATTCGAATCGGTGCGCAGGCCGGCCAGGGCCAGGTGCAAGGTGATGCGCCTGCAGCCGGACGGCAGCGGCGCGCACAGCGCGGCCAGGTCGATGTCGAAAAAATTGAATTTTTCGGGAAAGCAGAAATATTCGGTCAGTAGCCGGTAGGCCGGATGCGAACGGGCCGAAAACGGGATCAGCGCATCGTCCTCGGCATAGCCGGCGGTGCTGACGGGAACCTGCGCCAGCGCGTTCCAGCGGCCGCCGTCGTCCGCTTCCACATAGGCCTTGACCGTGCGCATGAACAGCGCGTCGCGCAGCGCCGCGCAAAACGACGGTTCGCCGTCGATGAACACGCGCAGCTTTTTGACGCCCAGTTGCGCCAGGCTGATCTGATCGGCGGTCGCTTCGAGGACGATGCTGACGCTGGAAGTGGCGTTTGGCGGCAGTTGCACCTGCTCGGGCGCGTCGATGATGGCGGCAAACGCCGCATGCGTCAGCGCCAGCGGCGCCACGGTGACCGGATACGCGGTGCGGAAGGTGCATGCGACGCCCTTGACGGGGCGTGTCGCCAGCTCGGTGCCGCGCGCGATCTCGGTGGCGGCCGTCAGCTGCGCCGCCGCGCCGCTGTAGTCGAGGCGTGCGATCGAACACGAAGGAAATGGCCGCAGGTAATGCGGATACAGTACCTCGAACAGCGCCTCGGTGAATTCCGGGTAGTCGTCATCGAGGCGTTTCGAGATGCGCGAATTGAGCAGCGCGAAGGACTGGATCATGCGCTCGATATGCGGGTCTTCGCAGACTTCGCCGCCGATCAGCAGCCGTCCCGCGATCTTCGGGTAGCGCTCGGAAAACTCGCGCGAATAGCGGCGCAGGAAACCCAGTTCACGTTCGTAGTACGGCAATAATTCTTCCAAGTTCAGGCTCCTTGCGCCGTACGGCGCGCCTTGCTGATCGTGTAATGCAGGCTGGACGGCTGCAGGATGGCGTCGAAGTTGACAGGTTCCTGGGCCGAGTGCACCACCAGTAGCGCGGTGATGGCGAAATTGAGGCGGTTGATCGAGCCTTCCTGGATTTCCAGCGAAGCGCGCACGCTGCGCAGGCGCGGTTCATGGCGCGCGATGGCTTTTTCCAGGCACTGGCAGATATACGCGCGGTCGTCGGAACTCGACAAGCTCAGGCCGGCGAAATCATTGAGGCCGTAGGTGACGATCGAACGGCCGCATTCGGGAAATTTTTTCAGCAGCGCCTCCGGTATCACGGTGCGCGTGTTGAGCAGCGCCTCCAGGTCGCGTGCCACGGTATCTTTCAAATCCTCCAGCGACAGGCGCGAGACGGTGCTACTGGAAGCGCCCTGGACGGGCGTGTCCATCAGGCGGTCGAACAACCCCGGCGTAAAACCCTTCATCGGTATCCTGTCGTTGGCGGTGGGAAGGAACAAAAGGGCGGCCTGCGGCGGCCCTTTGATTCAGAAGCATCAGTCACGCAGGCACAAGCCGGAGTCACCGTCGGCGGCTAGCCGGAACGGCGTCATCCGGCAAGGGCCGTTGTCGATCAAATCGTCTTGTTGGCCGACAGATCCCAACCGCCAGAGGTATTGCCGCCCGAGCCACCACCGACTTTTTGCTGCGTGTATTTCCACTTGACCTTGGAATACTTGATCGACACGTTCTCGCCGAGGATGTCGCCAGCGGCGACGGACGGCGCCACGCTGCTGATCAGCACGTTTTCCAGCTCGATCTCGAAATACTTGATGCGCTCGCCCTGGCCGTCGGCGCGCAGGAATTCGAACTTGGCTTTCGGGATCGTTTTACCGGATGAGCAATTTTGCAGCAGCAGAGGCGTGGCGAGGTCGGCCAGCTTGGCGACCACGATATCCTTGTGCTCGGTACGTTCGGCGGTATGGCCGCCGCCGGTCGAGGCGGTGGCGGACTTCGGCTGCAACACTTCCCACTGAACCGACTTGCATTCGATCCAATCTTTATGGGAGGTGTCGGTGGATTCGCCTTTGATACCATCAATTTGCAAGTAAACGTCGATTGCCATGTCATTCCTTTCGGTTGTTGATGAAAAAATCAGGATTTGGTCGATTGCGGCAGCTCCGCGACCAAACGGAGTGAAACGGACAGCTCATCGAGCTGGAAATGGGGACGCAGGAAGGAAATGGCGCGGTAGACGCCGGGACGGCCCGGCACTTCCGACACCTGCACCGACGCTTCGCGCAGTGGGAACTGGGCCTTCTGCTCCTGGCTGGCGTTATCGTCGAGCAGCACATATTGCATCAGCCAGCGGTTGAGGAAATCTTCGACGTTGGACGCGGCGGCAAAGCTGCCGATCTTGTCGCGCATCATCGCCTTCATGTAATGGGCGATGCGCGAGACGGCAAAGATGTATTGCAGCTGCGACGACAGCACCGCATTCGCATTGGCGGAATCGGTGTTGTATTTCTTGGCCTTCTGCGCCGACTGGGCGCCGAAGAACGCCGCGTAATCGGTGTTTTTGCAATGCACCAGCGAAATGAAACCCAGGTCGCTCAACTCTTTTTCGCGCCGGTCGGTAATCGCGATCTCGGTCGGGCATTTCAGCGCCACTTCGCCTTCGTCGGTCTTGAAGGTATGCGTCGGCAAGTCTTCGACCAGGCCGCCGCCTTCCACGCCGCGGATCGCCGCGCACCAGCCGTAGTCGTCGAAAGCCGCCGTCAGCTTGGCGCCGAAGGCATAGGCGGCATTGCACCACAGGTATTTCTGGTGGTTGGTGCCATCGACGTCCTCGACGAAATTGAAACCGTCGACGGTGGCGCCATCGGCCGGGTTGAACGGCAGCCGCCCCAGGTAGCGCGGCAGCGTGAGGCCGACGTAGCGCGCATCTTCCGATTCGCGGAACGACTTCCACTTCGCGTATTCGACCGTGTCGAACACCTTGGCCAGGTCGCGTGGTTTGCCGAGGTCGGCATAGCTTTCAAGACCGAACAGTTCGGGCGATGCGGCCGAAATGAAGGGTGCGTGGGCCGCAGCGGCCACATGCGACATCTGTTCGAGGAAATACATGTCCTCGGGCTGGCGCGTAAACTCGAAGTCGCCCAGCAGCGCGCCGAACGGAGCGCCGCCGAAAGTGCCGAACTCTTCCTCATACACTTTCTTGAACATGGTCGACTGGTCGAATTCCAGCGCACTCTGGAAATCGCGCACCAGCTCGCGCTTGGTGGCGTTGAGCAGCTTGATCTTCAGGTTGGTGCCGGTGGGCGTGTTGTCGACCAGGTGATGCAGGCCCGTCCAGCTGCTTTCCAGCTTCTGGAATTCGGGCGCATGCATGATGACGCTGAGCTGGCGTGAAATCAGTCTGTCCAGCTCGGCAACGCGCGCATCGATGGTGGCCGCCAGGTTGTTCGACACCACCACGGTGCCCTCCATCACCTGGCTGACCAGTTCTGAAATCAGGTCCTTGGCGCGTGCATGCTCGACGCTGGATTTGGCGACCTTGCTTTGTTCGACGATCTGGTCGAGCAAGCCGATATCGGTGGTCGCGGCGGCGCCGGACGCGGGGGTCAGTTGAGCGGACATGGGATCAGTCTTTCTTGGCGGTGGATTGTTGTTCCAGCTGGGCCAGCTTCTCCGTGCTGTTGAGCACGTCGTTCAGGATATCTTCCAGTTTGTCGTTGCCGGCCAGCTTGTTGCGCAGGTCGGCCAGCTTGGTACGCGCCTCGAGCAGGCGGCGCAACGGTGCCACCTGTTCCACCACCGCCTCGGGACGGAAGTCGTTGAGCGACTTGAAGCGCAGGTCGACGCGCAGCTGGCCGCCCTCATCGCTGAGCTCGTTGGCTACGCCAAACGCGGCGCGCGGCTCGACACCCTTGAGCACTTCGTCGAAATTGTCGCGGTCGATGCCGATGAACTTGCGGTCCTTCAGCCGTTTTTGCTCGACTTCGGAATTGCCGCCGAAGTCGCCCACGACGCCCATCACGAAGGGCAGCTCCTTGTTTTCAATCGCATCGCCGATTTCCACGTCATACGTCATCTGCACGCGTGGCGGCCGGACCTTTTGCAGGCGTTTTTGAACACTTTCTTTTTTTGACATGACACATCCCTTCACGAGTAATGGGCGGCATCCGCGATGCCCCTGGTAGATCGCCTTACTGCTTCAGCTTCACTTCAAACCATCGAAGGGATTGGCACTGCTGTCAGCAGTCTTGCTCTGTCCCTTGCGCTGCGAACGCACCGGCGGCTTGTCGCGTACCTGCGCTGCGGCCGGGGCCGGTACCAGCACGGTTTCGCCCAGGCTTTCGCGCAACAGCTTGGCCAGGTCCTGCGATTCGGTGCGCAGCGGGCCGGACAGATTGTTCTGGCGGCTCAAGTCGGCCAATGCACGCGTCGACAGGCGCAGTCCGCTGATCGCAATGACGCTGTTGGCCAGCTTGTCAGCCGGGTCGCGCACCAGCACTTCCTGGGCATTGATGATGGCGTCGCCGTACTGGCCCGCCTCATAGCGGGTCTGCGCCATGCGAACCCATGGATGCTTATCGGCTGGAAATTCGACGGCGGCTTGTTTCCACAAACCCATGGCCGCTTCGTTGTTGCCCGAACTGGCGGCCTGGGTCGCCTTGGCCATCAGTTCGTCAAGCGAGGGCGGCGGCGGCGCCGACTTGACCGCAGGTGCGGTGCTGCAGGCGCTGAGCGTCAATGCGCAGGCAACAGCGGCAAACAAATGCAATGTGAATTGGCGAGACATGGTCTGATTTCCCTCAAAAAAAAGATGACGCGGTCATTAAAAAACTTGCAATTTATAGTTGCCAAATTCGTATTTTTGCCGAGACTAACACGGATTTAATATTGACTCCGTTCAATAGAAAATACGCGAAAACTCACATTTCAACCGCCCGCAAAGGCAGGCACCATGCGGGAAACGTACCGTACGCACCTTTCTTCAAGATAATGTTAATGTTGTTGCAGTTGCGAAAAAAGCACATAATTTCCTATTGCAAAGATTGAATGATCGGACGCTCCGGCAAGGCGCCGATCGCGCTTCAAAAGAACCCGGGAGCGGCAGCGTTCTCCGCGCTTTTACTTCTTCGGAAAAAAGGGCAATCGATGAGCATTACAAGCAAATTGTTATGGGGTGAAGGTCTGTTTCTGCGCCCCCAGCACTTCCAGCAGCAAGACCAGTACCATGAACATCGCCTGCACGAAAGCATCAAGGCGCTGCATCCCTACGCCTGGGGTGTCAACCACGTGCAGATCGACCGCGATGCGCTGAGCAATAACACGCTGCGGCTGCTGGAACTGTCGCTGGTGTTCCAGGACGGCGAAATCTACAACGCTCCCGGCGCCGATGAGTTGCCCGAAGCCCTGGACCTGAGCAAGCTGCTGCAATCGCAGCAAACCGTCACGTTCTATGCCGCCCTGCCCGCCTTCAAGCATTTCGGCGGCAACTTTGCCGCGCCCGACCAGCCCAACGGTGCGGCGCGCTACGGCCAGGCCAACCTGGAAACGCCCGACCTGTACACCCATGCGGCGCAGGCCGAACTGGCCTACCTGCAAAAATCGCTGCGCCTGGTGGCCGAATCGGAACCGCGCGATTCGTATGTGAATTTTCCATTGCTGCGCCTGCGTCGCCTGTCGACCGGCGGCTTCGAGCCGGACCCGTCGTTCGTACCGCCTAGCCTGTCGATCCGCAGCGCCCCGCTGCTGTTCCTGCAACTGCGCCGCCTGATCGATGCGCTGCAGGCAAAGGTCAACGCCCTGTACGGCCACCACCGCGAACCGAGCAAAAATGTGATCGAATTTCGCTCCGGCGACATGTCCTCGTTCTGGCTGCTGCACACGGCCAGTTCGGCGTTCGCCTCGCTCAGTCATTATTTCCATCATCCGGCGCTGCACCCGGAACGCCTGTACGAAGCGCTTCTGGCGCTGGCCGGCGCGCTGATGACGTTCTCGAAAACCCATGCCCTGGCCGACCTGCCGGCCTACCAGCACGCCGATCCCGGGCCGTCGTTCGCACGCCTGCACGCGATCATCCGCGAACTGCTCGATACGGTGATCTCTTCAAAATATTTCGCCATTGCATTGACCGAGGTCAAGCCGTCTTACCATCACGGCAAGCTCGATTCGGGCAAGATCGACGACAAGACGGCGTTTTACCTGGGCGTCTCGGCCGATTTGCCGGGCGTGGAACTGGTGGACGTGGTGCCGCTGCGCTTCAAGATCGGCGCACCCGACGATGTGGAAAAATTCGTGCTGTCGGCCCTGCCCGGCGTGCGCCTGCAGCACACGCCGCAGGTGCCGGCCGCCGTGCCGGTGCGGCCCGATACGTACTACTTCACCATCGAGGCGAAGGGCCAGATGTACGACCGCATGCTGCAGGCCCAGTCGATTTCCATCTACGTTCCGTCCGGCATGCGGGATCTGAAACTTGAACTTGTCGCCATCACTTCCTGAAGATAAACGATGAATGCAAACGCCCCCTCCCTGATGTCCGGCAGCTCCGCCGCTTACGCATCGAGCGTACCGGCCGGCCCGGGTACCGAACACACGCTGACGGACCTGATGTACGACGGTTTCTACGCGCTGTTCATGCTGAAAAACGGCAGCGGCCCGCAAGACAATGCCGACTTCATCAGAAAGATGACGCAGTTTCTCGACGAGTTCGGGCACGCGGCGAAAAAACATGCCGCCTCGGCTGATGATATCGATGCGGCCAAGTATGCATTTTGCGCGGCTGTCGACGAAATCATCCTGCGCTCGCCCTATGCCATCCGCGACGAGTGGGCGCGCCGCCCGCTGCAACTGGTGCTGTTCGGCGACCAGCTGGCCGGCGAGAACTTCTTCATCCGGCTTGAAGCGCTGCGCGCGCGCGGCAGCGCGCACCTGCAGGCGCTGGAAGTGTTCCACATGTGCCTGCTGCTGGGTTTCCAGGGACGCTACATCCTCGAAGGCTCGGAAAAACTGGCCTACCTGACGGCCCGCCTGGGTGACGAGATCGCCCAGATGAAGGGCAAGAAGGCGGGCTTTGCGCCACATGCGGAACGCCCCGACCAGATCGCGCACAAGTTGCGCAACGACGTGCCGCTGTGGGTGCTGTGCTCGGTATTCGCGCTGATCTGTGCACTGGGCTACCTGGGCTTGCGCACCATGCTGGCCAAAAACACCGAACAGCAGATGAACGCCTACAGCGATATCGTCAAGCTGGCGCCGCGCACGGCCAACCTGACCATCACGTTGCCGTAATGAGCGGCCCGGCAACGACAGAAGCTCCTCAGGGCGTGTTCGGCACCGGCCTGTCGCAGCATGCGCGGCTGATCACGCTGGCCACGGCGCAGGCATCGAACCTGCCCGAATCGCTGATGGCCGAGCGCATGAGGGGCCGCGAAGCGGTCAACGAGCTGTTCCGCTTCGAGGTCGATGCCTTGAGCACGGCGGCGGGCCTGGACCTTGCCAGCTTTCTCGGTGAGGAAATCACGCTCAAGCTGCTGCAGCCCGACGGCAGCTGGCGCGCCTGGCACGGACTGTGCACCGACTGCGGCTTTGCCGGCGCCGACGGCGGCGTGGCGCGCTACCGGCTGCGCCTCGAGCCTGCCCTGGCCTTGCTGGGCTTGCGCCGCGACAGCTATATCTTCCAGGACAAGAATGCGCGCGACCTCATCACGGAGCTGCTCGCCGACTACCCTCAGGTGCGCTTCGAATTCGATATCAGCCAGGAACTGGCACCCCGCCCCGTCTGGACCCAATACCGCGAAAGCGACCTGGACTTCCTGACCCGCGTGCTCGCCTTAGAAGGCCTGAGCTGGCGCTTCGAGCACGAGCAGGACGATGGCGCGGCGCAACAAGGCGAACAACAGAACGCACAGCAGGCCAAGCACAAGCTGGTGATTTTCGACAGCAAGGCAGCCGCGCCGCCGACGCCGGGCGTGGCTGGCTTGCGCTTTCACGGCGTGCGCGCCAGCGATACCGATGACGCCATTGACAGCTTCAGCGCGCGGCGCCAGGTGCGGGCCAATGCGGTCGGCATCAGCAGCTGGGACCCGCAGCAACTGTCGGCACCGGCCGCCGAACACAGTTCGAGCCTGCAGGCGGGCGAGCTGCCGCCCCTGCCCCTGTACGACGGGTCCGGCGAACGGCGCCATGCCGACAGTGCTGCGGCCGATCCGCACGGCTTGCGCATGCTGCAGGCACTGGAACTGGAGAACAAGCAGTTCACGGGCGCTGGCGCGGTGCGGCGCATGGCGGCCGGCCACACCTTTGAGCTGCTGCAGCACGAACAGTATGCCGGTGGCGCCAACCAGTTCACCGTGCTCTGGGTCGAGCACGAGGCACGCAACAACCTGGGGCCAGCCGGCGGCGCGCTGACGACGCTCTTGTCGAAATTATCGACAGTGGCCAGCCTGGGCGACGTCGCCAGCCTGCTCGCTGGCCAGCTTGAGGCGGGCACCTACCGCAATACCTTCGCTTGCGCGCGTACCAGCGTGGCCATCGTGCCGCTCGCCACGGCCGCGCGCCAGGCCAGCAGCGCGCTGGGGCCGCAAACGGCGCTGGTGGTCGGCCTGCCCGACAGCGTGGCGACCACCGGACGCGACCATCAGATACGCATCCAGTTTGCCTGGCAACGTGGCGCCGCCGCCAATCCCGGCGGCATGGCGCACAACACGGATCAGCAGGGCAACGCGCCCGGCAACGAAGCGTCAGGCACCTGGGTGCGCGTTGCCGAAGCCTTGGCCGGCCCGAACTGGGGTTCGCAATTTACGCCGCGCATCGGCACCGAAGTGCTGGTCGACTTCATCGAAGGCGACATGGACCGTCCGCTGGTAGTGGCCCAGCTCTATACCGGCAGCGACACGCCGCCCTATGCGGCCGGCGTCGATTCGGACGTCAATCACGCCGGCGTGATTTCCGGCATCCACAGCCACAATTTCGATGGCGGCGGCTATAACCAGTGGGTCA
Organism: Janthinobacterium sp. GMG2; assembly: GCF_033949445.1. Taxonomy (NCBI): domain Bacteria; kingdom Pseudomonadati; phylum Pseudomonadota; class Betaproteobacteria; order Burkholderiales; family Oxalobacteraceae; genus Janthinobacterium; species Janthinobacterium sp. GMG2. Next base: position 210,295 of record NZ_JAXAWA010000007.1, on the reverse strand, counting down.
TCGACGACACGCCGGGCCAGTTGCGCACCCGCCTGGCGACGAGCAGCGCGGCCACGCAGCTGAACCTCGGTTACCTGGTACAGCAAGGACCCAACACGGCGCAGCGCGGCAGTTACCGCGGCAGCGGCTTCGAACTGCGCACCGACGCCTGGACCGTACTGCGCGGCGGCGAAGGCGTGCTCATCTCGACCACAGCCCGCGCACAGACTGGCGCGGGCATTGCCTCTACCCAGCTCGACACCACGGAAGCCTTGGCCCAGCTAAAAGGCGCGGCCGAACTGAACAAGTCTTTGGCCGAGGCCGCGCAACAACAAACCGCCCTGTTCAGCCAGGATGCGAAACAGGCCCAGCTGGACCTGATCAAGCAGATCGATCCCCAGCAAGATGGCAAATACCAGGCCAGCGTGGGCGGACAGGAGGCACTGAAGGCCAGCGCGGGCGAGCGCAAGCTGGCTGCCGACCAGCCGGTGGAAAAATTCGGCCAGCCGCTGGTCGTGATGGAAGCGCCTGCCAGCATCAACTGGGCCACGCCAGGCTCGACCGTACTGTTTGCCGCCCAGCAGCTGCAGTGGACGACGCAGTCGGACTTGCACATGACGGCCGGCCACACTTATTCGTCCGTGTCGGCCAGTGCACATGGCTTGTTTAGCCACACCGGCGGCATCCAGGCGATTGCCGCCAACGGCCCCGTATCGCTGCAGGCGCATACGGGACAACTGGAAATCCTGGCCGACAAGGCCATTACAATACTCTCGGTCAACGACTGCATCGACATCAAGGCCAATCAAAAGATCACGCTGCAGGCCGGGCAATCGTCGATCACGCTTGAAGGCGGCAATATCACGTTTACCTGTCCCGGCAACTTCACGGTCAAGGGCGGCCAGCACGTGCTCAACGGCGCCGCCAGCGCGGCCGGCGTGCTGCCGGCGCTGCCGGACACGCGCATCAAGCTGTTTGACGAAGGCTTTGTGCTGCGCGACCGCGACACGGGCGAACCGATGCCGCGCCAGCCCTACCGCATCAAGCGCGAAGATGGCAGCTATGAGAGCGGCATGACCGACGAAAAGGGCTTGACGCATGTGATTGCAGCGGCCGCCGCCGAGGCGCTGGTGATCGAGCTGCTGAAAACGATGGGCGGCCAGGGTTCGGCATCCGCACCGGCACCCGACCCTGCCCCCTCTACAGCGCCGGCTCCGGCGCCGGTACCAGGTTCGCCAGGGCAGCCGGCAGCCAGAACCCCGCCGGAACCGAAATACAAGCCGGCAGGCGACTCCAGCACCACGCCGGTGGACAACAAGCGCCGCAAGGAAGTGCTGGTCAAGCTGCCGGCCTGCTGGATCGCGGACTATGAAAAGGAAATCGCCGGTCCCTCGTATGGCCGCTATGCGCAGCCTTACCAGCACGACGGTACGCCGCACAAATACAGGGACAAGATCTGGTTCAAGCTGTACGTGCCGGCAAAATCGGACGGTCCGGTGGTGGTGGAAGTGCGTTTCAAGGCCATCACGGTACTGGACGCCGCAGGACAGGCGCTGGAAGAGAGCGACAAGGGCACGGAATCGGCGGCGCTGCGCGTCAAGCAGCGCGCCTACGTGGTGGCGCTGGCGCAGAAAAACGCGACGGCCGGCATCGAAGGCAACTGGAACAACAAGTTCCGGCTTGAAATCAATGATCCGCAATGCGGACAAAAAGTGCTGCCCGTGGTTTTCCGCGTCCTCTGGGTCGACGAGAATCAGCACTACACGCTGCAGATCCACAAGCGCTATGACCGCGAAAACGTGACCGGCGACGTGATGAACGTGTCGCTGGCAACGGAACTGACCACGTATGCGCATGAATTCGGACATTGCGTCGGCATGCCCGACGAATACTCGTACACGGAGTTCGAAGAAACGGTACGCTATTTCAAGCCGGACGGCACGCTCGACGCGCCCATCGTTTGCCACGTCAACGGCACCTCGCCGCAAGACCTGACGCAATCGATCATGTCGTATGCAGAAGGCGCGCTGATCCTGAAACGCCACGGCTGGAATATCGCAATTGAAGCGCAGGAATTGTTGAGCAAAAAAATTGGCAGGAAAATACGATGCGATATTGTCTGAGCCTCCTTATCTATGCCATGCTGATGGCACTACCATTGAAAGCAAACACCATGACGAGCACCCACGCGCCCCTCTCCATCTCCCTGCAATGCCTGGGCAACGCTGGCTGCGTCTATGAGCGCAAGCCGATCGACGTGCTGGTCACCATCCGCAACGATGGCAGCCGCGATATCGGTTTTCCGCTCGACTACCTGCGCAAGTCGGGCCCGATCGTCAAATTCATCGACACCGATACCGGCGCCGTTACCTACGCCCGCCGTGGCCTGGCCAATCCGGCGCTGAAGACGAAATTCACCACGATCGCGCCAGGCGCCTCGATTTCCATGGAAATCGATATACACCCAACCGACATTGAAACGTTTCGCATCAAAAGAGTCGATATCAGCGTGGAGGTGATATTGAAGGGCGACATACGCATCGATGGCGAAACGGATCTGCAGGACTACCAGGGCGGCGCGAAGATCCGCATCTTTGAAAAAGAGGAGTGAGACGATAGACTGCCATGCTCGTCTCGGTCTGCCTGACGAGAAATCGCCTGGCGACTGGATATATCACGCAATACCGTCCGACGCTATCTGTGATCGGAAACCACTAAGCCCTCCTATGCGGAGCGGCGATCAGTTAGCGGATTAGACAAATACTCGGTGCTGCTATCCGGGTGGCTCAAGGCCGAGACGACGAAGCCGCGTAAGCAGCGGCACAATTTGAAGCAGATCCATGAGGACCTGAAAGAAATGGGCTATGCAGGGTCATACGACCGCGTGGCAGCGTTTGCCAGGCAGTGGAAGGCGCATCAAACAGAGTGGGTCAATTCTGCGAACAAACGAACACCTGCGCAGCATGTCGAACTTAATCTGGGTCCAGGGATCACCAAATGAATGCTTCATACTGCGTTCTTTCTCTATGGCGGGATAGATGGGGTGTTACCAGCCTATACATGCAGTCTTATAGATCAACGATATTCATGCAAGAGAAGGTAATTTCATCAGGGTAATGATATCCTTGATAGTGGTCAAACAATAATCAAAAGATGCGCTTGGAGCCGCCAACAGAACTACAGAATGAATTGTCACCAGTGGTTTGGCCTCTCCCGCACCATAGTTCTGCGTAAATAAGAAGTAGATAAATCGTATTGAGACCTTTGGCCTTCTGCCAAGCACCAAGTGGGTGCTGATATCGTTGTCTGATCCTACGACGAGATCACGCCGGGCCTTCCTATCCGCCTGCCCTACAGAGACTACTACCGCGCTCAATCAAAATGGCCTGCCCTTGCCATAAAGTACGGCGAAGGATGACATATCCGACCGAGTAAGCAACAGAGCATCTGCTTCTGAGAGCAATAACGGCATAATTGGCTACGATAAACTAGCCCGTCATCTGCTTCGTGCGCTCGGCCAGATGGGGGACTTTGCGCGCTGGTGGTGGAGTAGCAATAGCGATCACGGCTGACGCGACATGGCACCTGACGGCATCACGCCAAAACAGAAGCTTGCCATGGCCGCTTAACCTCTACTTCTAAAGCGCTCTAAAAATGGGGGGATTACCAATCATTGCTGGGTATATCGCGCGATCGATTTAAATCTCTAAAATTTAAACATAGGATCTAAAACCGTCAGTGAAATTATGCAATAATTCAAGAGGTTCCGTCATGCCAATTTGAAGTGCGGTACTGTCAACTGCAACACCCAACGCTGATTCTCCTATCTTAGTGAAAATAAACTGATGAAAATTACAAAAATTGTACTGGTCGCATCCCTTGCAGCACTACTTGGAGGCTGCGTGGCACCTCAACGTCCAAGCTTCACACCGTTGCCATTTGACGCCGTCGAATATGATGCACTTCCTAAAAGTGGCACCGGTATTGTAAAAGGTCAAGTCTTTGCGAAAACAGTGGGCGGCACCGTGAAAAAAGGTGCCGGGAATGCAGTACTTTTAATACCGGTGACAAAGTACAGGCAACAGTGGTACCAGGCGGTACTCATGGAAGGCAGGGCAGCAGCAGTCTCTCAGGATCCACGCTACTCGACCTATGATAAAACTAAAACTACTGATGGTGAAGGTCGTTTTGAGTTTAATGAAGTTCCACCAGGTCAATACTACGTACTCAGTAATGTGAATTGGGAAACCATTTCGGATAATGAATATTCACGGCGCTTGGGCCTTCTTGATCAACAAGGCGGCCTGGTTGTGCGAACAGTCGAAGTGAAGAACGGCGCGACAACTGAGGCAATCCTCAACCGCTAAAGTACAGTCGGGCGGCAGCTTACTTGAAATCTTGCCCTGATACAAAGGCAAGTCCAAGTAATTTGCCGCTCAATTGCCTGCTACTCTTCGTTTCGAATAGATCATACACCTACCTGCCGTACCGTCCAAAGCTTGCGTCTTGCCTGCGACTCTCCAGCTTCCATCTCCAACCTTTGTTGCACATCTTTCTGCTAAACCGCGCTGTCCTAAACCTGATCTTATTGAAGGCAAGAGGCAGGAAAAGCCTGCCTTGGAACGCCTAAACAAAACGTCGTCCAAAGAAACCCCTCGGCGGAAAGCATACCGGCCCCAATCCAACCGACCGGGGCAAGCTTGGCTGCAAGCCCCATCTGCTCATCGATCAACGCGGTCTGCCTCTGGTGGCGAGCATATCGGGGACTCAGGTACATGATTCACGGATGCTGATCCCGCCGCTTGTCTCGGCGTCCTTGACGCGGGCCTTGTTCCGCGCCTTTTCTTTCGCCGGGGACTTTCCGGCCGTGATCAGTTTCTTTGCCTCGCCCAGCTTCTCGCGCGCCTCCGCCAGCGTCATGCCGCCGACGCCATAGCGGCCGAAGGTAACGGTCTCCTGGCGGCCGTTGATTACATAGTGCCAGACAAAATAACAAAAAAGCCCGTGAAATCACGGGCTTAGGTGTGGTTTACTGCCTATCAGTGCCAGCAGTTGCTAGACATCAAATCATTCCCACTCGATGGTCGCCGGCGGCTTGCCCGAGATATCGTAGACGACGCGGTTGATGCCACGCACTTCATTGATGATGCGGTTCGAGACCTTGCCCAGCAGGCTGTGCGGTAGGTGCGCCCAGTGGGCCGTCATGAAGTCCTGCGTTTGCACGGCGCGCAGGGCCACCACGTATTCGTAGGTGCGGCCATCGCCCATCACGCCCACCGATTTGACGGGCAGGAAGACGGCAAACGCCTGGCTCGTCGCTTCGTACCAGTTGGTCGGAACGCTATCCTGGTCGAAGCCAGGAACCACGACCGGCTCATACGGCGTGTTGCGCAGCTCTTCGATGAAGATGGCATCGGCGCGGCGCAGCAGGTCGGCATAGTCTTTCTTGACTTCGCCGAGAATGCGCACACCGAGGCCCGGGCCCGGGAATGGGTGGCGGTAGACCATGTCATGCGGCAAGCCCAGAGCCACGCCCAGTTTACGCACTTCGTCCTTGAACAGTTCGCGCAAGGGTTCGAGCAATTTCAGCTTCATGGTGTCCGGCAAGCCGCCCACGTTGTGGTGGCTCTTGATGGTCTGGCCTTTTTTACCTTTACCGGCCGATTCGATCACGTCCGGGTAAATCGTGCCTTGCGCCAGCCATTTGGCGTTGACCAGCTTGCCCGATTCGACCTGGAAGACTTCGACGAATTCGCGGCCGATGATCTTGCGCTTTTGCTCAGGATCGGTGACGCCGGCCAGGTGGCCCATGAACTGGTCTTCCGCATCGACGCGGATGACTTTCACGCCCAGGTTCTTGGCGAACATGTCCATCACCATCTTGCCTTCGTCCAGGCGCAGCAGGCCGTGGTCGACAAAAACGCAGGTCAGCTGGTCGCCGATGGCGCGGTGGATCAGCGCTGCCGCGACGGAGGAATCGACGCCGCCGGACAGGCCCAGGATGACATCGTCGGTGCCCACTTGCGCGCGGATCTTTTCCACCGCTTCGCTGATGTAGTCGGGCATGTTCCAGTCCGATTTGCAGCCGCAGATTTCATGCACGAAACGGCCGAGCATGGCCTTGCCCTGCACCGTATGCGTCACTTCCGGGTGGAATTGCACGCCGTAGAACTGGCGCTCTTCGTCGGCCATGGCGGCGATCGGGCAGCTCGGAGTGTTGCCCATCAGCTTGAAGCCTGGCGGCATTTCCAGCACCTTGTCGCCATGGCTCATCCACACTTTCAGCATGCCATGGCCTTCGTCGGTAACGAAGTCGGCAATACCGTTGAGCAGCTTGGTATGGCTGCGGGCGCGCACTTCGGCGTAGCCGAATTCGCGCACCAGACCGTTTTCCACTTTGCCGCCCAATTGAGCCGCCATGGTTTGCATGCCGTAGCAGATGCCCAGCACGGGCACGCCAAGCTCGAACACGGCTTGCGGCGCGCGCGGCGAGTCGCCGTCCAGGGTGGAATTGTGGCTGCCCGACAGGATCACGCCGGCGGCGCCGTAGTTGCGCACGAACTCGTCGCTGACGTCATACGGGAAGACTTCGGAAAACACGCCGGAATCGCGCACGCGGCGGGCGATCAACTGGGTGACTTGGGAACCGAAATCGAGAATGAGGATTTTAGAATGCATGATGGGGACTTTATCTGAGGTCATTACAAAACCGGCGCACTAGGCGCCGGTCTGGTGTGTCGCTATTTACTCGGAACGGTAATTCGGCGCTTCCTTGGTAATCTGCACATCATGGACATGCGACTCGCGCATGCCGGCCGAGGTGATTTCCACGAATTCCGCTTTTTCGCGCAGTTCGTCGATGGTGGCGCAACCGCAGTAACCCATCGATTGACGCACGCCGCCCACCAGCTGGAAGATGATCGCCAGCACGCTGCCCTTGTAGGCGACGCGGCCTTCGATACCTTCAGGCACGAACTTGTCGGCCTTCATGGTGGCGTCCTGGAAATAGCGGTCAGCCGAACCATCGGACATCGCGCCCAGCGAACCCATGCCGCGGTACGATTTGTAGCTGCGGCCCTGGTACAGGATCACTTCGCCCGGTGCTTCTTCCGTACCGGCAAACATGGAACCCATCATGACGGTCGAGGCGCCAGCGGCCAGCGCTTTGGAAATGTCGCCCGAGAAGCGGATACCGCCGTCGGCGATACACGGCACGCCCGTGCCTTCCAGTGCTTCGGCCACATTCGAGATGGCCGTGATTTGCGGTACGCCCACACCGGCGACGATACGCGTGGTGCAGATCGAGCCAGGACCGATACCGACCTTGACCGCATCGGCGCCGTATTCCACCAGCGCCTTGGCGGCAGCAGCCGTAGCGATATTGCCGCCAATCACTTCGACTTGCGGGTACTTGGTCTTGATCCAGCGTACGCGGTCGAGGATGCCTTGCGAGTGGCCGTGGGCCGTGTCGACCACCAGCACGTCGACGCCGGCAGCGACCAGCAGGTCGATGCGCTCTTCATCCTTGGCGCCCACGCCGACGGCAGCGCCGACCAGCAGTTTTCCCTGGCTGTCTTTCGACGCGAACGGGTGCGAAGTCGACTTCTGGATATCCTTGACGGTGATCAGGCCGCGCAACTCAAACGCGTCGTTGACGACCAGCACGCGCTCGAGGCGGTGCTTGTTCATCAGGCGCTTGGCTTCGGCCGTATCGGCGTCTTCCTTGACGACCACCAGCTTTTCGCGCGGGGTCATCTTGGCGGAAGCTTCCGCGTCGAGTTCCTGCTCAAAACGCAAATCGCGGTTGGTGATGATGCCGACGACTTCCTTGCCTTTGACGACAGGGAAACCGCTGATGCCGTATTGTTCCGTCAGCGCGATCACGTCGCGGATTTTCATTTCCGGCGGAATCGTGATCGGATCACGCAGCACACCTGCTTCGAAACGCTTTACGCGGGCCACTTCACGTGCCTGGTCCTTCGGATTCAAATTCTTGTGGATGATGCCGATGCCGCCTTCCTGGGCCATCGCGATTGCCAGACGGGCTTCCGTCACCGTATCCATGGCTGCGGACAGCAAGGGAATATTCAAGGTGATATTGCGGGTCAGGCGAGTTTTGAGGGACGTATCGGCGGGCAGAACGTTGGAGTAGGCTGGGACGAGCAGCACGTCATCGAATGTGAGTGCTTTTTGAAGTAGACGCATAGCATTTCCTATTGGCGCAAAAGCAGATTATACAGAAAAAAGCGCCCTCCGTCCTTGCAGCATAGAAAAGATATTTGAAAATAGCCAAAAATGGCGCGCGCCAGGCAGCGGCCACCCTGCCCGCTCAGCCCTTGGCAGGCTTGCCGCCAGCCCTGCGCCGGCGTGCCTCTTTCGGGTCCGCCTGCAAGGGGCGGTACACTTCCACCCGGTCATGTTCGTGCAAGACCGTATCGAGCGGCCTCTTCTTGCCATAGATGCCCACCATATTGATGGTCAGGTCGATGCCGGGGATGGCCTGCAGCAAGCCGCTCTGTGCCACCGCCTGTTCGATGGTGGTGCCTGCAGGCACCGTCAAGGCGCGCAGGAAGCTGCTATCCGGCAAGGCGTGGCAGACTTGCACGTGGATGCTGGCGTCAGCCATACACGGTCTCCGCGCGCTTGCAGAAGGAATCGACCATGCTGTTGGCGATCATGCCGAAGACGGGGCCGATGATCTGTTCCAGTACGCGGCTGGAAAACTCGTAGTGCAGGTCCAGTTCGATCTTGCAGGCATCTTCACGCAGGGCCTTGAAGGTCCACACGCCATCGAGGGTCTTGAAAGGGCCGTCCACCAGCTTCATCTTGATGGATGACGGCGGCACGTTCTCGTTGGACGTGGTGAAGCTTTGGCGCACGCCGTGGTAATGTATGCCCACGCTGGCAACAACCGTGTTCTCGCCCCGCTCGCGAATCTCGACCGCACCGCACCAGGGCAGGAATTTGGGATAATCCTCCACCGCCGCCACCAGCGCGAACATTTGTTCGGCGCTATAGCCGAGAAAAACTGATTTATGTACTACTGCCATTGAAGAACCATTTGCTATGATGTTGGATACATTTGATTTTATCGCGCTTGCGCGAGACAGTAGTTTAACCGACCCGCGCACATTTACCATCTCATGACCATAGCAGACAACAGAAAAGCCTTCCACGACTACTTTATCGAGGATCGCTACGAAGCGGGCATCGTGCTGGAAGGCTGGGAAGTCAAAGCCATCCGCGACGCCCGCGTACAAATCAAGGAAGCCTACGTCGTCGTCCGCGGCGATGAGCTCTTCCTGTTCGGCGCGCATATCAGCGCCCTGCCGACCGCCTCCACCCACATCCATCCGGAAGCCGTACGCACGCGCAAGCTGCTGCTGCACCGCACGGAAATGGATAAACTGATCGGCAAGGTGGAACGCTCCGGCTACACCCTGGTCCCGCTCAACCTGCACTACAAGGGCGGCCGCGTGAAATGCGAAATCGGCCTGGCCAAAGGCAAGAAGCAGCACGACAAACGGGCTGCGGAACGCGACCGCGATGGCGCGCGCGAAGTGCAAGCGGCAATGAAATCGCACCGCCGCTGATCCGGCACTGCGCGCAGCGTGCTGCGCCAATACCAACAAGCCCGGCTATATGCCGGGTTTTATTTTGCCGATTGCCTGCGGCAAGCGGAAATGCACAACGTAACGGGATAAAAACAGGGAAAGGAAGAGATACGACGGAAATAAGACTGGTATTGACGAAAATACCGGGAAGATAAGCGATGTGAATCAGCTTTGCCTGCCTGGCCAAAGACGATAACGAGGAAAGTTCCGGATGCTTGCGTGCTGCCTGGTATTACCCCTGCACTACTCCACAGGACAAGCATCCGAATGAATGGCGTATTACATTACACCTTCAGCAGATCACGCGACTTGCCCGAATCGGTCCATTCTTTGACCCATTTCGGTTGACGGCCACGGCCAGTCCATTGTTGCGTCGCATCATCCGGATTGCGATAGCGCACTGCAACCGTGCCGGTTTTAGCGCGGATACCCGTACCAACCAGATCTTTCACGGAAACGCCGACGCTCTGGGCGATCGCCAGGATTTGTTCGCGCGCCTTGGACAGATCGTCCTGTTCGCGTTTCTTCATTTGCTTCTTGATGTCGTCCTGCAAGGTGCGCAGTTCGGACAGGGATAAGCTGGACAGATCCATGATATTTCCTTGTGTGAGTTGAAAAATATAACTGAACAGTTAAATTCTATCCAATTGTAACGCGACTGAGGTGATTTTTTTGAAGATTTGATTGTTTTTTACAATTCTTTTACCAAAAATCCTACTCCCCCCGGCTTTCAAGCGATGCTGCCTTCAACCAAGTGGGGCGGACATCACACATTGACCGTCTGCGCAAGCACCTCTGTTCTGTGCGGCGGCGATTCAATACCGCGCTATCGGCCGTATTTATTCTGCAGTATTTTTTGTTTCATTGCAATTTATAGTAATTCTAAATTGCAATTCAAAATATACATGAGGCCAATACTATCGGCCATCGCCCATCCGCCCCAAACCCCGCACCGGCATCCGTAGCGGACATCGGTGCAGCAGATTCTACTTCAATCAAAAAGATAAGCGTCGCACGACAGCATATAATCCCGAAAGTGCGCACAGCATAGCATAAAGAAAATATTTTCAACGTTACTGGTTCAAGCGCAGATACTCGATCCCTGCTGCCACCACATATTCCGGTAGCGCAAATGAAAACTGCCCGCCATATGGCGGGCAGTTTTGACGGCAAACTTGCTACCAGTTTGCTATTCGCCAGGCAATCAGGGAATAGCCACGCCGCCTTTCGGCTTCTGCGTTTTCACCACCTGCATCGCCGTGGCGATCAAACCGCTCATATCACCGAGATTGGCCGGCACGATAATCGAGTTATTCGTTTTCGCCAATTGCGCGAAGGCGCCCACATACTGCTCGGCTACTTTCAGGTTGACGGCATCTTCGCCGCCCGGCTCGCGGATGGCGGCTCCCACCTGGCGCAGCGCCTCGGCGCTGGCCTGCGCCAGCGCGACGATGGCCGTGGCCTGGCCTTCGGCGCGGTTGATCGATGCCTGCTTTTCGCCTTCAGAACGGGCGATGGCCGCTTCGCGCTCTCCGCTGGCGATATTGATCTGCTCCTGCTTGCGCCCTTCCGAAGCGGCAATCAGCGCGCGCTTTTCGCGCTCGGCCGTAATCTGCGCCTGCATCGCATGCAGGATTTCCTTGGGTGGCGTCAAATCCTTGATTTCATAACGCAATACCTTGACGCCCCAATTCGCCGCCGATTCATCGATGGCATTCACGATGGCTGTATTGATATGGTCGCGTTCTTCAAATGTCTTGTCGAGCTCCATTTTACCGATTACCGAGCGCAAGGTCGTTTGCGCCAATTGCGTAATGGCGGCAATATAATTCGACGAACCATACGAAGCACGCATGGCATCGGTAATCTGGAAATACAGAATACCATCGACCTGCAATTGCGTATTGTCGCGCGTGATGCACACCTGCGGCGGCACGTCGAGTGGAATTTCCTTGAGCACATGCTTGTAAGCGATACGGTCAACAAAAGGCACGACAATATTCAGGCCAGGACCCAATACCGCATGGAACTTGCCCAAGCGCTCCACCACCCAGGCATGCTGCTGCGGCACGACATTGACCGTCTTGAAGACAAATACCAACGCCAGCAATAACAAGATCAGCGACACGCTTCCGATACTTACTTCCATAATTTATTCTCCAGGTTATCCAACAATCAAACGGCTGCCACGCACGGCACGTATGGTGTAATGACCGGCCTGCGTATCGCTGCCGGGAATCAGTTCCACATCCCACAAGGCGCCGCGATACATGACGCGCGCCGCGCCATCGACCCAATGCGCGACCGCCACGCTTTGGCCGATATCGAGATTCACATTCGGATCCTGCGCCGCATCGCGCCGCGCCGCCTTGCCAAAACGGCTGCGCCGCAATAACAGGGTGGCCGCCACGCCGACAATAGCGGCCGTCAGGGCCTGCCAGCTGCCATTTCCGCCCGCCAGCGCCACCAATCCGCCCGCACTGACGCCGATGGCGATCATCAGCAGATAAAACGTGCCCGTAAACAGCTCCAGGATCAATACCGCGCCAGCCGCTACAAACCAGCCTACCCATTCAGCCATGATGCCTCCATCTTTATAAATCCGAAAATAAAAAACCCCGCAGCCTATATAAGCGACGGGGTTTAATGCGCTGTGCTGCCTGATATTATTCTTGCCAAACACCTATATACAAGCAGTCTAACGCAATTCCGGATGGCGTCAATAGCCAGGGGCGAATTAGCGCCACCAGCCCGGCAATTACTCTTCCAGCAGGCTGCGCAGCATCCACGCCGTCTTTTCATGCAAATCCAGACGCTGCGTGATCAGGTCGGCCGTCGGCTGGTCATTGGCTTTTTCCAGCAGCGGGAACAGGCGGCGCGCCGTGCGTGCGGTCGCTTCCTGTGCCGAGACCAGATGGCTGACCATCTCCAGCGCCGGCGGCACGCCGTCGATTTCCTTGATCGAAGCGAGTTTGACGAATTCCTTGTAGGTGCCCGGCGCCGGATAGCCGAGGGCGCGGATGCGCTCGGCGATCAGGTCCAGCGCGGCCCACTGCTCCGTGTATTGCGTCATGAACATCAGGTGCAGGGTGTTGAACATCGGCCCCTTGACGTTCCAGTGAAAATTATGGGTCATCAGGTACAAGGTGTAGCTGTCGGCCAGCAGGCCGGACAGGCCTTCCGCAATCTTCGCGCGGTCCGCCTCGGAAATGCCGATGTCGATCTTTGCAACTTTGCTCGGTTTCTTGCTTGCCATGTGAACTCCTGTTTCAATGTATTGGTGGAATCATTTTAGCTGATCTGGCGCAAGCCCATCGGATACTGCCGTGCGCCGCATGGCAGGCATAAAAAAACCCGCTGCCGGGTGAGCGGCAGCGGGTTTCAGACGGCGGTAAAGATGCTTACGCTTTCAGCGCAGCGAGCTTTTGCCAGGTGTCGATCACCGAGTCGGGATTCAGGGACATCGATTCGATGCCCTGCTCCATCAGCCAGACGGCGAAGTCAGGGTGGTCCGAAGGACCCTGGCCACAAATGCCGATGTACTTGCCGCGTGCCAGGCAAGCCTTGATGGCCAGGGCCAGCAGGGCTTTCACGGCAGGATCGCGCTCGTCGAAGTCGGCGGCCAGCAATTCCATGCCGGAATCGCGGTCCAGGCCCAAGGTCAGCTGGGTCAGGTCGTTCGAACCGATCGAGAAGCCGTCGAAATGGTCGAGGAACTGGTCGGCCAGGATGGCGTTCGACGGTACTTCGCACATCATGATCACGCGCAAATCGTTTTCGCCGCGCTTCAGGCCATTCTTTGCCAGCAGGTCGATGACTTTCTCGGCCTGGCCCAGGGTACGCACGAATGGCACCATGATTTCCACGTTCGTCAGGCCCATGTCGTTACGCACGCGCTTCATCGCTTCGCATTCCATGTTGAACGCTTCGGAGAAGTCGGCAGACAGGTAGCGCGCCGCGCCGCGGAAGCCCAGCATCGGGTTTTCCTCGTCCGGCTCGTAGCGCGAACCGCCGATCAGCTTCTTGTACTCGTTCGACTTGAAGTCGGACAGGCGCACGATGACTTTTTTCGGCCAGAACGCGGCGGCGATGGTGGCGATGCCTTCTGCCAGCTTGTCGATGTAGAACGCCTTCGGCGAAGCGTGGCCACGGGCCACCGATTCCACGGCCTTTTTCAGGTCGGCGTCGATGTTCGGGTACTCGAGAATCGCGCGCGGATGCACACCAATATTGTTATTGATGATGAATTCCAGGCGCGCCAGGCCCACGCCGGCATTCGGCACGGACTGGAAGTCGAACGCCAGCTGCGGATTGCCGACGTTGAGCATGATCTTGGTGTCGAGCTTCGGCAATTCGCCGCGCGACACTTCCGACACTTCCGTTTCCAGCAAGCCATCGTAGATCTTGCCTTCGTCGCCTTCGGAGCACACGACGGTGACGAACGTGCCGTCTTTCAGCACGTCGGTCGCGTCGCCGCAGCCGACGACGGCAGGCACGCCGAGTTCACGGGCAATAATTGCAGCGTGGCAAGTACGGCCACCACGGTTGGTGACGATGGCCGATGCGCGCTTCATGACCGGTTCCCAGTTCGGGTCCGTCATGTCGGCAACGAGCACGTCGCCTGGCTGCACACGCTCCATGTCGGCCGGGTCGTGGATCACGCGCACGGGGCCGGCGCCGATCTTCTGGCCGATGGCGCGGCCGGACGTCAGCACGGTGCCCGTGCTTTTCAGCTTGAAACGTTCCTGCACGTCGGTCGCCTTTTGCTGCGACTTGACGGTTTCAGGACGCGCTTGCAGGATGTACAGCTTGCCGTCGCGGCCATCCTTGCCCCACTCGATGTCCATCGGACGGCCGTAGTGGTTCTCGATGATGACGGCGTATTTGGCCAGCTCCACCACTTCGCTGTCGTTCAGCGAATAGCGGTTGCGCATTTCGACGGGCACGTCGACGGTTTTCACGGAACGGCCAGCTTTCGCTTCGTTCGTGAATTCCATCTTCAGCAGCTTCGAGCCGATATTGCGGCGGATCACAGGCGACTTGCCTTTTTCCAGCATCGGCTTGTGCACATAGAATTCGTCTGGGTTGACGGCGCCCTGCACCACGGTTTCACCGAGGCCATAGCTGGAGGTGACGAAGACCACGTCCTTGAAGCCCGATTCCGTATCGATGGTGAACATCACGCCGGCCGCACCCAGGTCGGAACGCACCATGCGCTGCACGCCGGCCGACAAGGCCACTTCAGCGTGCGTAAAGCCTTTATGTACGCGGTACGAGATGGCGCGGTCGTTGTACAGCGACGCGAACACCTGCTTCATGGCCTCGAGCACGTTGTCGATGCCGACCACGTTCAGGAAGGTTTCTTGCTGACCAGCAAAAGACGCGTCCGGCAAGTCTTCCGCCGTGGCGGAGGAGCGCACGGCAAACGACATTTCCGTGTCGGAATCGGCCACCAGCTTGGCGTAGAACTGGTCGATTTCGGCGGCCAGGCGTGGCTGGAATGGCGTTTCCACGATCCATTGACGGATCTCGGCACCGGCTTGCGCCAGCGAGCGCACGTCATCGATGTTCAGCCCTTCGAGGCGCTGGGCGATGCGTTCGGCCAGCGGCAAGCCGCCATTGGCGCTATACGACAGGAAATCGCGGAATGCCTGCGCCGTGGTGGCAAAGCCACCGGGCACGCGCACGCCGGCTTCCGCCAGCTGGCTGATCATTTCGCCCAGGGAGGCGTTCTTGCCGCCGACGGATTCGACATCCGTCATGCGCAAATGCTCGAACGAGGCAACATACACCGCGTCCTTGTCTTCCTGCTGTTGCGATACTGCGTTGGTCATAATGACACCCTTACTGATGATAGAAATCTTTACGCGCGGCGCACAGACAGTCTTCTTGTTATTCTTGGCGTCGTGCAGCACAATCATACCGTTGCAGCCATTTTACCTTGTGCGGCGCAAATTGACGACGCACAATCTTGATCCGAAAACCCATGACACAAGAACCACGCCCTCCTCTGCCCTCCGCGGCCCGCACCGTCTTCTTCGTTTCCGACGGCACCGGCATCACCGCCGAGACGTTCGGCCACTCGGTGCTGACGCAGTTCGATCTGCGCTTCCGCCAGATCCGCCTGCCCTTCATCGACACCATGGACAAGGCCCATGAGGCGGCGCGCAAGATCAACGAGGCGTTTGCCAGCGACGGCCAGCGTCCGATCATTTTCTCCACCCTGGTGAAGAACGACCTGTCGGCCGTGATCCGCAAGTCCAGCGGCATGCACATGGACCTGATCCAGACCTTTGTCGCCCCGCTGGAGCAGGAATTGGGCGTCATGTCGACCCATACCATCGGCCGCTCGCACAACATCGTCGACAGCGAGGAGTACAAGAACCGCATCGAGGCGATCAACTATTCGCTGGCGCACGACGACGGCCAGTCGCACAAGAACCTGTCATCGGCCGATGTCATTCTGGTGGGTGTTTCGCGCTCTGGCAAGACCCCGACCAGCCTGTATCTGGCCATGCAATATGGCATCAAGGCGGCCAATTATCCGCTGATTCCCGACGATTTCGAGCGCGACAAGCTGCCATCGGCCTTGCTGGAATTTAAGAATAAAATTTTCGGATTGAGCATTACGCCCGAACGTTTGTCGGAAATACGCAACGAAAGACGCGCTGGCAGCAAGTATGCGGCCATTGAAAATTGCCGTTACGAGGTCAACGAGGCGGAAAAAATGATGAAACGCGAGGGAATACGCTGGCTGTCATCGACCACCAAGTCGATCGAAGAGATCTCCACGACCATCTTGCAAGAGATTAAGCCGAACCGCCGCGAATACTGAGAAAAACACCTGACCAGACCCGCTGCGCGTCGGTTTTGTCAGGTGGTCGCCTCGCTGGACAGCACCGTCAGCGCGGCCACCAGCTGATCGAGTTCACCGGTGGTGGTCGTGATGGCGACCGTGGCGCGCACGACATCGGTATCGCCGATATTGCGCTGCACGGTAAAGACGCCGAAACGCTGCAGCAAGGCTTGCTGCAGATCGCGCGCGCTCATGCCATCGACTGCAAAGGCGACCAGCGCCGTACCACGCCTCGCATCGAGCGGCGACAACATGCGCACGCCCGGCAGTTGCGCGGCGCGGCTGACCCAGTAATTGCGCAGCCAGGCCAGGCGTTCGTTCTTGGCCGGCGTGCCGCCCAGGCGCGCATGGAAATCCAACGCGGCAGGCGCGGCCAGGATGGCGCCGATCGGCGGCATGCCCATGTGCAGGCGGCTGCGGATATCGTCCAGCGGATAATCGTCGTCGCCACAATGCGGCTCGATCTTGTGCAGCTGCGATGCGCGGATATACACGACACCGAGTCCCGCCGGCGCCCCCAGCCATTTGTGCAGATTGAAACCGGCGAAATCGACGCCCATGGCCTGCACGTCCACGTCGACCTGTCCCAGCGCATGGGCGCTGTCGAGCAGCACGTCGATGCCGTGCTCGCGCGCCAGCGCCATGATGTCCTTGAGCGGCAGTTGCTGGCCGTTGGCCGGCGTCACCTGCGACAGCAGCAGCAATTTTGGATTGACGGCCTGGCGCATGGCTTGCGCGTAACGGGCAATGATCTCGTCATCGCTGATGGGCAGGCTCAATGTGACTTGCGTGCTGGTGACGCCACGGCGCTGCGCCAGCCAGCGCATGGCCGTGCGCATGGCCGGATAATCGAGATTACTCCACAGCACCGTATCGCCGGGCGCCAGGGCGTGGTATTGCGTGATCAGCACCTGCATCGATTCGGTGCCGCTGCGGGTCAGCAGGATCTCGTGCGGCTGCGCGCCGATCAGCGCGGCGACGCGCTGGCGCAGGATATCCACATGCGTGCGCGTGAACTCGCCGCGCACGAAAGGGCTCAGTTGCTCGTTGGTGTAGCGCACGGCCTGTTCGAACGCCGCTTGCACGGGCGCGGCCATGGCGCCGAAATAGCCATGTTCGAGATTGACGATGGCGTCCGGCGGCGCGGGATAAAACGCGGCTACCTGGCGCCACCAGGCCTCGTCACGTGCGGCACCATCGGCAAGCGGAGGAAAAGACATGGCTACCCTGTTCAGGACTGGCCCTGGCGCAGCTGCTCGAAGAAGCAGACGGCGGCGCAGGCGGCCACGTTCAGCGATTCGATCTGGCCCAGGTGGGGAATGACCACCTGGTGCGTGGCCATAGCCAGCAGGTCGTCGGCCACTCCCTGCCCTTCATGGCCGAACAGCCAGGCGACCGGTTGGCGCAGGTCGACGTCGTACAGCTGCTTCGTGGCGTAGCCGCTGGTGGCCAGCGTTGCTACCTTGGCGCCAGCAACGAGCGCCGCCAGGTCGACGTTTTCAAAGATGTCGAGCACGAAGTGCGCACCCATCGCCGCGCGCAGCACCTTCGGCGACCAGCAGAAGGCCGTGCCGGCGCTGCAGTAGACCTGCGTGATGCCGGCGGCGGCCGCGCTGCGCAAAATCGACCCCACGTTGCCCGGATCTTGCAGGTTATCGAGCAGCACGGCCGACACGCTCAGTGGTTGCGTGACGGCCCGTTCCGGCGTCTCGATGAGGAACATCACGCCTACGCCGTGTTCGACCTGGCTCACGGCGTTATACAGCGCGTCGGGCAAGCCCAGTACATGCGCGCGCTGGCTTTCCAGCTGGCCGACGATCTCCGCCACTTCCGGATTGCGCAAGGCGCTTTCGCTGACGATGCACTGCTCGGGCATGCCGCGCAGCTGCAGGTACGACTGGCACAGGTGCACGCCGTCGAGCAAGGTGCGGCCCGACTTGCGGCGCGCCTGCGAACTGCCCGCCAGCTTCAGCAAATCCTTGTATTGCGCATTGTCGCGCGAAGTGATCGTCTTCATGCCGCCACCTCCCGTCCGCCAAACAGCGCGATCACATTGCGCACGGGGGCGAACGAGCGGCGGTGCACGGGCGAGGCGCCGTGCAGGTGCAATCGCTCCAAGTGCAATTTGGTGCCATAACCCTTGTGCTGGTCGAAGCAGTATTCGGGATAGGCCGCATGCAGGTGCACGAGGGCCGCGTCGCGCGCCGTCTTGGCCAGGATCGAGGCAGCGGAAATCGAATCGACTTTGTCGTCGCCACCGACGATGGCCATGCCGCGTATCGGCATCACGGGACAGCGGTTGCCGTCGATCAGGGCCAGGGTCGGCACGGTGGCCAGGGCCTCGACGGCGCGGCGCATGGCCAGCATCGACGCCTGCAAAATGTTCAGGCGGTCGATCTCTTCTTCCGACGCTTCGGCGATGGCCCAGGCCAGGGCCTTGGCCTTGATCTGCGGCGCCAGCAGGTCGCGTTTTGCTTCGCTGAGTTTTTTCGAATCGCGCAAGCCGTCGATGGGCTGCTGCGGGTCGAGGATCACGGCGGCGGCGAACACGGGGCCGGCCAGCGGACCGCGGCCTGCCTCGTCGACGCCGCAGATGATTTCATCGAGCGAGAATGGCAAGTCGTCAAACAGGCCGGGATAGATATTTTTCACGTTGAATCTTTGGTAGGAACTGCGATTGAAACGGTGCTCACTTGCGGTTGGCGGCGATGACTTGCATGACGGCATTCGCGCTTTCCTGCGCGCTGTCGCGCAGCAGGCTGTGATGCATGTCCGTGAAGCGCTGTACCAGGCGCAAACGGCCCGGCACGTCGCTCAGCTGCAGCCACATGGCCTCGGCCAGCGCTTCGGGGCTGGCCGCGTTTTGCAGCAGCTCGGGCACCAGGTAATCGCGCGCCAGTATGTTCGGCAAACCGATCCACGGCTGGTAGCCCATGTGGCGCATGATTTCCCACGAGGCGCGCATCATCTTGTAGGCGATGACCATGGGCTTCTTGTACAGCGCCACTTCCAGCGACGCCGTACCGGATGCCACCAGCACCGCATCGGCGGCGCAGATGGCCGTGTGCGAGCCGCCGTCCGTGAGCAATATCTCGACGTCCTGCAAGCCCGCTTCCGCAATCAGTTGCAGGAAGTACTGGCGCTGCTTTTCGCCGGCCATGGGTGCAACGAAACGCAAGGAGCGGTCGCGCGCCAGCAGCAGCTTGCAGGCGCCGACAAAGGCCACGGTATTGTATTTGAGTTCACCCATGCGGCTGCCCGGCATCAGGGTCACGACATTCGCGTCTTCGGGCAAACCCAGGACACGCCGCGCGGCCGCTTCATCGGGCTGCAACGGAATCATCTCGGCCAGCGGATGGCCGACATAGGTGACGGGCACGCCCGCCTTGCGGTAGATCTCTTCCTCGAACGGGAAGATCACCAGCATGTGCGACACGGCCTTGATGATTTTCTTGATGCGGCCACCGCGCCAGGCCCAGATCTGCGGCCCGATGTAATGCACGGTGGGGATGCCGCCTTCCTTGAGATGCTGTTCCAGTCCCAGGTTAAAACCCGGATAGTCCGCGCCGATGAAGACGGCGGGACGCTCGGCCAGCAGCTGGTCGCGCAGCGCGTTCTGGATGCCCTTGATCTCGCGGTAGCGGGGAATGATCTCGAACAGGCCACGCACGGTCAGCTTGTCGAGCGGCCAATCGGACACAAAACCCTGCTTGGCCATGTGCTCGCCGCCGATGCCATGGAAGCGCGCGCCGGGCAGCTGCGGCACGAGGCCCGACAGCAGCCGGCTGGCCAGCAGATCGCCCGACACTTCGCCGGCGACGATGGCGACCGACAGGTCGCTGGCATGGTCAGCGGACGATGCCACGCGACGCCACGCCAAGGAATTCGCGCATGGCGCGAATATGTTCCGCCACCTCGGGCGAGGCTGCCGCTTCTTCTTCGAACAGGGCTGCCTTGGATTCTTCCAGGGTCAGTCCCGAGCGGTAGATGAGTTTATACGCGGTACGGATGCCGTTGATCTGCTCGCGCGTAAAGCCGCGGCGTTTCAAGCCTTCGATATTGACGCCATGCGCCTGCGCCGGATTGCCGTTCAACAGGACAAATGGTGGCACGTCCTGCGTCAGGCTGGTGCTCATGCCGACAAAGGCATGCGCACCGATCTTGCAGAACTGGTGCACATTGGCGAAGCCGCTCATGATGACCCAGTCGCCGATTTCCACGTGGCCCGCCAGCTGCGCGTTGTTCGAAAAAATCGTGTTGTTGCCCACCAGGCAGTCGTGCGCCAGGTGCACATACGCCGAGATCCAGTTGTCATTGCCCAGGCGCGTCACACCGCCGCCTTGCACGGTGCCGGTGTTGAAGGTGCAGAATTCGCGGATCGTGTTGCGGTCGCCGATTTCCAGGCGCGTCGCCTCGCCCGCCCATTTTTTATCCTGTGGCTGCGCGCCGATGGAGGAAAACTGGAACAGGTGGTTGTCGGAGCCTATCGTCGTGTGGCCGTCGATGACCACGTGCGGGCCAACCCTGGTGCCAGCGCCGATGCGCACGTGCGGACCGATGATGGTGTACGGACCCACCTCGACCGAGCTGTCGAGCTCGGCCTTCGGATCGATGACTGCCGTGGAGTGGATGGCCGCCATGTTACTGTCCCGCTGGCTGGCTCGCAGACTGGCTCGCATCTTGCGCGCTGCGGATGGTGCACATCAGTTCCGCTTCCACCGCCAGCTTGCCGTCGACCGTACCGACGGCCTTGTATTTCCAGATGCCGCGCGAGACGCGCAGGATTTCCACATCCATCTTCAGCTGGTCGCCCGGTTCGACAGGACGCTTGAAGCGCGCATTGTCGATGCCGACGAAGTACACGACCGAATTTTCGTCCGGTTTCACGCCCATCGACAGGAACGACAGCAGGGCCGCCGTCTGCGCCAGCGCTTCGATCATCAGCACGCCTGGCATCACCGGCTTGTGCGGGAAATGGCCTTGGAAGAACTCTTCGTTGACCGTCACGTTCTTGATGGCGGTGATGGTTTTATCCGCTTCCCAGTCCAGCACGCGGTCGACCAGCAGCAGCGGGTAGCGGTGCGGCAGCAGCGATTTGATGGCGAGGATGTCGAGGGTCTTTTTTTCAGTAGTCATTTTTCGTCTTGCGTGGTCAGTGTTTTAATTGTTTTTTCAAGCGCGCGGATTTTCTCGCGCATGCTTGACAGGTTGCGCACGATGGCGGCGCTCTTTTCCCAGTCGGCGTTCTTCGCCAGCGGATAGAAACCAGTGTACTGGCCCGGCTCCGCGATCGACCGCGAGACCATGCTGCCCGAGCCCACGTGGACGCGGTCGGCGATGGTCAGGTGGCCCAGCACCATGGCGGCGCCGCCAAAGGTGCAGTACTTGCCGATGATGGCGCTGCCAGCCACGCCGACGCAGCCGGCCATGGCCGTGTGCGCGCCGATATGGCAGTTGTGGCCGATCTGGATCTGGTTATCGAGCTTGACGCCATCTTCGATGATGGTGTCGGCCAGTGCGCCGCGGTCGATGGTGGTGTTGGCGCCGATATCGACATCGTCACCGATCACCACCCTGCCCGTCTGCGGAATCTTGATATACACGCCGCCTTCGTTGGCGAAGCCGAATCCGTCGGTGCCGATCACGGCGCCCGAATGGATGATGCCGCGCTGGCCGATCACGCAGCGCGCGTGGAAGGTCACGTTGGCGAACAGCTGGGTGCCGGCGCCGATGACGGCGTCGCGGCCGATCACGCAGCCGGCGCCGATGACGCAGCCGGCGCCGATCACGGCGCCCGCTTCGATCACGGCGCGCGGTCCGACCGAGGCAGTGGCGTCGACCCGCGCGCTGGCATCGACGATGGCGCTGGCATGGATACCCACGGGCGCCTTGATCTCGGCCAGGGCGGCGAAGTACTGCGCCGCGCGCGCGAAATACACATAGGGATTCGGTGTGACGATGCGCGCGCCGGCGTAGTCGCCGCCGATCAGCGCGTCGTCGGCCGGCGTGAGTATCAGCGCCGCGGCGCCGCTCTGGGCCGCCTGTGCGCGGAATTTGCTATTGCTGAGAAAGCTGATGTGCGAAGCGCCGGCGTCAGCCAGCGGCGCGATCCCTGAAACTTCCAGGTTGGGATCGCCCGCCAACTGTCCGCCGAAGCGTTCGACCAATTCACCTAGTCGAGTGCCCATCGATATACCCTTATAAAAACGCCTGACTATGCCTACTGCGCGGCGCGATTTGCGGTCTCCGATGCTCACTGTGCATTCGCACAGCTCCGCTTCTCAACCACAACTCACATCCGCTCGCTACGGCACTGCCAGGCTTGAAACCGTTACTGTTACTTATCCAACGCCTTCAAGACCTTGTCGGTGATGTCGATGCGCGGGCTGGCCCACAGGGCTTCCTGCAGAACGATGTCATATCCTTCGATATGCGCCATCTGCTGGATGATGGTGTTGGCTTTTTCCGCGATGGCGCTGCGCTCTTCGTTCGTGCGCTGGTTCAGGTCTTCGCGGAACTCGCGCTGGCGGCGCTGCAATTCCTTGTCCAGCTCGAAAAACTCGCGCTGGCGCTTGGCGCGCTCCGCCTCGCTCAGGGTCGGCATGTCCTTTTCCAGGGCTTCGTTGGCCACCTTGAAGCGGGCCGCCAGTTCCTGCACGGCTTTTTCGCGCGAGCGGAACTCTTCGGCCAGCTTGGCGCTGGCCAGCTTGGCCAGCCTCGACTCGTTATAAATACGTTCGCTGCTGATCCAGGCGATCTTCGACTCCTGAGCCTGCGCCTGCACCGGCAACAGCGAACTCCAGCACAATGCGATCACGGCAAGGGTCTTGGGCAGGGTAGCGGATGCGGTGTTCATGATACTCCATGGTCAAAAAGTAAAAGCTGTCGCCCCCGTTCAGATGGCCGGTTAGAAACCGGTGCCCATCTGGAACTGGAAGCGCTCCAGGCGGTCCGTCGGCTTGGCGTTCAGCGGCTTGGCGTAGCTCAGCTTGAGCGGGCCCACCGGCGAAATCCAGCTGATGCCCAAGCCAGCAGAATAGCGCAATTGCGACAGACGCATTTTTTCGCCTTCCTGGTAGACCTGGCCGCCGTCAAGGAAACCGAACCAGCGCAAGCTGCGGTCATTGCCCGAACCGGGGAATGGCATCTGCAGTTCCGCGTTCGCGATCAGGCGCGAAGCGCCGCCCAGTGCATCGTTGGTGCTCGGTTCGACCGCGCCCAGCGAGGAACTCAGGTAGCCGCGCACCGAACCGATACCGCCGCCGTAGAAGTTCTTGAAGACCGGATAGACGTGATTGCCGATGCCGTGGCCGTAATCGAGCTCGCCCTTCAACGCCAGGGTGACCTTGCTGAACAACGGACGGAAATACTGGTGCTCATAAATGGCACGGAAATATTTCTGGTCGCCGATCAGGTCAGCCTCCAGGTTGACGCGCTGGTAGCGGCCGATCGATGGCGTCAGGGCGCTGTCGCGGCTGTCGCGCTGCCATGCCGCCGTCAGCGGGATGGAATTCGTCGTGGCCGAACCGATACCGTCGGACGGGCCGCCATTGTCGACCACGTACTGCTTGAAGCGGATCGGGCTGGTGACGTCGGTTTCGATGCGCGAACGCTCGGCGCCGATGCCGAAGAAGACGGTGTCGACTTCCGAGAACGGCACGCCGAAACTGACGCGGCCACCGGTCTGCTTGATCTTGTAGCTGCCGATGTTCAGCGCCGGCGGTTCCGTCGTACGCAGGTAGACTTCAAAGCTGCGCGAAATGCCATCGTCCGTGTAGTACGGATTGGTCTGCGAAAACGCGATCGTGCGGCTGTAATGGCTGGTATTGAGTTCGATGCCGACCGTGTTGCCGCTACCGGCGAAGTTGGCCTGCGAAATCGATGCCGACAGGGTGAACTTCTCCGATTGCGAGAAGGCGCCGCCGATCAGGAAGTTACCGGTTGGTTTTTCCACCACCGTCACGTTGACGTCGACCTGGTCGGTCGTGCCCTGCGCTTCCGGCGTGTCGATGGTCACGTCCTTGAAGTAGCCGAGGCGGTCGACACGGTCGCGCGACAGCTTGATCTTGTTGCTGTCGTACCAGGACGATTCGAACTGGCGGAATTCGCGGCGGATGACTTCATCGCGTGTGGTGGTGTTGCCGGCGATATTCATGTGGCGCACGTAGACGCGCTTGCCCGGATCGATGAAGAAGGTGAAGCCGACTTCATGCTTTTCGCGGTTGATTTCGGGATTGGCGTTGACGTTGGCAAACGCATAGCCGAACGTGGCCAGGCGGTCCTGGATACGTTTGTTCGTGGCCGTCAGGCGTGCGCCCGAGTAGATGTCGCCTTCGCGCATCAGGTTCAGCGCTTTCAGTTCTTCTTCACGGCCGAACATCTCGCCTTCGAACTTGGTGCCGGCGATCTTGTACTTCTCACCTTCGGTGATGTTGATCGTCAGGTAGATATCTTTTTTATCGGGCGTGATCGACACTTGCGTCGAATCGACCTGCATCTCGATATAGCCGCGGTCCAGGTAATAGGACTTGAGCGACTCGATGTCGCCCGTCAGCTTGGTCTTCGAATATTGATCGGCCTTGGTGTACCAGCTGAACCAGCCGCCCGTGTTCAGGGCCAGCTGCTCGCGCAGTTCCTTGTCCGTGAAAGCTTTGTTGCCGACGATGTTGATCTGCTTGATGCGGGCCACGTCGCCCTCGTCGACGGCGAACACCACGTTGACGCGGTTACGCTCGATCGGCGTGACGGTGGTGGTGATCTTCACGCCGTACAAGCCATGCGACAGGTACTGCCGCTTGAGTTCCTGTTCCGCGCGGTCGACGGACGCCTTGTCGAAAATTTTGGCTTCACCGACGCCGATTTCCTTCAGCGCCTTGACCAGCACGTCCTTTTCAAATTCCTTGGTCCCGGTAAATGCCACGGAAGCGATGGCCGGGCGTTCCTCGACCAGCACCACCAGCACGTCGCCATCGGCTTCCAGGCGCACATCCTTGAACATGCCCGTCGCATACAGGGCCTTGATGGCGGCAACGCTCTTCTCGTCGGAGAACGTTTCGCCGACCCGCACCGGCAGGTAGGCAAACACGGTGCCCGCTTCAGTACGCTGGATCCCTTCGACCCGGATGTCCTTGACAGTAAATGGCTGGACGGCCAGCGCATGGCCGGAACAGAAGGCCATGACGGCGGCGCCGATCAGGGTGCGGCGAAAGGAAGGCAAGGCAAAACGAGCAGAATGTAATTTCATTGGGGTTATTCAATGGGTAAATCAATGGACAACATACACAAAAGATTGCTTGTGCGACTCACGCAATGGCATCAACCACCGCCCTAATTCAGCAATCGCAACACGTCATTAAAGACGGCAAGCACCATCAAGGTCAGCAACAAACCGATCCCCAGGCGCTGGGCAATCTCGCCTACGCGCTCCGGCAAGGGGCGTCCGGTCAAAACTTCCAGCGAATAATACAGCAAATGCCCGCCATCCAGAACAGGAATGGGTAGCAAATTCATCACGCCCAGACTGATACTGATGAAGGCGATGAAGCTCAGGTAGCTTACCAGGCCGATGCGCGCCGTCTGGCCCGCGTAATCGGCGATGGTAATGGGCCCCGTCACATTCTTCAGCGACACCTGGCCGGTGATCATCTTGCCCAGCATTTTCAGGCTCATGACACTGGTATCCCAGACCTTGGCGGACGCCTTGCCCACGGCAGAAAACGGTCCCGATGCCACGGTGATCATATCCGGCACCTGTCCCAGCTTTGCTTGTATCTTACCAACTGTTACAGCTCCCTCCGCCCCGGCGCCCGGCACGGCGTCCGGCGTAATGGGCAGGGTCAGATCCTGGCCCTGGCGCAAGAGTTGCAATTGCAAGGTCTTGCCCGGCGCCTGGCTCAGGGTGGCGATGACGGCCGCCACGTCGTGCACGGGCTGGTCGTCGATGGCGAGAATCTGGTCGTTTTTCTGCAGGCCGGCGCGCGCGGCGGCACCATCGGGCATGATTTCCATCAGCGTGGGCGCGGAACGGGCCAGGGTCAGGCCCAGCTTGCCCAGCACGTCGCCTTCCAGGTCCGTCTCTGTCAGGCTGGCCGTCGGCAACGTCGCCTCCTGCTGGCCACGGTCAGGACGGCGCACTTCGATGCGCGCCGGCTGCTTGTCGAGGGTGGCCTGGATCAGTTCCCAGCGCAGCTCGGACCAGCTGGCCACGGCCTTGCCGTTGACTGTTTCAACGGTATCGCCGCTGCGCAGGCCGGCCGCATAGGCGGCAGTCTGTTCGGCCACGGGGCCGAGTTTACTCGACGGTTCTTCGATGCCATGCATGAACAGACCCGCGTACAGCACGATGGCGACGAGGAAATTGGCCAGCGGGCCGGCGGCCACGATGGCGATGCGGCGCCACACGCTCTGGCGCGTGAATTCGCGGCGCAATTCGCTTTCCGGCAAGTCGCTGAGGTCTTGAGCCCGGCTGTCGAGCATGCTGACATAACCGCCCAGCGGCAGCGCGGAAATCGCCCATTCCGTCTGGTCCTTGCCAAACTTGCGCGAATACACCACTTTTCCCATGCCGATCGAGAAACGCAGCACCTTCACGCCGCACCAGCGCGCCACCAGGTAGTGGCCCAGCTCGTGCAAGGTAATCAGTGAACCGAGCGCGACGATAAAAGCCAGCAAGGTGGTGATGAGCGTCATGCAGCCAGCCTTTGGGCAATATACGCTTGCGCGGCCGCTCGGGCCAGGCGGTCCTGCTCCATCACGGCTTCGATGCTGGAAGCGGCGCCGTGCGGCACCGTCTCGATCACGTGCGCGATGACCCGGTCGATCTGGCGGAAGCCGATCTGCTCGTCAAGAAACGCTTGCACGGCCACTTCATTGGCCGCGTTGAGCAGGGCCGGCGCCGTGCCGCCCGCGCGCAAGGCGTCGAACGCCAGTGCCAGGCAAGGGAAACGGCGGAAATCGGGACGTTCGAACTGCAGGGTGGCCACTTGGGCCAGGTCCAGCTGCGCCACGCCGGAAGCGATGCGCTGCGGATACGCCAGCGCATGGGCGATCGGCGTGCGCATGTCCGGATTGCCCAGCTGGGCCAGCACGGAACCGTCGATGTAGGACACCATCGAATGGATCACGCTTTGCGGATGGATCAGCACTTCGATCTGGTCGGCCGGCGCGCCGAACAGCCAGTGCGCCTCGATCACCTCCAGGCCCTTGTTCATCATGGTGGCCGAATCGACGGAAATCTTGCGCCCCATGGCCCAGGTCGGATGCTTGCACGCCTGGTCCGGCGTGACCGTGTCGAGCGTCTCGACGTCGCGCGTGAGGAAGGGACCGCCGGATGCCGTCAGCACGATTTTCGCCACGCCCGCGGCGCCTGGCGCGCGGCCATGCGCGTGCGGCATGCATTGGAAGATGGCGTTGTGTTCGCTGTCGATCGGCAGTAGCACCGCGCCGTTGTCATGCACGGCATCGATGAACAGCTGGCCGGACATGACCAGCGCTTCTTTATTGGCCAGCAATACTTTCTTGCCAGCACGCGCCGCCGCCAGGGTCGGCGCCAGGCCGGCCGCGCCGACGATGGCCGCCATCACACCCGTCACCTGCGGCGCGCTGGCGATGGCGCACAGGGCTTCCACGCCGTACTCGACTTCCGTAGACACGCCCTGCCCGCGCAGCAAGCGCGTCAGTTCAAGGGCCGCATCCGCCGTGCCGACGACGGCGCGCTGGGGACGAAATTGCAGGCATTGGGCGGCCAGTTCGGCCACGCGGCTGTGCGCGCTCAGCGCATATACGCTGTATTGCTCGGGATGACGCGCGAGCACGTCCAGGGTGGACACGCCGATCGAGCCGGTCGCGCCAAGGATGGTGATGTATTGCATGAGTTTCCTTAAAGCCAGCTGGCCACGAGGGCGGCAAATGGCAGGACCGGGATCAACGCGTCGATACGGTCAAGTACGCCGCCATGGCCAGGCAGCAGATTGCTGCTGTCCTTGATGCCGGCGCGGCGCTTCAATTGGGATTCGAACAGGTCGCCGACGATGCTGGCGGCGACGATCAGCAACAGCACCAGCAAGGCCACGAGCCAGCCGCGGCGCAATTGCAGCTGCACGGCGAAGGTATCTTGCAAGACCGGCAGCGATGGCGCGGCGATAATCGTGATGGCAGAGATGAGCAGCACGGCGATACCGCCGCCGATGGCGCCCTCCCAGGATTTGCCTGGGGAAATACTTGGCGCCAGCTTGCGCTTGCCGAACGCCTTGCCCGAGAAATAGGCGCCGATATCGGCGATCCACACGAGGGCCATGACGGACAGCAGGTACAACGGGCTATGCAGGAACAGGGCGATGATGGCAACGAAGCAGCCGACGATGGTCACCGGGTACACGAGGCTGAGCAAGGTATTGCCCAGGCCTTCGGTCGGCGGCAAGCCTGTCGCCAGCGAAGGCACGAAGCGGATCAGCCAGATGGCCACGCACAGGGCGAACCAGAAATTGAGCTGCGCCATGCCGTTACCGACAAAGAACGTATACGCGAAGGCGGCAGTCCAGACGGCGGCGATCAGCAGCGCCTGGCGATTTTTGAAGATGCGGAAGCTTTCCCATACGGCGGCGCCGAAGAACGCCGTGGCGATCACGGCGAAGGCGGGGAAATAATTCAGATACAGAACGGGCAGCAAGACCGCCAGGAGGACCAGGGCGGTGATTATCCGTGTTTTCAGCATCAGTTTGTCTTTTCAGTTAATTGCGCGCTGGTACGGCCAAAGCGCCGTTCGCGCTGCTGGTAAGACGCGATTGCCGCGTCGAGGCACTCGTCATTGAAGTCGGGCCAGAAAGTCTCGGTGAAAAACAACTCAGTGTACGCCAGTTGCCACAGGAGGAAATTGGAAATGCGCTGTTCGCCGCCCGTGCGGATGAACAGGTCGGGCTCGGGCGCGTAGGCCATGGCCAGGTGCGGCGCCAGTTGCTCTTCCGTGTAAGCGTGCCCGGCAGGCTGGCCATTGGCGCCAGCCTCGGCCGTCATTTTATTGACTGCCTGCATGATGTCCCAACGGCCGCCATAGTTGGCGCAGATGGACACCGTCAGGCGCGTGTTGTTCGCCGTCTTGCGCTCCGCATTGGCGATCAGGGTTTGCAGCTCTCCATTGAAGCGCGACAGATCGCCCACCACCTTCAGGCGGATGTCGCTGGCATGCATCTTGACCACTTCGCGTTCCAGCATCGTGACGAACAGGCGCATCAGCATCGACACCTCTTCTTCCGGACGGCGCCAGTTTTCCGAGCTGAAGGCAAACAGGGTCAGGTATTCGACGCCGCGTTCGAGGCAGGTCTCGACGACACGGCGCACGGTATCGGCGCCCTTGACGTGGCCAGCCACGCGCGGCAGGAAGCGCTTGGTTGCCCAGCGGCCATTGCCATCCATAATGATTGCCACATGGCGCGGCACCGTGCCCACCTCAGGTACTGCCGTTGTCGAACTCGAATAGATCATGAAAACACGAATACCAAAAATAAAAGATAACTATTATGCTCCAAATAGCAC
This sequence comes from Janthinobacterium sp. GMG2, assembly GCF_033949445.1. Lineage (NCBI taxonomy): Bacteria > Pseudomonadati > Pseudomonadota > Betaproteobacteria > Burkholderiales > Oxalobacteraceae > Janthinobacterium > Janthinobacterium sp. GMG2. Next base: position 180,316 of record NZ_JAXAWA010000007.1, on the reverse strand, counting down.
TGCCCGGAAAAGCCATGCTTTCCCGGGCAGTGTCAAAAGGACTGAAAACTAGACCGTCAGCACTTCTTTTTCTTTGTCGACAACCATCTTGTCGATGTCGGCAATAAACTTGTCCGTCAGCTTCTGCACTTCTTCCGACGAGCGGCGCTCATCGTCCTCGGAGCAGGCTTTTTCCTTGACCAGTTTCTTCAGCGACTCGTTCGCATCGCGGCGAATGTTACGCACGGCAATCTTCGCGTCTTCCGCTTCGCTCTTGACCAGCTTGACCATTTCCTTGCGGCGCTCTTCCGTCAGCGGCGGCGTCGGAACGCGGATCAGGTCGCCCTGTGCCGATGGATTCAGGCCCAGGTCGGCGTCGCGGATGGCTTTTTCGATGGTCGAGGCCATTTTCTTTTCATACGGCTGCACACCGATGGTGCGCGCGTCGATCAGGGTCACGTTGGCAACCTGGGTCAGCGCCGTCGGCGAACCGTAGTAGTCGACCATCACGTGGTCCAGGATACCCGTATGGGCGCGGCCGGTACGCACTTTGGCCAGGTCGGCACGCAGTGTTTCCAGCGATTTCGTCATGCGTTCCTGGGCATTCTTTTTAACGTCAGCTAAGGACATTACTGTACTCCTGTAGTGACGCCTGTCAAAACCTGCTGCGCGTCGGCATTTGCGGCCTGTGATGCTCACCGTACCTTCGTACGCTTGCGCTTCTCAGCCACAACTCCCTTCCGCTCGCGACGGTTTTGTCAGGCGTTGTTAGTGATAAATTAATCTTGCAATTACATCCATATAACGAGCGGCTGGCGCCCGTCAAGAGTGCCGAAAACCGTTCAGGGCAAGGCGCAGCGCCGAAGGCAGTACGAATAGTACGGCGAGGCGCTGCAACGCAGCCATAGACGGTTTCTCGGTGCTCCTTATTTCTATACGTGAACCAGCGTGCCTTCATCTTCACCCATGATGACGCGCATCAGCGCGCCTGGCTTGGTGATCGAAAACACCTTGATTGGCAGTTTCTGGTCGCGGCACAGGGCAAAAGCGGTGGCGTCCATCACTTGCAGGTGCTTGGCGATGGCGTCGTCGAACGTAATCGTGTGGAACAGGGTGGCGTTCGGATCCTTCTTCGGATCGGCCGTGTAGACGCCGTCGACCTTGGTGGCCTTCAGGACGATCTCGGCGCTGATCTCGGAACCGCGCAGGGCGGCTGCCGTGTCGGTGGTGAAGAACGGATTGCCGGTACCGGCGGCGAAGACGACCACTTTACCTTCTTCCAGGTATTGCAGGGCTTTCGGGCGGACGTACGGCTCGACTACTTGTTCGATGCCGATGGCCGACATGACGCGCGCGGTAATGCCGACGTGGCGCATGGCATCGGCCAGGGCCAGTGCATTCATCACGGTGGCGAGCATGCCCATGTAGTCGGCGGTGGCACGGTCCATGCCTTGCGCGCCAGGCGCGACGCCGCGGAAGATATTGCCGCCGCCAATCACGATTGCCAGTTCCACACCCAACTTCGCCACCTCGGCCACATCGGCCACCATGCGCTCGATCGTGGCGCGGTTGATGCCGTAGGGATCATCGCCCATCAGGGCTTCGCCGGACAACTTGAGGAGGACGCGCTTGTAGGCTGGTTTTGACATGAGCTGGGGCTCCATAAATGAGGTTATTCGAGTATGACATGGCGCAGCGCCTTGCAGCGCCGGATAGGCGGGAGGAAGCTGCCCATGCCGCCGCCCGGCACGACAGGTGCGGGCGGGCCAAAAAAACGGGCCTCTCGGCCCGCTTTACTTACGCTCCCTGGGAGGCAGCCATCTGTGCTGCGACTTCTGCTGCGAAGTCGTCTTGCTTCTTCTCGATGCCCTCGCCCACTACGTACATGGCGAAACCTTTGACGCTGGTGTTAGCCGCCTTCAGCATTTGCTCAACCGACAGCTTGTCGTTTTTCACGAAAGCTTGGTTCAGCAGGGAAACTTCTTTCAGGAACTTCTGTACGGAACCTTCCAGGCGCTTGGCCAGGATTTCCGGCGATTGCGCTGGCTTGCCTTCGGCGGCCGCTTTGGCTGCGTCTTCTTCGGCTTTCAGTTGTGCAACCGAACGCTCTTTTTCGATCAGTTCCGCTGGAACTTCGTTCGACGACAGCGACACTGGCTTCATGGCAGCGATGTGCATGGCCACGTCTTTGCCCACTTGCTCATCGGCGCCGTCGAATTCGACGATCACGCCAATGCGCGAACCGTGCAGGTACGAAGCCAGCTTGGCGCTGGTTTCGAAACGCTGGAAGCGGCGGATGGTCATGTTTTCGCCGATTTTGCCGATCAGGGCAGCGCGCACGTCTTCCAGGGTCTTGCCATCGAGTGGCAGGGCCAGCAGGGCAGCTACGTCAGCCGGGTTGTGTTCCGCTACCAGACGGGCAGCGTTGTTGGCCAGTGCCAGGAAATCGTCGTTTTTCGCAACGAAGTCGGTTTCCGAGTTCACTTCGACCAGGGCGCCTACGCCGTTGGCGATGTAGGTTGCCACGACGCCTTCAGCGGTGATGCGTGCCGATGCCTTCGATGCCTTGCCGCCCAGTTTGACGCGCAGGATCTCTTCCGCACGAGCCATGTCGCCTTCGGCTTCGGTCAGTGCTTTTTTGCATTCCATCATTGGTGCGTCGGTTTTGCCGCGCAATTCGCCTACCATCGCTGCTGTAATCGCTGCCATGTGTTTCTCCTGATTCGGTGAGTCGATAGTCGCGGCCGGGCATGCATGCCTCGCCAGCGGTCACTATCGTTTTTTTGTTAAAAAAAAGGGGGAGCTGCTGCCACCCCTTTTCCCTTACTGCTGTGCTTACAAACGGCTATCTTGCGATAGCCTGGCCATTAAGCCTGTTCGTTAACTTCGACGAATTCGTCGCCAGCGGCTGCTTTAACCATTTCAACAACTTCGTTACCGGCAGCTGCACGGCCTTCGATGATTGCATCAGCAACACCGCGAGCGTACAACATGATGGCTTTCGAGGAGTCATCGTTACCTGGGATCACGAAGTTCACGCCTTCTGGGGAGTGGTTGGTATCGACAACGCCGATGACCGGGATACCCAGCTTAGCTGCTTCGGTGATCGCACCTTTGTGGTAGCCGACGTCGACGACGAAGATTGCGTCAGGAATGCCGCCCATGTCCTTGATGCCGCCGATCGATTTTTGCAGCTTGATCATTTCGCGGGAGAACATCAGCGCTTCTTTTTTCGACAGCTTCTCGATCGAACCGTCTTCGATCATCACTTCCATGTCTTTCAGACGCTTGATCGAGGTTTTGATCGTTTTGAAGTTGGTCAGCATGCCGCCCAACCAACGTTGATCAACGAAAGGCACGCCAGCGCGTTGTGCTTCAGCAGCGATGATTTCGCGAGCTTGACGCTTGGTGCCAACCATCAGGATGGTGCCACGGTTTGCAGCCAGTTGACGCACGTGCTTCATTGCGTCCTGGTACATCGCCATGGTTTTTTCCAGGTTGATGATGTGGATCTTGTTGCGATGGCCGAAGATGAACGGTGCCATTTTTGGATTCCAAAAACGGGTTTGGTGACCAAAGTGGACACCGGCTTCCAGCATTTCGCGCATTGTTACGGACATTATTAACTCCAGGGTTGGGTCTGGAATCCGATCAGTCACCATACAGGCACCCTTGTCGACCGGATTCGCGTGTTTATATAAATTAAAGACACTGTTTTACTGCATTGCTTAAAAGAGAATTCAAGCAACCCGGGATTCTACACTGAAATGCCTGCCGCATCAAGTCCGCACCGCAAATCGCGCGCCCGGCGGAAACACCCAGCGCACCACCATGGTGCAAGGCGTGGCCGCGCCGCCTTTTCATCCGCTTTCTCCCCACAAATCCCCTTCCGGCCCTAGGAAGGAGGCGGCGGATTGAGGGCGCCTCGTTTATAATTTCGACATATTTGCAGACTTTTCCCATACAGCAGGGATCGTCTGTGCTTTTCACCTGAATTCTTGCAGATTGCGAATTACACCATGTCCACCATCCGTATCAATACCGCCGCCGACATCGAAGGCATGCGCGTTGCCGGCAAGCTCGGCGCCGAAGTGCTCGACTACATCACCCCGTTCGTCAAGGTCGGCGTCACGACAGGCGAACTGGACCGCCTGTGCCATGAATACATGGTCAACGTGCAAGGCACCATCCCTGCCCCGCTGAACTACTGCCCGCCCGGCTACACGCCCTATCCAAAAGCCATCTGCACCTCCGTCAACGACGTCATCTGCCATGGCATTCCCGGCGACAAGGTCCTGAAAAGCGGCGACTCCGTCAACCTCGACATCACCGTCATCAAGGATGGCTACCACGGCGACAACAGCCGCATGTTCCTCGTCGGCACGCCGACCATCCTGGCCAAGCGCCTGTCGGAAATCACTTACGAGTGCATGTGGCTGGGCATCGACCAGATCAAACCGGGCGCCCACCTCGGCGATATCGGCCACGCCATCCAGCAGCACGCCGAGAAAGCCGGCTACAGCGTGGTGCGCGAATTCTGCGGCCACGGCATCGGCAAGGTCTTCCATGAAGAACCGCAGGTATTGCATTACGGCAAACCAGGCACCCTCGAGCGCCTGGAAGCGGGCATGATTTTCACCGTCGAACCGATGATCAACTCGGGCCGCCGCGAAATCCGCGAAATGAACGATGGCTGGACCATCAAAACCAAGGACCGCAGCCTGTCGGCGCAATGGGAACACACGGTGCTGGTGACGGAAACGGGCTATGAAGTGCTGACCGTCTCGCCCGGCATGCCGCCACCGCCCGCCTTGATCCTGAACAAAGCCTGATCTTCCATCCCACGCACCGCCACCCAGGGCCCAGATGAAAAAGCAAGTTCGGGAACAGCTGAAACAGCAACTGAAAGCCGACCGCCAGGTCGTCATTACGGCCTTCCAAGCCGACGGCAAGCCTGAAAAACTGCTGCGCAGCCTGCGCCACAGCGTCGACGGCGTGCTGGCGCGTGCCTGGCAGGAAGCGGGCTTGCCGCCCGGCACTGCCCTGGTGGGCGTGGGCGGCTATGGCCGCGGCGAACTGTTTCCGTATTCCGACGTCGATCTGCTGATCCTGCTGCAACAGGCGCCGGACGCCGCCACGCAGGAAAAGCTTGAGGAACTGGTGCAACTGCTGTGGGACCTGGGCCTGGAAATCGGCCACAGCATCCGCACGATCGATGAATGCATGGTCGAGTCGAAGGCCGACATCACCGTGCAAACGAGCTTGCTCGAAGCGCGCCTCGTGTGCGGCAACGCGGACCTGTTCGCGCAATTGCAGCAACGCTATGACGCGGCCATGGACCCGCAAGCCTTCTTCCAGGCAAAAACAGCGGAAATGCGCCAGCGCCATGCCAAATATGAAGACACGGCTTTCAGCCTGGAACCGAATTGCAAGGAAAGCCCGGGCGGCCTGCGCGACCTGCAGGTCATCCTGTGGGTGGCCAAGGCGGCCGGCCTGGCGAACTCGTGGCGCACCCTGGCCACGAGCGGCCTGATCACCCTGACGGAAGCGCGCCAGCTGATGGAAAAGGAGCGCGCCTTCAAGGATATCCGCGTGCGCCTGCACCTGCACGCGGGCCGGCGCGAAGACCGCCTCGTGTTCGACGTGCAGACGGCGATCGCCGAATCGCTGGGCCTGCAAGCGACAGGCAGCGGGCCGCACATGCGCCGCGCCAGCGAATTCCTCATGCAGCGCTACTACTGGGCCGCCAAGACGGTGACCCAGCTCAACACGATTTTGCTGCAAAACATCGAGGCACGGCTGTTCCCGCAAGACGACGTGGCCGTGCCCATCAACGAGCGCTTCAATGAAGTCAACAGCCTGATCGACATCAGCGCCGACGATACGTTCGAACAATATCCGTCGGCCATGCTGGAAATTTTTGTCCTGATGACGGAGCGCCCGGCCCTGAAGGGCATGACCTCGCGCGCCACGCGGGCCCTGTGGCATGCACGCTTCAAGATCGACGCCACATTCCGCCAGGACCCCGTCAACCGCGCCCTCTTCCTGCGCATCATGCAGGCGCCTGTCGGCATCATCCATGCGCTGCGGCGCATGAACGAGATGAGCATCCTGGGGCGCTACCTGCCGAATTTCCGCCGCATCGTGGGCCAGATGCAGCACGACCTGTTCCACGTGTACACGGTCGACCAGCACATCTTGATGGTGGTGCGCAATATGCGCCGCTTCACCATGAGCGAACACGCACACGAATACCCGTTCTGCAGCCAGCTGATGGCCGACTTCTCGCAGTCGTGGCTGCTGTACGTGGCGGCCCTGTTCCACGACATCGCCAAGGGCCGCGGCGGCGACCACTCGAAGCTGGGCGTGGCCGACGCCACCCAGTTCTGCCAGGACCACGGCCTGTCGCAAGAAGACACGGAACTCGTGGCATTCCTTGTAGAAAATCATTTGACCATGTCGCAAGTGGCGCAAAAGCAGGACTTGTCCGATCCCGATGTCATCGCCGCCTTTGCGAAAGTGGTCAAGGATGAGCGCCACCTGACGGGTTTGTACCTGCTGACGGTGGCCGACATCCGCGGCACCAGCCCGAAAGTGTGGAATGCCTGGAAGGGCAAGCTGCTGGAAGACCTGTACAAGATCACCCTGCGCGTGCTGGGCGGCGAGCCGCACACGGCCGACCGCGAGCTGAAAAACCGCCAGCAGGAAGCGCTGGCTACCCTGCGCCTGTACGGCTTGCCGCCCGATGCGCACTTGAAACTGTGGCAGCAGCTGGACGTGGCGTATTTCCTGCGCCACGACGCGTCCGACATCGCCTGGCAGACACGCTCGCTGTATGACAAGCTCGACAGCAAGTTGCCGGTGGTAAAATGTCGGCTGGCGCCCATCGGCGAAGGCTTGCAGGTGGCCGTGTACATTCCCGACCAGCCCGACCTGTTCGCGCGCATCTGCAGCTATTTCGACCGCAAGAATTTCAGCATCCTCGACGCGAAGATCCACACGACGAAAAACGGCTATGCGCTCGATACCTTCCTCGTCACCGAACAGAATTTTGCCAAGAGCTACCGCGACATCATCAGCCTGATCGAGCATGAGCTGGGCGAGCTGCTGCAGTCGCAAACGCCGCTGCCGCCGCCGGGCAAGGGACGGCTGTCGCGCCTGTCACGCACCTTCCCCTTCCAGCCGACCGTGGATTTGCGGCCCGATGAGAAGGGCCAATACTATTTGCTGTCGGTGGCGGCCAACGACCGCACTGGCCTGCTGTATGCGATCGCCAATGTGCTGACCAAGTACCGCATCAACTTGCACACGGCTAAGATCATGACCCTGGGCGAGCGGGTCGAAGACGTCTTCCTCGTCGACGGTCCCGCGCTCAACAATGCCCGCAACCAGATATTGCTGGAAACCGATTTACTCGATGCACTGAAAGTGTAAGCTTTCCGCGCAACGCCTACCCTTACTGAAACTGAAACAACATGACCGAAGAATTATTACGCTTGTCCAAACGCATGTCCGAACTGGGCCTGTGCTCGCGCCGCGAAGCCGATGAATGGATCGCCCGCGGCTGGGTCCGCGTGGATGGCAAGGTGGTGTCCGAGCTGGGCAGCAAGGTCTACCCGAGCCAGAGAGTCACCGTGGAACGCCAGGCGGCGGCCGAGCAATCAAAACGGGTCACCGTACTGATCAACAAACCGGTCGGCTATGTCAGCGGCCAGGCCGAAGACGGCTACACGCCCGCCGTGGCCCTGATCAAGGCGGAAAACCGCTGGGCGGAAGACCGCAGCCCGGAACAGTTCCACCCGACCCAGCTGCGCAGCCTGGTGGCCGCCGGCCGCCTGGACATCGATTCCGTCGGCTTGCTGGTCTTGACGCAGGACGGCCGCGTGGCCAAGCAGCTGATCGGCCACGATACCGATATCGACAAGGAATACCTGGTACGCGTGAGCTACACCAAGGGCGGCACCCTGCCCGACAGCGAACTGAAAAAGCTCAACCACGGCCTGTGGCTCGACGGCAAGCCGCTGCTGCCGGCCAAGGTGCGCTGGCAAAACGAAGACCAGCTGAGCTTTACCCTGCGTGAAGGCAAGAAACGCCAGATCCGCCGCATGTGCGAAGCCGTCGGCCTGAAAGTGCTGGGATTGAAACGCGTACGCATCGGCAAGGTCAAACTGGGCGACTTGCCGACGGGACAATGGCGTTACCTGAGCGCTGACGAGCAATTCTAAGCGCCCGCCTGGCATGCCAGGCCACATAAGCAACAGGAATATAGTGATATAAAATCAATTATTGTGATTTACTTAGTAAATATTGCCTTAAACCTATACACTATTCCCCATTAGAACAGAAGAGATACGCTGTCGTGAACGATCCCATTCCCAATCCCCTGCGCAAGGGCGCGCCCAGTCTGGCTGACGTGGCCGAGCCGATGGCTCCCGGCACCAAGCCGCACCATATGAGCGATCCATGGGATATCGGTGAAACCCTGTGCAGCCTGGCTGACAACGGCGACGCCATTTCCATCTACCCGGCGGGCGGCGAAGACGTCATCCTGGCGCGCATCCTGTCCGTCGATGACGACTTGCCGCAATTCGTGCTGGAACTCAATGAAGGCGCGACCCTGCCGGAAGGTGGCGCCACGTTTGTATCGTGGGTGCAAAGCGCCAAGCTGCAATTTACCATCAATGGCGAATGGCAAGCGTATCCCGACCGTCCCAACGTCTACCTGACGAACTTCCCCAGTCATTGCCTGGTGCTGGAACGGCGCGAATCGACGCGCCTGGAAACGCCGCTGGGCGTGTACTACCTGGCCGCCTTCGTGCTCGAGGGGCGTCCGTATGAACTGCAGCTGTACGATTTCTCGGCCGGCGGCATCGGCATGCGCGCCCATCCGCGCGACACGGTCGGCCTGTACGTGGGCCGCAAGCTGTCGCGCGTGCGCCTGGAACTGGGGCCGAACAAGGTCATGATCGCCGACCTGGAAATCCGCCTGTCGCGCACCTTCCGCTCCTTCCTGCTGGGCGAGCAGGTGCAGATCGGCTGCCGCTTCCTGAACCTGACGGATGCCATGCAGGATGAGTTGAAGAACTTGCTCGATAACCTGGGCAGCAACCGCAAGGTGCGCTAGGTTTGCTTCACATATAAAAATGGCCGCCCAGCTGATTGCTGCGCGGCCATTTTTTTTGTTTGATAGTCACAAGTACGAGGTGCCTGAAAAACGCTCAGGGCAAGGCGCATTGCCGAAGACAGTACGAATAGTACGGCGAGGCAATGCAACGCCGCCATGGGCGTTTTCTCAGGTGCCGATCAGTCGTCGTCGTTTGGATCGAGGTCCGGAAACATCACTTCCGTATAACCGAACTGCGTGAAGTCGACGATACGCATCGGATACAGAATCCCGTGCAAGTGATCCACTTCATGCTGCACCACGCGCGCATGGAAGCCGTCGCAATCGCGGCTGATGGGCTGGCCGAACTGGTCCACTCCTTCGTAGTGCAGCTCGCTCCAGCGCGGCACGCTGCCGCGCAAGCCGGGCACGGACAAACAGCCTTCGAAGCCCTCTTCCTTGCGTTCAGACAAAGGCGTCAGCACAGGGTTGATCAGCACGGTTTCCGGCACTTGCGGCGCGTCCGGATAGCGCAGATTTTGCTTGAAGCCGTAGATCACCAGCTGCAGGTTGACGCCGATCTGCGGCGCCGCCAGGCCCGCGCCATTGGCTGCATGCATGGTATCGAACATGTCGGCGATCAAGGCATGCAGTTCGGGCGTATCGAATTCACGCACGGGCTCGGCCATCCGCAGCAGGCGCGGATCGCCCATCTTGAGGATTTCACGTACGGTCATTTTGCTTCCAGTGCCGATTGCAGTTCTTGCAAGTAAGTGCGGAAGGCCGCACCGGTTTCCGGATGTTTCATGCCCATTGCCGTCGTTGCCTTCAGATAACCCAGCTTGGAGCCGCAATCATAACGCTGCCCCTGGTAGCGGTAAGCCAGCACGCGCTCTTCGCGCATCAGGGCGGCGATGCCGTCCGTCAACTGGATTTCACCGCCGGCGCCCGTGCCGATATTTTCCAGGTGATTAAAGACACGGCTGGTCAGCACATAACGGCCCACCACGGCCAGGGTCGATGGCGCCTCTTCCGGCGAGGGCTTTTCCACGATGGCCGAGACCAGTTCCAGATCGGGCTGATAATTCTTTGCCGACACGATACCGTACTGCTTGGTTTCCGCGCGCGGCACGTCCTGCACCGCCAGCAGCGAGCAATTTTCATACTGGAAGACATCGGTCATCTGCGCCAGCACGGGGCGCACGCCCTCTTCCACGTCCATGAAGTCGTCGGCCAGCAAGACGGCAAACGGCTCGTCGCCGATCACGGGACGGGCGCACAGCACGGCATGCCCCAGGCCCAGCGGCGCCGACTGGCGGATGTAAATGCAGTTGATATGCTTGGGAATGACGTTTTGCACCATCTCGAGCAACTGGCGCTTGCCGGCAGCTTCCAGTTCCGACTCGAGCTCATAGGCCGTATCGAAATGGTCTTCGATGGCGCGCTTGTTGCGGCCCGTGATGAAGATCATTTCCGTGATGCCCGCCGCCACGGCTTCTTCCACCGCGTACTGGATCAATGGCTTATCAACGATGGGCAACATTTCCTTCGGTTGCGCCTTGGTCGCAGGCAAGAAACGGCTGCCCAGGCCGGCGACGGGAAAGACTGCTTTTCTGATTTTTTTCATGGGTCTTCTGTAATATTTAAATGATTAGTCTTGCGCGAGCAAGGCCAGCAAACCAGCCTCGTCGAGTATGGCCACGCCCAGTTCCTGGGCCTTGGCCAGCTTGCTGCCAGCATCCGATCCGGCCACGACATAACCGGTTTTCTTCGACACGGAACCGCTGACCTTGCCGCCGGCAGCCTCGATCAGCTCCGCAGCTTCGTCGCGGCTCATGTTGGGCAACGTGCCCGTCAAGACGAAGGTTTTGCCGTCCAGCTTGCCGCCAGCGGCTGGCATTTCAGGCAATTGTGACATTAATTCATTTCGCAGGGCGTCCAGTTGACCAAGCAGCTTGACATTGCTCTCATCGGCCAACCACTGCGCCAGCGCTTCGGCCACGGCAGCCGGCAAGCCCGCGTGGAAGCTGGCGCCTTGCGCCGCCAGGCTGGCCAAGGTGACGCCCCGCTCCACCAGTTGCTTGCTGCGCGGCTCCGTCAGTTTCGGGATGCCGATGGCCGCCAGCAATTTGGTTTCCTCAAGCTGCATGCGCAGCTTGGCGCTGGGCGCGTGTTCGCCCTGCGGCGTGACGCCAGCGTCCAGCAATGCCTGCAGCGCCTGCTGGTTCTTTTCTTCGGCAAAGAAATCGGCAATCGATTCCGCCACCGTGCCGCCGATATCGGGCAGCACGCGCAGCAAGGCCGCTGGCGCTTGGCGCACATAGGCCAGGCTGCCCAGCCACTCGGCCAGGGTCTTCGCCGTCGATTCTCCCACGTGACGGATGCCCAGCGCGAACAGGAAACGTTCGAGCGGCGGGCGCTTGCTCGCCTCGATGCCCGCCAGCAGGTTTTCCGCCCACTTGGTGGGAATCTTGCCTTGTTGCACAGTTTCTGGCGTCGAACCGTCACGTTCGTCGGCACGCAACTTCATTTCCAGCAATTTATCGAGGGTCAGGCTATACAGGTCAGCCAGGCCATGCACGTATTCGAGTTCGACCAGGGTATCGATATAACGTTCCCCCAAGCCTTCGATGTCCATCATGCGGCGGCCCGCGAAATGACGGAACGCTTCCTTGCGCTGCGCCGAGCAGAACAAGCCGCCCGAGCAGCGGGCGATCGCTTCGCCCTCTTCGCGCACCACGTGCGAGCCGCAGACGGGGCATGCTTCGAGCATCTTGAACGGCAGCGGCGCAGGTTCCGGGCGTTTTTCCAGTACCACGCTCAGCACTTCAGGAATGACGTCGCCGGCACGACGCACGACGACGGTATCGCCCACGCGCACATCCTTGCGCAGCACTTCATCTTCATTGTGCAAGGTGGCGTTCGTCACCGTCACGCCGCCCACGGAGACGGGCGCCAGGCGCGCCACGGGCGTCATGGCGCCCGTGCGGCCCACCTGGATATCGATGCCCAGCACCTGTGTCAGCGCCTCTTCGGCGGGAAACTTGTGCGCCAGCGCAAAACGCGGTGCGCGCGAGACAAAACCCAGCTCCTGCTGGTCTTCCGTCGCGTTCACCTTGTAGACGACGCCGTCGATTTCATACGGCAAGGCGGGGCGGCGCGCGCCGATATCGGCGTAGTAGGCCAGCAAGCCGTGCGCACCCCGCACCACCTTGCGCTCTTTTGACACGGGGATGCCCAGGGTCTCGTACCAGTCCAGCAAGGCCGAATGCGAGGCCGGCATGGCGGCGCCATCGAGGGCGCCGATGCCGTAGGCATAGAAACGCAGCTTGCGCTGCGCCGTGATGCGCGAATCGAGCTGGCGCAGGCTGCCGGCGGCCGCATTGCGCGGGTTGGCAAATTCCTTCTGCCCTGCCTCGCGCTGGCGTTCGTTCAGGCGGGCAAAATCGCCCTTGAACATCATGACTTCGCCGCGCACGTCGAGCAAGGCTGGAATCTTGTCGCCATGCAGGCGCAGCGGGATGCCGGAAATCGTGCGGATATTCGCCGTCACGTCCTCGCCCGTGGCGCCGTCGCCGCGCGTGGCCGCCTGCACGAACAGGCCGTTTTCATAGCGCAGGTTGATGGCTAGGCCATCGAATTTCACTTCGGCAGCATACGCGACGTCCTGCGCATCAAGGCCCAGGCCTTCGCGCACGCGGCGGTCGAAATTGACGATATCGTCATCGGAAAAACCATTGTTCAGCGACAGCATCGGCACCGTGTGCGTGACTTGCTCGAATTGCGGCAACGGCGCCGCGCCCACGCGCAAGGTGGGCGAGTCGGGTGTGCGCAAGTCGGGATGGGTCGCTTCCAGCACCTGCAGTTCGACAAACAGCTTGTCGTACTCGGCGTCGGGGATGATGGGATTGTCGAGCACGTGGTAGGCGTGCAGATGCCGATTGAGTTCGGCCGTGAGTGCCAGGACGCGGGCGGCGGCGTCCTGGTTGATCGGATCAGTCATTGTTGCGGGATTCTTCAGCTAAATAAACGCAGGGCGCGGGTGGAACCGGCCGGAATGTCGGCCGCGTCCATTTCCTGGTAAAACTCTTGCACCTGGCCCGCGATCTCGGCCAGCGCCGCATCGGACAGGGCCTGGTTGTAATCGTCGACGATGGTGGCGTCGAGGCGGCCTACCAGTGCCTTGGCGCAAGCGACCATGGCGCCGAAACCGTCGCGCGCGGGCGCCACGCAGGGCACGTCCAGCAGCAGCGTCAAACGGGGCGTCGTTTCCTCGGCCAGGGTGACATTCGTCGACAGCGAGAACAGATAGCCGCCTTCGCCGTCCGGCATGACGAAGCGGCCGTCCGGACGCACGTCAAAGCCCTGTTTTTCCAGCGCGAACAGCAAGGTGGAAATGGCCCATGGTGCGCCATTCGTGTGCAGGTTCACGCCCAGCTGGGCATCGTGACCGGCAACGAAACGGTGCAGATTGCGCGCTTCGGCCATCACTTCCATCATGTCCGGCACTTCCGGCTCGGCGCCGATCTCGTCCGCCACGCCACGCAGGCGCGTGACCAGTTCCGAGTATTCGAGTTCATTCAAGGCCGTGCTGCGGCTGGCCAGCTGCACGCCGCCCTGCATCTTGGTGTAGACACCGCCATGCGTGATCGGTTCCCAGTCGCCATTCACGTGCAAGCCGATGAAGTGGACGGGCTTGTTGCCCACCAGGCGCAGGGTTTGCAGCACGGGCAGGATCTTGTCGCCGCGCACGGGCGCTTCCAGCGACAAAGGCAGCAGGCAATCGATGAGCGGGTCGACCAGGCTGGTCGCCTGTTCGCTGGCGGCGCTGACTTCTTGCTGTACCGGCGCGGCAGGGGCCGCGGCAGGCGCTTCGATGCCGGCACCACCCAATGATGGTTCCGCATGCACGGGTGCGTCGGGCACGGGCGCCGCTGGCGGTGCGCCGAACGACGGTTCGGCCTTGGCGGCGGGCGCGGCGTCAAAGCGCGGCTCCTGGCGCAGCACGGGCTCCTGGGCTTCCACCGCAGGCGCATCGCCTTCGCGCATCAGCACGTCGTCATGGTCGGTGGAAAAAGCCCGTTCCACGCTTTTCTTGGCCTTGTATTCCTGCCATTTGTTGTACGAGAAAACGCCGACGATAAAGACGCCGCCGGCGCCGAACAAGGTAATTTGAAGGTCTGTCATGCTGCTTGTGCCTCGGTTGCAAAATTTGCGGCGGACTCCATGTCCACCGCCACGATGCGCGATACGCCCTGCTCCTGCATCGTCACACCGATCAATTGATGGGCCATTTCCATCGCAATCTTGTTATGCGAAATGAAAAGGAATTGGGTCTGGTCGGACATGCGCTTGACCATGCGGCAGAAGCGTTCCGTGTTCGAATCGTCCAGCGGTGCATCGACTTCGTCGAGCAGGCAGAACGGCGCCGGATTCAGGCGGAACATGGAAAACACCAATGCGGTCGCGGTCAGCGCCTTCTCTCCACCTGACAACAGGTGGATGGTGGCATTTTTCTTGCCGGGAGGCTGCGCCATGACTTGTACACCGGAATCGAGAATCTCGTCGCCCGTCATGGTCAGTTTCGCCTGGCCGCCGCCGAACAGGATCGGGAACAGCTCGGAAAAGTGATGGTTGACCTTGTCGAACGTGTCTTGCAGCAAGTCGCGCGTTTCCTTGTCGATCTTGTGGATTGCGTCTTCCAGCGTGTTGATCGCTTCCGTCAGGTCGGCATTCTGGGCGTCGAGGAAATTCTTGCGCTCGGATGCCTGTGCCAGCTCGTCCAGCGCGGCCAGGTTGACGGCGCCCAGGGCCGTGATCGCATTGGTCAGACGCGTGACTTCGCCCTGCAGATACGATGGGCGCATGTCCGGATGCAGTTTTTCCGTCAGGGCCGCTTCATCGGCGCCCGATTCCAGCAATTGCTGGGCGAATTGCTCCTGGTTCAGGCGCGCGGCCTGTTCCTTGAGCTGCATTTCCATGATCTTGTCGCGCTGCGGCTGCAAGCTGCGTTCCGATTGCGTGCGCGCATCTTCGGACAGGCGCAGCTGCTGCGTAATTTGATCGAGTTCGTGGCGCGCGTCGGCCAGCGCCCGCTCCTGCGTGGTGCGGCGTTCTAACAGATCCTGCAAGCCGTCGGCGGCCGCGCCGCTTTCCAGGTTGGCCAGTTCCAGTTCGCCCGCCTGCAGGCTGGCCGTCACTTGCTGGGCCTGCGTACTGGCCGTGGCGATATTGCGGCGCAACTCCTCAATCTTCGCGCGGTGGGCTTTTTCCGCGTATTCCGTATCCTTGGCGGCCCGCTCCAGGTCGCGCAAGGCTTCGCGCGCTTCGGCCAGGCGCTGTTCCTTTTGCAGGAAGTCCGTATGGCCGTCTTCGTGGGCTTCCTGCAAGTTGCCCAGTTCCATGTCCAGCTGTTCGAATTTCTCTTCCGATTCCGCCTTGATCTGCTGCTGTTCCGCTTCCTGTGCGGCAATCTCCGCCAGGTCGGCGCCGATCTGCGTGCTGCGCTGGTTGAAGCGCGCTTCCACTTCCGACAGTTTCACCACGTCCAGCTGCAAGGTATGCACGGAGGAAGTGAGCTGCTGTATGCGCAGGCGCAAGTCGGACAGGTTGCGCGTCAAGGTGGCGACGGCCGCGTCGGCCCGCACGGAACGGGCGCGCGCCTCTTCGGCCAGCAATTGCTGGGCGCGCAACTGTTTGCCGATATTCTCGATTTCCTGCTGGCGGCCCAGCATGCCTTCCTGCTCCGAATCGGCCGCATAGAAGCGCACGCTGGTGGCCGTGACCACGTGACCGGCGCGCGTGACGAAATAGCCGCCCGGCGGCAATTTACTACGTTCGGCCAGCGCTTCGGCCGCGTCTTCCACGGCATAGGCGTTGTACAGCCAATCCTGCAGCAAGCCGCGCAAGCCCGGATCGTTGAGTTTGAGCAAATTCAGGAAAGGCTTGAGGCCCGGCACTTCCGGTTGCGGCAGCGGCGCCACGGTCGACGGCGCGTACAGGGCCAGCTTGGCCGGCGGCGCATCGGCAAAGAAGGCCTTGGCCCAGTCGATGTTCGACAGTTGCAGAGCCGACGTACGCTCGCGCAAGATCGATTCCATGGCCGCTTCCCAGCCCGCTTCGATCTGCAGCTTTTGCCACAAACGCGGCAAGGTGTCGAGTTCGTGCTTTTTCAGCCATGGCTGAACCTTGCCCTGGGTTTGTACCCGTTCCTGCAATTGTTTCAAGGCGGAAAGACGCGCTTCCAGCTGGGCGTTGGCAGCCGTTTCGGCATTCACCTGCGCCTGCGCCTCCATCCGTTCCTGCTCAAGCTTCGGCTGCTGCTCCAGCGCTTCTTCCAGATAGAAACCCTGCTCTTCCAGGGTTTGCTGCTTTTCTTCCAGCTGCAGTTTCAGGTTTTCCAGGTGACTGCTGTCGGGCAAGCTCAGGCTGTTCTTTTCCTGCTGCAGGCGCTCGCGGCGCGTCAACAGGCTGGCCAGGATATTCGAGGCGTTGCGCTGGTGCGCCGATTCCAGTTCCAGCTGCTGCTGTGCCTGCATGATCCGCGCGCGCGATTCCGTGCTCTTGTTTTGCGCGGCGCGCCAGGCGGCGTCCAGTTCGGGCAATTGCTCGCCCTTCTGCTCGGCCATCATTTGCGACTGTTCCACCTTGGCAGCCAGTTCCTCGAGGTGGAATTCCGCCTCTTCGATCTGTTCCTGGTATTCGCTACCCTGCTGCGTCCACTGGTCGCGCTGGGCCGTCAGGGTGGCCAGCTGCGCCTGCAGGCGGGCGCGCGATTCGATGACGAACTTGATCTGCGCCTCCAGGCTGCCGATTTCCGCATTCGTCTGGTACAGATGGCCTTGCGCCGTATGCAGGCGGTCGCCCACGGCAAAGTGCGCCTGGCGCATCTGCTCGAGGGTCAATTCCACGTTGCGCAGCTTGGCCGTCTGCTCTTCCAGGTCCGTCTGCGCCTGTTCCACTTCGCGGAAATAGCGCGTCTGTTCGTTTTGGGCCTCGTTCTTGCGCAGCAGCCACAACAGTTTCTGCTTTTCTTCCTGGTCCGCCTGCAAGGCGTGGAAACGGGTGGCCACGGCCGCCTGCGCTTCCAGCTTTTCCAGGTTGGCGTTGAGTTCGCGCAAGATGTCTTCCACGCGCAGCAAATTCTCGCGCGTGTCCTGCAGGCGGTTTTCCGTCTCGCGGCGGCGTTCCTTGTATTTGGAGACACCGGCCGCTTCTTCGAGGAAAACGCGCAATTCTTCCGGGCGCGATTCGATGATGCGCGAAATCATGCCCTGGCCGATGATGGCGTAGGCGCGCGGACCGAGGCCCGTGCCGAGGAAGATATCCTGGATGTCGCGCCGGCGCACGGGCTGGCCATTGATGTAATAGGTGGACGTACCGTCGCGCGTCAGCGTGCGCTTGACGGCGATCTCGGCGTACTGGCCCCACTGGCCGGACGCCTTGCCATCGTTATTATCGAACACCAGTTCCACGGAAGCGCGCCCGGCCGGCTTGCGGTGGGTGGAGCCGTTGAAAATGACGTCCTGCATCGATTCGCCGCGCAATTCCGACGCTTTCGATTCGCCCAGCACCCAGCGCACGGCGTCGATGATGTTCGACTTGCCGCAGCCATTCGGCCCGACCACGCCCACGAGCTGGCCTGGCACCTGGAAATTGGTGGGATCGACGAAAGACTTAAATCCCGACAACTTGATGGAAGAGAGACGCACGTGTTTTAGAGTTCCTGGCCTATGCTGGCGGTTATATTATGGGTGAACCCGGTTCATATTCAGTTCAGATGCAGCATCGCGACGACTGTCTGGCCATGCACCGCAAAAAAAGTGGTTCATCATACCATTTCCTGATGCTTTTCTGGCCAAAAAACAGCGGCGCCAGGCGCCGGTTGGCAGCGGATCAGCGGGCAGGACGGCCATCCTGCGCCAGTTTCCAGTCCGCACGCGAAAAAACGCGCTCGTGCCCGGACAGCACCAGGGCCAGTTTTTGCAGCCATTGTTCGGTCGGCATGGGTTCGGCCTTGAAGCTCAGCACCACCATCAGCGCCAAGCTGGCCAGGGCCAGCGCATGGCTGACGGCGAAATTGACGGCGCCGCGGGCATTCCACATGAAGCCCAGCGCCACCGCCAGGCCCAGCACGCAGCCGCTGACGGCTTCCGACACGCTGTGCGCATGCACGACCACGCGGGAAATGGCCACCAGCACGGCAAAGGCCACGCCGACGAGCACGCCGGCATGGCGCCAGCGCGGCTCGGCCCGCTGCAACAGCACATACATCAGCACGGGAAACACAGCGCCGGCGCGCATGGCGTGGCCGCTGAAACCCGTAAAATCGAGCGTGCTGCTGCCCACGCCCCAGCTCATGAAGGCCAGCTTCGACAGCACCACGAGGGCCAGGCCGCCGCCGTACCACAAGCTCCAGCTGAGCACCAAACGCCACTGGCGCGACACGAGCAGCCACAGGGCAATCGCCACGCCAGCCGGCCCCATCACGGACATGTCGGCCGCAAAAGAAATCCCATTCCACCAAGTCATCGTGCATGCGCTTATTTCATGATCAGCTTGCACTATGCCACGACTCTGCCCTGTTCCGCGCGGCTTTTGCTGTGCTGCAGCGAAGAATTACATTCGATTACAAAATTTCCTCGTCAAGACCAGCCGCCTGGGCGTCAGATATTCGTCAGGCGCTTGCCCTTGGGCGGCGCAAAGTCGCGGATCGAGTCGATCATGCCCACGTCCAGCGCCTGGTCGGCCGTCAGGTGCAGGTCGGAATACGCATGCACCTGCCACTGCTCTTGCGTCAGGTTGACGTGGCCGCGCAGGATGCGCTCGGTGCGCATGTCGTCGGCGCGCAAGCCCTCGACGATGATGCTGAGCGCATCGGGACGCGAACCGGGCGACGCCGTCGCATGCGACTTGTGCACCATGAAGCGGGCCGTGTCGCTGGCGTGGCGCTGCCGCCCCGCCAGGAACAGGGTGACGGCGATGGACGCCACGGCGCCTGCGTTGTAGGTAATGATGTCGAGCGGCAACTTGCTGAGGAAGTTGTACAGACAGATGCCATCGCTGACATAGCCGCCGTTGGACTGGATCAAAATGTGCGCGGTGGTGAGCTTGTCTTCCGTGATGTCGGCCACGGCGTTGAAGACGCGCCGCACCATGTCACTGTTGACATCGCCCGAGAGGGTAAAGTAACCGTGCTGCTCGGTGTTGTTTTGTGTCTCGCTTTGTGTCGTGTTCATGGCAGGCACCCGCAAGAAAGCCAGGATTTCATCATAGCGCATTCCCGCGCGGCCGGGCGCCCTTTTGCACCGGGCCAGCGCCCCTCCCAGCCCCGCAAACCGGGGCTTTTGCTGCAATTTGGCAACGTCTTTTCAGATTGACAGAAACACCCTGCTGGCATATATTCCTCCCACTTGATCGGGAGAGGGCAACCCAGCGTTGCCGCCGAAGGGGCACTACCCAAAAACTCTCAGGCAAAAGGACCGATCAGGCGGACTGAAGCTGTTGCTTTGGCAACATCTTTAGCTCAACTCTGGAGAGCGGCCGCGGCTATTGCCGGCGGCCCACCGAAGGGGCGCACGGGGCAAGCCCCCGTAATCTCTCAGGTACAAAGGACAGGGGGGTCAGTGATCACGCTGGAAAGCCGTGTTTGGCTATTCTATGTTTTGTTAACTCCCCCTTTACCTTCGTCCCGAGGAATCCATGACGCTCAAAGCGACCCCACTCAACAACGCCCACCGTGCCCTCGGCGCCCGCATGGTCGATTTCGGCGGCTGGGACATGCCTGTCAACTACGGCTCGCAAATCGAAGAACACAACGCCGTGCGCGGCGACGCCGGCATGTTCGACGTGTCCCATATGTGCGTGGTCGATATCGAAGGTCCGAACGTGCGCGCCTTCCTGCGCGGCTTGCTGGCCAATAACGTCGACAAGCTGCAAGTGTCGGGCAAGGCCCTGTACTCGTGCATGTTGAATGCCGAAGGCACCGTCATCGATGACCTGATCGTCTACTTCTTCAATGAAAACTGGTTCCGCCTCGTCGTCAACGCGGGCACGGCTGAAAAAGACGTGGCCTGGATGCGGCAGCAAAATACTGGCACCAACAGCGGCCTGACGATCACGCAGCGCCGCGACGGCAATGACGCCATGGCCCTGGTGGCCGTGCAAGGCCCGAACGCGCGCGCCAAGGTGTGGCAAGTGCTGCCAGAAACGCAAGCCGCGTCCGAAGCCATCAAGCCGTTCAACGTCGTCATCGTCAAGGACACGGCTTTCGGCGAAGTCATGCTGGCGCGCACCGGCTACACGGGCGAAGACGGTTTTGAAATCGGCGTGGCCGCCACCCAGGTGGAAGCGCTGTGGAATGCATTGATCGCCGCTGGCGTCAAGCCGGCCGGCCTCGGTGCGCGCGACACCCTGCGTCTGGAAGCGGGCATGAATCTGTACGGCCAGGACATGGATGAAAGCGTCAACCCGCTCGACGCGGGCCTCGCATGGACCATCGACCTGGTCAGCGAGCGTGACTTCATCGGCAAGGCCGCCCTGCTGGCCAAAGGCCAGAACGCGCAATTCGTCGGCCTGATCCTGCGTGAAAAAGGCGGCGTGCTGCGCGCCCATCAAAAAGTCATCATCGCCGGTAACGAGCAAACAGGCGAAATCACGAGCGGCACCTTCAGCCCGACCATGCAGGAAGCAATCGCCCTGGCGCGCGTGCCCAACGGCGTCAACGTGGGCGACACCGTGCACGTGGAAATCCGCGGCAAGCAGCTGGCCGCCTCGGTAGTCAAGCTGCCTTTCGTGCGTAACGGTAAAATCCTGGCTGCGTAAGCGTATTTATAGAGCCGCCCGCAAGACCGTACAACCATAATCAATAACGAACATTTACCATCTGGAGCCACACATGAATATTCCTGCAGACCTGAAGTACACCGCTTCCCACGAATGGGTACGCCTGGAAGCCGACGGCACGATCACCGTCGGCATCACCGAGTACGCGCAGGACGCGCTGGGCGACATCGTCTTCGTCGAACTGCCTGACGTCGGCGCCACCTTCACCGCCGGCGACGACGCCGCCGTGGTGGAATCGGTCAAGGCGGCAAGCGACATCTATGCGCCGCTGTCGGGCGAAGTCGTGGCCGTCAACGACGACGTGGTCAATGCGCCTGAATCGATCAACGCCGACGCCTACGCCAACTGGCTGTTCAAGATCAAGCCAGCCGACGTGTCGGCCCTGGACGGCTTGCTCGACGCTGCCGCCTATGGCGCCACCACCAGCGCGTAATCGCGTTTGACTCACGGGCCGCGTTTGCGGCCCGTTTGCATTTAATTTTGTAGCTATGCCCCGGCGCCGCGCCCGCGCGCCGCATCCCGGTTTTTCAGTCTTTTTTGGCCTCTATATCATGACCCGCACCAGCCTGACCCAACTCGAAGCACGCGATGCCTTCATCGCCCGCCACATCGGCCCTTCCGCCACCGAACAGCAAGCCATGCTGGAGACCCTCGGCTATCCATCGCGCGCCGCGCTGATCGACGCCCTGGTACCGGCCAACATCCGCAACAAGGGCGCCCTGCCCCTGGGCGCGTACTCGCAGCCGATGCCGGAACAGGAAGCCCTGTCGCGCCTGAAAGCCATCGCCGGCAAGAACCAGGTGCTCAAATCTCTGATCGGCCAGGGCTACTACAACACGTTCACCCCTGGCGTCGTGTTGCGCAACATCTTTGAAAACCCGGCCTGGTACACGGCGTACACGCCTTACCAGCCAGAGATTTCGCAAGGCCGCCTGGAAGCGATTTTGAACTTCCAGCAAGTGATCACGGACCTGACCGGCATGGGCATCTCGAACGCCTCGATGCTGGACGAAGGCACGGCCGCCGCCGAAGCGATGACGCTGATCCAGCGCGTGGGCAAGTCGAAGTCGAACGTGCTGTACGTCGCCAACGACGTGCTGCCGCAAACCCTGGAAGTGGTGCAGACGCGCGCCCAGCCGATCGGCATCGAGGTGCGCACGTTCGACCCGGCTGAAATCGAGTCGCTCGACGCCTGTTTCGGCGTGCTGCTGCAATACCCTGGCGTGAACGGTGTCGTGCGCGACTACCGCGCCGGCGTGGAAAAACTGCATGCGAATGGCGCCATGGTCATCGTCGCAGCAGACCTGCTGGCCCTGACCATGCTCACGCCACCGGGCGAATGGGGCGCCGACGTCGTCGTCGGCAACAGCCAGCGCTTCGGCGTGCCGCTCGGTTTCGGCGGCCCCCACGCGGGCTATCTGTCCACGCGCGATGAATTCAAGCGCAATATGTCGGGCCGCCTGGTCGGCGTGACCGTCGATGCGCAAGGCAACAAGGCGTACCGTCTGGCCCTGCAAACGCGCGAACAGCATATCCGCCGCGAAAAAGCGACGTCCAACATCTGCACGGCGCAAGTGCTGCTGGCCGTGATGGCCTCGATGTACGCCGTCTACCACGGCCCTGCCGGCCTGCTGCAGATCGCCCAGCGCGTGCACCGCTTTACGGGCGTGCTGGCGGCCAACCTGAAGACGCTCGGTTATGGCGTCGTCAACGCGAGCTACTTCGACACCCTGACCATCAATGTCGCCGATGCGGCGCAGCTGCACGCAACGGCCATGCACCACGGCGTCAACCTGCGCAAGATCGACAACACCCATGTCGGCGTGTCGCTCGACGAAACCACCACGCGCGATGATATCGCGCTGCTGTGGAAGGTGTTCGCGCACGGCCTGGCCAACGCGCCTGCCGCCCCGGACCTGGACGCCGTTGAAGCTGGCGTCACCAGCGCGCTGCCGGCCAACCTGGCGCGCGAAAGCGCCTACCTGACCCACCCGGTCTTCAACAGCTACCACTCGGAACACGAAATGCTGCGCTACCTGCGCAGCCTGGCCGACAAGGACCTGGCGCTGGACCGCACCATGATCCCGCTCGGCTCGTGCACCATGAAGCTGAACGCCACGAGCGAGATGATTCCCGTCACCTGGCCAGAGTTCTCGAACATCCACCCGTTCGCGCCGGATGCACAAACGGTTGGCTACCGCGAAATGATCTCGCAGCTGGAAGAGATGCTGTGCGCGCTGACCGGCTACGCGGCCGTCTCGCTGCAGCCGAACGCCGGCTCGCAGGGCGAATACGCGGGTCTGCTGGTGATCAAGGCGTATCACGAATCGCGCGGCGAAGGCCACCGCAACATCTGCCTGATTCCATCGTCGGCACACGGCACCAACCCCGCATCGGCCAACATGGTCGGCATGCAGGTCGTCGTCACCAGCTGCGACGCCAACGGCAACGTGGATCTGGCCGACCTGAAAGCGAAAGCGGAAAAGCACAGCGCCAACCTGGCTTGCGTGATGGTCACCTACCCATCGACCCACGGCGTGTTTGAAGAAGGCATCCAGGAACTGTGCGAAATCATCCACTCGCACGGCGGCCAGGTCTACATCGACGGCGCCAACATGAACGCGCTGGTCGGCGTGGCCGCTCCCGGCTCGTTCGGCGGCGACGTATCGCACCTGAACCTGCACAAGACCTTCTGCATCCCGCACGGCGGTGGCGGACCAGGCGTCGGCCCGATCGGCGTGGGCGCCCACCTGGCGAAATTCCTGCCGAACCAGCGTTCGTCCGGCTACCAGCGCGATGCTGCCGGCATCGGCGCCGTCAGCGCCGCGCCATTCGGCTCGGCCAGCATCCTGCCGATTTCGTGGATGTATATTGCCATGATGGGCGCAGAGGGATTAACCGCAGCGACCGAGACGGCGATCCTGGCGGCGAACTATATCGCGCGCCGCCTGGCGCCGCACTACCCCGTGCTGTATTCGGGCCACGACGGCCTGGTCGCGCACGAGTGCATCCTGGACCTGCGCCCGATCACGGACGCCACCGGCATCAGCAACGAAGACGTGGCCAAGCGTTTGATGGACTTCGGTTTCCATGCGCCGACCATGAGCTTCCCCGTGCCGGGCACGCTGATGATCGAGCCGACGGAAAGCGAATCGAAAGTGGAAATCGACCGCTTCATCGACGCCATGATCGCCATCCGCGCGGAAATCGCCAAGGTCGCCAGCGGTGAATTCGACCACGACGACAACCCTTTGAGGAACGCGCCGCACACGGCACAAGTCTTGATGTCGGACAGCTGGGACCGCAAGTACAGCCGTGAAATCGCGGCGTACCCTGTCGCTTCCCTGCGCCAGCGCAAATACTGGCCGCCGGTCGGCCGCGCCGACAACGTGTACGGCGACCGCAATCTGTTCTGCGGTTGTGCTCCGATCAGCTCTTACGAGGAGGAATAACGCCAGACCAAACCTACTGCGCGTCGCGCTTTGCGGCCGGCGATGCTCACCGTACTAGAGTACGGTTGCGCTTCTCGGCCACAAATCACTGACGCTCGCTACGGTTTTGTCAGGCGTCGAAACTCGGTAATCAGGAATTAAAATCCTGGCGAAAACCGGGAGCATTAAACCAGAACGGCAGGCCGCAAGGTCTGCCGTTTTTTTATGCGCCGCCTACAGCTACGTAGGTCGGATTAGCGCGCAAGCGCGTAATCCGACATCACCACCGGCCTCGCCAACAATGTTGTCGGATTACGCTCCGCTAATCCGACCTACGCTAGCGGCAACGCCAGCAGGACGGCGCCCGGCAGCCCTAGGGTCGTGCCGAGTATCGTCAGCAATATGACGTCGCGCCGCTCGCAGCGGGTGCGGTGCGAGCTCCAGGCGGCAAACAGCAGCGCGACAGCCACGCCGCTGAGCGAAATTCCCATTTCCGTCATGCCAGCTCTCCCGTCATTGTCTCTTCCTTCATCGCTCTCATCCTTTTCATTGATTGAACAAGCTACCTATCGGTAGGCAGCAAGTGTACAATAAAAAACACGGCGGCGTCCATGCCCTGTTTTTTGACGATAAAAGGAATCGCAATGCAGCAGCAAACCACTCTCCCCGCCGCCAGTCTCGGGCTGGCGGCTTCCCTGGCTCTCGTGGCCGTGCTTGGTCCGGCAGGCATCGACATGTACCTGGCCTCGATGCCCGCCATGGCGCGCGAGCTGCACACCTCGTATGCGAATGTGCAGCTGAGCCTGACCGTCTTCCTGCTGGCACTCGGCGCAGGCCAATTGCTGTGCGGGCCGCTCACCGACATGCTGGGCCGGCGCCGTCCGCTCCTGGCCGGCATCGCCGTCTACATCGTGGCGGCCGTATGGGCGTCGCAGGCGGATCAATTGAGCACCTTGCTGCTGGCGCGTACCTTGCAGGGCCTGGGTGCGGCGCTGACCCTGGTCGTGGTGATGAGCATGGTGCGCGACGTGGCCGATGGGGTCAAAGCGGCGCAGCTGTTTGCCCTGTTGATGACCATCGTCGGCCTGGCGCCCGTGCTGGCGCCCGCCGTGGGCGGCTTGCTCGATGCGCACTACGGCTGGCGCGCCGTGATGCTGGCCCTGGCCGCGCTGGGCGCCTTGACCCTGCTCAATAGCGCGCTGTTCCTGCCGGAAACACTGCCCCGTGCCCGCCGCGTTTCGCCGCAAGGCATGCACCGCACCTATGCGCGCATCGCACAGGACCGCGCCTTCCTGCTGCCCGCGCTGGCCCTGTCAGCCACGTTCTTTTTCCTGTTCGCGTATATCGGCGGCGCGTCGCTCGTGTACCAGCGCGATTTCGGCCTGTCCGCCAGCAGTTTCGGCCTCGTCTTTGGCGCGACAGGCGTGGCCGTGCTGCTCGGTGCCATGGCCAGCGGCCGGATGGTGGAAAAGCATGGCGTGGCGCGCCTGAGCGTGGCGGGCAGCGTGGCCATGCTGGGCGGTGCGGCACTGGCCCTGCTGGGCGCGTGGGCGGGAGCGGGCATCGCCGCCGTCGTGCCGGGCATGTTCGTGGCCCTGTTTGGCCTGGGCATCGCGGAAGCGGCGCTGATGGCCATGGCCATGGGTTCGCAGCAGCGCGCACTCGGCTCCACGGCCGCCCTGCTGGGCGCCATCCAGATGACCTTATCGTCCTTGGCCACGCCGCTGGCGGCCAGTCTGTCCGAATGGGGGCCGCTGCCCTGGCTGCTGTTCTTGACCGTGGCCGGCCTGCTGGTATCATGGCTGACCCTGGCCACTGCGCGCATCCATCCGGTCCATGCCGGCAGCCTGGGAGCGCACTGACGCTTCACCCAATCACTACCCTCATATGAAGAAACGTTCGGCCTCGGCCGATAACATCTGCGCCGTCGCCGTCTTGCATTTTTCCGAACACGGCTACGACGCCTCGTCGCTCAGCTACATCGCCGAACAGGCGGGCATGCGCAAGGCTTCGCTGTATTCGCACTTCGCCGGCAAGGACGCCCTCTTCCTCGACGTGTTTGCCGACGCGCTGGCCGAGGAACAAGCGTTCATGGATAGCTGCTTCGCCGACGAAGCGGCGCTGACGGCGCCCGGCGGCCTGCAGGCCGGCGCCCTGTATTGCGACCGCATGGCGCAGCGCTACGCGGAGTCGGCCCACCTGCGCTTTTTGCTGCGCACGGCATATTTACCGCCCGCGCCCTTGCGCATCGAAGTCGGCACGGGCTATGAAGCCTTGCTTGCGCAATTGCAGCGACATTACGTGGCCAGCCTGGGCCGCATGGCGCCTGCCCTGGCGCCGCAGCGCGTCGACCTGTATGCGCAAGCCTACCTGGGCATCGTCGACAGCCTGCACGTGGAACTGATCTACGCGGGCGGCGCCGCGCTGCAGCAGCGCCATGCAGCCCTGTGGCAGATATTGTCCGATTCACTGGCGATGGCGCAAACGGCTACGCCTTCCTCATGACATCATTCATTTCCTTCCTGCACACGTCTCCCGTGCATGTGGCCAGCTTCGCGCGCCTTCTCGATACGCAGGCGCCAGGCATGGTCGCCGAACACCATGTGGATGAAGCGTTGCTGGCGGCGGCGCAGCAAGCCGGCGCCGACGAGGCCGCGCTGGAACGGCGCATCCACGCCGCCATGGCGGCTGCCGCTGCCAACGGGGCGGCCGTCGTGGTCTGCACGTGCTCCACCATCGGAGCCGCCGCCGAACGCACGCCGACCGGCGGACGCTACACCGCCATGCGCATCGACCGCGCCATGGCCGATACCGCCGTGCTGGCAGGCCCGCGCATCCTGGTCGTGGCGGCCTTGGCCAGCACGCTGGCGCCCACCACGCGCCTGTTGCAGGAATCGGCTGCCGCGCTGGACAGGCCTATCCAGTTGCAGTCGCTGCTGGCCGAAGGCGCGTGGACGCACTTCCAGGCTGGCGATCACGCGGCGTATATCGGCGCCATCACCGGCTGCATAATGACAGCCACGCCGGCGGCCGACGTGATCGTGCTGGCGCAAGCGTCGATGGCGCCGGCAGCGCAGGCACTGCAGGAACTGGGCGTGCCGGTGCTGTCGAGCCCATCGCTCGGTGTGGCGCGGGCGCTCGCGCAATTGCAGGCACCTTGACGTCAACATTACACTTTGGAAACCTAAGATTTCTTCAGTTGACACTCTTGCAGCCCATCCATAAGATGCCCTCATTATTCATTTACGGAGTCCCACGTGGGTACTTGTTCTAGTGACAGTAGCCGATCTTGTATCGGTGATTGCCTCGGCAGCTAAACAGCAAGCAACGCGGAACTCTCTTTCCTCCGTGCCTTGCTGAGCAAGGTGCGGTGTCTCGCGCGGCCAGTCCGGCTGCGCGCCTCCTCCCTCTTTCCGATCGCGACCGGCTACTGACCCGGATTGCCCGCCTGCGTCATGGTTCGCCATGTTGCGTCGGCGGCACGCAAGTCTTGCCTGCGGCTGCGCCGCCCGTCAACACCTCGCCGTGAAAGGAAGAGCCATGAATCTCTTCACCCGCTTATTCGAATCGTTCCTGCGCAAACGCCATACGGCCGGTCATTTCCGCCGCCGCGCCATGCCGCTGGAAAACAGCACGGCCCGCCCCGTGCCCGACCACCTGGCGCGCCAGCTGCTGGCCGCCGCCCATGAAGAGCTCGACAGCGCGCTGAACCGTCTGCACACACGCATCGAAGGCTTGCGCGATGCCGAGGCGCAAGTCATCGGCGCACAAACGGGGCCGAATGAGGTCGAGCATGAAAAGCCGCTGGCCTGGTACCAGCATCTGTGGCTGTGCTACAAGAATCCGTTCAACCTGCTGCTCACCGTGCTGGCCATCGTGTCCTACCTGACAGAAGATCCGAAGGCGACCATCGTCATCGGCACCATGGTGATTTTGTCGACCCTGCTGCGTTTCGTGCAGGAAGGCCGCTCGAACCGCGCCGCCGAGCGCCTGAAAGCCATGGTCAGCAATACGGCCACCGTGCTGCGCAATGGCCAGCAGATCGAGCTGCCGATCCGCCAGCTGGTGCAGGGCGACATCATCGTGCTGTCGGCCGGCGACATGATCCCCGCCGATTGCCGTCTGCTGTCCGCGAAAGACCTGTTCGTCAGCCAGGCCGCCATGACCGGTGAATCCTTGCCGGTGGAAAAGATGGCCGAGCTGGCCGACGCCCATGGCAAAGACCCGATGGACCTGGCCAATTTGCTGTTCATGGGCACGAACGTGATTTCGGGCGCCGCCACGGCGCTGGTACTGGCCACGGGCAACCGCACGTATTTTGGCACCATCGCCACGAGAGTGACGGCCACCGAGCGCACGCCGACGGCGTTCGAGGCGGGCGTGAACAGCGTCAGCTGGCTCTTGATCCGCTTCGCCCTCGTGATGGCGCCGCTCGTGTTCCTCATCAATGGCTGGACCAAGGGCGACTGGATGGAAGCTTTCCTGTTTGCCCTCTCTGTCGCTGTCGGCCTGACGCCGGAAATGCTGCCCATGATCGTCACCAGCACCCTGGCCAAGGGCGCCGTGAAACTGTCGAAAAAGAAAGTCGTCGTCAAGCGCCTCGATGCGATCCAGAACTTCGGCGCCATGGATGTGCTGTGCACGGACAAGACGGGCACCTTGACGCAGGACAAGATCGTGCTGGAGCGCCATACCGACGTGTTCGGCCAACCGTCCGATGAAGTGCTGCAATTTGCCTATCTGAACAGCCACTACCAGACCGGCTTGAAAAATCTGCTGGACCGCGCCGTGCTCGACCATGTGGAATTGCAGACGGAAATGCAGCTGGCGCGCGATTACGTGAAAGTCGATGAAATCCCGTTCGATTTCGTGCGCCGCCGCATGTCTGTCGTCGTCTCGGAACGCAACGATCACCATGAACTGATCTGCAAGGGCGCCGTCGAGGAAATTCTCGCCGCCTGCAGCCATTTGCGCCTCGGCGGCGTGAATATTCCACTCGATCCTGCCCTGCTGGACAAGGTGCTGGAAACCACGCATGGCCTCAATGCGGAAGGCTTGCGCGTAGTGGCCGTGGCCGTCAAGGAAGTACCGCCGCACAAAACCGTGTATGGCGTGGCCGATGAAACGGCGCTGACCCTGATCGGCTATGTGGCCTTCCTCGATCCGCCGAAGGAATCGACGGCGCCCGCCCTGCGCGCGCTGGCCGAACACGGCGTGACCGTGAAAGTCTTGACGGGCGACAACCACCTCGTGACGGCGAAGATCTGCCGCGAAGTGGGCCTGGCCGTGCATGGCGTGCTGCAAGGCCAGCAGCTCGATGACATGGACGACGCCACCCTGGCGCAGGCGGCAGAGGACAACACCGTGTTTGCCAAGCTCAGCCCGCTGCACAAGGAGCGCCTCGTGCGCGCGCTGCGCGGCAATGGCCATATCGTCGGCTTCATGGGCGACGGCATCAACGACGCGCCCGCCCTGCGCGCGGCCGACATCGGCATTTCCGTCGATTCGGCCGTCGATATCGCCAAGGAAGCGGCCGACATCATCCTGCTGGAAAAAAGCCTGATGGTGCTGGAAGAAGGCGTGCTGGAAGGCCGGCGCACCTTCAGCAACATGCTCAAATATATCCGCATGACGGCCAGCTCGAACTTCGGCAATGTGTTTTCCGTGCTGGTGGCCAGCGCCTTTTTACCGTTCCTGCCGATGCTGCCGCTGCACTTGCTGGTGCAAAACCTGCTGTACGACGTGTCGCAGATCGCCATCCCGTTCGACAATGTCGATGCCGAGCTGATCCAGCAGCCGCTGAGCTGGAATCCGCGCGACATCGGCCGCTTCATGGTGTTCTTCGGACCCATCAGCTCGATCTTCGACATCAGCACGTTTATCCTGATGTGGCATGTGTTTGGCGCCAATACGCCCGAGCAGCAAACCTTGTTCCAGTCCGGCTGGTTCGTCGTGGGGCTACTCACGCAAACCTTGATCGTGCACCTGATCCGCACGCCCAAGCTGCCGTTCATCGACAGCATCGCATCCGTGCCCCTGCTGGTGGCCACCACCGCCATCATGGCCGTGGGCGTCTTCCTGCCGATGGGTCCGCTGGCGACCTACTTCAAGCTGCAAGCCTTGCCACTCGGATATTTCCCATGGCTGCTGGGCATCCTCGTCTGCTACACGGCGCTGACAACGTTCATGAAGCGCGTGTATCTGCGCAAATTCGGCTGGCAATAGTATGATGAGCCGCTCTTTCTCCTCACAAAGGCACGCATGAGCGGCTCCCCCCTTTCCAAACGTAATCTCGCCCTGCTGTTGTCGGGTCTCGTGTTTCCCGGCAGCGGGCATTTTGTATTGAAACGCAAGGCGCGCGGCTGCCTCTTCCTCGTGCCGGCCCTGGTCGCGCTCGTGCTCGTATTACGCCAGATCATGGCACGTTTGGACCAGGTAATGGCACAGATCGACAGCGGCGCCCTGCCTCTCGACGTGCAGCTGATCGTGGAAAAGGTCGATGCGCTGTCCGCCAATGACGGCCCGGCCATGACAGTGGCCGTGGGCGTCCTGGTGGCGTGCTGGGTAGCCAGCCTCATCGACACCCTCCTGATCAAGCCATGACGGAAGAAGCGGTCGCGCGCAAAGCACGCAAGGAAGCCAAGATGCAGGCGCGCCGCGCGCAGCTGGCGCTCAGCCGCCAGGACCACGGCGGCCCGCTGGCCTGGCGCGGCTGGTTCGACGGTTCCGCCCACCCGAATCCGGGCAAACTGGGCATAGGCGCACTGCTGCTGGGGCCGAACGGCGAACGCATCGAAGTGAGCGAGTCGGCTGGCTATGGCAGCAGCAGCGACGCGGAATACGCGGCCCTGACGGCCGTGCTGCAAGCGGCACTCAAGGTGCGCCCGCCGCCCGTGCAGTTGCTGCTGTTCGGCGACAGCCAAGTGGTGATCAACGACGTGCTGGGAACGACGCCGGTCGGCGCCAAAGGACTGGAAACGCAAAGGGCCACCGTAGTGGCCCTGCTGGAACAATTCAATGAGGTCAGCTTGCGCTGGCTGCCGCGCCACCGCAATGGCGAGGCGGACAAACTGTCGCAGATGGCGGTCGATCGGGGGTCAGACCCGCCGGGTCTGACCCCAGCAGTTGATGTAGGGCCTAAGTCCCCCCGGCAACCATCAAATTAAGCAACGCGGCCGATCCGCAAGGCTTCTTGCTGCGCCTTGGCTGCCGGGCGCTTGGCACCCTTCAAACCGCTGACACTGGCCTGCTGCCCATTCAGTTTGAATACGCTGACGACTTGCGCCAAGTTATGCGCCTGGTGCTGCATCGATTCGGCGGCGGCGGCCGACTCTTCCACCAGGGCCGCATTTTGCTGCGTGACGGCATCCATCTGGCCGATGGCGCGGTTGATCTCGTCGATGCCCACGCTTTGCTCGCTGCTCGCTGCCGTGATTTCCGTGATGATGTCGCTCACGCGCTGCACGCTGTCGACGATATCGGTCATGGTCGAACCGGCTTGCGCCACCAGCATGCTGCCCGCGTTGACTTGCTCCACGGATGCGCCGATCAGGGTCTTGATTTCTTTCGCCGCTGAAGCGGAACGTTGCGCCAGGTTGCGCACTTCGGACGCGACGACGGCAAAGCCACGGCCCTGCTCGCCGGCGCGTGCCGCTTCCACGGCCGCGTTCAGCGCCAGGATATTCGTCTGGAAGGCGATGCCGTCGATGACACTGATAATGTCGACGATCTTGTTCGACGAAGCGTTGATCGATTCCATCGTGCCCACCACCTGCGCCACGACTTCACCGCCCTTGACGGCCACTTGCGCGGCCGATGCCGCCAACTGGTTGGCCTGGCGCGCATTGTCCGCATTCTGTTTCACGGTCGACGTCAGCTCTTCCATCGACGACGCTGTCTCTTCCAAGGAACCGGCCTGCTCTTCCGTGCGGGAAGACAGGTCCTGGTTGCCGGCGGCGATTTCCGTCGACGAGGTGGCGATGCTGTCCGTGCCCGTACGCACTTCGCTGACGATGTTCAGCAAGCTCGTGTTCATATCCTTCAACGCTTGCAGCAATTGCCCGGTTTCATCGTTGGCGCTGGCGTCGATTTGCGCCGTCAAGTCGCCATCGGCCACCTTGCGGGCAATCTCCACGGCTGTGCGCAGGGGACGCACGATGCCCATCGTCAACAGCCAGGCGCAGACGACGCCAAAGCCCAGCGCCAGCACGGCCAGGGTCAGCAGCAAGTTGCGGCTCGTCTTGGCGACCTCGTCGATCTCGCGCGCGGTTTTATCGATGCTGGCACGCTGGTGCTGCAGCATGTCGTTGACCACTTTCAGGTACTTCGTCGAACCGGGCACGAAGATGCCCTGGAACGCTTGCTCCGCTTCCGCTTCCTGTCCATCCGCCTTCAGCTTCGATACTTGCGCGCGCGAATCGAGGTAAACCTTGCGCTGTTCGCTCACCAGGCGGAACAGTTCCTTTTCTTCCGGGCTGGAAATCAAGGCTTCGATTTTCTTTTGCAATTCGCCCGAGACCACCGACGATTGCTTGGCCTCTTCCGCAAAATACGCGCCCAAGGTCGTGTCGCTGCTGCGCGCGATGGCCGTGGTGCGGCGCACGCCGCTGTCGATTTTCGCGTACCAGTCGGAAATATAGCGTTCCTTCGTCAGCGGCAATTCCATCATGGAACGCGTGGCCGTGGCCACGTCATGCAAGCGCCACACGCTGATGCCCGTGATGAGCATGGAAAACAGCAAGATCACGGCAAAACCCAGGCCGAGGCGCACACCAATACTGACGTTTCTTAACAAATTCATGTGAATATCCTAAAAAAGCGGAACCAGACTATATAAAAAAGGGGAACAGCAGAAAGCGGCTGCACGAGGCAGCCGCGGCGCCATCAGCGTGTGCCGATGCGCAAGGCGGTTTGCGGCGCTGCCGGGCGTTTCAGCGCCTGCAGGCCATTCAATTTAAAGACGCTGACCACTTGCGCCAGGTTATGCGCCTGGTGCTGCATCGACTCGGCGGCGGCGGCCGATTCTTCCACCAGCGCCGCGTTTTGCTGCGTGACGGCATCCATCTGGCCGATGGCCCGGTTGATCTCGTCGATACCCACGCTTTGTTCGCTGCTGGCCGCCGTGATTTCCGTGATGATGTCGCTCACGCGCTGCACACTGTCAACGATATCGGTCATGGTCGAACCGGCTTGTGCCACCAGCATGCTGCCCGCGTTGACTTGCTCCACGGAAGCGCCGATCAGGGTCTTGATCTCCTTTGCGGCAGAAGCTGAACGCTGGGCCAGGTTGCGCACTTCGGACGCCACGACGGCAAAGCCGCGGCCCTGCTCGCCGGCACGGGCCGCTTCCACGGCCGCGTTCAACGCCAGGATATTCGTCTGGAAGGCGATGCCGTCGATGACGGAAATGATGTCGACGATCTTGTTCGACGACGCGTTGATCGATTCCATCGTGCCCACCACCTGCGCCACGACTTCCCCACCCTTGACGGCCACTTGCGCGGCCGATGCCGCCAACTGGTTCGCCTGGCGCGCATTGTCCGCATTCTGTTTCACGGTCGACGTCAATTCTTCCATCGATGACGCTGTTTCTTCCAGCGAACCGGCCTGCTCTTCCGTGCGGGAAGACAGGTCCTGGTTACCTGCGGCAATCTGTGTCGACGAGGTCGCGATGCTGTCCGTACCGCTGCGCACTTCGCCGACGATGTTGAGCAGGCTCGTGTTCATGTCCTTCAACGCTTGCAGCAATTGCCCCGTTTCATCGTTGGCGCTGGCGTCGATCTGCGCCGTCAAGTCGCCATCGGCCACCTTGCGGGCAATCTCCACGGCCGTGCGCAGGGGGCGCACGATGCCCATCGTCAACAACCAGGCGCAGACGACGCCAAAGCCCAGCGCCAGCACGGCCAGCACCAGCAACAGGTTGCGGCTGGTAGTGGCGACGGCGTCGATCTCGCGCGCCGTCGTGTCGATGCTGGCGCGCTGGTGTTCCAGCAAGTCCAGCACCATCTTCTGGTACTTGGCGGCGGCCGGCACAAAGGTCTTTTCAAACACCTCGTTGGCGGCATCGACCTGCGCTTCGCCCTTCAGCTTGTAGACCTGGTCGCGCGAACTGATGTACACCTTGCGCTGTTCCAGCAAGCCCGCGAACATGACTTTTTCTTCCGGCTTGTCGATCAGTGCCTCGATCTTCTTTTGCAGCTCGGCCGAGCTGGACGACGACACTTTCGATTCTTCGGCGAAATAGCCGCTGAGCGAGGTATCGCTGCTGCGGGCAATGGCGATGGTACGGCGCACGGCGCTGTCGATGCGGCCATACCAGTCGGAAATATAGCGTTCCTTGGCCAGCGGCTGCTCCATCATGACGCGCGTGGAACTGGCCACGTCGTGCAGGCGCCAGACGCTGATGCCCGTAATAAGCATGGAAAACAGCAAGATCACGGCAAAACCGAGTCCGAGGCGGACGCCGATGCTGACGTTGCGTAATACATTCATGTGACTATCCTAAAAAGCCCTGATGCAGCGCGCCGAACGGCTGATGGCATCCCTTGAAGCGCTGCGTGGCTGCGCTATCAAGGCGGGCATGAAAAGTGAAACCAAAGTGAAACTGGCGCACGGTTCGGCTGAACCGTGCGCCAGGAAAGGCGCTAGCGTGCGCCCTGCAGAAAAAGCAAACAATGCTTGGGGTCAATTGTTTCCGACAAAGCCGATCAAAATGACAGGCGGGGGAAAATCAGGCGGCCAATTTTTCGATCAAGCCCATATCGGCGCTAGACATCAGCTGGTCGATATCGACCAGGATCAGCATGCGCTCGTCGATGGTGCCCAGGCCGATCACGTATTCCGTGTTGATCGAACGGCCCATGTCCGGCGCCGGCTTGATCTGCTCGGGCATCAGGGTGGTGACGTCGGAAACGCGGTCGACGACCATGCCGACGACGCGGTTGCCGATGTTGAGGATGATGACGACGGTGAACTGGTCATAGCTGGGCGTGCCCAGGTTGAACTTGATGCGCATGTCGACGATCGGCACGATGATGCCGCGCAAGTTGACCACGCCCTTGACGAACTCGGGGGCGTTGGCAATGCGGGTCGGCGTTTCATAGCTGCGGATTTCGCTGACTTTCTGGATGTCGATGCCATATTCTTCCTGGCCCAGGGTAAAGGCCAGGTATTCGGCAGCCTTGGCAACGGTTGCGCCAGTATCGCTGGAATTGGTGTTCATGATAATCCTTTCGTTAACTCGCCTGGGGCGCAGGCCAGGGCGCGCTGCATGCAAGCCCTGGATGTGACGCGCCAAGCACGATGGAATGGCTGTCACTTGTATGTTTTTGCAAATACTTTCTCGCAATTAGCTTATGCTTCTAATTTCCGTGCGGCAATGTTACCTCATGTAAATTTTACATGCACTAAAAAAGAGCATTCGTCTGACCAGTGCTTTTCAAAAATACAATTTATGTGGCAAATACGGCACGCCGAAGTGCCGGGCGCCCCGCCCCACGCGGCGGCGTTTTATGCCACACTGGCGGCCCCTGCTTTTTTACGACTTTGAACCATGCATTCTTTGCTTTCCCAATGGCAACCACGTCTGCTGGCGCTGGCCACGGCCGGCCTGGGCGATGACAGCGCCCACGACATCAACCATCTGCACCGTGTCTGGCGCAATGCCAGCGTCCTGCTGGAAGAATATGCGCAGGCCGACGCCCTCACCG
This sequence comes from Janthinobacterium sp. GMG2, assembly GCF_033949445.1. Classification (NCBI taxonomy): domain Bacteria; kingdom Pseudomonadati; phylum Pseudomonadota; class Betaproteobacteria; order Burkholderiales; family Oxalobacteraceae; genus Janthinobacterium; species Janthinobacterium sp. GMG2. The sequence goes on along the minus strand of NZ_JAXAWA010000007.1, from coordinate 144,251 downwards.
TGATGGCAGCGTGCTACCTGCACGACCTGGTCAACTTGCCGAAAAACCATCCCGAGCGCCATCTGGCCTCGCGCCAGGCGGCAACGCTGGCTTGCCGCCAGCTGGCGGAACTGGAGTTCCCGGCAGAAAAATTGGCCGGCGTGGCCCACGCCATCGAGACGCACAGTTTTTCCGCCAACCTGCCGCCGCACACGATCGAAGCGCAGATCGTGCAGGACGCGGACCGCATCGACGCGCTGGGCGCCGTGGGACTGGCGCGCCTGTTCTATACGGCCGCGCGCATGGATAGCGCGCTCGCGCACGGCACGGATCCGCTGGCCGCGCATCGCCCGCTCGACGACAAGGCCTACGCGCTCGACCATATCGTCACCAAGCTCGACAAATTGCCCGGCAAGATGCAGACGGCGGCGGGCCGCGCGCTGGCCGAACAGCGGCTGGCCGTGCTGACGGATTTCCGCGCCGCCTTCGCGGACGAATGGGGAATGAGCACATAAGCCTGGTGGCGATAGCCAGCAGCACGCATGCTATCTATAATGCAAGCCTCAGCTATCGCGCCGCGCGTCAGCAGAAAACTGCAAGACGCCGGCGCAATACCAACGCGCCGAAAGCATGCATGTCCGATCAAACCAGCCCCGACAGCCATTCCCCGTCATCGCCCGCCGCGCCCGCGCGCGCCGGCAACCTCAATTTCATCCTCGTCTGCGTCTTCATCGACATGCTGGGCATCGGCCTCGTGGTGCCCGTGCTGCCCATCCTGATCGGCAATTTTGTCGACGGCAAGGATGCCCAGGCATTCTGGTACGGCATCATGGCGGCCCTCTTCGGCTTGCTGCAGTTCATCTTCATGCCCATGCTGGGCGCCATCAGCGACCGCGTGGGACGCCGTCCCGTGCTGCTGTACTCGATGGCGGGCATGGGCATCAACTTTCTCGCCACGGGCTGGGCGCCGAACCTGGCCTGCCTGTTCATCGGCAGGGTCATCGGCGGCGTCTCGTCGGCCAGCATGTCGGTCGCGTCCGCCTATGCCTCCGACGTTTCCACCCCCGACAACCGGGCCAAGAGCTTCGGCAAAATCGGCGCCGCCTTCGGCCTGGGCTTCATTTGCGGGCCCATGCTGGGAGGCCTGCTGGGCGAAATCGATCTGCGCCTGCCGTTTTACGTGGCGGCTGGCCTGTCGGCGGCCAATTTCATCTACGGCTATTTCTGTGTGCCCGAATCGCTGCAGCCGGGCCCGCGCGCACCGTTCACCCTGGCCCGCATCAACCCGTTCGCCGCGCTGCTGAAACTGGTGCGCCGCGTGGAAATCCGCGGCCTGGTGCTCGCCTTCGGCCTGATGACGTTTGCGCAAATGATGCTCAACACCACGTGGGTGCTGTACACGCACTTCCGCTTCGACTGGACGCCGCGCCAGAACGGCATCGCCCTGTTCTGCGTGGGCCTGTGCGCAGCCGTCGTGCAGGCGGGCTTGCTGGGCATACTCATCAAACGCTTTGGCGAAGTGCGCTTATCCCTGCTGGGCATGGCGTCGGGCGCCCTCACCTACCTGCTGTACGGACTGGCCACGCAAGGCTGGATGATGTATGCGCTGATCCTGTGCAACCTGCTGGCCTTTGCCGCCGGCCCGGCCCTGCAAGGCATCATCTCGAAATCATCGAACGCCAGCGAACAGGGAGAACTGATGGGCTCCCTGCAATCGATCAGCAGCCTGGGCATCATCCTCATGCCTTTGCTGGGCAGCATGATCCTCGGCGAAGTGAGCCATTTGCCGCCGCAGGACTGGCGCATCGGCAGCACCTTCTACCTGTGCGCCATCATGCAAACCCTGGGCATCCTCGTGGCCTGGCGCTACTTCAAGGCGCAGCGCCTGGCCAGACTTGCGGTTTCCACCACAAAGTAGCCGCGGGGATAATATTGTATTTGAGAAATAAATAGGCGAGAATGGGATAATCAGCGGGGCGTTACCGACGCCCGGCATTCGATGGCAAGCAAGGATGGGTATGACTGACTTTTATTCCAGCGCCTGGCGCCGAACCATGGCCATGCTGGCGCTGGCGCTGCCGTCCCTGGCGGGCGCGCAATGCTCGCGCGACATCCAGGTGCCCGTCTCGGCGATCGGCGCCAGCGTGGTCGTCAGTGGCGCCACGATCAGCGGCATCTATCCCGACTTGCTGCGCAGCATGGGCGCCAAGCTCGGCTGCAACTTTGTCTTCACGGCCGTGCCCCGCGCGCGCCTGGAAGCGATGTTCGAAGCGGGCAAGGCCGACTTGCTGATCCCGGCCAGCAGCACGCCGCGGCGCGACCAGCATGGCCTGTTCATCCCGCTGATGGGCAGCCGTCCGCTGCTGATCTCGCTGCAGGGCACGCGCGCACCCATCAACACCATGCAGGAACTGATCGACCGGCGCGAATTGCGCGTGGCGCTCGTGCGCGGCTACGACTACGGCGCACCGTACCAGGCGCTGGCCAAGGAATTGAGCAGCCAGGGACGCCTGTTCTACGAAGTCGACGCGCTCTCCGTGGCGCGTCTGATGCAAAGCGGCTTCATCGATGCCACCATCATGGCCCCCACCATCCTCGCCGGCGTGGCGCAAAACGATGCGCGCGTGTATGGCCTGGCCGACCGATTGCGCCTGGAAGCGCTGCCGGAATTGCCGTGGGGCATGAGCGGCGCCTACCTGTCGCGCAAGGCGCTGACGGCGGAAGACCAGGCCACCTTGCGCGAACTGCTGGAAAAAGCGGGCCGCTCGGGCGTCCTGATGGAAGGTTTCCAGCGCCACCACCGCCAGGAATTGTTGTCGCAGAGCATACGCCCCCGCTAAGGCCCGCATGTCCGGTCTGGTCGTCGCCGTCGTCCTGTTTGCCGCGCTGCTGCACGCCAGCTGGAACGCCATCGTCAAGTCGGGCAAGGATACCTTTCTCAGCACGGTGCTCGTCTCCGTGGGCGCGGCCCTGATCTCGCTGGCCGTGCTGCCCTTCGTCACCTCTCCCGCGCCCGCCAGCTGGCCCTATTTGGCCGCCTCGGCCGTGGCGCAGCTGGCCTATTATTCTCTGCTGGCGGCCGCCTACAAGGCCGGCGACATGAGCCATGCCTACCCATTGATGCGCGGCAGCGCGCCGCTCATCGTGGCGCTGGCCAGCTGGCCGCTGATCGGCGAGCGCCTGTCCGCCATGCAAATGGGTGCCGTCGCCTGCATCTGCGCGGGCATCCTCGGCCTGTATGTTGCCGCGCGCCGGCCCGCCACGGCTGGCACCACGAAACAAACAGGGCGCGCCACCGCCTTTGCGCTGGGCAACGCTTGCGTCATCGCCAGCTATACCCTGATCGACGGCATCGGCGTGCGCCTTTCCGGCGCGCCGGCCGCCTACACGATGTGGATTTTTGTCTTGAACGGAACGGGACTGCTGCTGTGGACGGCGTTGCGCCGCCCCGCCGACTTGCTCGCCTATGCGCAAACGCAATGGCGCCTGGCCGCCTTTGGCGGTTTCGGCACGCTCGCTTCGTACGGCCTGGCCCTGTGGGCCATGACGCAAGCGCCCGTGGCCGCCATCGCGGCCCTGCGCGAAACATCGATCCTGTTCGCCATCGCCATTGCGGCCCTGTTCCTGCGCGAAAAAATCAGCCCCCGCCGCTATCTGGCTATCGCCCTGATCGCGGCAGGCGCCGTGCTCATGCGAATGGCCTAGCGGGCGTCGAGCGGCGCGATCGGCAACTCGATGGCGCTGGCCGCCCCTGCCGCGTGGTACACGCGCTGCGTCGCCTTTTTATAATCGCCTGGCTGGGCCAGGAAGATATTCGGCACGAAGGTTTGCGGATTGCGGTCGTACAGGGGGAACCAGCTCGACTGCACTTGCACGGCAATGCGGTGGCCGGGCAGGAAGACGTGATTCGCGTTCGGCAAGGCGAAACGGTAGCGTTCGACCTTGCCGGCTGGAATGGCCGTCGGGTGCTCGAGGCTGTCACGGTAGCGGCCGCGGAAGATGTCCATCGCCACGCCAAGCTGGTAGCCGCCCATGGCCGGCTGCGACGGCACTTCGTCCGGATACACGTCGATCAGCTTCACCACCCAGTCGGCATCCGTGCCGCTGGTGGCGGCAAACAGGTTGACCATCGGCGCGCCGGCGATGCGCACGGCCGTCTTCAACGGTTCCGAGACATAGCTGAGCACATCCGTACGGTCCGCATAGCCGCGCTGGTCGCTGACCAGCCATGGCTTCCACACGTCTGCATCGTTCAGGCGCACGGGACGGGTTACGAAAGGCACGGGTTTCGCGGGATCGGCCACGTATTCATCGAACGCGCCGCTGGCTGCATCGGCTGTGGCCGATGACGCGGCAAAGCCCAGCTTGTAGCCATCCTGCAGATAGATCGGCGTCAGCTTGGTGTCGCAGGTCTCGCAGGCCAGCGGCCACTGCTGCAGGCGCTGCCACTGGTTCGTGCCGCTCTGGTACGACACGACGGGTGCCGTATTCGCTTCCGGCGCGCCATCCTTCAGGTATTGATTGAGGAATGGTTGCATGACTTTTTCACGGAACTGGCGCGCCGTGTCGCCGTCAAACTTCAGGGCCCCCAGGCTGGAACCTTCGTAGTTGACGCCGCTGTGGCGCCACGGGCCGATGGCCAGGTAATTGAGGTTGTTGCGCGTGTCGCGCCCTTCCATCGCCCAGTAGCTGGCGTAGGGGCCATAGATGTCTTCCTGGTCCCACTGTCCCACCACGTGCATGGTGGGCACGATCAGCGGACGCTTGGCGAGGATCTTGTCGAGCGCCTGTTCTTGCCAGTAACTGTCGTAAGCCGGGTGCTCGAACAGCTTTTTCGTATAGGTCAGCTTGTCGATGCCGAATTTCTTTGCAAAGTCGCCGGCCGAGCCGATGCGCAGATACGCTTCGTAATCGTCGTAGGCGCCCAGCACGGGCGCCTCGCCGCTGCCGCGCACGCTCGTCTGCCACGCCAGGTAGGATAAGCTCGGCATACGGAAGGCGCCGTTATGGAACCAGTCATCGCCGCGCCAGCCATCGACCATGGCGCTCATGGGAATGGCCACCTTCAGCGCCGGATGCGGGTCGACCAGGGCCATCAGCACCGTATGCCCTTCGTACGAGGAACCGAGCATGCCCACCTTGCCATTGCTTTCCGGGATATTCTTCGACAGCCAGTCGATGGTGTCCCACGCATCCGTGACATTGTCCACTTTGGTATTGTTGAGCGGGCCGCGCACGGGGCGCGTCATCACGTAATCGCCTTCCGAGCCATGCTTGCCGCGCACGTCCTGGAATACGCGGATGTAGCCGTTTTCCACCAGGGTGTCGTCGCCTTGCGGCAAGGTGGCCAGCATGCTGGCGCTGGTGGCGCGCTGGGCGCGGCGGGCAGCGTTATAGGGCGTGCGCGTGAGCATGATAGGCGCCCGTTTGGCGTCTTTCGGCACGACGATGACCGTGTACAGCTTGACGCCATCGCGCATGGGAATCATCACCACGCGCTTGACGTAATCATTCACGTCGGGCATCACCAGCTTGGCGCCGATATCGGGCGCCATCGGCGGAGTTTGCGCCATCGCGGGCGCAGCAAACAGGGAACTGATAACCAGGGCCAGGCCGGTGAGCCGGACGGGGGACGACACGCGCATACTGTTCTCCAATGGATTCATGCCACGCAAAAGTGGCCGAATGGCAATAATACCCGGAAAGCAAGTTCCACAGTAGGCTAGCCTCTGACGCAGCACAGCAGATAAATCGGGCCGCAAACTTGACAGAACGCGCCCAAACTGCAACCATAACGCCATGAAATTTATCCCTTCACAACACGCCTGCTTGAATTGGTGGTCCCGCTCACTTTCGCGCGGCCACTGTATAGTGATGTGAATTAGATCCACGCCGCCTCGATCGGTGGCGTAACAGGCTCAGCCTGGATCATCCCCGATGCAGGCGGCTCAAAAGGAAACTTGATGAGCTTGCCGAACACCCCAGATACCCAAGACCAGAATGACGCACCGGCAGCACCGCTGTCGCCCGCCGCCATCGCTTCGCAATCCGTGATCCTGACGGGCGACCGCCCGACCGGTCCCTTGCATCTGGGCCATTACGTGGGCAGCCTGCGCGACAGGGTCCGCTACCAGAACAGCTACAAGCAATTCATCATGCTGGCCGACGCGCAGGCGCTGACGGACAATATGGACGACATCGACAAGGTGCACCGCAATGTCGTCGAAGTGGCGCTCGACTACCTGGCCGTCGGCATCGACCCGACGAAAACCACGGTGTTCATCCAGTCGCAAATCCCGGAACTGGCCGAGCTGACCTTTTACTACCTGAATATCGTCACCGTGGCGCGCCTCGAGCGCAATCCCACCGTCAAGGAAGAAATCCGCCTGCGCGGCTTCGAGCGCGATATTCCAGCGGGCTTTTTGACCTACCCTGCCAGCCAGGCGGCCGACATCACGGCCTTCAAGGCAGGCGTGGTGCCTGTGGGCGAAGACCAGATCCCGATGATCGAGCAAACGAATGAAATCGTGCGCCGCTTCAACCGCATGTACAACCGCGAAGTGCTGATGGAATGCAAGGCGCTGGTACCGGACATCGGCCGCCTGCCCGGCATCGACGGCAAGGCAAAGATGAGCAAGTCGCTGGGCAATACCATCAACCTGGGCGCGACCTCGGCCGAAATCACGGCCGCCGTGAAAAAAGTCTATACCGACCCGCTGCATCTGCGCGTGGAAGACCCGGGCCACCTGGAAGGCAATATCGCCTTTACCTACCTGGACGCCTTCGATCCGGAAAAAGCGGCGCTGGCCGAAATGAAAGCCCATTACGTGCGCGGCGGCCTGGGCGACAGCATCGTCAAGAAGCGCCTGGACGTGGTCTTGCAGGAAATGCTGGCACCGATCCGCGCCCGCCGTGAAGAGTTCGCCAAGGACAAGGGGCAAGTCATCCAGATGCTGAAAGAAGGCACGTTCAAGGCACGCGAAGTGGCGGCCCGCACGGCCGATGAAGTCAAGTCGGCGCTGGGCCTCAACTACTTCTGATCACAGACAGTCAGCAAACTGATGCGCTCAGGCGGAGTCGGGTAAAATCCCGCTTCCGCCTGGGCGCGATGCATTTGTGTCACCGTGGCACCAGCAATCCGTAGAGAAGACAACGCGCCATGACCGATACCCCTATCGAACAGCTGCTGCAGCAGCATTTTTCCATCGATGCGCTGCAGCAGGCACCCGCGCCCCTGCAGCAGGCGCTGGGCATGCTGGGCGGCTGGCTGGCCGCCGAACGCGACACGCCCTATCCGCACACGCCGTATGCGGAACTGCTGACGCAATTGTCCGACACCTGCCTGCCCGCGCACGGCATGCCCGTGGCGGATTTCCTGCAAGAACTCGACACCACCGTGCTGGCCAATACGGCCCAGCTGAACCACCCGCAATACATCGGCCACATGACGCAGGCCCTGCCGTGGATCAGCGTGCTGGCCGAAGCGTTTACAGCCACCCTGAACCAGAACCAGGTCAAGATCGAGACGGCGTACGTGTCGACCCTGATCGAAAAACAGATCCTCGGCTGGCTGCACCGCCAGGTCTACCAGCAGCCCGATGCCGTCTACACGCAGGCCATGGCCGCCACCAGTGGCGCGCTGGGCAATGTCGTCAACGGCGGCACCATGGGCAACTTGACGGCGCTGGCCGTGGCGCTCGAGCAGCAGCTGCCCGGCACGCGCAAACGGGGCCTGTTCGCCGCCATGCAGGATTCTAGCCATGCGGGGCTGGCCGTGATCGGCTCGGCGCGCAGCCATTACTCCGTGAAAAAGGCCTTGGCAACCCTGGGCCTCGGCGAAAACGCCTTGCAGCTGGTGGCCGTCGACCGCGACAACCGCATCGACGTCGCCGCGCTGGAAGCGACCATTGCCGATTTAAAACTGCGCAAGATCAAAGTCGTCGCCATGATCGGCATCGCCGGTACGACGGAAACGGGCGCCATCGACCCGCTGGCCGCGATGGCGGCCATTGCCGCGCGAGAAAGCATCTGGTTCCACGTGGATGCGGCCTGGGGCGGCGCCCTATTGATCGCGGAACAGTACCGCGCGTTGTACGACGGGATTGCGCTGGCAGACTCCGTCGTCATCGATGGCCACAAATTGCTATGGGTGCCGATGGCGCAAAGCATGGTGCTGTTCAAGGATAGCGCCAGCCTGAACTTGCTCAAGCACAATGCCAACTACATCTTGCGCGACAACTCGGGCGACTTGGGCCAGACGTCGCTGGAAGGCTCGCGCCGCTTCGATGCCTTGAAACTGTGGACCTCGTTCAAGGTGCTCGGCGTGTCCGGCTACACGACCTTGCTGCAGCAGGCGGCCACCCTGTCCGGCCAGTTGCAGGATTTATTGGCCGACCAGCAGGATTTCGAACTGGTCACGCGCTCCGATACCTTCATTCTCACCTACCGCTACGTGCCCGTGCACTTGCGCCAGCGCATGGAGGCCTTGCTGGCCGGCGGCCAGGTGGAGGCTGCCACCGAACTGAACAAGCAACTGAACACCTTGAACGCCAAGCTGCAAAACCGGCAAAAGGCGCAGGGCCACAGCTTTGTTTCGCGCACGGTGCTGGAATCGACGCGCTACCCTGGCCCGACCAACGTGCTGCGCGTGGTCATGACGAATGTCAAGACGCGCCCCCACCACTTGCGCGCGATTTTGGCCGAACAGCGCGCCATCGGCCAGGCGCTGGTGGCGGAACTGGGCCTGTAAGGAATCCCCCACCCATCAGTTTTGAATGGATGCACGATGCAGCGTCTTAGCGCCCTCACCGATCTACTACAGCATCTGTTGAAATGGCTGCTGCTGGCCTTGGTCGTGGCCGTGCTGGCCGGCACGGCTTCGGCCGGCTTCCTGTTCGCCCTTGAATGGGCAACCGCTACGCGCCTGGCGCACGCCTGGCTGATCTGGCTGCTGCCCTTGGCGGGCTTTGCCGTCGGCTGGCTGTATTTGCGCTATGGCAGCAGCGTCGAAGGCGGCGCGAACCTCCTGATCGATGAAATCCACGACCCGAAAAAAATCATTCCGCTGCGCATGGCACCGCTGGTGCTGGGCGGCACCGTCATCTCGCATCTGTTCGGCGCCTCCGTCGGACGCGAGGGCACGGCCGTGCAGATGGGCGGCGCGCTGGCCGACCAGCTCACGCGCCTGTTCCGCCTGAACAACGAAGTCCGCCGCATCATCCTGATGGCCGGCATCAGCGCCGGCTTTGCCTCCGTCTTCGGCACGCCGCTGGCAGGCGCCATCTTCGGCCTGGAGGTGCTGGCCATCGGCCGCCTGCGCTACGAAGCCATGCTGCCCTGCCTGGCTGCCGCCGTCATCGCCGACCAGGTGGGCTTGCTGTGGGGAGTCCACCATACGCATTACGCCGTGCCATTGATCCCCGCCCTCTCCGCCTGGACCTTGTGCGCCATGGTGATCGCGGGCGTGCTGTTCGGCGTGACCGGTAAACTGTTTGCGCAAGCCACGCATGGTTTGAGCGGCCTGATGAAGCGCTGGATCGGCTACGCCCCGCTGCGTCCGCTGGCCGGCGGCGTGATCATCGCCATCGCCGTGTGGCTGATCGGCACGGACAAGTATATCGGCCTGGGCATTCCCACCATCGCCGACGCGCTGAAGGAACCGCTGCCCGCCTGGGATTTTCTCGGCAAGATGGCGTTTACCATTGTTTCACTGGGCACAGGTTTCAAGGGCGGCGAAGTGACGCCCTTGTTCTACATCGGCGCGACCCTGGGCAATGCGCTGGGCCCGCTGTTGCACCAGCCCGTCACCCTGCTGGCGGCCATCGGCTTTGTCGCCGTCTTTGCGGGCGCGGCCAACACGCCGATCGCCTCGACCCTGATGGCCATGGAACTTTTCGGCGCCGAGATCGGCGTGTACGCGGCCATCGCCTGCGTCGTGGCCTACCTGTTTTCCGGCCACGCGGGCATTTACCGGGCGCAACGGGGCGGGCATGCCAAGCGCATGCCCCCCAAGAACATCGACGCATGACACAGAATATCTACGACAACGACGCCTTCTTCACGGCCTACAGCCAGCTGCCGCGCTCCGTCGGCGGCCTCGACAGCGCACCGGAATGGCCTGCCCTGCGCGCCATGCTGCCCGGGTTGCAAGGAAAAAGCGTGCTGGACCTGGGCTGCGGCTATGGCTGGTTCTGCCGCTGGGCTGCCGAGGCTGACGCGGCGCGCGTGCTGGGCGTGGACGTATCGGAAAAGATGCTGGCGCAGGCAAGCGCCATGGGAGAACACCCGACGGTCAGCTATGCGCGGCTTGATCTGGAACAACTGGCCTTGCCGCCAGCCAGCTACGACCTCGTCTACAGTTCGCTGGCGTTCCACTACATCGAAGGCTTCGACACCCTGCTGGCCGCCATCCGCCACGGCTTGAAGCCTGGCGGCAAGCTGGTGTTTTCCATCGAGCACCCGATCTTCATGGCGCCGCGCCAGCCCGGCTGGCTGACGGATGCGCAAGGCCGCAAGACCTGGCCCGTCGACAACTACCAGCTACAAGGCCCGCGCGTGTCGGACTGGCTGGCGCCCGGCGTGATCAAGCAGCACCGCACCCTCGGCACGACCTTGAATGCTTTGCTACGCGCCGGTTTCCAGCTGGACCACGTGGAAGAATGGGGTCCCAGCGACGAACAGCTCGCGCAGCAACCGGCCCTGGCCGAAGAGCGCGAGCGGCCGATGCTGTTGCTGGTGGGGTGTGGCCTCAAGTAACCGCGCCGTCAGCTGGCCACATTGCGCGTAAAGCGCAAGGTCGACGCGCCCGTATTCACGTAGGCATACGCTTGCGCGCTGCTGAACACAAAAAATTCGCCCGTAGCCAGTTGCCTGGTTTCCGCCGCCAGCACGAGCTGCAGCGTTCCTTCCAGCACGTAGAGCATTTCACTGAAACCGGTCGGATCGGCTTCCGCATCGTAGCGCTCGCCTGACGCCAGGGTCCACGACCACAGTTCCACCTGCCGGCTGGCGGGCGCCGCGCCCAGCAGCACGGCCTGGCTGGCCTGCGATGCGCTTTGCCACATCAGCACGCGCAGGCTGTCGTGCGGCTGCTGCGGCGGCTGGACGAGGTCGACAAAGGCCACGTTCAAGGCGGCCGCCACATGGTCGAGGTTGGCCAGGCTGATATTGGTGCTGCCCGCCTCGACGCCGTTGACCATGCGCCGGCTCAGGCCAGACTGGCGCGCCAGTTCCTCCTGGCTGAGGCCCGCGGCAAGGCGCAAGCGCCGCAGATTGGTGGCCAGGTGTGCCAGCACGCCACCGGCCTCGGCTTGACTGCGCAATATATTGCTCCTATGATGATGGGAAATATTTTGCTCATAGCATAGCGTCCCATGAAAACACACGCAAGTCCCCCGCCCGCCTTTGGCATGCCCGAACTGGCCCTGATCGCCATCACCTTCATCTGGGGCGGAACGTTTCTCGTCGTGCAACATGCCGTGACGGTCAGCGGCCCGCTGGCCTTCGTGGCCGCCCGCTTTGCCGTGGCCGCCAGCATCGGCGCCCTGATTTGCCGGGACCAGTTGCGGCACTTGACGAAGGCGGAGTTGCTGACGGGCATGGCCATTGGCGTGAGCATCTTTGGCGGCTACGCGCTGCAAACCTATGGCTTGATGCATATTTCCAGCAGCAAATCGGCCTTCATCACGGCCTTTTATGTGCCCATCGTGCCGCTGGTGCAGTGGCTGGTCTTCAAGCAGCGGCCCCACCCTGCCGTGTGGGCAGCTGTCGTGCTGGCGTTCGTCGGCTTGCTGCTGCTTACCGGCACGGATGGCTTGAGCATGGCCTTCGGCACTGGCGAGCTGATCACGGCCGTGGGCGCCATCGCCATCGCCCTGGAAATCATCCTCATCAGCCGCGTCTCGCCGCAGCTGAACATCTTGCGCGTGACCATCGTGCAACTGGCGACGGCGTCATTGATCGCCCTGCTGCTGATGCCCGTCATGGGCGAAGCGCCACCTGTCATCAGCAAGACGTTCATCCTCAGCGTGCTGGCCCTGGGCTGCGCCAGCGCGCTGATCCAGTATGTGATGAACTGGGCGCAAAAGCGCATCTCCGCCACCAAGGCGACCTTGATCTATGCGGGCGAGCCTGTCTGGGCTGGCGTGATCGGGCGCATCGCCGGCGAACGGCTGCCGGCCCTGGCCATCGTCGGCGCGATATTGATCATTTGTGCGGGCATCCTCAGCGAGTGGCGGCCGAAACGCCTGCGCGCCGACGGCAAGGCCATCGTGCCATCAGATTAAGCGTCGGTACGCCGCAGCGCCGTATCCCCATGCAAGGCCAGCGGCACGGCCCTGGCCCAGCGGTTCGAGGACAGCGAAAACGTCAGCGCACGCACTTGGTGGTACCAGCCGGCGGGCACATACAGCATGTCGCCGGGCTCGACGATGCATTCGATCATCGTCGCCTGGCGTGCCAGGGGAAAACGCTGAAAATCGGGGGCTTCCGGGTCGAAAGGCGAACCGAACAGGATGGCGTTCGCTTCGCTAGGATAAAGAAAAGCGTCGTGGTGCGGCGGCGACAAAAAGATGCGCTTGCGGCCCCACACCTGGGCGAAGATATTGTCGTCGTAATCGCAGTGCAAGGGCGTCACCGTGCCGGCCGGCCCCACCCAGAAACGCGGCGGGCCCATCTTGTCGAAATACGTGGGCCAGTGGCACAGGCGGTTCAGCTCGCGTAATTCCAGGTTGCCCAGGTAGGGCGGCAGCACATACTTGCCCTCTGCCACCAGATCCAGATATTGCCCCATCGACATATCCTGCATGGCGCGATCGGCAGCAAAGGCCGTGTTGATGTAGTCGCCTACCCGTGCGCGCACGGGCACATGGCTGAACTGCTCGCGCAAGACTTCGGGACCCAATGCCGACAGGGGCCAGCGCCGCACCAGCCCGCGCATCAGGAAAGGCAAGCCCTGCGCGGCGCGCGCACGAAAGGCGGCGGCGTCCAGCATGGCCAGGCGCGGCACCTCGGTGATGGCAGGCAAGTCGCGCGCCCCCTGCTTGATAGCCTCGCGCATGGCGTCGATAGAGGTAACACCGCGCACCTGCGCATCCTTGTCTTCGCGCGCCTGCTTGCGGGCCAGGGCCGCTTCAGGCGAACTGAATTCGGCTGGCGGCCTCGGCGGCAGTGCACGTGGCAATACGGGGGCTGCCGCAAGCGGGAGCGGCTCTTTTTTTTCTGCGGACATAAACCTTCTTTGCGATCAGGCGCCGCGCGGCATGGCGCGACAGTGCGCTATTTTAAGCCAGCAAGGCCCGTTTCAGCATATCGGCCTGCTCGCCTGCCTGACGCGCCTTGGCTGCATACTCGCTGGCCGTGCCCGGATGCAACCAGGCCTGGGCCTTGGCGGCCAGGTTCAGGTACAGTTTTTCTTTTTCCTGCAGCGCCCTGACAGCGGCCCAGATGGCGTCTTCCGCCTTTTCATGCTGCAACTCGCCAAGCGTCTGCGCCGTAAAACTGTGGCCCGTATGGCAGCGAAAACGCTGCGGCTTCTGGCCATGCAGCTCCCACAGCGTGCCCTGGCATTCGGGACAGGTGAACGTCGATGGCGTGGCAATTTTTTCCAGTTGCTCCATATTTCCCACTCCCCGCGCAAAACGGTTTTCCACGGCAACCCACTGGGGCACGGGCGGCAAGGACTGTGCAGCGACGGCTGGCGCCGGCGCGCCGCTGGCCAGCGCCAGCAGGGCCGGCCCGATCTCGGTGGACGGCAGGCACCAGTCCACTCCGGCATGGTCGATCGCGCTTTGCGGCATGGACGGCGCCACCGCGTCCTGCGGCTCCTGCACCAGCGCCTTGCCGCCGCAGGCCTTGATAGCCTGCAAGCCCGCCGTGCCATCGTCGAGGTAGCCGCTGAGAACCACGCCCACCACCTTCGGCCCAAAAGCGGCGGCGGCACTGCGAAACAGGGGATCGATGGCGGGACGCGTATGGTTTTCCTTCGGACCCCGGGTCAGCTCGACCATCGCCTGGCCGGCCAGGTTGGCAACGAGCATGTGCCGGTCCGGCGGCGCCAGCAGGATGCGCCCCGCGCGTACGGGTTCGCGCTCTTCGGCAAAGCGCACGGGCAAGGCGGAGGTCTTGCCGAGGATCTCGGGCAGCACGCTGTTGCGCGCCCCCACATGCATGACGGCCAGGATTGCCGCGGGCAGGTCCGCCGGCAAGGTGGCGAAGATAGTGGACAGCGCGCTTACGCCGCCCACCGAGGCCCCCATGACGATCAGCGTTTCCATGCCTGCCCCTTTCGCGCCCGGATCACTGAACTATTTTGCCGCGCCTAGTGACAAGATTCCGTGCGCCGACTAACACTGTACGCAGCGTTAGGTTAGAACAGAGACGTAACGACACCTGACAAAACCGTCGCGAGCGGAAGGGAGAGGTGGCCGAGAAGCGCAACCGTACTTTAGTACGGGGGCGCCGAGCCGGTGAGCATCGAAGGCCGCAAAGCGCGACGCGCAGCAGGTTTGGTCAGGGTGTCTTCAAACAGGTGTTTTGAATATCGGATCGACGATGAACTGCTGCGCCTTGATGCGCAAGGTGCGCTCTTCGTCCAGCTCGGCGCGCGTTTCGCCCAGCTCTTCGCGTTCCGCTTCCAGTTCCAGGCGCGCGGCCGCCAGTTCCGTTTCCACGCGCGTCAGGCTTTCCAGCTTCAGCTGGGCCTGGATCAGTTCCGCGCGGGCGGCTTCGGCGGCCTCTTCCAGGCGCGGGATGCCTTCGAGCTTGAATTGCGCCTTGGCCAGGTCCATGCGGGCCTGCTCTGCCGCCTCTTCCAGGCGCGGCAAGCCTTCCAGGCGCAGCTGCGCCTTGGCCAGGTCCGTGCGGGCCTGGTTCGCCACTTGCCGCTCGCGCTCGAGTTCCTCGCGCAAGGTTTCCAGCTCGCCCGCCTGCAGGTCGAGCAGTTCTTGCTGGCGCTCGTTCTCGCTGGCCAGGTCCATCAATTCCTGTTGATTGTCGTTCATCTCGGCTTCATGCGCGCTGTGGCTGGCGCTTAATTCCTGTCCTACATAATCGAGGATGGCTTGCTGCAGCACGGGCGACAGTTCGGCGGCGGCAGCGATCTGGCGCTGCGCACCGGCCTTGCGGCGCTGCAATAGCTTGCTGATGGTGCCCAGACAGGCGCCGTTGCCCAGCCGTTCGCGCAAGGCGCGCACCGTGATGGACTGGCCTTCGCCGGCCATCGCTTCCATTGCCGCATTGATCTGTTCCGCGCTTACTTTTGCCATGTCGTGTGCTCTTGAATGTTGCCCAGGGCAATCTTGCCCAGGGGCATTATCTTATGCCAGCGGCGGCAAAGCGTAAAGTATTTCTCAATAGTGATTGCAATTGCACAACAGAACGTTGTGCAAACATGCGGCCCGGGATGTTTTACTCTTCGAGCAGACCATTTTCCGTGAGCATATCCTGCACCAGTTCCAGGCGCAGCACGGGATTGTCCTGGCTCAGCAATAGTTGTTTTTGCATGGCGCTCAGAGACAGCAGCTCGCACCAGCGGTTCGCCACCCAGCCGCACTCGTCGAGGCGGTATGGCGGCTGCAGGGGCATTTGATCGGGCGGGATCTTTTGCTCCTGCAGGGTACGGATCAGGGCGCCGAGCGCGTCGGCTACATTCTGCTGCTCTTGCGGGATGGGGATGGTTTTATCGGGCGCCAAGGTGTCGACCTGCGCCATCCACAAGCCGTGCTTCAGCTGTTCGCTGGAGACGATGTGGAAGCGCTGCATGCCCATGCATTTGATTTGCAGCAAGCCCGACAGGGGCGCGGCCCAGTCGACGACGCGCGCCAGGGTGCCCACGGGCGCCAGGGTCTCTTGCTGGCCCGGCTTGCGCACTTCCGCACCGTCCAGCAGCTGCACCACGCCGAACGGCTGCTCGCCCATGATGCACTGACGTATCATGTCCAGATAGCGTACCTCGAAGATCTGCAGGGGCAGATAGCCGTCGGGATACAGCACCGTATTGAGCGGGAACAAAGGTATCGAGGTCATGGCGCATGATGGCACGAATGGCATATCCGTGCAGCGCGCTTTGCCTTGTCAGCTTAACTGCGCCGATTATTTGTAGAAGCGCCTTTTCTTGGCTCGCTCCGCCGCTTTCGGCGCCAGCACTTTCACGGCCTTTTTCTGGATCGTGCCGCCGGCGGACGTGCCCGGCACGCGGTGCTCGGCTTCGTAACCGGCTTCCTCATTGCGTTTCAGGGTTTGCCGCGTCAGCGCTTCGACGGCCGACAGCAACTCCACCTCGTCGGCGCAGACGAGCGAGATCGCTTCGCCCGAGGCGCCCGCGCGGCCCGTGCGGCCGATGCGGTGGATATAGTCTTCCGCCACGGTGGGCAAGTCGAAATTGACGACGACGGGCAATTGGTCGATATCGAGGCCACGGGCGGCCACGTCGGTAGCCACCAGCACTTGCACTTCGGCGGATTTGAAACGGGCCAGCGCGCGCAGGCGGTTGGGCTGCGTCTTGTCGCCGTGAATCGAATCG
Source organism: Janthinobacterium sp. GMG2 (assembly GCF_033949445.1). Lineage (NCBI taxonomy): Bacteria > Pseudomonadati > Pseudomonadota > Betaproteobacteria > Burkholderiales > Oxalobacteraceae > Janthinobacterium > Janthinobacterium sp. GMG2. Next base: position 127,753 of record NZ_JAXAWA010000007.1, on the reverse strand, counting down.
GCGCGCACGCCCTGCTCCAGCAAAGTATTCACCAGCAGCTCGACACCCTTGCGCGTCTTGACGAAGACCAGGACCTGGCCCCAGCGCTTTTTCTTCAGCAAGTGCAAAAACAGTTCCGGCTTGCGTTTCTTGTCGCACACGATCACCGATTGCTTGACGGCCTTGACCGTGCTGTTGCGCGCGCTCACCTCCACCGAGACGGGATCCTTCAGCATGGTTTTCGCCATGGCGCGGATGGCGTCCGAGAAGGTGGCCGAGAACAGCAGGGTCTGGCGCTGCTTGGGCATGGTCATCAGCAATATATCGAGCTCGCGCTCGAAGCCCAGATCCAGCATGCGGTCGGCCTCGTCCAGCACCAGGGTTTGCACTTGCTCGAACTTGACGGCGCCCTGCGTCTGCAAGTCCAGCAAACGGCCCGGCGTGGCCACCAGCACGTCGAGGCCCTTGCGCAATTTGCTGATCTGCGGCTCGATGGGCACGCCGCCATACGCGACAAAGCTGCGCAGCGGCAAGTTGCCGCCATAGCTGCGGAAGCTGGCATAGACTTGCTCGGCCAGTTCGCGCGTGGGCACGAGCACCAGCACGCGCACGCACTGGGGCGCCACCACGCCTTCCAATGTCAGGCGCTGCAGCAGCGGCACGGCGAAACCGGCCGTCTTGCCCGTACCCGTCTGGGCGGCGGCCATCAGGTCGCGCCCGGCCAGCACGGCAGGAATCGCTTGCGCCTGCACGGGCGTGGGCTTGGCATAGCCGAGCTCGTCAAGTTTGCGGACCAGGGGATCGATCAGGCCGAGGGAGGAAAACGTCATGGGGAAAGCAATCTTGGCAAAGTAAAAGGTGGCGCGCACGGACTGACCGTGCGCGCAATTGCCGAGATTATAGGCCAGCGGGGATGCCGGCCGGGGTTTTCAGTATAGAAACAGCGCGCTCAGAACTTCATTTCCAGGGTCGCGCGCGCCTGCGGCGAACTCGGCGAAATGCTGTTGCGGGCTATCGTGCCGCTGGCGTCCGCATACGTGGTGGTGCTTTCGAAGTCTTGCGCCAGCAAGTTCGACACGGCCAGACGCAGCTGGTTCTTTGCATCGAATTTCCACAGCGCATAAATGTCGACGTCGCGCCGCGGCGAGGTGTAGGCGCTCTGGCGCTCGGTGATGCGCACGGGGCCGCCATTGCGGAAGTTGAAGCTGCCACCCGTCGTCAGCACGCCGTCCGGCGTCTTGTAATCGAGGCCGAAGTTGCCGCTGACGGGGGTCTGCTGGTCGAGCCGGTTGTTCGGTCCCGGCACCTGGTCCACCTGCGACCAGTTGCGGCTGATGCTGGCGCGCAAGTCGATGGCTGGCACGGGCGCGGCCATCACGGCGCGCAGCGGGAACTTCGCTTCCAGTTCCAATGTCTGAGTATTGGCGCGGCCATCGTTGACGGGCGTCGATACCCAGCGGTCATTGATGAACAGCAAGCCTTGGCGCGTGTAGCCATCGATGCGGCGGGCCGAGGCGCGCGCGCTGAGCAAGGCACCTTCGGCCCAGTAGTGCTCGTACGAGGCGTCGATGCCCAGCGCCAGCTCCGGTTTCAGGTAGGGATTGCCTTCGCGGTCAGGGTCCGTCTGGCTATTGTTGGTCGAGGTATTGCGGCGCGGAATCAGGCTCGCCGTGGGCTGCGCCTTGTAGGTGCGCGTCAGGGCCAAACGTACTTGGTCGCCCTTGGTATCGGGCAGCTTCCACAGGGTCTGCAGCAGCGGGCTCCACACGCTGGTGCGCTGGTTCACTTCGTCATAGGTATCGCCCGCGCTGCGCGTATCGATGCCTTCCCAGCGTACGCCCGCATACATCGACCAGCGCGGCGTGATTTCCCAGTCATCCTGCACAAACAGGGCCAGGCGCTTGATGGTGGCGTCGAAACCTTCGTCGCTGTTGACGGGCGGACGCGCGCCCAAGGCAGCCAGGGCCGCTTCGCGCTGCCGGCGCGTTTCGTCGCGCTCCGTGTAGGCGCCATCCCAGCCCATCGACAAGGCATGGCCGGGCAGCAAGGGCGACGAATATTTACCCGTCGAACTGACGCCGTTTTCCGTCGCCTTCACGCCCACCTTGCGTTCGAGCGCCAGGCCGCTGCCATCGACAAAGCCTTGCTGCAGGCTGTCGGACGTATTGCGGGCGGCCGAGGCGCCGATTTTCAGTTCCAGTCTGGCGCCGCCGGCCAGCTTGTGCATCCACGTCAGGTCGCTGCGGCCGAAGGCGTTGTGGTTGCTTGAGCTGCCCGTATTGGTGTCGTAGTCGGGGCGCACGCCCTGCTCCGTTTCGGCCCGGCTGAAGTTGCGGTGATTCGAGCGCCCGCCATTGAAAAAGAATTGCGCCGTCACATTGTCGCCATTGGCCAGCACCCAGTTCAGGCGCGGCGACAGATTGATGCCTTCCGGACGGCCATCGCCCGTGCCATTCGTGCGGCGCAGCAGGTTTTGCCGGCCATCGGGCGCGTAGCCCAGTTCCAGGCCGGGATTGTCGTAATGGTAGTCGTAGCGGAACAGCGAACCGGCCATCGAGTACGAAAAATTACCGTCGCGGTCGGACAGCTGCACGTTGACGCTGGGCGAGAAGCTCACGTCGCTGCCCTGCACGCCCAGCTTGAGCTCGCGCTGCGCCGTCTTCACAGCTTTCTTGAGCACCACATTGATGGTGCCGGCGATCGACTGCGTGCTGTATTCGGCGCTGGCCGCATGCAGAATCTCGATGCGTTCGATCACGTCCGGCGACAGGGTGTCGAGCGAGAAACCGGCCGGCGCCCGCTCGCCATTGAGTAGTATCTGCGTGTAGCCGCTACCCAGCCCGCGCATGCGGATTTCTCCGCCCGAGCGCCCGGCCGCGCCGGAGACGGTAATGCCGGGCAAGCGTTTGAGCACGTCGGTGACATTCGTGTCGCCATACTTGAGGATTTCCTCGCTGCCCACGACCATCTTGCTGGCCGTATCGTCGCGGCGCGGATCGTAGCCGCTCCCCTTGACTTCGACGGTTTGCATGGCCGGTGCGGCGGGCTTTTCAGCCTTCGACGGCGCAGTGGTGGCGGCAGCGGCCGTGTCGGCTGGCGCTTCGGATTGCTGGGCCTGGGCATTCCAGGCAAGTAAAACGGCTGAACAAAGGACGGTAAGGCGGAGGCAACGGCGTGGCATCATGACCTGGCTGAAAAAAGTTGGCTGAATAAAAATGGCTAAAAGCTAAAAAACAGGCCGCCGTATTGTGCTGCAATTTTTTCCGAGTGGCGCAGTTTCCTGAAAATATTTCTTACAGCAAATTAAATTCGGCGGCGGACTGCGATACGCACCCTTGCATACGGCGCATATCATTGCGCGCCACATCGCCGCTATAATGCGTTTTCACCATTGTTCCCATCATCCCGTCAAAGGCTTCCCATCGTGTCTGACCGTCTTGCCGTCCTGCCTCAATATCTGCTTCCAAAAGGAGCGTTGACCAACTTTGCCGGCCGGATCGCCGGCGCCAAAGGCGGCGCCATGACCACGCGTTTGATCCGCTGGTTCGTCGGTCGCTACAACGTCAACATGGATGAGGCGCTGGACCCGGACATCACGCACTACACGAGCTTCAACGACTTTTTCACGCGCGCGCTGCGCCCCGATGCCCGTCCGCTGGCCCAGGCCGACTACATCTGCCCCGTCGATGGCCGCATCAGCCAGTTCGGCACGATCGACAAGGACCAGATCTTCCAGGCCAAGGGCCATAACTTCAGCACCACGGCCCTGGTCGGCGGCGACGCGTCCCTGGCGGCCCAGTTCGAACACGGCAGCTTCGCCAATCTGTACCTGAGCCCGCGCGACTACCACCGCATCCACATGCCGTGCGACGGCCGCTTGACGCGCATGATCTATGTACCCGGTGAACTGTTTTCCGTCAACCCGACGACGGCGCGCGGCATCCCCGGCCTGTTCGCCCGCAACGAGCGCGTCGTCTGCGTATTCGACACGGCCAACGGCCCCTTCGTCATGACCCTGGTCGGCGCCACCATCGTCGGCAGCATGGCCACCGTCTGGCACGGCGTCGTCAACCCGCCCCGCACCGGTGATATCCGCGACTGGAGCTATGCGAACGACAATGTCGTGCTGAAACAGGGCGAAGAACTGGGCCGCTTCCTGCTCGGCTCTACCGTCGTCATGCTGTTCCCGAAAGACACCGTGCAATTCAACGCCAGCTGGCAACCGGCCGGCCCCGTGCAGCTGGGCGAAGTCATGGGCAACCTGCCCAAGTAAGGCATCCGGACGCGCGCCTACACGGGCGCGTCCGTGCGATACATCTCCTCCATTAGATCGAGAAACGCGCGCGTCTTGGCCGGCATCAAACGCCGGCCGGGAAACACGGCCCAGCCCGTGACCAGCGGAAAACTCCACTCCGGCAGCACGCGCACCAATTCCCCCGTCGCCACATAAGCCTTGGCAAAGCGGTCCGTGCTGGCCGCGATGCCCACGCCCGTGCACGCCATGCGCACCAGCAATTCCGGCGAATTGGCCAACAGGCGCACGGGCAGATCGCGCTCCCACGTGGTCTTGCCGCGGATCAAAGTCCAGTGCACGAGGCCATGCACGGCGCGCGGCAAGCTGAGCAGATCGTGACCGTACAGATCGTCGGGATGCTCGGGCAAGCCGTGCACGCTCGTGTATTTCGGCGAGGCATACAACGCCAGGGTGCTGAACGCCACGCGGCGCGCTGACAGGCTGGCGTCGTCGGGCAAATTGCCCATGCGGATGGCCAGGTCGAAGTTCTCTTCCAATAAATCCACGCGGCGCGCCGACAAGTCCAGTTCCAGCGAAATGGCCGGATAGCGGCGCACGAACTCGGCAAGCACCTGGCGCATCAGGGTGTCGCCGAAATCGGCCGGCATGGAAATGCGCAGCAAGCCGCTGGGCCCCGCCTGGCGGTGCTGTGCCAGGGCGCCGGCCGCCTCCGTTTCCTCGACCACCTTGCGCGCATGCTCGAGCAGGCTGGCGCCAAACTCCGTCAGCGCCAGCTTGCGCGTCGTGCGCAGCAGCAATCGTTCGCCCAGTTTCGCTTCCAGCAGCGAGATGCGCCGCGACAGGGTCGATTTGGGCAAGTCCACGCGCACGGCGGCGCGACTGAAACTGCCGCATTCGACGACTCTGGCAAACAGCAGCAAATCTCCGGGATCGATATCCATAAAACCTCATTGTTCCATTGGTGGATTAATGTTATCCATTTTAACGGCTTCCGCATCAATTTTGGAATTGCTATAGTTCATCCATCGCAAGACACCTCACAACGGAGAAAACAAGATGAACATCCTGCAAATCAATTCCAGCGCCCGCAGCACCGGTTCCGCCTCGACCCGCCTGGCTGACGCCATCGTCGCCCGCGTACAAGCGGCCAACCCTGGTGCCGCCCTCGTCCGCCGCGACCTGGCTGCCGCACCGCACCCCGTGCTCGACGAACCGACCCTGCAAGCGCTGTTCACGCCGGCCGACAAACGCACGCCGGAGCAAGCGGCCCGCATCGCGCTGGACGACGCGCTGATTGCGCAAGTGCAAGCGGCTGACGTGATCGTCATCGGCGCGCCGATGTACAACTTCGGCATTACCGTGCAACTGAAAAGCTGGTTCGACGCGATTGCCCGCGCCAACGTCACCTTCAAGTACACGGAAAACGGCCCAGTTGGCCTGCTGAGCGGCAAGAAAGTCTATGTGGGCCTGTCCCGCGGCGGCTTGCACCGCGACAGCGCCAACGATAGCCAGGTGCCTTACCTGAACACCATGTTCGGTTTCCTGGGCATGACCGACGTGCAATACGTGTATTCGGAAGGCATGGGCATGGGTCCGGAAGCCGTGGCCAAGGCGCAAGCCCAGGCGGACGCCGAGATCAACGCGATCCTGGTGTAATAGCTGACTGCCGCAACAAGGGGTCAGACGGGGACGCCGAGTTCCGGCGGGTCTGACCCCAAACAGGAGAACACAATGAGCGATATCACCACCGTCAACAAGCCACGCGCCGTCGAGCGCGTGATCGCCGGCCAGGCCGTCATGGATGGCGCCGGCGTGAAGATCAACCGCGTGCTGACGCAGCAGCTGCAGCGCCGTCTCGACCCGTTTTTGATGCTTGATAACTTTGCCAGCGACAAGCCGAACGACTATATCGCCGGCTTCCCCGAGCATCCGCACCGCGGCTTTGAAACGGTCTCGTACATGATCACGGGGCGCATGCGCCACAAGGACAGCGCGGGCAACGAAGGCTTGCTGACCTCGGGCGGCGTGCAATGGATGACGGCCGGCAGCGGCGTGATCCACTCGGAAATGCCGGAGCAGGAAGAAGGCGTGATGGAAGGTTTTCAGTTGTGGCTGAACCTGCCCGCGCGCGACAAGATGCGCACGCCGTGGTACCGCGATTTCACGAGCAGCGAGATCCCCCGCTACACGACGGACGCTGGCGTGGCCGTGCAAGTGATCGCCGGCGAGAGCCATGGCGTGACGGGCGCCGTGCAGCGCGAACTGACGGAACCGTTGTACCTCGATATCGACTTGCCGGCCGGTGCCAGCTTCGAACAACCCTTGCCGCCAGGCCATAATGCTTTCATCTACACGTTTCGTGGCGAAGTGCAGGTCGACGGCAAGGCCGTGCCCGCCCTGCGCATGGCGATCTTTGCCAACACGCCGGGCAGCGACGGCGTGCGCATCGAGGCGCCCGAAGGCGGCCGCGTGATCTTCGTCGCCGGCCAGCCCTTGAATGAACCGATCGCGCAATACGGCCCGTTCGTCATGAATACCCAGGCGGAAGTGTTCCAGGCCGTGCAGGATTTCCGCGAAGGGAAATTTGGCGAGACGGCGGCACAGTAAAATTTATTTGCTCCAGGTAAAACCTGCAGTGCCTCGCGGCCTGCAGGTTTTTTTACGCGCCGACTGTTTTGTTGCTTTTCAATTACACTGACGACAAGATCATTCCACAAAGCATTCCATGCATCCCACGCACGACAACACCGAACACGACGCCACCCATTTGCACGCCCACCTGAAAGGCGACGCCAAGCACACCCACTCATTCGAGGGGCGCAGCCAGAGCATCCTCGCGTGGGCGCTGGGGCTGACCCTATCGTTTGCCGGCATCGAGGTCATCGCCGGTTTCCTGTCCAATTCGCTGGCCCTGATTTCCGATGCGGGCCACATGGTCACGGACGCGGCCGCGCTGGGCCTGGCCCTGCTGGCGCAGCTGATCGCCCGCCGTCCGCCGTCGCCGCGCCACTCGTTCGGCTTTGGCCGCGCCGAAGCGCTGGCTGCCTTCGTCAATGGCCTGGCCATGCTGTGCGTCGTGGGCTGGATCTGCTATGAAGCCGTGCTGCGCTTTTCCGCCCCGCAAACCGTGCAAGGCGGCATGGTCTTCATCGTCGCCTTCATCGGCCTGGCGATCAACCTGGTGGTGGCGTGGGTCTTGTCGAAAGACAAGCAAAGCGTGAACACGCGCGCCGCCCTCGTGCACGTGATGGGCGATTTGCTGGGCTCGGTCGCCGCCATCGTCGCCGGCGCCGTGATTTACTTCACGGGCTGGATGCAGATCGACCCGCTGCTGTCCGTGCTGGTGTCTCTGCTGATCCTGAAATCCACGTTCGGGGTATTGAAAGAGTCGTACCACTTCCTGATGGAAGGCGTGCCCATGCACATCGACTACGTCCAGGTGGGCGCGGACGTGGAGCAGGTGGACGGCGTGATTTCCGTGCACGACCTGCACGTATGGGACATGTCGCCCGGCCAGCCAGCCCTGATCGGCCACGTGGAAATCGAACACCTCGACCATTGGCCGAAGGTATTGCGGGCGATCAAGAAGATGCTGTTAGCCAAGCATGGGATAGACCACATCACTTTGCAGCCGGAGACGGCGGCGATGGCGGGGTTGCATGCGGGAGACAAAACCCACTAGCAAGGACTGGGGGCGAACGGGGACGCCGAGTCCCTCAGGGTACGACCCCGGCATCAGCCTTTGGGTTCCAAGACTAACTGCGCCTTGCCTCAAGAACACCGCTCACATCCTTGATCACATTCAGCGCCTTCAACAACTGCGCCGTCGAACTGATCTCGGCCGTAAAGGTCATGCGGGCCTGGCCCTTGGCGCTTTGGGTGTTGACGCCGATGACGTTGATTTTTTCGCGCGAAAAGATTTCGGAGATGTCGCGCAGCAAGCCCTGGCGGTCGCCGGCGAGAATAAAGATGTCGACCGGATACACCGTGTCGTGCCCGCCCGTGCTGCCCCATTCCGTGAAGATCACGCGCTCGGGCGACTTGGCGCGCATTTCCTCGAAATTCTTGCAGGTGGCGCGGTGGATCGAGACGCCCTTGCCGCGCGTCACAAAACCGACGATGCTGTCCGGCGGCGCCGGCTTGCAGCACTTGGCCAGCACGGTCATCAAGCCTTCGGTGCCCACCACCAGCACGCCGGATTTGGCGCCCTGTTCCACGCTGGAAGCGCGGCTTTTACCGACCAGCACGGCGTCTTCCGGCACCACCACTTCGCCATTGTCGTGCAGCGCCTGCTCCACGTGGCGCAGGCTGAATTCATCCTTGCCCACCGACAGGAACAGCTCGTCGACTTTCGCAAAGCCCAGCTTTTGCGCCAGCGCTTCCAGATTGACGGCCGTCTTGCCTTCGCGCTGCAGCGACTTTTCCACCAGCGCGCGGCCATGGGCCAGGGTTTCCTGCATGTCGATCGCGTGGAACCAGGCGCGGATTTTCGAACGCGTGCGCGTGCTGACGGCGTAGCCGGCGCTGAGCCAGTCGCGCGACGGCCCGGCCGTGCCCGGCGCGCCCTTGGCCGTAATGATTTCGCAGGTCTGGCCGTTTTTCAGCTGGGTATTCAAGGGCACCATGATGCCGTCGACCTTGGCGCCCCGGCAGCGGTGGCCCACGTCCGTGTGCAGATGATAGGCAAAATCGACGGGCGTGGCGCCCACGGGCAATTCCAGCACGCGCGCTTGCGGCGTCATGACGAAGATGCGGTCGTCCAGGGTGGCGGACTTGAGCTTTTCCACCCATTCGCGCTGGATTTCTTCCTGACCCACGACGGCGTCGGCCACCTCCGTTTTCCAGGCCAGCAGCTGGCGCAGCCAGGCGATCTTTTCGTCGTATTTCTGGCCGGCAAAGTTCGAGCCGCCCTCTTCCTTGTAGCGCCAGTGCGCGGCCACGCCGTATTCGGCAAAGCTATGCATTTCATTGGTGCGGATTTGCACTTCCAGCGGACGGCCATCTTCGGCCGTCACCACCGTGTGCAGCGACTGGTAACCGTTCGGTTTCGGCCGCGAAATGTAATCGTCGAATTCTTTCGGGATGGGGGTCCAGATATTGTGGACCACGCCCAGCACCGTGTAGCAGGTTTTCACGTCGGCAACGATGACGCGGAAGGCCCGCACGTCGTACAGGGCCGTGAAATCGAGCTCCTTGCCGCGCATCTTGTTCCAGATGCTGTAAATGTGTTTCGGACGGCCAAATACTTCCGCCTGGATACCGGCCGAAGCCAGTTCCGTCTGCAGGCGCAAGATCGCCGAGGACACGAAGCCCTCGCGCATCATGCGCTTTTCTTCCAGCATCTTGGCGATGCGTTTATACGCTTCCGGTTCGATGAAGCGGAACGACAAGTCTTCCAGTTCCCACTTCAGCTGCCAGATGCCGAGGCGGTTGGCCAGCGGCGCGTACAGATCCAGGGTTTCCTTGCCGTACTCACATGTCATTTCGTTGAACAGCTTCAAGTCGGCAAAGTAACGCAAGGTCGTCACGCAGGCGGCCAGGCGCACCAGCACGACACGCATGTCGGAAGCCATCGCCAGCAACATCTTGCGCAAGGTTTCCACCTGGGCCACGGCTTGCTGCGCCGCATTCTTGCCGCGCCCGCCAGCGCTGCCGTGCTGCGCCTGGGTCAGCGCGCGCAAGCGGATCAGCTGGCGCACGCCGGTGGCCAGGTCGCACACCTGCTTGCCGAAGCGCGGTTCGATGTCGGCCGCCGTATCGGGTTCCAGCAGGGTCAGCTCGAACATCAGGCCGGCGATGCGCGTTTCCGCATCGCTGCGCAGGAAAGCCAGGGTGGTGGCCACGCCGATGGCGAACTCCAGCGCGGAGCGGCCGGCAAAGGTCTGCTTGTCGCCATATGCTTCGGTGGCATACGCGAGCGCGTCCAGCACGCGCGCGCAGTCCGGCGCACTCAAGCCCTCTACCAGTTGTTCCGATGTGGCGCTATTCGGGGCCGAGATGGAAACCATGTATTACCTTTAAACTTAATGACTGAACAACTTGAAAACTTAACGTTCTGCAGCGATGACGACGATTTCAACCAGGCATGCCGGATTGGCCAGCTTCGCTTCCACCGTGGCGCGCGGCGGCGTGTGGCCGGAGGCGACCCAGTCATCCCACACTTCATTCATGCCGGGGAAATCCTTCATGTCGGCGATGTAGATCTGGCACGACAGGATGCAAGTCTTGTCGCTGCCCGCTTCCATCAGCAAACGGTCGACGTGGCCCAGCACTTCGCGCGTCTGGCCGACGATGCCTTGCGTGGTGTCTTCGGCGATCTGGCCAGCAAGGTAGATGGTGTTGTTGTGTATCGCTACTTCGGAGAGGCGTTTGCCTACGTGCAGTCGTGTAATTTCCATGCTTCTTCTTTCGGTTGTTTCAAAATCTGTACAGCGTATTACCTGTGTTACTTGCCCAGCAAAAATTTGCGGGCGATGGCGATCTGGTCGTCGTGGACGAAAGTGGGCGCATGGCCCACGCCGGCGATTTCCACCAGTTCCGCCTTCGGACCGCGACCGAGCATGCGCGTGGCCGTTTCGTGCGACAGCAAATCGGATTCCGAGCCGCGCACCAGCAGAGTCGGGCAGCGCACGGCATCATACGCGGCCCACAGCATGGCTTCGTCGCTGGCCGCCGATTCCGGCGTGGCCGAGCGGAACGGCATGGCCAGTCCCATATCATAGTGGCGGCGCCAGTGGCCATCCTTGTCTTGCCGCAACACATCCACCGCCAGTTTATGCCATTCCGCATCCGTGTGCGGGCCGAAGCTGGCGGACACGTCGCGCACGAACTTGGCGCCCTGCTCGAACGTCTCGAAACGCAAGTCCTGGCCGATGTAGTCGCCGATGCGCTGCAAGGCTTCGGGCGCCAGGGTCGGGCCGATATCGTTCAGGACCAGCTTGCTGATCGGGCTGTGCGGCAGCGATGCCAGGCCCAGGCCGATCAAGCCGCCCATCGACGTGCCGAACCAGTCCACCGTCTGGCGCTCGCCATTGGCCAGCACGCGCGCCAGCAGGGTCACCATGTCACTCACATATTGCGGCACGCGGTAGAACTGCGGATTGGCCAGCCAGCCCGAGCGACCGCGGCCCACCACGTCGGGGCAGATCACGCGGTAATCGCTGGCCATGGCGCGCGCCAGGTTGTCGAAGTCGTCCGCCACGCGCGTCACGCCGTGGGCGCAGACGAGCACGTTCGGATTATCGGCAGCGCCCCACTCCTTGTACGACATGGTATGCAAGCCTGCGGGGGAGATGCACTGCACGGATTTGATGCTCGCTTCGATCATGCGATTCCTTATAACACCGGAGCTACGGTTTTGTCCGGCGTCGTTATTTGGTAGTAAAAAACAAAGAAACCGGCGATTTGCCGGTTGCCTCGCGCGCGACGCTACGGCAGTGTAGCGCAGCGCGGGCAATGCTCCAAGCGCGCGCCTGAAATGCTGCGCCGCAGCACGCCCGCCATGGCGCAATACCCGATATAGCGAAAATGCATATCTGCGGTTATCCACAATTGAGCCGGCCTGGCAATGCGCGGATGATCGCAGCATCAACCCGCAAGAGGAGACCACTCGTGAAAAAACCATTCTATAAAATCCTGTACGTACAGGTGCTGTTCGCCATCGTGGCCGGCGTGCTGCTGGGGGTGTTCTACCCCTCGAACGCCGTCGACATGAAACCGCTGGGTGACGGCTTTATCAAACTGATCAAGATGATCATCGCCCCGGTGATCTTCTGTACCGTGGTCTCCGGCATCGCCGGCATGCAGGACGTCAAGAAAATAGGCCGAGTGGGCGGCAAGGCGCTGCTGTACTTTGAAGTGGTCTCCACCTTCGCGCTGGCCATCGGCTTGCTGGTTGCTAACATCCTCAAACCGGGCGCCGGCTTCAACGCCGATCCGGCCCACCTCGACGCCAAGTCGATCGCGCAATACACGCATGCCGAAGGCATGTCGACCATCGACTTCGTGATGAACATCATCCCGAAGACCTTCGTCGACGCTTTCGCCAAGGGCGACATCCTGCAAGTGCTGCTGATCGCCATCCTGTTCGGCTTTTCGCTGTCCCTGCTGGGCGAGCGCGGCCGTCCGGTCACCAAGCTGATCGACGAACTGTCGCATGCCATTTTCGGCATGGTCAACATCATCATGAAAGTCGCTCCCATCGGCGCGTTCGGTGCGATGGCCTTTACCATCGGTAAATACGGCCTGGCTTCGCTGATTCCGCTGGCTAAACTGATGGGCTCGTTCTACCTGACCTGCTTCCTGTTCGTCTTCGTCGTGCTGGGCCTGATCGCCAAGTACACGGGCTTCTCGATCGGCCGCTTCCTGCTGTACATCAAGGAAGAACTGCTGATCGTGCTCGGTACCAGCTCGTCGGAATCGGCCCTGCCGGCCCTGATGAAAAAACTTGAGCGCCTGGGCTGCTCCAAGCCAGTCGTCGGCCTGGTCGTGCCTACCGGCTACTCGTTCAACCTGGACGGCACCAATATCTACATGACCATGGCCGCCCTGTTCGTGGCGCAAGCGACCAACACGGAACTGACCATCTGGCAGGAACTGACCATCCTGGGCGTGGCGATGCTGACCTCGAAAGGCGCATCCGGCATCACAGGCGCCGGCTTCATTACCCTGGCCGCGACCCTGGCCGTGGTGCCGACGATCCCTGTGGCCGGCATGGCGCTGATCCTGGGCATCGACCGCTTCATGAGCGAATGCCGCGCGCTGACGAATTTCGTCGGCAACGGCGTGGCCACCATCGTCGTGTCGAAATGGGAAAAAGAACTGGACATGGACAAGCTGCATAGCGAGCTGGCCCACCCCACCCACCCGACGGACGACGCGTATGTCGCCCCGGCCGTAAATATCGTCAAGTAAGCCGTACTACTCACCATTGAAAGCCCCGCAGAGCGATCTGCGGGGCTTTTTTCATTGCGCGTGGGATTCTCGCATCATCAACATACAGTAAATCATGCATCAATATTTATTACGATGATCAATGAATGAAAAACTATTACAGTACTGTCACCTGTTCGCCGTCAAGCTCCCGCATAATGACATTGCGTTAATGCAAGCCTGACACCGAACCATCCTCACTTTTGAATGGAGCACGCATGTCCCTCTCGCCCGCCTTTTACGCCACCTGGAGCCCACGCCTGCTGGGCGTGCTGCGCATCATCCTCGGCTTTCTCTTCCTGCAACACGGCACGGCCAAGCTGTTCGGCGCGCCGCACGTGGCCATGTTCGACGGTTTGCAACTGTTTTCCGTGATGGGCGCGGCCGGCGTCATCGAGCTGGTCGGCGGCACCTTGCTGCTGGTGGGCCTGTTCACGCGCCCCGTCGCCTTCATCCTGTCGGGACAGATGGCGGCCGCCTATTTCATGGCGCACGCGCCCGCCGGTTTCCTGCCGATCCTGAACGGCGGCGAAATGGCCGTGATGTATTGCTTCACTTTCCTGTACTTCGCGGCAGCGGGCGCCGGCGCCTACAGCCTGGACGCGTTGCGCGGCAAGGCGAGCGCATAAAAAAAGGGCGGACATCGCTGTCCGCCCTGCTTCGATAAGACGCTACGCCTGGCTTACACGGCGGAGACGTCCAGTTCCGCGCCCGTGGCCGCCTGCACCTGCTCCTTGGTCACGCCCGGCGCCAGTTCCACCAGCTTCAAGCCGTTTTCCGTCACGTCAATGACGCCCAGGTCACTGATGATGACGTCAACCACGCCCACGCCCGTCAGCGGCAAGTCGCACTGTTTCAGCAGCTTGTGCGACGTCGTGCCATCCTTGGCCGTGGCCACGTGTTCCATCAGCACGACAACGCGCTTGACGCCGGCGACAAGGTCCATCGCGCCGCCCATGCCCTTGACCATCTTGCCTGGAATCATCCAGTTCGCCAGGTCGCCCTTTTCCGACACTTGCATGGCGCCCAGGATGGCCAGGTTGATCTTGCCGCCGCGAATCATGCCAAACGAATCGGCCGAGCTGAAGTAGGCGGCGCCTGGCAAGGCCGTCACCGTCTGCTTGCCAGCGTTGATCAGGTCGGCATCGACTTCCGCGTCGGTCGGGAACGGGCCGATGCCCAATAACCCGTTTTCCGACTGCAGGAATACCTCGATGTTGTCCGGCACATAGTTGGCCACCAGGGTCGGCAAGCCGATGCCCAGGTTCACATAAAAGCCATCCTGCAATTCCTTTGCCGCGCGCGCGGCCATTTCGTCACGTGTCCAAGCCATAATCATCTCCCAATCTTGTATTTAGTCGGCGCGCACGGTGCGCTGCTCGATGCGTTTTTCCGGGTTCGCGTTGACCACGATGCGGTGCACGAAGATGCTCGGCGTGTGGACCTGGTCCGGGTCGATCTCGCCCACTTCGACCAGTTTTTCCACTTCGACGATGGTGATCTTGCCGGCCATCGCCACGTTCGGGTTGAAATTGCGCGCCGTCTTGCGGTAGACCAAATTGCCCGCGCGGTCGGCCATGTAGGCTTTGACCAGCGCCACGTCGGCCACGAGGCTGCGTTCCATCACGTATTGCTCGCCGTCGAATTCGCGGAGCTCCTTGCCATCGGCAACGATGGTGCCCACGCCCGTCTTGGTAAAGAAGGCCGGGATGCCGGCGCCGCCGGCGCGCAGTTTTTCGGCCAGGGTGCCTTGCGGCGTGAATTCCAGTTCCAGTTCGCCGGCCAGGTACTGGCGCGCGAATTCCTTGTTTTCACCCACGTAGGAGGCGATCATTTTCTTGATCTGGCGCGTGGTCAACAGCTGGCCCAGGCCGAAGCCGTCCACGCCCGCGTTATTCGAAATGGCGGTCAGGCCCGTCACGCCCGAATCGCGCAAGGCGCCGATCAGGGCTTCGGGAATGCCGCACAGGCCGAAGCCGCCGACGGCGATGGTCTGGCCATCTTGGACGATACCGGCCAGCGCCGAGGCGGCGTCAGGATAAACTTTATTCATGGGTGTCCCTCTATCTTTTGTTAAGCTTTGGTCTTGAGTCCATGACTCAGGCAGCGACTCAGCATAAAATACGCGAGTGGAAAGTACAATACCGTAGAACTACCGGCGCCGTGCCGGCAATCCCCCTGTGAGAGTGATACGTATCAGATGAACGCCGCGTCAGCCATCGATTATGAAAGCATCTTCCTGCACGCGCCCGTGGGCATGTGCATGTCGGAAAACCGTATCATGCGTAGCTGCAACGAAGCGCTGGCGGCCATGTTCGGCTATGCGCGCGCCCAGCTGGACGACCAGTCGTTCGAGGTACTCTACCCCACGCACGACGAATTCCTGCGCACCGGTGACCGCATCATCCCCATCATGAACGCCAGGGGACGCTATTCGGACGAGCGCATCATGCGCCGCAGTAATGGGGAATTGTTCTGGTGCCACGTCACGGGCCACGCCATGCTGCCGCAGGAACCGCTGGGACCGGGCATCTGGACGTTCGAGGATGTCAGCGAGAAACGTCCCGTGACGGCGGAACTGACCCCGCGCGAGCGCGAAATCGCCGCCCTGCTGGTGGAAGGCAAGACCAGCAAGGTCATCGCCCGCCAGATCGACCTCAGCCCCCGCACGGTGGAAATGCACCGCGCCAAGCTGATGCGCAAGTTCGCTGCATCGACATCATCGGAGCTCGTGCACAAGCTGGTGGGACTGCAGCTGCAGCGCTAGAAGGTACTCATGCCACCGTCAGCGGAAATGATGGCGCCGTTGATGAAATGCGAATCCTCGCCCGCCAGCAACAGCAGCAGGCCGTCGAGGTCTTCCGGCTTGCCCGGACGTTTATTCGGCAGCATTTCGATCAGCTTCTTGCCCTGCTCGGTGGCAAAGTAATCTTCATTGATTTCCGTGGAAATATAGCCGGGGCAGATGGCGTTCGTGTTGATGCCGTATTTGCCCCACTCCACGGCCATGGCGCGCGTCATGTGCACCATGCCCGCCTTGCTCATGCAATACACGCCGATCTGCGGCAACACCTGCAAGCCCGCCATCGAGGCGATATTGATGATGCGGTGCTGTTTCTTCGGGTCGCCCTTGGCGCGCGCGATCATGCGCTTGGCCGTTTGCTGGGCCACGAAGAACGAACCGCGCAGATTGGTGTCCATCACGAACGAGTAATCTTCGGGCGTGACGTCGACCAGGCGTTGCGTGGTGGAGACACCGGAATTATTGACGAGGATATCGATGGGGCCCGCTTCCGTTTCCGCGTGCGCGATGGCCGACTTGATGCTGGCGAAGTCGGTCACGTCGAGCGACACCACGTGCGCGGCGCCGCCGTCCGCTTCGATTTCGGCGCGCAATTCCTTCAGGCGTTCGGTGCGGCGCGACGCCAGCACGACCTGTGCGCCGGCCTGGGCCAGCACTTTTGCAAAGCGCGCGCCGAGGCCGCTCGATGCGCCGGTAATCAGGGCAATCTTGCCCTCGAAATTGACTTCTATGCCCACGAGCTACTCCTGTTTTATTTTAGACAACACTTTACGCCGTGCCTATGGCAATCGGGCAAATTCCCCCGCAGCGCACTCGAGCAAAAGTAAACGCCATCATTACACAAAATGGCCGGATTTAGATTGCGGCGAGGGGCAATGTCACGCAAAATGGCGCCAAAGTTGCAATCCTCGCCAAAAACAAGCACACTCGTGCTTAAATTTCCCCGATGATGCTTTATTCCCTATCCTTGCTACCTAATTGAGTGACTGACAATCGAGACCATGACACAGCCTAATAACTTAGTTGAACAGTACGGACCGCGCGAAACCATGGAGTATGACGTGGTGATCGTCGGCGGTGGCCCCGCAGGCTTGGCCGCGGCGATCCGCCTGAAGCAGCTGGCCGCTGAAAAGAGCCAGGAAGTGTCCGTCTGCGTGCTGGAAAAAGGCGGCGAACTGGGCGCGCATATCCTGTCGGGCGCCATCATGGACCCGAAAGCGCTCACGGAACTGATTCCGAACTGGAAAGAACTGGGCGCGCCCCTGAACACGGAAGTGACGGAAGACCGCATCCTGTTCCTGACCGAAACGAAAGCGTATAAAACGCCAGGCTTCGCCGTGCCGGCCTGCTTTGAAAACCACGGCAACTACATCGTCTCCCTGGGCAATGTGGTGCGCTGGATGGGCCAGCAGGCGGAAAACCTGGGCGTGGAAATCTTCCCGGGCTTCCCTGCCGCGGAAATCCTCTACAACGACGACGGCTCCGTGAAAGGTGTAGCGACCGGCAATATGGGCGTCAAGCGCGATGGCGAACCGGGTCCCGACTTCCAGCTGGGCATGGAATTGCACGCCAAGTACACACTGTTCGCCGAAGGCGCGCGCGGCCACCTGGGCAAGCAATTGATGGCCAAGTATGACTTGAATGCCGGCAAGGATCCCCAATCGTACGGCATCGGCATCAAGGAATTGTGGGAAATCGACCCGGCCCAGCACAAGCCTGGCCTGGTGATCCACTCGAGCGGCTGGCCGCTGGACACGAAAACCTATGGCGGCTCCTTCCTGTACCACCTGGAAAACAACCAGGTGATGGTGGGCTACGTGGTGGGCCTGAACTACGAAAACCCGTATTTGTCGCCGTACGAGGAATTCCAGCGCTACAAGACGCATCCGGAAATCCGCAAGTTCTTCGAAGGCGGCAAGCGTATTTCCTACGGCGCGCGCGCGATCGCGGCCGGCGGCCTGCAATCGTTGCCGAAACTGGTGTTTGCCGGCGGCGCGCTGATCGGCTGCGATGCGGGTTTCCTGAACATGAGCCGCATCAAGGGCAGCCACGCGGCCATCAAGAGCGGCATGCTGGCGGCGGACGCGGCGTTTGGCGCGCTGGGCGAACAGCGCCAGCACGACGAACTGACGAGCTACCCTGTCGCCTTTGAAAAATCCTGGCTGCATGAAGAGCTGCACGTGGCGCGCAACGTCAAGCCATGGCTGTCGAAAGGTCTGTACCTGGGCAGCCTGATGACGGGCATCGACCAGCTGATCTTCCGCGGCAAGGCGCCGTGGACCCTGCACCACTCGCATGGCGACCACGAATGCCTGAAACCGGCAGCCCAATCGAAAAAGATCGTGTATCCGAAACCCGATGGCAAGCTGACCTTCGACAAGATGTCGTCCGTGTTCATCTCGAACACGAACCACGCGGAAGACCAGCCTATCCACCTGACGTTGAAGAACGCCAGCGTGCCCGTCGACGTCAACCTGGCCACGTATGCGGGTCCGGAAGCGCGTTACTGTCCCGCCGGCGTGTACGAGTTCGTAAAGAACGACGACGGCGCCGAACGCCTGCAGATCAATGCGCAAAACTGCGTGCACTGTAAAACCTGCGATATCAAGGATCCGACGCAGAACATCGTGTGGGTGACACCGGAAGGCGGCGGCGGGCCGAACTATCCGAACATGTAAGCCACGCTACTCATGCACGGCGACAACGTTGCCAAGTGACCCGAAGACAGCGCCCTACCCCTGCGGTAGCGCGCTGTTTTTTTATTAAAAACATCATATATCCTCCACGCTTTGACCCGTCAGCAACACCTCGTTTGCATTGCGACAGCATTCCTGGATAAATTCCACCTGGAAAGTTTCTCAGAAGCACTTCCACCAGTTACAATTCCCTTTGCTAACTATTTCCCCTTCCGCCCGCCCATGAACGCAAACGCCCTCCCCGCAGTGCCCCTCGACGCCGAATTGCAGCAAGCAATCACCGAACATCAGGCTGGCCGTTATGCCGAGGCGGAAGAACTTTACCTGGCGATCTTGCAGGCGCAGCCGTATCACGCCATCGCCAACCACAATATGGGTTTATTGGCGGGACAAGTCGGGCAATACCAAGCAGGCTTGCCGTATCTGCACAAGGCGCTGTCGGTGAACCCCGACGAAGGCCAGTTCTGGCTGTCGTATGCGGATGGCTTGCTCAAGGCGGGCGAACGCGAACAGGCGCTGGAGATCGTCACGGCGGCCATCGCGCGCGGTCTCGACAACGAACAGTCGCAAGGCTTGCGCAGCCGCATCGAAACGGCGATCGCCAACACGCCGACAGCTCAGGAAACGCAGCACGTCATTGCGCTGTATCAAGCCGGCCACCATGCCGAACTGGAAGTGGCCAGCCACGCCCTGACGCAGCGCTATCCCGACTCCGATTTTGCCTGGAGTGTGCTGGGCACCGCCCTGCAATTGCAGGGCAAGGATGCGTTCGAGGCCCTGCAAAAAACCACGCAATTGGCACCCAACGATGCCGAAGCGCATGGCAACCTGGGCACCGCATGGCAGGAACGGGGCATGTACGACCAGGCGATCGACAGCTATGCCCGGGCGCTGGAACTGAATCCGGATTTTGTCGAGGCGCATGGCAACCTGGCGGCGGCCCTGCAGGCGCAAGGCAAGCTGGAGCAGGCCGAGCAGGCATACCGGCAAGCGCTGGCGCTGCGTCCCGATTACGCCAAGGGCCATTTCAATCTCGGCAATACACTGCAAGCGATGCAGCGCAGCGCCGAAGCCATCGCCTGCTATCAAAGCGCGCTGGCCCTGCTGCCGGGCGACGCGGAAATCTATCTGAATCTGGGCAATGCCCAGCTCGACCTGCGGCAATGGCAAACGGCCATCGTCAGCTACAGGGCTGTACTGCAACTGGCGCCCCACACCAAAGGTGCACATGCCAATCTTGCCGCAGCGCTGCACGAGGCAGGAGAATACGACAGCGCAGCAACCGCCTGCCAATCCGGCATTGAGTTACATGCGGACGACGCCAAGCTGCACAACAACCTGGGACGCGCGCTTCAGTGGCTGGGCCGGGCCGAGGAAGCCATCGCCGCGTATGAACAGGCGATCGCGCTCGATAGCGACTTTTCCCAGGCGCTGAGCAATCTGGGATTACTTCAGTGCAAGCAGAAGAACTACGCTGCAGCCATCGAGTACTGCATACGCGCGCATCGCCTGCAACCTGACGATGCGCAAACCTGCGCCCAGCTCGCCATCGCCTACGGCACCGCCGAAGACCGGGACAATGCGCTGAAGTACTTTCAACAGGCCATCGACATGGCGCCTGAAAACGCCGCAATGCACAAGCATCTGGGCGACTACTACAACTCCATCAAGCGCTTCGAGCAGGCCGCGGTGTCCTACCGCCAGGCACTCAAGTACGAGCCAGACAATAGCGAGACGCATAACAACCTCGGCGTCGTTCTACAGGAATTGAAAGCATACGACGAAGCGACCGCTGCCTACGCGCGCGCGCTGGAATTGAATCCGAAAAACACCTCGGCGCTCATTAACCTGGGTTCCACACAGCAGGCGCAGAATCAAATCGAACAGGCCAAGCAGACTTATCTGGCCGCGCTCGCTATCGACGCCGAATTCGATCGCGCGCATTTTGCACTCGGCAATTGCCACGTGATCATGAGTGAACCGCTGCTGGCCCTCGAGTGCTATCACAAAGTATTGGAGATCAATCCCGACTATCGCGATGCCTACGTCAATATCAGCGCCACTTTCAGCAATATCGGCCGACTAGACGAAGCGATTGAAACCTGCCGCAAGGGGCTGGCCGTTTGTCCACTATGGGAAACCCTGTTCAGCAACTACCTGTTCTTGCTGTCGCATAGCGCCAACATTGATGCCGAGACACTATTTGCCGAACATCAGCGCTTTAGCGACACGTTCGAAAAACACGTTATCCAGAACCCGCTCCCGTACAACAATACGCGCGACCCGCTGCGCACCCTGAAAGTGGGCTTCGTGTCGGGCGATCTGCTCAATCATCCGGTGCCGCACTTCCTTATTCCGATACTGGAAAATATCGTCGATGGCGACCAATTGTCACTGTACGCTTACCACAATAATCCGCAAAATGACGATGTGACCGAGCGGCTGCAGGAGTTTTTCCCCCACTGGAGGCAGGTCGAACACCTGTCCGACCCCGAACTGTCGCAGCTGATCCGCGACGATGGCATCGATATTCTGATCGATCTGTCTGGTCACACGGGCAAGAATCGTCTGCTCATGTTCGCTGCAAAGCCTGCACCTGTCCAGGCAAGCTGGATAGGCTATCCGCTCACCACAGGACTGCAGGCGATAGACTACTACCTGAGCGACCCGTTTTTTTCGCCACCCGGCGAATTGGACAGCCAGTTCACCGAGAAACTGTTGCTGCTGCCGGCCTGCGTGCCCTTCCTGCCATCCCTATTTGCACCCGCCGTTCAGCCCGCACCAGCCCTGACAAATGGCTATATCACCTTCGGCAGCTTCAATCGTCTGAATAAAATCAATCGCCAGGTGGTCGCGCACTGGTGCAAGCTGCTGCGCGCCCTGCCGGATTGCAGAATGCTGCTCGCCGCCATGCCAAAATCCGAAGCGCCAGAGCAACTGCGGGCCTGGTTCGAGGAAGAAGGCATCGCGCTTGAGCGACTGACCTTTGAAGGGCGTACCGGCATAACGCAATTCATGGCCATGCATCACCGCGTCGACATCTGCCTCGACACCTTCCCCTACGGCGGCGGCACGACGACCTTCCATGCGCTGTGGATGGGCGTGCCCACGCTCACGGTGGCTGGTCCCACGTTCCCCAGCCGGGCCGGCACGATGATCCTGCGCCAGATCGAACTCGAGGAATTCATTGCCATCGACGATGACGATTTCGTGCGCAAGGGCGTGGCCATGGCGGCCAACCCGATGTTGCTGGGCGCCTACCGCTTCAGCATGCGGCACCGCCTGGAACGCTCGACCATGGGCAAGCCCAAGCTGATTACGGAAGGCCTGGAAAATGGCCTGCGCATGGCTTGGCAACGCTGGTGCGAAGGCTTGCCGCCCATCTCGTTTGAAGCACCCGTGGCCGTACCCAACCCGCCGATCGGATTATGATGAGCGCTCAAAAAAACAAACCCGTGTATGTCACCCAGCCCCTGCTGCCGCCGCTGGAGGATTTCCTGCCGTATCTGGAAACGATCTGGAACAACAAGATCCTGACCAATGGCGGCCCGTTCCACCAGCAACTGGAACAGGCGCTGTGCGACTACCTGGGCGTCAAGCACATCTGCCTGTTCGCCAATGGCACCTTGGCATTGATGACGGCCTTGCAGGCGCTGCGCATCAACGGCGAAGTCATCACGACGCCGTATTCGTTTGTCGCCACCGCCCATTCGCTGCTGTGGAATAACATCAAGCCCGTCTTTGCCGACATCGAGCCGCACAGCCTGAACCTCGACCCGAGCAAAATCGAGGCGGCCATCACGCCGCAGACCACCGCCATCATGCCCGTGCATTGCTACGGCCGACCATGCGATATCGAAGCCATCGAGAAAATTGCCGACAACTACAACCTGAAGGTGATCTACGATGCGGCGCATGCGTTTGGCGTGCGCCACCGGGGCGGCAGCGTGCTCAATCACGGCGACCTTTCCGTGATCAGCTTTCACGCCACCAAGATCTTCAACACCTTCGAAGGCGGCGCCATCGTCTGCCCCGACGCCAAGACCAAGCAACGGATCGACCACCTGAAAAACTTCGGCTTCGTCGATGAAGTCACGGTCGTGGCCGCCGGCATCAATGGCAAGATGAGCGAGATCAATGCCGCCTTCGGCTTGCTGCAGCTCAAGGGCATCGACGGCGCGCGCCAGAAGCGCAAGGCGATCGATGCGCATTACCGCCAGCAGCTGGCCGGCATCGATGGCATCACCTGCGTGCAGCAAGGCGATGCCGAGGCGGCCAACAATGCGTATTTCCCCATCCTCGTCGGCCCCGGCTACCCGCTGTCGCGCGATGCCCTGTTCCAGCTGCTGCGCGACCAGGAAGTCTACGCGCGCCGCTACTTTTACCCGCTCATCAGCGATTTCCCCATGTACCGTGGGATGCCGTCGGCGGCGCACGCCAACCTGCCCGTGGCACGCCTCGCGTCGTCGCAGGTGATCTGCCTGCCCATCTATCCGGATCTGGAGATGGCCACCGTGGACGCCATTATCGCCATGATCGCCGCCCCCGCATTGCAACAAGAAGTGATACGGAACATCGCCTGATGCACATTTCCACCGAAACCAATTTTTCCGGCGTGGCCGAAAACCATCCCTGGTCGGCCCAATTCACGGTGCTGGGCTACGACGATGGCGCCATCAGCACACTGCCCCATCAATTTTTCCGCGACTGGCTGGACCAGGAACCGACAAGCGGGCACTTCTACATCGGACGTGGCTCCGGCTTTGGCGTCGGTTCGCTGGTGAAATATGACAGCGGGCAGCAAAGCCTGTGCGTGGGACGGTATGTGGCCGGCGGTTCACGCCTGCGCTTCCTGCTCAATGGCCAGCACGAGATGCGCACCATTTCCACGTACATGCTGTCGATCCTCGGCGGCGGCTTGAAAAATACCCCACCGCCTCAGTATGCCGACACGGTGATCAGGAACGATGTCTGGATAGGCGACGAAGTGATGGTGCTCGGCGGCAGCATCATCGACAACGGCTGCGTCATCGGCGCCCGTTCACTGCTGCCGCCGAATTTTCGTTCGGAACCGTATGGTATCTATGCGGGCTCGCCGGCGCGCCTGATACGCTACCGCTTCCCTGAAAAAGTGCGTGCCGCGCTGCTGGAACTGGCATGGTGGGACATGCCGCTGGCCTGGGTGCGCGACAACAATGCCATGTTCCTGGAGGATATGTGTGCCGATGAAGCGAAGGCATTGCTGGTCATCGACATCCTGAAAAGCAGCCGCAAACAATGGGAAGAAATGCATGGCAGCGCAGTTGCCTGAGTCTGGCAAGCCCGGCAATGCTATCCCGACCAATTGCAAGGAGTGACCATGAGTGAATTGTTTAATCCCGGCTATTACACGGAAGACGACTTGCAGCATGCCGGCTTCCGCCATGTCGGCAGCAACGTCCGCGTCGCAAAAAACTGTGTCATTGTCGGCATGGAAAATATTTCGCTCGGCAACAATGTCCGTATCGACGGGTACAGCACGCTGGTGGCTGCGGGCGGCGGCCACATCCGCATCGGCAACCATGTGCATATCGGCGGCTACTGCTTTCTCTCGGGTGCGGCGGGCATCACGCTGGACGACTTCTCGGGCCTGTCGCAAGGCGTACGCCTGTATAGCAAGACGGATGACTACAGCGGGGCCAGCCTGACCAATCCCACCGTACCGGAAGAATTTACCAATTGCAAAAGCGGTCCCGTGCATCTGGGCCGCCACGTCATCATCGGCTCGGGCAGCGTCGTCTTGCCTGACATAACAATAGGCGACGGCGTGGCCGTAGGCGCTCTCAGTCTGGTCACCAAATCCCTGCAAAGCTGGGGTATTTATGCCGGCACACCGGCAAAGCGTCTGAAAAACCGAGCGCGCGACTTATTGGCCGCAGAAACATTGCTAATGGAGAAACTTTCCAGTGCGGACAGATAGCCGAAGCCGCATGCCTGCACAGGCACGCCATACGCAGAAGCATGCTTAAAAAAACACTTTTTCAGCTAAACATGGCATCTACAAAAAATTTCCATACGGCATTTAATAAAGTGAAATGAATGGTCGTCTTGTACTGGTAGGAGCAGATAACCCGTCGCTCCTCACCGTAACCACCCAATTAGGAATGACACCATGCTGAGCCTTCACACCAACGCTGCTTCCCTGTCGGCACAAAATTCGATCTCGAATACCCAATCCAAACTGTCGACTTCGATGACGCGCCTGAGCACCGGCTTCCGCATCAATTCGGCCATGGACGACGCTGCCGGCCTGCAAATCGCCACCCGCCTGAAAGCACAAACCAGCGGCATGACCGTTGCGATGAACAACACGCAAAACAGCACCTCGATGCTGCAAACGGCTGAAGGCGCTTTCGCCGAAGTCACCAACATGCTGGTGCGCATGAAAGACTTGGCTACCCAAGCTTCCGATGCTTCGTCGACCGCCGCCGACAAGACCGCCATGCAAGCCGAATACAACGCACTGGGTCAAGAGCTGTACAACGTCATGACCAACACCACGTTCGGCGGCACCAAGCTGCTGGGCAAAGGCAGCGCCGCTGCTGACGGCACGCTGTCGACCTCGATGACGTTCCAGATCGGCGCCAGCTCGACCGAAAAAATGACTTTCGACGTATCGGCTAACCTGAGCTCGCTGAACGCAGCCCTGACCGGCCTGAGCGCAAACTTCTCGAGCGCCGCCGCAGCTGGCGCAACGGAACTGACGTCCAACGCCAACGCCAATATCGGCCTGCTGGCTACCGCCATCGACAGCGTCAGCACCGTGCGTTCGGCACTGGGCGCGACGGCTAACCGTCTGGACCACGTCAACACCAACTTGTCGAACATCGCCACCAACACCAAAGCCGCTACCGGCCGCATCATGGACACCGACTTCGCTACCGAAAGCTCGAACATGACGTCGTCGCAAATGCTGCTGCAAGCTGGTACCGCGATGCTGAAACAAAGCAACAGCATGTCCTCGATGGTCATGTCCCTGCTGCAATAATATCGGCTTGGCCGCTTGCGGCCAGTCTCTCGAAGCCAGACTCCGGTCTGGCTTTTTTTTCGTCTGCAGCTGACACAAACATGCCGCAACACCAGCAAAACGGGGCGGCGAAGCAAGAAACAGCATTTATTTTAAAAAATTTCCTTAAAGCATTTAATTAAGGTGGCGGCACGGTCGTCTTGTACTGATAGGAGCAGATAAATCGTCGCTCCTCACCGCAACCACCCAATTAGGAATGACACCATGCTGAGCCTTCACACCAACGCTGCTTCCCTGTCGGCACAAAATTCGATCTCGAATACCCAATCCAAACTGTCGACTTCGATGACGCGCCTGAGCACCGGCTTCCGCATCAATTCGGCCATGGACGACGCTGCCGGCCTGCAAATCGCCACCCGCCTGAAAGCACAAACCAGCGGCATGACCGTTGCGATGAACAACACGCAAAACAGCACCTCGATGCTGCAAACGGCTGAAGGCGCTTTCGCCGAAGTCACCAACATGCTGGTGCGCATGAAAGACTTGGCTACCCAAGCTTCCGATGCTTCGTCGACCGCCGCCGACAAGACCGCCATGCAAGCCGAATACAACGCACTGGGTCAAGAGCTGTACAACGTCATGACCAACACCACGTTCGGCGGCACCAAGCTGCTGGGCAAAGGCAGCGCCGCTGCTGACGGCACGCTGTCGACCTCGATGACGTTCCAGATCGGCGCCAGCTCGACCGAAAAAATGACTTTCGACGTATCGGCTAACCTGAGCTCGCTGAACGCAGCCCTGACCGGCCTGAGCGCAAACTTCTCGAGCGCCGCCGCAGCTGGCGCAACGGAACTGACGTCCAACGCCAACGCCAATATCGGCCTGCTGGCTACCGCCATCGACAGCGTCAGCACCGTGCGTTCGGCACTGGGCGCGACGGCTAACCGTCTGGACCACGTCAACACCAACTTGTCGAACATCGCCACCAACACCAAAGCCGCTACCGGCCGCATCATGGACACCGACTTCGCTACCGAAAGCTCGAACATGACGTCGTCGCAAATGCTGCTGCAAGCTGGTACCGCGATGCTGAAACAAAGCAACAGCATGTCCTCGATGGTCATGTCCCTGCTGCAATAATATCGGCTTGGCCGCTTGCGGCCAGTCTCTCGAAGCCAGACTCCGGTCTGGCTTTTTTTTCGTCTGCAAGTTCCTGGTCTTTCCAGCATATTGAACTAAATTGCCATCACGTTTAACGATGTTGCCGGCATAGTCGCCTATACAAGGTAGAACACCGAACAATCGCCTACTGGAGCCGCCGCGTGCTGAGCATTCATACCAATACTGCCGCACTGTCAGCCCAGCGGGCCATGGGCTGGGCACAGCAAATGCTTTCGACGTCGATGACGCGTCTCTCCACGGGCTTTCGCATCAACTCGGCCATGGACGATGCGGCCGGCCTGCAGATCGCCACCCGGCTGAGCGCCCAGACCAGCGGCATGGCGGTGGCCATGCGCAACACGCAAAACAGTACTTCCCTGCTGCAGACGGCCGAAGGCGCGTTTGGCGAAGTCACCAGCATGCTGGTGCGCATGAAGGACCTGGCCACCCAGGCAGCTGACGCCTCGTCGAACCAGAAGGACCGCGAGGCCATGCAGGGCGAATACGATGCGCTGGGCGCCGAACTGTACAACGTCATGACGAACACCCGCTACGGCGGCACTTTATTGCTGGGCAACGGCAGTGCCGGCATGGGCACCCTGTCGCAAGCCCTGACGTTCCAGATCGGCGCCACCGGCAGCGAAACCATGCAGTTCAGCGTGGCGGGCGACATGGGCGCGCTCAACGCGGCACTACAGGCGATCTCCGTCAATTTCGCGCCAGGCGCCACCGCCGGCAGCGAATTTGCCAGCAACAGCAGCGCCAACGGCATGATTGACATGCTGGCGGCCGCCGTCGACAAGGTCGGCAGCGTGCGCTCGGCACTGGGCGCCACCGCGAACCGGCTCGGACACATCTACAATAACCTGTCCAACATGGTCACCAACACCAAGGCCGCCATCGGCCGCATCATGGATGTCGACTACGCGGCCGAAAGCGCCAACATGACCTCGGCGCAAATGCTGCTGCAAGCAAGCACGGCCATGCTCAAGCAAAGCCAGAGCATGAGCAAGCTGATTCTTTCTTTACTACAATAATTACCGGCAGGGCGCGATGGCAAATCGGATGAATATGTATCAGCAGGAAGCAATGGCATGGCGATAGACCGCATTGCATCGGGCAATCCGGTGCCCCTGATTACCCAGCGCTTCGACGTCAGCCCCGCTACGCCGATGGTGCCGGGCGTGGTCCAGCCGCTGGTGCCTATCGGCCCCTACATGGCGCCCGCGCCCGACGCCGGCACCCTGCCCGCCCAGCTGCAGCAGAAGGGACAGGACAGCCTGGCGTCCCTCATCAAACCCAATGCCGATGGTACGGGCGGCGCCCTGCCGCGCGACAGCAGCGCCATGCAGGTCAACCAACTGTTCTTCACGCGCCAGCTGATATGGCAGCCGCCCGACGCGGCGCAGCTGGCCGCGTCGTGGCGCGTGATGGTCAGGACCTATGGCGAACAATATGCGGCCCTGCAGGAACAGGCGCGCGGCCAGCATGTGCCGGGCAATCTGTTCATGGCCGAGCAGCAGCCGGCCCTGCTGCGCGAAGGCGCACGTCCGCCGTTGACGGTCGACAGCGAAGCGTGGCGCTTTGCCGTGTATGGCTGGGGCGGCCAGCGCCTGCTGCTGCGCGTGCTGGCCAGCGACGAAGACGAAGATGCAACGCCAAGGCGGCGCGGCAAGGTGGCGCTGCGCGTCGAACTGATCATCATCGGCATCGGCCGGGTCGTGATCCAGATGGAACCGTCCGGCGACGGCGTCCTGCTGGAACTGGCCGCTGACGAGGAGGCGGCATTGCGCCATTTGCGCCTGGCCCTGCCCGAGATCGCCGACGCCGTGCGGCGCGCGGGCCTGCGCCTGGTGCGCTGCCGCCTGAACCGCCAGCTGCATGCGCAGCGCGTGCACGGCAACTACCCGATGCAGGCGGGCGCCGCCTCGCTGTCGCTGCCCCTGTTCCGTGCCATGGCCGAAGTGGCCCTGCTGCTGACGCAGCCGGAAGCGGAAGCGGCGGCAGATCCCGATGCGCCCCAAGCCCCCGCCGCCGAAACCGAGGAGGAGCCCGTCATCGTCTCGAAGGAAGTGGCGGCGCCGTTCGGTTACGACTATGGCGACGAGGAAGACACGGCGCCAGGCGCCACCGTGCTGCTGCTGGCCGATGGCCAGGAGCACGAGCTGCTGCCGCCCATCGACGAGCATGATTGACGCGGCATAAAAAAACGGCGCCTGAAGCGCCGTTTTTTTTCGTTCCAGCAATTTACCCCACCGTGCCGATGATGCTCACTTCGCGGTTTTCCGGGATTTCATTGTACGACAGCACGTGCAAGCCAGGCGCGAACAGGCGCGCATAGCGGGCCAGCAGCGGGCGGATCTGCGGCAGCACCAGCAGCAGCGGCGGCGTAGCCTGCTGCTTCATCTGCTCGCGCGCCACCGGCATGTTTACTTGCAGCTGCGACAGCAGATGCGGGTCGATCGGATAATTGTCCAGCGTCACCTTGCCCGACTGGCGCGCCTGGTTCAGGGAACCAAGCAGCATGTTTTCCAGTTCGCCGCCCAGGTTAAACGCCTGCATTTCCATCTTCTGGCCGAACAGGCCGCTGACGATCTGGCGCCGCAGCGCACAGCGCACTTCGGCCGCCAGCAGGATCGGATCCTTGGTCGTTTCCGAACTGTCGAGCAAGGTGGTGGCGATGGGTACGATATCCTTCAGTGACACATTTTCCGCCAGCAAGACGCGGAATACGCGCAGCAGCTGCGTATGCGTCAGCGCCTTGTCCAGCGCGCCGGCCAGTTTCGGCGACAGGGCCGTCAGACGCTCCATCATGTTCGACACGTCTTCGTGGCGGAACAGTTCCGGCAGGTATTCGCGCACCATCTTCGACAAGTGCGTGGCGATCACGCTGGGCGCCTCGATGACCTGGTAGCCGAGGCCCAGCGCATGCGCCTTTTCGCCCGGTTCGATCCACGTGACGGGCATGCCGTAGGCCGGCTCGATGCCGGGAATGCCGTCGAGCTGACCATACACGTTCGGCGACGGGATTGCCATCAGGCGGTCGGCCTGCACTTCCGCCTGCGCCACCACGGTGCCCGACAGCACGATCGCGTACTGCGACGGCTTCAGGGCCAGGTCGTCGCGCACGCCGATATTCGGCAGCAGCAAACCCATCGATTCGGACAGGCTCTGGCGCACACCCTTGACGCGCTTGTTCAGCGGTTCACCCTGGGTCTTATCCACCATGCCGACCAGCTTGTAGCCGAGCATCACCATCAGCGGCTGCACGGCCGGCAATTGCTGCCATTCCAGTTCAGCCGGCTTGTCATCGCGCAAGGCCGCCTCGATGGCCGCCATGCCGGCCGCATCGGGCCCCTTCACGCGCTTGGTCAGGCGCCAGGCAACAAAAGCCAGCACGCCGGCAAAGGTCATGAACATGAACCACGGCATGCCCGGAATCAGGGCCAGCGCCACCATCATGCCGGCCGCGCTGTAGATCACCGTTGGCGAGGTCAGCACCTGGCCTGCCACTTGCTGTTCGAAGTCGCCCGAATCGCTGATACGGGTTACGAGGATGGCGGCCGCGGCCGACAGCAGCAGCGCCGGGATCTGCGCCACCAGGCCATCACCGATGGTCAGCAGTGCGTACTGGCGGAAAGCGTCGCCGAACGACAGGTCGTGCATCAGCGAGCCGATGGCCACGCCGCCGACCATGTTGATGATCAAGATCAAAATACTGGCGACGGCGTCGCCGCGCACGAACTTCGACGCGCCGTCCATGGCGCCATAGAAATCCGCTTCGGCGGCCACGTCCTTGCGGCGGATCTGGGCTTTTTCCTGGTTGATCAGGCCGGCGTTCAGGTCGGCGTCGATCGCCATCTGCTTGCCCGGCAAGGCATCGAGGGTAAAGCGCGCCGACACTTCCGAGATACGCTCGGCGCCCTTGGTGACGACGGCGAAGTTGATGATCATCAAGATCACGAAGACGACGATACCGACGACGAAGTTACCGCCGATCACCACGTTACCGAAGGCCTCGATCACCTTACCGGCCGCGTCCGCGCCCGTATGGCCGTGCAGCAGCACCACGCGTGTGGACGCCACGTTCAGGGTCAGCCTGAGCATGGTGGTGGCCAGGATCACCGTCGGGAAGACGGAGAAATCGAGCGGCCGCTTGGCCGAGACGCTGACGAGGATGACGATCAGTGCCAGCACGATATTGAAAGTGAACAAGATATCGAGCAGCACGGGCGGCAGCGGCAGGATGATCATCGCCAGGATCACCAGCAGGAACAGCGGCGTGGCGAACTTGTGGCGGCGCATTTCGGCAACCAACCGGTTCAGGAAATTCATGAAGGTACTACCTCGCTCAAATGAGATGGCACGACCACCTCGGTGGGAAATGGGGGCTGGGCAGCGCGCTGCCCAGTACGGAATGCTTTCAGCTGCAGTATGTAGTTGAGCACCTGCGACACGGCCTGGTACAGCTGCACGGGAATCTGCTGCTGCACCTGGCTGGTGTTGTAGATGGCGCGCGCCAGCGGCGGCAACTCCAGCGTTTCGATATTGTGTTCCTTCGCCACTTGCCGGATATACAGCGCCATCTCGTCGACGCCCTTGGCAACGACGAACGGCGCCTCGGCGCGGTCCTGGTCATACTTCAATGCGACGGCGTAATGCTCGGGATTGACGATCACCACGTCGGCGTCGGGCACGGTCTTGCGCACGCTGCGCCGGCCGATCTGCTGCTGCAGCTGGCGGATGCGCTGGCGCACTTCGGGCCGCCCCTCGCTGCTTTTATGTTCTTCCTTGACGTCCTGCTTGCTCATGCGCTGGTTGCGGGCAAAGAAAAACGCCTGCGCCGGCACGTCGATGATGGCAAACAGCACGAAGACGGAAATGAGCGCCATCAGGCCGTCGAGCATCAGCGCCGAGCCATCGAGCATGGCCTGCTGCAGGGGCCGGTGTTGCAAATCCACGTACTGCGTCAGGCTGGAGCGGCTCACGTGCACGAGTACCATGCCCAGCACGGCGGCCTTGGCGATCGACAAGCCGAATTCAAAGCCGTGCTTGGGCGACACGAGGCGGCCCAGATTCTTGGCCGGACTCAGGCGCTCCATCTTCGGCGCCCAGTTCTTCGTGCTGATGACCCAGCCGCCAGGGATCAAGGAACCGAGTACAACAAACAAAGGCACGCAGAACAGCGGCACGATCATCTTGATCAGCAAGCCCACCGACGTGGTAAACGCCATCGACATGGCATTTTCCAGCGCGCCCTTGCTGTCGAGCGGCATGAAGGACATGGCGAACAGTTCGCGAAAGCTGACCAGATAACCGGGCAGCAGGTAAATGAAGACCTTCATGCTGATCAGGATGCCCAGCGCCGTCGACAGGTCGCGCGAACGCACCACCTGCCCTTCCTGGCGCGATTTCTTCAGCTTCTGTGCTGAAGCCTTTTCTGTTTTGTCGCCCGTGCTGCTATCCGCCATGGGCCACCCGCATTTGTTCCTGGATCATGTCGAGCACGCGGTTCGTCATGGCGACATAGTGCTCCGGGATAAAGCGCACGATCTGTATCAGCATCAGCAGGCCGAACATGGTGATCATGGAAAAACCCAGCGAAAACAGGTTCAGCGACGGCGCCACCCGGTTCAGGAAGCCAAAGCCCAGCTGCACCACCATGGTGGAAAAGACGATGGGCAAGGCCAGCAGCATGGCGGCGGCAAAGATCCACGCCACGTTGTACGCCACCGTCTGCAGCAGCAGCGGCCCGTAGCCCTGCCCCACGGGCCAGGCCGTGAAACTGGCGCCGATCACGCCCGTCAGCACGAGGTGGCCATCGATGGCGAAAAACACGATCATGCACATGATGGTGAGCAAACCCGTGATCACGTCCGATGAAGTGCCGTTGAGCGGATCGTTCATGACGGCCATGGAAAAGCCCACCTGGCTCGACACGAGGTAGCCGAGCACCGACATGACGGACATGGCGAAGTGGAAAGCCAGGCCCAGGACGAAGCCGATGATGGCCTGCTCCAGGGTGGCGACGAGGGCGTGCAGGGAAAACGGATCGATCTTCAGCAACTCCTGCGACACGCCAGATGCCTGCATCACGGGCAGCATCAGGATCGCCAGCACCAGCGACAGCAGCACCCGCACGGGAACGGGCACCATCGCGTCGCCGATCACGGGCGAGGCGCTGAGCATGGCCAGGATGCGGCAGAACGGCCACCACACGGCCAGCAGAAACGGCAGCACCTGATTGAAAATCTGATCCATGGCGCGGTGCTATCCGACCAGGGTGGCGGCGCGCTGAAAAATGGACACGCAATAATCCATCAGGTAACCGGCCATCCAGCGTCCGGCCAGGATCAGGGCCAGCAGGGTGACCAGCAGGCGCGGCAGGAAACTCATGGTCTGTTCATTGATCGATGTGGCCGCCTGCACCAGCGCGACCAGCAAGCCCATGAGCAAACCCGGCACGACCAGGATCACCACCAGCAGCATGACGACATGCAATGCTTCGATGATCAGGTCGACGGCGACTTCAGGGGTAAACATCGGTCAATAGCCCTGTATGCTGGTAACTAAGGTGTTGACGGTCAGGGTCCAGCCATCGACGAGCACGAACAGCAGCAGCTTGAACGGCAGCGAGATGACGAGCGGCGACAGCATCATCATGCCCATGGCCATCAGCACGGACGCCACCACCAAGTCGATGATGAGGAAGGGGATGAACAGCATGCAGCCGATCTGGAACGCCGTCTTCAGTTCGGACAATACAAACGCGGCCAGCTTGACCGTGAAACTATGGTCTTGCGGACGCATGCTCGACGGTTCGCCGGCCAGGTGCGCGATCTGCGCCAGCGCGGCCTTGCTCGTCTGCGCCAGCATGAAGCGCGAAATGGGCACTTCGGCAATTTTCAAGGCTTCCTGCATGCCGATCTGGTCGCGGTCGTACGGCACGAACGCTTCCTTCCACACCTGGTCGCCGATGGGACGCATGACCAGCAAGGTGAGAATCAGGGCGATGCCGGTGACGATACGGTTGGGCAAGCCCTGCTGCAGGCCGAGGGCCTGGCGCAGCAGCGACAGCACGATGACGAAGCGGGTAAAGCTGGTCATCATCATGACCATCACGGGCAGCAGCCCGAGCAGGGTCATGACGACGAGGATCTGCATCTTCACCGACAGGTCGGTCTTCGCGCCCGGCACCACGCCGGCGAGCAGGTCCTGCGCGCCGGCCGCGCCGCAGCACAGCATCAGAACAGGGACAGCCAGCGCGGCAGCCAGCGCGCCGCGGCGCCGGCTCAAGCCGGGTACCGCCAGCTTCATGCTGTCATCAGGTCGAGATTGAGGCCGTCGAGGTCGATGACTTTCAGGCCATAGTTCTCGCCGGCCACCACCACTTCGGCACGGCCGATCGGTGTGCCGTTGACCTTGATCACCAGCGGTTCGCCGGCCAGCATGTCGAGTTCGATCACGCTTTCCGGGCCGATGGCCATCAACTCTTCCAGCGAGATGCGGGCCGAGCCCACTTCCAGGGTCAGAGTGACGGGAATCTTGCGCATCATTTGCGGAATGTCGCGGCGCGCGCGGGTGCTGGCCACGTCGGAGACGTCGCCCTGGTCGATGATCATGTCATCGCCCAGGTCTTCCAGCAGGGTTTCGCTCTGGTTGGTATCGGTGATATTCATATTATTCGACATCTTCAAATGAGGTTAAACAGAGCTTGCCCTTGTGTTCGGAAACAGCCGCTGTAAATAAACGGGAGTCGTCAAGCATGACGTCGGTACGGCTCAGGCTGACTGGAATCACGTCGCCCACGCGCAGGTCGAACAAGGCGCCCAGCTGCACCTGCTTGCTGACGAGCCGGCCTTCCAGGGTCACTTGCAGGCGCGAAGCGAGCGGGCGTACGCTGCCGCGCAAGGCTTTCTTCGCTTGCGCGCGCTCGGGCAGCAGGCCGCGCAGCACGTCGGCCATCAGGCGCTTGTCCAGCGAGAACCAGAACTGGCCGCTCTGCCCCGCTTCGACGTCGCTGAGCGCCACGGTGACGATCCAGCTGCCGCGTGCCGGATGCACGCCGGACTGCACGGCGACCTCGGCAGTGGTGTCGATGTCGCTGCTCTTGCCCAGGGTTTGCAGGTTCTTGTGGATGCGGGTGAACAAACTGTGGACCAACTGTTGTCCCAGCACCACAGCGAGGCGCTCTTCCGTTGCCGTCACGCGCACTTGCGCCGGATCGGGCAGCGCGCCCTTGGCGCCGGCACTACCGTAGCGATAGTTCAGCACGCTCAACAGTATCTGCCGTTCGAGCGCAAAGCCCGGCTGGCCGGCCGGCGTGGAAAAACTCAGCCAGCGGTTCACGCTGTCTTCGTTCTCCACGCGCGACAAGGTCACGGCGTCGATCTGGAAATTGCCCCAGTAGCGACGGCTCATCGGCTGGCGCAGGGCCACGGCCAGGTCGTCGCGCAGCTGTGCGCCGAATACATGCAGCAAATGGACAGGGCGTCCAAGCAGACAGGAATCGAGGACTTGATGGCGCACAGTTTGATCTGTCTTGGTAATGATTGTCATGTAGTGGTCATGTCGGTATTGCGGTGGCAGAACAAATTATACGGATCGCCCGAAATTAAATACAGCATCATCTTGGCCTTGCCGACAGGTCTGCAAGCAAACGATTGCGCATCGTATCGCATGCTCGATGGCTACGGTGCTGAACAATACATGAAAAAGCCAAATATTGCCATGTATCAATATTCCTTGAGGCAATCCTCTCTTTACTTTATAGTTGCCCCGAGGTAAGCTTATAGCGAGAAAATAGTGATTTGCAGTGCGCCATTCCGCTTACCTGATTCCGGTTTTTATGGCAGTTCCCAGCTCCTCTTATTGCCACCAGAAGAAACTTTTATCAGATAATCATTAGTTGTCATGGCCATGTAAATCATGTCGGCGCAGGTCTGCCGGGTTTGTTTGAATCTGCTGAGCGGATGGTGTGGCAACTGATAAAACTGATGGGCCCAATTGAAATCGGGCCGGGCAAGATGGCATTCAATGTAATGCCTGCCGGAATGGCAAACCAGTAATTTCTGATTGATACGTCACCGCATATTGAAAGTAGAGGGCAAGATGAGCAACGAACTCGCAGGTCTGATCAAGGCCGATCTGGCAGCACTGAGCAATGACGCGCGCGCCCTGGGCGCCAGCATCGCTCCCGCCGCCCAGTTCGGCGCACCGGAACAATCCGGCTTCTCGTTTGCGCAAAGCATGAAAGACGCCATCGGCAAGGTCAACGGCGACGACCGCCTGGCCGCGCAGAAAATGAGCGACGTCGACAGCGGCAAGAGCGACGACATGGTCGGCGCCATGCTGGCCAGCCAGGAAGCGAGCCTGTCCTTCTCCATGTTGATGCAAGTGCGCAACAAGGTCATGGGCGCTGTCGACGAACTCATCAAACTGCCTCTGTAATCTTCACGTCCTGATCCACGCCCAGCCTCCCAGCGAAAGTTACCCCAAGTGATTACCACCATGAAGTCCGCATTTGCGCGCTGGCGCCCTGGCGCCCAGCCCGCCATCCCGCCCGCCCTGCTGAAAAACCTGGTTCCCATCGTCGTGCTGGCCATCGGCATCACCACCATGGTGACCATGTACGCGTGGCGCGACCAGGCCAACTACAAGCCGGTGTTTGGCGCGCGCGAAAAAGTGGCCGTGACGGACATGATGGCCACCCTGGACGCCGAGCACATCCCCTACCGCCTGCATCCGGACAGCGGCCAGGTGCTGGTGCCCGACGCCATGCTGGGCAAGGTGCGCATGCTGCTCGCCTCGAAAGGCGTGACGGCGCAGCTGCCGGCCGGCCTGGAGCTGATGGACAAGAATGACCCGCTGGGCGTGTCGCAGTTCGTGCAGGACGTGCGCTTCCGCCGCGGCCTGGAAGGCGAGCTGGCGCAAAGCATCATGACGATGGACGCGATCGCTTCGGCGCGCGTCCATCTGTCGATTGCCAAGTCGACGTCGTTCGTCGCCAGCGATGGCGACAAATCGTCGGCCTCCGTCGTCGTGGCGCTGAAACCGGGCCGCACCCTGGCGCCGGAACAGATCGCCGCCGTCATCAACATGGTGGCCGGCAGCGTCGCCAGCCTGGCGCCTACGCGCGTGAGCCTGGTCGACCAGGGCGGCAACCTGCTGTCCTCGCACGTCGACCTGACGGACGGCTTCGACGCTTCGGCCGCCGGCAATGAAGGCGCGAAACGCTTCCAGGATGAGATCCGCCGCAACGTCACGGGCTTGCTGGGTCCCGTCATCGGCGAAGACAACTTCAAGCTCAGCGTGACGGCCGCCGTGAACAACGACCGCGTCGATGAAACGCTGGAAAAATACGGCGAAGCCCCGAAAGTGACGAGCGAGGCGATGCGCGAAGAGCAGGAACGCAACCGCACCGTGGCCGGCATTCCCGGCAGCCTGTCGAACCGTCCGCCAGCGGCCGCCGTGCCGGCACCGGCCGACGCCGCCGGCGCCGCACCGGCCGATGGCGCACCGAAGCCGTCCGACGATGGCACGGCCCGCAAGAACGCCACCACGCGCCAGTACGCGTATGACCGCAGCATCACGCAGATCAAGCGCAGCCGTGGCCGCCTGGAAAAACTCAGCGTCGCCGTCGTCCTCAACAGCGCCGCCGCACCGAATCCGAAAACAGGCTGGACCCCTGCAGAACTGGGCAATATCGAAAAAATGCTGACCAGCGGCCTGGGCATCAACGCCCAGCGCGGCGACAGCCTGAGCCTGACGGCGCTGGCCTTCCCTGCCAAGCCACCTGTCGCGCAATGGTGGGAAGAGCGCGACACCGTCGTCGATTTCAGCAGCTGGCTGCTGTACGCGCTGGGCGCCGTGCTCGGCTACTTCCTGATCTTGCGTCCGCTGCTGCGCCTGCTGACCTCGCGCCTGGCGCCGCCGCCACTGAAACAGCTCGATCCAGCCCTGGCGCTGGGCGGCAGCCCCGCCGCCGCCAGTGCCAATGGCGCAGCCGTTGCCGCCGCGCCGGCCCTGGGCGTGAACGGCAACCCGCTGGCGCTCGAAGGCGAGGCCGGCGCCGGCAACATGCCGGTCGTGCCGCTGCTGGAAAACTATGACTTGCCGCCGCCAGGCTCGGCGGTCGACGTGATGGTCGACCACCTGAAAGTGCTGGCGGAAAAAGAACCCGAGCGTGTCGCCGAAGTCGTCAAACAATGGATGCAGAAAAATGGCCGAACTCAACAACAGTAATCCCTCCGACGGCGCCGAATACGAAAGCGCCAGTCTGACCCCCGTGGAACAGGCCGCCATCGTGCTGCTGAGCATCGGCGAAGAACAGGCCGCCAACGTGCTGCGCTGCCTGTCGCGTGAAGAATTGCTGGAAGTCACGCAAGTGATGTCGCGCATGAGCGGCATCAAGGTCGAATCCGTGAAAACGGCCATGCAGACCTTCTTCGACGACTACCGCCAGCAAAGCGGCGTGCATGGCGCCTCGCGCAGCTACCTGAAGCGCTCGCTGGACATGGCGCTGGGCAGCGATATCGCGAATAGCGTGCTGAACAATATTTATGGCGATGCGATCCGCCCCAAAATGGCGCGCCTGCAGTGGGCCTCGCCGAAATGGCTGGCCGAATACATCGTCAACGAGCACGTGCAGATGCAAGCCGTGTTCCTGGCCTTTTTGCCACCCGCGCTGGCCGGCCAGATTCTCGACGCACTGCCCGTCGAAGGCCGCGACCTGGTCTTGTTGAACCTGGCGCGCCTGGACGAGATCGACCGCGACCTGCTGGTCGAGCTCGACGAACTGGTGGGCCGCTGCCTGGGCACGCTCGACACGCAAAGCACCAGCGTGGAAGGCATCCGCCAGGCGGCCGAGATCCTCAACCGCATGCCGGGCAACCGCGCCGCGCTGGTCGAACTGCTGCGCGCGCACGACCCGGACGTCGTCTCGGAAATCGAACTGAGCATGTACGACTTCCTGATCCTGGCCACGCAGAGCGATGTCACGCTCACGCGCATCCTGGAAGACGTGCCGATGGAACAATGGGCGATCGCCCTCAAGGGCGCGGAACCGTCGATCCGCGACGCCGTGCTGAAAACCATGCCGCGCCGCCAGGCACAGAGCTTCGAAGACATGATGCGCCGTTCCGGCCCCGTGCCGCTGTCGCGTATCGAACAGACGCGCCAGGAAATCATGGCCACCGTCAAGGGCCTCGCCGATGCGGGCGAGATCGAAGTGCAACTGTTTGCTGAAGCGGTGATCGAATGAAACACTTCCGCTCGTATCGTTTCCCGCCGCTGTCGCAATTCATCGCCGCCGGCCAGCGTGCCTCCAACGAGGACACGGATGGCCAGTGGCAGGCGTCCGTCTCGGAAGGTTTCGAGCAGGGCCAGCGCGACGGCTACGAAGTGGGCCTGATGCAAGGCCAGCAAGACGGCTACGACACCGGACGCAACGATGGCATGGCGCAGGGCCGCGAAGAAGGCCGCAATGAAACCCTGGTGGCGCTGGACCGCCTGGCCCGCCCCGTCGACGCCATCTTGCGCGACCTGAAAAAAGTACGCGCCGATTACCGCGAAGCGCAGCGCAAGGAAGTGGTCGACCTGGTGGCCAAGGTGGCGCGCCAGGTGATCCGCGCGGAACTGGCGCTGCAGCCGGTGCAATTGCTGGCCCTGGTCGACGAGACCCTGGCCTCGATGCCGCCCACGCGCGAGGAAATCGACGTCTTCCTCAATCCGGAAGAATTGAAACGCATCAGCGAACTCGATCCGAAGCGCGCCAAGCGCTGGAACCTGATCGCCGACGCGCGCCTCGACGCAGGCGAATGCCGCATCAAGGCGGGCGACAATGAAGTCGACGCGGGCTGCCATCAGCGCCTGTCGGCCTGCATGGAGCAGGTCAGCAGCCACCTGGCGCTGGCCGCCGAACACGCGGATCAAGGCGCGCCTGCATGATCGCCGACACGCTGCGCAGCTTCGAGATCGGCGATATCCCGGTCGCGACACCGACCGGCCGCCTGGTCGGCGCTTCCGGCCTGCTGCTGGAAAGCGCCGGCTGCCGTCTGCACACGGGCCAGCGTTGTCAAATTGAAACTGTGAACGGCGAGTGGCTCGACGCGCAAGTCGTCGGTTTCCGCGAAAAACTGTCTTACCTGATGCCGTTCAAGAAGGCGACGGGACTGACCACGGGCGCCAGGGTCCTACCCCTGCCCGACAAGGCCAGCCTGCAGATCGGCCCGTCGTGGCTGGGCCGCATGGTCAATGGCCTCGGCGAGCCGATCGACGACCTGGGCCGCCTCGGCGGCGAACACATCCTGGAAGTAACGCCACCGAAGGTCAATCCCCTGAAGAAACAACCGGTGGTCGAACCGCTCGACGTGGGCGTGCGGGCCATCAACAGCATGCTGACCCTGGGCAAGGGCCAGCGCGTGGGCCTGATGGCCGGTTCCGGCGTGGGCAAGAGCGTGCTGCTCGGCCTGATCACGCGCCAGACGGTGGCCGATGTCGTCGTCGTCGGCCTGATCGGCGAGCGGGGCCGCGAAGTGCGCGAATTCGTGGAAAAGTCGCTGGGCGCCGAAGGTCTCAAGAAGGCCGTGCTGGTGATCGCGCCGGCCGATGAATCGCCGCTGATGCGCATCATGGCAACCGAACTGTGCCACTCGATCGCCGCCCATTACCGCGACCAGGGCAAGCACGTGCTGCTGCTGGTCGATTCGCTGACGCGCTATGCGATGGCCTTGCGCGAAGTGGCGCTGGCCTTGGGCGAGCCGCCGGCCACGCGCGGCTATCCGCCGTCCGTCTTCTCGAACTTGCCGCAACTGGTGGAAAGCGCCGGCAATGGCGCCCACCCGGAAGGCAGCATGAGCGCCATCTACACGGTGCTGGCCGAAGGCGACGACCAGCAGGACCCGGTGGTCGACACGGCGCGCGCGATTCTCGACGGCCACATCGTGCTCACGCGCGAACTGGCCGAGCGGGGCCACTACCCCGCCATCGACATCGCCGCCTCGATCAGCCGCTGCATGGCGCAGGTGATCACGCCCACCCACATGCAGGCGTCGCGCGCGCTGAAAGCGTCGATGGCGCGCCATGCGCGCGTGCGCGATCTGATCCCGCTGGGCGCCTACGTGCCCGGCGCCGACCCGATCACCGACCGCGCCGTGCAGCTGCACGCGCCTATCGAAGCGTTCCTGTGCCAGGGCACCAAGGAAGAAGCGCCGATGGCGCCGTGCATCGAACAACTTGAACAGATCATGGGCTAGGAGCATACGTGAGCAACGCGCATACCATCCGCAACCTGACCACCCTGGTCGGCCTGCGCAGCACCGAAGTGGAACGCCTGCAAAGCGAAATGGCGGCGCAGACGGCCGTGCGCGAGCGCTACCAGAAAAACCTGGAGCGCCTGACGGGCCTGTACACGGATAGCGGCCCCAGCGGCGCCCTGCCCCTGGCCCTGTCCGTCAATTGCGGCAACTTCAAGCAAGCCGTCATGCAGATGGCCGACCAGCATCGTACCGACTTGCATTTGCACGAAGCCAACATGGCCGTTTCGCAACGCGCGCTGAATACGGCGTGGGCCAAGCGCGAGGTACTGGACCAGGTGCTGACACAAAAACAAAAGCATGTTGCAAACGAGCAACAACGTGTCGATGCCAAGCGACAAGACGAACTGGCGACGCAATTCTGGTTCCGCGGACAGGTAAAATGAGTTTGTGTAAGTTTCTTTCAGGAAAACTTCACGAAACGGGAATGGGGGTCGCCTTGTACCGGTATATCCCTTTATTCAGGAGTCTGGCATGGCAAACGTAATTACTGCACCGCAATACGATCCGATCGTCACCGCAAAAAATCTGGCGACCAAGTCGGTAGCGGCGCAACAGGCCGCCCTGGCTGCGCAGACCGCGCTGGCCAGCAATACCTCCAGCGCGCTGGGTAACCTGAAATCGGCCATCTCGGCATTCCAGCTGGCGATGTCGTCCATGACGTCCAGCAAATCCGTGCTGAGCCAGTCCGCCACCTTCAGCAATACCGCGTATGGCACGGGCACGGCCGGCATCAAGGCGGCGCCGGGCAGCTACGCATTCTTTGTGGAACAACTGGCCACGGCCGGCCAGACTTCGTATGGCGGCTTGAGCAACACCATGCCTGCCAACGGCGGCGCCATGACCATCCGCATCGGCGACCCGCTGGCCGCCGTGACCGCCGACAACGCCTTCGACATCGACCTGGCCGCCGCCAACAAGGATGGCGACGCCTATTTGACGCCGCAGGAAATAGCCGCCGCCATCAATGGCAACAGCAAGAATAATGCGCGCGTCACCGCTTCCGTCATCAATATCGGTAACCAGGCGCAACTGGTGCTGACGTCGACGCTCACCGGCGCCGCGAATGCCGTCTCGATCGACACCAGCAGCGTGACGGATTCGGGGCTGCAGACAGCGCTGCAGAGCGACAAGAAAACCCTCGTCGAGCCCAAGGATGCCATCGTCTGGCTGGGCGCCCAGGGCACCGGCACCAAAATCACCCAGGCATCGAATACCTTCACCAACGTGCCCGACGTGAAAATGACGTTCACCAAGGCCATGAGCGCTGGCGAGAGCCCGGTCACCGTGACCGTCGGCACCGATAGCACGGGCACCATCGCCAATGTGCAAGCCTTCGTCGACGCCTACAACAAGCTGAAAAGCGTGATGGATGGCCTGGCCAGTCCCGGCAATCCGGAAAAGAACATCGCCGCCGGCCTCTTTGCCCACGACTCCGGCCTGAACGCCCTGCGCTCGAGCATGGGCGATGCCCTGCGCCTGAGCGTCGATGGCGTATCGCTGGTGGCGTATGGCATTACCGCCCAGCGCGACGGCACGATCAGCCTCAATACCGCCAAGCTGACGGCCAAGCTGGCGGACAATCCTGGCGGCCTGGACAAACTGTTCGGCAATAACAGCCTGTCGGCGCCAGCCGGCGTGCTCGGCGGTCTGGACAAGGTGCTGGGACAGTGGAGCAATGTCACCAAAGGCCAGATCACCCAACGCATGGCAGCGACGGACAAGTTGCAGAAAAGCCTGGCCCAGAGCAGCGAGCGCCTGACCAATCAGTACAACACGGCGTACAACCGCTTCCTGGACCAGTTTTCCCGCCTGCAGGTATTGCAAGAGCAAATGACGCGCAATTCCGACATGTTCGATGCCATGTTCGGCAACGACAAATCCTAAGGCGAGCGTGCCTGCAGCACCGCGCCACGTTAACATAGCGAGAAGATAACAATGTTGAACAATGAAGCTTACGGCAGCTACCACGCCGTCAACCTGGATTCCCAGACCGCCCGCGCCACACCGGTCGAGCTGGTACTGGTGCTGACGGACGGCCTGCTGGAAGAACTGGCGCGCGCGCGCGGGCACATCGTGGGCAAGCGCTACGAGCAAAAGGCCATCAGCCTGGACAAGTGCACGCAAATCATCAACGGTTTGTCGAGCTCGCTCGATTTCGACAATGGCGGCGAAGTGGTCGTCAACCTGGCGCGCCTGTACGACTATTGCGTGGCGCGCCTGTACACGGCCGGCATCAAGCTGGACCCTACCCTGATCGACGAAGTGACGACCTTGATGACGACCATCAAGCGCGGCTGGGTGGGCGTCCAGGCCAACAATGCCTAGGCGCGCGGCGCTGCAGCAGCTGAGCCGGCAATTGAGCGCGGCAGTCGCTCAGCCGGACTGGGATGCGATGGAAAAACTCTCGGCCAGCCTGGCGAAAAACATCCCGCTGCTGGCCGAACGTGGCGCATGGAATGCGCTGGAACAAACAGAATTGTTGCATTTGCGCAAAATTCACGCGCAAGCGGTTAAAATTTGCTCTGAGGAAAAAGAACGCCTGGGTCAACACCTGGGTGCATTACAGGCAAATAAGGAAGGTTGGGTCGCCTACGCCGCGCTCGGCGAATACGACTCGGACGGGAATCAAGCATGATCATGAACTTCAACAAGGCACCGGCCGCTCCGGCACCGGCGGCCCCTGCGGCATCCGCACCAGCACCGGCGCCAGCGCCGTCACAAGCCGCTGCCTTGCTTGGCACGCCAGGCTATGCCGCCAATGGCGCCGCCCCTTCCGCCCTGCCCCTGTTTGCGCAGGTGCTCGATGTGACGGGCGGGGAGACGGCCGACGCCGGCACGCCCGCGCCCGCCAAGGACGGCGATAGCGATAGCCAGACCGACAGCAGCCTGCCAGCCATGGCCGCCCCCGTCATCGGCTTGCCGGTGAGCATGCTGCCGCCGGCGGACGCCGCCGCGGCCGAAGCACGCGCCTACGCGCAGGCGCAAGTACAGACTCAAGCACAGGCACAAGTGCAGGCAAATGTGGCGCAAGCCAACCCTGCGCTCAACATCAGCTTGCATCCGGCGGCGATCACCTTGAACGCGCCGGCAACGGCGCCAGCGCCAGGCCGCGACACGCGCGAGCCGCTGGCCGCCGCCAATCCGGCGGCGCCCGCCAAAGGCAGCGCGCCGGCACAGCCGTTCGAATCGCTGCTGCAGCAAAGCGCTCCGGCCACGGCCGTCGCCGCCCCTGCCGTTGCCGCGCGCGAAGGCGAACGTGGCGCCGCGAACGTGGCGCCAGCCACGCCCAACCTGGGCCTGGCGGGCGCGGTCGGCAATACGGCCACGGCGGCCGCGGCCGGCGACACCATCAAGCTCAACGGCCCAGCCCAGCAATGGCAGGAACCGCTGCGCGAAGCGCTGGGCGAACGCCTGCAGAC
The DNA here is from genome assembly GCF_033949445.1 of Janthinobacterium sp. GMG2. Classification (NCBI taxonomy): domain Bacteria; kingdom Pseudomonadati; phylum Pseudomonadota; class Betaproteobacteria; order Burkholderiales; family Oxalobacteraceae; genus Janthinobacterium; species Janthinobacterium sp. GMG2. The sequence goes on along the minus strand of NZ_JAXAWA010000007.1, from coordinate 83,185 downwards.
GCAGATCGGCCGCAACAGCGAACACGCGACGATCCGCCTCGACCCGCCCATGCTGGGACGCATTGAAATTTCCATCCGCCACACGGCCGGCGCGCTGCAGGTGAACGTCACGGCATCGAACTCGGAAGTGTTGCGCCAATTGCAAGGCATCGGCGAAAACATGCGCAGCGACCTGGCGCAGCGCCAGTACACCGACGTGGCCGTCAATATCAGCGCGACCCCGCGCAGCCCCGCCGCCCAGGCGTTTGCCGAGGGCGATGCGCGCGGCCAGCGTCAACCGGGCCGCCAGCACGATGATGCCGAGCCGGGCCGCGCCCTGTCCGACGGCAGCACTGCCGCCACCACTTACGCCATGCACGAGCGAGAGAGCGCCTGATGAATATGAAAATGAAACTGATAGCCGGCTTTGTCGGCGTGGCCGTGCTGGCCGCTGGCGCGGCTGGCGGCGCCATGTGGTATCTGGCCAAGCCGGTCGCCGGCCATGCCGATGCCGCCGAAACGAAAGCCCCGCCACCGCCGGCCACGGGCAAGAAGGCGCGCAAGTTCCTCACGCTCGACAAAGTCATCGTGATGCTGCGCCGCGGCCCCGGCGACGGCGAAACGCATTATCTGTCGGCCGACCTGGTGATCGCCACCACCGAGGAAAAGGAAAAACTGACGAAGGACCATTTGCCGCTGATGCGTTCGATCGCCGTCAGCACCCTGTCGAGCTTTCCGCTGGACAAGGCGCAGACCATGACCGTGGAACAATATGCCGAGCAGATCAACAAGGCCTTCAACGTCAGCTACGAGCGCGAACAGATGGAAAAACCGTTCACCGAAGTCATGGTCGGCAAGCTGATCATTGAATAAGCCAACACGCCAGCCGACCTAGTGGGAGATCCCTTGGCCTATGTAGAGCAATACCAGGAAGCGTACGGCGCCGGCGAATATGCCGCCGCCAGCGCTTGCGCGGCCGTGCTCAGCGTTGCTGAAGAGCAACAACATCTGGTGGCATACTCCCCTCTGGTCAAACGCATCGTGCGCCAGCTCAATTCGCAGGTGTCGGGCGCCATCGACCGCGACGACATGGAACAGATCGGCCTGATGGGCTTGCTCGAAGCCTTGCGCCGCTACGGCGTGCCGGACCAGTCTTTCGGCAGCTATGCCAGCCTGCGCATCCGTGGCGCCATCCTCGACGAACTGCGGCGCCAGGACTGGCGTCCGCGCGCCGTGCGCCAGGAAAGCCACCGCCTGCGCGACAGCGTGCGCGCCCTGACCCGCCGCCTGGGGCGCGAGCCGCTGGAAGCGGAAATCATGGCCGCCCTGAAGCTGACGCCGGAAGCCTTCCAGGAATATCAATTGGCGGAAAACGCCGAGCTGATCGCCAGTTTCGACGAGGTGCTGCAGGAAAGCCTGGGACAGGCCGACAGCGCACCAAGCCCGGAAGAACAATTGATGGTGCGGCGCAGCCTGGAGCAGGCCTTGCGTGCGCTCGACGAACGCGAGCAGCGCGTGATCCAGATGTATTACGAATTCGAACTGAGCTACAAAGAAATAGCCGCCGTACTGGACCTGAGCGACGCCCGCGTCTGCCAGCTCAACAAGACGGCGCTGGGCAAGATGAAAGCCATGCTGCAAGACGCATAAGTTTCAGCACTATCCATCAAATTGACGCAGCACAATGACGCAGAAAGGCAGTTGACATGGTAATTATCGGTATCTTAATCGTGATGGGGTGTGTATTCGGAGGCTTCGCCCTGATGGGCGGCACCGTCCACGCGATCTGGCAACCGGTCGAGTTGATCATCATCATCGGCGCCGCCGTCGGCGCCCTGGTGCTGGGCAACCCGAAGCATGTACTCGGTGAAATGCTGCACCAGATGCGCAAGATCGTCACGCACAAGAAGCAAGGCTCGGAATTCCAGCGCCAGTTGCTGCTGCTGATGTATGAACTGCTGCAAACGGCCGCCGGCGGCCTGAAGGCGCTCGACGCCCACGTCGAGGCACCGCGCGAAAGCGCCCTGTTCCAGCGCTACCCGCTGGTGCTGGAAGAGCCGAAGCTGCTGGCCTTCATCGTCGACAACTTCCGTTTGATGGCGATGGGCAAGATCAACGCGCATGAACTCGAAGGCGTGCTGGAGCAGGAACTCGAAGCCATCCACGATGAATTGCTGCAACCGTCGAAGTCCTTGCACAAGATCGCCGAAGCGATGCCTGGTTTCGGTATTCTGGCCGCGGTTCTCGGTATCGTGATGGCCATGAATTCCGTGGCCGATGGCGCCGATGCGGCGGAAATTTCCGAAAAAGTGGGCGCCGCCATGGTCGGTACCTTCATCGGTATTTTCTTCTGCTACGGCGTGCTCGATCCGATGTGCAACATGATGAAGCAGCTGGTGGGCGAGGAAGGCTCGACCATGGAATGCGTGAAGGTCGTGCTGGTCACGCACGTGGCGGGCAAGCCCCCCCTGCTGGCCATCGATGCGGGCCGCCGCCTGGTGCAGCTGAACATCAAGCCGAGCTTCGCCCAGCTGGAAAGCTGGATCAATGCGCTGGAAGATGGCGGCGCCGAACAAGAGCAAGGCCAAGGCCGGGGAGGCCGCCGTGCTAAAGCCGCATGAGAAACATGAACAGGCCATCATCAAGCGTGCGGGACGCAAGCACGACGACGATGGCCATGGCGGCGCCTGGAAAGTAGCGTTCGCCGACTTTTGCCTGGCCCTGCTGTCGCTGTTCCTCGTGCTGTGGCTGATGGCCGCGCGCGAGCAGCAGGCGATGAAGGAAATCATGATGGATGCGTCGGCCAGCAGCCGCCAGGGCGAAGGCCAGGGCGTCATGCCGGAACAGAGCGGCGGTCCGCGCGGCAGCCTGATCGAGCGCTTCCCCATGCCCCGCAAGGGTTCGGGCGACACGCGCACGGAAGGCAAGCAGATGCAGGACGGCAAGGCCGGCGCCGCGCCGCAAAACCAGACCAAGGTCAGCTACCAGTCGCCGGAAGACTTGCTGTCGCTGTCGCGCGCGCTCGACAAGCTCAGCGACGAAGCGGGACTGAAGAGCAACCTGCAATCGGTAATCACGCCGTACGGCTTGCGCGTCATGCTGCACGATACGGACAAGCAAGGCATGTTCGTGCGCGGCAGCGCCGTGCCGACCGACCGCTTCCGCAAGCTGCTGCGCCAGATGGGCCCCGTGTTTGCGCAAATGGAAAACCAGATGCTGATCGTCGGCCACACGGACTCGATGCAATACGCCAATACGGGCTATGAAGGCTTTTCGAACTGGACCCTGTCGGCCAACCGCGCCATGTCGGCACGCGCGCAATTGTTGATCGGCAGCATGAGTCCGGACAGCGTGCTGCAAGTGGTGGGCATGGCCGACCGCGCGCCGCTGGACGTGAAAAATGCCAGCGCCGGCATCAACCGCCGCATCGAACTGTTAATATTGACGCGTGGCCAGGCAGACAGCATCGCCGCCATGTTCGGCATGGCAGGACAAAAGCCGCAAGGCGACGAATTGCAGGTGGGTGAACCGGACTCCGGTACCCTGCAGCGGCTGCGCGAAAAACTGGGCCTGCCCGCAAAGAAAGATCGGGACGAGCATGCAAATTAAGGGCAAGGGACAACGTATGAAAATCTCCTCCGGCAATACCGGTGCTGCCGTGCGCAGCAGCGCCGTCGCGCCTGCCGAGGCGATCGCCGAGAACGCGGGCGCCGCTGGCGCCATGGGTGGCTCGTCGGCCGGCGCGGAACTGCAATCGGCCGTGCTGCAACCGGCCATGGCCGCCCTGCGTGCCATGCCCGAGATCGACCATGAAAGAGTGGCCATGCTGCGCGATGCGCTGGCCAAGGGTGAATTGCCGTTCGATCCATCGAAACTGGCAGGCTTGATCCAGCGTTTCCACGGCGGTGAATCGTGACCGCGCCGCGCAAGGGCATCACGCGCCAGGAAGCCGTGCGCCGCGTGCTGCTAGGCATGACGGAGGACCGCGCCGGCTATGCGGCACTGCAAACCTTATTGGAAGAGCAATTCCAGGCCACCTTGCACCACCAGAGCGCCCGGCTGACGGCGCTGGCCGACCAGGTCATCGCCGCTGTCGAACCGCTCGATGCGCGCCGCCGCCAGCGGGTCAGCCTCGTCACTGCCCTGCTGGGCCCGCAAGGCGATATGGCGCAATTGTTTGCACTGTTGCAACAAGACGCGCGTACGACCGCCCAGCGCGACTGGGCCGCGCTCGAGCAGATGGTGCTCGAATGCAAACGCCTGAATGCCCGCAACAGCGATTTATTAACAGAGCAGTACAGCATCATGCAGCGCGTGCTGCATGGCGAGGAAGATACGTATGCGCCAGGCTGATTTCCTGACCACCCGCGCCACGACGGCGACGCCATCGACGGCGGCGACAATGGCCGTGCAGAGCAATATGCACGCTACCCCTGCCACGGTGGCCACTGGCAGTTTTGGCAGCGTGTTCAAGCAGGTGCAGGGCGAAGTGACCCGCTTCATCGAACAGGGCGGCGGCAACGCCACCAGCCTGAGCCCGCAAGGACGCGCCTACCTGGAGCAAAGCCAGCCCGTCAATGTGCTGGGCAGCATCAACCAGGGCGGCGAGATCGGCGAGACACAGCAGCAATTCCTCGCCTCGATCAAGCCATGGACGCAAGAAACGGGCGCGCGCCTGGGCGTGGCGCCGGAAATCGTCGCCGCCCACGCGGCGCTGGAATCGGGCTGGGGCCAGCGTCCGCTGCGCCAGGGCACGGGCGCGGACACGAATAATCTGTTCGGCATCAAGGCCGGCGGCAAATGGCAGGGCGACGTGGCCAGCAATGTCACCACCGAATACGAGGCGGGCAGCGGCACGGCCCTGAAGAAAACCGAGCGTTTCCGCAGCTACCCGGACCAGGCCAGCGCCTTCCGCGACTATGCGCAAGTGTTGCTCGACAACCCGCGCTACCGCGCCGCCCTGAACACGGGTGCCGACGCGGGCGCCTTCGCGCAAGGCCTGGCGCGCGGCGGCTATGCCACCGATCCCAACTACGCCGCCAAGCTGACACAGCTGGCGACACGCCTGCAGCGCACGGCCGCCGCAGACTGATCTCCTCAACGGCCGGCAATATCGGCCGGTTCCACCACGCCCGCATCGACCACCCTGGCACGTATCACCGTGCCGCTGGTGGCGTTACGCACGCGGATCACTTCGCCCAGCGCGCCCGGATCCATCGCTTCGCCTGCCATGCTCACTTCCACCTGCTCCTTGCGCGCCACGATGCTGACCGCACTGCCCCGCTTGATCAGCACGGGCGACGCCAGTTGCCCCTGGCGCAGCACTTCGCCGGCACGCAAGCTGCGCCGGCTCGACAGGCCTATCGCGCCCGGCAAGGCAGAAATACTGTCCGGCACCATCGTCACGTCGCGCCGTGCCAACGTCACGTCGCCCGATTGCAACGGCGTATTGGCCGTGACGGGCACGCTGGTGACGGCCACCTGGGCCGTGATACTGCCACGCGCCAGCATTTCGTAACGCCAACCGTTGCTTCCAGGACACACCGCGACAAAGCGCATGCGCTGCGCCGAGCGGCTATCCGCCATCTCCAGCGCGACGGGCGCCGCGCACGCCGGCACGGGGCGCGTGCTTTTCACGACGGTCACCTGAAACTGCGGTTCCAGCAGTCCCGCCGTGGCCGCCTGCTGCGCCAATTGCTCACGCGCCAACTGTTCCACACGTGAAAATATATTGTCGGCTGGCAATTCTGCGCGACCTGCACTACTATATAGGCTGGCCAGGAAAAAGATGCCTGGAAGCAGTATTTGACGACATTGCGCCTTGTTCCACATCACGGAATAGTTCTCAAAGTAAATCATTGCTAACCTTAATCAAAGATACTGAAGCGGCATGACCTTACCATGCGTCAACATGACCTGGCTGGGATTTTACCTCTGCACCACCTGTTTTCTGGCCCGAACCGCAAAAAGCACGATCGAATTCAACACAAAGGATGACCATGGGGATTAATTTCAAGGATGCGCTGGGTGTGCACGCCGATGCACTCGCACTGCGTGCCGACCGTACGCGCGTGCTGGCGGCCAACATCGCCAATGAAAACACGCCCGGCTTCCAGGCCATGGACATGGATTTCGGCAGCGCCCTGCAGCAGTTGCAGGACAACGAGGCCGGCCTGCTGTCGACCGATGACGATGCCAGCGCCCTGTACCGCGTCCCCTACCACCCCAGCCGCGACGGCAATACCGTCGAAATCGGCGTCGAACAGGCGGCGTTCTCGCAGAATGCCACCGACTTCCAGACCAGCCTCACTTTCGTCAACATGAAACTGAAGGGTCTGTCCAAGGCCATTTCCGGACAATAAGGATCAGCATGAGCTTCCAGGATATTTCCAAGATCGCCGGTTCGGCGATGGCGGCGCAAACCGTGCGCCTCAATACCATCGCCAGCAACCTGGCCAATGCCGATTCCGTTGCCGGTTCCGAAGGCGAAACCTACCGCGCGCGCAAACCCGTGTTTGCGGCCGTGATGGATGGCCCCGGCGCCAGCGGTGCCGGCGGAAGAGTACAGGTGCTCGACGTGGTGCAAAGCGACGAGCCGCTGCGCAAGGTGTACGAACCGGGCCACCCGATGGCCAATGCCGACGGCATGGTGTTCTACCCCAACGTCAACCAGGTAGCCGAAATGACCGACATGATGTCGGCCTCGCGCGCCTTTGAAACCAATGTCGAAGTTCTGGGCCGCATCAAATCGATGCAGCAATCGCTCCTCAAATTAGGTGAAGCATAATCCATGGAAACCAATCTCTTTACAAACAATACCAGCGGCAGCGGCAGCAGCAACAATGCCGTCAAGTCGCAAAGCAATGCCACCCAGGATATGTTCACCAAATTGCTGGTCGCCCAGATCAAGAACCAGGATCCCCTCGCACCGACCGACCCGAGCCAGTTCGTCAATCAATTGACGCAGCAGGCGCAGACGGAAGCGATGCAAAACCTGTCGTCGCTGACCAGCGCCAATGCCAGCGTGTTGCAATCGATGCAAGTACTGGCCCTGGGCGCGCAAGTGGGTTCCGAAGTGATGGTCAACAGTGAAACGGTGCAGCTCGACAAGAGCAAGGTCAGCGGCAGCATCGCGCTGGCCGCCAGCACCACCAAGACCACGGTGACCCTGAAAGGGCTGGACGACAAGGAATACAAGATCGAACTGGGCGCCAAGTCGGCCGGTACGGTGCCGTTCAGCATCGATCCCGTGGCCTTGGGCTTGCCTGCCGGCACCTACAGCATGAAGGTCACCACCAGCGGCGCCGAAAAACCGACGGTCGACATCGCAGGCAAGCTTAACAGCGTGCGCCTGTCGTCCGGCGGCAGCATGATACTGAGCGTGTCGAACCTGGGCGAAGTCAACCCTGGCGCGATCACCGGCTTTAACGGCAAGACGGCCTGATCCGCTCGCCCCTTCGTTTCCTGCACACTAATCTCGTCCTTCACTAAAGGAAATCAACATGAGTTTCGACATCGCCCTGTCCGGTATCCAGTCCATCAACCAACAGTTGAACAGCACCAGTAACAATATCGCCAACGCCGGCACCTACGGCTTCAAGAGCAGCCGCGCCAACTTTTCGGCCATGTACGCCGGTTCGCGCGCCACGGGTACGGAAATCGGCTCGATCACGCAAAGCATGTCGCTCAATGGCGGCGTGCTGAACACGGGCCGCGCGCTCGACGCAGCCATCGACGGCCGCGGCTATTTCGTCGCACGCGATGCGCAAAACACCATGAGCTACAGCCGTGTCGGCATCTTCTCGGCCAGCAATGAAGGCAAGCTGATCGATTCGAACGGCCGCCTGGTCCAAGGCTACGCCGCCGTCAAGGGCAGCACCACCTTGGGCACCATGGGTGACATGATCATTCCGACGGGCCAGATTCCCGCCGTGGCGTCGACCAAGCTGGCGTATGCGGCCAACATGTCGTCCGAATGGACCATCAAGGCTGTGCCCTTCAACAAGACCAACGAACTGAGCTACAACAGCGCCAAGACCTCGATCGTCTACGATTCGCTGGGCGCCAAGCACTCGCTGGGCCAGTACTTCGTCAAGACGACAACGGGCGTGGACGTGCACTACACCTTCGACAACGCCGATGTGACACCGGTGACGAGCATGACCTTCGACACGAACGGCAAGCTGGTGACCGGCACGGCCGCCGCGCCAGCGCTGCCGACGCCGGCTGGCGCCGCGGCACTGGCGATCGCCATCGACTACACGGGCACCACCCAGTACGCCGGCGAAGCGACGACCTCGACCGACCGCGCCGACGGCTATTCCTCGGGCACCTACACGGGCGTGGAACTGGCCGATGACGGCTCCGTCGTGGCGAAATACACGAATGGCCAGAAGCAGAGCATCGGCGTGATCGCCTTGGCCACCTTCCCCGACGAAGGCGCGTTGACGGCCGTCAACGATACCAGCTGGGTCGCCTCGACCACGTCCGGCACCCCCATCTATGACCGTCCGGGCGTCGGCATGGCCGGCAAACTGGTAACGAGCTCGCTGGAACAGTCGAACGTCGACATCACCTCCGAACTGGTGGGCCTGATGACGTCGCAGCGTAACTACCAGGCCAACTCGAAGGTCATCTCGACCGAGAACGCCATGCTGCAATCGCTGATGCAAGCGCTGTAATCCACGATACGCAAAGGTAAAGAGCAATGGATGCGCTGATTTATACCGCCATGAGCGGGGCCGACCGTGCCCTGCGGGCACAGCAGGTACACGCCAACAACCTGGCCAATATCGAGACGGGCGGCTTTCGCGCCAACCTGGAAGTGTCCACTGCCCAGCCGCTGCAAAACGGCTATGGCTACGACGACCGTCACATGACGCAGACGCAGTCGAGCGCCATCGGCACGCGCACGGGCGCCATCAAGGAAACCGGGCGCGAGCTCGACGTGGCCGTCACGGGCCCCGGCTTTCTCGCGGTGCAATGGCAAAACGGCGAAGCCTACACGCGCGCCGGCGCCATGGACCTCGATGAAACGGGCGCGCTGACCATCAACGGCCGGCCCGTGCTGGGCGAAGGCGGACCCATCACGATTCCCGAGCACACCAGCCTGTCGATCGGCGGCGATGGCACGATTTCCATCCAGGTGCCGGGCACCGCGCAAATGCAGACCGTCGACAAGCTCAAGCTGGTCAATGCGGAATCGGGCGAGCTGACGAAGAACGAAGCGGGCCTGATCGTGGCGCGCAGCGGCGAAGACTTGCAGGCCGACCCGGCGGTACGCATCCGCGACCGCCACCTGGAAGGCAGCAACGTCTCGGCCGTCGAGGAAATGGTCGCCACCATGAGCCTGAATCGCAGTTTCGAGATGCAGATGAAAATTTTCAAGGCCAGCGACGCGATGACTGAATCCGGCAACCGCCTGCTGGGCGCCTAAGCCCAACGCCAACCAATTACCAGGAGTAAATCATGAATCCAGCAATGTGGATCAGCAAGACCGGCGTGCAGGCACAAGATGCCAAACTGCAAGCCATCGCGAATAACCTGGCCAACGTCAATACCGTTGGTTTCAAGCGCGACCGCGTCGTCTTCGAAGACCTGTTTTACCAGGTCGAGCAGCAGCCGGGCACGCAGCGCGCCGACAATACCCTCTCGCCATCGGGCGTACAGCTGGGTAACGGTACCCACATGGTGGGCACGCAAAAGGTGTTTACCACCGGCAGCCTGCAAACGACGAGCCGCGAATTCGACGTCGCCATCACCGGCAACGGCTTTTTGCAAGTGCTGCGCCCGAACGGCGAAGCGGCCTACACGCGCGCCGGCCAGCTGGGCATCAATGAAAACGGCGTGATGGTCAACGCCCAGGGCTTGCCCCTGGTGCCGCAGATCACCGTGCCGAACAATGCCACGGCGATCACCATCGGCGAAAACGGCATGGTCACGGCCACCGTGCCGGGCAATGTCGCCGGTACCGAACTGGGCCAGTTGAACCTTTCCAGCTTCGTCAACCCGACGGGCCTGCTGGCACTCGGTGAAAACCTGTTCCAGGAAACGGCATCGAGCGGCACGCCGACGGAAGGCCGTCCCGGCGAAGGCGCCCTGGGCAAGCTGAAACAGTTCGCGCTGGAAGGCTCGAACGTGCAGGTGGTCGAAGAGATGGTCGACATGATCGCTGCCCAGCGCACCTATGAAATGAACACCAAGGTGCTGTCGGCCGCCGACAATATGCTGCAATACCTGGCGCAAGCGGCACGCTGATGACAGCCGCCATGAAAGCCACGGCCGCCATGCTGCTGGTGTTGATGGCCGGTTGCGCCAGCCAGCCGATGGCGCCGCTGGCGCCCAGCTTTTCCGATACGCCGCTGCCCGTGGCGCCGCGCAGCGCTGCGCAAGGCGGCGTGAGCGGCGGCGTCTTCAATCCCGACGCGGGCCTGGCCCTGACTTCCGACAGCCGCGCCTTCCGCGTCGGCGACGTCGTCACCGTGGCGCTGCAGGAAACCACGCAGGCCAGCAAGAAGGCCGGCACCTCGTTCAACAAGGGTTCGTCCGTCGGCGTGCAGGCGGCCAACATCCTCGGCAAGACCTTCCCCAAGACGGGCATCGACCTGTCGGCCGACCGCAATTTCGCCGGCGACTCGACCAGCACACAGCAAAACGCGCTGTCCGGCGCCATCACCGTGATCGTGCAGGAAGTGCTGCCGAACGGCTTGCTGCGTGTGCAAGGCGAGAAAACCCTGACCCTGAACCAGGGCGAGGAATTCGTGCGCCTGCGCGGCTACCTGCGCGCGGCCGATATCGATTCGAACAACCAGGTGTCATCGTTGCGCATCGCCAATGCGCAGATCGCCTATTCCGGCCAGGGCACCCTGGCCGAAGCCAACAAACCAGGCTGGCTGACGCGCTTCTTCGTCGGCCCATGGATGCCGTTTTAAGGTGAGCTCATGAAATTTCGTTCCGCCCTGCCCCTGGCAGCCATGCTCGCTGCGCTGTCCGGCTTTGCCCTGCCCGCCAGCGCCGCGCAAGTGCTGCGCAACCTGGTCAGCATCGAGGGCGTGCGCGACAACCCGCTGGTCGGCTACGGTCTCGTCGTGGGCCTGAACGGCAGCGGCGACACCACCCAGGTAAAATTTTCCAGCCAGTCCGTGGTCAACATGCTCAAGCAGTTCGGCGTGAAGATGCCGGACGGCGCCGAATCGAAAAGCAAGAACGTCGCCACCGTCATGGTCAGCGCCGTGTTTCCCCCAGGATACCGCCGTGGCCAGGCCATCGACGTCACCGTCTCGTCCCTGGGCGATGCGAAAAGCTTGCGGGGCGGCACCTTGTTGCTGACGCAATTGCGCGCGGCCGATAATGAAACGTATGCACTGGCGCAAGGCAACGTCGTCGTCGGCGGCTTGAACGCCACGGGCAAGAGCGGCTCGTCCGTCACCGTCAACACGCCCACCTCGGGCCGCATTCCCAACGGCGCCAACATCGAGCGCGAAATCCTCAGCGATTTTTCGACCAAGCCGACTGTCACCCTGAACTTGCGCCACCCGCATTTCGAGACGGCCATCAATATCGTCGAAGCCGTCAACCGCCGCTTTGGCGCCGTCGCCACCACGCGCGACGCCACCAGCGTGGAAGTGCTGGCGCCGGAAAACCCGACCCAGCGCGTGGCCTTCATGGCCAAGCTGGAAGCGCTCTCCGTCGATGTCGGCGTCGATACGCCGAAAGTGGTGTTCAATTCGCGCACCGGCACCGTGGTCATCGCCGAAGGCTTGCGCGTAAAAGCGGCCGCCGTCACGCACGGCTCGCTGAAAGTGGTCATTTCCGAAAGCTCGGCAGTGAGCCAGCCGGCGCCGTTCGGCCGCGGCCAGACCACCGTCACGCCGCAATCGAAGGTGTCCGTCGACCAGGGCAACGGCAATATGTTCAAATGGCCGGCCGGCGCCAAGCTGCAGGCCATCATCGACGTCGTCAACAGCCTGGGCGCTTCGCCCGACGACATCATGGCAATTCTGCAAGCCCTGGACCAAGCCGGGGCCATCGAAGGCGAACTGGTGGTCATATGATGAATATCAACGACAGCAGCAGCGCCCTGCCTTCGGCGCTCGACGACAAGTCCCCTGCCGCCGCCACGCCGGCCGATCCCCGCTATGCGGCCAAGGCCACCGAGGCTGCCGTCAAGTTCGAAGCCTTCTTCATCTCGCACATGCTGCGCCAGATGCGTTCGGGCACGCGGGAGATGGCGGGCGAAGACAGCGTCTTCAAGGATCCCGTCAACAGCGACATGCTGGAAATGGCCGACAATCTGGTGGCCGACAAGATGGCCGGCCAGCGCGCCTTCGGCATCGCCGACGCCATCCTGCGCCAGCTGCTGCCGGCGGCCGGCGCCCCCGTGGCAGCCAAAAGCGCCGTCAAGACCGACAATATCGCAGCGCCGCTTAATAAATCCGTCTGAAGCGTCGCCTGTACAAGGTAATATCGATTCAATGCCTGCCCACCCGCACGCGCCACACTCTTCACGAAAGAAACTTGCCCAATGAGCATCATCAGCAATGCATTGTCAGGCAGCATCGCCGCCCAGGCCGCACTCAATGCGGCCAGCCAGAACATCGCCAACCTGCAAACGGCGGGCTACACGCGCCAGGGCGTACTGTTGTCCTCGCTTGGCGCAGGCGTGGGCGTGCGCTCGGCCGGCAATGGCGTGGAAGTGTCGGCCCTGCTGCGCTTTGCCGATGCTTATAAAAGCCAGCAAATGTGGCGCGCCGCGTCCGACCAGGGCGCCCGTTCGCAGACCCAGCCTTATCTGACCCAGCTCGAGCGCGTGATGGGCGACGATGCGTCGAGCATCAGCAATGGCATCGACGGCTTTTTCGCCGCCCTCAACGCCTCGGCCGTCGACCCGACGTCGACGCCGCTGCGCCAGCAGATCGTCACCTCCGCCGACGCCATGGCGCAGCGCTTCAACAGCATCAGCACCGTCATGGGCAACCAGCTGCTGTCGTTGCAGCAGCAACGGGCAGCGATCGTGCCGCAAGCCAATACCGCGCTGGCCAATATCGCCGCGCTGAACCAGCGTATCAGCACCTCCACGGCCGCGGGCACGAATGTGTCGTCGCTGATGGATGCGCGCGACCAGCTGATCGATAGCCTGGCCGCGCAAATGGGCATCGAGGTGCTCGACCAGCCGGACGGGTCGCGCAATGTCTCGCTGAAATCGGGCCAGCCGCTGGTCATCGGCAGCATGGCAGGTACCCTGAGCAGCAACATGACGAACACGGGCGAGCAAACCCTGAGCCTCGATTTCGCCAAGTCCTCGTACAAGCTCGACCCGGTCACCATCGGCGGCCAGATGGGCGGCCTGGGCGAGTTCGAGCAAAATACCCTGAAACCGCTGCAGCAGTCGCTGCAAGACATGGCGACCCAGTTGACCAACAAGGTCAACGCGCAGCTGGCACTGGGAAAAACCATGGCCGGCGCGCCGGGCGGCCCCCTGCTGGTGTATGCGAATGGCAAGCTGAGCATTACCCCCGGCTTCAACGCCAAGGATCTGGCCCTGTCGCTGACGGGCCAGGCCGGCGATAGCGGCAACTTGCAAAAATTAATCGAGATCAAGAATCAACCGATCACCGTCAGCTGGGTCGGTTCCGTCCTGATGAGCGACGCGGACACGCAGCTGGTCGGCAAGCTCGGTATCTACAGCCAGCAGAACCAGGCCCTGCTGAAGACGGCCAACACGGTGCGTTCGCAAGCGATCGACGACTGGAAGTCCACCAGCGGCGTGAACAAGGACGAAGAAGCGATGAGCCTGGTCGAATTCCAGAATATGTATCAGGCAAACATGAAAGTCATTTCCGTGGCGAATAGCCTGTTTGACGCCACTTTGCAAATGATGGGTTAAGGAGAAGATCATGCGTGTCGCCAGCAGCCAGTACCAATCGCTGATCAATATTTCGCTTCAGCAAAACCAGGAACGCATCAACTTCCTGACCCAGCAGATGTCGTCGGGCCTGCGCATCCAGCTGCCATCGGACGATCCGATCGGCAACGTCCGCATTTCGCGCCTGACGCGCGAGCAAGCCATGGTCACCCAGTACCAGGACAATATCGCTACGGTAAAAGTGCGCCTGCTGAAGAACGAAAACTACCTGTCGAGCATGGTTACCGACATGGGCCAGGCGCGCGACCTGCTGGTGTGGGCCGCCGACGGCAGCAATACGCCCGGCGACTTGAACGCGATGACGCAATCGCTGACAGCCATGCGCGACAGCGTGCTGTACACGGCCAACCTGAAGGACCAGGAAGGCCGCTACATGTTTTCCGGTACCGCCACCGACCAGCCTGCGATCAAATACGACCCGGCGGCAGCCGTCGGTTCGCGCTACAGCTACGTCGGCAATACCGACACGCAGACCGTCGTGGTCGGCAATGGCGTGACGCAGGCTGCCAACGTCGACGTGAAGAACCTGGAAGTGTGGCTCAACAAGATCGACCAGGTGGTCACCACCCTCGGCACGCCGGGCGTCAACCCGAATGACCCGGCCGTGCGCGCCATCGTCAACGATGGCCTCGGCGGCACCGACGATGGCATGGATTTGCTCTCCGGCAAGATCGCCATTTTCGGTGGCGCGCAAAACATCCTCACCACGCTGTCGGGCAACCTGTCGAATGTCTCGCTGTCGAACAATTCGGCCCTGCTGGACCTGAAAAAGACCGACATGGGCGCGGCGGCCATCGAACTGACCGGCTACCAGACGGCCCTGCAGGCAACATACAAGGCATACGCCAAGGTGGGCACCCTTTCCCTGTTTGATCTTCTCTGACCATCATGCAAATCGTTCAGACCTCCTCCTCTTCCGGCGTCAATGCCAAAGGCGCTGGCACAGCCCGCGTCGTCGATGACGCATCCGCCGCCATCAACGGCAGCGCCAGTGCGCGCAGCGAGGCGCCAGCGGCGAAGAGGTCGACGGCGAGCCTGCAGCGGGGCCTGAGCAACTGGGATCACCAGCTGCAGGGGGAGATTTCCAACGCGCAACAAACACTCGACTACCTGGAACGCAGCAGCAGCCAGCTGCAAGCGCTGAAAAGCGAGCTGGCAGCCAAGCTGGCCGCGCGACAGGGCCGCGAAGGGCAAGTCGAGGCCAGAGTACGCCAGTTCAGCAATACCTGGCGCCAGCGCGCCAGCGCCTCGGGCGGCACGCTCGACGCACAGCTCGGCTATACGAGCCCGCAGGCGGCGCAGCAGAACTTCAGCATCCGCGGCCTGACCATGGCCAGCCTGCAGGAAGGCCCGCAGGAAGTGCTGGCGTTTTCCGTCGGCGGCGCGAACCAGGCCTTGCGTTCGGTCAATATCGAACCTGGCCTGAGCGCGAATGAAATCGTCTCGCGCTTCGACCGCGCCTTGATGCCATCAGGCATCGGCGTCAAGCTGGGCGAGAATGGCGAACTGGTGTTCAGCACATCGGAAGCGGCCTGGGCCAACGTGCGCGACAGCCTGTCCGTGCGCGGCAGCGGCATCCGCTACCCGACCGGCCAGATGAGCCGCGTGCGCACGGATGCGGAACCGGCCGCCATCGCCCCGGAAGAATGGAATACGGGCGACGTGGAAGCCCTGCGCGCCACCTTGCAGCAAGTGGTGCAGGCGCTGGCGCAGTTGCAGGCGGCGCGCAGCTCCGTCAGCCTGGCCCTGGCGCAAGCGACGGGACGGGTTGCCCGCGCGCAACCGGTGCAAGTGAACGTCAGCATGGATACCCTGGCGGAAAACTTCACGCAAAAGGCCAGCGAACCTGGCTATGAATCGCTGCTGGCGATCAGCTCGGCATTGGTCGGCATCAGCCGCGAGCGCGTTGTCGCCCTGCTGGGCCTGGAATAACCGCTTCCCGTGCGTGCGCCGCCCTGGCGCACGCGGCAATAAAAGGGGCATGCCCCCTAGCTCAGGACGGTGGAAATCCGTAAGATGCTGCTGTCGCTTGCCGATTCACCACTACGCCGGCGCATTTCGTCATCCACCTCCGGAGTTCCCTTGATAAAAACCGCCGCCCGGCTGATCAGCTACGCCCTGCTGGGAAAATCCGGCAAGCAGCCCCTCGACATCGCCAAGGTGCGCAAGGTGCTGATTTTGCGCAACGACAAGATCGGCGACATGATCGTCACGTCGGCCCTGCTGCGCGAGCTGAAGAAAAACTATCCGCACTGGCAGATCGATGTGGCCGCCAGCAGCGCCAACCGCGATGTCATCGCCGGCAACCCGCATGTGAACGAGATCCTCATCTGGGACAAGCAGCCGCTGCTGCGCGACTTGCGCACCACCATCGCCGACCTGCGCCGGCGCCGCTACGACGTCATCTTCAACCCCTACAACCGCTTTTCGATTCCCTTGCTGCTGCGTATCAAATGGCTGGGCGCCCGCTACCTGACGGGCTTTGCCATTCCCAAGTACGGCACTTCGACGGCGAAGCTGGGCATGTTCGACCATACGGTGCCCTGCGACCGCAGCCGCCACATCCTGCACAGTTTTTTCGCCACGTTCGAGGAGTTTGGCCTGCGCGACATCGATATGCGCTATGAACTGTTCGGCGTGGACGCGCACGCGGCACGGGTCGACGCTGCCTGCGACAGCCTGCTGCGCGCCCATGATGGCTTGTTCTGCCTCAACTTCCAGGGCAGCAATGCGCAACGCACGGTCAGCGTGGCCGATGCACAGCGCTGCTGCGCCGCCCTGGCGGCACGCTATCCGCGCCATGCGCTGCTGGTGATCGCCGCGCCGGGCACCGAGGCGCGCGCCGCCGAGATCGTGCGCGGCGCCGGCCATGCCAACGTGATGAGCGCGCCGCCCACCGGCCACATCCTGGAGCTGGCGGCCCTGATACGCCGCTGCGACCTGGTGCTGTCGCCCGACACGTCGGTGATCCACATCGCCTCGGCGTATGACAAGAAAATCGTCGGCTACTACATCCGCACCGACAACTACCGCTGGTTTTACCCGGCCAGCAGCCATTACCGCGTCATCCTGGCCCCAGGCCTGACCCTGGCCTCGGTCAGCGATGCCGAGACCCTGGCCGCCGTGGAAGACCTGATGGAAGGCGCCGGCCAGGCGCAGGAGACGCTTCAGGCCGCCGGCTGAGACGCCAGCAGGCGGTCCATCTGCCCCACCGGCAGCGCGCGGGAAAAGAAATACCCCTGCGCATAGTCGCAGCCGGCGGCACGCAGCAGATCGCGCTGCGACGCCGTCTCCACGCCCTCGGCCACGACTTTCAAGCCCAGGCGCTGCGCCAGGGCAATGATCGCCTCGCACAGTCCCTGCCCCGCGCCATCGCTTCCCAGTTCGCCGACCAGCGAACGGTCGATCTTGAGAAAATCGATATCGGCCTTCTGGATGCACGCGAGCGACACCTGGCCGCTGCCGAAATCGTCGAGCGCCAGCGCCAGGCCCATGGCGCGGAACTGGCGCAGCCGGTCAACCACCTGGCGCGCTTCGTCGAGCAGCACCGCTTCCGTTGTTTCGATGACGATGGCGCCCGGCGCCAGGCCGTGGCGCGCCAGATGCCCGCCCCAGTCCTGGTACAGCGCGGCGTCGCAGCGAAATTCCACGGCCGACTTGTTGATGCTGATCTGGAACGCGGTGCCATGCTCGTCCTGCCACTGCCGCGCCTGGCGCACGACCTGGCGAAACACCCACTCGCCGATATCGATGATCAGGCCGTTCGCCTCGGCAAAGCCGATGAAATCGGCCGGTGCCAGCAAGCCGCGCAGCGGATGGCGCCAGCGCAGCAGCGCCTCGGCCCGCTCGATGCTGCCATCGCACAGGCGAATGATGGGCTGGTAATGGACTTCGAACTGGTCCTGCGCCAGCGCCAGGCGCATTTCGCGCACCGTGCTGCGGCGCAATTCGGCCGCCTGCTGCAATGCCGGTGTGAAATAACTGTAGCCGTTGCGCCCCGCGCTCTTGGCCGCATACATGGCCTGGTCGGCATGCCGCAGCAAGGTGTCCGGCGACTCGGCGTCGGCCGGATACAGGGCCACGCCCACGCTGGCCGACACTTGCACCGTGTCGCCGTCGAGCACGAACGGCAGGGCCAGCGCGGCCGTCAGTTCCTGCAGCACGCGCTCGATGCCGCCCAGCTGCCCCACGCCAGCGAGGATGACGGTGAACTCGTCGCCGCCCAGGCGCGCGACCGTATCGGTGGCGCGCACGCGCTCGCTGATGCGCCGCGCCACCTGGCGCAGCAGCATGTCGCCCTTCTCGTGGCCGAGGCTGTCATTCACCTGCTTGAAATGGTCAAGGTCGATGAACAGCAGGGCCAGGCAAGCGCCCTCGCGTTTGGCGTGGGCCGCCTCGTGCTGCAAGCGGTCGAGAAACATGTGGCGGTTCGGCAAGCCCGTCAGCTGGTCGAAATTGGCTTGCCGCCAGATGCGCTCGGACGCGGCGCGCTGCGCCGTGATGTCGCTGACCAGCGCCAGCGCGCCCAGGTAGGTGCCGCTGGAGTCGAAGATGGGATTGGTGGCCAGGGTGGCCCACAAGGTGCTGCCGTCGCGCCGCAGGAACTTGAATTCGTGGCGCTCGACGATGCCGTCCTGGCGCCGCGCGATGTTGCGCTCGAGGATGGCGCGCCCCTCCTCATCCATGAAGGCCGCCAGCGGCTGGCCCAGCATATCCTCGATCTGGCAATCGAGCATGTGCGCCATCTTCGGATTGACAAAGCTGGTCAGCGCCTGCGCATCGATTTCCCAGATGCCCTCCTCGGCGCTGTGCACGATGCGCCGGAAGCGCTCTTCGCTGCGTTCGAGCGCGGCCAGCTTGCCCTCGGCCTGCTCGAGCACCAGCCGCAGCGCCTGGCCGTTCGGATCGGCGCTGCCCAGCAGGCTGACGGGCAAGCCCGCCTCGCGCACGCCGGGACGCGGCGGGGGCAGCTGCACCTGCAGCTGGATGCGCTCGGGCTCGCTGCTATTGAGCACGCGCTCCACGAACTGTTCGTAATCGCGGCGGAACGCCTCGTGCACAAAAGAACGGAACAGCACGTGGCCGGGACGCCCGCGCGCCAGGCCGAACAGTTCGGCCGCCACCAGGTTGACCTGCAGGATCACGCCATCGAGGCCCAGCACGAAATAGGCGACGGGCGCCAGCAGGTATAAATCGTTGAAATACGCTTGTTCGCGTTCGGCCTTCATCCGTTCCGGACTGAAGACGCCATCGTCAAGCAGGGGCGCGACGTGCCGCGGCACGCCGTCGTAGCCGGGCGGGGAGGAATCCAGAGCAGGTACCGCTTGCGGTGGTGTATCCATGGCTGTCCTTGGCACGGCCGCCCTGGAAAACAGGTGGGTGCAGTAGCGAGACTAGCACGCGCCACGCGCAGTGTCGAGCCATGGATGCCGTTTCTGCAACAGGGCCGCTCAGCGGCCCATGCCCATACGGTGGCGGCGCAAGCCGAAATCATGGCCGACCACCAGCAAGGTGCTGGCCACCAGGCTCGACAGCCCCACGATCAGCTGGATCAGCTTATCGTCGGGCAAGACCCACAAGGACGAGTCCGGCGCCTCGCAGCCCGTGGCCGCGCTGATCAGCGGAGATACCCAGGCCGCGTCCGGCGTCACGTCGAGCACGACGGCGCCGTCGGCGCTCGTCTGCATATAGATATCACCCCCTTCGGCCAGGGTAAAGCAGATACCCACGCCCGTTTCCGTGGCGCGGATATTGTCCTGCATGCTGCGGTTATGTTCCTCGATCCACACTTCCACGTCGTATGGCGTTTCCAGGTGCTCCCATGGACGGGGACGGAAACGGGGACGTTCTTCCGGGCTAGCGGGGGTGTCGGGAACGTCGGGGATATTGCTGTCTGCTGCGCCTTGCATGCTCGTTGACCTTTTCTGCGGTGATGCGGCGGGACCGGTTGCCCGCCAGCCGCCATTATCCACCGTTCACGGCGCGCATGGTATTCCCACACCGAATCAATCAGAAAAACTGACAGCTATCGACTTCAAACATCAGCACACCTGACTTAAAATAGCCGCCATCTCTTCTTTACAGGCTTTACATGCAAGGCATCAAACGCAAAATCGTCTACGTCACCGCCTTTGAAATCATCGGCATGGCCATTTCCACGGCCTGGCTGACTCTGCTTTCGGGCGAATCGCCCACCAGCACGGGACCGCTGGCGATCATGATCACCACCATCGCCGTGATCTGGAACCTGCTCTACAACACGGCGTTCGAATACTGGGAAATCCGGCAAGTGTCGCGCACGCGCACGGTCTGGCGCCGTATCCTGCATGCGATCGGCTTCCAGATCACCCTGGTCATCTACCTGATCCCGCTGATCGCCTGGTGGCTCAACATCAGCCTGTGGCAAGCGTTCGTGCTCGATTTCGCGCTGATGCTGATCATCCCGTGCTACAGCTTCATCTTCAACTATTTCTTCGACGGACTGTTCGGCGTGCCCCTGTCGGCGCAGCAGCCGAAGGAAGAGCCAGCGAATGTTCAGGCCACTTCGCTGAGCAACTGAAGAAAGGACCGCGCCGCCATGCCCAGCGGCCGGTCCTTCATCCACACGAGGTGGATGGGCACGACGAGACCATTGCCCGTATTCTTGAATGCCACGCAGCGCACACGCCCTGCCGCCAGCGAATCCTTGATGGCCGAGGCGGCAAAGTTGCCCCAGCCCAGTCCCGCCTCCACCATCGCCAGCGCCATCGGCAAACTGTCCGTGCGCCAATAGGACAGTCCCACCACAGGGCGCGCATCGGCCAGGTCGAGTTCGCGGCTGGCCACGATGATCTGGCGCAAGTTCACCAACTCCTCGATATACAGGGGCCGGCCCGCCGCGTCGGGCGGATGCTGGGTGGAGATAATCGCCAGCAAGGCATCGCTGCCCACCAGCTGGAACTGTTCTTCGTGATTGATGCGCCCGCCAGCAAAAGCCATGCAGGCGCTGATGCGGCCCCGGTGCAGCATGTCGAGCACATCGTCCTGCGGCGCCGTCAGCACTTCGATGTCGAGCAGCGGATGGCGCTGCGACAGCGCGCGCACGGCGGCCAGGAAGGGCGTATGGTCGAGCTCGGCCGCGATGCCCAGCGAAATGCGGCTTTCCAGTCCCTGCGACAATTCCTGCACGTGCAGGTGCAACTGCTTCAACTGCTCAGCGATCAGGCGCGCGTGGGGAAGCAGCGCCATGGCGGCCGGCGTGGGCACGGCTTCGCGCGCGCCCCGGTCGAACAGGGCGATACCCAGTTCCGCCTCGATATTGGCCATCGCCATGCTGACGGCCGATGGCGCCCGCCGCAAGGCGCGCGCGGCGGCCGAGAACGAACCGCCATCGACGACGGCCAGGAACAGTTCGATGTTATGGCTGGACAGTTTCATGGGGAATATGGAAAGTGCGGTGGAAAGTGCGGCACTTTTGCGCGCCAGGGCGGTCAAAAGGAAAAACCATGGGAGGACGCGCATGCGCCATCGACTACCGTACCGCCGCAGCGGCTATGTCTCGGACTTTACCCGCTTTATCGACGGCTATCTGCAGACACACCCGGAAGTACTGGAAAACCAGCGGCGTGGCTGGCGCATCTGGTGGGAACGCCCCGCCAAGCTGCGCGAACTGGAACTGATCCACGCCGACAGCGTGCCGGAGCCGCCCTACCACTACGACTAAAAACGCCTGACCAAACCTACTGCGCGGTGCGCCTTGCGGCCTGCGATGCTCGCCGTACCTTCGTACGGCTGCGCGTCTCGGCCACAAATCACTACCGCTCGCGACGGTTTTGTCAGGTGTTTAATCTTTCGTTTAACCTTTCCAGACGCGCTGGAGGCCCGTATCCGCATGGATCCAGCCGCCGCGCGGGCCATTGCGGTAATAAAAGCCCACGCCGCCCTGCTTGAAGCTGCGCACGAGCGAACCGAGCACTTCCGCGTTCAGATTCGCCACGCGGATGTCGGCGGCGCGGCCCGAGATGTGCAGCGACTGGCGCGCGGCCGGCACGCCCGCTTCGCGCAGGCGGCTGTTCGACTCGGCCGTGCGGTAGCCCGACAGGATCTCCAGTGGCTGCTCGATGCCGTAGCGAGCCACGAACGCTTGCGTGCCCCACAGGGTTTCCAGCAGTTTCGGGTCGATCGGCGCCGTCTTCTTGCCGTTCACGTCGCGCAGCAAGTGGCACAGTTCCTGGTAAGCCGAATCGATGACTTCGCCATCTTTCCAGTACAGCAATTTCGCCTTTTCATTGCTGGCCGGGCGCACCACTTCCAGGGTGCGGGGCTTGAGCCAGAATTCCAGGTCCAGCGCCTGCGCGTCGAAGATGTCGGGCGGCGGTTCCATCTCGGTGATGGCCTGGCGCGACTGCGACGTGATCGAGCGGTCGACGCTGGCCAGTTGCGTCGGCTGGGGCGGCACGGCCGTGCGCGGTGCGCGCGGCTTGGCGCTGGCCGAAGCCGAGGCCGGAGCGGCCGTGCGCGAGGCGCAGCCGATGAGAGGAGTGGCTACCAGGCCCAGCGCGGCCAGGCCCATACCGTGATGTAGAAAATTTCTGCGCGATGCCATAGTCAGTCCAATTTAACGATGGGAATACTATAGCGTATTGTGCTGCGAAGAAAAACCCTCAATGCCTATCGTGTCACCCTCATTTTGGTATTGGGTGCCCTATGCGGCGGCCGCGCTGGCCGCCACGTGGCGGCTTGCCTGCGCCAGCGCCGTCAACGGCTTGTCCAATAAATATCCCTGGGCCACGATGGGCAAGCCCGTGATGGCGGCGACCCGCTGCAGCGCGGCCAGCGCCGGCGGCGTGTCGAGGCGCTTGAAAATGACGCGGATCTTCGCCGCATGGCACAGAGTAACGAAGCTGGCGACGGCCTGCTCGTCGCTGAGATTGCCCGCGTCGAGCTTGAACGCATGCGGGGACAAGCGCTCCAGCATGCCGGTCGCCTCCTGCACGCTGGCCACATTGATGGCCAGGCGGAAACCGTTGCGCCGATAATTGTCGGCCACGTAATTGAGCAGCCAGCCCTGGTTAGTCGTGGCCGTCGGCAATTGCAGCACGATGCGCTCGATGGGCAAGCCAAGCGCGTCGAGGATGCGCTGGAAAGCGTGGCCGTGATTGCTGCTGACGGCGCTCAGCAGGCGGTCATGCACGTTCAGGTACAGGTCCGACTGCTCCGCTTCGCCCTGGCGAAAGAAATTGATCGCGTGCAGCATGCGGCACAACCGGTCCAGCTCCACGGATTCATCGTCGCTGGCTGCGTGGTCGAGCAAGCGCCACAGCGACAAGCCCTCGTCCGCCTTCGACACGCTGCGCGCCAGCCCTTCGAACGCCACCAGCTTGCCGCTGTCCAGTTCGCGCAGCGGCTGGAAGGCGCTCGTCATGGTGCAATTGAAAAAGCGCCCCAGCGCCCTGCCCTCCCCGTCGAGCCAGACGCTGGTGCCGGCCTGGGTTTGGTGCGACAGGCGGGCCAGGTAATTTTTCAGGACGGGAAATGGCATACGTGCTCCTTCATCGGGCTGCGCCAGCTGCCCTCATGGGGAAGACGGCGCCAAAGTGTGCAGAGTAAGGCAGCGCCAAGCAAAGGAGAACGAATGGTTTCGCCATTTGATATGCGCCGAGCACATAAGGATTGCGACGGCCAGCGCATAACGATAGTCGGAAACATTCGTTCCCGCCCCCGGCGCCCGCCTTTACTGTGGACATGTACCGATACCATCAGGAAGGGCCACCATGTGCCAGTTACTCGCAATGAACAGCAGCAAACCGGCCGCGCTGGGATTTTCCTTTGCCGGCTTTGCCGAGCGGGGCGGACGCACGGACGAGCACCGCGACGGCTGGGGCATCGCCTATCATTCCAGTAGCGGCTGCACCCTGCTGACGGATCACCTGGCCGCCATCGATTCGCCGCTGGCGGCCCAGGTACAGCAGCATCCCGTGAAAGCGAAAAATATCGTCGCGCACATCCGCAAGGCTACGCAAGGCCGCATCGCGCCGGAAAACACCCACCCGTTCGCCCGCGAACTGTGGGGCAAGACCTGGTCATTTGCCCACAATGGCGACTTGAAAACGTGGCGTGCGCCCGCCAATGCGCACTACCGCGCCAGCGGCGACACGGATAGCGAGCAGGCGTTTTGCCATTTGCTGGCCACCCTGCGCACGCAGTTTCCCCTCGGTGAACCCGCGCGCGCCGACTTGCGCGCCGCCATCGCCGAGGTCGCCAAGGACATCGCCGCGCACGGCACCTTCAATTTCATCCTGTCGGACGGCGAGCTGCTGTTTGCCCACTGCTCTACGCATCTGCACTATGTGATACGCGAATACCCGTTTTCCGTAGCGCAACTGATCGACTGCAAGCGCAGCATCGACTTTCGCCAGCACAACCATCTGGACGACCGCATCGCCGTCATCGCCACGCATCCGCTGACGCAAAACGAGGACTGGCTGGCCTTCGCGCCCGGCGAACTGAAACTGTTTGCCGGCGGCACCTTGCTACCGGCAAACGATCGCGCGCAACAAGGCGTGTATATCCAGATCAGTTATTGAGGGGAACTATTCAAAGGAAGGAAAGGCCCGCCGCCGGATGGGCGGGCTGAAGGACAAGCTAGCCGTCAGGCCGAATTGCAGTTGCAAAAGCGCTTGCGCTTGGGATCCCCACTGGCAATGCCTGCGGGATCAATCTGTTTCCAGCAAAAAATCGTTTCCACGCCATATGGCGAACGCACATTGCCCGCCTCGACATAGCCCCGCTTGACGAAAAAGGCCTGGCTGCTGGCAGTGCTGTGCAGCTGCAGGGCCTTGATGCCCCACTCGCGCGCCTGCGCTTCCAGCTGCTCCACCAGCGCCTTGCCCGCGCCGCGGCCTTGCGCCTCGGGCAGCAGGTAGCACAGGGCCAGCTTGCCGGCGCGCGTCAGCAAGCCGACGCCGACCACGGCGCCCGCCTCGACTGCGACCAGCGAAAAATTGGTGGGCGACGCGAACCAGCACGCCACCATCTGCGGTGTTTTATTGCCCAGCCAGGCTTCCAGGATGGCCGGATCGTCCCGATGATCGAGGCTGCAGCATTCGACGATGGAGCGTCGTAATACGTTGCACGCCTCGAAAGCGTCGGTCGATGTTGCAATACGAATTTCAAGACTCATGTACGCTCACAAAATATTCCAGTTGCCGATGCAGGCGGTTTTACCCCTGTATCGTGCGATTCGACTATACACCAAGCGGCGCAATCGGGTTTTTTGCCGCACACCACAGACCGGTTTTGCCTATGGCGCCATGCCTGCAGACTAAGTGCTGGTGCGCGCCTTGCCCACGAATGTTTCCAAAAATCGATATCTGTTTTTTAGCGTAAACGGGAATCAAATCTAAGCATATTACGAAAAATTCGTTTCTTTTCCGGCCGGAATTTTAGACTATGTCTATCTATTCTCACAACAAGAGTTCAACATGACCCATTCCAACGCCGTATCGACCACCACAGCGACGCTCACCCAACGCTCGCGCCGCTGGTTCCTGGCCAGCGCCCTGGCCGCGTCCGCTGCCGCCATGAGCCTGCCCATGGCGGCCAGCGCCGCCGAACCCGTGGTCTTGCTGAACGCCTCGTACGACGTTATGCGCGAACTGTTCAAGGATGTGAATCCCGCATTTATTGCTGACTGGAAAGCCAAAACGGGTGAAACCATCACCATCAAGCAGTCGCACGGCGGCTCGAGCAAGCAGGCGCGCTCCGTCGCCGATGGCCTGGAAGCGTCCGTCGTGACCATGAACCAGGCCAATGACATCGATATCCTCGTCGACCGCGGCCTCGTGGTGGCCGACTGGGCCAAGAAATTCCCGAACAATGCGGCGCCGTTTTATTCGACCATGGTGTACCTGGTGCGCAAAGGCAACCCGAAACACATCAAGGATTGGGACGACTTGGCCAAGCCCGGCATCAAGGTCATCGTGCCGAACCCGAAAACCTCGGGCAATGGCCGCTACACCTACCTGGCGGCATGGGGCTATGCCGTGAAAAAAGGCGGCAGCGAAGCGCAGGCGCGCGACCTCGTTACCAAGCTGTTCAAGAACGTACCCGTGCTGGACGGCGGCGGCCGCGGCGCCACGACCACCTTCACGCAGCGTGAAATCGGCGACGTGCTGGTGACGTTTGAAAATGAAGTACAACTGGTGCGCGCCGAATTCGGCGACAACTTCGAAGTCGTGTATCCAAGCATCTCCATCCTGGCAGAGTCGCCGGTGGCCGTCGTCGACAAGGTCGTCGACCGCCGCGGCATCCGCAAGGAAGCCACGGCCTACCTGCAATACCTGTATTCGGAACCCGGCCAGGAACTGGTCGCCAAGCACTATCTGCGCCCCCGTTCGGCAGCAGTCGCCAAGAAATACGCGGCCAGCTTCAAGCCGATCACGCTGTTCACCATCGATGACGTGTTTGGCGGCTGGAAACAAGCGCAAAAGAAACACTTTGACGATGGCGGCGAGTTCGACAAGATTTATCAGAAGTAATCTTCGCCATACCAGCACAAAACCGGGACATGTCCCGGTTTTTTTATGGCTGCGCGCCAGCGTGCCATTCAAGCGCGCTGAACAGGCTGGCGATCTCGCTGCTGCGGTGCGTGCCTGTCTTGGCCAGGATGGCCTGGATCTGGCTGCGTACGGTACTCATGCACACGCCCTGGCGCTGCGCGTACTCGGCTGGCTCCATGCCGTCGGCCAGGGCCAGCGCCAGCGACCACTCCGCGCCCGTCAAGCCGCATGGCCGCTCGGCCGCGCCGGGCCAATGCCGCCGCCCGCTCCTGAACAGTGGCCGCAAGGACAGCATGGCCAGGCTGGCGCCCTCCCCGTCTGCCGGGCCGATACGCACGGGCAGCGGCAGGATGCCGATTTCCAGCGCAGGCCGGCCGTCTGCGTCACTCGCATACAAGGGAGCGGGACGGTGGCACGCCAGTCCGACGCAAGCCTGCCGCACGCGCTGCGCCAGTTGCTGTTGCAGCTGGCTCACGCGCACAGCCACCTTACCGCCATGCAAGGTGATCACGGAGGCGAGCGGCGACGTCGCGGCCAGCAAGCGCTGCGCCGCCAGGTTCATGAAAACCAGCCGCAGGCAGGCATCGGCCAGCAAGATGGCGCGCGGCAAGGCATCGAGCGCCTCCCAGGCCAGCGCGCCATGCGCCTGGGCTTGCTGCGCCGTATCGCGCAGGCAAAAAACATTCGGCAGATGGTCAAGCACGCGCTGCAGCTGGCCGCGCGTGTTCGCGTCATACGGACCCTGGCCCGCGGCGCGGTGCGCGGACAGGATGGTGAGCGCGCCGTTGTCGCGTACGACGCCGCTGCACGAATAGCGCACGCCCGCGCGCAAATAGAAATCCTGGAAATACTCGCTGCGCGCCACGGCCTGCTCGCTGAAATAATCCTGCATCAGGTGCATGCGCCCGGGCGGCCCGCGCGTGAGCACCGCATAGCCGGGATCAAGCGCATGGTAGTAGCGCCGGTAGCCGTCCTCCCAGGCGCTTTGGTCCAGCCCGGTCACATAGCCGCGCGACGGCACCGCGCCCGTTTCCGCCTTCAGGAAACAGCAAGCCACATCGCCACCGGCCAGCCGGGCGAACGCGCGCATGGCCACGCTCCACTGCGGCGGTTCCAATGCCGCCCGGTAAAAGGCGGCGATAACGGGATCCGCGCCTTCCTTGTCCATCATTGCCCTACCTGTAAAAAAAACGGCAAACCAGTACCGCATCCTTCACTTGAAGGATGCGTGGCAACGGGCCGGCACGCACCATGGCATCGACGGCTGCCGCCATGCGCATGCCATCGCCAGTGTTCTCCCTAACCTCGTCCTCATCAAGGAGTAGCATCATGCCTTCAATCGATACCGGTCGCCACACTCTCCACTTGATCCGAGCAGGCAACAAGCCCTTGCGCATGGCCGCGAGCGCTTCTCTCCTGCTGACGCTATCGGCCTGCGCCAACCTGCACACCATCCACCGCACGACCGACTTGCCAGGCGATGGCATGGCCGTCCACCTCGACGCGGCCCAGCGCGTGATTCATGTCACCAAAGACGGCAAAGCCTGTGCCGAGCCGACACCCGATGCCCTGCAATCGTATGCCTCCTCCTTCGGTGGCACCCTTAGCGCCGGCCCCGACAGCGCCGCCGTCTCGAATGCCCTGCGCGCCAATGCCGCCAGCGTGGGCCTGCACTCCCAAAGCATCACCCTGATGCGCCAGCAACTGTTCAATATCTGCGAATACGCGCAAAACAAATGGCTCAACGATGCTGACGTCATGCTGCTCATGGAGCGTTCGCAAGACCTGACCCTGGGTATCCTGGCCATCGAGCAACTGACTGGCGCCGTGGTGGCGCGCCAGCCGGTGCTGGCAGAACATACCGACATAACCGCAGAGGCACAACGGCGCCTCAAGGCGTCCCAGGATGCCTTGGCAACGCAAGCGAAACTGGATCTTGCCATCAAAAAAGAACAAGCCCTGCAAGCCAATGCCGATGCCGATGCCGCCGTTCAAGTCAAGCCAACGGCCCTGGCCACTACGGGCAAGGAAGTCGTCATGCTTAAGACCGCCCAGGAAGGTGCAAGTTCCGCCAGCGCCACGGACGGCAAGGCCGGACAGGTGGAGGCGAACGCGGGGCTGGCGCAAGCACAGGCCGAGCGTGTCGCGCTCGAAGAGGAACTGGCCGACAAGCTGGCGCAAAGCCAGCCCGGTGCCAGCACCATCAATGCAGGAACGGCAGAACACCTTGCCAGGGCCAGTACCGACATCGTCAAGATGATCTTGAACAAGGGGCACTTGACCGATATGTGCATCACCTTTATCAATCATCCGAAGAAGTATGTGGAAATGTGGCAGCACTACAAGGAAGTCATGGACCAATGCAAGGCGGTACTGGCGGCGGATTTGCTCCCGGGTACTGCTTATCCATACAGCCACACCATGCCTAGGCCCAGGGATGCCACGCAGGCCAAGCCGGAACTGGAATAAGGGAAACCAGCCTTACTGCTTCTTCAGCAGCAGCTTGAACTGCGGCACCCAGCGCCCGTCCAGCAGCATCTCGCTGGCCGCCTCATAGGCATCGCCCGATGGTGTCCAGCGCACGCGGTAGGTCAAGGTCTTGCCCTTGGCGCCCACGTAGTCGGTGGCGGGAAAGTCGATCCCGCCGTCCACCGGCTGCATCGTTCCGCGGCTATGGCCGCCGCTGTTTTCCAGATACAGGAAGGCGACCTTGTTTGCGGCGGGATCGTGGTAATACGTGGTTTCGCCCACGTAGTCGGGCTTGCCGGGACTGCGCACCGTGTGCACGTCGCGCAGCATCTGCCCGCCGTACAGCCACTGGAAACAGTGCTCATCCGTTTGCTTGCCACCAGAGAACTCGCCCTTCCAGCAATGGCCCGCCAGGAAGGCCATCGGCTGCAGCGCCGCGACCGGTTGCGCCAGCACGGCAAATGAGGGCAAGAGCAGCAGCAAGGGCAATGGACGCATGGCAAACCTCCAGGATGTTGCAGCCAAGTATAGGCGAATAAAGTGCTAGCGTCAGTGCTGGCGCACGCTTTGCGCATATCGATATGCGCATCGATTCGTGGTCAAAAGCGTGCGCGGGCCGTACTCTGGCCTTGTCGCGCCGCATGGCGTATTACGGGCACAAAGGAAATATCATGGCTATCTCGGAAGTGAATGTACGCAACCAGTTTCGCGGCAAGATCAAGGAAATCATCTTTGGCCCCGTGGTCTCGGAAGTGGACGTGGAAACGCCGCACGGCATCGTCACGTCGGTGATCACCTCGCGCTCGATCAAGGACCTGGACTTGAAGGTGGGCAGCGAAGTCATCGCGCTGGTCAAATCGACGGAAGTGTCGATCGCGAAGATCCAGTAAGCGCGCGGCGTTTGCCTTGCCAGCTAATCGCTAATCGCGGAACAGATACGTAAACGTGCGGCTGACGGGCAGCTTTTCCGTGCTGCCGCGCACCAGCACCTGCATGCGCTCGGCGTCGATGCGTTCAGCCGCCTCGATGGCTTTCACGTTGACCATGGTGCCGCGGTGGATTTGCCAGAACTGTTCCGGATCGAGGCCGCCCAGCAAATCCTTCAATGGCGTGCGCACCAGCGCTTCCGAACCGGCCAGCACGACGCGCGTGTACTTGGTGTCGGCCTGGAAGAACAGCACGTCGTCGATGTCGATCAAACGGATCTGCTTGCCCACGCTGGCCTTGATCCATTTCAACTTGTCGCGCGGCGGCGCCGGCAAGGCCGCGCGCAGCGACTGCAGTAAATTGGCCATGTCGGCAGGCTGGGCGCCGAGCTTGTCGCGCAGCCGGGCCAGCGCCCGCTGCAAGCGCTCGGCCTGCACGGGTTTGAGCAGGTAGTCGACGGCGCCCGCGTCGAACGCGTCGACGGCGTACTGGTCGTACGCCGTGACGAACACCACGTGGGCGCGCTTGCCGATGCGCTCGGCCACTTCCAGGCCCGACAGGCCCGGCATGCGGATGTCGAGAAAGACCACGTCCGGCTCATGCTCGAGGAAACCGTCCCAGGCATCGTTGCCGTTTTCCGCCACCAGCACGACGTGCGCTTCGGGCCAGGCTTGCGCCAGCAGCATTTGCAGGCGCTCGCGCATCAGGGGTTCGTCTTCGGCAATCAGGATGGTGGGGTTCATGCGGCGGGGTCTTTCAGGATGGATGCAATTTTGATGGGTAGCAATATTTCAGCGGTCGCGCCGCCCTCCTCGCCGTCGTGCAGGCTCAGGCTGGCGGACGGATCGGACAGCAATAGCCGGCTGCGCACGTTTTCCAGGCCCAGTCCGCCGCCCTGTGCGCTGTCGGTGCCGCTGGCAGGCAAACCCATGCCCGTATCCTGCACGCGCAGGCACAGCATGCCGCCCACCCGCAGCGCCGACAGGCGGATCTCGCCGCCGCGCAACGACGGTTCAATACCGTGCTTGATGGCGTTTTCCGCCAGGGTCAGCAAGATCATGCTGGGTATCGTCGCGTGCGCAAACTCGGCCGGCAAGTCCAGCGCATAGCGCAGGCGCGAGCCCATGCGCGCCTGCATCACGCGCAAATACGCCGCCACCATGTCGAACTCGCTTTGCAAGGGCACTTGCTCGCTGCGCATCTCCGCCAGGCTGGCGCGCAGGAAGGCGATCAGGTCGGCCGTCAAAGCGGCGGCCTTGCCGGCGCCTTGCGCTCCCTGCTCGGCCAGCTGCTGCACGGCGCCCAGGGTGTTGAACAGGAAATGCGGCTCGATCTGCGCGCGCAGCAGGCGCAGCTGCGATTCGCTCAGTTCGCGCGCCAGACGATCGCGCTCGGCATCCTGCTGCAGTTGCAGGGTCAGCGCTTCGTACTGGCGGTTGCGCCAGGTGGTCACGATCGCCAGCGGCACCATGTAAAACAGGCAAGCCACGAGCAAGGCCGTGCCGCCCACGCGCAGCAAACGCTCGAAGGCCATGTCCATGGAACCGGTATCGCTGAGGCCGGCCATCAGCACGCCAACGGCCACGCCGGCCACGCAGGTCGACACGATCAGCAAGAGTTTCTTGAGCTTGTTGCGCACGGAACTGCGGTAATTGAACCAGACGCCCACCAGGCCCCACGCCAGCGCAAACCCCAGGCCGTTGCTAAAGACCAGGGCCTTGAGCAATTCGAACTTGGCTGGCAGCAGCAAGTGCAGTGCGACGCCGATGGCGCTGAACAACAGCATCAGCTTGAACGCGGCGATGTAAAAACCGGCGCCGCGGTACTTGAGCAGGAAATCGTGCAACTGCTGGCGCTCGATCGGCGTCAGCTTGACCAGCTTCATGGCGATGTAGCGGCGCATCCGTCCCTGGACCTGCTCCGCCATCTCGGGGTGTTTCAGCACCAGCAGCGATTCCTCATCGACACTGCGGTACCAGTCCGTATATTTTTTTAACACGATGCGTTCTCCGTGGTCTGTGATTCAGGCATGAACGCAGTCTACGGCGCCCCTGTTGCAGGGCATAGCGCGGGGCGACGAAGCACGAAGCGGCAGGCATCAACGACGAAGCGCGCGGCGCCTGCCTGGCCCTCGCCATCAATATTGCTCAAATCATACGAAGTTTCCAAGGTGAAATCAATAATTGCGTAACAATTTTCACTACGGCAAGAATAGCCGTTTTTATTTGCCAAATTGGCCGCAACGCCGCCTGTTACGGGCCTGTACCGTAGACATCGCTTGATCTTTAATGGTATTGTCTAAGCTTGGCAAATATTGCCTCCGAGATACACGCCGCGTCCCCGCGCGGCCCCGTTCCGGATTTGCGCGCAGCGCCCACGATGGCGCCCCAAAACTGCTTTTCCACATACAATCCCATGCTCAAAAAAATGTTCGCCGCGGTGCTGATGACGCTTTCGACAGCGGCCATCGCCGTGCCCTTCGGTTCCCAGTCGATACTGGTGGTCGAAGACGGCACAGGCAAAGTCTTGCTTGAAAAAAACTCCAACGTGGTGGTGCCCATCGCCTCGCTGACCAAACTCATGACAGCCATGGTCGTGCTCGACTCCAAGGCGAACATGGAGGAAGAGATCAGCATCGACCGCGAGGACGTCGATACCCTGAAGCACAGCACCTCGCGCGTGCCCGTGGGCGCCACCCTGAGCCGTCACGACGTGCTGCAACTGGCGCTGATGTCGTCCGACAACCGCGCCGCCGCCTCGCTGGCGCGCACCTTCCCCGGCGGCCCGACGGCGTTTGCCGTGGCCGTCAACGCCAAGATCAAGGCCCTGGGCATGCGCCAGACCGTGATCGAAGAGCCGACGGGCTTGTCGCCGAACAACCAGTCGACGGCGGCCGACCTCGTCAAGATGGCCGTGGCCGCCTCGCGCTACCCGGAAATCAGCCGCATCACCACGGATTCGAAGGACGTCATCCAGATCAAGGGCCGCGACGTGGAATACCACAACACGAACCGCCTCGTGGGCGCCAAGGGCTGGGACATCGGCCTGTCGAAAACGGGCTACACGAATGAAGCGGGCCGCTGCCTGATCATGCGCATCAAGTCGGCCGGCAAGTTCGCCACCATGATCCTGCTCAACGCGCGCGCCAATTCCGTGCGCGCCATGGACGCCGTCAACATCCGCCGCATGCTGGCGGCCGAGAACGGCATCGAAGAGCCGAAGGTGATGCGCGCCTCGGTCAGCCGGCACAAGAAGGCGCCGGCGAAGCCGAGTAAACGCCGCCGTGCCCGCTAAGCACGGCTGAATGCTGGGGTCAGACCCGACGGGTCTGACCCCGGAACTATTTCGCTTGCCGGTTGGTCATGATGACGCCGGCAATCGTCACCGCCCCGCCCACCAGCATCGAGGCGAGCACCGGCTCGCCCAGCAGCACCGCCGCCAGCACGATGCCGAACACGGGCACGAGGTTGTTGAACACGGCCGTGCGCGACGGCCCCAGCGCTTTGACGCCCTCGTAATACCAGACAAAGCCGATCACCGTGCCGAACACGCCCAGGTAGCCGATGGCGGCCCACACTTGCCAGCCGAAGCTGCGCCATGGCACGCTCGGGAATTCCACGGCCGCCCCCACCAGCAAAAAGGCCAGGCCCCACATCGACGCATATGTGGTGGCGGCAATCGGCGACAAGCCCTTCAGCGCGACCCGGCCGATCAGGGTATAGGCGGCCCAGCTGGAAATGCCGCAAAACATGAACACTTCGCCCATGCCGATGCCGCCGCCCGTGCCGTGCAGCACGCCGGCCAGATCGCCGCGCGTGATGACGATGGCCGTGCCGCAGAACGCCAGCATGATGCCCAGCCACTTGAACGATCCGAGCCGTTCGCGGAACAGCATGGCCGAGGCCAGCGCCGTGACGATGGGGTTCAGCGCGACAAATAAAGCCGTGCGCCCCGCCGGCATGCGCGACAGCGCGGCCAGGAAGCACAGGTTGTACAAGAAGATGCCCGTCAGGCCCAGGGCCGCCGTCGTCATCAGCTGCTTGCGGTCCAGGCTCGGCAAGCCCCCTTCCAGTTTCCAGGCCAGCACGACGAGCAACAGCACGGCCACGCCGAAGCGTCCGCTGGCAGCCGTCATGGGCGGCATCTGCTGCGCCAGCACGCGCCCCGCGATAAAAGTGCCGCCCCAGAACAGGGCGACGAAAATCAGTTTCAGGTAGACGAGCGGCGATTGCACGGAAGGCAAGGCGGCGGAAGGTATGGCGGTAGTGCGCATGGAAAGTCCTATGATGTCGCTTGTGCAGCGGATGCTGCAGATATATATTAATACTAATATCAACTCATGAAATAATGAGTAAATACTCATAGCACAAAGAAACCACACCATGACCTTCACGCAACTGGAAATTTTTACCTTGGTGGCTGAACTGCACGGCTTTTCCGCCGCCGCCGCGCAGCTGGGCATCAGCCAGTCGGCCGTCTCGCACGCCTTGAAGGCGCTGGAAAAGGAGATGGGCGTGGACCTGATCGTGCGCCACCAGGCCTCGGCCGAGCTGACCGACGTGGGCCGCCAGCTGCTGGTCCGCGCGCGCGAAATCCTCGGGCTATCCGAAGCCATGCGCCAGGAAGCGGCCGACGTGCTGGGCCAGCGCCAGGGCAGCCTGCGTATCGGCTCATTCGGCCCCACGTCATCCCTGAATCTGCTGCCGGCCATCACGGCGCAATTCCGCCTGCGCTATCCGGGCATCGACCTGCGCATCGACGAAGGCGCCGACCATGAAGTGGTGCAGTGGATACGCGAGCGGCGGGTCGACGTGGGCTTCGTCGTGCTGCCCGACGAACGTTTCGATACGGCGCCGCTGGTGGAAGACCAGATGATGGCGCTGGTGCCGCGCAGCCATGCACTGTCCAGCGAAACGTCCATCACCCTGGCCCAATTGTGCGAAGGGCCGCTCATCATGTCCGAGGCGGGCTGCGCCTGCCTGATCGAGCCGCTGTTCGCCAACGCGGGGCTGCAGCCGCAGGTGCCCTACCGCATCAGCCAGGTGATCACCATCCTCGACATGGTCAGCCGCGGCGACGGCCTGTCCATCGTGGCAGAACTGGCCCTGCCCCAGCGGCTGCGCGAGCAGTATCCGGAGCTGGTCGCCCTGCCCTTGAATCCCCCCGTCAGCCGCAAGGTGGGCCTGGCCGTGCGCGACCGGCGCCAGAACACGCCGGCCACCAACGCTTTTTTCGAGGTGGCGAAACAGATGGCGCCGACCCTGGCGCCACGGCGCGCTTGAACGCTACTTAGAAAGTTTCCCACTCCTCGCTGCGTTCCGGCTTGGCGGCGGGCGCCGGTGCTGGCCGGCTGGCGATGCGCGGCGCGATGGCTGCCCGCGCCACCGGTTTGACGGGCGCCGGCGCCTGCCCTTCATCGAGCTTGAACACGCCCACCACCTGCGCCAGGGTACTGGCCTGGTCTTGCAGGCTTTCCGCTGCGGCGGCCGCCTCTTCCACCAGGGCAGCGTTCTGCTGCGTCACCTGGTCCATCTGCGCGATCGCCTGGTTCACCTGTTCGATGCCCGAACTTTGCTCGACGCTGGCGGCCGTGATCTCGCCCATGATGTCGGTGACGCGGCGCACGCTGTCGACGATTTCCTGCATCGTCGCGCCCGCCTCGTCGACGAGGCGCGCGCCAGAATCGACCTTGCCCACCGAATCGTCGATCAGCAGCTTGATTTCCTTGGCCGCCCCTGCGGAACGCTGGGCCAAACTGCGCACTTCCGTCGCCACCACGGCAAAGCCCCGTCCCTGTTCGCCCGCGCGTGCCGCTTCCACGGCCGCATTGAGCGCGAGGATATTCGTCTGGAAGGCGATGCCGTCGATGACGCTGATGATGTCGACAATCTTCTTCGACGAATCGTTGATCGAGGCCATGGTATCGACCACCTGCGCCACCACTTGGCCGCCCTTGCTCGCCACGCCGGATGCCGATTGCGCCATCTGGTTGGCCTGGCGCGCATTGTCGGCATTTTGCTTGACGGTGCTGGTCAGCTCCTCCATCGAGGCGGCCGTCTCTTCCAGCGAACTCGCTTGCTGCTCCGTGCGCGACGACAGGTCCTGGTTGCCGGCGGCGATTTCCGACGACGATACCTTGACCGACTCGCTGGCCGTGCGGATTTTTACGAGCACGGCGGCGATCTTGTCGATGAAGCGGTTGAAGGCGCCGGCGATCTGCGCCAGTTCGTCCACGCCGGAAGCGTCGAGGCGGAGAGTCAGGTCGCCCTCGCCCGAGGCGATATCGTCGAGCGCGTCGCGCACCAGTTCCAGGCGCTTGAGCATCTTGAACACCAGCAGCGACAGCAGCAGCGCGGCCAGCCCGGTCAGCAGCGCGGCCGTGACGGTGGCCGTCGTCAGCATCGTCTGCAAGGCTTGCATGGCTTCCTGCTGGTCGAGCACCACGGCCAGCAGCCAGTCGGTGCCGGCCACGCGCGTGACGTACAGCTTGCCGTCGCGCTCGTTCAATCGCACGGCCTCGCTCGTGCGCGCGCTTTCCAGCCGGTTGACCTGTGCGGCCGACAGCGACGCATCGAGTTTCGCCACCGGCTGCAAGCTCAGGTCCTTGTTCGCGTGGGCGATGATGATGCCGCTCTGGTCGACGAGGAAGGCAAAGCTGTGCGGCGTCGGCTTGATCGCCACCACGTTGGCAATCACGGTATCGAGCAGCACGTCCGCGCCCGCCACGCCCACCAATGCCTGTTTCGGCCCGACGGGCGCCGTGAACGACACCACGAGCTTGTGGCTGGCCGCATCCACATACGGCGGCGTGAGCATCGGCACACCCGCCTTGACGGTGTCCGTATACCAGGCGCGCGCCGTGGGGTCGAAATCGGCCGGGCGGCCCGGATGGGTAAACACGGAACGCTTGTCCGCGTAGCCGATGAACACTTCCGCAAAATCGCCAGCCTTTTCCGCGATCTCGAAGGCGCGCAGCGGATCGGGCGTCTCGGCCGACATGACGACGGACGCCATGACCTTTTTCTTGCCATCGACCCACTGCGCCAGCACCGCCGACTGGCTTTGCAGCAGCTGCTGCATCTGCTGGTCCGACGACGCCAGCATGCTGCTGCGCGTGGTGACGTAATTGGCGACCGACAAGGCGAGCATGGACAATACGACGATGGCCACGCAGATGAGCACCAGCCGCGTGCGAAGGGAAGACAACATGATGGACTCCTCGTTTCGATTTGAGTGACGAGAAACAGTGCTCTGCACTACTTTCTCTATGAAAGCATTTTCACACAAAAATCGGAACAATTATCATCAATATTCGGAATACAACACATATATTTCCACATGGAAACCTGTCAAACCCTATCAGCCGATCAGCCCTCTCAAGCCGCTGGCCCGCTGCGTACGGCGCAGAATCGCGTCGAACAGCACGGCTTGCGTGGGCGAGACGAGGGTAAAGAAGTCGCGCGCGCGCGTGATGCCCGTGTAGACCAGTTCGCGCGCCAGCATGGCTCCGCCTTCCTGGGGCAGCACCAGCACCGTGTGGCGGAATTCCGAACCCTGCGATTTATGCACGGTCATGGCGAACGCCGTCTCCACATGGCGCAAGCGCGTGGCCAGCACGCTGCGCACGTTCTCGCCTTCCAGGAAGTACACGCGCAATGAACCCGGCCGCGCCGGATCGCGCAGGGTCAAGCCGATGTCGCCATTGAACACGCCCGTACCGTAATCGTTACGCGTGACCATTACGGGACGGCCCACATACCATTCGCTGCGGCGTATCAAGCCTTCCTTTTCCAGCCGCAGTTCGATGGCCGTGTTCAGGCCGGCCACGCCCCACTCGCCCTCGCGCACGGCGCACAGGATGCGGAACGATTCGAAAGCGTGCAGCACGGCGCGCACCCAGTCGTCATGCTGCGCGTACGCCGCTTCGCCCGCATTCACCAGTGCCAGGTAGGGCTGGTAGCCGCCCGGCGCGTCCGCGCGGCCACGCAAGGCCAGGCGCAGCACCTCGTCCGGCTGCGCGCTCACGCTCCACGCCAGCTGGCCGCCGCTGTCGCCGGCAAAACACGCTTTGGCAAGATCGGGCCTGCCGCC
Organism: Janthinobacterium sp. GMG2; assembly: GCF_033949445.1. NCBI lineage: Bacteria > Pseudomonadati > Pseudomonadota > Betaproteobacteria > Burkholderiales > Oxalobacteraceae > Janthinobacterium > Janthinobacterium sp. GMG2. The sequence goes on along the minus strand of NZ_JAXAWA010000007.1, from coordinate 45,256 downwards.
ATTCACGGCCAAGGCCAGCTCGCCGATCGGACCGCTGAAACGGTGGCTGTGGCGCAGCATCACCGTCTGCTGCGCCAGCGCGCCGGCCGCCCCCGCAAAGGCGGGCGGAATGGCCACGCCGCTGGCCGCCTGCGCATACGCGATGGTAGCCGGCGTGTAGCCGCCCGCCTGCGCGTCGTGGCACAAGTCACCGAGCACGGCGCCCGCTTCCACGGACGCCAATTGATCCTTGTCGCCGAGCAGGATCAGGATCGCCGTGGGTGGCAAGGCGTCGAGCACGGACGCCATCATCTCCAGGTGCACCATCGACGCTTCATCGACGATCAGCACGTCGACGTCGAGCGGATTGCCCGCGTGGTGGGCAAAGGCGCGCGTATCGGGCCGCGCGCCCAGCAAACTATGCAGGGTGCGCGCCGCGCCCATGCGCCGCGCCAGTTCCAGCAGGGGCAGCGCATCGCCCGCCTTGGCCGCCAGCCCCTCCAAAGCCTTGTCGATCGACTGTTTTAAACGCGCGGCCGCCTTGCCGGTCGGCGCGGCCAGCGCGATGCGCAGCTGCTCCGGCTGCGGCGAGACGGCAAACAGCAAGGTCAGCAAACTGGCCACCGTGTACGTCTTGCCCGTCCCCGGGCCGCCCGTGATGATGGCCACCTTGCCGCGCAGGGCGATGGCGCATGCCACTTTTTGCCAGTCCGGCCCACCGTCCTGCGTGGGCTGGTCGAACAGGATGTCGAGCCATAGCCGCACCTGCGCCAGCGGCGGATTCGTCAAATCCCGCGCGCGCGCGGCGATTTTTTCACCCACCAGGGTTTCGTCGCGCCAGTAGCGGCGCAAATACAGGCGGTCGCCATCGAGCACCAGCGGCTGGCGCACGTCGGCCTCGCCCACCGTCCACACCTGCGGCGCGCCGGCCAGCAGCGCGCGCCAGCCCTCGGCGCTGCCTGGCAGCGGACCGGAGACGGCCAGCACGCCATGCCACAGCTCTTCGCTCCAGCCCAGCAGCTGCGACGGCTCGCTGGCCAGGTCGGACAGCATCAGACAGCTGTGCCCCCGTCCTTCCAGTTCGGACAGCACGACGCACGCCACGGCCACGGCGGACGCATTCGGCGCGCCCTCGTCCAGCGTGCCGATGAAGCGGGCAAACGCGGCGCTCAGGCGGCGCAGGTGCCCCGCCTCGGCAACGCCGTCGATATGGCTGAACAAGGCATCCATCTGCAGGGTATCCAACTGCGCGTCATGCTGCATGGTGTTCCGTTTCTTCTAACAGTTGATCGAGGCCGTCCAGCAGTTCCAGCTGCGGCGCCAGCCAGTAGCAGCCATGCGTGTCCGCATTCGCGATGCCGCGCAAAAACAGGAAGATGGCGCCGCCCAGGTGCTCGGCCGGGTCGTAGGCGTCGCCCAAACGGCTTTTCAGCAACCGGTGCAAGGCCAGCATGTAGATGGCGCCCTGGATATCGTAGCGGTGCTGCGCCATGCCGGCCGCCAGCGCCTGCTTATGGTAGGCCGCGTCGTTGGCGCCCAGCGCATTCGACTTGTAGTCGAGCACCCAGTAGCGGCCATCCCGTTCGATGACCAGGTCGGCAAAGCCTTTCAGCATGCCGTGCAGCTGGCGCCGCGGCAGCACGGGACGCGGTGCGCCGTCGAGCAGCAAACGCGTGCACAGCTGGTCGAGCGCCGCCGTGGACAAATGCTCGCTGGGGAACCAGAACTCCATCTCGGACAGGGTGCTATCCAACTGCGACAGCGATGCATCGAGCAGCGGCAGCGGCGTGATGGCGATTTCCCTGAGCCAGGCGATGGCGTCGTCCTGGCGGTGGCCCCAGCCCGAGCGCTCGCAGCGCGCGGCCAGGCGGGTGTCGAAGTTGTCATCGTGGACGCTGTCAAACCCTTCGCTGCCCATCCACTCGAGCTGCTCGTGCAGGAAATTGCCGGGCACGGAGCCGCGCGGGAAGCGGTGCCAGGGCGCGTCGCCCATGTGCGTCGGCGAGGCCACGGCGACAGCCGTGCCATCTTCCAGCAAGGTTTCTTCCAGCGCCCGCTGCGGCACGTGCGCGGCCGTCACGGCGCCGATCTGGCGCGTCAGCGACGTGAAGCTGCCCACCGACCAGTCGCGCTCGAATTCGCCCGTGAACACGGGCGCGGGACGCAACTCGGGCCGCCGCTCCACCCGGTCCAGCACCGTGCAGGCGTCGGGCTGCCCCAAGGTGCTGACATAGATGGCGTCGCAGCTGCCCGCCACCTGCTGCCAGCGCAGCAGCAGCTGCTCGAACGGCAGCTTGTCGCCGCCTGTCAGCAGGTAGCCGAGCGCCGATTCGTGCAAGGTGTTCTCGCCCGCCTTGCGCGCCGCCTGGGCGGCCACGCCCAGCCACAGGAAGTGGCGCGCCCGCGTCAGGGCCACGTACAGCAGGCGCAAGTCTTCCTCGATGCGCGCTTCTTCCACAAACGCCATGGCCTCGTCGGACAAGGACAGGTCGAGGCGGCGTTCGCCATCGTCGCCCGCATACTCGAAGAAGCTGCGGTTGCGTTTATCCACCTTGCGCGCCGTGACGGCGAACGGCAGATACACGAGCGGATATTCGAGCCCCTTGGATTTGTGCACGGTGATGACCTTCACCAGTTCCGCATCGCTTTCCAGGCGCAGCACGCGCTCGTCGCCGTTTTCTCCTTCGCCGGCGATCTGCTCGGCCAGCCAACGTATCAGCGCCTGCTCGCCATCGAGCTGGCGGCTGGCCGATTGCAGCAGCTCGGCCAGGTGCAGCAGATTCGTCAAGCGCCGCTCGCCGCCCGTCTGCTGCAGCAGCATGGCCGGCAGCTGCAATTCATGGATGAAGCGGCGCAGCATGGCCAGCACGCCCTGGCGCTGCCAGATCAGGTGCAGGGCCTTCAGTTGCTCGACCCGGCGTTCCCATTCCATTTCATCGCTCGACAGGCGCGCCAGCTCGCCCAGCGACAGGCCGATCGTGCGCGTGGCAAACGCGGCGCGCGCCAGTCCTCCGTCGAGCGGGTTGGCCAGCGCCGCCAGCCAGCGCAGCACGTCCTGCGCTTCCTCGCTGTCGATGACGGAATCCTTGTCGGACAGGTAGACGCTGGCGACCCGGCGGCGCGCCAGTGCGCGGCGGATGGCGGCCGCCTCCTTGCGGTCGCGCACAAGGATGGCGACATCGGCCGGCTGCAGGCGCACAAAACCATCGGGGCCCGTAAAACCGGCCTGCGGGTCGCCCAGCATGGCAACGATATGTTCGGCGCAGTGCTGTGCGAAATACTCTCGGTAGCTGTCACCGCGCAGCGCTTCATCGCTGGCGCAGGCGGCCAGCAGAGCCGGCAGCGGACCGCTGGCGTTCACCAGGTATTCGGCGCGGCCCTTGGCGTCGACGGCCTCGAACGGCAGCGGATTCTCGCCCCCTTTACGGTAGCGGAAGGCGCCGGCAGGCACCTCGTCGCGCTCCGCGTGCAGGAACAGCTGGTTGACGGCCGCCACCAGCGGGGCCGTCGAACGGTAGTTGGTGCCCAGCTGGTAGTGGCGTCCCGTGGTCGCGCGGCGCGCCGCCAGGTAGCTCTGGATGTCGGCGCCGCGAAAGCCGTAGATCGACTGCTTCGGGTCGCCGATCAGGAACAGGCCCAGAGCCGGATCGTTGTCGGCGATCCGGTACAGCAGGTTGAAAATCTGGTACTGGGCGGGCGCCGTATCCTGGAATTCATCGACCATGGCCAGCGGATACTGGTCGATGATGCGCTGGCGCAGGGCCGCGCCATTCTCGCCGGCCAGCGCGTCGTGCAGGCGCTGCAGCATGTCGGCAAAGCCGAACTGGCGCGACTGGCGTTTTAACTGATCCATGCGCCGCGCGATGGCCGCCGCCGCATGCAGGTGCAGCTTGTGCGCCAGCGGCGTGATACCCGCCAGGGCGATCCCCAGTGCCTCCGTATGCTCGAAGCATTCGGGCACCTGCGCCGTGAAACTCTTGGCAAACGCATCCTCGATGCCGAACGGCGTCAAGCGTTCCCACGCCTTGGCCGTGATGGCGGGCAGCAGCAACAGCGGGTCTTGCGCCCATTTACGCAAGCCGTCGAACCACTTCGCCAGGTTCTCCGGCTTCATCTTGACGCCATTAAAACACTTGGGATTGGCGGCGCGGTGGTCATTGATCCACATCGCCATCTGGTCCACGCGCTCGACCCAGCCCGCCTTCAGGGTGGCCAGCTGCGCGGCCAGCGCCCGCTGTTCGCGCGCGATCAACGCCGACAACGGCTCTTCGTCGGCCATGCGCATGATGTCCGCGCGGCGCGCCAGCTCGCGCGCGCCCTTCTTCAGGGCGCCGACGTCGGGCCAGCAGGCGAGCAGCACGTCAAGCGCCTGCGGCGGCAAAGGGTAGACTTGCTGGCGCCAGTAATCGTGTGCCGCATCCTCGAACAAGGCTTGCTCGTCGCTGACCAGTTCCTCGTCGAACAGGCTGCCGCTGTCGAACGCATGCTCGCGCAGCATGCGCTGGCACCAGGCGTCGATGGTGAAAATGGCCGCTTCATCCATCGTCTCGGCGGCCAGCATCAGCCGGTGCGCGGCCTTTTGCCGCTCGCTCTCGTCCGGATAGGATTCGAGCAAGGCGTCGAGAAACGGGTCGCTGCCGCCGGATTCGTGGCGAAAATAAGCGGCCGCCTCGATCAGGCGCTCGCGCACGCGGTTCGACAATTCGCGCGTGGCGGCGCGGGTAAATGTCATCACGAGGATGTCGGCTGGCAGCAGCGGCCGCGTAAATCGGCTCTCGTCGTCGCCATGCCCCAGCACGAGACGCACGTACAGCGCGGCGATGGTCCAGGTTTTACCCGTACCGGCCGACGCTTCGATCAGGCGCGAGCCGTGCAGCGGAAACGCCAGGGGGTTGAGCAGATGGCTCGTCATTGTTCTTCTCCCGCGCCGTCATCGGGCGCGCTGATCGGGTCGATCGTGATGTGCTGTTGCAGCCAGTCGGCCAGCGGGCCATACAGCTCGCGCGTGCAGTCTTCCCACGCTTCCTCCGCGGCCAGCGCGGAAAACTCGGGCCACAAGCGCGCCAGACACAGTTCCGCGCGCTCGCCAGTCATGTCGAAGCCGCCGTCATACACGGCGCGCGGGTCGCCCTGCCGCACCAGCGCCAGCCCCGTCTTGCACGCCGTCGGCAGCGGATGGTTCATGCCTTCGCGCCACAGCGCCAGCAAGGTGGCCAGCGCGTCGCGCGACGTGGCCGGATCGAGCGGCGCCATGCTGACGATGGCGTCGCGCGCCACCAGGTAGCCGGTGACGGAAAAACCGAGGGCGGCGGCGGCCAGCTGGCGCAGCCACATCAGCATCAGCTTGTCGCCGCGCGCCAGACCGTTCTTGTCCGTCACCTTCGAGGAAATCTGCATCAGCCAGGCCGTGTCCTGCCCGTTGCTGCACAATTTGTCGAGCCAGTCGTCGATCTGCACCTCACCAAACGGCAGGTTGATGGCGCGCTTGTCGGCAGCGTACGGGAACGAGGCGCGCAAGGACAACCAGGCGCTGCGCACGGGCACCAGCGCCTCGACCAGCTGCGCCTGTACTTGCCGGCCGATCAGGCCGATCGGCAGCACGCCTTCGCGCGCCAGCTTTTCCGCGCGCGCTTCCAGGCTGGCGCGCACGTCGTCCAACGCTTCCACGGCACCGCCGTCGTCCAGCATGGTGTCTTCCAGCAGATAGCGCTCGAGCGCATTCAGGCCGAACGGTTCTTCATCCTCGCCCAGCATGGCCGCATCGGCGAAATGCACGCTCAGGCGGCGACGGAAAAAGTATTTGACGGGCTGGCGCAAGAAGCTGGCCAGCTCGCCCAGTTTCAAGCGCGTGCCCGGATCGAGCTCGTAAGGGCCCAGCGCCAGTTCCTCGGCTTGGGTCTCCGCATCGGCATGCGCGACGCGCCATTCGCGTGCGTACGTCAGCAAGCCATCGGCCTCGAAATAGCGGCGGCTGAACGGCTGCAGCGCGTGCTCGGTGGTCAGCGAGACCAGGTGCCGGTCCAGCGACCAGCCGGCGGCCAGGTAATCGCGCAGCTGCGACACGAGCACGGACGGCGGCTGCTCGGAATTGTCGCGCACATTGCGTCCCACCCAGCTCACATACAGTTTGTCGCGCGCGGCCAGCAAGGCTTCGAGCATCAGGTAGCGGTCATCGTCGCGGCGCGAGCGGTCGCCCGGGCGCGCCATGCCGGGCAGTGCCAGCAAATCGAAATCGGCCTTTTGCGCGCGGCGCGGGAAGTCGCCATCGTTCATGCCCAGCAGGCACACGACGCGGAACGGCACGGCGCGCATCGGCATCAAGGTGCAAAACGTCACGCCGCCGGAGACGAATTGATGGTTCAGGGTTGGCTCGTCCAGCGCGCCCAGCCACGCCACGCGCAGCACGGACAGCGGCACCGGCTCGATAAAGCCCGCATGCTCGCACGTTTCCAGCCAGCCCTGCAAGGCGCCTTCCAGCTGCGCCAGGGTCAGGCGGTCGCCCTCGTCGTCGGCGTCAAAGAAGGCGCCCAGCAGCGCGCGCGCCTGCACGCCCCACTCGGCTGGTGTGCGCACGCCGGCCAGCACGGTGCGCCAGTGCAGCAGCGCCTCGACCAGCTGCGCCAGCGAGCCCGCCAGCGCCGCATCGAGGCCGCCCACTTCCGCATACGGCTCGATGCCGCCAAAGCTGGCGCCACCGCCGCTGGCATAGCCGAGCAGCATGCGCCGCACGCCGAAGATCCACGCATTCTGCTCGCCGGCCGCGCCCAGCCCCAGGCCGCTGCGGTGATGCTGGTCCAGGCCCCAGCGCACACCCGCCCCTTCGATCCAGGCGCCCAGGGTGACCAGGTCGTCCGGCTGCAGGCCAAAGCGGGTGGCCAGCGCGGGCACGTCTAGCAGGTCGCGCACTTCGCTCTGGCGGCAGCGCTGCTGCGGCAACTGCAGCAGCCACTCGAGCGCGACGAGCAGCGGGTTGACGCTGCGGTCCTTCACGTCGCCGATCTCGAACGGGATGAAACGCTCGTCGTTGCGCCGGTACTGGCCGAAGACGGCGTGGATGGCGGCCGTGAAGGTATCGATGTCGGGCACCATCACCACCACGTCGCGCGGACGCAAACCCGTTTCGGCGCTGTGCGCGAACATGGCCAGCAGCTGGTCGTGCAGCACTTCCACTTCGCGCTGCACGCTGTGCGCCACGTGAAATTCGATCGAGCGGTCGCCGGCGTCGGGCGGTATTTGCTCGTGCTCGGCCAGCGGACGCAGTTCGCGGATGGCCACCTGCACCTGCTGCAGCAGGGTCTCGCCCGTTTCCTCGCCAAACAGGTCGATGCGCAGGCTGTCGTCGCGCCCTTCCGCTTGCGCGTGTTCGTCGAATTCGTCGAGCATGCGGATGAAATCGCGCCCTTGCCTGCCCCAGCTGGCCAGCAGCGGGTGGCTGTGCGCATGCAGTTCTTCCAGCGGAATCCCGGCCAGATCGGTGCCATTGCGCTGGCGCTGGCGCTTGTTTTCCGCGCGCAGCAAGTCGCGCCCGTCGATGATGTCGCCCCAGTAGAACTGGCACGGATTGGGTACGGCCAGCACCACCTGCGTGTGGCGCGCCAGCGCGGCCAGCGCCTGCAAGGTCTGGTACGGCAAGGCCGACACGCCAAACAGCACGACCCTGCGCGGCAGCTTGCCTACCGGCGTATCGCCGGCGGCGATCGCCGCCAGGAAGGCGTCGTGGATGTCGGCGCGGCCCGTGTCGCGCTCGAAATCCTCGACATCGGCCGCCACGGCGCGCCACAACTGCGCCTGCCAGCGCTGGTCTTCCTTCAGAACGATGGAGTCGCCGCGCGCCGTGCGCAACTGGTCGCGCCCGGCCGCCCAATCGGCCAGCCAGTCGGCGCGGTAGACCTGGTACTGGTCGAACAGGTCGGCCAGGCGCTCGGCCAGCTGCAGCCGGCGTTCGCAATCGCCATCGGCAAGGAAGTAGCGCAGCGGCGCGAACACGGGGTGGGACAGCAGCGACGGCAACAGGCGCATCAAACGCCACGTCAGCGGGGACTTGTCGAACGGCGACACGCGCGGCACTCTGTCGCGCCCCAGCATGCCCCGGTAGCTTTCCCACAGCAGGCGCGCCGGCAGCGCGATGCGCGTGGCGGCGCATACGCCCATCTCCTCGGCCAGGGCGATCTTCAGCCATTCGGCCACGCCGTTCGACTGCACCAGGAAGATGTCCGTTTCCAGCGGCGCCAGCGGATGCTGGCGCAGCCACTGGAAGACGGCGGCGCGCAGCTGTTCCAGCTGGTTGCCGTGCAGGATGAGGAGGCCGGGCGTGACGGGTGTATGCATGCTGATCCGATGGGTTGCCGCGCCTCCGGCCCGGTGGCCGGAGACGTCAAACGCCTATTATCGCCGCTGCTTGCGTCAGGGGGTGTCGCTGGCGGCAAATTCCACTGAAATTTGTTCCGCCACCTGCGCCAGCGCCGGTCCCAGGGCTGTCAGCAAGACGCGCGCCTGCTGCAGGTCGCCGCCCACGCGCAAGCCTTCGATCGACGTGCACAGGCCCGCAAAGGCATGGGCGCCCACGGCCAGCGCCGACGATTTGCTGCGGTGGCCCAGGTCGGCCAGGCGCCCCAGGTCTTCCAGTGCCATGGCCTGCTCCATTTCGGCGATGCCGTCGCGTGCCGTGTCGAGAAACAGCTGGGTGTATTTGCGCATCTTCACGGCGTCATTGCTGAACGTGAGGGCCAGGGTGGCCAGGTCGAGGATCGCCGTGTCGCGCAATTCCGGCGCGGCGGCCGATGACGGTGCTGCCGGCGCCGCCGCCAGCCTGTCGCTTGCACGCATGCGGCCGATGTTGCCGATGCCGCCACGCAGACGGAACCATTTCGCCAGCAGGTGAAACAGCAGATTCGGGGCGATCGGCTTGGTCACGAATTCATCCATGCCCGCCTCCAGGCAGCGGGCGCGGTCTTCGCTGCCCGCGTTGGCCGTCATGGCGATCACCAGCAGGCCAGTGAGTTTCGGATCGGCGCGGATGCGGCGCGTCGTCTCGAAGCCATCCATCTCCGGCATCTGCACGTCCATCAGCACGCAGTCGTAGCGCTGGCGGGCCAGCAATTCCAGCGCTTCGCGGCCATTGCCGGCGACGCAGACCGTGGCGCCGGCGTCTTCCAGCAATTCGCAGCCCACCTGCTGGCTGAAGACGTTATCTTCGACCAGCAGGATGGATGCGCCGCGTATCACGCCCAATACTTCCGGCTCGACTTCGGCGATGCGCTCGTCGGACGCCTGCGCGCTTTTCTCCAGCCGCGCCGTGAACCAGAAGGTGCTGCCCAGGCCCGGCTGGCTGTACACGCCCACCTTGCCGCCCATGAGCTCCACCAGCTGCTTGCTGATCACCAGTCCCAGGCCGCTGCCGCCATACTTGCGCGTGGTCGACGGGTCGGCCTGGTGGAAGGAGCGGAACAGCTGCGCCACCTCTTCCTGGTTCATGCCGATGCCCCGGTCCTGCACTTCGAAGCGCAGCATGGCGTAGCTGCCGCGCTCCTCGGACTGGCGCACGCGCACGAAGATGCTGCCATTGTCGGAAAACTTGATGGCGTTGCTGGTCAGGTTCAGCAAGACCTGCTCCAGGCGCAGCGGGTCGCCGCGCCAGCGCTGCGGCAGCTCCGGCGCGATATCGAACTGCAGCGCCAGGCCCTTGACGGCGGCCGCGTCGCCCAGCTGGCTGGCGATGTTCGCCAGCAGGGTGTCGAGGCGGAAATCCAGCACCTCGAGTTCCAGCTTGCCCGCCTCGATCTTGGAAAAATCGAGGATATCGTTGATCAGCCCCAGCAAATGCTGGCCCGAATGATAGATTTTTTGCAGGTAGTCGCGCTGGCGCGCGTCGGCCACCGATTTGAGGGCCAGGTGCGCCATGCCGATGATGCTGTTCATCGGCGTGCGGATTTCATGGCTCATGTTCGACAGGAAGTCGCTCTTGGCCTGGCTGGCCGCGTCGGCCTGCTCTTTCAGGCGGTGCAGTTCCGTCACGTCGGTGGACAGGCCGATCAGGCCCGTGACGGGACCGGGCAAGCCCAGCGGCACCTTCACGCTCCACAGGTGATGCACCTGCCCTTGCGCATCGACGAAGCGCTCCTCGCCGACGAACTTGGCGCCGCTGTCGAACACCTGGCGCTCGGTCAGCTGCGCGGCGGCGGCCGCATCGCCCAGCATCAACTCGCCATCCTGGCGGCCGATCAGCTGCTCCACCGGACGGCCCAGGATGGTGGCCGTGCGCGCATTCACGTAGCGGTAGCGCAGGTCGGCATCCTTCATGTAGACGTAGGCATCGACGCTGTCGAGCACCGTATCGAGCAGGGTGCGCTGCGCCACCGCGTTGCGGCGCGAGCGGTACAAGGTAAAGATGTAGCCATAGATGAGCAGGGTGCCGGCCACGCCGACGCCCAGCGCCAGCCATGGAAAGTAGCGGTCGAAGGGGCTGTACAGCTCCGCCTTGCGCACGCGGAAATGGGCTTTCCACAGGCCCCCCTGGTAGGCGACGGGCAGCACCCGGTCGAAATAACCGGCATCGCCGCCCGGTTGCGGCGGCGCCGCCGCCAGGTCGCCGTCATCGTTGAACAGCAGGCGGTCCTGCGGCGTGATGGACAGGGCCCCGCTGGCCGGCAAAGGACCGGCCGCGCTGTACAGGGTCAGGTGCAGCGGTTCCAGGGCGCTGCGTTCGAGCGCGCTGTGCACCAGCCGCGCCACGCCAAAGCCGATGCCGACGGAACCCTGGTAGGCGGCGCGGCGCTCGGCCACGCTGCCCTGCGGCATGCCATTGCGGTACACGGGCAGGCGCATGCCCAGGCCCACGTGCGCGGGCGGCCCCTTGATCATGATCACCTGCCCCGACGCACTGACCTTGCCGCTGTCGCGCGCTTGCGCCAGCGATTGCGCCACCAGCGGATTGGCGCCGATATCGACGCCCATGCGTTCGGCCAGCAGGGAATCGGGTTCCAGGTAGGTGAGCACCGTGTATTCCGGCCGCTCCCCCGCAGGCCGGATGGTGAAGGCAGGATAGCCGCGCGGCGCCAGGCTGGTGTCTTTGCGCACGGACTCGATGAAGGCGGCGCGCTGCGCCGATGTCACGGCCGCCGCGTAGTTGACCGATTCGATGGCCGGGAACTGGCGCACGATATCGAGGCCGGCCACGTAATCGTGGAACTGGCGCCGCGTCAGGTGCTCGCTGGTGCGGAACAGGGCTTCGAGGCCGCGCAGCAGGTCGGAATAGCTTTTTACGCGCGTGATCAGGCTGTGCTGGGCACTATGCGTGAGATTGTCGAAACGCTGTTCGGCGTCGTCATTGACCGTGCGCGCCGCGCCCGCATACAAGGCGCCGCCCACCGCCAGGGCCAGCAGCAGGCCACCCGCCCATATCCTGATACCTGATCCCGCCCCGCCCTTGCTCAAAGTGTGCATTGTCGATCGCTTATTCCGGTTTCCTCGAATGGACGGCGCTGCGGCCGCCCAGCAAGTACGAGGATACTATCAAAGCTCATGCCCGACGCGCTTGTGGAAGAAAAAAAGCGCGTACGATGGTTGCACTGGAAACACCGGGTGCTTAAGCTTCCCGCAGTGCCCCGGCCAGCAAGGCGCCGGCGCCATGGTCATCCCAGGCATCGGCGCAGCGCACCACGTCGCCCACGACGATGATGCTGGGACTGCCCAGGCCGCTGGCCAGCAGATCGTCCGGCAAGTGTTGCAAAGTGCTCAGCAACTGGCGCTGGTTGGCCAGGCTGGCCGATTGCACCACGGCCACGGGCGTGCCGGGCGCCATGCCGCCGGCCAGCAAGCCGGCCTGGATGGTCGCCACCCTGGCCACGCCCATGTAGATGACGAGGGTGAGCTTGCTTTGCGCCAGGGCCGACCAGTTCGGTTCGGACGCGGCGTCCTTGCCGTGGCCCGTGACGAAGATGGCGCCCTGGCTCCAGCCACGGTGCGTGAGCGGCACACCGATGGACGATGGCGCGGCCAGGCCGCTGCTGATGCCCGGGATCACTTCGACGGGCACGCCATGGCTGCGCAGGTAGGCGCGCTCTTCGCCGCCCCGTCCGAACAGATACGGGTCGCCCCCCTTCAGGCGCACCACATGCAGCCCCGCGCGCGCTTCGGCCAGCATCAAGCGTTCGATGAACGCTTGCGGCGTGGAAGCGCAGCCGCCCCGCTTGCCCACTTCGACCACGCGCACGCCGTGTGCCGCATGCGCGAGGATGGCCGGGTTGACGAGGTCGTCGATCAGCACCACGTCGGCCCGTGCGATGGCCTTCACGGCCTTGAGGGTCAGCAGGTCCGGGTCGCCGGGACCGGCGCCGACCAGGGTCACGCTACCACATTGCGCCATGATGAACTCTCCAATCAAAAAAAGTGGCCGATGGCAAACGATGCCGCGTACGCTTCCGGCGCGCTGCCGTCCCACACGACGCCGTCGCACAGGGTCGAGCTGCGCATCGGGGATTTTGGTACGGGTGTAGCCGTCATTTCCGCCGCTTGGCGGTACAGGTCGATGCGGTTGACCTGGCGCGCCACCGCCAGGTAATCGGGTTCGTCGCGCAGCAAGCCCCAGCGCCGGTGCTGGGTCATGAACCACATGCCGTCCGACAAATAAGGGAAATTGACGGCGCCATCGCCGTAAAACTTCAAGCCGTGCGCCTCGTCCCAGGTCTTGCCCAGGCCATCCTGGTAATGGCCGAGGATGCGCGGCGCCAGGGTTTCCTGCGGCGTATGCAGATAAGCAGGCTCTGCCAGGGTGGCCGCCATGGCCAGCCGGTTGGTGTCGCTGGCGTCGATCCAGCGTCCCGCCTCGAGCACGGCGGCGATCAGGGCGCGGCAGCTGTTCGGATGCTGCTGCGCAAATGCGGCGCTGGTGCCCAGCACCTTGCCCGGATGGTCGGGCCAAATGGCGCCGCTGGTGGTGGCCGTCACGCCCACGCCATCGACGATGGCCTTGTAGCCCCACGGTTCCCCGGCGCAAAAGCCATCCATCTGGCCCGCGCGCAAGGCGGCCACCATTTGCGACGGCGGCACCGTCATCACGCGCGCGTCGCGCAGCGGATCGATACCGTGCGCGGCCAGCCAGTATTGCAGCAGCATCGCGTGGTTGCCGGTCGGGAAAGTATGCGCAAACGCAAATGGCCGCGCCGCGCCGCGCATGTGCCGCGCCAAGGTGGTGCCATCGTGGGCGCCCTCGCGCGCCAGCGCCGCCGACAGGGTCACGGCCTGGCCGCTGTGATTGAGGTTCATCAGCACGGCCATGTCGTGCTGTTGCCCGCCGATGCCCATCTGCACGCCATACACGAGACCGTACAGCACGTGGGCAGCGTCGAGTTCGCCGTTGTTCAATTTGTCGCGCACGCCGGCCCACGACATCTCCCGGCTCAGTTCAATCTTGATGCCGTATTTTTCATCGAGGCCCAGTTTTGACGCCATCACCAGCGAGGCGCAATCGGTCAGCGGCAGGTAGCCGATGCGTATCGTCTGTTTTTCCGGATGCATGGAGCGCATCGCATGGGCACTCGTGCCCGCTTGCTGTGTCATACCATTCCTTGCTGATAAGTACTGTTTTGCCGCGCCGACATGGGCAAGGCCATAACCATCCAGCAGCAAGGACCGTGCCTGTGCATGCCCGGTCCCAGGCAGGTGAAAATGCACCGGAATGGTGCACTGCACCAGCATGTGTCAGGAAATGCGCGCTTCATCCCAGCAAGTCCTCCACGTCGAGGATACGCTGGGCAATGTCCGCCAGTTTGAGTTTCTTGTTCATCGCCATGCTGCGCAAGCGCTGGTAAGCCTGGTCTTCCGTCAAGCCATGATGCGTCATCAACAGGCCCTTGGCCCGTTCGATCACCTTGCGCTCGAGCAGCTTGTGCCGCGTGTCGAGCAATTCGGCGCGCAGTTTTTCTTCCTGGCGAAAGCGCGCCAGGGCCACATTGAGCACGGGCAAGATGCGCTCGGCATGCAAGCCGGCCACGATATACGCGGATACGCCGGCCGCCATGGCCGCATCGATGCTGGCCGTGGCGCCGTCTTCGGTAAACAGGACGATGGGACGGCGCTCGTCGCGCGTGGCGATGACGATGTGCTCGAGCACGTCGCGCGCGTCCGATTCCGCATCGATGATGATGAGGTCAGGCTGCAGTTGCGCGATGCGCTCGGGCAGGTAGAGGTCGGCTGGCAGCGAGGCGACGATATCGAAGCCCGATTCCAGCAAGCCGATGCGCAAGGCATTGCCGCGCTGCACCTGGGCAGCCAAGGCCGCATTCTCGTGCACGCCGTGCTCGACAATGGTGTTGACGACAACGATGCGCAAAGGCTGGGTACGGCTGGACGTCATGGGAACGATCTGCAATGGCTAAACACAACCATTGCAGTAAGCAAGAAGCGAACCAGCCGGGTTTACACGGTACTTTACTTCAGGGTCGGCATGGCAAACTCGGCGCCGGCCGCCGTCGATGCGGGCCAGCGTTGGGTCACGGCCTTCTGTTTCGTGTAGAAGCGTACGGATTCCGGGCCATGCGCGTGGTGGTCGCCGAACAGGCTGCGCTTCCAGCCGCCGAAGCTGTGGAAGGCCATCGGCACGGGAATCGGCACGTTCACGCCGACCATGCCCACCTGCACACGATGCGTGTATTCGCGCGCCGTGTTGCCATCGCGCGTGTAGATGGCCGTGCCGTTGCCGTACTCGTGGGCATTGACCAGGTCCAGCGCCGTCGTAAAGTCCGGCACGCGCACGATGCACAGCACGGGGCCGAAGATTTCTTCCTTGTAGATCGTCATGTCCGGCGTGACATGGTCGAACAGGCTGCCGCCAAGGAAAAAGCCTTTTTCATGACCAGGCAGCACGAAACCGCGCCCGTCGGCCACCAGCTTGGCGCCCTCTTCCACACCGTTGGCGATGTAGCCGGCGATCTTGTCCTTGTGCACTTGCGTGACGACGGGGCCCATCTCGGCCGACAGATCCATGCCCTGCGTGATTTTCAGGGCGTTAATACGCGGCACCAAGGCTTCGACCAGCTGGTCCGCCACATTGCCCACCGCGACGACGACGGAAATGGCCATGCAGCGCTCGCCGGCCGAGCCAAACGCCGCGCCCATCAGCGCGTCGACCGTCTGCGGGATGTCCGCGTCGGGCATGACGACCATGTGGTTCTTGGCGCCACCCAGGGCTTGCACGCGCTTGCCCTGCGCGCAGCCGGTCGCATAGATGTACTCGGCGATTGGCGTGGAGCCGACAAAGCTGACGGCGCGCACGTCCGGGTGGTGCAGCAAGCCGTCCACGGCTTCCTTGTCGCCCTGCACCACATTGAAGACGCCATCAGGCAAGCCCGCGTCCGTCAGCAATTGCGCCAGCAGCAGGCTGGCCGACGGGTCGCGCTCGGACGGTTTCAAGACAAACGTATTGCCGCAGGCAATGGCCATCGGGAACATCCACATGGGCACCATCACGGGGAAGTTGAATGGCGTGATGCCGACGCACACACCGAGCGCCTGGCGGATCGACCACGCATCGATGCCGCCGGCCACTTGCTCCGAATACTCTCCCTTCATCATTTGCGGGATGCCGCAGGCAAACTCCACCACTTCGATGCCGCGCGTCACTTCCCCTTTGGCATCCGTAAATACTTTGCCGTGCTCCGCCGTGATCAGGGCGGCCAGTTGGTCGGAGTGCTCTTCCAGCAATTCCTTGAACTTGAACATGACCCGGGCGCGACGCAGCGGCGAGGTTTGCGACCAGGCGGGAAACGCCGCGTGGGCTGCCGCCACGGCCGCGTTCAGTTCGGACGGCGTGGCCAGCGCCACTTTCGCCGTCACGGCACCGGTGGCGGGATTGAACACATCGCTCGTGCGCTCTGAGCGCGAAGCCATCGGGTTGCCACCAATAAAGTGGCCAATCATCGGGGTCGTCATCATTTGTCCTTGGTTATTTCGTCATCAGCCAGTCATGGGCCGGGTCATTTTTAAAGTGCCACACGCGTTTCGGGCCGGCCATCACATTCAGGTAATAGCCGTCGTAGCCATACGGCACGGTCACGGGGTGGTAGCCCCTGGGCACCATCACCACGTCGTGGTTTTCCACGGCCATGGCTTCATCGATGGAACGGTCGTCCGTGTAGACCCGTTGGTAGGCAAAGCCCTGCTCGGGATTGAGGCGGTGGTAATACGTTTCTTCGAGCGAGCTTTCCAGCGGCACGTTGTCGCTGTCGTGCTTGTGCGGCGGATAGCTCGACGAATGACCCGATGGCGTGACCACCTCGACCACCAGCAAGCCATCGGCCTCGGCCGTTTGCGGCAGGATGTCGCACACATAGCGGGTATTCGCGCCCTTGCCGCGCACGGAGCGCGTCATGGTGGCGGGGTCGATCAGGCGCGCCGGACGGCGGGTCGTGGCGGGCGCGCTGCAAAGTCCGACCTCGGCATTGCTCACTGCCGTGATGTTGACCGTTGTATCCAGCGGGACATACACGGCGTACGGCGAACGGTCCTCAAAGACGCTTTGGCGCTGACCGATCTCGCGCCACTGCTGTTCACCGGCCTGTACGGTGACCGTACCCGTCAGCACGACGATGCACAGTTCGCGGCCGCCCGTCTCCAGTAGCAAGGACTCGCCCGCCTGAAGGCGGTGCGCGGCGAACCCGACATGCGTCCAGCCGGCCGACTCGGGCGTCACCTCGACGATCTTGCCGCCGGCCTTGTTCGCTTTGACTAATAGCGGGCTCATGCCGCCTCCCGGCCCAGGCGCGGGATGGCCTCGACGAGCTTGGCCAGGTAGTCATGGCCCATCTTCGCGTATTCGTAGCTGGGGGCCACGGCCGGATCCTGCTCCGCTTCCACCACGAGCCAGCCTTCGTAGCCGTGCAGATACAAGCGCGTGAGGATGGCCGGAAAGTCGATGCTGCCGTCGCCCGGTACGCTGAAGGCGCCATTGATGACGGCCTGCAAGAAACTCCAGTGGCCATTGCGCGCCAGTTTCACGACGTTCGGGCGCACGTCCTTGCAATGCACGTGGCAGATGCGATCGATGTGTTTGTTCAGCACCGCCAGCGCATCGCCGCCGGCAAACGTGATGTGGCCCGTGTCGAACAGCAAGCCGACTTCGGCCCCCGTCAAAGCCATTAGTTGATCCACGTCGGCCGGCGTTTCCACGTAGGCGCCCATGTGGTGGTGATACGCAAGGCGTACGCCATGCGCGAGCAAATGGGCGGCAAAGGCCGTCAATTTGTTGGCGTAGTCCTGCCATTGCTGCTGCGACTGGAAACGCGGGCGTTTATACAGCGGGCGCGCTTCGCCCTGGATCGCGTCGGCCACTTCGCCGTAGACCATGACGGTGGCGCCGCTGTCGGCAAGCAGCCGTAAATGCGATGATACGGAAGCGATCTCTTCTTCGACCGAGCGATGCGCCAGCCGTCCCGAATACCAGCCGGAAACACAGGCGAGATTGTATTTGCCCAGCACCGCGTTCAGCGCTGGGGCATCCTTGGGAAACTTGTTGCCCAATTCAAAGCCTACGTAGCCGATCTCGGCGCCTTCCTTGAGGGCTGTTTCCAGCGGCGTTTCACCGCCCAGGCTCGGCAAATCGTCGTTCATCCACGAGATCGGGTTGATGCCGATCTTCACATTCCATGTCGGTGCGTTCATTGTTGTTGTCCTTGGCGGTCAAGTTCATAACGGGCGCGCGCAGCTTGCACGGCTGGCTGCGTGGAGACCTCGGGCACGGCCACTTCCCACCAGCAACCGCCGTCTTCGGTCGTGCGCGTGTCGTCCGTATCGATGCAAATCAGATACGTGCGGGGTGCGGCCCGGGCACGCAGCATCGCCTGCTCCAGCTCGGCAATCGAGGCCACGTGTTCGGACAGCGCACCCAGCGATTGCGCATGCAGGGCAAAGTCGATATGCGGGGCGCTGTCGGGCAACATATTGTTGAACGAAGGATTGCCGCAAGCCTGCTGCAGGCGGTTGATGCAGCCATAACCGCGGTTGTCGAGCACGACGATGATGAGTTTTTTGTCCAGCATGACGGACGTGGCGATTTCCGAATTCATCATCAGATAGCTGCCGTCGCCCACCATGACGATGACTTCCGATTCCGGTTTGGCCATCTTGACGCCGAGGCCGCCGGCGATTTCATAGCCCATGCACGAGTAGCCGTACTCCATGTGGTAGCCGCCCGGCGTACTGGTGCGCCACAGTTTATGCAGCTCGGCCGGCAAGGTACCCGCCGCGCAGACGACGATATCGTTGCTGGCCGAGTCCGCTGAAGAACGTTGCACGGCGCCGATGACTTCGCCGTCGTACGGCAAGCCGGCCACGTCGCGCCGGCCCGTGATGCTTTTGACTGTCTCGCGCCACGCGTTCCCTGCCTGCTGCGCCCGGTCCATCCACTGGCCCGCGCTATTCCAGCTGCCCAGCAGCCGCGACAGGCCTTGCAGGCCTAGTGTCGCGTCTGCCTGCAGGCCCAGGCCGCGGCGTTTCAGCGCATCAAAACTGTTAACGTTCAGGCTCACCAGTTGCGCCTGCGCAAACAGGGAGTTCGACCCGGTGGTGAAATCCTGCAGGCGCGTGCCGACGGCCAGCACCACGTCCGCGTCCGCCGCCAGGCTGTTGGCCGCAGGCGAGCCCGTCACACCGATGGCGCCCAGCTGCAGCGGATGGTCCCACGGCAAGGCACTTTTGCCGGCCTGGGTTTCCGCCACGGGTATGCCATGGCGCTCGGCAAACGCCTGCAAGGCGGCGCTGCCTTTTCCGTACAGCACACCGCCACCGGCGACGATCAGCGGCTGTTTCGCGTGTTTCAACAACGCTGCCGCCTCTTCCAGTTCCTGCTCAATAGGCGGCAAGGAGCGGAAACGCACGATGCGCGGTTCAAAGAAATCCACGGGATAGTCATACGCCATCGTCTGCACGTCTTGCGGCAAGGACAAGGTGACGGGACCGCAAGCGGCCGGGTCCGTCAAGGCGGCAATGGCGCGCGGCAAGGCCGTCAATAGCTGTTCCGGATAGACGATGCGGTCAAAGTAGCGCGACAGCGGCTTGAACGCATCGTTCACCGACACGCTGCCATCCGTGCCATCTTCCAGCTGCTGCAGCACGGGATCGGGCGCGCGCGAGACGAAGACGTCGCCGGGCAGCAAGAGCACGGGCAAGCGGTTCACGTGGGCCAGGGCGGCGGCCGTCAGCAAGTTGGTCGCGCCCGGGCCGATGGAACTGGTCACGGCCATCATGCGCCGGCGCATGTGGGCTTTCGCATAGGCAATGGCCGAGTGCGCCATCGCCTGTTCGTTATGGGCGCGGTAGGTCGGGAAGCTGTCGCGGTACTGGTACAGCGCCTCGCCCAGGCCCGCCACGTTGCCGTGGCCAAAGATGGCAAAGGCGCCGCCGAACAGAGGTTCGCCCCCCTCCACCCGCAAGGCGGCCAGGTAGCGCACCAGCGCTTGGGCCATGGTTAAACGAATCGTGCTCATGCTGCACGCTCCAGACGGTTGCGTGTACGCTGCCACAGGGAAATGAGCTGCTCGAAGTTGGCGCGCACGGCGGCGATCAGGCCGGCATCGTCGAGTTCGCCGGCCAGCCAGCGGCGGCTCGGTTCCTGGAAGATGGTGCGGCCCACCATGAAGCCGCGGCACGTCGTGCTGGCACTGGCTTGCTCGAAACTGGCGGCCAGGGCGGCGATCGGCGCGTTCAAACCCAGCAGGACGACGCCACGGCAGTACGGATCGCGCTCGTGCACGAGGACATCGATGGCTTGCCATTGCTGGGCTGACATGCTTTCCAGCTTCCACCATTCCGGGTAAATGCCCAGGTTGTACAAACGCTTGACGGCGCGCAAGACCGTGTCGTCACCGTGCGGCAAGGCTTCCGACGGTATGACTTCGAGCAACAGTTCGTGACCGCTCACTTGCGCCGCGTCGTACAGGGCCTTGATCTGCGCTTCCTGTTCCAGCCGGTTTTCTACGGCATCGTCCGGGTGCAGTTGCACCAGGCACTTGATCACGTGTTCCTTCGGCCAGCTGAGCAGGTGCGAGCCGATGGAACGGCCCCAGTCGAACTGCAGCGGGTTCGATCCCGGCAATTCCACGGGACGGCCTATCCACCAGCCACGTCCCGTCGCATCGTTGAGGGCATCGACGCCATAGCGGCCGTCGATCAGCACGCCCGTCTTGCCGGCCAGTTGCAAGGCCGTTTCCGTCTGCGCCACGGCTTGCACCATCAATTGCTTCAGGGCGGAAATGGCGGACTCGGGCGCGCCCGTCTGTTGCGCCAGCTCGAAGAATTGTGTGCGGTGATCAAAGGCAAACACGCACAGCTCGTTCCACTCTTTGCGCGCCACCGTCGTGCGGTGCAAGCGGGACAAGGTGGCGTCCTGGTCCGGCTGCGTCAGTTTGGCCACATTGGCGAGGAAATAGTCGAGCTCGACGGGCGACGGCATGGCCGGCGCGCAGCCGTGGCGCGACACGACGAGGGCGCCGCAGCCATTCGCGTAGCGGCAGCACGCTTCGTAATCCTCGCCGCGCAGCCAGCCTTTCAGGAGGCCCGACAGAAACGCGTCGCCCGCGCCCAGCACATTGAGCACTTCCACGCGCACGCCACGGTAGTTGTATGCATCATCGAGGCTGTGCGGCACCACATTGTCGATGACAGCGCTGCCCAGCGGGCCACGCTTGACGACCAAAGTGGCCAGGGTGGCGGCCCGCACGGCGCGCAAGGACGCCATGATGTCGGCACCGCCGCCGGCGATCATGAATTCCTCTTCCGTGCCGACGATCAAGTCGAACTGCGGCAGAATCGCCTGCAAATGTTTGGTCACGCCTTCGTTCGAAACGAAACGCGTTTCGCCATCAGCCTTGCCCGACAAGCCCCATAGGACGGGCCGATAATCGATGTCGAGCACGGTGCGCACGTTGTTGGCGCGGGCCAGCTGCAACGCCTGCGTGCTGACGGCGTGCATGGCAGCCGTGGAGAAATGCGTGCCGGTGATCAGCAAGGCCTTGCTCGAGGCAATGAATGCCGCATCCACCGACGCGGCGTCGATGGCCATGTCGGCGCAATTTTCACGGTAGAAAATCAGGGGAAACGTGTTCTTGTCCTTGATGCCCAGCATGACCAAAGCCGTCAGACGGTCGCGGTCGATACCCACGTGGCTGACGTCGCAGCCCTCTTTCGACAGGGTGTCGGTGAGGAAACGGCCCATGTGGTCGTCGCCCACTTTCGACAGCATGGCCGATTTCAAGCCCAGGCGGGCCGTGCCGAAGGCGATATTCGCCGACGAGCCGCCCAGGTACTTGGCGAAGCTCGTCGCGTCTTCCAGCGTGCTGCCGATCTGCTGCGCGTACAGGTCCACCGCCAGGCGGCCCAGGCAGATCACGTCCAGCGCCCGGCCCTGGGCAAATTGTGTGGAATTATTCATGGCTATCCTTAAATCGTGACACCGTCGAGTTCACTCATCAGCGTTTGCATTTCCGCACCGCCCGCCATCATGTCCAGCAAGGCATCCTTGCTCACCGTATCCTTGGTGAAGGTACCCAGCGACTTGCCCCGGTTCAACAACGTGAACGAGTCGCCCACCGGATACGCATGGTGCACATTATGCGTAATAAAGATCACGGATATGCCCCGCTCGCGCGCCTTGTAAATCAGTTTCAAGACATTGAACGATTGCTTCACGCCCAGGGCTGCCGTCGGTTCGTCGAGGATCAGCACCCTGGCGCCGAAGTGGATCGCGCGGGCAATGGCCAGGCATTGCTTCTCGCCGCCCGACATGGTGCCGATGGCCTGGTGCGGGTCGCGCACCATGATGCCCATCTCGGCCAGCTTGTCGCGCGCCGTCTCGGCCGCATAATCGATATCCATCACGGGCACCAGGCCCAGCAGTTTTTTCATCGGCTCGCGGCCCATGAAGAAATTGCGCGCCACAGACAGCAGCGGCACCAGCGCCAGATCCTGGTAGACGGTGGCCACGCCCATGTCCAGCGCTTCGCTGGGCGAATTGAAGACGACGGGCTTGCCATCGACCAGGTATTGGCCATCGGTGGGCTTGTGCACGCCGGCCAGGGTCTTGATCAGGGTGGACTTGCCGGCGCCGTTGTCGCCCAGCAAACAGTGCACTTCGCCTTCCTTCAGGCGCATGGTGATGTTTTGCAAGGCCAGCACGGAGCCGAAGCGCTTGCTGACATTTTCCAGGGCAAGAATATGCTCGCTCATGATTTATCTCGCTTCCGTGACGCGTGAGCGTACAAAGTTATTAAACAGCACCGCGATCAGCAGCATGACGCCGAGGAACACGCGGAACCAGTCCGAATTGATGTTGGTATAAGTGATGCCGATCTGTACCACGCCGAAGATCAGCGCGCCGAAGCAGGCGCCGACGACGGAACCGTAGCCGCCCGTCAGCAAGGCGCCGCCGATGACGGCCGCGATGATGGCTTCGAATTCCTTTTGCATGCCCCGGTCGGCGGCGGCCGAACCCACGTCGCATACTTGCAAGGTCGCAAACAGGCAGGCGCAGAAAGCCGTGAAGACGAACAGCGAAATTTTCACCTTACGCACGGGCACGCCCACATTCTTGGCCGCGTTGGCGTCGCCGCCCACGGCGAACATCCAGTTGCCGAAGCGGGTACGCGACAACACGAACGCGGCGCCGGCAGCCAGCACCAGCCACCAGGCGATGACTTTCGGGATGCCTTTGACCAGCGGCGAGCCGTCGTCGAGCACGGCGATCCAGCCATGCGCGCCCATCCACTGGAACAGGCCAGTGGCCACATTGCCGTGGAACAGCAGGCTGGCCAGCCAGTCCTGCGCCGCCAGGTCGCCCACACCGCTGACGATGGTACGGTTGGCAAACATGATCGACAGGGCCAGAGTCAGGCCGCGCAGGATAAACAGGAATGCCAGGGTAACGATGAACGATGGCAAGCGCGTCTTGATAACGATGTAGCCGTTGAGCCAGCCCAGCGCCATGGAACCGGCGAAGGCGAACAGGATGGCGGCCCACAGTGGCCAGTGGAAATAGATTGTCGGGATGGCGATCATCATGCCGGCAAAGCCGATCATGGAGCCGATCGACAGGTCGAATTCACCGGCGATCATCAGCAGGCAGGCGCCGATGGCGATGATGCCCAGGTAGGACGCCACTTGCATCCAGTTGACGACGCCATCGAGGTTGAACATGCCGGAATCGCCGGCCGTGATGACGAAGAAGGCAAACACGAGCACCGCGCCGGAAATCGAGGCGAACTCGGGGCGGCCAAAAAACCGTTTGACCCAGCTGGTCGTGCCCACGCGCTCGTCGGCGGCGGCAACTGGCTTGCTGGAGGCGCCGGGAGGCGGGGGAGGATTCATGCCGGGGCTGGCCAGGCTGGTTTTGAGCGCAGTCATACGATGTCCTTTCAGTGATACTTGTTACCAATTCCAATTACTTTCCTGCCAGCATCGCTGGCGCCAGGCGTGTTCTTCCCATGCGCCGCCCGCAGGAGGCGGTGCGGCGCAGGGAAACTCCTGGTGGCGACTGTGTGGATTAGCGGTATTGGCCGGCGTATTTTTCGACCTTGGAAATATTTTCCTTGGTCACGAAACCGGGGCCGGAGCTGATATGGCGTGGGCCGTAGATCGGTGTCAGGCCGTATTCCGCCAGGCGCGCCTGGTATTTCGGATTGGCGATCAGGATTTCCTTGACCTTGGCCAGGTCAGTGATCTTTTGCTGTTTCATGATGGCCATCACGGCGACAGGAATGTAGCCTTGCAGGTAGGGCTGCTGGTCGATGGCGAACTGGATGCTGCCATCCTTGATGCCCTTGGCGATTTCTTCCGACAAGTCGAAGCTGGCGAAGTACATCTTGCCTTTCAAGCCCAGCTTCTCGACGGCGCGCATGGCGGCCGGCGCCGAATCCGGTCCCAGCGCCAGCACGGCTTGGGTCTTCGGATTGCTGCGCAGATAGGCGCTGACCTTGCTTTCGATGACGCCAGGGTCGACGCCATTGGTGTCGAGCGTGGACGATTTGAAGTCGACGCCGAGCGCATCGGCAAAACCGCGGCAGCGTTCGAACGACGACGCATTCATCGCATAGTGATTCACGCACACGAACGACTTGATGCCCGCTTCCTTGGCGCGCTTGCCGGCGCCCAGGCCCGCGTCATACTCGGGTTGGCCCACGTGCATGATGGCTTTCAACTGTTCGCTTTGCGCGATGGTGCCCGAATTGATGGTCACGAGCATGATTTTCTTGGCCACGACCGTGCCCAGCGGTTTTTGCAGCACGCTGAAGTCGGCGATGTCGGCGATCAAGCCATCGTAATTGCGCGCGGCCGACTGCTCGATCAGGCGCGCCATGTCGGCCAGGTCGCCATTGGGCGGATTGCGGTAGTCGACGGACACGTTGAAGTCTTCACCGGCTTGCTTGATGGCGTTCTTGATGGTGTTCCACCATGAATCGGAGTCCGGCGCGTGGCTGACCATGACGAATTTCTCG
Source organism: Janthinobacterium sp. GMG2 (assembly GCF_033949445.1). NCBI lineage: Bacteria > Pseudomonadati > Pseudomonadota > Betaproteobacteria > Burkholderiales > Oxalobacteraceae > Janthinobacterium > Janthinobacterium sp. GMG2. The sequence goes on along the minus strand of NZ_JAXAWA010000007.1, from coordinate 20,798 downwards.
CCGGCAGCATGGCTGGCGCCCGTGCTCAAACCCAGGCTCAGGCCCAGGCTGGCGATGGCCAGGCACTTCATCAAACCCTTGCTTTTATTGCTATGCATGAATGTCTCCTAGACGGATTAATTTTTATAGTTGCGAGCTTTTATGAAGGGTGTCACCGGCCTGGCCTTGCGGCACACGAACCGATGCACTGCGCACAGCTTAGGCCACAAAAAAGACAAATGCAATAAAATTTTCAAAATAAATTTAAATAGAAATTCGTTTCTATTTTTAAGATTCCCTCCTATAATTCTCGCCAGAACCAGCCGCACGGAGACAGCGGCACAGCAAGTACACCAAGGAAAAAATCATGGCAGCCACCGCCCCCATCGAACAACTGATGCAGCACATTGCCGCCGAGTACGACAACCTGTCGCGCCAGTTGAAAGTCATCGCCCAGTACATTGAAAAGCACCGGGCCAGCCTGATGCTCGAACGCATCAGCGACATCGCCGCCGCCTGCGACGTGCAGCCGTCCGCCATCGTGCGTTTCGCGCAGCGCTTTGGCTACACGGGCTTTTCCGAAATGCAAGACGTGTTCCGCCAGGCTTATACGGACCAGGCCGGCGCCACGCCCGACTACCAGCAGCGCATCCGCAAGCTGATCTCCACGCGCGACGCCGCCCTGAGCGCAGGCGACCTGACGCGCGAATTCGTCGGCGCCAGCCGCGCCGGTCTCGACGACCTGGCGGCAGGACTCGACGACGCCCAACTGGAAGCGGCCGTCAACCTGCTGCTGAAAGCGGAAAATATCTATGTGATCGGCGTGCGCCGGTCCTTTCCGATCGCCTCCTACATCGCCTATGCGCTCGAACACACGGACAAGCGCGTGCACCTGATTAGCGGACTGGGCGGCATGCACCGCGAACAGATGCGCAGCGTGCGCGAACGCGATGTGGCGATCGCCATCAGTTTCTCGCCTTACGGCAAGGAAACCCAGCAGTGCATCAAGGCGGCGCAGGACAAGGGCGCCAAGGTCCTCGTGATTACCGACAGCAAACTGGCTCCGCTCGCGCGGGCCGCCGACGCGCTGCTCACCGTCACCGAGGGCAGCGCCTTCGCCTTCCGCTCGCTGACCAGCACCATCTGCCTGTGCCAGGCGCTGTTCATTGCGCTGGCCTACAAATTAGAGCTCGACATCGAAGAAATCCACACCCCAGGAGAACATGATGATTGAAGTAGCATTGTTTGGCGCCGGACGCATCGGCAAAATCCACGCGGCCAACCTGGCCGCGCAAGCCGGCGTCCAGTTCAAGTACGTGGTCGACGTCAACCAGGAAGCAGCGTCCGCGCTGGCCGGCTTGCATGGCGGCAGCAGCGCCTCGGTGGAAACGGCGCTGGCCGACCCGGCCATCAAGGCCGTCGTCATCGCGTCCAGCACGGACACGCACGCGGACTTGATCCTGCGCTCGGCCGCCGCCGGCAAGGCCATCTTTTGCGAAAAACCCGTCGACCTGACGATAGACCGGGCGCGCGCCTGCGCCGCCGCCGTCAAGGAAGCCAAGGTGCTGTGCATGCTGGGTTTCCAGCGCCGTTACGATCCCACTTTCAATGCCGTCAAGACACGCATTGAAGGAGGCGAGATCGGCACACCCGAATTGCTGGTCGTCACCAGCCGCGACCCCGGCCCCCCACCGGTCAGCTACATCAAGGTCTCGGGCGGCATCTTCAAGGATATGCTGATCCACGATTTCGACATCTTCCGCTGGATACTCGACGATGAAGCCGTCAGCGTGCACGCCACGGGCAGTTGCCTCGTCGACCCGGCCATCGGTGTAGCGGGCGACCTGGACACGGCCGTCGTCACCATCCGCACGGCCAAGGGACGCTTGTGCCAGATCAATGCCTCGCGCCGCGCCGCCTACGGCTACGACCAGCGTTTCGAAGTGCTGGGCAGCGCCGGCATGCTGCAGGCGGGCAACCACAAGCCGACGGAAGTGACGGCCTATGGTTCGGTGAACGTCAGCGTCGACAGGCCGGAAGATTTTTTCCTGGAACGTTATCGCGTGGCCTACGCGCAGGAAATGGCGCACTTCTTTGATGCCCTCACCCACGGCACGCCGCTGCGCACGACCGTCCACGATGGCTTAAAGGCGCTGGAACTGGCCGAGGCGGCGACGCTGTCGTGGCGCGAACAGCGTGTGGTCACTTTATAAACAAGAATAAAAATATCTGGAGACACCATGTCATCCCCAACATTAAAAGTCGGCATCGTCGGCCTGGGCCGGCTGGGCCAGCGCCACGCCATCAACCTGGCGCAGCGCGTGCCGAATGCCGAAGTCGTGGCCGCCTGCAGTCCCGTGCCAGCCGAACTGGACTGGGCCGCCAGCCAGCTCGGCATCACGACCGGCTATGCCGATTACGACGCCCTGCTGGCCCACCCGGGCCTGGACGCCGTCTTTCTCGTCACGCCCACCTCGCTGCATGCGGACCAGATCATCGCCGCCCTGCGCGCCGGCAAGCACGTGTTTTGCGAAAAACCGCTGTCGCTGGACCTGGCCGACTGCCTGAAGGTGGAAGCGGAAGCGGCGCGCCACCCGCAGCTGACGATCATGATCGGCTTCGTGCGCCGTTTTGACGCCAGCTACCATGACGCGCAGCAAAAGATCGCCCAGGGCCTCATCGGCAAGCCGTATCTGGTGCGCTCGCAAACCTGCGACCAGAACGACCCCAGCGGCGCCTTCATGCGCTTCGCCCCCACCAGCGGCGGCATCTTCCTCGATTGCAGCGTGCACGATATCGACCTGGCGCGCTGGCTGCTGGGCAACCCCGCACCCAAGCGCGTGTATGCGAGCGGCACCAACGCCATCCACACGGGCTTGCAGGCGTTCGGCGACGTCGACAACGGGCTGGCAACGGTCGAATTTTCCGATGGCAGCATGGCCAGCTTCATGGCCTCGCGCACCATGGCGCATGGCCATGAAACCCTGACGGAAGTGTTCGGCACGGGCGGCCGCCTGGCCGTGGGCAGCAATCCACGTCTGAACAGGGTGGAAATTTCGGATGCGCATGGCGTGCGCAATGAGTGCACGCCAGACTTCTATGCCCGCTTCGCCGACGCCTTCTTGATCGAGGCGCAGGAGTTTACGGATGCGGCACTGGGCCGGCGCACCTTGTCGCTGACCTTGCACGACGCAACAGAGGCGACGCGCATCGGCTTGGCCATGACGCAAGCGATGCGCGAGGCACGGCCCGTGGAGTTTTAAACCCAGGGCGGGGACTCAGGCAGCCGGTGCGGAAAATGGACGTTCGGGCTGCCTGGGTTCCACGGCCAGGCGCAAGCCCATGGCATCGAGGATGGCCGTCAAGGTACTCAGGGAGGGATTGCCATCGGGCGACAGGGTGCGGTACAGCTGGGTAGGGTTGAGCTTAGCCGCCTGCGCCACGGCGGGCACGCCGCCAAAGGCGCGCGTCAGCTGGCGCAGCACGGCCAGCAGTTCGCCGTGGTCGCCATCGACGAGGATATTGTTGATCAGTTCAAGTGCGAAGGCGGGATCGTCGCGGTACAGTTCAGCCATCGCTTCATCATGCGAGCGGTCTCTTGCTGGTTTGTTCATGACCTGTTTCACGTCCTCTTTCATGTCCTCTCTCCTTCCAGTCGTGCCAGCAGGCACAGGCGTATTCGATGTCTTTCGACTGCGTGCGCTTGTCGCCACCACACAGCAATAAAATAATCTGGCCCTCGTCGATGGCATAGTAAATACGGTAACCGGCGCCCACATCGATGCGCAATTCCCACACGCCGTCGTGGCAAAATTTATGATCGCCAAAATTGCCCGGAATCATACGCAGCACGCGCCGCACGATGGCTACCCTGGCCGTATTGTCGCGCTGGCGCTTCAGCCATTCCGTATATAAATCCCTGCCCGATGATGTCAGATAGTGCCGGATCTCGTACATCATATTCGTCCATAAACGAAGAAAAATCAAGGGGAAAATCACGTGTACACATAAAAAAGAAGACCACGCCATCTTGCTACCAAACCCGCACGCGCAGGCCACGAACGCCGGGTTCACTGAGCTATATCAAGATGCATTTTTCTAATTGTTATAGGGAAATGAGGCCGCCCGTCCGTGCTCCGTGTCCGTGCCTCGCTCCAGCCTGTTGCGCTATACAATAAGCGCCTGCCCAACCGCAAAACCAGGTCGCCATGACAAACAACGACAGCAACTCCCCTACTCTCGCCGGCGTGGCCGAACGCTACGTCAAACTGGTCCTGGCCATGGGCCAGCACGATGCCTCGTATGTGGACGCCTATTACGGCCCGCCCGCATGGCAACAGGAAGCGGTGGAACAGCAACTGGGTTTAAGCGATATCCAGGCTGCGACGGACAAGGCGCTGGCCCTGCTGGCCGGTGAAACTGGCCTGCGCGCCCTCAACCTGCGCAAGCAGCTGCAAGCCGTCATGGCGCGCGCGGAGATGCTGCAGGGATCGCGCCTCGATTTCGATACGGAAAGCGCGCGCCTGTACGACGCCGTTTCGCCCCATCACAGCCGCGCATACTATGCAGCACTGGTGGCGCAGATCGACGCCCTGCTGCCTGGCGACGGCACGGTCAGCGACAGGGTCAACGCCTTGCGCGCACAGCTCATCATTCCCGCCGACAAGCTGCACGCCGTCATGGATGCGGCCATCCGCGCGGGCCGCGAACGCACCTTGCGCTACATCGCCCTGCCCGAGGGCGAAGATTTTATATTGGAATTTGTCACCGACAAGCCGTGGAGCGGCTACAACTGGTACAAGGGCAACTACCAGAGCGTGATCCAGATCAATACGGACTTGCCCGTGTACATCGATCGCGCCGTCGATCTCGGCTGCCACGAAGCGTATCCGGGCCACCACGTCTACAACGTGCTGCTCGAGCGCGACCTGGTGCGAGGCAAGGGCTGGATGGAGTACTGCATCTATCCGCTGTATTCGCCGCAATCGTTGATCGCCGAAGGCACAGCCAATTACGGCATCGAACTGAATTTTACGGATGAAGAACGGCTGGCTTTCGAACAACAGGTGCTGTACCCGCTGGCCGGCCTCGACCCGGCGCTGGCGCCCCGCTATGCGCAACTCAACGCGCTGCTGGCCAAACTCGGTTATGCCGACAACGACATCGCGCGCCAATACCTGAAAGGCAGCCTGACGCGCGAAGAGGCACTGGAATGGCTGGTCAACGTGCGCCTGTACCCGGCCGAGAAATCCGCGCAGCGCCTGCAGTTCTACGATGCCATGGGCGCATACGTCATCAATTACAACTTGGGCCAGGACATGGCGAAAGCCTATGTCGAACGCCAGGGCGCGACGCGCGCCGAGCACTGGGCCGCCTTCCGCGACCTGATGTCTTCGCCGCGCGTGCCCAGCGCACTGCTGGCCGGGTAAAGCTGACGTCGCTTACTGGGCCGGCAGGCGAATGGTCGCTTCCAGGCCGCCATCGCGGTGATTCGCCAGGGTCAGCTCGCCGCCGTGAGCCTGGACGATGCTGCGCGCGATACCGAGCCCCAATCCCATGCCATGCGCGTTTTGCTCGCGGCCATGTTCCAGGCGCACATAGGGCTGGAACAGGCTGGCGAACGCCTCTTCGGCCACGCCGGGGCCGTCATCGCGGATGCGGATGACCACGTTGGCGCCCTCGCGGCACGCCGAAAGGTGGGCGGTCTTGCCGTAAAACAGGGCATTGTCGAGCAAGTTGCCGATGGCGCGCTTCAAGGCCAGGGGCTTGGCCTTCACGCTCAGGTCCGTTTCCACGTAATGCACTTCATGGCCGGCCAGCTGGGTTCCGCGCACCATGCGCTGCAGCAAGGGGTCCAGGCGCACCTCGGTGGCGTTTTCATGGATATCGCTATCCTTCACGCATTGCAGCGCCCCCTTGACCATCATGTCCAGCTCATCGAGGTCATCGTGGAATTCGTTGCGCTGCACGTCGTCGTCGAGCAATTCCGTGCGCAATTTCAGGCGCGTGATGGGCGTGCGCAAGTCGTGCGAAATCGAAACGAACAGCCGTTCGCGGTCTTCCAGGTAGCGCTGGATGCGTTCGCGCATGCCGCTGAAGGCGCGCGCCGTCTGCACAAACTCGCGGCTGCCCGTCTGCGGCAGGGGTGGCGGCGTCTCGCCACGGCCAAACGCTTCGGCCGCGTCCGACAGGGCCGCCAGCGGCCGTGTGGTCCAGCGTACGACGAGGATCGACAGCAGCAGCACAGCCGCCAGCGACAACGCTTGCAGCAATACCCGGTCGAGTGTCCATGGATTACTGCTTTGCAAGAAATACGGGTTGGGCATCAGTGCCGCCAGGTACAGCCAGTTGCCCGGCTCCAGCTCGGCCTGGATCACGAGGACGGGCGCGGGATTCGGTTTCAGCAGCAAGATGTGCTGCACCCAGTTTTCCGGCAAGTCGCCGATGTGCGCGCCGCTGTCGGCCACCACCAGGTCGCTCGGCCAGGCGAAGCCCACGCGGTAGCCGGCCAGCTGCGGCAAGTCGCTCTTCAGCGCCGCACCCACCGTGGCCACCACCGTATCGGCCAGCGCGTGCGGAGCAATTTCGCGGATGGCCAGCGGCCCCTGGTTGACGTTGACAAAGAAGCGCGTGCCGCCCATCTCGCGAAATTGCTGGATCAGGATGGGGCGGTAGTTGGCCGGCAGGCTGAGGAAGAAACGGATGGTGCTGGCGGCGCTGCGGGCCAGGTGCTGCGACGCCATGCGCGCCTCCACTGCCGAGTCGCGGCGCAGCTGCGTGGCCCAGATCAGGTTGCCCACCAGTTGCGTGGCCAGCACACCGGCCACCATCACCACGGACAGGCGGCCCAGCAGCGATGGCGGCAGCAGACGCTCGAGCAGCCGGCGCACGCCCTGCTCAGGCATGTCCACTGCTCACGTCGGCAGAAAACACATAACCGGCGCCGCGCACCGTCTTGATCAGCATGGGCTGCTTGCCGTCGTCCTTCAGGCGCAGCCGCAGCCGGCTCACCTGTACATCGAGCGAGCGGTCAAGCGGCCCCGCGTCGCGCCCCCGCGTCTGTTCGCACAGCACGCTGCGGTCGAGGATATCGCCCGGATGCTCGACAAAGTAGCGCAGCAGCTGGAAATCGAGACCCGTCAGCTGCAGCGCTTCGCCGTCGGCATCAGTCACCGTGCGCTCCAGCGTATCGAGGGTGAAGCCGACGAAGCGGTAATAGCGGGGCGGCGCGGCCGCGTCGATGCCCGTGCGGCGGTGGATGGCTTTGATGCGCGCCAGCAATTCGCGCGGACTGTAGGGCTTGGCGATGTAATCGTCGGCGCCCAGTTCCAGCCCCACCACCCGGTCCGTCTCGTCGGAGCTGGCCGTCAGCATGATGATGGGCACGTTCGAGCGGGCGCGCACCACCTTGCACAGGGCAAAGCCATCCGTGTCGGGCAGCATCACGTCGAGGATCACCAGCGACAGGCTGTCGACGTGGCGGTGGAATTCGACCAGGAAGGTGGCGCCATCGTGCGCCAGGCCCACCTCGTACTGGTTCTTTTCCAGGTAGGCCTTCAATAGCATGCGGGTCTTTTGATCGTCGTCAACGACGAGGATTTTGCGTGACATGGTCTCGTCCTTTTTTATTCAGCGCCTGCAACATGCTGCCGATGCGGCGTTGCGCGTCGGCCGCGCTGATCGTCTCATCGAGGAAATAGCGGTGCACTTCGGCGATGATGGCGTCCTTGCTGGTTTCATCGGTGGCCATGCGGTGCACGAGGCTGGGCGCCTGGAACGCGGCGCCGCGCGCGAATGCCTGCGCCGAGGCGCGCGCGCAGCTGTCCAGACGCGACAGGTCGGCCTGGCGCAAGGCGGGAATCGAGCCCTTCACCTGGCTGTATTCGAGCTGCACGGGCAGCGAAGCGACCACCTGCGCCAGCTTTTCCTGCGCGCCCTGGTGCGTGTAGTCGGAGGCGAACATGGCCAGCGTATCGATGCTGTACAGGTGGTAGTCGCCCGTGTCGGGCGCGGCGGCGCAGCCGAATACCTCGTCCGTGGCGCGGCCCCAGGCGTTCAGCTCACCCTTGACCCAGTCGCCCATGATGTACATGGCCGCCTCGCCATCGCCCACCTGGCGCGCCATCTCGGGCCAGCCCTGTTCGCGCAGCGGCATGCCCATCCATTGCTTCAGCGACCTCAAGCGCTGCAAGGCGTGGCGCAGGCGCGGGTCCGCATACGCCTCGGCTTTCTTCTCGACAAACAGGGCGCGGTAATACGCGGGCCCCGATTCGGCCAGCACCAGCGTTTCAAACAGGGTCGCTACCTGCCACGCTTCACTGCTTTGCGCCAGCGGCGTGATGCCGGCCTGGCGCAGCTTGCCGGCCACACGCTCGAAGTCGCTCCAGCTGCGCGGCACGGCCAGGCCCAGGCGCTGGAAGATCTTGCGGTTGTAAAACAGGGTATTGATGCGGTGGATGCCGGCCGGCACGCCCATCGTATGGCCGCGATTTTGCAGCAAGCCCCATACGGTGGGATACATGGTCGCGCGCCAGTTGTTGCTGGCGGCGACGCTGTCGAGTTGCAGCAGCAGACCCAGGTCGCTCCACTCGCCCAGGGTATAGCCGATCAGCTGCATGACTTCCGGCGATTTGCCGGCCAGCACGCGGCTCTTCAAGACCTTGCCCGCACCGACCCCGGCGCCGCCCGCGATGGCCGCGTCACGCCATTCGACGCCTTCCTGCGCCAGGCGCGCCACCAGCACGTCGGCGGCGCGGCGTTCGCCGGCCGAGGTCCACCAGTGCAGCACTTGCAGCGCTTCGGCCCGCGCCGGCACGCTGCTGCACATGAAGGCAAGCAGCGCCAGCGCCGCCACGCCGCGACGGCGGGCGGCCCCGGCATGGCGGTCGGCGGTGCTGTGCGGCGGCGTCTTCAATCCTGTCCCCTTGTTCTTGTCGCGACAAACTATAGCCCAACTACAAAACAGCAGGTTGGTAATTTAGTACCCTGATTTGTAAAGAAACGTGAGCTTTTGTTGCACTACCTTGCGCACCGCACAAGGGGCGCCACACACCCGACGCCCCGCGCGGTGCGCCACGGCAGCGGACGACGGTAAGGAAAGGTAAGCAAGCACCCCCGCGCATTTCAAGATTTTTCTTTTAAATCAACGAGATAAGAAATAATCGTCGGCACAATACCGGACGCTGGCGTCACATTTCCCCCGATGCTACTGTCCGCCAACTGCAGCGTAACAGGCAGCCAAACAAGACCAACACCAACAAGGAGACGACATGCAACTGCATGCAAAAGGCGGCGCGGCCGCGCGCAATACATTGCTGGCCCTGCTGCTGGCCAGCGGCACGGCACAGGCGGGCACGCTCACCATCGAAAGCTGGCGCGTGGATGACAAGACCCTGTGGGAAACGGTGCTCATTCCCGCCTTCCAGAAAAAGCATCCTGGCATCGAGATCAAGTTCTCGCCCACGGCCCCTACCGAATACGATTCCACCCTGAACGCGCGCCTGAGCGGTGGCACGGCCGGCGACTTGCTGGCCTGCCGACCGTTCGACGTCTCGCTGGCCCTGTACAAGCGGGGCCAGCTGGAAAAGCTCGACGGCAAGGCCGGCATGGACAACTTCCCCGCCTCGGCCAAGGTGGCGTGGCAGACGGACGATGGCAAGGACACCTTCTGCATGCCGATAGCGTCCGTCATGCATGGCTTCCTGTACAACAAGAAAATCTTCCGTGAACTGAAACTGCAACCGCCCGCCACGGAAGAGGAATTCTTCAAGGTGCTGGAAACGGTCAAGAAAAGCGGCAAATATGCGCCCTTGGCCCTGGGCACGGCCGACCAGTGGGAAGCGAACCAGGTGGTGTTCACCAGCATCGGCGCCAATTACTGGAAGGGCGAAGAGGGCCGCAAGGCGCTGATCGCCGGCAAGGCCAAATTTACCGATCCGCAATTCGTCGCCGCCTGGGAATATGAGGCACGGCTGGGCAGCTACCTGTCCAAGGGCGCCAGCGCGCAAACCTATGGCGACAGCCAGAACCAGTTCGCGCTGGGCAAGGCCGCCATCTACCCGTCCGGCTCCTGGGACATCGCCTACTTCAAGCAAGATCCGGAACTGGAACTGGGCGCCTTCAACCCGCCCGTGCGCAAGGCTGGCGACAAGTGCTATATCTCGGACCACACGGACATCGGCATGAGCATCAACAAGAAGTCGAAGAACAAGGAAGACGCCTACAAATTCCTCGCCTGGCTCGGCTCGCAGGAATTCGCCGACATCTACACCAACAAGGTGACGGGCTTCTTTTCGCTGTCGAACCATTTGATCTCCATCAAGGACCCGCTGGCCAAGCAGATGAACGGCTGGCGTGCCAGTTGCGCCTCGACCATCCGCCTGAACGCGCAAATCCTCAACCGTGGCGAGCCGAGCATGGAAAACGAGCTGTGGAACGTCAATGCCCAGGTCTTGAACGGCAAACTGGCGCCGAAGGACGCGGCGCGCCAGATCCAGTCCGGCTTTGCCAAGTGGTACAAGCCGCAACAGTAATCACCACGTCTACCCTCCCCGAGCAACCGGCCTGAGCAGTGCGATGCGGCAGCCGGTGGCACGGTTTTGCCGGCGGCCCCGCCGCCGGTGCTTTTCTTCGTATGGAGTTTCGCCGTGAAAAAAGCTTTCCCATGGCACGTCCTCGTGTTCCTGGCCCCGGCGCTGGTCATTTACTCGCTGTTCAGCGCCCTGCCCCTGGCCGATACCCTGCGCCTGGGCCTGTACACGACCGATGAGAGCGGCCAGCACCATTTTGCCGGCCTGGCCAACTACGCCACCATCCTGTTCGACCCGCAATGGTCGCAAAGTTTCTGGAATGCGATGTGGAACAACTGCAAGTTTTTCCTCATCCACATGCTGCTGCAAAACCCCATCGGCCTGCTGCTGGCCACCCTCTTCAGCCTCAAGGGTTTGAAGGGCGAGCGCAGCTACCGTACCCTGATCTTCCTGCCGACCCTGCTGTCCGTCGTCATCATCGGCTTCATCTGGCAGCTGATCTTGTCGCCGCTGTGGGGCGTGGGCCAGTCGCTGATGGATGGCGTCGGCATCGGCACTTACTTCGCGCCATGGCTGGGCCAGGAATCGACGGCCCTGCTGACCATCGCCCTCATTTCTGTTTGGCAATATATCGGCATCCCCATGATGCTGATCTATGCGGCCCTGCTGGCCGTGCCCGAGGAAATCATCGAGGCAGCCCACGCGGAAGGCGCCAGCGCCATGCGCATCTTCTGGCAAATCAAGCTGCCGCTGATCTGGCCCACCCTGGGGCTGGTGACCATCCTCACCTTTGTCGCCAACTTCAATGCCTTCGACCTCGTGTATTCCGTGAAAGGCGCGCTGGCGGGGCCGAACTACGCCACCGACATCCTCGGCACCTTCTTTTACCGCACCTTCTTCGGTTACCAGGCCCAGCTGGGCAGCCCCACCATGGGCGCCGCCGTGGCCACCATGATGTTCCTCGTGATCCTCGTGGGCGTGGGCGTGTATTTCTTTTTCGTGCAGCGCAAGCTGACACGCTACGAACTGTAAGGGCCGCCATGCGCAACGTTTCCACCCGCCCCCTGGGCCGCGCCGCCGTGCATGCGATCCTGGCCGGCTACACCATCATCGCCCTGTTTCCCATCGTCTTGATCCTGATCAACTCAGTCAAGACGCGGGCCGCCATCTTCGACAATCCGCTGGCCTTGCCCACGCCCTCGACCTTTTCGCTCGTGGGCTTTCACAAGGTGCTGGCCAATTCCGACTTCCTGCTGTACTTCGGCAACAGCCTGTTCGTCACCCTGCTGTCGCTGCTGCTGATCGTGCTGTTCGGCGCCATGGCGGCCTGGGCCTTGTCCGAATACACGTTTACGGGCAATCGCCTGCTGACCCTGTACCTGGCGCTGGGCATCATGATCCCCATCCGCCTGGGTACGGTGTCCATCCTGGAACTGGTGGTGCGGCTCGACCTGATCAACACCTTGACGGCGCTGGTGCTCGTGTACACGGCGCAGGGCCTGCCGCTGGCCGTGATGATTCTGTCCGAATTCGTGCGCCAGGTGCCGCGCGAACTGAAGGATGCGGCGCGCTGCGACGGCGTGGGCGAATTCGCCATCTTCTTCCAGGTGATCCTGCCCCTGATCCGCCCCGCCATCGCCACGGTGGCCGTGTTCACCATGATTCCCGCCTGGAACGACCTGTGGTTCCCGCTGATCCTGGCGCCGTCGGACCGCACCAAGACCGTCACACTGGGCGTGCAGCAATTCATCGGGCAATACGTGACGGACTGGAACTCCGTGCTGGCGGCGCTGTCGCTGGCCGTCATTCCCGTGCTCGTCATGTACGTCATTTTCTCTCGTCAACTGATCCGCGGCCTGACATCCGGCGCGGTCAAATAATAGGTGCGCCATGGCCCATGTAAGCCTGCAACAACTGACCAAATCCTACGACGGCCGCCACAATGTGCTGGCCGGCATCGACCTCGACATCCGCGACGGTGAATTCGTCGTGCTGGTGGGCCCTTCCGGCTGCGGCAAATCGACCTTGCTGCGCATGCTGTGCGGCCTGGAAAGCATTTCGCAAGGCACCTTGTCCATCGGCGGCAAGGTCGTCAACGACTTGCCGCCGGCCGAACGGGGCATCGCCATGGTCTTCCAGAGCTATGCGCTGTATCCGCACATGAGCGTGTACCGCAACATGGCGTTCGGCCTGAAGATCGCCGGCGCCAGCAAGGACGCCATCGCCCAGCGCGTGCGCCACGCGGCCGCCATCCTGAAGATCGACCACCTGCTGGAACGCCTGCCGCGCGAACTGTCGGGCGGCCAGCGCCAGAGGGTGGCCATCGGCCGCGCCATCGTACGCGAACCGCAGCTGTTCCTGTTCGACGAGCCGCTGTCGAACCTCGACGCGGCCCTGCGCGTGCAGACGCGGCTGGAAATTGCCAAGCTGCACCACCAGTTGAACGCCACCATCGTCTACGTCACGCACGACCAGGTCGAGGCGATGACCCTGGGCGACAAGATCGTCGTCATGCATGGCGGCCATATCCAGCAGGCGGGTACGCCTTTGGAGCTGTACCAGCAGCCGGCGAACCGCTTCGTGGCCGGCTTCATCGGCGCGCCGATGATGAATTTCTTCGAAGGCAAGGTCGTCGCCGCACAGGACGATGGCGTGCGCGTGGCGCTGTCCAGCGGCCAGGAAATCACGGCCCTCGTCGACCCGGCCGGCCTGCATGCGGGCGACGCCGTCACGGTGGGCCTGCGGGCCGAACACATCCTGGAAAACGGCGACGGCAGCGCCCAGTTCCAGGGCGTCGTCAGCCTGGTGGAACACCTGGGCGAAGCCAACTTCATTTACCTGGCGCTGGACAACGGCCAGGAACTGGTGATACGCGGCGACGGCAACAACCGCGTACCGCTGGGCCAGCCATTCACGGTCTCGGCCGCCAGCAGCGCCTTCCATCTGTTCGACGCGCAAGGCGTGGCGCGCACGCGGCGCCAGCCCGGCAACCTGATTTCATCGAAACAGATATTGGCCGCCTGAGCTTCCCGCCCAGGCAGCTCCCCGATTGGATCGGCAGCGATCCGGTACGACGTGCCCAAGCACGCATTTTGATAACGACAAGGAGACTGTATGCAACACCCGATGAAGACCTCGCTGGCCCTGGCCTGCGCCATGCTGCTGGCCTGCGGCGCCGCCCACGCCAGCGATGCCGAAGGCGAATACCACGGCTACTTCCGCGCCGGCCTCGGCTCGAGCACGGACAGCCGCGGCCCGCAAAGCTGCTACGGCCTGGGCGGCAACACCATGCGCTACCGGCTCGGCAACGAATGCGACACCTATGGCGAATTCGAATACCAGAAGGAAATGGCCAAGTCGCCCAACGGCGTCAGCTTCGTCGGCCATATCATGGTGGCCGCCTATACGCCCAGCTCCGCCGTCAGCGATTCGGACCTGAGCATGTCCAAGATGTACGTGGAAGCGAAAAACATCGAAATCCTCAACGGCGGCACGGCCTGGATCGGCAAGCGCTACTACATGCGTCCCGACATCCACATGCTGGACTTGCAATACATCAATATGAACGGCACGGGCGGCGGCATCGACCAGTACAAGCTGGGACCGGGCCGCATCAGCTATGGTTTCTTCAAGGATAACGACAAGCCCGGCAGCTCGGCCATCCGGCAAAACCTCGTCTACCAAGGTATCCCCATCAATCAGGATGGCACGCTGGAAGTGCTGACCACCCTGATCACGCCCGACAAGAAGGACAGCACCTCGCACAGCGGCTGGCAAGCCACCGTGCTGCACAAGCAAGATAAAGTATGGGGCGGCGCCAACACCTTCGGCATCCAGTACGGCGTCGGGCCGGGCACGGGCGCCGGCGGCCAGTGCTGCAACCGCATGGGCACGACGGGCTCGATCCGCAACGGCAGCGACGTCACGCGCTTGCGCATCTTCAATTCGCTGTGGATACAGCCGACGCCGGAATGGAGCGCGGAAATGATCGCCATCGTGCAGCGCGACAAGTCCGACGCCACGGGCGGCAGCTCGACCTGGACCACCCTGGGCGTGCGCCCCGTGTATGCCGTCAACGACAACTTCAAGCTGCAGTTCGAACTGGGCACGGACCGCGTGACCTCGCCCACGGGCGGCGCCGCGCAGCGCCTGACCAAGCTGACCTTCGCGCCCACCCTGACGGCGGGCAAGGGTTACTGGTCGCGTCCCGAGCTGCGCGCCTTCGTCACCTACGGCAAATGGAACGACGCCGCCACGGCCGCCGTCAACAAGGCCAATGAATCGGGCCCCGTGTACGGCAACGCCACCAGCGGGACCTCGTTCGGCCTGCAAGTGGAGACGTGGTTTTAAGAAGCTGTCTTGATATGGCGCAGTGCATGCGCCTGTCGGACTGCGCGAAATCGCGTGCCGCGCTATGCTGCACGCCATACCGCTCACTTCGGAGGCCGCATGCACGCCGCATTCCCCCGGGCCGCCGCCGCGCTAGCCCTCGCTTTCACCAGCATGGCCTGGGCCCGCGACGCCGCCGTCGCGCCGGCACCGGCCCTCAGCGCGCGCCAGCAGGCGCTGATGGCCACCGTCGTGGGCAGCGCCGCCCATCCGCGCATCCTGCAAGTACGCCTCGATGAACTGCATCCGACCCAGCCGGCCATCGGCTACGACCAGGTGTATTACAAGCTGGGACGCTATGCGGCCGAAGAAAAACACATCGCCGACATCGCAAAGCCAAAGAAATTCGCCGACCTGTGCGAAGCCAATGGCCAGGGCGACGTCTTGCCCAATACGGCCAATGTGACCGGCGCCACGCTCAGCGCGCCACCGGCCGGCTACCGCTGCAAGGCGGCCGTGGGCAGCCGTCCGGATGACATGAAGACCGTCGTCATCGGCCCGCACGGCATCGTGTATTTGACCGATGGCCACCACACGTTTTCCACATTTTGGGAGGCCGACGGCGGGCGCAATCGTCAAATGAAAGTCTGGGTCAAGGTCAGCGACAATTTCAGCGCGCTGGGCGAAGCGGCGTTCTGGACGCGCATGCGCGAGGAAAACAAGGTGTGGCTGAAAAATGGCCGCCACCAGGCCATCACGCCGCGGCAGCTGCCGCCCGCCATCGGCCTGCAGTCCCTGGGCGACGACCCGTACCGCTCGCTCGTCTACTTTACGCGCGAAATCGGCTACGAGCCGCCGGAGCACGCCACGGAATTTCTCGAGTTTTACTGGGCTGGCTGGCTGCGCCGCATGCCGGCGCTGGACCTGGCGCGCGTCGACCTGCGCGATCCCACCGCGTATGCCAATGCGGTCCTGCTGGCCGCGCAGGCGATGGTGGCGCTGCAACCGGACGATATCGTCAGCGGCGGCAAGAGCGCGCGCGAGCTGGGTGCCCTGCGGGAAGTCAACCGGGAAGCGTTCGATGAACTGATCGACGACAAGGGCAAGCTGCGCCACGCCATCGCCTATAAAAAATCGCTGGCGCAATAAGCGCGGCAGCGTAAACAAGCTGCGTAAACGACAACGGCCCGCCTGTCATGCGACAAGCGGGCCGTTTTTATGGAGACAACGCTTAGGCGATGCGTTCGCCGTTGGCCGGATCGAACAGGGCCGCTTTCGACAGGTTGAACGACAACTGCATGGTCTGCCCCGGCAGCACGGCTTCGCGCGGGTGCGTGCGGCAAGTCACGGCCGCGCCGTTCAAACGCGTCGTCAGCAAGGTGTCGGGACCGGTTGGCTCGACGAGGTCGATCAGACAACCGAGTTCCTGGCCCACGTCGCCGTGTGCGCTGCTCATGTCCGTGATCTGCTCCGGACGCACGCCCAGGATCACGTCGCGGCCCGCATAGCTGCGCAGCTTGTCGGCGGCAAACGGCAAGGCCAGGCGCAAGCTCTTGCCCGCGTTCTCGATGGCGACAAACACCTCGTTGCCTTCGATGACAGGCTTGACGGTGATGAAGTTCATCGACGGCGAGCCGATGAAGCCGGCCACGAACAGGTTGGCCGGATTGTCGTAGATTTCCTGCGGCGTGCCCAGTTGCTGCACCACCCCATCCTTCATGACGGCGATCAGGTCGCCCATCGTCATCGCCTCGATCTGGTCATGCGTGACGTAGACGATGGTGGCCTTCAGGCGCTGGTGCAGCAGCTTGATCTCGGCGCGCATTTCCACGCGCAGCTTGGCGTCCAGGTTCGACAGCGGTTCGTCGAACAGGAACAGCGACGGCTTGCGCGAAATGGCGCGGCCCATGGCGACCCTCTGGCGCTGGCCGCCCGACAGCTGCGCCGGACGGCGGTCCAGCAAGTGCGTGATCTGCAGGGTTTCGGCGACGCGGGCGACGATTTCTTCCTGCTCCGCCTTCGGCACTTTTTTCACGTTCAGGCCGAACGCGATGTTTTCACGCACCGTCATCGACGGATACAGCGCGTAGGACTGGAACACCATGGCGATGTCGCGGTCCTTCGGCGGCAGGTCGTTGACGACCTTGCCGTCGATGAGGATTTCGCCGGACGTGACGCTTTCCAGGCCGGCCACCATATTGAGCAAGGTCGACTTGCCGGAGCCGGAGCCGCCGACGAGGATCAGGAACTGGCCATCCTTGATCTCGATGTCGATGCCCTTGAGGACTTCGACGCCATTCGTGTACACCTTGCGGATGCTGCGTATCGATAAACTGGACATATTCTTTCCTTAACCTTTGACTGCGCCTGCGGTCAGACCGCGCACAAAATAACGGCCTGCGACCAGATAGACCAGCAGGGTCGGCAGCGCGGCAATCACCGCGGCCGCCATGTTGACGTTGTATTCCTTCACGCCCGTGGACGTGTTGACCAGGTTGTTCAAGCCCACCGTGATCGGCTGCGAATCGCCGCTGGCGAAGACGATACCGAACAGGAAGTCGTTCCAGATCTGCGTGAATTGCCAGATGATGCAGACGACGAAAATCGGACCCGAAATCGGCAGCACGATCTTGCGGAAGATCAGGAAGAAGCCGGCGCCGTCGATGCGGGCCGCCTTGATCAGTTCTTCCGGCACGCCGATGTAGTAGTTACGGAAGAACAAAGTCGTGAACGCCGTGCCATACACCACGTGCACGAAGACGAGGCCCGTGGTGGTATTGGCCAGGCCGAATTCGCCCAGCAGGCGCGCCATCGGCAGGATCACCACCTGGAACGGAATGAAGCAGCCGACCAGCAAGGCGGCAAACAGGATTTCCGAACCGCGGAAGCGCCAGTGCGCGAACACATAGCCGTTGAAGGCCCCAAGGAAGGTCGAGATCAGCACGGCGGGAATCACCATCTTGATCGAGTTCCAGAAGAACGGCTGCATGCCGTCGCAGGTGACGCCCGTGCAGGCCGAAGACCAGGCCTTGGACCAGGAATCGAACTGCCACACGTGCGGCAAGGCCAGCAGGTTGCCGCTGCGGATCTCGTCGAGCGACTTGAACGACGTCGACAGGGTCACGTACAGGGGCACGATGTAGTACACCGCGAACAGGATCAGCAGCAGATATAACACCACCCGTCCCAGGGTGAGTTTGTTGTTACGTGTAGGAGTGTGTGTCATCTCATCGCCTTTGCGCTGCGCGTTTCCAGATACATCAGCGGCACGAGCACGGCCACGATGGTGGCCAGCATCATCATTGCCGATGCCGAGCCCAGGCCCAGCTGGCCGCGGGTGAAGGAAAACTGGTACATGAAGATGGCCGGCACGGACGACGAGTTGCCAGGTCCGCCAGCCGTCAGTGCGATGACCAGGTCGAAACTCTTGATGGCGATATGCGCGAGGATCAGCAGCACGCTGAAGAACACGGGACGCATGGCGGGAATCACGATGCGCCAGTAGATCGTCGGCAGGGACGCGCCATCGACCTGCGCCGCCTTGATGATCTCGTCATCGATGCCGCGCAGGCCGGCCAGGAACAGGGCCATGACAAAGCCCGACGACTGCCATACGCCGGCGATCACCACCGTGTAGATGGCCATGTCGGAGTTCACCAGCCAGTCGAAGGTAAACGAGGTCCAGCCCCAGTCGTGCATGACCTTTTCCAGGCCCAGGCTGGGATTGAGCATCCATTTCCAGGCCGTGCCGGTGACGATGAAGGACAGCGCCATCGGATACAGGTAGATGGCGCGCAGCGCGCCTTCGGCGCGGATTTTCTGGTCCAGCAGGATGGCCAGGAACAGGCCGATGGCGATGCTGCAACCGATGAACAGGACACCGAAGATGCCGAGGTTCTTGAGCGAGGTCCACCAGCGCTCGTTGTCGAACAGCTCGACGTATTGCACCAGGCCGGCGAACTCGTAGTTCGGCATCAGCCGCGATTCGGTCAGCGACAGCCAACCGGTCAAAAAGATAAAACCATAGACGAATACCAGGCTGGCGATGAGCGTGGGGCCCAACACCATCTGCGGTATCCATCGGTCGAATTGCTTGCGTATGGACATAGGAGAGCCGTAGAGAGAACTGCGTGTGGCGCCGGCCTGGTCGAAGCCAGGGCGGACGCCTGCGATGCATGCAATGCAGCGGGCGCCGGCGAGCGTGCCGGCGCCGTCGTGATTACTTCACTTTTGCCGCTTTGGCCAAAGCTGCAACCGCATCTTTCGAGCTCATGTTGGTGTTCATGAACTTGGCGATGACGTCGGTCACGGCGCCTTGCGTGGCCGATGGCAACGCCATGCCGTGGGCGAACGATGGCACCAGGCCGCCGGACTTGTTGGTGGCGTCCATGTCTTCCATCGATTTCAGGGCGCAGGCGTCAAACTTGTCCTTCGATACGCCGGAACGCACGGGGATCGAACCCTTGTTCAGGTTGAAGATCGACTGGAACTTCGGATTCATGATGGCGTTGGCCAGGGCGATCTGCCCTTTCTTCGCATTCGCATCCTTTTGCGTGAACATGGCAAACGAATCGATGTTGAAGGTGTAGGCCTTGTCCGTGCCAGGAGCGGCCACGCACAGGTAGTCCTTGCCCGGCACTTTGCCAGCGGCCGTGAACTCGCCCTTGGCCCAGTCGCCCATGAACTGGAAGCCGGCCTTGTTGTTGATGACCATGGCGGTCGCCAGATTCCAGTCGCGGCCTGCCGCATCCTTGTCGATGTAGGTCTTCACCTTGCCCAGGGTGTCGAACACCTTGAGCATGGTCGGGCCGGTCAATTCCTTCTGGTCCAGCTTGAGGATGGCTTTCTTGTAGAACTCGGTGCCGCCCACGCCCAGCGCGACGGATTCAAACACGGTGGCGTCTTGCCAAGGCTGGCCGCCGTGAGCGATCGCGATGCCGCCCGACTTCTTGATCTTCTCGGCCGCGTCGAAGAACGCATCCCAGGTCGTCGGGGTGGTGGCCACGCCGGCTTTTTTCAGCACTTCCGGATTGACCCACATCCAGTTGACGCGGTGGACGTTGACGGGAGCGGCAACGTAGTGGCCCTTGTATTTCATGATGTCGGCGACGACTTTCGGCAGCACGGCATCCCATTTGCCTGGAATGGCGGCATCATCGATATTGGCCAGCACGCCTTCAGCGCCCCACTCCTGGATCGATGGGCCCTTGATCTGGGCGGCCGTCGGCGGGTTGCCGGAAATGACGCGGGTTTTCAGCGCGGTCGCGGCGTTTTCGCCAGCGCCGCCGGCCACGGCGAAGTCTTTCCAGCCGAAGCCGCTTTCCTTCACGATCTGCTGCAACTGGCCCACGGACTTCGCTTCGCCGCCGGAGGTCCAGTAGTGCAACACTTCCACGTCGGTCGCAAAGGCGCTGCCAGCGAATGCCAGGGTGGTCAATGCGGCCAGTTGGGTAATCTTGAATTTCAGTTTCATCTCCACATTCCTTTTTTGATCAAGCTTTTAGGGGGCTTCGGCATACGGGGGCCGAAAAAGGTGAAATCTGCGCCTGTGCCGGCGCTCTTGTGCTCAGACCCGCTTGCAAACGGGCATCATCTTGGTGTAAAGACGGCGCCGTGATCCATGACATGACTACATTGCATTTATATCACGGGACGGCGCCAAAAACGCATCCGCGAAGGATGCGCCAGGTTGAACTTGACTTACAACGCCTGCAAACTTAGAACCAGGTTTCTACCTGGAAACCGTAGGAAGTGCCGCTGGTATTGTTGTTGTAGATCGGGCCGCCGTTGTTCGACGCATTGACCGAGGCGGTGGCCGCATCGTTCCATTTGCCGTAGGTCACGAAAGCGCGCAGTTCAGGACGCGACCACAGGCCAGGACCTGCCGAGATCGTCGGTGCGATGGTCAGCTTGGTCAGGCGCTTGGCTGGCTGGCCGCCCGATTGCGTCACGCGGTCCGTG
>NZ_JAXAWA010000006.1:0-392854 GCF_033949445.1 Janthinobacterium sp. GMG2 | reverse complement strand
AGCGGGTATCAACGCCCTGAGCTACTTCAAGCAGACCGTGCGTTCGCGCATCGGCGCGCTCGGCGTGCGGGCCGAGGGCATCTATGTGGGCGGCCTGGGCACGTGGTTCCCGCGCGCGCGGCTCGAGTACCGGCACCAGTTCCAGGGCGCCGATGATGCGCGCCTGGCGTATGCCGACCTGGTGGCCGACGGCCCCGTGTACGTGATCCGCACGGTGCCGCAGCAGACGGGCAACTGGGCGGCGGGGCTGGGCGTCAAACTGCTGCTGTCGAACGGCATGACCATCACCCTCGACTACAACAGCAATCTGAACATCGATAGCGGACGTACCCAGTCCGTGATGTTCGGTATCGCGATGCCGCTCAAGTAATCATCCAGTCAGACTAGTCCTGATCGCCGGCCCGGAGTCCATCCGGTCCGGCGATTTTTTTGTCTGCGCGCCCTCACAGCGTCCACGGATGTTCTTCCGCGCCGGCGACGATGCCGCCCAGCACGGCCTGGTCGCGTTCCGCATGGCTCTGGCGCAGGAAGACTGGCAGGTCGGCCGCCAGGCGCGCGAAATGGGCATCGCGGCACAGGGGACCGGCACCCAGCGCGCGCGTGGCCAGGTGCAGCACCAGGGTGGCCGCGTCTTCCACGGCAAGGCGCAGGCGTAGCGCCAGGGCCATGGCGTCGCGTTGCGGATGCGCGTCAATCTCGGCGGCGCCTTCGCGCAGCAGAGCGCCGGCCGCGCGCAGGGCGCAGTCGATCTGGCCCAGTTGCGCCAGGCGCACGGGATCGGGGGCGGCGTGCTGCGCGCGCGCATGCAGGTGGCTGGCGATGGCGCAGGCGGCGCCGTACCACGCGGCCGCGATGCCGGCGCTGCCATGCCAGTAGCCGGGCCGCTCAAGATAGGCGCCTGGCGCGCCGACGGGAAAGACGCGCGCAGCGGAAAAGGTCACGTCGACGCTGGCGCAGGCGCGCATGCCGATGGCTTGCCAGCCTTCGTCCGTGACGCGCACGCCGGGCTGCGACAGCTCTACGGTGGCCAGGCAAGCCTGGTGAGCGTCGTTCCAGCAGCTGATCAAGGCATGGCTGAGGCCATGTGCGCCTGCACACCAGGCCTTGCGTCCGTCGAGCACATGGCGGCCATCGGCCATCTGCCGCAAGCGCACGCGCGCGTCCGGCATGTCCGCGCTCCAGACGCCCCAACTGCTGCCAGCCGGCGCGCCGGGGCCGCCGAGTTCCGCCAGGATGGCCAGCGCATCCGTATGGCTTTCGTACAGCTTGAGCAGGGAGAGGTCGATGGCGGCGATGGTGGCCAGCATTTGCCAGCGCCGCAGGGTGGCGCCGTGGCCGGGCAGGGGCAGCTGGTCCAGGCCCGCGTCGCGCAGGCGCCGCAAGCCGTCGATGGAGGGGAGGGCGCTGTCCTGCGGCGGCAAGAGGGTGGCCAGTGCGGCGTCGGACGGCACGGAGAAAGCGTTGGTCGACATGGCAAGCTCCTTTTTTAACAGGATAGCTTTCTGCTTTTGCAATGTCTGTTCGATTCTACACCTACCCTCGCTGACGGGCTCGAGGCCATGAAGCAGCATGGCCGTGGGCCCCGCAGCCAGTCACGCGCTTATTTTTTCACGTACAGCATGTCGGGCTCATAACTGCTGCCGTTATGCGAGAAGGTGTAGAGCTTGTTGTCGCGCAAGAGGATGCCGCCTTTGATGGTTTGCGCCGGGCGTATGCCTTCGTCGAGCAGGCAGGTGGAGCCGCCTTCATATTCGATGCACCATTGCTGTTTGCCATCTTTCTTCACGTATTGCACGCCAGGTCCTGTGACGTTGAAGGTATAGGCGGGCATGGACAGATTCAGCTTGTCGATGCGCACATTGCTGGCGGCTCCATTCTCCGTCAGTTTGACGAGAACGTCGGCCACGCCATCCGGTGTCGCGCTCATCTTTGCGGTCATGGTTTCCGTGCCCAGCAAGGTGCCGCTGCAGCCGGTCTTGAGATAGGTTTCGATGGTGGAGGTCAGTTCCATCGCGCCGCTGCCATCGGCCTTGGCTGTGACCACCATGGTCTGGCGTTCATGTTCGTCGCACGGCGCTTGCCAGGTGCCGACGTAGGGAGCCAGCGTCGAGCCGGCATCGGAATTGCCTGCATCACTGCTGCCGCCGCCACCGCCGCAGCCGGCCAGCAGTGCGGTGCTTGATGCCAGGAATACTGCCACTATTTTTTTCATGCTCCATCCTTTTATTCCGGCAAGCATGCGTGCCGTAGACGCGGCAACAGTATAAAAGGATGGATCAGGGGCAATTCTCACCGAATGTATTCGTGACTTGATATAGATCAAGGGCACTCGCAGCCGTGTGGCAAGACAGGCTTAAAACTCTTCCCAATCATCGCCGGCCGGCGCCTTGGCCTGCGCTCTTTCCGCGGGCGCCGGCTTGGCAACGCTCAGGCGCTTGGCTGGCAGCGGCGCTGCTTTTTTCACCGCCGGCATTGCCTGCGGCGTCGTTTGCTGCTGTGCACCCAGCTTGAACACGCTGACCACCTCGGCCAGATGGCTGGCCTGGTCCTGCAGGCTTTCGGCGGCGGCTGCCGCTTCCTCGACCAGGGCCGCGTTCTGCTGCGTCACGCCATCCATCTGCGCCAGCGCCTGGTTGACCTGGGCGATGCCGTCGCTTTGCTCGGTGGTGGCGACGCTGATGTCGGCCATGATGGCGGTCACCTTGCGCACGCTGTCGACCACCTGTTCCATGGTGGCGCCCGCTTCGTCGACGAGCTTGCTGCCGGCCGCCACCTTGCCGACGGAATCGTCGATCAGCAGCTTGATTTCCTTGGCGGCGGCCGCCGAGCGTTGCGCCAGGTTGCGCACTTCCGTGGCGACGACGGCGAAACCTCGGCCCTGTTCGCCCGCGCGCGCCGCTTCCACGGCCGCGTTCAGCGCCAGGATATTCGTCTGGAAGGCGATGCCGTCGATGACGCTGATGATGTCGACGATCTTGTTCGACGAGTCATTGATCGACGTCATGGTTTCAATCACCTTGCCGACCACTTCGCCGCTCTTTTGCGCCACGCTGGATGCGGACGCGGCCAATTGATTCGCCTGGCGCGCATGGTCGGCATTTTCCTTGACCGTGCCCGTCAGCTCTTCCACCGAGGCGGCCGTTTCTTCCAGCGAACTGGCTTGCTGTTCCGTGCGGGCCGACAGGTCGTTATTGCCTTGCGCAATTTCCGCACTGGCGCGGGCCACGTTGTCGGCACTGGCCTGCACTTGCAGCAGCACGGCGTGGATCTTTTCCACGAAGGCGTTGAAACCCTTGCCGATCACGGCCAGCTCGTCGGTACCCTTGACTTCCAGCTTCACGCGCAGGTCGGCGTCGCCGCTCGACAGGTCCGTCATGGTGCGACCCAGGGTGCGCAGGGGACGCGTCAACTGGTTGACGACCAGAATCAGAATGCCGGCCGTGGCCGCCGCGCACAGCAGGGCGACGATCAGGGTGTAGATCATCAGGTCGCGCGCAGAGGCCGTGGCCACGCTTTTCGGGAAATTCAGCTCCACGCTCCAGGGCGCGATATCGGGGTGGATCTGTAGCGGCTGCAGCAAATGGATATAGCCCTTGTCGTCCTCGTATTCATACGCCTGGCCCTGGCGCACTTTTTCCAGGCCGGCCGCAGGCACGTCGTCGGCCTTCTTGCCCAGCCGCTCGGGCACGGGGTGGCTCGCGTACAGGCCGCCGTTCGAGATCAGGGCCAGCTTGCCGCCCTCGATCACTTTCAGGTCGGCGAGGATTTTCGCCAGGCGCGTAAGCATGAAGTCGGCGCTGGCCACGCCCTTGAAGCTGCCATCGATCATGATGGGCGCCACCAGCGAGGCCATCAGTACATTCTTGCCATCGACGGGGTAGATGTACGGTTCCGTAAAGTAAGTCTTGCCTGTGCGCTTGGGCACGTCATACCAGTCGTTGGCGCCCGGTTTCGGGTCGAAGACGATGGGTTCGACTTGCAGCTTGCCGCCGGCGCCCCGCGTCCAGTAGGGCATGAAGCGGCCGCTGGCGTCGTAGTACGGCTTCTGATTGGCGAAATCCGCATCCTTGCCGTCGAGCGCGTTCGGCTCCCACGTCACGGCCGAGCCCAGCAAGTCTTCCGAACTGGTCAATGTTGCCTTGGTCAGTTCATTGATCTGTTCGCGCTGCAGGGGCAGGCTGGCGCTCTTGGTGCCGCGCATGGCGCCAGCCAGGCTGGACACGCTGGACAGGTTGCTGGCGATGCGCGCCTGCAATGCACCCGCCACTTCGCGCGCCGACGTGCGCGCCAGGTCCAGCGCGGCCGCTTCGGCGCTGGCGCTGCTCTTGTAGCCGATCACGGCCGCCGTGACGCCGAGGCTGAGGATGGCGAGCGCGGTGGCGGCGACGCAGATTTTACTGTTCAGTGAGAGTTGCATGATGCTGTTCCTTGATGGGGAGGGGTATTGGTGTCATGGGCGTCGCGGGTGGCGCGCCTAGAACGTCTTGCTGATGGCCACGACCAGGGTGGTCGCGGCGGGGTTCGACATGTCGAGCTGGCCGGCCGCATTCGGGATGCCCAAGGTGTAATGGTCGTAGGCATCGGTGGCGCCCCAGGCGCGCGTGACGGCGGCGCTGGCGCTCCAGCCGCCGTCGAAGGTCCGGGTGACACCGATCTTGGCGTCGCGCCAGTTCCAGATGGCGTTGCCCGTACCCGCCACCCGGCCATTGCCGGCGTGCAGGTTCAAGGTCCAGGCATTGCCCAGGTCGACATTCGCGCCCACGTCCAGGTAGCCCGTGCCGCGCGCATTGGTGATGCCGAAGAAGTCCGGCGTGACCGTGCGGTTGTACTTGGCGTATAGCATCTTGTAGCTGAGGCCCAGCGACAGTTCGCCATAGTCGTACTTCACGCCTGTGGCGCGGTAGACGGCGCCCGGATACTTGTAATAGTAGGCCAGCACACTGTAGCCGAGTTCACCGACCGTGCCGCTGTAGCCGCCGTACACGTCCCATTCGATGGTCGCATCCTCGATATAGCGGTCGCTGACGGTGGACGCCCACGTGCCCAGCGACCAGCCGCTCGGGTGCGCGTAGTCGGCCCCCGCCTGCAGCGCCGGCTTGCCCCAGGTCTGGCGAAAGCCGCGCGAAATGTATTGCGACGTGAGACTGGCATTGGCGGTAAAGGTGGCGGCAGGGCTGTCCGTGGTTTGCGCCTGCACGGGCAGGGTGGCCAGTAAAAAGAGGCAGCCGAGCAAGGTTGTGGCAGGAAAATGGTGGTGCGATGGCATGGCAGTCAGCTCCGTATTTGCTGGCAGCGGCCGTTCAGGCGCGTTGCCCTGATGGTTGCAATAAAAATGCGGAATGGACTTTTTGGAGGCAAGGCGATGCCGCTTGCATGCTCGCATGAACACGCACACATTCTCACCAAACGTAACTGAAAGGATAGGGGCTGGGGCTAGTGGAAGTCAACAAAGTTGCGTAGAGGAAAGCGTAAGTTGTTGTTTCCTGGCACTTTTTCATGCACCTGTCATCTTGCTGGTGCGCCCCGGCTGGCTGCCTGTTGCAAGCTGGCCAGCAAGCCGGGCAGGGCGGCATGCAGGGTTGGCAAGTCATCTGCCTGCAGTTCGGCCTGCATTTCCACCTGGCCCGATGGCTGGCCCCAAACGACCTGGGCGCTGAGCCGGGCGCCGGCATCGAGGCCCGTGACGCCGACCAGCAGGGCGACTTCTTCCGGGGCATCGTCGGGCACGTCTGCGAGCAGGCAGGAAATGCCGAAGTGATAATCCTGGAAGGCGCTGGCCGTGCCGCTGGAAAAGGCGAAGACAGAGGCGAGCGCCCGTGGCGCGGCGGCCGCTAGTGGCGATAGGGCGGCGCGAAACAGGGGCAGCAAGTCGTTTTCCAGCTGGAGCACCAGCGGATGGGTGTGGGCGAGGACGGTCATGGCAGGAGGGATCAGTTGGCGGCGCGCGATGGTAGCAGTTTTTGCGTCCGCTGTGCGCAGGTACTGGTCCTGGTACTGGTCCTACCAGTGGCCTCAATCGTCATCGCTGGTGACGCGCGTGCGCACGAAATCGATGTGGCTTTGCATGGCCGTGCGCGCTTCCTCGGGCTGGCTGGCGCAGATCGCTACGCACAGGGTGCGGTGCTGCGACAGCAGCTGCAGCGAAGTGGCCTCGTCCTGCTGGCGCAAGCCCGTGCCATTGATGGTGATGTGTTCGCGCAGCATGCCGATGATGCTGGTGTGCAAGTGCAAAAACATGGTGTTGTGCGACGCCTGTGCGATGACTTCATGCAGGCGCGCGTCGGCCTGCGCCTCGCCGTGCTTGTCGTCGCTGGCGCGCGCCTGTTCCAGCTCGGCCAGCAGCGCCATGATCTGCGCGCGCTCGTCCCCGCTGGCCCGCTGCGCGGCAAAGTACGCCGTCGCCCCTTCCAGCACGCGGCGAAATTCCAGGATGTCGTCGCGCAGGGCGGGGTGGTCGGCCACCAGCTGGCTCCACGGCGAAGCCATGCCGGTGCGCAATTGATCGGTCACGAACACGCCGGCACCGCGCCGGCTGCGCACGAGGCCCCGCGCCGCCAGCCGCTGCACGGCTTCGCGCACGGTGTTGCGCGAGACTGCATATTGCTGCGCCAGCAGGCGTTCGGCCGGCAACTGCGCGCCCGCCGGCAAGCTGCCGTCCAGCAAGGCCGTCTCCAGCCTGCGCATCACCATCTCGACCCTGCCCCGCGTTTGCATGCCTGTCGCCATCGATGTCTTCCGGTGTTGTTTTAAAGTGGTCCGAGCAATTTGAAGTGGCTTGCGGAAGCTGGAATTATGCGTGAACCGGTCATTCTTAACAACACACAGCGGCGCCGCAGCAACACACAGAGCGCCGGGGAGACAACGCATGCAGCCAGACCCGCGCCAGCCACGCCACTATCCATCGCCACCGCCGCAGGTGTACCTGTTCGCCACCTGCCTGGTCGACCTGTTCGTGCCGCAGGCGGGCCTTGATGCCGTACGCCTGCTGGAGCGGGAAGGCTTGCTCGTGCATTATCCGCGCGGCCAGAGCTGCTGCGGCCAGCCCGCCTACAGCAGCGGCAATCCGGAACAGGCGCGCGCCGTGGCCCGCGCCCAGCTCGACCTGTTTGCGCAGCCGTGGCCCGTGATCGTGCCGTCCGGTTCCTGCGCCGGCATGATGCGCCACCATTGGCCGCAGCTGTTCCAGGACGACCCGGTGGCCGGCCCCAAGGCCTTGGAGCTGGCCGAGCGCGTATATGAACTGAGCGAATTTCTCGTCTGCGTGCTGCAGCTCGACCTGGCCGGCATGGGCGCCGCCGCGCAGGCCGATGAAAACGTGGTGCTGCATACCTCGTGCGGCGCGCGCCGCGAAATGGGTACGCGCACCCACGGCGTGGCCCTGGTCGATGCCTTGCCCGGCGTGACGCGCATCGAACACCAGCGCGAATCGGAATGCTGCGGCTTTGGCGGCACGTTTTCATTGAAGCACCCCGATATTTCCGGTGCCATGGTCAGCGACAAGATCGCCTCAGCCTGCGCCACAGGCTGCGACCGGCTCGTCTCGGCCGACTGCGGCTGCCTGCTCAATATCGGCCACGCCGCGCAGCACCAGGGCGCGCCGCTACCCGTCGAGCATATGGCCAGCTTTTTGTGGCGCCGTACGGGAGGCGCGGCATGAGCGCGATCCTGACCGCCCGCGAACGGATGCTGGGACGCCTGCGCGCCGCCGCGCCCGCCGCACCCGAAGCGGTGGAGCTCATCGATACGGCGATCGACCAGCACTACCTGGCGCGCCGCGCCGCCGCGCCGCTGCCGGCACGGGACAGGATCGCCGCCATGCAGGCCGCCTTGCGCGTCTCGCACGCGCAAGTCGACTGTGTGAGCGTGGACACCTGGCCCGCCCTGCTGGCGCAGCGCCTCGGTGAACACGGCGTGCGCCGTTTGCTGCTCGATACCGGCAGCGCCGAAGGGCAGGCCTTGCGCGCCGCCTTGCCACCTGCGGTGGAGACGCTGTCATTCACGCGTCCGCTGGCGCAGTGGAAAAGTGAACTGTTCGACACCGTCGATGCGGGTTTCACCATCGCGCGCTCCGGCATCGCCGCCACGGGCACCCTGGTCATCGCACCCGATGCGGCCACGCCGCGCACGGTGTCCCTGGCGCCCCCTTTGCATATCTGTCTTGTGTATGCGAGCACCCTGCATGTGGACTTGCACGCGGCGGCGCGCGCCGAGCGCTGGGCGGACGGCATGCCGGCCAACCTGGTGCTGGTGTCCGGCCCCTCGAAAACGTCCGATATCCAGCAGACGCTGGCCTATGGCGCGCACGGCCCGCGCTGGCTGTGGGTGCTGATCATCGATGACTTGTCCGCCCAGGAAGGAGGCCAGCCATGAACGCCAAGCCCCTGCAATTCGTCAAGCCGGCCGACTTCCATGCGCGCGCCCGCGCCGCGCTGGACGACCCGAAACTGCGCCAGAGCTTTCGCGGCGCCATGGATTTTTTACAGGACAAGCGCAAGACGCAATTCCCCGACGGCGACGAACTGGAACGCCTGCGCGACATCGGCGAAGCCGTGCGCCGGCACGCGCTGGCGCGCCTGCCCGATTTGCTGGTGCAGCTGGAAGACAGGCTGACGGCGGCCGGCGTGCAGGTGCACTGGGCCGAGGATGGCGAGCAGGCCAACGCCATCATCCACGCCATCGCGCAGCGCAATCAGGCGACGCGCTTCATCAAGGGCAAGTCGATGGCCAGCGAGGAAATCGAGCTCAATCACTATCTGGAAGCGCGCGGCATGACGTGCCTGGAATCGGACATGGGCGAGTACATCGTGCAGCTGGCCGGCGAAAAGCCGTCGCACATCGTCATGCCTGCCATTCACAAGACGAAGGCCGACATCGCCGGCCTGTTCGCCGAACATATCCCCGACGCGCCCTACACGGAAGACGTCGACAGCCTGATCCAGACGGGACGGCGCGCTCTGCGCCAGGCCTTCGTTGACGCCGATATCGGCCTGTCGGGCGTGAACTTCGCGGCGGCCGACACGGGCACCCTGTGGCTGGTGGAAAACGAGGGCAATGGCCGCTTGACGACGTCCGTGCCGGACGTGCACATCGCCATCATGGGCATGGAAAAAGTGGTGGCCAAGCTCGAACATATCGTACCGCTGGCCAGCCTCCTGACGCGTTCGGCCACGGGCCAGGCCATCACCACGTATTTCAACCTGATTTCCGGCCCGCGCCGCGCCGGTGAAAAAGATGGGCCGCGCGAAGTGCACCTGGTCTTGCTCGACAACGGCCGCAGCCAGGCCTACGCCGACGAGCAGCTGCGCGCCACCTTGCAATGCATACGCTGCGGCGCCTGCATGAACCACTGTCCCGTCTACACGCGCATCGGCGGCCACGCCTACGGCACCACGTATCCGGGGCCGATCGGCAAGATCATTTCGCCCCACTTGTTGGGACTAGCTGCGACGGCGGATCTGGCCACCGCATCGAGCCTGTGCGGCGCCTGCGGCGAAGTGTGCCCCGTACGCATCCCGATTCCGCAGCTGCTGGTGCGCCTGCGTACGGAAGCGAACCGCAATCCGAACGAGGAAGTCAGCCATCCGCTGCGCGGGCAGGGCGCCAAGTTCAGCCGCGGCGAAAGCCTGATCTGGCGCTTCTGGAGCGGCGCCTTCGCGCGCCCCGGCAGCTACCGGCTGTTCCGCTGGGCCGCCACGCGGCTGCGCATGCTGACGCCGCGCGCGCAGCTGGGCTGGACGCAGCACCGCAAGCCCTTGACGCCGGCGCCGCGCAGCCTGGCCGACCTGCTGAACGCGCGGGGCCAGGAAGAGTAGTGCCGGCCCCCACAGAAAAATACGCCGCAAAAAAATACAGCAAAGCCGTTTTTTCACTTAACCCGCATCCACCGGAGGAGACCCGACATGCAAACCTGGACCCAACTTTATACACCGCTCGGCAGCTTGTGGCTGTCGTCGCTGGCGGCAGCCATCCCCATCATTTTCTTCTTCATCGCGCTGGCGGCGCTGCGCATCAAGGGACATGTGGCGGCCGCCGTCACCCTGGCGCTGGCGCTAGCCGTCGCCATCTTCGCGTATGGCATGCCCGTGCCGCAGGCGCTGGCGGCGGCCGGCTACGGTTTTGCGTACGGCTTGTGGCCGATCGCCTGGATCATCGTCACGGCCGTCTTCCTGTACAAGATCGTCGTGAAAACAGGGCAGATCGACATCATCCGCGCGTCCGTGCTGTCCGTCACGGACGACCAGCGCCTGCAGGTGCTGTTGATCGGCTTTGCCTTCGGCGCCTTCCTGGAAGGGGCGGCCGGTTTCGGCGCGCCCGTGGCGATCACCTCGGCGCTGCTGGTGGGCCTGGGTTTCAACCCGCTGTATGCGGCGGGCCTGTGCCTGATCGCCAACACGGCGCCCGTGGCCTTCGGCGCCATGGGCATCCCCATCATCGTGGCGGGGCAGGTGACGGGCATCGACCCGTTCCTGATCGGCGCCATGGCGGGCCGCCAGTTGCCGCTGCTGTCGCTGCTGGTGCCGTTCTGGCTGGTCTTCATGATGGATGGATTCCGCGGCGTGCGCGAAGTGTGGCCAGCCGCGCTGGTGACGGGTTTGAGCTTTGCCGTCACCCAGTATTTCACGTCGAACCATATCGGCCCTGAACTGCCGGACATCACCTCGGCCCTCGTCAGCCTGGTGTCGCTGACCCTGTTCCTGAAAGTGTGGCAGCCGAAGAATGCGAAAGTGGCGCATGCCGTCGGCGGCGGCACGGCAGCGCTGTCCGGCTTTGGCGGTGCGGGCGGTGCTGCGGCCGTGCGCGGCGGTGGCAACCGCGCCGCCTCGCCCTACACGATGGCGCAGACCATGCGCGCCTGGGCGCCGTTCGGCCTGTTGACGGCCATCGTCACCGTGTGGAGCCTGCCCGGCTTCAAGGCACTGTTTGCCGCCGGCGGCGCGTTGTCCAGCCTGGTCATCAAGATCCACGTGCCTTACCTCGACAAACTGGTGATGAAGACCATGCCCATCGTGGCCGAGCCGAAGGCGTATGACGCCGTGTTCAAGCTCGATCTGCTGTCGGCCGTGGGCACGGCGATCTTGCTGACGGCCGTGCTGTCGATGCTGATGCTGCGTATGAAGCCGCGCGATGGTCTGAAGGCGTTCGTGGAAACGATCGTGGAGTTGCGCCGTCCCGTGCTGTCGATCGGCCTGGTGCTGGCGTTTGCCTTCGTTGCCAACTACTCGGGCATGTCGTCCACACTGGCCCTGCTGCTGGCCGGCAGCGGCGCCGCCTTCCCGTTCTTCTCGCCGTTCCTGGGCTGGCTGGGCGTCTTCCTGACGGGGTCCGACACGTCGTCGAACGCCTTGTTCTGCTCCCTGCAAAACACGACGGCGCACCAGATCGGCGTGTCCGACACCCTGATGGTGGCGGCCAATACGACGGGCGGCGTGACGGCGAAGATGATCTCGCCCCAGTCGATCGCCGTCGCCTGCGCGGCGACTGGCCTGGTGGGCAAGGAATCGGACCTGTTCCGCTTTACCTTGAAGCACAGCCTGTTGTTTGCCGTCATCATCGGCATCATCACCATGCTGCAGGCCTACGTCTTCACCGGCATGATCCCGCATTGAGCGGTCCGTAGAAGTACGTAGTAAAACTAGATGAAATGACAGTAAAACGTGCAGACGGTCATGAAAATGACCTGATGCACTGCAGCATATCGAGGATGGCCCGGCGCAATGCCGGGTCCGCAGCGATGCCCTCGGCATCGAGACCCGACCCCAGCAGGGGCAAGCTGATGCAGGCGTCGTCGATCAGGCGCGCCGACATGGTGACTACCGTTTCGCGCAGGGCCGCCTGCGCATGCGTGGCGCGCGGCGAGGCGTTCAGCAGCACCAGCGGCTTGTCGATGAACGATTCATTTCCCACCATCCAGTCCAGCGCGTTTTTCATGGGGCCGCTCACGCCGTGCGCGTATTCGGGGCTGGCCAGCATCAGCACGTCGGCCGCCAGGATGGCGTCGCGCAGACCGGTCACGGCCGGCAGGCTGTCGGCATCGAGGTCGGGATTGAATAGCGGTAACTCACCGAGTCCCGAATAGATGCGGATGTCGAATGGCCGTGGCGCAAGCCCGGCGATGGCGCGCAGCAGGGCGGTGTTCAGCGAGGCGGCGCGCAGGCTGCCGGCGATGGCGAGAATGGTAATGGGCGTGTGCATCCCGCCTGTATAGCCCATCCTGTGCTCAAGCGCAAGGCGAGCAGGATGGCGCTATCGATGTTGCAACAGCCGGTGAGCGACTGGGTACTGCGTCACTCTTAACGGCTCAGGCCGCTCATCCAGCTTGGCTGCGGGTTGGCACGGGCCAGTTCGCGCATGCGGTATTCCAGGTCGTAACGATCCGTCGATTCGGCCAGGTAGGCTTCTTCGTAAGCGCGTTCGCGGCGGTCGCTGCTTTGGTTCAGCCAGGCGCCAACACGTTTGGCGGCGTGGACCAGGGTAGCGACGATATTGCTGTTTTGCGTGGTGTGGTAAGTAAATGCGGTAGACATGGCAGACTCCTTATGTGGCGTGCCGCGTTGTGCTGCACTGCAATATAAGTATAGCGATTCCAAGTTATAAGGCTACTTTTGATTTCAAATGTCGGCTATTCATTTTTAGAATAACAGGCGGGAAAGCTGCGCAATACGGGGCTTTAAGGCATAATGCGGGCGCAGTATCGTAGTTTTACTACAAGACTGTTTTCTCCTGAATGTTGTTTTCTGACGCGGCCCGCAGGCGTGCCGCGCCTACAAGACATCATTTTGGCGAGAAACGGTCGGCCGTGCGCCTGCCGCGCGCAAGCAGCGCCATGCCTGCCCCTGTTTTGCTGATGGCAGTCATGGCCCACGCTGATATCTGCGTGGCGCTTGCGCGTCCTGGTGCTGCCCGGGTGGAAACGCTTCCATGCCAGGCAAGATCAACTTGGAATTGAAAAATGGAGAAGGTATGGAATACGTAAAGCAAGGCCAGGGCGTACCGTCCGCACAGGCCGGCACGCAAAACAATACAGGCGCCCTGATCATTGTCACGGTGCTGTTTTTCATGTGGGGACTGCTGACATCGCTCAATGATGTGCTGATTCCCCATCTGCGCTCGATCTACACCCTGACGTATGTGCAGGCGATGCTGGTGCAGTTCTGCTTCTTTGGCGCCTACGCCATCGTTTCGCTGCCCGCCGGCATGCTGATCAAGAAGATCGGCTACCAGCGCGGCGTCGTCGCCGGCCTGCTGATCGCGGCCGCCGGCTGCGCCATGTTCTATCCGGCATCGACCGGCAGCTATGCGCTGTTCCTGTTGTCCTTCTTCATCCTGGCGGCCGGCATCACCGTGCTGCAGGTGGCGGCCAACCCGTACGTGACGGAACTGGGCGACCCGCAGACGGCATCGAGCCGTTTGACCCTGACGCAAGCGTTCAACGCGCTGGGCACCACGGTGGCGCCTGCGCTGGGCGGCATGCTGATCTTGTCGGGCACCGTGCTGACGGTGCAGCAGTTCGACCTGCTGCCGGCGGCCGAGCAACTGGCTTACCGCGCCAAGGAAGCGGCCTCCGTGCAAGGCCCGTACCTGGTGCTGGCCGCTACTCTGGTAATCCTGGCCGTGCTGTTCGCGCTGGCAAAATTGCCGAAGATTTCGCATGCCGACGATGCCGCCGCCCTGGCGCACGATGGCCACAAGGTCTCGATCTGGTCGCACCGCCACCTGGTGCTGGGCGCGCTGGCCATCTTCCTGTACGTGGGCGGTGAAGTCAGCATCGGCAGCTTCCTGATCAACTTCCTGGGCGAGAGCCATATCGCTGGCCTCAGCCACGCCGATGCCGCCTATTTCGTCAGCTATTACTGGGGTGGCGCCATGCTGGGCCGCTTCGTCGGCTTTGCCGTGATGCGCTATGTCAGCCCGGGCAAGACCCTGGCCTTCAACGCCGCCGTCGTCATCGCGCTGATCCTCGTTGCCGTGTTCTCCAGCGGTCACACGGCCATGTGGGCCTTGATCGCCGTCGGCCTGTTCAACTCCATCATGTTCCCGACCATCTTCAGCATGGCCCTGAACAAGCTGGGCGCGCAAACGGGACAAGGTTCGGGCATCCTCTGCATGGCTATCGTCGGCGGCGCCATCGTGCCGTTCATCCAGGGCTTCCTGGCCGACCACATCAATCTGCAACTGTCCTTCCTCGTGCCGGCCGTGTGCTACACCTTCATTCTGTACTTCGGCTGGAAGTACGCCAGCATGTACAACGACAGCGCCAAGTAAGCAAGGTGGCGTGATCAAGCAAAAGGGTGGCCTAGGCCACCCTTTTTTACGTCAGTGCGCGAACTGCGTGCCCAGCACGTCCTGGCATACTTCGAGCCAGGCGCGCGCCGCATGCGACAGATAGCGCCCGCTCCAGATATGCGCCACCTGCCACGCCACCTCCGGCTCGACGATGCGCACAGCCTCCAGCGGCTCGCCGGCCAGGCGGTGGATGAACGGCTCGGGCAGCAGGGCCACGCCCAGGCCCGCCGAGGCCATCGCCACCAGCCAGTCCCATTGCCCGCTCTGGGCCGCGATCATTGGCGCAAAGCCCGCTTGCGCGAAATGCTGGCGCAGGCTGCGCGTGAGAGCGAAATCATCCTTTAACAGCACCAGCGGCAAGTCGGCCAGCGCCTTGAAGGGCAGGGTCGTGCGGTTTTTCTGGAACGTGCCCGGCTCGGCCAGGGCCCAGATCGGATAGCTGGCCACTTCCACGGCCACGAGATCGAGTTCCGGATCGGCCGGCAGCACCGTCATGCCGATTTCCAGCTCGCCGGCCGCCACCTGGCGTTCGATCTGCTGGCCCGTGTCTTCCTGCAGCGTCAGGCTGATGTGCGGGTGACGCGCGCGGAAGGCCTTTAATACAGGCGTAAACAGCACATTGATCATGGGCGGGATGCCGACCGTCAGGCTGCCGCGCTGCAAGGCCTGCGTGTCACGCACTTCCAGGGTCAGCTGGCGCATGTTCGCCAGCATTTCCTGGCCATGCTGATAGACGATGCGGCCCGTGTCCGTCAGGGTCAGCTTGCGCCCGTCGCGCACCAGCAGCTGGGCGCCCACCTCGTCTTCCAGCTGGCGCACCATCTTGCTGATGGTCGACTGGGTCAGGTGCAGCGATTCGGCCGCCTGCGTAAAGCTCGACAGGCGCACGGTTTCGACGAAATAGCGCAGGGAACGGATATCCACGAGGGTGCTCGGCATTGGCAAGGCATGAAAATATCGACTGGATGTGGCGAAATTAATTCATGCCATGCATGTGACCGCGATTTTATACTGATTCCACTTATGGGGCTGGTGTATGACAGCCATCCAGTTTGAGAATAGTAAGAAGATCAGGAGCATCAGATGTACGAAGACCGTATCCGCCACCCAGGCTTGCTCGGCAAAATCATGAGCGCCGATGAGGCAGCCAAATTGTTCCACAACGGCATGCGTGTCGGCATGAGCGGTTTTACCCGTGCCGGCGACGCCAAGGCCTTGCCGCGCGCACTGGCCGAACGCGCCCTGCAAGATCCCTTGAGCCTGACCTTGATCACGGGCGCTTCGCTGGGCAATGGCAGCGACGGCTTGATGGCCGAGGCGGGCGTGCTGGCGCGCCGCATGCCGTTCCAGGTCGACCCGGTCTTGCGCGGCAAGATCAACAACGGCGAAGTCATGTTCATCGACCAGCACCTGTCGGAAACGGCCGAGCAGCTGCGTTCGGGCAACCTGGCAGCCGTCGATATCGCCGTCATCGAAGCAACAGCCATCACGGCGGCCGGCGCCATCATCCCAACCATGTCGGTGGGCAACTCCGCCGCCTTTGCCCAGCAGGCCACGCAGGTGATCATCGAGATCAACCTGTCCACGCCGCTGGCGCTGGAAGGCTTGCACGACATCTATATACCGCACACCTTGCCGGGCCGCGAGCCGATTCCCCTCACGCGCGTGGACCAGCGCCTGGGCAGCACGGCCATCGCCATCGACCCGGCCCGCATCGCCGCCATCGTCATCACGGACAGCCCCGACAGCCCGTCGAACGCCTTGCCGCCCGACGCGGAAACGCAGGCGATCGCCGGCCACGTGATCGCCTTCCTGGAGGGCGAGGTGGCGGCCGGGCGCATGGGGCCGGAATTGCTGCCGCTGCAGGCGGGCATCGGCACCATCGCCAACGCCGTGCTGCATGGCCTGATCGGATCGCCTTTCCGCAACATGACGATGTATTCGGAAGTGCTGCAGGACAGCGCCATCGAGCTGCTCGATTCGGGCCAGCTGGCGTTTGCCTCGGCTTCGTCGATCACCCTGTCGGCCGCCGTGCATCAAAAGCTGATGGACAATATCGACCATTACCGCTCGAAAATCGTGCTGCGCCCGCAAGAGATCAGCAACCATCCCGAGATCGTGCGCCGCCTGGGCATCATCGCCCTGAACACGGCGCTCGAGTTCGATATTTACGGCAACGTCAATTCCACGCACGTGTGCGGCACGCACATGATGAACGGCATCGGCGGCTCGGGCGACTTCGCGCGCAACGGGCAAGTGTCGATGTTCGTGTCGAAATCGGCGGCCAAGGGCGGGCGCATTTCCAGCGTCGTGCCGATGGTCTCGCATGTGGACCATACGGAGCATGACGTCGACGTGCTGGTGACGGAGTGGGGTTTTGCGGACTTGCGCGGCCTGGCGCCGCGTGAACGGGCGCCGTTGATCATCGATCGCTGCACGCATCCCGATTACCGCGCGCAGCTGCGTGCCTATTACGACGCGGCATGCCAGCGTGGCGGCCACACGCCGCACATCCTGCAAGATGCCCTGGCCTGGCACGTGCGCTACCAGGAAACGCAGAGCATGCTGGCAGCGCAGTAAGCTTCGCCAGCATCAAGACAGGGCAGGGCGGTGCGGCACCGCGCTGCCTTTTTACTTTCCTCAGTACATATGCAGCGCCTTGGCGCCCAAGCCCAGCAGGGCAAACGTGGTGGTGGCCTGTATGCCCATGAACCACAGGAAGTGGGTGTGCATGTGCTTGCGGATGTCGCCCAGTTCCGTGCGCAGGGCGTGGCAGTCGCCGCGCAAGTCGCCGCGAAATTGCGTCAGGTCGGCACGCAGCAGCTGTGATTCGTTGTGCAATTCCGTGCGTACCTTATCGAGGCCTTCGCCAAGACGCTGTTCCAGGGTCTTGAACCATAGCCGGTCATGTTCCCGGTCCGTTTCCAGTTTTGTCAGGCGCGCTTCCATGCGTACAGCATTGTTCGCGCTTTGCTGTTTGTCAAGCCGGTCCGTGGAATAGGCTTCGTTCATCTCGCACTCCTTCGCGCAAGCCGCGCTGCATCGGCGCAGGCGGCTTCACTCCACTGTCCGCCTTTTCCGTCCGCCTGGTTTGCGCTGGATCAAACGTCAGGAAGGCGGTGCAAAGCGTAGGCGTATGCCTGTCGTGACGACGGCGAGCAAGTCGTCGATATGCGCGTTCATTTCCGGGTGCGGCGTCCATGGGTCGCCCGCATCCATGACGATGCGCAGCGACACGAGGCCGTGCAGCGATTGCCAGAAGATTTGCGTCATCGTGTGCAGCGCCGGCTCGTCCTGGCGTACCTGGCCCGTTTGCGCCAGCTCGCCGAACAGGTGCAGCGCGTAGGCATACGGGTCTTGTTCGATATTGCCGTGTTCGACGTCGACGGCGTCGACTTCCGCGTGCGGGCGCAGCTCCATGAAGATCAGCGAGTATTCGTCGGGATGCTGGAAGCCGTATTCGATGTAGGCGCGGCCGACCAGGCTGATGCGTTCCCATGGGTCAGTGCTGGTGTCGCAGGCCGTGCGCATGGCGCGCACCAGTTCCAGCAAGTCCTTGTCCATGGCCTGGGCGATCAGGGTGGCCTTGTCGCGGAACAGGGCGTACACGACGGTGGTGGAAAAGCCGGCCGCTTCGGCCACCTTGCGGATGGAGACGGCGCGCGCGCCGCCCTTCTTGATGAGGTCTTTGACGACGTCGATGATGTGCTCGCGCCGCGCCTGCGCCTCGCGTAATTTTCTTTCCTGAATATTGGTCAGCTTCTTGTCCACGACTCTTTCCCGGCGACTCTATGAAAGCAGGAATTATAGGGGGACGAGGGGCCGCCAATGTTTCCGGCATTGTTACAATTCAGTTTTTTGTCCGGTAGATGCGACAGCGGACCGTTTTTTCGCGCTTTTGCCCGGCGCTTTTCCAACGATGCCCCGGAATGGTGCATAAATCTCCGGGCCAGGCTTTGCGAACGGGGCCAAAGGGCGGAAAATAGCAGGATAGCTTACACTGCGTTTTTTAGCGCAACGGCGCTAGCCCACGAGGCAACGCCGGAACACTTACATTCGGACGGGATCATTACATGACCATTAAAATCAGCCAGAACTTCGACTCGGGCGCCATCGACGTGGTGAGCGCCACCAGCGCCGGCGCCATCGACCTGAACTTGCGCAAGGATAGCCACGCCGACATCCACCAGTGGTTCCACTTCCGCCTGCAGGGCGCGCGCGGCCAGGCATGCACGATGCGCTTCCTGAACGCGGGCCAGGCCACCTATCCGGCCGGCTATGAAGACTACCAGGCCGTGGCCAGCTACGACAGCGAAAACTGGTTCCGCGTGCCGACGGCGTTCGACGGCCAGGTCATGACGATCTCGCACACGCCTGAACTCGACAGCGTGTACTACGCCTACTTCGAGCCGTATTCGTGGGAGCGCCATTTGCGCCTGCTGGGCGAAGTGGCCGAGCATCCGCTGGCGCGCGTGTCCGACCTGGGCAGCACGGTCGATGGCCGCGACATGAACATGGTCACCATCGGCAATCCGCAGGCGGAAAAGAAGATCTGGGTCATCGCGCGCCAGCATCCGGGCGAATCGATGGCCGAATGGTTCGTCGAAGGCTTGATCGACTCGCTGCTCGACGACGCCAACCCGATCGCGCGCAAATTGCTGCAGCGCGCCGTGTTCCACATCGTGCCGAACATGAACCCGGACGGCTCCATTCGCGGCAACCTGCGCACGAATGCGGCCGGTGCCAACCTGAACCGCGAATGGATGACGCCTTCGCTGGAATCGAGCCCGGAAGTGCTGTGCGTGAAAAACAAGATCCACGAAACGGGCGTCGACATGTTCTTCGACATCCACGGCGATGAAGCGCTGCCGTACAACTTTGTGGCCGGCAATGAAATGCTGGAAAACTTCACGCCCGCCCAGGCGGCGCACCAGAAGGCCTTCATCGAGCGCTACAAGCAGGCCAGCCCCGACTTCCAGGACAAGTTCGGCTATGCCGCCAGCAAGTACAAGTCCGACATGCTGACCCTGGCGTCGAAATACATCGGCCACCACTTCGGCTGCCTGGCGCTGACCCTGGAAATGCCGTTCAAGGAAAACGCCGACTTGCCGGATCCAAGCGTGGGCTGGAATGGCGCGCGCAGCGCGGCACTGGGCGCGGCCATGCTGCAGCCTATCCTGCTGTCGCTCGATTGAACGGCGTTGATCATGGGCGTCGAGATCGAGCGTAAATTCCTGCTGGCCGGCGATGCCTGGCGCGGCCTGGGGCAGGCGGTGCTGCTGCGCCAGGGCTATCTGTCGTCCGCGCGCGAGCGCGTGGTGCGCGTGCGCATCGAGGGCGAACAGGCGATGCTGACCATCAAGGGCGCCAACGTGGGCGCCACGCGCGGCGAGTGGGAATATCCGATTCCGCTGGCCGACGCGGCCGAACTGCTCGACGGCCTGTGCGAGCAGCCGCTGATCGAAAAGGTTCGCCACCGCATCGAACACGCGGGCATGGTATGGGAAGTCGACGAGTTCCTCGGCGCCAATGCGGGCCTGCTGGTGGCCGAGATCGAACTGGCTTCGGAAGACCAGCCCTTCGACAAGCCGGACTGGATCGGCGCGGAAGTGTCGGGCGACGCGCGCTATTACAACGCGAATTTGATCCGCCACCCGTTTTCGCAGTGGTGATGGTGTTGTAAATGACGTTGCAATGAAAAAGGCGGAACCGAGGTTCCGCCTTTTTTATGCGCCAACGCTGTTGTCGGATTACGCCGTGCCGGCTAATCCGACCTACGGCCCATACCGGCAGCGCAGGTCGGATTAGCGCGCAGCGCGTAATCCGACAACACCGTTACAGCATCAGTGGAAATGCTCTGTGCCTTGTGGCGTATCTTCGGGCATCTCCGCATGCGCCAGCTCGCCGACCGGATCGGCAAACAGGGGCGCGCCGCAATCGTCGCAGTATTCACCGACAAAACGTTCCGCGTGGCGCTTGATCTGCGTCACGCCGGCGGCGTTCAGGTGCTCGATGATTTCATCGACCGGTGTCTTTTGCTTGTCCAGCGCGGCGATGCCGACCTGGATCAGGCCTTCGATCGGCGTGCCATCCTCGTCTTCCTGGCCGTACAAAGGCCAGACGATGCCATAGATGACGTCCGGCGCCTGGCGCAGGGTGAAGGCGATGCGGTACTCGTCCACCTGGCCGTCGGCCGCTTCTTCGCCGAAGCCGGCGATGACGGCGCGCAGTTCCGACGGCTCGATGGCCAAGGTATGCGTCAGGTAGTGCACGGCGGCGCGCACGGAGACGGGACGTATCAGCTTGTCCGCTTCGCGGCAGGCCACGTAATACGCCTCCGGCAGCAGCAATTCCAGGCCGCAGCCGGGCAGCAGGCGGGCGAATGTCGGCGTCGCCTGCGTGCGCCATTGCTCCAGGGCGGCGCTGCGTTCGGCGATGAAGTCGAGCTGGCTCGAAGGCGTCTGCCAGCGGAACAGCGGCGCGCCGGCAGGGGCCACCACGGCCACCAGCAGGTAGCGCGTGTCGGCCAGGAAGGGCGCCGTTTCCGCTTCTTTGCCCGAGGGCTTGACGGCCGTGCCTTTCAGCGCGGCCAGGGCAAGCTTTTGCGTCTTGGCATAGGTTTCGACATGGCTGCGCGGCAACTGGTCGATCGAGTAGAGCGTTGGCGCCATGGCCATCTTCGTGCCGTCGGCCAGCAGGTGGGCGGCGAAATGCGCCGACAGCACACCGTGCGCGTCGCCGGCCATGGGGCCGGAAGCGATGGAAAAGCGCGTCCACGCGAGGATGGGCACGGCGACGAGCAGGGCGTCGTAGCGCACGTCTTCATGCGTGATGACGGTCGATTCGCTGACGGCTTCAACGCAGTCCATCAGCACGTCATAGGCGTTCAAGTCATCCTTGAACAGGCTGCCCAGGGTGTTGTCGATGGTGTCCTGGTGGCCGGTTTTGAGTAATTTCTGGAGCTGCGTATCCAGGCTGTGTTCCCAGGACCGCTCTTCGAGACGGCTGGCTGCCTGTACGATCGCCTGGGCAAAGGTGACCAGGCGCTGGCTGTCGGCAGTCAGTTTATGGGATGAATCTTTGGAAGGACGACGCATAGCGGGATAAGAGTCTCGGAAAGTGAAAAAAATGGATCAGTCAAACAATGATAAACCCTTATAACCGTATTGTAGAGGATTCAGCCGCACGCAATACGTAAGCTGTCCTTAGATCATGCCAATAGTCGAAATTTCAAGTCGGAACGGGATGCAGGGACGAAAAAAAGCGCCGGTCGAAACCGGCGCCTTTATCTTGCATCACAGCTGGGCTGGTTACTCGGCCAGCAGTTGACGCAGCACGAATGGCAGGATACCGCCATGCTTGTAGTAATCGACTTCGATCGGCGTATCGATGCGCAGCAGGACTTTGACTTCCTGGCTGGAGCCGTCGGCGCGGTGGATCACCAGGGTAGCCAGTTGCTGTGGCTTGATTTCGCCTTCGAGGCCTTTCAGGTCGAAGGTTTCCTTGCCGGTGATGCCCAGGGTTTGCACGCTGTCGTCGCCGATGAATTGCAGCGGCAGCACGCCCATGCCCACCAGGTTCGAGCGGTGGATACGCTCGAACGAACGGGTGATCACGGCTTTCACGCCCAGCAGTTGCGTACCTTTGGCTGCCCAGTCGCGCGACGAGCCCGTACCGTACTCTTCGCCGCCGAAGACCATGGTTGGCGTGCCTTCAGCAACATATTTCATCGCTGCGTCGTAGATCGACATTTCTTCGCCGGAAGGCTGGTGGATCGTGATGCCGCCTTCGACCGCCGAACCGTCCGCCTTGGCAGGGATCATGCGGTTTTTGATACGCACGTTGGCGAACGTGCCGCGCATCATGATTTCATGGTTGCCGCGACGCGAGCCGTAGGAGTTGAAGTCCGCTTTCAGGACG
This sequence comes from Janthinobacterium sp. GMG2, assembly GCF_033949445.1. Classification (NCBI taxonomy): domain Bacteria; kingdom Pseudomonadati; phylum Pseudomonadota; class Betaproteobacteria; order Burkholderiales; family Oxalobacteraceae; genus Janthinobacterium; species Janthinobacterium sp. GMG2. The sequence continues at coordinate 370,651 of NZ_JAXAWA010000006.1, read as the reverse complement.
CCGTTTTCCTTCAGCCATTTGCCTGCAGGACCGTTTTCCTGGATCGAGCCGGCTGGCGAGATGTGGTCGGTGGTGATGGAATCGCCGAACACGCCCAGTGCGCGCGCGCCTTCGATGCCGGTGGCCACTGCCGCTGGCGTCATCGAGAAGTTGTCGAAGAACGGAGGTTCCGCGATGTAGGTCGATTTCGGCCAGTTGTAGACTTGACCGGACACGGTCGTGACTTTTTCCCACAGCTTGCCTGGCGCGCCCTTGACGTCCGCGTAGTTGTCCTTGAACACCTTGGCGTTCATGGCGAACTTCATCATGGCCGATACTTCAGCCGAGGTCGGCCAGATGTCGCCCAGGTAGACGTCCTTGCCGCCCTTGCCCTTGCCGACCGGTTCCGTCATCAGGTCGCGCGTCATGTTGCCGGCGATGGCGTAAGCGACGACCAGCGGTGGCGAAGCGAGGAAGTTCGAGCGGATGTTCGGGTGAATGCGCGCTTCGAAGTTGCGGTTGCCCGACAGCACGGCCGACGCGACGATGTCATGCGTGGCAATCGCTGCGTTCAGCTCGGGCGTCAGGTCGCCCGCATTGCCGATACAGGTGGTGCAGCCGTAGGCGGTCACGCCGAAGCCCAGTTTTTCCAGGTATGGCAGCAGACCGGCGGCGGTCAGGTACTCGGTCACGACGCGCGAGCCAGGAGCCAGCGAAGTCTTGATGTGCGGCGCGACTTTCAGGCCGGCTTCGACGGCTTTCTTGGCCAGCAGGCCGGCAGCCAGCATCACGCTCGGGTTCGAGGTATTGGTGCACGAGGTGATCGCGGCGATCAGCACGTCGCCGTTCGACACTTTCACGCCGTTCGTCGTTTCGTACACGGCAGCCAGGTCGGCCGGGTTCTTGTTGAAGCCGTTTTCCGTGGTTGGCTTGGCGAACAGCTCGGCGAAGTTCGCCTTGACGTTGCCGATTTCGATACGGTCTTGCGGGCGTTTCGGGCCGGCCAGCGACGGAGCGACCGATGCCAGGTCCAGTTCCACCACGCGGGTGTAGTCGATCTCGCCGGCCTTTGGCACGCCGAACAGGTTTTGCGCCTTGAAGTAGCCTTCGAACGCGGCGATTTCAGCCTTGCTGCGGCCGGTGCCCTTGAAGTAATCGATGGTCGCTTCGTCGACCGGGAAGAAGCCCATGGTCGCGCCGTATTCCGGTGCCATGTTGGCGATCGTCGCGCGGTCGGTCAGGGTCAGCGACTCGGTGCCTTCGCCGAAGAATTCGACGAACTTGCCGACGACTTTTTCTTTGCGCAGCAGTTCGGTGATGGTCAGTACCAGGTCGGTGGCGGTGCAGCCTTCGCGCAGCGCGCCCGACAGGTTCACGCCGATGACGTCTGGCGTCAGGAAGTAGACCGGCTGGCCCAGCATGCCGGCTTCCGCCTCGATGCCGCCCACGCCCCATCCGACCACGCCGATGCCGTTGATCATGGTGGTGTGCGAGTCGGTGCCGACCAGGGTGTCAGGGTAGTACACGTCGCCGGCTTTCTTGCCTGCGTGGTGCACGCCGCGCGCCAGGTATTCCAGGTTGACCTGGTGGACGATGCCGAAGCCTGGTGGCACGACGCCGAAGGTGTCGAATGCCTGCATGCCCCATTTCATGAACTGGTAACGCTCGTTGTTACGCGAGAATTCCAGTTTCATGTTCAGGTCCAGCGCTTTCTTTTCGCGGTAGTGATCGATGGTCACCGAGTGGTCGACCACCAGGTCGACCGGTACCAGCGGTTCGATCTTCTTGGCGTTGATGCCCATCTTGGCGGCCACGTTGCGCATCGCTGCCAGGTCGGCCAGCAGCGGTACGCCGGTGAAGTCTTGCAGCACGACGCGCGCCACTACGAACGGGATCTCGTCGGTGCGCTCGGCGGTCGGGCCCCAGCTCGCCAATTGCTTGACGTGTTCTTCGGTGACTTTTTTGCCGTCGCAGTTGCGCAATACCGATTCGAGCACGATACGAATCGACACTGGCAGGCGGGAGACATTGATGCCCAGGCTTTTTTCCAGCGCAGGCAGGGAGTACAGCTTGCCCTTCTTGCTATCCGAAATATTAAAGTCCTTGAGCGTGTTCAGAGTGTTGCGGGACATGACCTCTCCTTGTTGGGTATCGTCTATTTATTGATTATTCAAATTACAAAACATGACTGAGCCCCCGAAGAGGCCCTTGCTACGCACATCAGCCGCCGGCGGCCGGCAGCACGCCCAGCGATGGCGCGGCTTCCACCACTGCCGCCGGCTTGGCTTGCTCCGCATCCTTGCATTCATTGGCCAGTTGGCGGCCCTGCTTGGAATCGAGCAGCATGCCTTTGGCCGGGATGCCGATCCACACGAGGCCGTACAGACGGTTCTCGAAGCGGTTGGCGCCGGTGGTGGTGCCAACGCGGCTCAGGCGGTGCAGGCGCTTCTTCCAGCGCAGGGCGATGTGTTTGTCGTCAGTAGCATTGGTGTAGATGGTAATTTTGTTACCAAGTTCACAATTGAAATCGGTGGAAGCCGAGCCTGCGGTGTCCGGCTCATCGGATTCTTCCTTGTCGGCGACCGACATGGCGAGCGGATGGGCTTCCTTGGCGGCTGCCTTGGCCTTGCTGGTCTTGGCCTTTGGCTTGGCCTTGACAGCCTTGACGGCCTTGGGATTTGCCTCTGCCGTGGCGGCGAAGCTGGCTGGCGCCAGCGTGAGGGTCATGGCGCCCAGCGCGACGCTGCAGGCAATTGCTAATTTGGAGAGGGACATCGTGTAATTCCTGTCAGTTTTCAGTGGTGCTGGAAGAGGGGGTGTTGAGTAATGCAGCGGCCGCCTCGGGCAGGCCGAGGCCTGCCAGTTTGGCGCGTTGCAAAACGGTCCAATAATATCGGTAGCTGGCGCGGTCGTGCAAGCGGCCATTTTGTGCAATCGGTCCCCAGTTGGCGCGCAGCGCCTCATTGAGGATGTTGCTCGCTTCGTTGACTTCGGACAGGCGCGGCGTAAAGGCCTTGATGATGGGCTTGATCTGGTCCGGGTGGATGCTCCACATGCGCGTGTAGCCGAACTCGGCTGTCGCGCGCTGGGCGTCATTCGCCACCACGGCCGAATCGCGCACGTCCGTCGTCACGTTGTGCGACGCCACCTTGCCGTGCGCGTGGCAGGCGGCCGCCACTTCCAGCTTGGCGCGCACCACCAGCGGGTGCGTGAACTGGCCCGGCGTGCGCATGGCGGCGGCGGGAATGGCGCCGTAGTGGGCCGACACGAAATCCATGATGCCGAAGGACAGGCATTCGACCTGGGGCAGGGCGGCGATCGCGTAGGCGTCGCGCAGCGCGCCATGCGTTTCGATCAGGATGTGCACGGGCAGGTTGTCGCGGCCGGCGCGGCGCGCGTGCAGGTTGATCAGGTCGATGGCCAGCATGGCATCCTGCACGCCGGCCACCTTGGGCACGGCGATATAGGCCAGGCGGGACGCGGCGCTGCAGATGATTTCCACGTCGCGCGCGAAAAACGGGCTGTCGACGTCGTGCACGCGCACGCCGATACGGTTGAATTGGTTTTCGCCGCTGGCCAGCAGGCCGGCGATCATCAGCGCGTGGGCTTCTTCGTTGCCGGCGCTGGCGCCGTCTTCGCAGTCGAACGTGATGTCGAACAGGGGGCCAAGCTCTTGTTGCAAAGCAATCGATTTACGCATCAGCTTTTCAGAGCCGGCGTAGTGGTCGCAAGCGGCGAGCAACAGCGGCTGGCGTTTGCCTTGGAATAAAACCTCGGAAGGGTGCATGCTTAAGGCATTTCTGCAGGTAAAGACTACTTGATAAAACAGCCGCGCCGCGACATGCGCGGGGCGGCCTTCTTTGGCGGGCGGCGCATTGCCGCGCCGCCAAAACTGGACTTAGGCCAGCAGGTGTTTCACGCCTTCGCGCTCTTCGGTCAGTTCCTTCAGGGTCAGGTTGATGCGCTCTTGCGAGAATGCATCGATTTCCAGACCTTGAACGATGGTGTACTCACCGTTGTCGGTGGTGACCGGGAAGCCGAACACGGTGCCTTCAGGGATGCCATACGAGCCATCCGAAGGAACGCCCATGGTGGTCCACTTGCCGGCCGTGCCCAGCATCCAGTCATGGATGTGGTCGATGGCGGCGTTCGCTGCCGACGCTGCCGACGACAGGCCGCGCGCTTCGATGATGGCAGCGCCGCGCTTGCCGACGGTAGGCAGGAACACGTTGGCGTTCCATTCCTGGTCGTTGATCAGGTCTTTGACAGCCTTGCCGTTCACGGTGGCGAAGCGGTAGTCAGCGTACATCGTAGGCGAGTGGTTGCCCCAGACGGTCAGCTTCTCGATGTCTTTCACGGCGGTGCCGGTCTTGGCAGCGACTTGCGACAGCGCGCGGTTGTGGTCCAGGCGCAGCATGGCGGTGAAGTTTTTCGCTGGCAGCGATGGTGCCGATTTCATGGCGATGTAGGCGTTGGTGTTGGCAGGGTTGCCGACCACCAGTACTTTGACATTGCGCGAAGCGACGGCGTCGAGCGCCTTGCCTTGTACCGTGAAGATCTGGGCGTTCGCTTCCAGCAGGTCCTTGCGTTCCATGCCTGGGCCGCGTGGACGCGCGCCAACCAGGACGGCCACATCGACATCCTTGAATGCGGTCAGCGGATCGGAGTGGGCGGTCATTTCCGTCAGCAGCGGGAAGGCGCAGTCGTCGATTTCCATCATCACGCCCTTGAGCGCCTTCTGGGCTTTTTCGTCCGGGATTTCAAGCAGTTGCAAGATGACAGGCTGGTCTTTGCCGAGCATGTCGCCATTGGCGATGCGGAACAACAGGGCGTAGCCGATCTGGCCGGCGGCGCCGGTCACTGCAACACGCATTGGGGTTTTAGCCATGATGAATCTCCAAAAATGGGAAAGAAAACGGGCTTGAAGCTGGGCTTACGCTTATCCGGAAAAACTGTAATGATACCAAAACCGGCCCGCGCCACCGAATTGCTGGTGTACGCTGCCGTCACGCTTGTGCTGCACGAGGCCAGAGTGGCTGGCCGACAACATAAAACGCTGGCTCACAAGTTTTATCGAGGGCAGTTTAGGCCTCTGATCCCTATCTGTCAATCATATCTTATGTCTTATATAAGACAGATAACTACGTCTGTTTTACTGGACGTGGGCAGTGATTTGTGTTGAAATGTCGGACTATGAATTCCGCCTCGTCCAATCTGACCAACAATGCCACTGCTGCAAGCGGGGCGGTCAGTCCGACCGCGGGCACCCCGGCCACGCCTGCCGCCACTGCGGCCAGCACCCCTGTCGCCAGCATTAATACCACTGCCACCGCCGTGTCCGCGCCTGCCGCGACCGCTTCTCCCACCTTCAGTCCCCTGTACCAGCAGATCAAGGCGCTCATCACGCAGAGCCTGCAATCGGGCGAATGGAAGCCGGGCGAGCTGATTCCCAGCGAAGTCGAACTGGCAGGCCGCTTCAAGGTCAGCCAGGGCACGGTGCGCAAGGCCATCGATGAACTGGCCGCCGAGAATCTCGTCATGCGCCGCCAGGGCAAGGGCACTTTCGTTTCCACCCACCATGAGGCGCGCGCGCATTTCCGCTTCCTGCGCCTGGTGCCGGACGAAGGCGTGCCGCATTATCCCGAAAGCAAGTTTATCGAAGTCAAGCGCGTGCGCGCGCCGGCCGACGTGGCGCGCCTGATGGACCTGAAGTCCGGCGACGCCGTCATCTTCATCAAGCGCGTGCAGTATTTCGACGGCGTGCCGACCATCGTCGAGGAGCTGTGGCTGCCCGGACTGATCTTCAAGGGCCTGACGGCCGAGCGCCTAGTGGAATACAAGGGCCCCATGTACGGCCTGTTCGAAACGGAATTTGGCACGCGCATGATACGTGCGTCCGAACAGATCCGCGCCGTGTGCGCCGACGCGGGCGCCGCGCAATTGTTAAATATCGACCTCGGCACGCCCTTGCTCAGTTCCGAGCGCGTGTCGTTTACCTACGGCGACAAGCCGGTCGAACTGCGTCGGGGCTTGTACCTGACCAGTCGCCATCATTATCAGAATGAACTCAGCTGAAGCGGCGGGGCGCCTGCGGGCGTCCGAACAAGCAGCAAGGCTGAAGTGCATCGCTTGCAAGATGCCTGCCGCAAGGCGGGCAACGGAGACAACGGAAAGCGCAGCGACAGCATGGCCCGCCCCGGCGGGCCGTGTTTTGCCGGCGATTCTGTAATTAAATTACGTGAACTACGGAAAGTAGCGCGGTATTTTGTAGTAAAAAACCATTTTGGTTATATGTAACAATAGATATTGGTATGGGTTGCGAAAATCGGCGAAAATCGCGGCTTCAATATTTAGTTGAAATTCAAAGGGGAGGTTTTTGTTATGTCTGAAGCCGTAAGAGAAGTACCAAAAAAAGAACGGCCGCAATTCCGTAACATTCATGTTACCGAATTGTCGAACTACCGCATGGCTGTCGGCGCCATCGTCTCGATCCTGCATCGCATCAGCGGTTTCATCATTTTCGCCTTGCTGCCATGTATCCTGTACATGCTGGAACTGAGCCTGCGTTCCGAAATGTCCTATGCCTACTTCCAGGGCATCGCCTCGCACTGGTTCGTCAAGCTGATCACCCTGGGCCTCGTCTGGGCCTTCCTGCACCACTTCTGCGCCGGTATCCGTCACCTGTTCATGGACGTGCACGTTGCCATCGAAAAAGATTCGGCACGCAAGACCGCGTCGTCCGTGCTGGTCGTGAGCCTGGTGTTGACGGCCTTGGTCGCTTTGAAACTGTTTGGAGTATTTTAAACATGGCAGACAATAATATCGGACCGAAACGCCTCGTCGTCGGTGCCCATTACGGCTTGCGCGATTGGCTGGCGCAACGCGTTACCGCCATCGTCATGGTGGCCTATGTGGCCATCCTGCTTATTTCTTTCCTGACCGGCAGCAACTTCAGCTATGAAGGCTGGGCTGGTCTGTTCGCACAGCAGTGGTTTAAATTGTTCAGCCTGGTGACCTTCGTCGCCCTGTTCTACCACGCATGGGTCGGCGTACGCGACATCTGGATGGACTACGTGAAAAGCGCTGGCCTCCGTCTGACCCTGCAAATTGCCACCATGCTGTGGTTGATCGCTTGTGCCGGCTGGACGGTACAGATACTCTGGAGTGTGTAATCGTGGCAGCATATAAATCTGCAATCCCTACCCGCCGCTTTGATGCGGTTATCGTTGGCGCCGGCGGTTCCGGCATGCGCGCGTCGTTGCAGCTGGCTGAAGCCGGCCTGAACGTCGCTGTTCTGTCGAAAGTCTTCCCGACCCGCTCGCACACCGTTGCGGCGCAGGGCGGTATCGGCGCGTCGCTCGGTAACATGGCCGAAGACAACTGGTTCTGGCACATGTTCGACACCGTCAAGGGTGGCGACTATCTGGGCGACCAGGATGCCATCGAATTCATGTGCCGCGAAGCACCGAAGGTCGTGTACGAACTGGAACACTTCGGCATGCCATTCGACCGCAACCCTGACGGCACCATCTATCAGCGTCCATTCGGCGGCCACACGGCCCACTTCGGCGAAAAGCCGGTGCAGCGCGCTTGCGCGGCAGCCGACCGTACCGGTCACGCGCTGTTGCACACGCTGTACCAGCGCAACGTCCGTGCGCGTACGCACTTCTTCGTCGAATGGATGGCACTCGACCTGATCCGTGACGCCGAAGGCGATGTGATTGGTGTTGTCGCGCTGGAAATGGAAACCGGCGAATGCATGATCCTGGAAGCAAAAACGACGGTCATGGCAACGGGCGGCGCAGGCCGTATCTTCGCCGCGTCGACGAATGCGTTCATTAACACCGGCGACGGCATGGGCATGGCGGCACGCGCCGGCCTGCCGCTGCAGGACATGGAATTCTGGCAGTTCCACCCGACCGGCGTGGCCGGCGCGGGCGTATTGATCACCGAAGGCGTGCGCGGCGAAGGCGGCATCCTGATCAATAGCGAAGGCGAACGCTTCATGGAGCGCTATGCGCCGACCTTGAAGGATCTGGCGCCGCGCGACTTCGTCTCGCGTTCGATGGACCAGGAAATCAAGGAAGGCCGCGGCTGCGGTCCGAACAAGGACCACGTGATGCTGGACCTGCGCCATATCGGCGCCGACACCATCGCCAAGCGCCTGCCGTCGATCCTGGAAATCGGCCACAAGTTCGCCAACGTCGACGCGACCAAGGAACCGATTCCTGTCGTGCCGACGATTCACTACCAGATGGGCGGCATCCCGACGAACATCCACGGCCAGGTCGTCACCCCGACCGGTCCGGATAATTCGGCCAAGGTTGTCAACGGCCTGTACGCGATCGGCGAATGCGCCTGCGTTTCCGTGCACGGCGCCAACCGCCTGGGCACGAACTCGCTGCTCGACCTCGTGGTCTTCGGCCGCGCGGCCGGCAACCACATCGTCAACAGCGGCCTGAAAGCCAAGGAAAACAAGCCTTTGCCAGCCGATGCAGCCGAATTTGCCATGGGCCGCCTGGCGCGCCTGGAAAACTCGACCGGCACGGAAACCGTGCAGGGCGTGGCGAACGACATCCGCGCAACGATGCAGAAGTACTGCGGCGTGTTCCGTACCGACGAGATGCTGAACAAGGGCGTCGAAGAAATCATGAAGCTCGACGAGCGCCGCAAGCACGTCTCCTTCAAGGATAAATCGATGGTCTTCAACACGGCTCGCGTGGAAGCACTGGAGCTGGACAACTTGATCGAAACGGCGAAAGCGACCATCGTTTCGGCGGCAGCGCGCAAGGAATCGCGCGGCGCCCACGCCCAGGACGACCATCCGCAACGTGACGACGACAACTGGATGAAGCACACTCTGTGGTATTCGGAAGGCAACCGACTGGAATACAAGCCAGTCGTGACCAAGCCGCTGACGGTTGATACCTTCAAACCGAAACCACGTACTTTCTAAGGCTATACCATGGCACGCACTCTTAAATTCAAAATCTACCGCTACGATCCTGACCAGGATGCCAAGCCGTACATGCAAGACCTGACGGTCGAACTGAAAGACACCGACAAGATGCTGCTCGACGCACTGCAGCGCATCAAGGCGGACGTCGATGACTCGCTGGCCCTGCGCCGCTCGTGCCGCGAAGGCGTGTGCGGTTCGGACGCGATGAACATCAACGGCAAGAACGGCCTGGCATGCACGACCAACCTGAATGAACTGTCGGAGCCTATCGTGCTGCGTCCGTTGCCAGGTTTGCCGGTCATCCGCGACCTGATCGTCGACATGACGCAATTTTTCAAGCAGTACGATTCGATCAAGCCTTTCCTGATCAACGATTCGATCCCGCCTGAAAAAGAACGCCTGCAATCGCCGGAACAGCGCGAAGAACTCGATGGCCTGTACGAGTGCATCCTATGCGCATGCTGCTCCACGTCGTGCCCGTCGTTCTGGTGGAATCCGGACAAATTCGTCGGCCCGGCCGGCCTGCTGCAAGCCTACCGCTTCATCGCCGATTCGCGCGACGAAGCCACCGGCGCGCGTCTGGACAACCTGGAAGACCCTTACCGCCTGTTCCGCTGCCATTCGATCATGAACTGTGTCGACGTCTGCCCGAAAGGGTTGAACCCGAACAAGGCGATTGGCAAGATCAAGGAATTGATGGTCCGCCGCGCGATCTGATCCTCCTGATCGCATCCGCCGGGCGCCGTTTGCGGGAAGAGGGTATCCTCTCTTGCCTGCAGGCGGCGCCTGCAAAGCAGCACCGTGCCGCAAGGCACACGTAAAGTGGTAAACCAAATGACAGAATCAATTTTGTCCTCGCATCAGGCCGACCCGGCCAACCGCGCCCGCCTGCGCTGGCGTTCACGCCGTGGCCTGCTGGAAAACGACATTATCCTGACCCGTTTTCTCGATGCGTATGAAACCGAATTGACCGATGAAGAAGTTGACGCGCTGACGCGTTTGCTGGATTTATCGGACAATGCGTTAATGGATCTGGTACTGGCCCGTAAAGAGCCGGAAGGCGAAGTCGATCTGCCGCATGTGCGCGCACTGCTGCAACGACTGCGCATTGCCTAGGCGCCTGGGCGATATATTGCAAACGGTGCGAGTGGCGCGCTGTAGCACTGCCGAGTGCGGTGCGAATTGCAGCCAGAATTTTTGATTTTAATTTCGACTCACTCCCGAGAAGGAAGAGCCCATGAATATCTCTGACACAAAAGCTACCCTGTCGTTCTCCGATGGCAGCCCATCGCTTGAATTTCCAATCTACAAAGGCACGGTTGGCCCGGACGTCATCGACATCCGCAAACTGTACGCCGGTAGCGGCAAGTTCACCTACGACCCAGGCTTTATGTCGACGGCCGCCTGTAACTCGTCGATCACCTACATCGACGGCGACAAGGGCGAGCTGCTGTACCGTGGTTACCCGATCGAACAGTTGGCCGTCAACGCCGACTTCATGGAATCGTGCTACCTGCTGCTGAACGGCGAACTGCCGAACGCGGCGCAGAAAGCCAAGTTCGTCGACACCGTCACCAAGCACACGATGGTGCACGAACAGATGCAATTCTTCTTCCGTGGCTTCCGCCGCGACGCGCATCCGATGTCGGTCCTGGTGGGCACCGTCGGCGCGCTGGCATCGTTCTACCATGACTCGCTGGACATCAACGACCCGCGTCACCGCGAAGTGTCGGCCATCCGCCTGATCGCCAAGATGCCAACGCTGGTCGCCATGACCTACAAGTACTCGGTCGGCCAGCCGTTCGTTTACCCACGCAACGACCTGTCGTACAGCGCCAACTTCATGCACATGATGTTCGCCAACCCGTGCGAAGAGTACAAGGTCAACGACGTGCTGGTGCGCGCCCTGGACCGCATCCTGATCCTGCACGCGGACCACGAGCAAAACGCATCGACATCGACCGTCCGTCTGGCCGGTTCGTCGGGCGCCAACCCGTTCGCCTGTATCGCTGCCGGTATCGCCTGCCTGTGGGGCCCTGCCCACGGCGGCGCCAACGAAGCGGCACTGAACATGCTGAAAGAAATCGGCACCGTCGAGAACATCCCTGCCTTCATCGCGCAAGTCAAGGACAAGAACTCCGGCGTCAAGCTGATGGGCTTTGGCCACCGCGTGTACAAGAACTTCGATCCACGCGCCAAGCTGATGCGTGAAACGTGCTATGAAGTGCTGCAAGAACTGGGTCTGCAAGACGACCCGCTGTTCAAGCTGGCGATGGAACTGGAAAAGATTGCACTGAACGACGAATACTTCGTGTCGCGCAAACTGTACCCGAACGTCGACTTCTACTCGGGCATCGTGCAATCGGCGCTGGGCATCCCTGTGTCGCTGTTCACCGGTATCTTCGCCATGGCCCGTACGATCGGCTGGATCGCCCAGTGGAACGAAATGATCGCCGACCCAGAGCAAAAAATCGGCCGTCCGCGCCAGCTGTTCGTCGGTTCGACCACGCGCGAAGTACTGCCACTGGACAAGCGTTAATCCAGAGCGGTATCAGCAAACAAAAAAACGGGCTTCGGCCCGTTTTTTTATGCCGGGCTGTTATGCTCGGACCCTGGTTCAACAGGAAACACAACGCGATGAATGAAGAAACCTGCGCCCCCAGCGGCGTGGCCCTCGGCGATACGGCATTCGGCTATACCTTGTCGCTGATCGGCGGCAAATACAAGATGCTGATCCTGTATGCGCTGGCGGAAAACATGGTGCTGCGGCATAACGAACTCAAGCGCCATCTCGGCGGTATCGCCTTCAAGACCCTCAGCGTCGTGCTGAAGGAGCTGGAAGCGGACGCGCTGATCGTGCGCAAGGAATATCCGCAAGTGCCACCCAAGGTGGAGTATTCGCTCTCAGGCAAGGGCGCCTCGCTGATCCCCGTGCTGCATACCTTGTGCGAGTGGGGCGAGCGGCACCAGCCAGCCTGACCCCGATATGCACGGCAAAGCGCCATTCGACGGTCGAGTAACTTACTTTTTATACTGTATGAGCAGTAAATGTGCGTACTTGTGAAAAGTACTCAGCATGGTTATGCTGTTTTTGCCTCTGCGGGCGCAACCACGCGCTACGGGGCAGGGTACCGGCTTGCCTGCTTTTCTGTGAACGCGGGGCCGGTGCATCCATCCCATTTCAGGAAAACAGCATGTTGAAAACCCTCGTTATCGTCTTCCATCCCTCCATCGGCACGTCGGTCGCCAACAAGCGCTGGCTGCAGGAGCTGGCGCAGTATCCCGACCGCTACACCATCCACGACGTGCACCAGGCTTACCCCGACGGCATCATCGACGTGGCGCGCGAGCAGGCGCTGGTGGAGGCGCACGCCAATGTGGTCTTGCAGTTCCCCGTGTACTGGTTCAACTGCCCGCCCTTGCTCAAGCAGTGGCTCGACGAGGTGCTGGCGTATGGCTGGGCTTACGGCACGGGCGGCGATGCCTTCAAGGGGAGAAAAGTGGCGCTGGCCGTGACGGCAGGCATCCGCCAGGAAGACTTCACGCCGGAAGGCAAGTGGAACGTCACCCTGGCGCAGCTGCTGGCGCCGTTCGATGTCACCCTGGCGTATATCGGCGCCGACAATCGCCGCTTCTTTGCCTTCTATGGCGCGGAAGACGGGCCGAAGGAGCCGGACTATGCCGGGCGGCTGGCACGCAGTGCGCAAGAGTATGAGCGCTTCCTGGCTGCCTTGTAAGAGCGCTGGTCCAGTCGCAGTGCAAGCAGGTGATGCTCGGGCGCTTGCCGCCGGCGGCGATGGTGTGCGCTAACTGCGCCGCACCGGAACGGTTTCTTGGGTGCGGAAGAGGCGGGCGCCGCGTGCAGGCATATTGTTCTTTATGTATTGAATGCTCTCCCGCCTTTCGACCAGGCGCGGCAAATAGGGTAGATTGCGGTATTAGTTGCATGGATCGGATGAATCAAGGGAGTACCGCATGGACCGTATCACCGCCGCACAAGTATTCGTCGCCATCGCCGAGCGGGGCAGCATGGTGGCTGCCAGCGAGACGCTCGATATGTCGCGCGCCATGGTGACGCGCTATCTGGCCGAGATGGAAGAGTGGGCGGGGGCGCGCCTGTTGCATCGCACCACGCGCCGTCTGAGTCTGACGGATGCGGGCGAGACCACCTTGGCGCGCTGCCGGCAGATGCTGGAAGTGGCCGGCGCCATGGCCGTTACGTCGCCCGAGGGTGTCGATACGCCGCACGGTTTGCTGCGCATCACCTGCTCGCAATCGCTGGCACAGACGGCGCTCGCTGGCGCAGTAACCGCTTACCTGCGGCGCTACCCGCGCGCCGCCGTCGACCTGCAGATGGAGAACCGCGCCGTCAACCTGGTGGAGCAGCGCATCGACCTGGCGATCCGCATCACGAACGCGCTCGAGCCGAACCTGATTGCGCGCCAGCTGGCCAGCTGCGCCTCGGTGGTGTGCGCCGCACCATCGTATCTGGCCGCGCACGGCGCGCCGCGCCGGGCGCAAGACCTGGCCCTGCACAACTGCCTGACGTACACGTATTTCGGCAAGAGCCTGTGGCAATTTACGCATGACGGGGAAGCGCTCACTGTCCCCGTCAGCGGCCGCCTGTCGGCGAATGAGTCGCTGGTCCTGCTGGTGGCCACGGTGGCGGGGGCGGGCATCGCCTTGCAGCCGCGCTTTTCGGCCGCACCGCTGATCGCCAGCGGGCAGCTGGTGGAGCTGCTGCCCGCGTACCAGCCGCAGGACATGGGCATCTACGGCGTCTACACCTCGCGCCAGCACATGTCGCCCCTGCTGCGCACCATGCTCGACTTCCTGGTGCAGTGGTTTGCCGGCGATGCCGAGTGGCTGGCCGCCATCGCGGCGCCGCCTTCGCCGGGCAGACCAGTTGGCCGCAAGCGGCACGCCGGCAGGGCCGCCGATGTGCCGTAAGCACAACAGTGACAGGCTTGCAAGCCCGGGAAAATCAACAACACAGCTTACATTTGCTTGCCAAATAAAATTCAACTAGTCGTTGTTGCGTTACAATACCGCGTGCTATTCTAAATGACGGTATGCAGAATGCTGGTGCAATAAAAAAGCCCTTCCCCACAACTTGATGTGCAATCCGCTAACCGGTCAGGCCGTGTCGCGGAAGGTTAGATTAACCCGCTAATTCCTCGCGAAGCGCGAAGAAAGGTGAGCAATATATGCAGCAATTAACGACCAACTCCTACCTGTTCGGTGGGAATGCTCCGTACGTGGAAGACCTGTACGAGGCATATTTGAACAACCCAGGCTCGGTACCCGATAACTGGCGTTCCTACTTCGACGCAATGCAGCACGTGCCTGCCGTCGATGGCACCAACAAGCCTGACGTGGCGCATGCCTCCGTCGTCGCCTCGTTCGCCGAGCGCGCAAAAGCTGGTCCGATCCGCACAGTGACCGCTTCCTTCGATGCTGAAATGGGCCGCAAGCGCGTCGCCGCCACGCAGCTGATCGCCGCTTACCGCTACCTCGGTTCGCACTGGGCCAATCTGGATCCGCTGCAACGCCAGGAACGTCCGATGATCCCTGAGCTCGAGCCGAGCTTCTACGGTTTCACCGACGCGGACATGGACACCGTGTTCAACATCAGCAATACCTATTTTGGCCCCGAGACCGCCACCCTGCGCGATCTGCTCAACTATCTGCGCGATACCTATACGCGTTCGATCGGCGCCGAATTCATGTACATCTCCGACCCGGCCGAAAAGCGCTGGCTGCAAGAGAAACTGGAATCGATCCGCTCCACCCCGAATTTCACCCCAGAGAAAAAAATCCACATCCTCGACCGCCTAACCGCGGCTGAAGGCCTGGAACGCTATCTGCACACCCGCTACGTGGGCCAGAAGCGCTTCTCCCTGGAAGGCGGCGAAACCTTCATCGCCTCGATGGATGAAACCATCCAGCGCGCCGGCGAAAAAGGCGTGCAGGAAATCGTCATCGGCATGGCCCACCGGGGTCGCCTGAACGTGCTGGTCAACACCCTGGGCAAAGCGCCGCAGGAACTGTTCGAAGAATTCGAAGGCAAGCATGGCGACGACCTGCCTGCCGGCGACGTGAAATACCATCAAGGCTTCTCGTCGGACATCTCCACCGCAGGCGGCCCGGTCCACCTGTCGCTGGCGTTCAACCCGTCGCATCTGGAAATCGTCAACCCTGTGGTCGAAGGTTCCGTCAAGGCCCGCATGGATCGCCGCGGCGACGCGCAGGGCGCGCAAGTGCTGCCTATCCTGGTGCACGGCGATGCCGCTTTCGCCGGCCAGGGCGTGGTCATGGAAACGCTGAATCTGGCGCAAACCCGCGGCTACCATACCGGCGGCACGGTGCATATCGTGATCAACAACCAGATCGGTTTCACCACCTCGGATCCGCGCGATGCCCGCTCGACCCTGTACTGCTCGGACGTCGTCAAGATGATCGAAGCACCGGTCCTGCACATCAACGCCGATGATCCGGAAGCCGTGGTGCTGGCGACGCAGATCGCGCTCGACTACCGCATGGAATTCAAGAAGGACATCGTCCTCGACATCATCTGCTACCGCAAGCTTGGCCACAACGAGCAAGATACGCCGGCACTGACGCAGCCACTGATGTACAAGAAGATCGGCCAGCATCCAGGCACCCGCAAGCTGTACGCGGACAAGCTGGTAGCGCAAGGCGTGATCCCTGCCGATGGCGGCGACAAGATGGTGGCCGCATTCCGCGACGCCATGGACGCCGGCAAGCATACCGTCGACCCAGTCATCTCGAACTTCAAGAACAAGTACGCCGTCGACTGGCTGCCGTTCCTGAACAAGAAATGGACCGATTCGGCCGACACCGCCGTGCCGATGACGGAACTGAAACGCCTGGCCACCCGCATCACCACCGTGCCGGAAGACTTCAAGGTCCACTCGCTGGTTGAAAAAGTACTGGGCGACCGTGGCACCATGGGCCGTGGCGAAATGAACCTGGACTGGGGCATGGGCGAACACCTGGCCTACGCTTCGCTGGTATCGTCCGGCTATGCCATCCGCCTGACCGGACAGGATGCCGGCCGCGGCACCTTCGTGCACCGCCACGCCGTGCTGCATGACCAGAACCGCGAGCGTTGGGATGCAGGTACCTACATTCCGCTGCAAAACGTGTCGGACAACCAGGCGCCGTTTACCGTCATCGACTCGGTGCTGTCCGAAGAAGCCGTACTGGCCTTCGAATACGGCTACTCGACCGCTGAACCGAACACGCTGACGATCTGGGAAGCCCAGTTCGGCGACTTCGCCAACGGCGCGCAAGTGGTGATCGACCAATTCATCAGCTCCGGCGAAGTGAAGTGGGGCCGCGCTTCGGGCCTGGTCATGATGCTGCCGCACGGTTACGAAGGCCAGGGTCCTGAGCACTCGTCCGCACGTCCTGAACGTTTCCTGCAGCTGTGCGCAGACAACAACATGCAAGTGGTGCAGCCGACGACGGCTTCGCAGATCTTCCATTTGCTGCGCCGCCAGATGGTGCGCCAGTTCCGCAAGCCGCTGGTCATCCTGACGCCGAAGTCGCTGTTGCGCAACAAGGATGCCGGTTCGCCGCTGACCGACCTGGCCAAGGGCGGTTTCCAGACCGTCATCGGCGAAGTCGACGACAAAATCGACGCCAAGAAAGTCAAGCGCGTGGTCGCCTGCTCGGGCAAGGTCTACTACGACCTGGTCAACGCACGCAAGACCCGCGGCCAGACCGACACGGCCATCGTGCGGCTGGAACAGCTGTATCCGTTCCCGCACAAGTCGTTCGCTGCTGAACTGAAGAAGTTCCCGAACCTGGTCGAAGTCGTCTGGGCACAGGACGAGCCGCAAAACCAGGGCGCCTGGTTCCAGATCCAGCACAACATCTTCGAAGGCCTGGAATCGGGTCAGCGTCTGGCCTACGCCGGCCGTCCTGCTTCGGCGTCGCCTGCTGTCGGTTACTATGACAAGCACTACGCCCAGCAAAAAGATCTGCTGGAAACGGCATTCTCGAAGCTGAAGGGTTTTATCCTGACCAAGTAAGTGGCAGGATAAGGGGCGCCATGCGATTGCATGGCGCCTGCTTGCATACATCATGACGGAGCGCCGTCCTTGCTACGCAGGGGCGGCGCCGCAATAACAAAATAAACGGAGTTTTACATGGCACAAATCGAAGTCAAAGTTCCCCAGTTGTCGGAATCGGTTGCAGAAGCGACCCTGCTGGCATGGCACAAGAAAGTCGGCGAAGCAGTTGCGCGCGACGAAAACATGATCGATATCGAAACCGATAAAGTCGTGCTGGAACTGCCGGCGCCAGCCGCTGGCGTGATCGTTCAAATCATCAAGGCTGACGGCGCCACCGTTGTCGCCGGCGAAGTCATCGCCATCATCGACACCGACGGCTCGGCCAAGGTCAGCCCGATGGAAGTGTCGGCCGTGCCTGCGCCAGCCCTGGCCGCCGCCGCGCAAGACGCTTCGAGCGCGTCCGCTCCAGCCGCTGCGACCAAAGGCGATGTCGCCATGCCTGCCGCTGCCAAGATCCTGTCCGAAAAAGGCCTGTCCGCTGGCGACGTCGCCGGTTCGGGCAAAGACGGCCGCGTGACCAAGGGCGACGCCCTGGCCGCTTCCGCCAAGCCAGCTGTCGCGCCGCTGGCGCCAGCCGCTGCCAAGCCAGCGCTGCAACAAGTTGCCACGCCGTCGGCCGCCAACCTGGGCGACCGTCCTGAAGAGCGCGTGCCGATGAGCCGCCTGCGCGCACGTATCGCCGAGCGCCTGCTGCAATCGCAATCGACGAACGCCATCCTGACCACGTTCAATGAAGTGAACATGCAGCCGGTCATCGACCTGCGCAACAAGTACAAGGACAAGTTCGAGAAAGAGCACGGCGTCAAGCTGGGCTTCATGTCGTTCTTCGTCAAGGCCGCCGTCGCCGCCCTGAAAAAGTACCCGATCATCAATGCCTCCGTTGACGGCAATGACATCGTCTACCACGGCTACTTCGACATCGGTATCGCTGTCGGTTCGCCACGCGGCCTGGTCGTGCCTATCATCCGCAACGCGGACCAGCTGTCGATCGCCGACATCGAGAAAAAAATCGGTGAATTCGGCGCGAAAGCCAAGGAAGGCAAGCTGACCCTGGACGACCTGACGGGCGGCACGTTCTCGATCTCGAACGGCGGTACCTTCGGCTCCATGCTGTCGACCCCGATCATCAACCCGCCACAATCGGCCATCCTGGGCGTGCATGCGACCAAGGACCGCGCTGTCGTCGAAAACGGTCAGATCGTGGTACGTCCGATGAACTACCTGGCCATGTCCTACGACCACCGCATCATCGACGGCCGCGAAGCCGTCCTGGGCCTGGTGGCGATGAAAGAAGCGCTGGAAGATCCTGCACGCCTGCTGCTGGACCTGTAAGCACTGTAGTCCCCCGGCGTAGCCGCCGGGGCAATGTAGCTGATACCCCTTGCCAGAAGACGCAGCTGGCTGATCTCAATGAAAGAGGATTCCTATGAACATCTCTGAAGAAATCAAGCGTCTGCACGAGTTGCACCTGGCGGGCGCCCTGAGCGACGCGGAATTCGCGCAAGCGAAAGCCAAGCTCCTGAGCAATATCAACCTGGACAAGCCGGGCAGCACGTCCGGCGCCGGCGCCGATGCGGCCGCCGGTCCGGCGAACGACCTGGTGCAGGAATTCAACCGCCTGCGCCGTTCGCGCAACGACCGCTGGCTCGGCGGCGTCTGCGGCGGCCTGGGACGCGCTTCCGGCATGGAAGCGTGGATCTGGCGCCTCGTCTTCGTCCTGTTTACATTGACCTTCGGCTTCGGCGTGGTGATTTACCTTCTATTGTGGATTTTCGTACCAGACGAAGAGATTGGAATAACAAAACATGAGTACTAAACAATTTGACGTAGTTGTCATCGGTGCGGGCCCTGGCGGCTACATCGCCGCCATCCGCGCAGCGCAGCTGGGCTTTTCCGTCGCTTGCGTCGACGAGTGGTCGAACGCCAAGGGCGGCGCCGCTCCTGGCGGTACCTGCACCAACGTCGGCTGCATCCCGTCGAAAGCGCTGCTGCAATCGTCCGAGCATTTCGAACACGCGGGCCACAGCTTCGCCGAGCACGGCATCGACGTCGCCGGCCTGAAGCTGAACCTGGGCCAGATGCTCAAGCGCAAGGACACCGTCGTCAAGCAAAACAACGACGGCATCCTGTACCTGTTCAAGAAGAACAAGATCGCCTTCTTCCATGGCCGCGCCGCTTTCGCTGCCGCCGCCGCTGGCACGTATGACATCAGCGTGACGGGCGAAGCCAACGAAACCCTGACGGCCAAGCACGTGGTCATCGCCACGGGTTCGAACGCGCGCGAACTGCCGGGTGCACCATTCGACGAGAAACTGATCCTGTCGAACACGGGCGCACTGGCCATCGACGCCGTACCAGCCAAGCTGGGCGTCATCGGTGCCGGCGTGATCGGTCTGGAAATGGGCAGCGTCTGGCGCCGCCTGGGTTCGGACGTCACCGTACTGGAAGGCCTGCCGGTCTTCCTGGGCGCCGTCGACGAGCAGATCGCCAAGGAAGCGTCGAAGCTGTTCACCAAGCAAGGCTTGAAGATCAACCTCGGTTGCAAGATCGGTGCGATCACGCCAGGCAAGAAAGACGTCACCGTGGAATTCGTGGACGCCAAGGGTGAAGCGCAAAAAGCCGTGTTCGACAAGCTGATCATCTCGATCGGCCGTACGCCGAACACCAACGGCCTGGGCGCTGACAAAGTCGGCCTGCAGCTGGACGAGCGCGGCTTCATCGCCGTCGACGGCGACTGCAAGACCAACCTGCCGAACGTCTGGGCGGTGGGCGACGTCGTGCGCGGCCCGATGCTGGCGCACAAGGCGGAAGAAGAAGGCGTCGCTGTGGCCGAGCGTATCGCCGGCCAGCATGGCCACACCAACTTCAACACGATTCCGTGGGTCATCTACACCTCGCCGGAAATCGCGTGGGTCGGCAAGACCGAGCAAACCCTGAAGGCCGAAGGCATCGCCTACAAGGCCGGCACCTTCCCGTTCATGGCCAACGGCCGTGCGCGCGCGCTGGGCGACACCTCGGGCATGGTGAAATTCCTGGCCGATGCGACCACCGATGAAATCCTCGGCGTGCACATTGTCGGCCCGATGGCGTCCGAACTGATTTCCGAAGCCGTCGTGGCGATGGAATTCAAGGCCTCGGCCGAAGACATCGCGCGCATCTGCCACGCCCACCCATCCCTGTCGGAAGCGACCAAGGAAGCGGCATTGGCTGTTGACAAGCGTACGTTGAACTTTTAATTGTAGTTAGTCCTGCAGGGGCGCTCGCGGATTTTTTCCGCCGGCGCCCTTGTGCGTTAAAGCGAATCCCATGAACGTAGAAGAGTTTTACCAGCACGCGCTGCAGAAGCGTGATTTCAAGGCCGATGCCGCCCAGCGGCGCGCGGTCGACCGCCTGCAGCTGTGCTATGACGAGTGGGTGGCCTACAAGGGCCAGCGCTCGAGCACCTTCAAGCGCCTGCTGAACCGTCCTGCCGTGCCGAAAGGCGTGTATATGTGGGGCGGGGTGGGGCGCGGTAAATCGTTCCTGATGGACAGTTTTTACTCGGTCGTGCCCCTCGTGCGCAAGACGCGTTTGCACTTCCATGAATTCATGCGCGGCGTGCACCAGCAGCTCGACGAATTGAAAGGCGTGGCCGACCCGCTCGACGAGGTGGCCAAGCGCATCGCCAAGAAATACCGTCTCATCTGTTTCGATGAATTCCACGTCTCCGACATCGCCGACGCGATGATCCTGTACAACCTGCTGTCGGCCCTGTTCGCCAATGGCGTGTCCTTCATCATGACGTCGAATTACGATCCGGACCTGCTGTATCCGGACGGCCTGCACCGCGACCGCATGCTGCCGACCATTGCGCTGCTCAAGGACAAGCTCGATGTGATGAACGTCGACGCCGGCGTCGATTACCGCGGCCGCGCGCTGGAGCAGGTGGAAAGCTACTATACCCCGCTGGGCGCGGACACGGACAAGGCCCTGCGCGACGCCTACATGCGCATCGCCGAGACGGCCGACGAAGACGCGCGCATCCGCATCGAGAGCCGCGAAATCCATTGCCTGCGCCGCGCCGGCGGCATCATCTGGTTCGATTTCGCCACCTTGTGCGGCGGCCCCCGTTCGCAAAATGATTACCTGGAAATCGCCAGCCGCTTCCATACGGTGCTATTGTCCGGCATACCGGCCATGTCGGCGGCGCAGTCGTCCGAGGCGCGCCGCTTCACGTGGCTGATCGACGTGTTTTATGACCAGAAGGTCAAGCTGATCATGTCGGCCGAAGTGCCGCCGGATGAGCTGTACACGAACGGCATGCTGGCCAACGAGTTTCACCGCACCGTTTCGCGTATCATCGAGATGCAATCGCGCGAATACATGGAAAAAGAACAGCGCGGCGCGGCCGACGCGATCGTTTGAGGCAGGGATAATGAACATGATGGCAAATACACTATACAAGCTGGGTGCGGCGCTGGGCCTGGTCCTGGCGTTGTCCGCCTGCGCGCACCAGGGTGCCGCGGCATTGGATGAGGTCGGCGCACCGCAGGTGCCCGCGACCCTGTCCGTGGAAGAAGCGGACGCCAAGCTGAAGCAGTCGGCCAGCGAGCGCGAGGCGGCGGAAAACGAGTTTGCCGCGCGCGAACTCGCGTGCTACGACAAGTTTTTCGTGAATAGCTGCCTCGACAAGGCCAAGGAAAAGCGCCGTCTGATCCTTGTGCGCCTGCGCGCCGTCGACGCGGAAGCGAACTATTTCAAGCGGGCCGAATCCGTGCGCCTGCGCGATATCGACCTGGCCAGGACGCAGGAAAGTGCGCGCCTCGACGCCGAGCAGCGAGCCGCCGCCGTGCCCAAGCCCGTGAAAGTGGTTACGCCCGAGCCGGCGCCGCCCAAGCCGCAAGGCAAGAGCCTTGCCGAACGCGAGGCCGAGCAAGCGGCGAAGGTGGCGAAACAGGCTGCCGACGATGCGGCCGAAGCACCGCGCCGCGCGGCCCGTGAAGCCGCCTATGCGAAAAAACAGGCGGATGCCGTGGAGCGCCAGAAACGGGTGGCGCAACGCCTGGCCGAGCGCCAGGCCGAAGCGCAGGCCAAGGCTGCCAAGGCGGCGGCCGCCGCTGCCAGCGCGCCGGCCGTTGTGCCTGTGCCGCCGGCCAATTAAGACTGCCGTGCAAGGGTGCGCCGGAAATGGCGTGCCCTAAGGCGCGCGGCAGGTTAAACTACGCACCATGGCTGCCTGCGCGCGCCGGTTTCCCAACATTGTTACTAACACTGCCTGGAACGCAACACATGAGCGATGCACAGCAAATAGAGCGGCGCCTGATTGAACTCAACGTGGAACACCGCGACCTCGATGCCGTCATCGAGTTGCTGATACTCGATGGCCACCATGACGAGCTGCAGCTGCGCCGCCTGAAAAAGCGCAAATTGCAATTGAAGGATCACATCACCTTGCTGAAAATGCAGTTGGTGCCCGACGTTCCCGCCTGAGGGGCGCCAGTAGCGTCCAGTCCAGCCTTCACCTAAGTATATTTTGACCGATCACAATTCATTGCCAGTAAACCCAGATGGCCAGCCGGCCGATCTGCAAGCCAGTCTGCCAGCCGAACCGCAGGCGGCGCCTGGCAAGCACGATGCCGACATCGAGCGCCTGTTCGGCGCCGGCGGCCCGCTCGGTCCCGCCGTGGGCAGCTACAAGCCGCGCCGTTCGCAAACGGAAATGGCGAAAGCCATCGCCAGCGCCATCGACAGCCAGACGACCCTGATCGCCGAGGCGGGCACGGGCACCGGCAAAACCTTCGCTTATCTGGTGCCGGCCCTGATGTGGGGCGGCAAGACCATTGTATCCACGGGCACGAAGAACTTGCAGGATCAATTGTTCCTGCGCGATATCCCCACCGTGCGCGCCGCGCTGCAGGCGCCCGTTTCCGTCGCCTTGCTCAAAGGCCGCTCGAACTACGTCTGCCACTATCATCTGGAACGCACCCTGCAGAACGGGCGCATGACGTCGCGCGACGACGTCGGCCATCTGCGGGAAATCTCGCGCTTCATCAAGATGACCAGTTCCGGCGACAAGGCCGAGCTGGCCAAGGTGCCGGAAAACGCCATGATCTGGAACCTGGTGACGTCCACACGCGACACCTGCATGGGTGCCGAATGCCAGTACTACCAGGATTGCTTCGTCATGAAGGCCCGCAAGGAAGCACAGCAGGCCGACGTGGTGGTGGTCAACCATCACTTGTTCTTTGCCGACGTGGCCCTGAAAGACACGGGCGTGGCGGAGTTGCTGCCGTCGGCCAATACCATCATCTTCGATGAGGCGCACCAGCTGCCCGATACGGCCACTTTGTTCTTTGGCAATACGGTATCGACGTCGCAAATCCTCGAACTGTGCCGCGACGTGTTGGCCGAAGGCCTCGCGCACGCGCGTGGCATCGACTGGGCCAAGACCGTCACGGTGGTGGAAAAGGCGGCGCGCGACCTGCGTCTGACCTTCCCGCAAGACATCGTGCGCATGTCCTTGCCGCAGATCGCCCCGTCAAGCGACTTTTTCCCCGCGCTCGACACCCTTAAGGATGAGCTCGACGGCATGGTGGCCGTGCTGGAAACCCAGGCGGAACGGGCGGAAACGCTGGAGCAGTGCAGAGTGCGCGGCGTCGAGCTGGCGCAGCAGCTGAGCGGCTGGAAGTTCGATCCGAAAGCGAAAGTGGCGGCTGGCGAGGAAGCCGTGTTCTGGGTGGAAGCGTTTTCCAGCTCCTTGCAGTTGCATAAAACGCCATTGTCGATCGCGCCGATCTTCAACAACCAGCGCGAAGGCACGCCGCGCAGCTGGATTTTCACGTCCGCCACCCTGGCCGTGAAAAACGATTTCAAGCATTTTTCCGAACAGATGGGCTTGACGGGCGAGCCGTCGCATACGTGGCCGTCGCCGTTCGACTATGGCCAGCAGGGCTTGCTGTTCGTGCCGCAAAACCTGCCGCAACCGAACTCGCTCGGCTACACGGACGCCGTCATCGACTGCGCCTTGCCCATCATCGAGGCGGCGGGCGGGCGCACCTTCTTCCTGTGCACGACCTTGCGCGCCGTCAAGCGGGCCGCCGAGCGCCTGGCCGACGAATTCAAGCAGCGCGGCCTGAACTTCCCCCTGTTCGTGCAGGGAGAAAAGGGCCGCACGGAATTGCTCGACCAGTTCCGCGCGGCCGGCAATGGCGTGCTGATCGGTAGCCAGAGCTTCTGGGAAGGCGTCGACGTGCGCGGCGATGCGCTGTCCCTCGTGATCATCGATAAGCTGCCGTTCGCACCGCCCGACGACCCCGTGCTGGCCGCGCGCATCGAAGTGATGGAAAAGCAGGGCAAGAACGGTTTCATGCACCACTCGCTGCCGGAAGCCATCATCAACCTGAAGCAGGGCGCGGGCCGCCTGATCCGCGACGAAGGCGACCGGGGCGTGCTGATGATTTGCGATCCGCGCCTCATTTCCAAGCCATATGGCAAGCGCATCTGGCAAAGCCTGCCGCCGTTCAAGCGCACGCGCGATACCGCCGAAGTGGTGGAGTTCTTCCGCAACCTGCCCGCCAAGGGCGCTTAAGTTCCGCTTGCCGGCGCCATCCGCGCGCCGGCTTATTTCCCTTTGTTATCAAGCGAGTAGCGCTTTTTCACGCGGCGCCCGCTTGCGCGCCTGGTATGCCAGAAAGCGGCGCGATCACGCCAGTTTCTGGCATTGTGACGCATGTCCAGGACGCCAGACACATCTTTGCGCCAGCGCAAAAAGGTTGTTGCTGAGCGGTCTACAGTGAGCCCATGCCTTACAGGGGCAAGGCGCGGCGATGGCAGGGCCGCACGGGGAACAGGGGGATGCCATGGAGATCCGCTACGGCTGTTTCTTGAGTTATGCACACGGCCAATATGCGTTCATGAACAAGTTCAAGAATGACCTCATCGAGGCGCTGGCGTGCTATCTGGAGCCGCACCTGGACCGCGAGGAGGTCCTGTTCATCGACAGCGAGCAGCTGGGCGGCGGCGACGATATCGACTTGCGCGTGGCACGCGCCATGTGCCAGAGCGTCTGCATGATCGTGCTGTACACGCCCAAATATGAAGCGCACGGCTATACGCGGCGTGAATTTGCCGCCATGCAGCTGATCGAACAGGAGCGGCGCGCCTGGTATGAACTGCCCAGCCACCTGATCATCCCCATCATCATGACGCGCCATCCGGACGGCTTGCCGCCGCAAATCACGGAGTCGGGCCTGTACGTCGATTTTTCCGGCTATACGCTGGCCAGCGGCGACCTGAAGTCAAACCCCCAATACCTGCCCGACATCGAACGCATCGTGCAGCGCATCGCCACGCATTACCACTTGCTCAAGCGGTCAACACCGCCCGGCCACGATTGCAGCCGTTTCGTGTTGCCCGATATTCCACCGGAATGGCGCGCCATTCCGCCTCCCCACTTTCCACGTTAATCACGTAAAAGGTCCTGTCATGGAATGCCAACGCCTCTCCCTGCCGCCTTTGAGCGCCCCTGGCGAAGTCGTCACTTTCTATTCCTACAAGGGCGGTACCGGCCGCACCATGGCCCTGTCGAATATCGCCGTCCTGCTGGCGCGCCGTGAAAACGCCAGCGTGCCCGTGCTGATGCTGGACTGGGACATGGAAGCGCCGGGCTTGCACCATTATTTCGAGCAGCACGAAGAGCGGCCGGGCGTGCTCGAGTTCTTCGAAGCGTGCCGCCAGCAGCTCGAACGCATCAGCCTGGAAACGGCGGGCGGGCGCGCCGGCGGGCAGGGCACAGGACGCGAAGACGCGGCGCTGGCCCAGCGCGTGCTCGACGCCATCGACTGGCAGCAGTACGTGGTGCGTGTCGACCAGGGCAGCCCGCTGTACCTGATGCGCGCGGGACGCTTCGACGCCAGCTACAGCGAGCGCCTGGCGCAGATGCGCTGGGATCAATTGTTCGACACGTGCCCGGCCCTGTTCCGCTGCTTCGCCGATACCCTGGCCCAGCATTTCCGCTATGTGCTCGTCGATTCGCGCACGGGCCGCACGGACAGCGCCGGCATCTGCACCACCTTGCTGCCGAAAAAGCTCGTGGTGGTCTTCACGCCGAACCGGCAAAGCCTGGAAGGCGTCGACGCGCTCGTCACCCGGGCCATCGAGTACCGCCGCAGCCATGAAGACGAACAGCGCCCGCTGCTCGTGTATCCCTTGCCCTCGCGCATAGAAATGGGCGATGGCGCGCAGCGCGCCGAGTGGCGCCGCGGCGACGCGCACAAGGGCATCGCCGGTTTCCAGCCCATGTTCGAGCGCCTGCTGCGCACTTCCTATGGTTTGCCGCAGATCGCCCTCGACAGCTATTTCGACGAAGTCCAGCTGCAGCAGACGAAAACCTTTGCCTATGGCGAGCAGCTGGCCGTGCGCATCGACCAGGGCGGCGACCGCTTTTCCCTCACGCGCACCTTCGAAGCCTTTTTGCAGTGGCTGACGGGTGGCTACTTCCCCTGGCAGTCGAGCCGTGAAATCGCCTTGCTGGGCGCCATCAGCGAAGCGCGCCAGGCCTTGCTGGCCGAGCCGGGCCGCGCCGTGGCCTTGCCGCTGGCGCGCGACCTGGCCCGTTTGGGCGAGCTGTACCGCAAGGATGGGCGCAGCGCCCAGGCGCTCGACGCCTTCCGCCAGAGCGTCGAGATCCGCGTGCGCCTGCTCGGTGAGGAGCATCCCGACAGCCTGGCATGCAAGAGCGGCATGGCGCGCCTGCTGCGCCAGCTGGGCAAGTTCGATGAAGCCCGCTTCCTGGAAGAAGACGTCCTCGACGTGCGCGAGCGCGTGCTGGGCAGCGAACATCCCGACACCCTGGCCGCCCGGGCCTGCCTGGCGCAAACCCTGTTGCTGCAGGGCGAACTGGCGGCGGCGCTGCTGCTGCAGGATACGGTGCTGGCCACCTATGCGCGCCAGCTGGGCGGCGAGCATCCGCTGACCCTCGATGCGATGGATGGCCGCGCCGCCACCTTGCTGCGCATGGGCCGGCTGGCGCAGGCACAGCAAGTGCTGGCCACGGTGGTGGCGGCGCGCGAGCGCCTGTTTGGCGCCGAGCATGGCGATACCTTGCGCAGCAAGCTGGCCCTGGCGCAGGCGCTGGGGCGCGAAGGCGACCTGGAGGGTGCGCGGCGCTTGCTCGCCGCCGTGCTGCAGGTACAGGAGCGGCGCCTGGGCAGCGACCATGCGGCCACCTTGTCCACGCGCGATTTGCTGGCCGACGTCGTGGCCGGGCAGGGCGACTGGGCCGGCGCGCGCCAGCTGCACGAAGACCAGGTGGCGGCGCGCGAGCGCACGCGCGGGCTCGACCATCCGGAAACTCTGATGAGCCAGCGCAAGCTGGCCGAGGCGCTGCTGCGGCGCGGTGAACTCGATGCGGCGCGCAGCGTGCAGGAGCAGGTGCTGGAAGTGCATGCGCGCCTGCTGGGCGAAGACCATCTCGACACCTTGCACAGCAAGACGCAATTGGCCGGCACCCTGCAGCAGCAGGGCGACAGCGAGGCGGCGCGCCTGCTCGAAGACGCCGTGCTCAGCGGTAGCGACCGGCTGTTGAACGCCCCCGTCACCGGGCATGCGGACAGCGTGCTCGACGGCGCGCGGCATTTGCAGGAAACCATCCTGGCCGGCCGCGCCAACGGCCACGAAGGGGCCGAGCCGGACACCCTGGCCAGCATGATCTCGATGTTGCAAGGCATGATCGAGCGGGAACAGTATGCGCAGGCGGGCGAACTGGCCGAACATTTGAAGTCCTGCCTGCTGCGCCCGGGCGTGCCAGGCAAGCTGCGCCGGCGCGGCATGGCGCAGCTGAAAAGGATGTACAAATTGCAGGGCGACCTGAATGCCTTGCTGGCCTTGCAGGAAGATGAAGTGCAGGCGCTGGAAGGGGCGTTGTCGGAAGCGCGCATCGAGCAGCGCTGACCTGGGTGCGCCATCTTCGCGCGGCGGCACAAAAAATGCTGCCTATCGGCGTGCGGCATGCGCAGTGTGGGCATTGCTTCAGGTAAAATCTCGTTATGAGAATTCTTATCAGTAACGACGACGGTTACCTGGCACCCGGCCTGGCGGCATTGGCCGACGCGCTCGCACCCATCGCCGACATCGTCGTGGTGGCGCCCGACAGCAACCGTTCGGGCGCGTCCAATTCCTTGTCCCTGGACCGGCCCTTGTCCGTGCACAAGGCCGCCAACGGCTTTTACTTTGTCAACGGCACGCCCACCGACTGCGTGCACGTGGCGCTGACGGGCATGCTCATCGAGCGCCCCGACCTGGTGGTCTCCGGCATCAACAACGGCCCCAACATGGGCGACGACACCCTGTACTCGGGCACCGTCGCGGCCGCCACGGAAGGCTATCTGTTCGGCATTCCCGCCATCGCCTTTTCCCAGTCGCAGTTCGGCTGGGCCAACCTGGACGCGGCCGCGCGCGTGGCCAGGGAAATCGTCGAGCGCCAGTTTGACGCCCTGCAAAAACCATATCTGCTGAACGTGAACATCCCGGCCATCCCTTATGAGCAATTGCAAGGCGTGGTGGCCACGCGCCTGGGCAAGCGCCATTCGGCAGAGCCCGTCATCCGCGCGCTCGACCCGCGTGGCCGTGAAATCTTCTGGATCGGCCCGGCCGGCGCGGCCAAGGAAGGCGGTCCGGGCACGGACTTCCATGCCGTTGAACATGGAAAAGTATCGATCACGCCGCTGCAGATCGACCTGACCCATACCACCCAACTCGATGCGCTGGCAAAAGGCCTGGCATGACCGCTCACTATGACTGACAAGCCGCGTACCTTCCCCCTTTCCCTCGATTCGCTGGCCGGCAAGCCCGCCAGGCAGGGCGGGGGGCAGTCGCTGGCCCAGTCCCGGATCGCCACGCCGCAGACGGCCACGCAGAATGCGGCGCAAAACGCGGCGCGCGGCGTCGCGCAGCCGTATGGCGCGCATGCGGCCATCGCGCCGTCGCGCGCGCAAGCGATCGCCAATGAGCGGGCGCAGCCGGCCGTCGTGTCGCCGCCGCGGCAAAACCCGCTCGTCTCGGAAGCCGTGCGCCGGGCCATGGTGGCCCGCGTGGCGAAGCAGGGCGTCAAGGACCAGGTCGTGCTCGACGCGCTGCAAGCCGTGCCGCGCCACATGTTCATGGACGAGGCGCTGGCGTCGCAGGCGTATATCGACGCCTCCTTGCCCATCGGCCACCACCAGACCATTTCGCAGCCGTACATCGTGGCGCGCATGATCGAAGTGATGCGCCAGGGCGGCAAGCTGCAGCGCGTGCTGGAAATCGGCACCGGTTGCGGCTACCAGGCCGCGGTGCTGTCGCTGGTGGCGAAAGAGGTGTATTCGATCGAGCGCATCCGGCCTCTGCACGAGCTGGCGAAGGCCAATCTGCGTCCGCTGCGCGTGTCGAATCTGCGCTTGCAGTACGGAGATGGTATGCTTGGCCTGCCGCAGGCGGCGCCCTTCGACGGGATCATCCTTGCCGCAGCCGGCCTGGAAGTCCCGCAAGCCTTGCTGGAACAGCTGGCGCCCGGCGGGCGTCTGGTTGCGCCGGTGGGGGCTAAATTGCAACACTTACAACTCATTACCCGGGTGGGGAAAATGGAATGGACCAGCCAGACCCTGGAAGATTGCCATTTCGTGCCTTTGCGCCCGGGCACCATATGATCCCCGGATCAGCTAGCAAGCAGGACATACAATTACATGCGAATGATTAAGAAAAGTAACATACTTCTATGTAGCATCACCTTGGCCGCGCTGTTGAGCGGTTGCGGCACGACCGGCGTCCAGGCGCCCGTCGTGGAGCGCCACCCATCGAGCAGCAGCGCCGCCGCCAGCGATCCGCGCGACCGCGACCCGGCCTATTACACGGTCAAACGCGGCGACACCCTGTTGCGCATCGCCCTCGAGCACGGGCAGAATTACCGCGACCTGGTGACCTGGAACGACTTGAGCAACCCGAACGACATCAAGGTCGACCAGGTATTGCGCGTGCTGCCGCCAACCGGCGACACGGGCGGCGCGCAAACGTCGGCCATCGTTATGCCGCCGTCGACGGAAATCAAGCCGGCCGCGCCTGTCGTGCCGAAGAAAACGGGTCCGCGCGGCGAGAAGCGCGCCTATTCCGACGCCACCCTGGCCGAGCTGCGCGCCGATGGCGGCACCAGCGACGCCAAACCGGCGCCAGCGCCGGCGGCAACCGTCGCCGCTGCACCGGCCGCCGCCGCGGCAGCCCCTGCCGCATCGGCGCCTGGCGAAGACAAGATCAGCTGGATGTGGCCGTCCGAAGGCAAGGTCATCGGCACTTTCGACGAAGGCAAGAACAAGGGCGTCGATATCGCTGGCAAGGCGGGCCAGCAAGTGGTGGCCGCCGGCGCGGGAAAAGTCATGTATGCCGGGAGCGGAATCCGTGGTTATGGTAATCTTGTCATCGTGAAGCACAGTAATAGTTTATTGTCGGCGTATGCGCATAACCGCAGCATCCTGGTGAAGGAAGGGCAGAACGTCAACAAAGGCCAGGCCATCGCTGAAATGGGCGATTCCGATGCCGACCGCGTGAAGCTGCACTTTGAAATCCGACAGCAGGGCAAGCCTGTCGACCCTTCGAAATTCCTGCCTAACCGTTAGGTAAAGCAATGACACACGCGCCGCACGATCAGCTGGAAGATGACCCGGAACTGCCGGAAGACGGGGCAGACGAAGTCGTGACGGACGATATCGGCGAGCTCGACGGCATTGACGCCGTCGATGCGGGCGAGGGCGGCGAGGTGGCCAGCGTCAGCGTGGTGGTCGAAAGTGTCGATGAACTGAAAAAAGTGCTGGCGGCCGAGCTGTCGACCGATACCACGCAGCACTATCTGAACCAGATCGGCACGCGGCCCCTGCTGACGGCGCCGCAAGAGGTGCATTACGCCACCCTTGCCAAGCAGGGCAATTTCGAAGCCCGGCAAACCATGATCGAGCACAACCTGCGCCTCGTCGTGTCGATCGCCAAGCATTACATCAACCGCGGCGTGGTCTTGCTCGACATGATCGAGGAGGGCAACATCGGCCTGATGCGCGCCATCGACAAGTTCGAGCCGGAACGCGGTTTCCGTTTCTCTACCTACGCCACCTGGTGGATACGCCAGAGCATCGAGCGCGCCATCATGAACCAGGCGCGCACGGTGCGCCTGCCCGTGCACATGGTGCGCGAACTGAACCAGATCCTGCGTGGCAAATACCACCTGGAAGCCCAGCACCACGACGGCAAGGATGCCACCGCGGAAGATATCGCCCATCTGGTGGGCCGTCCTGTGGAAGAGGTGCAGGATATCCTGGCCCTGTCCGAGCACGCCACCTCGCTCGACGCGCCGCTCGACAACGACCCGCAGTCGTCCTTGATGGACATGCTGCCCGGCGCCAGCGAAGACAGCCCCGACGCGCGCGCGGAACACCATGAAATGACGGTGCTCGTGCGCGACTGGCTGACCAAGCTGCCCGACAAGCAGCGCGTCGTCATCATGCGCCGTTTCGGTCTCGACAACGACGATCCGGCTACGCTGGAAACCCTGGCCGAGGAAATGGGCGTGACGCGCGAGCGCGTGCGCCAGATCCAGCAGGAAGCCTTGATCAAGCTCAAACGGGCCATGGCCGCACGCGGCGTCGTGCGCGACTCATTATTGTAGGACGCCCGGTCCCGGGATTTCCGGGGCCGCATCTGCTATCATACGCCCCGCTCGCGGCGCCTGACCTTTCCCCCATTCTTTCAAGTTCCAGCGCGGCCCTGCGTCCTGGCCCACTCTTACCTATTGATCGCTATGCAAGAAAATATCATCGAAATCAAATCGCTCGACATGGACGCCCGTGGCGTTGGCCATATTGAGAACGAAGACGGCTCGCCGGGCAAGGTCGTGTTTGTCGAAGGCGCATTGCCGGGCGAGCGCGTCAGCTTTGTGACGTTCAAGAAAAAGAAGAACTGGGAAATGGCCCGCATGACGGCGCTGCACCGCGAATCGGCTATGCGCGTGACGCCCAAGTGCAAGCATTTCGACAATTGCGGCGGCTGCTCGATGCAGCATCTGGAACCGTCGGCGCAGGTGGCGATCAAGCAGCGCGTGCTGGAAGACAATCTGTGGCATATCGGCAAGGTGCGTCCGCAAAGCATCATGCGCCCCATGTATGGCCCGACCTGGGGCTACCGCTACCGCGCGCGCCTGTCCGTGCGCCACGTCAAGAAGAAAGACGCCGTGCTGGTGGGTTTCCATGAAAAGAAATCGGCGTTTGTCGCCGACATGGATAGCTGCGAAATCCTGCCGCCGCATATCTCGGCCATGCTGCTGCCCCTGCGTGGATTGATTGCTTCGCTGTCGATCTTCGACCAGATGCCGCAGATCGAGCTGGCCGTGGGCGAAGACGTCACCGCCATGGTCTTGCGCATCATGGCGCCGTTGACGGCGGATGACGAAACGAAATTGAAAGCCTTTGCCGACGAGTACGGCGTGCAATGGTGGTTGCAGGTGAAAGGCCCGGAAACGGCCGTGCCGTTCTATCCGCTCGACAAGCAATTGCACTACCTGCTGCCGGAATTCGGCGTCAAGATGCCGTTCAAGCCCGTCGATTTCACGCAGGTGAACCATCACATTAATCGCGTGCTGGTGTCGAAAGCCTTGCGTTTGCTGGAAGTGCAGCCGACGGACCGCGTGGCCGACCTGTTCTGTGGTCTGGGCAATTTCACCTTGCCGCTGGCCACGCAAGGCAGCGAAGTGGTCGGCATTGAAGGCAGCACCACCCTGACGGAGCGGGCGCTGGAAAATGCGCTGGCCAATGGCCTGGCGGAAAAAACCTCGTTCTCGACGCGCAACCTGTTCGAAGTGACGACGGATGACCTGATCGCGCTGGGCAAATTCGACCGCATCCTCGTCGACCCGCCGCGCGATGGCGCCATGGCCCTGTGCCAGGCGCTGGTCGGCCTGTCGCAAGTGCGTCCGGACCTGCTGCCGAAACGCATCGTCTACGTCTCGTGCAGCCCATCGACTCTGGCGCGCGATGCCGGCATCCTGGCGCTGGAAGCCGGTTATGTGCTGAGCAAGGCGGGCGTGGTCAATATGTTCCCGCATACCTCCCACGTGGAGTCGATGGCAGTATTTGATCTGGTCTGAGGGCACACCTGAGAAAACGTCCATAGCTGCGTTGCCTTGCCTAGCCGTACTATTCGTACTGTCTTCGGCAAGGCGCCTTGCTCTGAACGTTTTTCAGGCGCGCCGAGAGTATCCCGGCCGTTTGCACTGATTCCACCCTTTGTTCTGCCTCCACCCCAATACCACTTACACCGTGTTATAAAACTGGTCTGTCTTTTCCCGTTCCAGCGTCTTTTTTCATCCTCCCTCTGCCGTTTTTTCATTGTCCAGTAGGACAACACGCCGTTTGCACCCTCCGCTGCGCTTTCTGTTCGAAGTGGTATTGCTCACTTTGATGCCACTTCAAAACCACTTGACCGCCTATTTTTTCAGCAGCATGCTGTTCTTGCAACTGCAAAAAAACAAGATCACAGGGTAGTTATTTACGAGGCAGAATGGCATTTCTGCAAACCTGAACAGGAGACAACGTGGAAAATTTAATACTCAAAAAAACAATCAGGAACATGATGGTATGTCTGGCCAGCGGCGGCGTGCTGGCGGCATGCGGTGGCGGTGGCGGTGACGCCGGCGCGCCGGCTGGTTCGCAATTGCTGGCGGCCAGCACGGTCGTCGCTTGCGTGCCGTGGCAGGAGGGCGGCACCTACAACGCGGGCACGGTAGTCACGTATCTGGGGGCCAACTACACGGCCCTGGTGACGCAGACCGATCACGTGGGCTCGGGCTGGAATCCCGTCTCCACGCCGAGCCTGTGGAGCGCCGGCGGCACCTGCGACGGCGGCACCACGCCGACCCCGACGCCGACTCCCACCCCGACACCGACGCCCACCCCGACACCGGAGCCAACGCCGACCCCAACGCCTACGCCGACCCCGACGCCAACCGGCGGCACCTGCGCACTGGCGTGGGCGGCCGGCACGGCTTACAGTGCGGGCGCCACCGTCAGCTATGCTGGCACGAATTACCGCGCCAATTACTGGACGCAGGGCGACAACCCGTCGACCAGCAGCGGCGGCGCCGGCACGGGCAAGCCATGGACCAGCCAGGAGATCTGCAGCACCACGCCGACGCCGACGCCTACTCCAACACCGACTCCAACACCGACTCCAACACCGACTCCGACACCTACGCCGACGCCTACGCCGACGCCTACTCCAACGCCGACACCTACTCCAACCCCAACGCCGACCCCAACGGGCCGCGAAGTCGGTTCCTATTTCGCGCAGTGGGGCGTGTATGGCCGCGACTATGAAGTGGCGAACGTGCACACGAGCGGCGTGGCCGACAAGCTGACCTTCATCAACTACGCCTTCGGCAATATCTACCCGAAAAACGGCGGTTATGAATGCGGCATGATCACCAAGGCCGAGCCGGGCGCGACAAATCCGAATTCGCCCGATGCGGGCACGGGCGGTGATGCCGAGGCCGACTACATCCGCACGCCGAAGCGCACCGTCGATGGCCAGGTCATTCCATGGGATGCTCCATTGTCGGGCAACTTCCTGCAGCTGAAAAAGCTGAAGGCGGCGCACCCGAACCTGAAGCTGTTCATTTCGCTGGGCGGCTGGAGCTGGTCGAAGAACTTCTCCGTTGGTTCGGCCACGGATGCGCTGCGCAAGCAGATGGTGCGCTCGTGCATCGATATCTACATCAAGGGCAACCTGCCGGTGCAGGGCGGTCGCGGCGGCGTGGGCGCGGCGGCCAACATCTTTGACGGCATCGACATCGACTGGGAATATCCGGTCGGCGGCGGCCAGCCGTACAACACGGTCAGCCCGAACGACAAGCGTAATTTCACCTTGCTGATGGCGGAATTCCGCAGCCAGCTCGATGCGCTCGGTGCGGCCAACGGCAAGCGCTACCTGTTGACGGCGGCTGTCGGCGCCGGCAAGGACAAGATCGACAACACGGAACCGGCCCTGTACTCGCAGTACATGGATTGGATCAACCTGATGACCTACGACTTCCACGGCGGCTGGGAAACGAGCACCAACTTCAACGCCCAGCTGTTTGCCGACCCTGCCGACCCATCGACGGGCATGGCGCGCGAATACGTGGGCGACAAGGCGGTGCAGTACATGATTGCCGCCGGCGTGCCGCGCGACAAACTGCTGCTGGGCATACCGTTCTATGGCCGCGGCTGGACGGGCGTGGCGCCAGGGCCGAACGGCGATGGCCTGTACCAGGCGGCCACGGGCACGGCGCCGGGCACCTACGAGTCGGGCATCGAGGACTATAAAATCCTCGTGGCCAAGGCCGGTACGCGCTACTACCATCCCGTGACCAAGCAGCTGTACCTGTACAC
Organism: Janthinobacterium sp. GMG2; assembly: GCF_033949445.1. NCBI lineage: Bacteria > Pseudomonadati > Pseudomonadota > Betaproteobacteria > Burkholderiales > Oxalobacteraceae > Janthinobacterium > Janthinobacterium sp. GMG2. Next base: position 335,195 of record NZ_JAXAWA010000006.1, on the reverse strand, counting down.
GGGTGCGGGCGGCCAGTGGTGGAGCTATGACGATCCGACCGTCATCGGCACCAAGGTGAAATATGTGAAGGACCAGGGCTTGCGCGGCGCGTTCTCGTGGGAACTCGATGGCGACGCGAATGGCGTGCTGGCGACCGAGGTGTGGAAAGTGCGGTAACACTGGAGTAGAGTAAGACGCGGCCGGGCGGCATTGCCGCCCGGCCGCTTGTTCACATAAAAAACAGGAGACGGGCGATGGCGGCGGTATCGACATTCGGAGTAAAACATCCGGAACAGGAACTGAGCCGCGAGTGGCGCAGTTGGATTGCGGAAAACCTCATGCTGGGCAGCCACCCGTCGGCGCTGATGCCGGTGCTGCAACAGGCCGGCATCGCGGAGCCCCTGGCGCGCCGCGAAATCGAGCTGGCGCTGCAAAGCCCGTATCTTGCCGGCGCCGTGCGCCTGTCGAACCGCCTGGCCAAGCGCGACTGGGTGATCGATATCCAGCGCAAGCTGAACCAGCTGCGCGACCCCGAGATTCCCCGCCGCGACAAGCTCTCTGCGCAGGAATTCCTCGATGAGTACTACTCCACCAACCAGCCCGTCATCATCACGGGCATGATGGACGACTGGCCCGCCATGGCCAAGTGGAGCCCCGCCTATTTCCGCGAGCATTACGCGCAGCGCGAAGTGGAAGTGCAGTTCGGCCGCGAGGCGGACGATCAGTACGAGATGAACAGCGTGGCCCACAAGCGCAAGATGGCGTTTGGCGAGTATGCGAGCCTGGTCGAGGGCAGCGGCGCGACCAACGATTTCTACATGACGGCGAATAACGATTCGCAGAACCGGCAAGCCTTGCGCGAGCTGTGGGACGATATCGGCCAGCTGCCCGAATACCTGAAGCAGGATGGCGGCCCCACGGGCTTTCTGTGGTTCGGCCCGGCCGGCACCGTGACGCCATTTCACCACGACCTGACGAACAACTTCATGGCGCAGGTCAAAGGGCGCAAGCGGCTGCGCATCATGGCCGCCTGCGAGGTGGCGCGCGTGTATAACCAGCGCCACTGTTTTACGCCCGTCGACGGGCGCGACATAGACGTGCGGCGCTACCCGCTGATGGCCGACGTGCAGGTGCGCGAATGCGTGCTGGCGCCGGGCGAGATCCTGTTTTTGCCCGTCGGCTGCTGGCATTTCGTCGAAGCGCTCGACGTATCGATGACGGTGGCGTTTACCAACTTCAAATGGGATAACGATTTTTACAGCAAGTATCCATCGAATCACGACTTCTGATGGCGAGGCCAAGATGCCGCGAACAGCCGCCTTATGGGCGGCTTTTTTCATGCTACGGTGCGCTTCTTGTATAAGATATTTCCATAAAATAATTGATTCAAGTCATTTTGTAGCAATTATTTTGATATGAATGGCCACGATGTTTCATTATCCAGATGCTCATGGCGGGCGGATAATTTGATGGCTGGCGCGGCGCCAGCACCGACAACCATCCGGAGGCGGCAGGGCATGAACACGCAGCAAATGACACAGTTACAGCAAGCACCAGCAGGTCGTACGGAACTTCGGCTCGACACAAGGCTGACCCGCGAAGCGGCCGAATTGCTGGCCAGGGCCGACATCCATTTGAACGGCCGCGCCGCCTGGGACATGCAGCTGCGCAAACCGGGCGTACCCGAACGCGCCTTCGCCAGCGGCAACCTGGGCCTCGGCGAAGCCTACATGGATGGCGACTGGGATGCGCAGCAGCTCGATGAATTCTTTTGCCATTTGCTGCGCGCCAGGGTGGCCGATGACGTGCGCCCCATGCGCCTGGCTTTCCACGCGCTGACCGCGCGCCTGTTCAACCTGCAGACGGAGCGCCGCGCCTGGATGGTGGGCAAGGAACACTACGACCTGGGCAACGCCTTCTATGCGGCCATGCTCGACCCGCGCATGACGTACACGTGCGGCTACTGGAAGGATGCGGCCAACCTGGCCGAGGCGCAGGAAGCCAAGCTCGATCTGGTCTGCCGCAAGCTGCGCCTGGAACCGGGCATGCGCGTGCTCGACATCGGCTGCGGCTGGGGCAGTTTCATGCGCTATGCGGCGGAAAAATACCAGGTGCGGTGCGTGGGCGTGACGATCTCGCAAGCGCAGGCAGAGTATGCGCGCGCCATGCCGGGCGGCGAACAGCTGGACTTCCGCCTGCAGGATTACCGCGACACCGATGAGAAATTCGACCGCATCGTCAGCATCGGCATGTTCGAGCACGTGGGCCACAAGAATCACCGCACCTTCATGGAAGTGGCGCACCGCTGCCTGGAAGACGACGGCCTGTTCCTGCTGCACACGATCGGCAAAAACAAGCGCCATTCCACGTGCGATCCGTGGATCGACAAATACATCTTCCCGAATGGCGACCTGCCATCGGTCGGCCAGATCGGCGACGCCATGGACGATCTGTTCGTGGCCGAGGACTTGCACAACTTCGGCGCCGACTATGACAAGACCCTGATGGCCTGGCATGCGAATTTTGAGCTGGCGTGGCCGCGCTTTGCCGCCCAGCTGGGCGAGCGCTTTCACCGCATGTGGTCATACTATCTGCTGTCCTGCGCCGGTGCTTTCCGCGCGCGCGACCTGCAGCTGTGGCAGTGGGTGCTGTCGAAGCAGGGCGTATTGGGCGGCTATGAACGTGTCAGCTGATATCATGGATTGATGGATATCAATCAAGCGCGTACCTTCCTCGAAGTGGCGTCCTGCGGCAGCTTCATTATGGCCGCCGAGCGCATGCACGTGACGCAGACGGCCGTCAGCGCCCGCATCCGCACCCTGGAGCAGCAGCTGGGGCGCCAGCTGTTCGTGCGTAACAAGGCGGGCGCGCGCCTGACGCCGGCCGGGGAGCGCTTCATGCGCCATGCGGCCACGATGGTGCAGGTGTGGGAGCGGGCGCGCCACCAGGTAGCCTTGCCGCCGGGGCGCGACGACGCCGTCAGCATCGGCTGCGAACTGAGCTTGTGGCCGCCGTTGCTGGGCGACTGGCTGATACGCATGAGCCGCGACTGTCCCGAGATCGCCTTGCGCGCGGAAGTTGACAGTCCCGCGCGCCTGCTCGACGCCGTGCACGACGGCTCGCTCGACCTGGCCGTTCTGTACAACCCGCCCCAGCGGCCGGGCCTGGCCAGCGAATTGCTGGCCGAGGAAAAGCTCGTGATGGTGACCACGCGCGCGGACGGGCAGATGCATGCCGATACCTATGTGTACGTGGACTGGGGGCCGGCGTTTGCCGCGAACCACCAGGCGGCCTACCCGGAGCTGAGCAGCCCGCCCGTGTCGATCTCGCTGGGGCCGCTGGCCCTCGTTTACCTGCTGGAAGTGGGCGGCGCCAGTTACTTCCGCATCGGCAGCGCACAACCCTATCTCGATGCGGGCTTGCTGCACCGCGTGCGCGACGCGCCCGAATTCTCGCATTCGGCTTACGCCGTCTACGCGGCCCAGCGCGACAACCCGACCTTGGACCGCGCCCGCGCCTGCCTGCTCGAGGTGGCGGAGAGGATCAAGTAAATGCTGTGGACGTAAAAAAGCCGACCCGAGGGTCGGCTTTTCGTTTAAGCGCAATACTTAGTCGCGGCTGCCGCCGGCGAAACCTAAAAGCGACAACAGGCTGGTGAAGATGTTGTACACGTCCAGGTAGATGCGCAGGGTTGCCGAGATGTAGTTGGTCTCGCCGCCGTTGATGATTTGCTGCACGTCATACAGGATGTAGGCCGAGAAGATGGCGATGGCGACCATGGAGATCACGATCGACAGTGCCGACAGGCCCAGGAAAATGTTTGCCACCGATGCGAGGATCAGCACGATCACGCCGGCGAACAGCCATTTGCCCATGGCCGAGAAGTCGCGCTTCGAGACCGTGGCGATCGTCGCCATCACGGCCAGGATGGTGGCCGTGCCGCCGAATGCCGTCATGATCAGCATGCCGCCGTTCGAGTAGCCGAGCGTGCGCGTCAGGATAGGCGTGAGCATCAGGCCCATGAAGAAGGTGAAGCCCAGCAGGATAGCGACGCCGAGGCCCGAGTTCTTCGTCTTTTCAATCGCGTACATGAAGCCGAATGCGACGGCCATGAAGATGATGAAGCCCATGCCGCCGGTCAGCATCGGCAAATGCATTTGCACGCCGATGAAGGCGCCCAGCACGGTCGGGATCATGGACAGCGCCAGCAGCCAGTAAGTGTTGCGCAAGACCTGATGGCGGACTTGCTGCATGCCCCCCGACAGGTCAAAGGTGCGTTGCATGTTCTGATTCATAGTGCCTCCGTGTTGTCAATTCAAATTACTGCTTTACTCAAGGATAGCATGAGGGCCGGAATTTGCCAAAAAAGCAGCTTAAGATTTCATTAAACAGGGACAGGGCGGCAAGATGCCCCTGCCTGTCTGGGTGATATGGGGTGGAGTATGGTAAAATCAAAGGTTGATTGAGTTCTCAATTTACCGTTTTAAACCTTACTTTTTATTGGAGTTTTCACACATGGCAATCGAACGCACCCTGTCGATCATCAAACCAGACGCAGTTGCAAAAAACGTAATCGGTCAAATCTACTCGCGTTTTGAAAACGCTGGCCTGAAAATCGTTGCAGCACGCATGACCCAACTGTCGCGCGAACAAGCTGAAGGCTTCTACGCAGCGCACAAAGAACGCGGCTTCTTCAAGGATCTGGTCGACTTCATGGTTTCCGGTCCAGTCATGATTCAAGCCCTGGAAGGCGAAAACGCCGTTCTGGCCCACCGTGACCTGATGGGCGCGACCGATCCGAAGAAAGCAGAAAAAGGCACGATCCGCGCCGATTTCGCCGATTCGATCGACGCAAACGCCGTACACGGTTCCGACGCTGTCGAAGCTGCTAAAGTGGAAATCGCTTACTTCTTCCCAGAACTGAAGGCTTAATTGCCTTAGATAACGTTATTTCCTGGCGTTATCTGTGAAATAACTTATCACCCCCTGTTCCCGCTGCGCTGTGGAGTTTTTGTTCCGGATGCGCGCGGGGACGGATTTTTAGAATAGACAAGATCATGAATACGACGACCCTCACCAACTTGCTGGACCTCGATCCCGCGCAACTCATCGCTTACTGCGCCGAGTTGGGAGAGAAACCGTTTCGTGCGAAACAATTGCAACGTTGGATACACCAGTTCGGCGCCTCCGATTTCGACGCCATGACGGACCTGGCCAAGTCGCTGCGCGACAAGCTGGCCACGCGCGCCGAAGTGCGCGCCCCGGCCATCATCAGCGACCATACGTCGACGGACGGCACGCGCAAGTGGCTGGTCGACGTGGGCAATGGCAATGCCGTGGAAACCGTGTTCATTCCGGAAGAAAACCGCGGCACTCTGTGCATCTCGACCCAGGCCGGCTGCGCCGTGAACTGCCGTTTCTGCTCGACGGGCAAGCAAGGCTTCAACCGCAACCTCAGTGTCGGCGAGATCATCGGCCAGCTGTGGATGGCGGAATTCGAATTGCGCCGCACCAAGGGCATCGAACCGGGCCCGAAAGGCGAGCGCCAGATCACCAACGTGGTCATGATGGGCATGGGCGAGCCCCTGCTGAACTTCGAGCCGACCGTCACGGCCCTGAAATTGATGCTCGACGACAACGCCTACGGCCTGTCGCGCCGCCGCGTGACCCTGTCGACCTCGGGCGTCGTGCCGATGATGGACAAGCTGTCGCAGGAAGTGCCGGTGGCCCTGGCCGTCTCGCTGCACGCCTCGAACGATGCCTTGCGCGATGGCTTGATTCCACTGAACAAGAAATACCCGCTGAAGGAATTGATGGCGGCCTGCAAGCGCTACCTGGAATTCGCCCCGCGCGATTTCATCACGTTTGAATACTGCATGCTCGACGGCGTCAACGACAGCGACGAGCACGCGCGTGAGCTGCTGGCGCTGGTGCAAGACCGCGAGTTCGGCGTGAACTGCAAGTTCAACCTGATCCCGTTCAACCCCTTCCCCGAGTCGGGCCTGTTCCGCTCGAAAAACCCGCGCATCAAGGCGTTCGCCCAGGTGCTGATGGATGGCGGCATCATCACCACCGTGCGCAAGACGCGCGGCGATGATATCGATGCGGCCTGCGGCCAGCTGGCCGGCGAAGTCAAGGACCGCACCCGGGTGCAGGAGCGCATGGAAAAGATGACTGAGTATCAACAGAAATTTGGCGCCAATTTCGGCAAGATCGTGGAGATCCGCTCCTGATGAGGGAAGGCATGGCTTACCAACGCTCGCTCGCTGTGGCCGCTGTTTGCCTGGCCGTGCTGCTGGTCGGCTGTGCCTCTTCCACGCCGGACACGGTCGCCAGAGACGTGCAGGCGGGTGCGCCGGAACGCGCCGCGCTGCGCTTGCAGCTGGCCAGCGCGTACTATGCGCAAGGCCAGCTCGACGTGGCCCTGGCCGAAGCGCAGCAAGCCGTGCAACTGGCGCCGAACGATGCGCAAGCGTATGGCGTGCGCGCCCTGATCCTTGCGGCCCAGCGGCAAACTGCGTCTGCCGAGAAAGATTTCCTTTACGCTTTGCGCCTTGCGCCCCACAATCCTGAGTTGAGCAATAATTACGGCCTGTTTTTGTGCCAGACGGGACGCGCCGCGCAATCGCTGGCGTATTTCGATGCGGCATTGGCGGATGCGGCGTATGTGTCGCCGGAAAAAGCGCTCAACAATGGGGGCGCTTGCAGCCTGGCCCTGAACGATTACCCGCGTGCGGGCGCGTATTGGATGCGCGCCGTACGCATCGCACCGGACGTGGCAGTGACGAACGCCGGCCTGGTGCGCGTGTATTACCAACAGCAAGACTACCGGCAGGCGGCTTATTATTTGCAGCGGCTCGGTAAGATAGCAACAATGGAGAGCCAGACGGCCGATGTGCTGTGGCTCGGGATCAAGGTGCAGCATAAGCTCGGGGATGCGGGTGCGGAAGCTGGCCTGGGGGCGCATTTGCGCAACCACCATTCCGGCTCCCCCGAATATGCTGCTTATCAAAATGGGGCGTTTGATGAGTGAGACAGGGATACCAATGAATTCAGAGTGGGCAGAAACGCCTCAGCAGCAGCCCCAGGGCAATCTGGCGTTGGCAGGCGCGCAGTTGAAGGCGCAGCGCGAAGCGCTGGGCTGGCCGGTGGAGCAGGTGGCCGACCAGCTCAAGCTGGCGCCGCGCCAGGTGGTCGCGCTGGAAGAGGGCGACATGGCGGCCTTGCCGAACCTGGCCGTGGTGCGCGGTTTCGTGCGCGCCTACGCCAAGGTCGTGCGTCTCGACGCGGCACCGCTGGTGGCCATGATCGAAGTCCACCCGGCGCCGGCGCAAGACCCGGCCGCGCCCGTACGACGTGAAATTTCTGCCACGTTTTCCGAATCGCGCTTCCCGTCGATGACGCAGCGCTCGTCGAACCAGACGCCCCTGTGGATCGCCGGCGCCGTGGCCGTCGTCGTGGCGGCCGCCTTTGGCGCGTATAAACTCGGTTATGTGCCGGCCAGCCTGCTGTCCTCGCAGGCCGGGAAGGAAACATCGCATGCGGAAGTGGGCCCCGTGGAAACGACCCTGGTCAAGCCGGGCCAGGACTTGACGCCCGTGCAGTCGCCGTCCGTGCCCCTGATTTCCGTACCGCCGCCACCAGGCAACGATACGCAGACGGGCGCTCCGGCTTCCGCCATCGCTTCGGCGCCGGCCGCCGCCGTGCCGCCAGCCGCCGTGCCAGCCCCTGCGACAGCTGCGACGGCCGCCGTCACGCCGCCTGCGGCTACCGCTGCGCCTGCCGTGGGCGCGAATGCGCTGGTGCTGAAGGTGGAGCAGGATTCCTGGGTGGAAATCCGCCGCCCTGGCAGCACGCCGCTGATTTCGCGCATGGTCAAGGCGGGCAGCACGGAAACGTTCGATATCACGGGCCCGGCCACCCTGGTGGTGGGCAAACCTGGTGTGGTGCAGGCAACCTTGCGCGGCGCCAAGCTGGAGCTGCCGACCGTTGCCGGCGGCACGATCTCGCGCGTCAGCATCAAATAATTGCAGTAACCGTTCAAGCAAACTCAGAAGATAATATTATGGCTACCTCGAAAACAGCGATCGGCTCCGGTCCATCCGGCCGGCGCGACAGCCGCAAGGTGCTGATCGCGCACGGCCAGCGCCAGATCTGGGTGGGCGGCGACGCCCCCGTGGTGGTGCAGTCGATGACGAACACGGATACGGCCGACGCCATCGGCACGGCGATCCAGATCAAGGAACTGGCGCGTGCCGGTTCGGAACTGGTGCGCCTGACGGTGGACCGTCCGGAAGCGGCTGCGGCCGTGCCCTACATCCGCGAGCAGCTCGACAAGATGGATATCGACGTGCCGCTGGTCGGCGATTTCCATTACAACGGCCATACCCTGCTCAACGACTACCCCGATTGCGCGCGCGCGCTGTCGAAGTACCGCATCAATCCGGGCAACGTGGGCAAGGGCGCCAAGCGCGACACGCAATTTGCGCAAATGATCGAAGCGGCTTGCCGCTACGACAAGCCGGTGCGCATCGGCGTGAACTGGGGCAGCCTCGATCAAGCCTTGCTGGCGCGCATCATGGATGAAAACGCGGGCCGTGCCGAACCATGGCCGGCGCAAGCCGTCATGTATGAAGCGCTGGTGACGTCGGCGATTGAAAACGCCGTGCGCGCCGAAGAGCTGGGCCTGGCGCGCGACAAGATCATCCTGTCGTGCAAGGTCTCGGGCGTGCAGGACCTGATCGCCGTGTACCGCGAACTGGCGCAGCGCTGCGACTATCCGTTGCACCTGGGCCTGACGGAAGCGGGCATGGGCAGCAAGGGCATCGTCGCCTCGACGGCGGCCCTGGCCGTGCTGCTGCAGGAAGGCATCGGCGACACCATCCGCATTTCGCTGACGCCCGAACCGGGCGGCGACCGTACGCGCGAAGTCATCGTCGGCCAGGAAATTTTGCAAACCATGGGCTTGCGCAAGTTCGCGCCCATGGTCATCGCCTGTCCCGGTTGCGGCCGCACGACGTCGACCACCTTCCAGGAACTGGCCGACAACATCCAGACGTATCTGCGCGAGCAGATGCCGGAGTGGAAGAAATCGTATCCGGGCGTGGAAGCGATGAACGTGGCCGTGATGGGCTGCATCGTCAACGGTCCCGGCGAATCGAAGCATGCGAACATCGGCATCAGCCTGCCCGGCACGGGCGAGTCGCCTGCCGCGCCCGTGTTTGTCGACGGCGAAAAAGTCGTCACCCTGCGCGGCGAACGCATCGTCGAGGAATTCCAGGACATCGTCCTCAATTATGTTAAAAGCCATTACGGCGCCGCCGCTACGGCAACGGCGTAGGTCGGATTAGCGCTGTGCGCGTCATCCGGCAATCAAGTTAAAGCAAAGAAGAACACTATGTCCGAAAATAAAAAGCTCGACAAAATCACCGCCGTTAAAGGCATGAACGATATCCTGCCAGCTGACGCCCCGCTGTGGGAACTGTTTGAAAACACGGCGCAATCTGTCCTGCAAAGCTACGGCTTCCAGCAGATCCGCACGCCGATCGTGGAAGAAACGAAATTGTTCGCGCGCGCCATCGGCGCCGTGACCGATATCGTGGAAAAGGAAATGTATTCGTTCACCGATTCGATGAACGGCGACAACCTGACCCTGCGTCCTGAAGGCACGGCCGGCGTGGTGCGCGCCGTCGTCGAGCACAACCTCGTCTACGAAGGCCCGAAACGCCTGTGGTACAAGGGCCAGATGTTCCGCCATGAGCGTCCGCAAAAGGGCCGCTACCGCCAGTTCCACCAGTTCGGCGCGGAAGCCATCGGCTTTACGGGTCCGGACATCGACGCCGAGCTGATCATGATGACGCGCCGCCTGTGGGATGACCTGGGCCTGGAAGGCATCCGCCTGGAACTGAACTCGATCGGCGACGCGGCCGAGCGCCTGCGCCATCGCGCCGACCTGATCGCCTACCTGGAAAGCCACAGCGAGCTGCTCGACGAAGAAGCCAAGCGCCGCCTGCACAGCAATCCGCTGCGCATTTTGGATACCAAGAACCCTGCCATGCAGGACCTGGTCAATGGCGCGCCGAAGCTGCTCGAGTACCTGGGCGAGGAATCGCTGGCCCATTTCCACGGCGTGCAGAAGATTCTGAACCACAACAATATTCCCTTCATCATCAATCCACGCCTGGTGCGCGGCCTCGATTACTACAACCGCACGGTGTTCGAGTGGGTCAGCGACAAGCTGGGCGCGCAAGGCACGGTCTGCGCCGGCGGCCGCTATGACGGCATGGTGGAAATGTTTGGCGGCAAATCGACGCCTGCCGTCGGTTTCGGCATGGGCGTCGAACGCCTGGTGCTGCTGATGAAGGACGCGGCCGAGCCGGAGCAGCCAGCCCAGTGCGACGTCTATCTGGTGCACCAGGGCGAGCAGGCAGGCTTGCAAGCGTTCGTGCTGGCCGAGCGGATTCGCGATGCCGGCCTGGACGTTGTGCTACATTGCGCAGCGAGCAACGGTGGCGGCAGCTTCAAGACGCAAATGAAAAAGGCGGACGCCAGCGGTGCGGCGTTTGCCGTGATCATGGGCGACGATGAAATCGCCAATAATGTCGCAACGGTGAAAGCCATGCGCGAAGCCGATGCGGGCGCGCAGCAGAACACGGTGCCGTTCGACGATGTCGTCGATTACGTGGTGGACCAGATCATCGGCGACCACGATTGCGGCCATGACCACGGTCCTGGCGGCCACGTGCATCATCACCACTGATTTGACGCAAGACCGTTCTACCCTCGATCAACTACTCATTAAAACTGACGACCCATGGCATACGATCACGAAGAACAAGAACAACTGGCAACCCTCAAAGCCTGGTGGCAGCGCAATGGCAATCTGACCTCCTGGGTCCTGATCGTGGCGCTGGCAGGCTACAGCGGCTGGGCTGGCTGGCAGTACTACCAGCGCACGCAGGCTGCGCAAGCGGGCCAGTTATACGACGAACTGCAGAACGCCATCGCCGCCAAGGACACGGCCAAGGTGATGCGCGCGGCTGGCGACATGCAATCGCGTTTCAGCGGCACGGCATACGCGCAGATGAGCGCCCTGGCCGCGGCCAAGGTGGCGTTCGACGCGAACGACCTGAAAACGGCCAAGACCCAGCTGCAATGGGTGGCCGAGCATGGCACGGAAGAGTACAAGGCCATCGCCAAGCTGCGCCTGGCAGGTGTTCTGCTGGATGAAAAAGCCTACGATGAAGCGCTGAAAGTGCTGGCAACGGCTTCCGTGGCGCAATTTGCCGGCGCCGTGGCCGACCGCAAGGGAGACATCCTGGTGGCGCAAAACAAGCTGGCCGACGCCCGCACGGCTTACCTGGCCGCTCTGGCCGCGACGGACAAAAACAATCCAGGCCGTCAACTGATCCAGGTCAAACTGGAAGCGATCGGCGGTACGGTACCGGAAGACAAGGCCAAGGCTGACAAGGCCGCCGCCTGACAGGAACACTGATGGCGGGGCCGCGCGGCGTTGTGCGCCGCCCGCCTTGCCCTTACAAGTACAAGAAAAAGGTTGGATAACACTTATGCGTGTCACTGAAAAGCTGGTAGCTGCAAGTCTGTTGGCCCTGATGGCCGGTTGCTCGTCCTGGAACCCGTTCGCCTCGAAAGATCCGAAAGCCGAGCCGGCCAAGCTGGTCGAGTTAAAATCGAGCATCGCCGTGCGCGACGCCTGGAAGTATTCGATCGGCAAGGCTGGCGTGTACGCGTTTACGCCTGCGCTGGCTGGCAGCAGCCTGTACGTGGTCAGCGCCGATGGCGCGCTGGCGCGCCTCGATGCGGCCAGCGGCCGTGAAACGTGGCGCGTCAAGGCCGGCAGCGACATCACGTCGAGCCCCGGCAGCGATGGCACGGTCGTGGCCGTCGGCGCCGCCAAGGGTGCCGTGCTGGCGTTTGACGCCGATGGCAAGCAGCTGTGGAAGGCGCAGGCGTCCAGCGAAGTATTGACGGCGCCCGTCGTGGGACAGGGCGTGGTCGTGGTGCGCAGCGTGGACAACCGCATCGTCGGCTTCGACGCCAAGACGGGCGAGCGCAAGTGGACGGTGCAGCGCGTCACGCCGGCATTGACCTTGCGCAATGCGCCGGGCATGGCGCTGGGCGGCGCGAACATCTACGTGGCCCAGCCGGGCGGCAAGCTGCTGGCACTGACGGCGGCCACCGGTGTGGTACGCTGGGAGGTCGTCGTCAGCGAACCGCGCGGCGCCACCGAACTGGAGCGCGTCTCCGACATCGCCGGCACGCCGGTGGTGTACGAAGGCGAAGTGTGCGCCGTCACGTACCAGGGCAAGGCGGGTTGCTTCGATGCCGCCACGGGCGTGCCGCGCTGGACCAAGCCGATCTCGTCCGATGTGGGCGTGGCCGTCGACCAGCGTTTCGTGTTCACCGCCGATGACCAGGGCGCCGTCGTGGCGTTCAGCCGCGAAGGCGGCCAGAGCGCCTGGAAGAATGACGCGCTGGCGCGCCGCCGCCTGTCGACGCCGGCCTCCTACGGCCGCAGCGTCGCCGTTGGCGATTATCAAGGTTACATCCACTTCCTGTCACGGGAAGATGGTGCATTAATAGGTCGTGTCAGCACCGACGGTAGCCCGATTGTTTCGGCTCCCGTCGTTGCCGGTTCGAATTTGATTTTTCAAACCCAATCAGGGACAGTGACCGCTCTCGCGGTCGAGTAATACAATGAAGCCGGTAATTGCACTAGTAGGTCGACCCAATGTTGGGAAATCGACTTTATTCAATCGTCTGACCCGCTCGCGCGATGCGCTGGTGGCGGATTTGCCTGGGTTGACGCGCGATCGTCACTATGGCGAAGGCCGTGTCGGCGAACGTCCCTTCCTCGTCATCGATACGGGTGGTTTCGAACCCGTCGCCAAGGAAGGCATCATGCACCAGATGGCACTGCAGACCAAGCAGGCCGTGGCCGAGGCCGACGTGGTGGTATTCATCGTCGACGGCCGTCAAGGCCTGACCCCGCATGACAAGACCATCGTCGACTTCCTGCGCAAGAGCGGCCGTCCGGTCTTGCTGGTAGTCAACAAAAGCGAAGGCATGCGCTACACGGCCGTCGTGTCCGAATTCTATGAATTGGGCATGGGCGATCCGTATGCGATCTCGTCGGCGCATGGCGACGGCGTCAACGACCTCGTCGAAGTGATGCTGGACCTGGCGTTCGCGCAGCGTCCGGATGAGCCTGAAGAGCTGGAAAAGACCGACCGCGGCATCAAGATCGCCCTCGTCGGCCGTCCGAACGTGGGCAAGTCGACCTTGATCAATACCCTGCTGGGCGAAGAGCGCGTGATCGCCTTCGACATGCCGGGCACGACGCGCGATTCGATCGAAATCCCGTTCGAGCGCGATGGCCAGCAATACACCTTGATCGACACGGCCGGTATCCGCCGCCGCGGCAAGGTGTTCGAAGCGATCGAGAAATTCTCTGTCGTGAAAACGCTGCAGTCGATTTCCGAAGCCAACGTGGTCGTGCTGATGCTCGACGCGCAGCAGGATATTTCCGAGCAAGACGCGCATATCGCCGGCTTCATCCTGGAATCGGGCCGCGCGCTGGTCGTGGCCGTGAATAAATGGGATGGCTTGCAATCGCACGAGCGCGACGAGATCAAGATCGATATCGACCGCAAGCTCGATTTCCTGTCGTTTGCGCAGATGCATTTCATTTCCGCGCTGAAAGGCACCAACATCGGTCCACTGATGAAGTCGCTCAACGCCGCGTATGCGGCCGCCATGTGCGACCTGTCGACGCCGAAGCTGACGCGCGCCCTGATCGAGGCCGTGGAAAAGCAGGAGCCGCGCCGCAAGGGTTCGATCCGTCCGAAGCTGCGCTATGCGCACCAGGGCGGCATGAACCCGCCTGTGATCGTTATTCACGGCAATGCACTCGACGCCGTTGGCGACCCGTACAAACGCTATCTGGAAAAACATTTCCGCGATACGTTTGCCCTGGTCGGCACGCCGCTGCGCATTGAATTGCGTACGGGTAAAAACCCGTTTGCACGCACGCCAAGCAAGTAATGTTTTAAATGCTGAATTAAGTGCATATTAAGGCGCCGCGGAGATAATGCGGCGCCGACAGTCATTTAATGGCTGTTTGCACGAAAATAATAAAGTGTTAATGCGCCATGCGCGACAGCGATCGCGAAAACAGGTTACAGTAGCTATGACGCATCTTTCTTTCTTTGAAAGGTGTGAGAGCACTTGAAATCAAGCGAGTCGCCTCCAATTCTTACACAACAACATAAACAATGGAGCTGTTATGAGCAACAAAGGGCAACTGTTACAAGACCCATTCCTCAATGCATTACGCAAAGAGCATGTTCCTGTCTCGATCTACCTGGTCAATGGCATTAAATTGCAGGGCCATATCGAATCGTTCGATCAATATGTCGTATTGCTGCGCAATACGGTGACACAGATGGTGTACAAGCATGCCATCTCGACAGTGGTGCCGGCCCGTGCCGTCAATCTCAATATTGAATCTGAAGCGGAGTAAAGCGTTGAGCTTGACGGCCCAGCGCCTTTCACCGTCCATCGCCCCCGTCCGCGCCAGCGGCGCTGATGCGTTTGCATCGGCGTCGGCGTCCGCCACAACTCATCAGATGCCATCATGCGCGCGGCACTAGTCGGAGTTGACTTCGGTCACAGCGACTTCGCCGCCAGCATGGAGGAACTCATGCTGTTGTCGCGTTCTGCTGGCGCAGACCCGATTTCCACCATCACGGCCAAGCGTTCGAGTCCCGACTCCGCATATTTCGTCGGCAGCGGCAAGGCCGATGAAATTGGCGACGTCGTCGTCAACGATGGCCTGGAAATCGTCATCTTCAATCATGCCCTCTCGCCTGCCCAGCAGCGCAATCTGGAAAAGCGCCTGAATGTGCGCGTGCTCGACCGTACCAGCCTGATCCTCGACATCTTTGCGCAGCGCGCCAAGAGCCACGAGGGCAAGCTGCAAGTCGAGTTGGCCCAGCTGCAGCATCTGGCCACGCGCCTGATCCGCGGCTGGACCCACCTTGAGCGGCAAAAGGGCGGTATCGGCTTGCGCGGTCCCGGCGAGACGCAGCTCGAGACCGACCGCCGGCTGATCGGCGACCGCGTCAAGGCCTTGCGCGCCCGTCTGGAAAAGCTGCACAAGCAGCGCGAAACGCAGCGCCGCGCGCGCGGCCGCAATCACACATTCTCGGTGTCCCTGGTCGGCTATACCAATGCCGGCAAGTCGACCCTGTTCAATGCCGTGACCAAGGCCGGCGTGTACGTCGCCGACCAGTTGTTCGCCACGCTCGACACCACCTCGCGCCGGGTTTACCTGGGCCAGGAAGTGGGTAACGTGGTGATCTCCGACACGGTCGGCTTCGTGCGCGAATTGCCGCATCAGCTGGTGGCCGCATTCCGCGCCACGCTCGAAGAAACCATCCATGCCGATCTGCTGCTGCACGTCGTCGACGCCGCGTCGCCGGTGCGCATGGAGCAGATCGAGCAGGTCAACCTGGTCTTGAAAGAGATCGGCGCCGATCATATTCCGCAAATCCTCGTGTGGAACAAGATCGATGCGGCCGGGCTGGAGCCTTCGGTGGAGCGCGACGAATATGCTACGATCAGTCGCGTGTTCGTCAGTGCGCAGAAGGGCAGTGGGCTCGACCTGCTGCGCGATGCGATCGTCGAGATGGCCAGGAAGGCGCCCGGTTCGGCCCACCTGTATCAGAACGACGAAGCACCGCAGGAAGATCAGTTTGACGGTCAGTACGACCAGCACGATGGCGCCGCCCCGGACCAGGACGAAGAGCCTGGCGAGGACGATAGGATTTCCACCCACTCCCAAGTCGGAACACGATAGTTATGCTTGTCTCCCTACTCAAAAAAACAGGCTTGAAGTTGTCCCTGAACGATCCCCGCTGGGGCAATCGCAAGGACGACGGCAAGAAAGCCCAAGAAGGCAAAAAGCCCGGCGAAGGTCCGCCGGACCTCGATCAGTTGTGGCGCGATTTCAATCAGCGCCTGAACGCCTTTTTCGGACAGAAGAACCGTCCCGACAACGGCGGCAATAACAACGGCGGTGGCGGTGGTCCGCGCCCAGACATGAAGGGCGCCGGCATCACCGCAGGCGTGGTCGGCGTGATCGCCGTCTTCATCTGGCTCGCCAGCGGCGCCTTCATCGTGCAAGAGGGCCAGAACGGCGTCGTGCTCACGTTCGGCAAGTACAGCCACACCACGCCGGCCGGTTTCAACTGGCGCTGGCCGTACCCGTTCCAGACCGACGAAACCGTCAACGTGTCGCAGGTGCGTACGGTGGAAGTGGGTTACCGCCAGTCGCTGCGCAACAAGCAGGCCAGCGAGTCGCTGATGCTGACGGACGATGAAAACATCATCGACATCCAGTTCGCGGTGCAATACACCCTGAAAGATCCCGTGGCGTGGCTGTTCAACACGCGCGACCAGGAAGACACCTTGCGCCAGGTCGCCGAAACGGCGATCCGCGAAGTGGTCGGCCGCAGCAAGATGGACTTCGTGCTGTACGAGGGCCGCGAAAAGGTGGCTTACGATACGCAGCAGCTGATGCAGCAGATTCTTGACCGCTACAAGGTCGGCGCCGTCATCACCAACGTGACGATGCAGGCCGTGCAGCCGCCGGAGCAGGTGCAAGCCGCCTTCGACGATGCCGTCAAGGCAGGCCAGGACCGCGAGCGCCAGAAGAATGAAGGCCAGGCTTACGCCAACGACGTCATTCCAAAAGCCCGCGGTGCCGCTTTCCGCCTGATGGAGGAAGCCGCAGCGTACAGCGCGATGGTGACCGAGAACGCGGCAGGTAATGCTTCGCGCTTCAAGCAGGTGCTGGTCGAGTACCAGAAGGCGCCGGTTGTCACGCGTGACCGCATGTACCTCGAAACGATGCAGCAAGTGTTCAGCAGTGCCAGCAAGGTCATGGTCGACGCGAAGACGGGCAGTAATTTGCTGTACCTGCCGCTCGACAAGCTGATCGCCCAGACGGCGGCCACCGACGCTGCCGCTGCCGCCGCCCGTGCTGCCGCGACACCCGCAGCCAACACCGTTTTGCCACAGGAAGCCATGCCGACAGTAGAAGTCAATCAGCGCCGCGACAGCCGCTCTTCGCGTGAACGGGAGAGCCGCTAATGAATCGTATCGTAGCCGCCCTGATCGCGGGCTTTATCGCGATCATGCTCTTGTCCTCGACCGTGTTCGTGGTCGACCAGCGTAAGTATGCGGTCGTCTTCGCCCTCGGCGAAGTCAAGGAAGTCATCAGCACGCCGGGTCTGTACTTCAAGCTGCCGCCGCCGTTCCAGAACGTGCTGTACCTGGACAAGCGCATCCTGACCTTGGATACGCCGGAACCGGAACGCTTCATCACGGCCGAGAAGAAGAACATCCTCGTCGACGCCTACGTGAAATGGCGCATCGCCGATCCGCGCCTGTATTTCCGCAGCTTCGGCGGCGATGAAAAGCCGGCCCGCAACCGCATGTCGCAAATCGTCAAGGCGGCGCTGAACGATGAAATCACCAAGCGCACCGTGCGCGAAGTGATCTCTGGCCAGCGCGGCAAGGTGATGGAAGCGATCCTGGCGAAGGTCTCGGCGGAAGCGAAGGCCATCGGCGTGGAAATCGTCGACGTGCGCCTGAAACGCGTCGACTACGTCGAGCAGATCAACAACTCCGTGTACGAGCGCATGAAGTCCGAGCGCGTGCGCGTGGCCAATGAGCTGCGTTCGACCGGTTCGGCCGACTCCGAGAAGATCCGTGCCGACGCCGACAAGCAGCGCACGGTGATCCTGGCCGAAGCGTACCGCGAAGCCGAGAAGATCCGCGGCGAGGGCGACGCCAAGGCATCGCAGATCTATGCGGAAGCGTTTGGCAAGAATCCGGAGTTCTACAAGTTTTACCGCAGCCTGGAAGCCTACCGCGCCACGTTCAAGGACAAGGGCGACGTGATGGTGGTCGATCCGAGTTCGGAATTCTTCAAGTACTTCAAGGGCGGCGGCGCAGCCGGTTCGGCCAAGAAGTAAGACAGCATCGGGACTGCCCCCGTCCGCAACGACGGGGCAGTAGCAGCGGGGCCGGCATCATTGCCGGCCCCGTTTTTTTGTGCCCGCCAGGCTGTTGCGGGAAGGCGTAAAATTCCCTGTTTTTAGAGCTGCGCGGCAGCGTTTCGGACAACTTATCCCTAAAGGCCCGTGTTTTCGCGTAAAATATCAGGTTCGGCCTCTTGCCTGGCGCGCCCGCCGCTGCCTCGCATGATGCATTTTTTCAACTTTCTTCCGTATCTCGCTCCCTCATGCCGAATTGGCTTTTGCCCGAAAATATTGCCGATGTTCTGCCGTCGGAAGCGCGCAAGATCGAAGAGCTGCGCCGCCTCATGCTGGATAATTTCCGTCTGTACGGATATGAACTGGTGATGCCGCCGCTGCTCGAGTATCTGGAATCGCTGATGACCGGCGCTGGCAAGGATACCGACCTGCGCACGTTCAAACTGGTCGACCAGCTGTCTGGCCGCATGCTCGGCCTGCGCGCCGACATGACGACGCAAGTGGCGCGCATCGACGCCCATCTGCTGAACCGTGCCACCGTCACCCGCCTGTGCTACGCCGGCAGCGTGCTGCATACCCGTCCGTCGGGCTTGCACGCCACCCGCGAACCGCTGCAGATCGGCGCCGAAATCTATGGCCACGCCGGCCTGGAAGCCGATGCCGAGATCCAGGAACTGGCGCTCGCCTCGCTGGCACTGGCCGGTTTCGATAGCGTCCGCCTGGATTTGTCGCACGTCGGCCTGTTGCGCGCTATCATTGCGCAAGACGCCGCCGCCGAGCGCGACGAAGCTGCGCTGTACACCCTGCTGCGGGCGAAAGATGCGCCAGGCCTGCGCGCCCTGACCGCATCCTACGATGCCGTCACGCGCGATGCGCTGCTGGCCTTGCCGAATCTGTATGGCGACATCGACGTGCTGGCGCGTGCGCGCGAAGTGCTGCCGCCGTTGCCGGGCGTGTTGAAGGCGCTGGCCGAACTGGCCGCGCTGGCAGGATCTGCCCTGGGCCGCGCCGAAGTGGCGATCGACCTGGCCGACCTGCGCGGCTACCAATATGAAAGTGGCGCGATGTTTGCGCTGTATGTACCTGGCTTGCCGAACGCGGTTGCGCGCGGCGGCCGTTATGACCACGTCGGCGAAGCGTTCGGCCGGGCACGTCCCGCGACCGGCTTCTCGCTCGATTTGCGCGAACTGGCGCGCCTGCTCCCAACGGCGGAACGGAAGCATTCGATCCGCGCCCCATGGGGCAGCGCGCCAGAATTGAAGGAAAAAATCGCCGAGTTGCGCAAGGCGGGCGAGGTCGTGATCCAGAGTATGCCGGGTCACAGTAATGAACAAGACGAGTTCGAGTGCGATCGCGTGCTGGTACTTGCCGATAATGGTAGTAGCTGGATTCTTAAAAACTTAGGTTAAGTGATGTCAAAGAAAATTATGGCAAAGAACGTCGTTGTCATCGGCACCCAATGGGGCGATGAAGGTAAAGGCAAGATCGTCGATTGGTTGACCGATCACGCCCAGGGTGTGGTGCGCTTCCAGGGCGGCCACAATGCAGGCCACACGCTGGTCATCGGCGGCGTCAAAACCGCGCTGCAACTGATCCCGTCGGGCATCATGCGTCCAGGCGTCGCCTGCTACATCGGTAACGGCGTGGTCGTTTCCGTGCCGGACGTGCTGCGCGAAATCGACAAGCTCGAAGCCGTCGGCGTCGAAGTCGCCTCGCGCCTGAAAGTGTCGGACGCGGCGCCCGTGATCCTGCCTTACCACACCGCGATCGACCTGGCGCGTGAAGCCAAGCGTGGCGATGCGAAGATCGGCACCACCGGCAAGGGCATCGGCCCGGCCTATGAAGACAAAGTGGCGCGCCGCGCGATCCGTATCGCCGACCTGCTGAACGAGAAGCGCTTTGCCGAAAAGCTGGCTGAAAACCTCGATTACCACAACTTCGTGCTGGAAAACTACCTGAAGGCGCCGAGAGTCGACTATCAGAAGACCCTCGACGACGCGCTGGCCTATGTGCCGCGTCTGCGTCCGATGGTCACCGACGTGTCGAGCGCGCTGTACAAGGCGCACAAGGCCGGCGCGAACCTGCTGTTCGAAGGCGCGCAGGGCTCCCTGCTCGACGTCGACCACGGCACCTACCCGTTCGTCACCTCGTCGAACTGCGTGGCCGGCAATGCCGCCGCCGGTTCGGGTGTCGGTCCTGGCATGCTGCACTACATCATGGGCATCACCAAGGCTTACACGACGCGCGTCGGTTCCGGCCCGTTCCCTTCGGAACTGCCAACGGATGCGGGCGTCGGCCACCACCTGGCGCAAGTCGGTCATGAATTCGGCACCGTGACGGGCCGTGCCCGCCGCTGCGGCTGGTTCGACGCCGCCTTGCTGCGCCGCTCCGTGCAGATCAACGGCGTGACGGGCATGTGCCTGACCAAGCTGGACGTGCTGGATGGTATCGAAACGCTGAAACTGTGCACCGGCTACACCATCGACGGCGTGGCCACGGACATCTTCCCATCGGGCGCCGAAGAAGCCGCCCGCTGCGTACCGGTGTACGAAGAGATGCCAGGCTGGACGGAAAGCACGGTCGGCGCGAAATCGCTGGCGGCGCTGCCGGCAACGGCGCGCGCTTACATCAAGCGCATCGAAGAACTGGTCGGCGTACCGGTGGACATGGTTTCGACCGGTCCGGATCGTGAAGAAACGATCGTGCTGCGTCACCCATTCGAGTAAGCTGCTGGACACAATCCGCCGCAAGGCGGATTTTTTTAATCACGCTAATAATAAGATTCCACTATCATGACTACCCCACAATCGAACGATCAACACCTCTGGGTCAACTGGGAAGAATACCACCGCCTGATCGAGCGCCTGGCGCTCAAGGTCTACGAATCGGGCTGGAAATTCGACCAGGTATTGTGCCTGGCGCGCGGCGGCGTGCGTCCCGGCGACGTATTTTCGCGCATTTTTGATTTACCACTGGCCATCCTGTCGACCAGCTCCTACCGCGAAGACGCGGGCACGGTGCGCGGCGACCTCGATATCGCCAAGTACATGACCATGACCAAGGGCCCGCTGGCCGGCCGCATCCTGCTGGTCGACGACCTGGCCGATTCGGGCGTCACGCTGGACAAGGTCACGCGTCACCTGAAGGAAAACTTCCCTGACGTGACCGAAGTCAAATCGGCCGTGATCTGGCTGAAGGGCTGCTCCGTCGTGCGTCCCGACTACTTCCTCGACGAATTGCCGCACAATCCGTGGATCCACCAGCCGTTCGAAGACTACGACGGCCTGCGTCCGCACCAGCTGGCGGCGTGGATCAAGAAGGGCGAAGCAGGCAAGTAATTGCGTGCGCGCTTGCAAAAAAAAGACGATCGTGTATCGTCTTTTTTTTCGTCCAAGGAAATGCGATGACCATACTCACGACGGCGCGCCTGCGCCTGGAACCGATTACGGAAAACCACTACGAGCGCATGCGCACGCTCAACACCGATCCCGAGGTGATGACCTACCTGAACGCGGGCCAGCCCGAAAAGGAAGAGGACACGCGCGCCGCCGTCAAGCGCGTCACGGGCCGCTGGGCCGAGTGGGGCTATTCGTGGTGGGCGCTGATACGCCTCGATGATGGCGAGATGGTGGGCATGGCCTGCCTGCAGCATCTCGATGGCGACAAGAGCAAGCCGCACGAAATCGGCTGGCGTCTGGCCCGCACGGGCTGGGGCCAGGGCTATGCCAGCGAAGCGGCGGCCGCCATCGTCGCGCATGCGTTCAACCTCGTCGGCGCGCCCGAAGTGGTGGCCGTGGCGCACCCGGACAATGCCGCCTCGATCAAGGTCATGACGCGGCTGGGCATGCAATACGTGGGCATGGAACGCCATTACGATATCGATAGCGTCGTGTACCGCCTGGCGCGCCCATGACGGCAAGGCCGAAGTCCTTGACGCTGGGCTGCGCCTACGGCGTGCGGTTTTCGCCCGATGGCGCGCGCCTGGCTGTGCTGGGGCGCGACCTGGTCCTGTGGGACGTGGCGGCACGCCAGAAACTGTGGCGCGGCAAGTTCATCGCCCACTGTTCCAGCATGGCCTTTTCGCCTGACGGCGACCGGCTGGCCATCAAGAGCACGACGGGCCTGCAGGCCGTGGTGGATGCGCAGGCGGGCCAGTTGCTCGTGAACTTCCAGAACAAAAAAGATGGCGAAGGCTGCGGTCCCGCGTGGTCGCCGTGCGGCCGGTATCTCGTCGACGGCGGCTGGGATGGCCGCCTGCGCGTGCGCGATGCGCAGACGGGCGACCTGCTGTTCACGCAGGCGCACCCTGGCGAAATGCTGCGCGCAATCTACGCCATCGATGGCGGGCGGCGTTTGCTGGTCCTGCATGGCGTCAAGTCGGTGGAGGAAGGGCAGGTGCAGCCGCCCGACTACTGCAGCGTGTGGGACTGGCCATTGCAAGCGGGAGGCGGGCGCGTGGTGCTGTCGCTGCCCAAGCTGGCGTCGTGCGCCCCATCGCCCGATGGCGAGCGCCTGGCCGTGCTGCATTACGCGGGCGGCGACGAGTATCTGTCCGTGCATGCGATGGACGATGGCCGTTTGCTGGCCACGGCGCCCGTGGAAGCGGGCGCCGGCACGGGCGACGCCTTGCGCTGGCTGCCCGACGGCAGCGCGCTGGGACGCATCGGCAAGGGCAAGCTGCTGTTCTACGGCTGGCCGGGTCTCGGCGTCCTGGCGCAGGAAGATTTTGCGTATCCCTGCGCGCTGGACTTTTTGCCTGGCCCGCCATTGGCCGCCATCGGTTCCTGGGAATCTGGCATGCTGATGGATCTGAACGTTCACAAGGAAACTCCATGATCACCTGCTACCTGCGTTACATCATCGACCCATACAAATTGCGGGAATTCGAAGCCTACGGCAAGCTGTGGATACCGCTGGTCGAACGCTTCGGCGGCCAGCACCACGGCTACTTTTTGCCATCGGAAGGCGCCAGCAACGTGGCGCTGGCCATGTTCTCGTTTCCCAGCCTGGCCTTGTACGAGCAGTACCGCAGCGACTCGATGCAGGATGCCGAATGCCAGGCCGCCTTCCGCTATGCCGAGGAGACGCGCTGCATCGTCAGCTATGAGCGCAGTTTTTTCCGCCCCGTGTTTGCCTGAACAAGGTCAATCGCGCTGCGGCGCGCCCAGGGGGAAGAGGTGGCGGTACGGGCGTGCTTCTTCCACCGCGCGGGCGAACGACGGGCGGGCCAGCAGGCGCGCGCGGTAGGCGCGCAGCAGGGGCAGCGCCGCGGGAATCGGCTGCGTCCAGTCCGCATAGAACAGCGAGGGAGCGGCGGCGCAGTCGGCCAGCGTAAAGTGGTCGCCGGCGGCCCACGTCTTGCCGGCCAGGCGGGTTTCCAGCCAGGCGTAGGCGAGGTCCAGCTTGTCGCCGGCGAACGCGCGGCCTTCCTCGGCCTTCTCCGGGTCGCCGCTCAAGGCGGCACCGACGGCATGCTGCACAGGTGTCATGACGTGCAGGTCGAAATAGCGGTCGAGAAAACGCACGTCCAGCACCTGCATGGCGCCGTCCGGCAGCAGGCGCAGGGGGCCCGGATGGGCCAGTTGCAGGTATTCGATGATGATGCTGGTCTCGGCGACGTTGCGCTCGCCGTCCACCAGCAGCGGGAATTTGCGCAGCGGCCAGCGCTCCAGCCATTGCTGCAAGTGCTCGGGCATGTCCGGCGCCAGGCAGCGGAAATCGAACGGTATGGCGTTTTCGTACAAGGCGACGAGCACCTTTTGCGTGTACGAGGAAAAGGGATGGCCGTAGAGGATCAGCGGCACGGTGGAATCTCCTGTGCAAGGTTGGCAACACGCGCGTGTGGCAACGATAGTGGAATGACAGGATCAATGCAAGCGGTCCGGGCCGTTCCGCTTGCATCTGAGGCCCGCCTGCCGCCTAACTCAGGTTTGCCAGATAGCGCAATCCCGTGATGCTGGGGAAGAAGCAATACACGCCGCCGCGCGTGACGACGCTGCGCGAAAAATGCTGCAGTTTCGTATTGCCGCTGCCCTTGGCGCCCACGCCGGGCAAGGTGAAGGAACTGACGCTCGGGTCGTTGATTCCCAGGAACACGTCCTGGCCGCTGATGTTGAGCGTGGCGTTGCCCGCCTCGGGACCGGCCGGGCCGACGGCCGATTTGACGAAGGTAGCGTCATCGTTCCATTGCTGCATCAGGAATTCGAACTGATTGCGCAGGTTGGCGTTGATGAAATAGCCGACCAGGCCCCGCTGCTCTGCGATGGGTGTCACCGGATCGTATTCGCTGCCGTAGGGCATGGCGCGCCGCACGATGCGGTGGTGGCGGGCCGAGGTGCCCACGACGCCTTCGTCGCGCGGATTGTTGCGCCGGATATGCGCGCCGACCGGGCATTTCAGGCCCAGCGTGTCGTCCCGCTCCGGCTGCGCATCGACATAGTGAAAGCGGTTCAGGCTGGCGTTCGGCAGCACGGGCCCCGGTTCGTCCGGCGCGAGCACGAGCGGATTGCCGTTGCGCCAGCGTCCGCACATCTTGGCGGCCACCATCTCGGTACTGAGTCCGGAACTGGCCGCGCCCTGGCTCAGAATGCTGTCGAACAGGGGCACGTCCTGCTCCAGGATGCGGAAGGCGGCATAGCTGCCATTGGTGGACAGTTGCGGTGGCTGCACCTGGTAGGTGCCGCCGTTTTCATTCGGATAGCCGAGCAGGAATTCGCCCGTCTTGACGCTGTTGAGCGGGTCCGGGTCGTATGCGCGTTCGTGCTTGCGCGGCGGGGCGCCATCGACGTCGGGCTGGGCGATGTTGTCGCGGTAGCCGAAATGCACGCGGTTGCCTGGCAGGGCCACGCCATCGTGCGCATACAGTTCATGCCAGCCGGCGGCAAAGGCGCCACGCAGCTTGGCCGACGTTGCCTGCAGCACTTCCTCCGATTCGCTGACCCACAGGCTCAGCATCGCATGCACCTGGCCGGCTGTGGTGGCCGGCCCCAGGTTGCCGAGCCAGTGTTCGGGGGCACTGTCGCCCACGTCGCCCACGGCGGCGACGCTGGCCGGATCGGCCGCACCCCGTTGAAATGCCTGGTCAAAGGTGGCCAGCTCGGCCGCGGTTATCCCCAGAGCCGACAGGCCGGGAGCGGTAAAGCTGAGGTTCAGGAAGCAGGGCGGCTTGGGGTGGATATGGCGCGCGGTGGTAATGGCCGGCAGCCCGTCGCTGCCGTCGAGCAGGGCCGCGATGGTGCGCCGCGCCTGCGCCGCATCCGTGATGCTGAAGATGAAATGGCGCGCCAGGTTGACGCGGTAGCCGCGCAGGATCGTGCCTTGCACGTCGTCGTAATCGATGGTGGGATCGGCCATGCTGTCTCTCCGGGGGCTGGGGTGGTGGGGCCGCTTGCGCAGCCCCGGCGTGGCGTTTTCTTTAGACGGAAGCGAGGATTTGCTGGACGGTCTGCGGATAGGCGTTATACAGGCCCGTGTTGGGCACGTGCTGCGAGGCGTCGTTGGCGGTGATGAAGGCTTCGAATGCGGCCACATGGTTGGCAACGGGCATCAGCGCCTTGCCGCCCACGACAAACTGCAGCAGCGCGTCGAATACTTCGCCCAGCTGGGCCACGAAATCCTCGATGTAGCCATTGAAGCTGCCGTCATACTCGGTGATCACGCCGATGATCAGGGTATCGGAAGTGCCCGTCTTGCCAATGTTGGGCAAGAGATTGGCCTGCGAGCGGTCAAACAGGACGAAGCGGGCAAAGTGCACGG
The DNA here is from genome assembly GCF_033949445.1 of Janthinobacterium sp. GMG2. NCBI lineage: Bacteria > Pseudomonadati > Pseudomonadota > Betaproteobacteria > Burkholderiales > Oxalobacteraceae > Janthinobacterium > Janthinobacterium sp. GMG2. The sequence goes on along the minus strand of NZ_JAXAWA010000006.1, from coordinate 309,377 downwards.
TACCGATGTTGGTGAGGGCGGTATTGATCTTCGTCTGGTATTCCTGCAATGCTGCGGCGATGGAGATCGGATTGGTGCCGGGTAGTACCGGCATCATTAAGCACAGTGGATTTGCCATGGAAGGCTCCTCATTACGTGGTTGTCGGGACGACCGACACTACGCCGCGGCTCCTGCTGCGTCAAAAACTATATTTTTGCATTTGTTGCTAAATGCATACTATTGCAACATGATAGTTGCTATGAAATGTGGTCTCATGTGGATAGTTGCCGAGGCTGGCCGGCGCTGGCGGACACTCTGCCGCCAGGCGGTTCCGGCCCGTTTCGGGAAGCGCAAGTGGCGCCGCCCGCAGGCCGGGTTCTCGATGGTTTATTTTTGCAGGCTGGGACGGCGCCTCAATCCTCGGCCTGGAATTCGCTGGCCGAGACGAACAGGTCCCACGAGGCGATGAACAGGGCCGCGACCACGGGGCCGATGACAAAGCCGTTCAGGCCAAACAGGGCCATGCCGCCCACGGTCGACAGCAGCACCACGTAGTCGGGCATCTTGGTGTCCTTGCCCACCAGGATAGGGCGCAGCACGTTGTCGACCAGGCCGATGACGAAGACGCCGAAGGCGGCCAGGCCCGCGCCTTGCCAGATGGCGCCCGTGGCCAGGAAGTAGACGGCCACGGGCGCCCAGACGAGGGCGGCGCCGACGGCCGGCAGCAGCGACAGGAAGGCCATCAGCACGGCCCACAGCAGGGGTGCCGGCACGTCGAGGAACCAGAACGCCAGCCCGCCGAGGGCGCCTTGGGCGATCGCCACGAGGATGTTGCCTTTCACGGTGGCGCGGATCACCGTGGTGAAATTGGTGAACAGGCGCTGCTTGTACTTGCGGCTCAGCGGCACGGCGCCCTTGATGCGGGCCGACAGGGTCGAGCCATCGCGCATGAGGAAAAACAGCAGGTACAGCATGATGCACAGGCTGGTGAGAAATTCGAAGGTGTACAGGCCCACATTGATGGCTTTCACCGCCACCACCTGGCTCACCTGCGTGGCGCCCTCGGCCAGCTTGTCCTGCATGCTGGCCAGGCTGGTCAGGTTGAAACGGTCGAGCAAATTGATCAGCCATTGCGGCAGCACGGCCATGATTTTATTGAAGAACATGGCGACCGTGAATTCGCCAGAGCGTACCATTTCCACGACGCTGGCTGCCTGGTTCACGAGCGATACGGAAATGAGCGACAGCGGCAGGATGACGATGACGATGATCAGCAGCAAGGTCAGCAGCGACGCCAGGCCGGCGCGTCCCTTGGTTTTCAGAAGCAGCCAGCGGTACACGGGCGCGAACAGGATCGCCAGGATGACGCCCCAGAAGATGGCGCCCGCATACGGCGCCAGTATCCAGCCGAAGCCGATGGTGACGATGCTCAAGAGGAGCAGGAACACTTTCTGGTGCAGCGTGAGGGTATGCATGGGCGGTAGCGGAATGATAAGGGTTGAGTTGTCCCATCATAAGCGAGGCATGGTGCGGCGCGCCATACAATTGTCTCGATGCGTGCGCGAGCGCACCTGGCGCCGGCGGGCTGGCAGCGCGGTGGCGGCAATTCCAGTAAGCTGTCGTTCCAGGCGTTCCATCCCGGGCGCTGTTGACTTTGACTTCAGGAACGCGCGTGGCCGACAATATTCACTTTTATGAACCTGCGCAGGGCCATGGCTTGCCGCATGACCCGTTCAATGCCATCGTGGGGCCGCGGCCCATCGGCTGGATCGCCTCGCGCAGCAGCGAGGGCGTGTTCAATCTGGCGCCGTACAGCTTTTTCAACGCCTTCAATTACCATCCGCCGCTGATCGGTTTTTCCAGTATCGGCCGCAAGGATACCCTGCGCAATATCGAACAGACGGGTGAATTCGTGTGGAACCTGGCCACCCGCCCACTGGCCGACGCGATGAATACCAGCTGCGCACCGGCGCCGCCCGAAGTCGATGAATTCGCGCTGGCCGGCCTGACGCCGGCCGCCTCGCGCATCGTCAATGTGCCGCGCGTGGCGGAAAGTCCCGTCTCCTTCGAATGCCGGCGCACGCAGATCATCGAGCTGCAAGGCGTCAATGGCGACGGTGTCGGCAGCTGGCTGGTGCTGGGGGAAGTGGTGGGCGTGCACATCGCGCGCCACCTGCTCAACGATGGCGTGTACGACACGGCGGCCGCCGCGCCGATCTTGCGCGGCGGCGGTCCGGCCGATTATTTCGAGATCGGGCCGGACAGCCTGTTCCACATGCGCCGGCCCGCCTGGCCGTAACATCATGCAGGGAGCGGATGGCGCTCCCTGACGATGCCGCGATAGATCAGCCACGTCGCCACAAGGCTGATGGCGCCGGCGCCGGCCATCCAGTAGCCTGGCGCCGCCTTGTCGCCGGTGCTCTCGATCAGCAGGGTCGATACCAGCGGTGTCATGCCGCCGAACAGCGCGGTGGCCAGGCTGTAGGCCAGCGAAAAGCCCGTGGTCCTGACGCTGGCCGGGATGATTTCCGTCAGCGCGACGATGGTGGCCCCGTTGTAGCTGCCGTAGAGGAAGGACAGCCACAGCTCCACCATCAGCATGTGGTCGAAACTGGGATGGGCGACCAGCCACGACAGGGCCGGATACGCGGTCAGCACCGTCAGCGCCGAGCACACGGCCATGATGGGCCAGCGGCCGATGCGGTCGGACAGCGCCCCCATGACGGGCAGCCAGATGAAGTTCGACAGGCCGATGCACAAAGTGACGAGCAGGCTTTCCTCGGTACTCAGCTTGAGCACGTTCTTGCCGAAGGTCGGCGTGTAGACGGTGATCAGGTAGAACGCGACCGTCGTCAGCACGATCAGCATCGTTCCGGTGACCACCAGCGGCCAGTTGAGCGCGATCGTCTTGAGCATCTGCCGGAACGTCGGATGCGATTTGCGCGTCAGGTAGGCCTCGGTCTCCTGCAGCGAACGGCGGATGTAGAACACCACGGGGATGATGGAGCAGCCGATGAAGAACGGGATGCGCCAGCCCCAGTCCGCGATGAATTTCTTGCTCAAGGTCTCGTTGAGATAGTAGCCGAGCGCGGCGGAAAAGATGATGGCCACCTGCTGGCTGGCCGATTGCCAGCTGACGTAGTATCCCTTGTTGCCGGGTGTCGCCATCTCGGACAGGTAGACGGACACGCCGCCCAGTTCCACGCCGGCGGAAAAGCCTTGCAGCAAACGCCCGATCAGCACGAGGAACGGCGCCAGCAATCCGATGGTGGCATAGCCGGGCACGAAGGCGATCAGCGCCGTGCCGGAAGCCATGATGGCCAGGGTCAGCACCAGGCCCTTGCGGCGGCCGATGCGGTCGATATAGCTGCCGAGGATGATGGCGCCCAGCGGCCGCATGAAAAACCCCGCGCCGAAGGTGGCGAACGTCATCATCAGGGCAGCGTATTCGCTGGTGGCGGGGAAGAAGGCCTTGGCAATGTACGTGGCGTAAAAGCCGAACAGGAAAAAATCGTACATTTCGATGAAGTTTCCGCTCGTCACCCGGATGACGGTGGCGATGCGCGAGGGCGGACGCACTTGCGCGCGCGGCGTTGCGGCCTTGGCGATGGGTGCGGCGGTGGAGGGAATGTCCATGATTTACCTATTGATGAAAGATGAGTGACGCACGCCTAGTGCATTGCTGGCGTTGGCGCCGGCGCCGCCGCCGGTTCCAGTCCGGTCGCTTCGATCGCGCCCGCGTTGGCAGGGGCGGCGAGGAAGCGCAGCAAGGCGCGGCCGGCTTCCGGTTCCTTGCCGCCCGGGACCAGCGCCGCCGAAAACTGCGTCATCTTCTGTACTTCCGGCGGCAGCAGGCCGACGATGTCGATGCCATCGACCGGCAGCAGCTCGCTGCGCTGCTGGCAGCCGAAATCGGCCTGGCCATGCGCGATGATTTCGCCGACGGGGGTGGCGGGAATTTTTGCGGCCTTGCCTTGCATCTGCTCCGAAATCTGCAACTTGTTCATCAGCTGCGTCTCGATGTAGACGCCGCTGGCGCTGTCCGAATAGGCGACCTTGTCCGCCTTCAGGAAAGCGCTGCGCAAGCCCTCGGTGGTGCTGATGTCGGGCTTGGCCGCACCGCGCCGCACGGCGCAGGCAATCGGTGAATTGGCCAGCACCACCTTGCTGCCGGGGACCAGGCGGCCTTCCTGCATCAGTTTGTCGAGCGCGTCACCCACCATGATGACGACGTCGATCGGCTCGCCGCGCGCCAGGCGCGCCGGGATCGCATTCTTGGTCGTCCCCATCGACGGTCCCCATTCGGAAACTAGGTGGTCGCCGCTGGCGCGCTCGTAGGCAGGTGCCAGATTTTTGTAGGCCTGGGCGAAACCGCCCGAGCTGACCACGCGGATATCGGCGGCATGGGCCGCGCCGGCGGCCAGCAGCATGAAGCCGGCCAGTAGGGGGGCGGAGCGCCGCACGAGGATATGTTGAAGCATGGTTGTTTCTCCTGTCGTTAAAATTTGTGCATGAGGCCGAGCGTCAAGCCCATGCCTTTGCGGTCGTTGGCCCGCGTTCCCGTGACGCCGGCCGCATCGCCTTGCCACGTGGTGTAGTCCGATTCGAGATACAGGGTCGAGCGCGGCGAGAGCGTTTTTTCGAGGTAGGCGAAAGCACGCTGGAAGCCGTCGTCGACGTGGCCCGTGGCGCTGCGCCGTACCTTGTAGTAGGCGGTCGTGAGCAGCACGTCCGGCGCCATTTGCCGGCTTACGCCGGCCGATATCACGCTCTGCCGGACCGACTTGCCGGCGCCCACGTCGGCGCGGTTCAAGCCCAGGTTGGCCTTGAACTGCCAGGCGTCCATCTTGTAGGCGGCGCCCACGGTGGCGGCGTCGAGGCTGCGGTTGTCGCGATTGCGAAAGCGCATCACCGCCCCGGACACGGCCAGCCCCGCCTGCTGGTACGTCAGGGCGCCGCCCCAGGTCGACAATGGCGACGTGGCGCCCGCCACCTCGCCAAAGGAATAGGCGGCGCGCGCCACCACCGGCCCGAGGTTGGCGCTGGTTTTCACCATGTTGTCGAGCCGGTAGAAGTTGTCGGCATAGCCGCTGCTGCCGTATTGCTGGCCGAACGAGTGGCGGCCAAAAGCCGTATTGCTCAAGCCCGTGATGTTCACGTTCGGATTGAACGAGGCGTAGCGGATGCCCAGCGGGTCCACCGGTGCGATGGCGTCGGCCAGCAAGGTCGCCTGGCGCCCCAGGGTCACGGAGCCCAGCGGCGACTTCAGGCCCACCCACGCTTGCCGGTCGAACAGCTTGTCGGATTTGGCCGCGCTGCCCGTGTCCAGATTCAGGCCGCCCTCGAGGCGGTACAGCGCCTGCCAGCCGCCGCCGAGGTCTTCCTGGCCGCGCAGGCCCCAGCGGCTCGTGTTGTTGATGCCGCTGCTGACGGAGGGCGTGGTGCCGCCGGGCGTGGGTGCATTGGCGGCGTTCAAGCCTTTACCATAGCGGATGCCGGCATCCGCGATGCCATACAAAACCGCGCCGCTCTGGGCCAGGCAGGTGCCGCTGGCCGCGAACAACAGCGCGAAAGTGGAACAATGTCGCATGGTGTCTCCATCTTTTTTTGGGGTGATGCCTTCTTGGCGAGGCTCAGCATTAAGGCCTCATCATCGTTGAAATGGCATAATTTGATAATTGCAATTTTTCCGGGGATTCATGCATGCAGCGCATCAATTACGAACTTCATGATTTGCAGGCCTTCGTGGCCGTGGCGGAGCGCAACAGCTTTCGCCAGGCCGCGGCCGACCTGTTCCTGTCGCAGCCGGCACTGAGCCGCCGCATTGAAAAACTCGAGGATGCGCTGGGCGTCAAGCTGTTCGAACGCACCACCCGGCGCGTGCAGCTGACGAATGTGGGGCAGGTGTTTCTGGTGAACGTGCGCGATGCGCTCAATGGCCTCGAGGATGCCGTGCTCGGTGTCGCCGACCTGGCCGCGCACCGCACCGGGACGGTGACGTTCGCCTGCGTGCCATCGGCCGTGTGGCACTTCCTGCCGGACGTGCTCAAGCGCTTCAGCGCGCAGTTTCCGAAAATCCGCGTGCGCGTGCATGATGAAAGCGCGCAGGATGTGCTCAACCTCGTGCTGACGGGCGAGGCGGATTTCGGCATCAGTTTTACAGGCGCGGAAAATCCGGAGATTCTTTTCCAGCCCATCTATGTCGAGACCTACGTGCTGGCGATGCGGCACGACCACCGGCTGGCCAGGCGCAAGAAGCTGAGCTGGAAGGATACCGTCGACGAACGCTATATCTCGGTGGCCAAGTCGAGCGGCAACCGCAGCGTGCTCGATGCGGCGCTGGCCGGCGTGGAAAAGCATCCGTGGATCTCGTGCGAGATCAACCACGTGTCAGGCATCTTGGCGCTGGTGGAGTCGGGTTTGGGCGTGGCGGCGGTGCCAGGGCTGTCGATTTTACCGGAGCGGCAGGGCACGGTGGTCGGCGTGCCGCTCGTCAATCCCGCCGTGAAACGGACATTGGGCCTGATCAGCCGGCATCAGCACGCGATGCCGCCCGCGTCGCGCACCCTGTTCGACATGATGAGCGCGAGCATAGGCAAGCAGGGGCGGCGGGCGTGAGCGGTCTTATTTTTGCATGATGGGATCGCGCCCCAGTGTACGCGCCAGCGCGCCGCCGTCGCCGCGCCAGAATTCGCGGTCGGCCAGGCGCACGCGCTCGGCCGCATGCTGCATGTGTTCCATGGCCGCCTGGCGCGCCCGTTGTGGGTCGCCGTCGGCGATCGCCTGGACGATCTTTTCATGTTCGTGCCGCACTTCGATGGAAAAGTCCGTGCGCCGCGCTTCATTCGCGCGCGTCACCTTCACGGCCGAGCGGATCGGGTCGGCAAACATGGCAACGAATTTCGGCCAATAGGGGTTGCCCGTCGCTTCAGCGATCGACAGGTGCAGGCGCACGTCTTCTTCCACGCCGTCGACGCCGGCCGCCACGGCTTCCTCGATCCGGTGCAACGCATGCTCGATGTCGGCCAGCTGGCCCGGCGTGCGCCGCACGGCCGCCAGCGCGGCGATTTCCGCCTCCAGCCCTTGTCGCACCTCGATGAGGTTCAGCAGCGATTGCACCGACTGTTCCGTCAGCGCGTCGCCCCGTTCGCCCGTCTTCGCGCCATCCTGCGCGCACACGAAGGTGCCGCTGCCCTTGCGCGTGGCGACGATGCCGTCCGCCTGCAGCAGGGCGATGGCTTCGCGCAGCACCGTGCGGCTCACGCCGAAGTGGCTGGCCATCGCCTGCTCCGACGGCAAACGCGTGCCGCCGGCCAGGCCATCGTTGTGGATTTGCTGGCGCAGCCGTGCCGCCACCCGCGCACCCAGGGTGCCGGTGGTGAAACTGCCCGCGGCGGGCTCCGGCGGGGGAAGGGTAAAGCGGAACGTGCGGTCCATCGGGTGCATCCTTGTGCTAGCGGTTCTCATGGGGCTTGCCTGCTTGCCATTATATGGAATATACAGCTTGACACACACAAAACACACACATAATATACATCCATACAAATTTTAGACAAGTTGCCATCCACCTCCGGTGGACCATAAAAACCCGGCACGGTCGATCCCCCAGCGATCAGGAGACAAGCATGGACGTATCACAAGCATTGCCCGGGCAGCCGGCCGGCGCCGCCGCGAGCCAGAAAACCATCGACGACGCCGTCTACCGCAAGGTGACCTGGCGCATCATTCCCTTCCTCATGCTGTGCTACATCGTCGCTTACCTCGACCGTGTCAACGTGGGCTTCGCCAAGCTGCAAATGCTGGCCGACCTGCAGTTTTCCGAAACCGTGTACGGCTTGGGCGCGGGCGTGTTCTTCCTCGGCTACTTCCTGTTCGAAGTGCCCAGCAACGTGATGCTGCACAAGATCGGCGCGCGCGTGTGGATCGCCCGCATCATGATCACGTGGGCCGTCATCTCGGGCGCCTTCATGTTCGTCACGACGCCGACCCAGTTCTACGTCATGCGCTTCCTGCTCGGCATCGCCGAAGCGGGTTTCTTCCCCGGCATCATTCTTTATTTGACCTACTGGTATCCGTCCGAGCGCCGCGCGCGCATGGTGTGCACCTTCATGGCCGCCATTCCCGTGGCGGGCCTGATCGGCGGCCCCCTGTCGGGCTGGATCATGGAAACCTTCGCCGGCTGGCACGGCTATGCGGGCTGGCAGTGGATGTTCGTGCTCGAAGCGATTCCCGCCGCGCTGATGGGCGTGGCAGTGCTGTGCTACCTCGATAACAGCATCCGCGCCGCGAAGTGGCTGACGGAAGAGGAAAAAGTCATCCTCGAACAGCGCATCGCCACGGAAGCCCAGGGCAAGGTGTCGCATCCGTCGATCCGCGCCATGTTCGCCGACCCGCGCATCTGGGTCATGGCCCTGATTTATTTCTGCTGCGTGATGGGCCAGTATTCGCTGACCTTCTGGTTGCCCAGCCTGATCAAGGCGGCCGGCGTGACGGGCGTGCTCAATATCGGCCTGTTCACGGCGATCCCGTACTCGGTGGCCGTGGCGTCGATGATTTTGCTGGGCCGCAGCTCGGACAAGTACCGCGAACGCCGCTGGCACATGGCCATCCCGCTGGTCGTCGGCGCCGCCGCCATCGTCTGCAGCGCGCTGGCCGGCGCCCATAACACGGGCTGGGCCATCTTCTTCCTGACGATCGCCGCCGGCGGCATCCTGGCCGCCTCGCCAATGTTCTGGAGCCTGCCGACGGCTTTCCTCGGCGGCGTCTCGGCCGCCGCCGGCATCGCCGCCATCAACTCGGTGGGCAACCTGGCCGGCTTCGCGGCGCCGTACATGATCGGCTCGATCAAGGACCTGACGCAGTCGACCGACATCGCCATCTACCTGCTGGCCGGCATCCTGGTGATCGGCGCCATCATCATCATGCGCGTGCCGGCCAAGCTGGTGAACAAATAAAACTGGAGTAGCAGATGAACGTAGAAATGAAAAAAGTGGGCGTGATCGGCCTGGGGGCCATGGGCATGGGCATCGCGCAATCGTTGCTGCGCGCCGGCTTTGAAGTACATGCCTGCGACGTGCGCGCCGAAACCGTGCAAGCGCTGGCCGGCCAGGGCGCCCATGCGGCGCAGTCTCCGGCCGCGCTGGCGGCGCAGGTGCAAGCGATGCTGATCGTCGTCGTCAATGCGCAACAGACGGAAGCCGTGCTGTTTGGCGAACACGGTGCGGCTGCCAGCCTGGCGCCGGGCAGCGTAGTGATCGCCTGCGCCACCGTGGCGCCCGAGTTTGCCGAGGCCCTCGGTGCGCGCCTGGCGGCCATGGGCCTGCGCTTCATCGATGCGCCCATTTCCGGCGGCGCGGCCAAGGCGGCTGCCGGCGAGATGTCGGTGATGGCGGCCGGCGCGCCCGATGCGTTCGACGCCTGCGCCGGCATTTTCGACGCCATCTGCGCCAAGCTGTACCGCCTGGGCGAACAGCCGGGGCAGGGCTCGAAAGTCAAGATGATCAACCAGTTGCTGGCCGGCGTGCACATCGCCGCCGCCGCCGAAGCGATGGCGCTGGGCTTGCGCGCCGGTTGCGACCCGGACGCTCTGTACGAAGTCATTTCAAACAGCGCCGGCAGTTCCTGGATGTTCCAGAACCGCGTGCCGCACATTTTGAAGGGCGATTACACGCCGCTGTCGGCCGTGAATATCTTCGTCAAGGATTTGGGCATCGTGCTCGATTACGCGAAGAAAAGCGTGTTCCCGTTGCCCCTGTCCGCCACGGCGCACCAGATGTTCATGCAGGCGTCGGCGGCAGGTTTTGGCGGCGAGGACGACTCGGCCGTCATCAAGACTTTCCCGGGAATTACTTTGCCGGTGCAAGCGTTACTGAATCAAGAGGAACCATCATGACCGTACTACTGGGATGTATCGCCGATGACTTCACGGGTGGCACCGACCTGGCCGGCATGCTGGTCAAGGCCGGCATGCGCACGGTGCAGCTGATCGGCGTGCCGCAAGGCCCGCCGCCAGCCGATGTCGACGCCGTCGTCATCGCCCTCAAGTCGCGCACGAATGCGCCGGAAGAGGCCGTGGCCGAATCGCTGGCCGCGCTGGCCTGGCTGCAGCAAGCCGGATGCAAGCAGTTCTACTTCAAGTACTGTTCCACGTTCGACTCCACGCCGCGCGGCAATATCGGCCCCGTGGCCGAAGCGCTGATGCAGGCGCTCGATACGGATTTCACCATCGCCTGTCCCGCATTCCCCGCCAACGGCCGCACCATCTACAAGGGCAACCTGTTCGTCGGCGACGTGCCGCTGGCCGAATCGGGCATGCGCGAGCATCCCCTGACGCCGATGACGGATTCGAACCTGGTGCGCGTGCTGCAGCAGCAGGTGCAAGCCAAGGTAGGCCTGGCCGATTTCTCCGTGGTGGAAAAGGGCGCGGCAGCCATCGCCCAACGCTTCACGGACTTGCGCGGCCAGGGCTGCCATTTCGCCGTCGTCGATGCCGTGTCGAACCGCGACCTGGAAGCCATCGGCGCCGCCTGCGCGGATTTGAAACTGATCACGGGCGGCTCCGGCATCGCCTTGGGACTGCCGCAGAATTTCCGTCAGCGGGGCCAGCTGGCGCCATCGCCCGCGGGTCAGGCGGGACGCTTGCCGCCACCGGCCGGTTTGCGCGCCGTGATCTCGGGCAGCTGCTCGGTGGCCACGCAGCAGCAGGTGGCGCACCTGCGTGAACTGGCGCCAGCGTTCCACGTCGATCCGCTGCAGCTGGCCGCAGGCGGCGAGGTGGTCGATGCGGTTGTCGCGCAGGCGCTGGCATGGGCGGATGAGCACCTGGCGCAAGGTCCGGTGCTGATCTATGCCACGGCCACGCCGGACGCCGTGCGTGCCGTGCAGGCGCAGCTGGGCGTGGAGCGTGCCGGCGCCCTCGTCGAGGAAACCTTGGCCTCCATCGCGCAAGGCCTCGTGCGCCTCGGCGTGGGCCAGCTGATCGTCGCCGGCGGCGAAACCTCGGGCGCCGTGGTGAAAGCGCTGGGCGTGGCGGGCTTGCGCATCGGTCCCGAAATCGACCCTGGCGTGCCGTGGACGCAAGCCTTGCCCGCGCCGGGCGACGATGGCATGGCGCCCTTGGCGCTGGCGCTCAAGTCCGGCAATTTCGGCACGGTCGATTTCTTCAGCAAGGCTTGGCAGGTGCTGGCATGAGCGCCACCGAATCGCGCCAGCGCGAGCTGATCGTCGACTTCGGCAAGTCGCTGTTCGAGCGGGGCTTGACGGCCGGCAGCAGCGGCAACCTGAGCGTGCGTCTGGATGACGGCTGGCTGCTCACGCCCACGAACGCCAGCCTGGGACGGCTCGATCCGGCGCAGCTGTCCAAGCTTGATTGGGACGGCAATCTGATCAGCGGCGCGCCGCCGTCAAAAGAGGCGTTCCTGCACCGCGCCATGTACGAACAGCGGGGCAGCGCCGGCGCCATCGTGCACTTGCACTCGACCCATTCGGCGGCCGTGTCGTGCATGTGCGGCTTGAACCATGACGACTGCATTCCACCGCTCACGCCCTATTTTGTGATGAAGGTGGGGCGCTTGCCGCTGGTGCCGTATCACCGGCCTGGTGACCCGGCGCTGGCGGGCGCGATTGGCGCCATGGCGCGCAAGCACTCGGCCGTGCTGCTGGCTAACCACGGTCCCGTCGTCTCGGGCACGAGCCTGGAATCGGCCGTGTATGCGGCCGAGGAACTGGAAGAGACGGCCAAGCTGTTCCTGCTGCTGCGCGACGTACCCACGCGCCCGCTCGACGCAGCGCAGATCGCGGACCTGAAGCACACGTTCAAACTCGACATATAAGATTCCCAAGGAGATACCGCATGCCCCGCTTTGCCGCCAATTTGACCATGATGTTCAACGAAGTCCCTTTCCCGCAGCGCTTTGCCGCCGCCGCGCAAGCGGGTTTTAAAGGCGTCGAATTCCTGTTCCCGTATGACCACGCGCCGCAGGAAGTGGCGGGCTGGCTGCGCGAGCACGGCTTGCAGAATGTGCTGTTCAACCTGCCGCCGGGCGACTGGGCGGCCGGTGAGCGGGGCATCGCTTCGCTGCCGGGCCGCGAAGAAGAATTCCGCGCCGGCGTGGCGCGCGCCATCGAGTATGCGCTGGCGCTGGGCACGCCGCGCGTGCACATGATGGCGGGCCTGCTGCCCGTGGGCGCCGACGTCAAGCTGCACCGCGCCACCTACCTGGCCAACCTGCGGTACGCGGCCCAAGCCGTGGGCGAGCATGGCATCGAGCTGTTGATCGAACCGATCAACGGGCGCGACATGCCCGGCTACTTCCTCGTCACGCAGGCTCAGGGCCATGCGCTGCGCCTGGAGTCGGGCGCGGCCAACGTCAAGGTGCAGATGGATTTTTACCACACGCAGATCGTCGAGGGCGATATCGCCATGACGTTCAAGAACAACTTCGACGGCATCGGCCACGTGCAGATCGCCAGCGTCCCGGCCCGCAATGAACCGGACGATGGCGAAGTCAATTATCCGTATCTGTTCACGCTGCTCGATGACCTGGGTTACGAAGGCTGGATCGGCTGCGAATACCGTCCGCGCGGGCGTACTCAGGATGGCCTGGGCTGGCTGGCCGCTTACAACAACAAACAAGGAGCATGAACATGAAAGTACTGATTACCGGCGGTGCCGGTTTCCTGGGACAGCGCCTGGCGCGCCAGTTGCTGGCGCAAGGCCAGCTGACGGACAGCCACGGCCAGTTGCAAACGATCAGCGAGCTGGTACTGGTCGACGTGGTGGCCGCGCATGACTTCAACGATGCGCGCGTGACAGTCGTCACGGGCGACATCGCCGACGGCACGCTGATGCGCGCCACCGTCGATGCGCAGACCAGCTCGATCTTCCACCTGGCCGCCATCGTCAGCGGCCAGGCGGAAGCCGATTTCGAGCTGGGCATGCGCATCAACCTCGACGCCTCGCGCGTGCTGCTCGATATCTGCCGCGAACTGGGACACAAGCCGAAGGTCGTGTTTACCAGTTCCGTGGCCGTGTACGGCGGCAAGCTGCCGGACGTGGTGCAGGACACCAGCGCCCTGAACCCGCAATCGTCGTACGGTGCGCAAAAAGCCATCGGCGAATTGCTGCTCAACGATTACAGCCGCCGCGGCTTCGTCGATGGCCGCGTGCTGCGCCTGCCCACCATCAGCGTGCGTCCCGGCAAACCGAACAAGGCCGCGTCCTCGTTCGCCAGCGGCATCATCCGCGAACCGTTGAATGGCGAGGCGGCCGTGTGCCCCGTGTCTACCGATTTGCGTCTATGGCTGCTGTCGCCGCGCGGCGCCATCGCCTCGCTGATCGCCGGCCATGAACTGGCGGGCGAGGCGTTCGGCGCCAGCCGCACGGTGAACTTGCCGGGTTTGAGCGTGAGCGTGGGCGAGATGATCGCCGCACTCGAAGAAGTGGCCGGCAGCGAAGTAACAAAGCGCATCAGCTATGCGCCCGATCCGGCCGTGGAACGCATCGTCAAGAGCTGGCCCGGCGCCTGGGATACCCAACGTGCCGAAGCGCTAGGCTTGACGGCTGATGCGGATTTCGCCGCCATCATCCGCGCGTATATCGACGACGTGAAAGCGGCCGGCTAGGCGTTTGTCGGCAGTTGCGAGCGGCGATAGTCGAGCGGCGTGCTGCCCACCAGTTCGGCAAAGCTGCGGCTGAAATGGGCCTGGTCAAAAAAGCCCAGTGCATGCGCCAGGCTGGCCAGGTCGGGGACATCGGGCTGCGCCAGGCGCCAGATCGCTTCCTGCAGACGGTAGCGCTGGATCACCCACTTCGGCGGCACGCCCACGTAATTGGAGAACAGGCGCTGCAGCCGGCGTTCGCCGATGGCCATTTTTTCGCACAGCTGCGCCACGCTCGCCGGGCCGTTGTGGGCCGCCGCTGCGGCCGTCAGCCTGGCGGCCAGCAGGGCCGCGTCATCGACCTGCGGCAGCCTGGTCAGCAGCAGCGCCTGTGCCTGCGCCACCATGGCCGCATCGCCGGCTTGCCCCAGCACCAGCGCCTCGGCTTGCCCTGCCGGCATGTCCAGCAGGGCATCGGCTGCGATGGTCGTATCGGTGAACGATGACAGGGGCTGGGTGATGAACGGGCGCAGGCCGCCCGGCGCGAAACGCAGGCCCAACACCTTGCCCGCACCGGTCAACGGCCTGTCAAAGGCGCCGCGCACCACGCCATGGATGGCCGTGCGCCCAAGGTCGAACACCAGGTGGGCGTTCGGGTAGGGCAGCACGCGCTGCGTCTCCGGCGCGCAGCCCCGCCTGTCCCATTCGACCACCCAGAAGTACTCGACGAACGGCGCCAGCGCGGTCTCCGGCGGATAGGTCGCCAGCCGTATGCGCCGCGCCGCCGCCTGCGGGTCGACGATGCCTTTCGGTGCCTGGCCGCGCGCGGCGAGCACATTGCGCGTGTTGTCGGTTTTATCCAATATTTGTCTCCTGCGCTGCCTTAAGCTGGTTCTCTCGCATCGATTGAAAGGGAATCATGAAATCACACAGCTTGTCCGGCCTGATGCTGGCCGCATGTTGTCTATCGGTGGCGTCGGCCGGCGCCGCCTCGTCTGCAGAGGGAGATCATCGCATGCCAGTGCACGCCACGGGAAGTTTCAGCATTACCATGACGCCATCCGCGGCGCCGCAGCGTGCGGGGCGCACGACCTTGGGCAAGGTATTGCTCGACAAAGTCTATGCCGGCGACCTGGTCGCCACGGCCAAGGGGGAGATGCTCAGCGCCGTCACCGACACCAAGGGCGCGGCCGGCTATGTCGCCATGGAAGCCATCACGGGAGTGCTGCAGGGCAGGGAAGGCAGCTTCGTGGCGCAGCATGCGGGCACCATGGCCGATGGCAAGCAGCAGCTGTCCATCGTCATCGTGCCGCATTCCGGCACGGGGCAGCTGACGGGTATCAGCGGGACGCTGGCCATCCGCATTGAAAACGGCCAGCATTTCTACGACATCGACTATTCGCTGCCGGAGTAGGGCAAAGCCCATGGGCAGCGGTCCTGCAGGTGCTGGTGCGGTCAAGGTAGCGAGCGGCTCAGGTAGGTCGGATTAGCGGCAAGGCCGCGTAATCCGACACCGCCAGCGCCAGCGCCAACAATGTTGTCGGATTACGCCGGCCTGGCGGCCAGCTAATCCGACCTACGCGAGGTTTATTTGCCCAGTATCGACGCCACATTGTCGGTACCCGGTGCGCCAAACAGCTGCTGCTTGAGGATATGCAGCTGGTCGCGCACTTGCGCTGCCTTTTCGAACTCGAGGTTCTTGGCGTGGTCGACCATCAGTTTTTCCAGGCGCTTGATTTCCTTGCTGACCTGCTTCTCGCTCATCGATTCGAACTTGGCCGCTTCCTGCGCCACTTGCAGGGTTTCGCGCGCTTCCTGCGGGCTGTAGACGCCATCGATCATTTCGCGGATCGATTTCTTCACGCCGATCGGGATGATGTTGTTGGCCGTATTGAAAGCGATCTGCTTGGCGCGGCGGCGCTCCGTCTCGTCGATGGCGCGGCGCATGGAGTCCGTGATGCGGTCGCCGTACAAAATCGCCGTGCCGTTCAGGTTACGCGCGGCGCGGCCGATGGTCTGGATCAGGCTGCGCTCGGAGCGCAAGAAGCCTTCCTTGTCCGCGTCAAGGATGGCGACCAAGGAGACTTCCGGCAAGTCCAGGCCCTCGCGCAGCAGATTGATCCCCACCAGCACGTCGAAGGTGCCCAGACGCAGGTCGCGCAGGATTTCCACGCGCTCCACCGTCTCGATATCGCTGTGCAGGTAGCGCACCTTGATGCCATGGTCGCCCAGGTATTCCGTCAATTGCTCGGACATGCGCTTGGTCAGGGTCGTCACCAGCACGCGCTCGTCCTTCTTGATGCGCTCGACGATTTCCGACATCAGGTCGTCCACCTGGCTGCTCGCGGGACGCACGATGATTTGCGGGTCGACCAGGCCCGTGGGGCGCACGACCTGTTCGACCACCTGGTCGGAATGGTTCTTTTCGTATTCGGCCGGCGTGGCCGAGACGAACACGGTCTGGCGCATCTTCTGCTCGAATTCCTCGAATTTCAAGGGCCGGTTGTCGAGCGCCGACGGCAGGCGGAAGCCGTAGTCGACGAGATTCGTCTTGCGCGAGCGGTCGCCGTTGTACATGGCGCTCAGCTGGCCCGTCAGCACGTGCGACTCGTCGAGGAACATCAGTGCGTCGGGCGGCAGGTAATCGACCAGGGTCGGCGGCGGTTCGCCCGGCAGCGCGCCGGACAGGTGGCGCGAGTAGTTCTCGATGCCCTTGGTGAAGCCGATTTCCGCCATCATTTCCAGGTCGAAGCGCGTGCGCTGTTCGAGCCGCTGCTCCTCGATCAGTTTATTTTCCTTGCGGAAGAACTCGAGGCGCTCGCGCAGCTCGTCCTTGATGGTCTCCACGGCGCGCAGCACGGTGGAGCGGGGCGTCACATAGTGCGAGCCCGGATACACGGTGAAGCGGGGGATCTTTTGCCGTACTCTGCCCGTCAGCGGGTCGAACAGCTGGATCGATTCGATCTCGTCGTCGAACATTTCCAGGCGCACGGCCAGCTCCGCATGCTCGGCGGGGAAGATGTCGATGGTATCGCCGCGTACGCGGAAGGTGCCGCGGCCGAAATCGACTTCGTTGCGCGTGTACTGCATCTGGATCAGGCGCGCGATGACGTCGCGCTGGGCGACCTTGTCTTTGACGCGCAACGTCAGGATCATCTGGTGATATTCGTTCGGGTTACCGATACCGTAGATGGCCGAGACGGTGGCGACGATGATGACGTCGCGCCGTTCCATCAGCGACTTGGTGCACGACAGGCGCATCTGTTCGATATGTTCGTTGATCGACGAGTCCTTTTCGATGAACAGGTCGCGCTGCGGCACGTAGGCTTCGGGCTGGTAGTAATCGTAGTAGCTGACGAAGTATTCAACCGCGTTTTGCGGGAAAAAGTCGCGAAACTCGCTGTACAGCTGCGCGGCCAGGGTCTTGTTCGGGGCGAAGACGATGGCGGGCCGGCCCATGCGCGCGATGACGTTGGCCATGGTGTAGGTCTTGCCCGAACCGGTCACGCCCAGCAGGGTCTGGAAGGCCAGTCCGTCGGCAATCCCCTCTGATAACTGGTCGATTGCCGTGGGCTGGTCACCGGCCGGAGGGAAGGGCTGGTGCAGCTTGAACGGGGAGTCCGGGAAAGAGATAATTGCGCTTTCCGCCTCGCTGGCGGTAGATAATTCGGGCATGTGAATCAGACCTTTGTTAGAATAGTGCTCTGCTGGCGGCCCTGGCGTTGTATTTTGGGGCGCTGTCTACAACTCCGCTGTGAACCTGCTTCCAATCGAATCCAATCTTATCATGACGAACCCAACTGTTTCTGCCAGTCTGTTTAGCGCCATCGAGATGGCCCCACGCGACCCGATCCTGGGCATCACCGAAGCATTTAACGCGGACCAGAATCCCGCCAAAATCAATCTGGGCGTTGGCGTCTATTATGACGACAACGGCAAAGTGCCTCTGTTAGCTTGCGTACGCAAGGCGGAAGCCATCCTGATCGAACAGGCGGCGCCACGCACCTATCTGCCGATCGAAGGCCTTGCCGCCTACGACAAGGCTGTGCAAGAACTCGTATTTGGCGCCGACAGCGCCGTAATTCAAGAGCGCCGCGCCGTTACCGTGCAAGCCATCGGCGGCACGGGCGCACTGAAGATCGGTGCCGACTTCCTGCAGCGCTTCGCGCCGGGCGCCCAAGTCTACATCAGCGACCCGAGCTGGGAAAACCACCGTGCGCTGTTCGAAAACGCCGGTTTCGTCGTCAATAACTACACTTACTACGATGCCGCCACCCATGGCGTGAACTTCGACGGCATGCTGGCCAGCCTGAACGCCATGCCAGCCGGCTCCATCGTCGTGCTGCATGCCTGCTGCCACAACCCGACCGGCGCCGACCTGAGCGTGGCCCAGTGGGATCAGATCATCAGCGTGGTGACCTCGCGCGGCCTGGTGCCGTTCCTGGACATGGCGTATCAAGGCTTCGCCAACGGCATCGCCGAAGACGGCGCCGTGGTGCGCCGCTTCGCCGACGCGGGCGGCCCGCTGCTGGTGTCGAACTCGTTCTCGAAATCGTTCTCGCTGTACGGCGAGCGCGTGGGCGCCCTGAGCGTCGTCGCCTCGAGTGCCGACGAAGCGGCACGCCTGCTGTCGCAGCTGAAGCGCGTCGTGCGCACCAACTACTCGAACCCGCCAGTACACGGCGGCAAGGTGGTTGCCACCGTCCTGGCCACGCCGGAACTGCGCCAACTGTGGGAAGAGGAGCTGGCCGGCATGCGCGTGCGCATCCGCGAAATGCGCAATGCCTTCGTGGAAAAACTGAAAGCCAAGGCGCCAGGCCACGACTTCGAATTCGTGCGCCAGCAAATCGGCATGTTTTCGTACTCGGGTCTCACCAAGGAGCAGGTGGCGTCTTTGCGCGAACAATCGATCTACGCCGTCGACACGGGCCGTATCTGCGTGGCAGCATTGAATTCGCGCAATATCGACATCGTCATTGACGCGATCGCCAAAGTACTTTAATATCTTGCTTCTTCGGCGCTGCATGCAAGTGCGGCGCTGATGGCGGTAGAAAGTCGGCGATGGCCGTGTTTGTGATGATGCAGTGTCGGTCTTGCAAATATGGAACAAGCGACATATAATATTGCCTCTTTTCCCTGATAGCTCAGTTGGTAGAGCGACGGACTGTTAATCCGCAGGTCCCTGGTTCGAGTCCAGGTCGGGGAGCCAGAATTCGAAAGGCCACGTTGAAAAACGTGGCCTTTTTTGTTTTTGCGGCGCCCGCGTATAGCTTGGGCCACGATAAGATTTTCCCTATGGAAATCTGGACAGCGCCAAGTTTGGCCTATATAATACGGCCTCTTTTCCCTGATAGCTCAGTTGGTAGAGCGACGGACTGTTAATCCGCAGGTCCCTGGTTCGAGTCCAGGTCGGGGAGCCAGAACACGTAGCAGCAGAAAGCCCAGCCTTCACCGGTTGGGCTTTTTGCATTTCAGAGCGCCGCGATGGGTGCGGGCAGGGTCTCGATGATCGATCGCTGGAATTTCTCCGGTTCATCCTGGTGTATCTGATGGCCCGACTGTTCGAATACAAACAGCCCCTTCCTCGGCGCCTGCAGCTGCTCAAAATAGTCTTGCGTGATGCGGGTGGAGGTCTGGATGTCGTTCTTGCCAACGAAGAAATAGACCGGGCAGTCGACTTTCTTCAAGGTTTTCGGCAAATCGATATGCATCACCTCGTTCCATACGGGCGACCAGGCTTTGGACCATTGCAGAAAGCCGGTTTTGAAGCCATCGCTGGTCGCGAATGTTTTTCCCTCCTGATGGAAAAGCCATTTGCGCAAATAGAACAGGTCTTCATCCTGTTGAAAGGGAATATGCACCTGCGCCAGTTCCTTGCTGGCGGTGGCATCGTCCCGGAAATGCGCCTTCAAATTGGCCAGCAATTCCTTTTCGCTGGCCAGCTGACTGATGACGGGATTGACGGCGAAATACGCATGCAGCAGTTCCGGATGCTGTTCGACGATATGAAAACCGAGCACATTGCCCCAGGAGCTGCCCAGCAAGTATATTTTTTCCTGCCTGAGCTCTTTTTGAAGAAACGTGATGACCTGATACGTGTCCTGCTTCATCTGCGCGACGGAAGGCTGGCTAGGCGACGGATTGAGTTTCAGGGTTTTTCCCGCATCGCGCTGATCCCACTGCACCAGCGTAAATCTGTTTTTCAGGATGGCGGTGAAGGCATCCGCATTCTTCAGCATTGAACTTCCCGGTCCGCCCGATAAAAAGAGCAGAACAGGTTTTTTTGAGTTATCTGTCTTGATTTCCACAAACTGCTTGATCCCGCCGATGTCCGGTGTCAGCAGCGCATCGATGGCGAGCGCTTGCGCTTTGCTTGCGGAAAATGGCATCAGGGTGATGAATAGCACTGCCAGTAGCTTAGTCATGGGCGGATATCGATGGTGGCCTGCGGGTAGGGGGGTGTCCATGGGGGATATTATCCGAATAACATGTTGCATATAGAGAATATGTGTGGCGTGGCGGGCCGCTGCCTGTGTGCTTTTTCGTTTTGCGCTATCCTAAATGCAACCCCATAGGAGAGCTGCCACCATGATCTGTTCAATTCCGTTGCGCCATATCGTCCTGTGTGACTTTCTCGAGGACATCACACCGGCCAAGCATGCCGAGCTGGTCTATGAATTTTCCCAGCTTAAACACCGCATTCCCGGCGTGCTGTAATTCGAATGGGGACCGAACGTCAGCCCGGAAGGCCTCGATGACGGTTTTACCGATTGCTTTACCTTGACCTTCGATGGCGCCAGCGCGCGCGACGTGTACCTGGCCCATCCTGCCCACTTGGCCTTTGTCGATCTGCTCAAGCCATGGCTGGGGCGGGTGCTGGTGTTTGACTATCAGCCCCGGGAAAATCCGGGCTGAGTGTCGCCGCGCGTAAATTTTTCAGCGTAAATCTGGACAACTGAAAATTTGCCCTATAGAATGCGGCCTCTTTTCCCTGATAGCTCAGTTGGTAGAGCGACGGACTGTTAATCCGCAGGTCCCTGGTTCGAGTCCAGGTCGGGGAGCCAGAATTTTTGTAAGACCTAGAGCCCAGCCCTTACCCGGTTGGGCTTTTTGCATTCCAGAGGCCCGTTTACTTGCGCATAGTGGTCCAAGGTTGGGCCGTTGGGTTGCTGGGATCGCCTACCCCTAGGGCTGGGTTCCGTTGGCACAGAGAGGCAGCCTGCGGGGTGGGGGGGGGGCTCTTGATGGTGGCCGGGACGCAGGGCAGCGCTACGGAACAGGCTGGAGTGGGCGAGGCGTCAAGGCGGGGAGTGCGTCTATCAGATTGGGCTTTTTGCCTTCCAGAGGCCTGTTTATTTGCACATAGTGGGCCTCAGCGGGGCCGTCGCGTGAGTGGTATGGGGTAGGACTACGGCTGGGCTCGCGTGGCACAGCGAGGCAGTCTGCAGCAGCGTTGACGCTGGCTGGGAGGCGAGGCAGGGCGACCGAAGTGATTGGCCGGTTGCATGTATGAGGCGTCAAGGCGGGAGCGTATTTATTTGCGCATAGTGGGCTATGGTAAGGTTATGGCCGGGAGGGATGGGCCTACCTCTAGGGCTGGGCTCTAGAGGTGCGGGGAGGTAGCAGACACTAGACTCTGGTGGTGGTAGGGCTGGAGTGGGGATTTCTCATTCGTCAGTCGTGATGTCCGGCTGTTTCAATGCTGCAAGTTGAGCGATCTATCTCACCGAGAATGCGTAGAGAAAGTGCCACCACCATGTTAGTGTTTTCAAATGCCAAAACTTGAGACATTGATTGCCGCCACATTGCATGGAAAAATTTCCCGTTAAGCTCAGTGCTAATCCTCTCGAGCTTGTTAGATCGCTCCCTACTCAGCTAATCCCTATTGATCAGATCAAGGTTAGGCACGATAGGGCGAGGGATGAAATCTTCCTTGCGAAGTATATGGCATTTCAAAAGGGGCGCACTCCAGTCCATGAAACTCGACTCACGCTTAGCAAGATTCGTCGTGGTTTCTGGAAAAAAGAAGCGCAGGGCTGGGAGCTTGATGGTGACGAAATTGACCGCGCTGACCTCGAGTTCACTATTGAGATCATTCGCCTAGGTGCCCGACCAGTTCTATACATATACGAAACTCCGAATCCTGAAGACGATTTTAGTTATATTTGTACTGATGATGCAGTACCTCACGCCGCATATGAACAGTTGGGGATCGTTAAAGTTCCAGTTGCACTTATGGCTAAGCCGAAAGACTTAGAGGAATCGTGTCTTTCAATGCGGAACTTTGCGCGGGGTCGAAAAGACTCTGTTGTTCTCCTTGATGGAGTGGTGCCGGTGATATCCGAGCTTGTGCCTTCAGTGTTAGGCGCAAAGAAGCCAGATATTTCAGAGGGCTTTTCGCGACTCCTTGCCGCTCTTTCCAATACAAAACAATTAGTTCGCGACTTTCACTTGCCCGGTTCTACAAAGTTACATTACCACCATACGCTCTATTCTGTGCTTCTGCGAGCGGAAGACTGTGTTGAATCGATGGGATTGTTAGTTTCGGCCGGGAAGCCACTAACTGCAGTTGGGTTGCTTCGTTCTCTTCATGAGTTGGCCCTTGTATTTTATGTTGACTGGCTGGCTCCGGGTCAGACGTATCGCTATCTACAAATGGCCTCGGTGATGAATGAAAAAGCGTGGGATAAGTGCTGTTCTACTTGGTACAAAGAAGATGTTGCAGCGGGGGCATCACCGCTTGAGGCAAAGAATATTAAGGACGCTCACATGCGAAGCTTTCGTCTTGGTAGTATTGTTGGTGACAAGGCTAGAATATTTCCGTTGAGTGAGGAGCTTCAACGAGACATCTACAGTTTTCTCTCTGATGTAATTCATCACGATTTCAGTATGACTGCTCGATATGTCTTCACTCTTGATCATGGTGACGATGCTATTTACCATGAAGACGCGTTGCATACAATTGTTCACCTGTCAGATATTTTAGTTGCTGCAATTGTAAGTCGTGTGCGGGATGATGTTGGGCGCGTTCCTCAATTTTCCAACACATCACTAAAGTAATCAGAGGAAATGGCTTGTGGATCCGGGAGCTTCTAGATCCTGAAAGTATCCGAACTTTTAATTCGCTGGTTCCTGGTTCAAGTCTAGGTGAGAAGGTGGAATTTAAGTGGCACAGAATCAGGGGGGCTACGGCTAAGTTTTGGTGGTATAGAGAGGCCGCAGGGCGGCCCCTAATGAATTCATGATGAATTCTAAGTGTCAACGCAAGTAGCACAATTGCACCACTAGCGTGAAATGCTTTGCAAAGGTAAACTGGCGAGAGCCGCTGCTATTTTCTACTCTATCACTTATGCGCCATGAGAAACCCATCCTATTGCCCAGACCTTTTCATGATCCGCATTCCTCAGCAAGTAAGGGAAAATATTTGCGTTGAGGATGATGGAAAACTAAGGCTTGACCTATCGAACTCTCGAACGGCTGGTTATTTCCTCCATGAATGGTTGCATTACGTTCACAATCTTTCTACGATTAATGGCATATATGCGTTTGCCAGCATGGTAAACATGTGGGCTAATTTCCGAAACAAGATTGATAATGTAGGAAAATCTTCTGCGTCGAAAAAGTTGACGGACTATGCTTTGTCGTCCGTTCAAAGGACTCATCTTTACCGAATGGGCGCCCGGCGGCAACGCGATAATCCTGATGCTTCTGTCGTCAGCGGTGCTTGCAAAGTGATCGGCGCAAGTATTACTACATCACAGTTGGCGGTCGCTTTGCTTGGACACCCACCAGAGTATTCGACGATCATTCATTGTGAATTAGAGCTCGACCATGGTCGCTGCGTGAGGGCGGAGATCGGGGTTGTTGAAATAATCGAAGGGATTGCCAATATGTTAGAGGAGCGATTCCTGATGCTTCATGGCGAACTCCCGGACAAGCAGAAGGTGGCCCCTTACCGTCTAGTTCTAGGTTTAGCACGCCACGTTATTCCCGAAATCGCCAATGACCAAGTTATTGCTTGCGCAATAACCTCATTGCAATGCGATGATCCACCACTGGCACTTTGGGAGTTGTTTCATGCATTAAAAACCGTAGCTGCCGATAGAAGGTTTACCGCTATCGAGCGTCTTTCGTTAAGAAGGCTTGAGGAGTATCGTGCGCTGATTGAGCAAGTCTTTGTTCAGACGGAACAGTTATTTCCGTTGGCTGAACCAATGGGAGACGAAGTGAAGCGTCTGGTTGCGAATATGCGGGAAAAATTTGAGTTAAGAAGAACCGCACCGTTCTTTGAGTTGACGATGCTTGATTGTATAAAAAAAGAACCTCCGGCGGTCAGGGCTACAACGTTGCAGCGTATTATTGCGGATTTTTCCTGCCCCCGAATTGAATTGGAAGAAATTGGGCGAGATGTGCAAGGACTCAATGATGTCGTCAATTTCGGAAATTCAGCTACAATCAATAGTGACATTGAGTTCGGTCAACAGAAATTACACGCTGCTTTACACTTCATGGGGTTGCATTTAAGTGAAGATGGTTTTGTGGAAACGGTGGCTTTACAAGCGTCGCCAGCTAGGCGGTGTTGCCCCTTCTATAATTCTTGCGCTTATGATTCGAGAAATACAAATCCTGAGGTCTGCTTGGAAAGGCCGTGGGAGTGGCTCAACGTTCCTATGGATCCCTTGACTGCTTGCTGGTATCGAGCTGGAGTTAGGGCTACCCGTCCACCGTGCGAATAGAACTACAGACCAAGGAATTTTTGTGAAATTTTCAGTTTGACACCTTTAGTGTTCTTAGAACTCCATCTTGTTAATCTGCAGATCCCTGGTTCGAGTCTAGGTCGGGAAGCTAGAACATCAGCAGTATCGAAAAGCACAGCCTCACGGTTGGGCTTTTTACATTTCAGCGTCTGCCTGCAGGGCCGCTGGCGAGCCCCTAAGGTATCTCCCCTAATATCCAGATTAGCAGTGTGCACAATGCTGGCGCTTAGCTAAATCCGCCATCGCAGAACCAATTGCTGGCTACGGCTGCCCGATACATAGCCGCTACCCATGAATTCTTACATTCTTCTTCCATGCTGGCGAGTTCTTCCTCTAAGTGTGAGCGCACAGCGTTCATTTTCCCCAGATTATGCAATTTGACCAAGCGTCCTCGAATCTCGGCAAGCCGACTGCCAGCATTTGATGAGAACAGGAGGCCGAGGTTTAATTCTTTCAGATGGGCTGCAACTCTTGCTTTATCATTCACTGCCCAATGGGCAGGTGGAGACACATGGTAACGAAAGGCTGCGGGGGATCCTTTGACCACATCTGCCGCAAGCCAAATATCCTGATCAAAATTATCAAAATACGGGTGGAGCAACTGTCCTCCCGCCGTTGTGGCAAAATACTCCATTTTTTCGCCTTGACACCATGTACATGCGGGCACCAAATTATTCGGCGTGACTGAAAACACCGGGAAATGCGTCTTTGGTAGGAAATGATCAAGGGTGTTCACCGTTCCAATTCCACAAAATGGGCATCGTCCATTTACCGGTGCTGACAGAATGCGGTCGTATATCTGTCTCCCTTTAGCTTTCTTGGGAACCATACGAAGTGTGTAGACCTTGACCAATTCGTCTCCATTTACTTTGCGAATTTTCGCTGTAAGCGGAGTGAGGTAAAGCGTCTTGGCCGCTGCATCGGTGTCGTAGCATATCGCTGCTTTTTTGATGTCTGTGCTTATGGCCTCAAGCTGTGCCCTAAGTGCAGGGTTCTTAACCATCGTTACACAGATATCAAATACGTCCTGTGCCACGAACGTATTGTTTTTTTCGTCTTTCGGAAGTGATAAATACCTCATACTAGCTCTCATCGCTTAGGTACATTGCTCGAAGAACTGCCTTAGCCTCGGCACCTAGCTGATTCCCTAGAAGTTCTATAGCTTCTTTGTAAGTTGTCGCCTCGCGTCTCGCATCGTTCAAGATATGATGATATCCCGACTGGGAGAGTTCAAGCTGAAATACCTCTCGGCTCAAGATTCCGACACTTTCGCCAAACGTCTCAATCGTTGGGCGTTCGGCTTTTGACGAAGTGAGGATTCGGTTAATTATCCACACGCAAGACTTAGGTACCTCTTGAAGGATAATAGGGGAATGTGTAGCCACGATGGCAACGCCATTTCGCTTTACCAAAAGTTCCGAAATAGCGCGCGTCATAGCTGATAGTAGTGGTGGATGAAGGTGCGCTTCTGGTTCGTCTATTAGAACAAGCGTTCTTTCCTCGACCTTTTCGACAAGGCGAGTGAGCGTCAGAAGTACGATCTTGTGTCCAGAGCTTAGCGCTTTGAAAGTCTTCAATACTCCTTCCAGTTCGTCTTCTTCGGATATGTCTGCCTCAATCATGTCTGTTAGTTGGGCTGCCTTAAATACCGGATCGGACTGGAGCGTACCAATAACCTCTGCCCATCTTCTACGCCGCACGCCGATCCTGCATTCCTTTAGACTGTTGCAGAATTCGGTTGCAAGCATTTGCGGAGATTTTGGTTTAATAGTTGCTGTGGGCGAATCGCTCGTCCATCCACGTAACCCGATGAAAGAGAAGCCAAGGGCATCAGGTGACGAGCCTCGATCTGGTAGTAATTCGGCTTCGTCAAAAGCGCTAAATGACACTGCAACAACATTTGCAAACTTGCCGCTATTTGTCCCTTCTTCGCTGAGCTCGAATTTTCCGGACTGCTTGGCAGTGGCGTCTTTCGCCACAAGTGCCTTAGTCATTAGAGAAAGTAGGCGGGTTTTTCCAACACCATTTCTGCCGATGAGGACATGAACGTTTGTCGGAATAGGTGACCTTGGGTTAACGCTAAACTGTAGCTTGAATGGCGGCGAACCATCACCCAAACGCTTGGGAGGGGCATATGAGAATTTGTAGCTTGTGACGCGAGCATCGCCACGTGCCATGCGCCTAAATTGCCCCTCGACTGTGCTATGAGTAACGTAACGGAGTAATGATTCACCCATGACAATTTCGTCCTGTGTCGCTTTCCACAACTCGTTATCCCACGCCACATCCCTTAAGGCGACCAGAATCTGCTCTCGAATCGGATCGCCAAGCGTATTAAGATTCGAGTAATACTCCTCGTCCTGCCCTAAGGAAAAGAATTCCTTGTCGATATCGAGTTGGCTGAAGCTCTTTTCGAGATCGGGATAACGATGGCCTGGGGGAACGTTTGGCCCCGAAGCATGAGGCTTCAATCCCCGTGACCCAATTTTCACTTGTCCTATCTGGTGCTTTTTTCCTTTAGGATCAACAACTGTCAAAGAAAACTGAGTACGGTATTTTCCCCAGTCGTCCCAGTAATCAGTATCTAGGTACGCCGACCATCCTTTTGTATTAGCAGGATTCTTTTCGGGCTGTGGGAGGACGTAAAACTGCAGGGACTGTGAGTTCTTTTGCATTTTTCAATAAAAAGTGAATATTGCGCGAATCAAGATTTTGGATGCATATGCGGAGATAAATTTTTTTGCAAGGTATAGTTCTAGTTTTCACCTAGCGATAGTGGTGATAAGTGGCGATCAAGAGCTTGGGGCTAAGCCATGGTGACCATTCTATGTTGCTAAATGTAAATTGGCAAATTTATACTGGCTTCCTAATGCGTTAGCGTTGTTCATTAACTGCAGGTGATCAGCACGGATTTTGCATTCCTGACAGTCTAGTCAGTAACTAGAGTGGGATCGAATGACATGTATCAGGGATGTCTACTGCGAGGTCCCTTGTGGCAACTTTAGATTGCGCTGTGTGGGAAATCGCATAGCTAGCCGATGAGATATTGTTCGGATTCAGAGCGGACGTCGCGTAATAATCCGAGGCTTTGCAATCTGATTGATGCAGCTGCACGGGAAACACCATAGAACTTCATTAGCTCTTCGGTTACTCTCTCGTAGTCTCGGTAGTTACAAGGTTGAGTATCCAAGTATAGTTCTCCAAACCCTCTGTTTGGAATGTCGAGCCACTTTGCAATTCTCCTAAAGTTTCCTATAAATCCGGTATGAGGCATCAGTAGGCAGGACGCGAAGATGTTCGCTTGGTACTCCATGCGAGCAACATCCGATCCTAGAGCCTTGGCGTCCTGTAGTAATGCAAAATCCTGATCGTCGCAAGACTCTCCTGACATGTACTTTCCGTGACATAGGAGGTGATGGGCAAGTTCATGCGCAAGCGTAAAGCGCTCACGGCCTTGGTTCGGTATCGCCTGTTCGTAGATCAGAATTTCGAGTGATGAGAAAGATATTTGTCCAAGTTTTTGATTTCGGCCAGCTTCATTCATGTTGCTGACATTCCGTCTTACCTGTAGCCCGGACTTTTTTGCTTCGTTGGCACAAATGTCATCGAGTGACACGGCCCCATTTTGATATCCGCAATCACGAAGAACGGCAAGGCTGCGGTTTTCTAGTTCATCTTGGCTGATGTACGGAACAGTGCAAACTGGAGCAATGCTGGAACTACGTGCCCATTTTAGTTGACCCTTCGTGAGCCTTGAATCCTCAAACATGCCGGTTGAGAAATCCCATAGCGAATTGGTCAGGCATTCGGGTCCCTGCATGTATAAATCGAAGACACTGCTCTTGAAATCTTGTAGGGTAAGGCCGTTCATCACACTCGCTTGTTCTTCCTTTCCAGTCATTGGCATTGCCGCTGAGGGTGAGCGATACAGTTCCCATTTGACGTCTGATGAATTGAAGTAGCGGATGATGCCTATTTTTTTGTTACGAGCATAATTCATTCCACCCGAAGCGAATGCTGAGTTGCTTACCATTACGGCCTTGGAGTTTGCTGGAGCTACTTGCTGTACTTTTGTGAAAAACTCCTCGACGTTATCGACTGATACTGAAGCTGAATAGTTCTTGCATTCTATCAACCATACCATTGAGTACTCAGTTGCCTCAGGAAGATAGAATTCAATCGATACATCAAACTTTATGTCTCCCTCCCTGTCCCGTGAGTAGTATCCTTTTTGACGAAAGACCTTACAGAATTCGCTGCTCCACGGAAGCCGCTGCTCGGTAATTTGTTTTGTAAAATAGTCGAAAACTGCCTGTTCTAGTAGGTCGCCCTTGAGAGTAGTATTCATTGGATTTTATTAGCGGTTTATGGGCACTATTAGTACGTCAACAATTGGTATTGTTATGCATGCAGTATAGTAGAGTTACCTAATGTGAGCAGATGATTGCCAATGATAGTGACGGATCGATAAGTAGTCTTAACGTCGGTCATCGCTTCTCAAAATCCCCCGCCCCCCGACAACTGATCTATCATCACTATCTACCAACTATTTTGACTTTTCTAAGTTCAAGACAGAATATCCCGCACTGCCAGCGTTACCAGTTCGCGATCCTCAACTGTCATCCGATGAAACACCACCTGTAGCCAAGCGGCTTCATCGTCTTTGGCGTAGAAATATGACTCAGGCACATTGAGAACCTTGGCGATTCGCTCGACCATCGAGAAGTCTGGTTCGTGCTTGCCTCGTTCGTATTGATTCATCCTAGCGCTCGACGACATCTCGTCAACTCCTGCCAGCACGCCTAGTCGTTCTTGTGATAGGCCGGCATGCTTACGTGCTTCCTTCATCCTTTTTCCAAACACTCGCATTCTCAGCCCCTAAAGGCTAAGATAATCTTAGTATTTTGTTGACCTCACACTAAGGAATCCTTAGTATTTGGTATCATCATTTTACTTCTCTGTAACCGTAACAACCACAAGGACCCGTTCGAAAATGAAATTATCTCGAAGAAGCAGTATGAAATTGAAGTGTGCAATCTCAGTGGCAGTCATCACGGCATTGGGAGGATGTGCCGCCATGTTGCCCCCGCCAAAAACGATAAGATTCTCGGGAGAGGGCGCGAAGTTCAGCTTTGTGAAAACAGGCTGCGTGCTGGATAGCGGTACGTATACGGACTTGTCAGGAAAAGGGAAATCTCGTCCAATGCTTAAATTTATCGCCGTGACTAGCGCTGGGAAAACGGTCGGTCAATGGACAGCAATTTGTGAGGCGGTCGTACCCAATGGCACGTCGAGCTGCAGTATTTTAGGCCCCAAGAAAGCCTATTATCAGTGTGATAATTATGATGAGTTCATGGTTACTAATTGATCGATAGTTGTTGTAGATGCATGCCTTAGTTTTAAGTTGGCCTTCTCACCCTACGGTGGGCGGGCCATTTTTTCGTTCATCAATTTTAAGAAAGGAAGGAGCGTTATGAGCATATCCACCACCAAGCACGTCAACTTTACGATCATCGTCAACTGGAAGGAGAGGGGATTCGGATGTGCCAAGGCCTGCGCATACTGCAACTGGCGCGGCTCACCACTACTACCGCAAGGAGCCCAGTCCTTAGAAGATGTGACATCATTTATACGGCAGTGCAAGAAGTCGTTTATTACGATCAGTGGTGGCGGTGATCCCCTGTACCGATTCGATGAAAACTTTCCGGCATTGCTGTTGATGTCGGACAGCATTAAGGCCGAGGGCTACAAGGTCCGCGTCATTACCAGGGAGGTGCCGCATGTGGCGAAGTTGACGGGTATTGCTGACTACGTATCGATCTCCTTGGACGATGACGTTCTTCAGATGCTGGATAGCTATCAGCACCTATGGGATAGCTCAAGCCAACACCCAGATATCGAGTTCTCCTTGGTGCTTCCGCCTTTGCCAATGGCTGACCTATTGGAGTTGAAGCCGCAGTATGCAGCATTGCATAAGAGACTTAGAAGGCGACTGGTGCTGCGTGAGAACTTCAACAGCATCTTTCCTGTTGATGCGGCAGGAATGTCCTTCGGCCACAGCGGGATCGCCTTTGTGTCCAAGTCATTGTGCCTCAGTAGCCGGTATCTGTCGACCATTGATTGTTCGGGACATGAGATCGTTCAGGACAATGCAGCACTCGCTGTCTTCCTGATGGCGCATCCTGATGCTTACCTTTTTGGCGGCTTTGTCAGGCACCTAATAGACCCAGCGGTGCATCTTGAATATAGCGACATCGATGTAATCTTGCTCAGTACCGGCGTGATGGATACCTTGGCCCGTCAGTTTGGCTTTGCGTTCAAGGAGGTGTCGCCGGAAGGTGCCTATCCTCGCTATTTCATGGGCAAGTCAGTACGGGCAGGGAAGTCGGTCCAGCTGATACTGATGGATTCGACAGCCGATGCCAAGCGCTTCATCTTTAATGCGCAGTATGCCGTCGATCGCGTCGGGTTCAACAAGGGCTTCTTTTTCGATCCTCTGATTGGTGAGGATGCGATCCACGAAGCGATTCACAACAAGGTAGCACAGGCAGTTCCTGGCAGTCGGAGCATGGACCTATTTCAACCCGATAGGTCGCAGGTTGAGCTGCGGCATAAGTCCAAGCTCATCAAGAAAGGATTTCTAATCTCCAGCCATCAATAGCAGTATTCAGCATATAGCGGCACCTTAAGTCATCATCCCTCGCATCATCCCTCCTGGCACCAATTCCCCTCATCAAATCGTCGTTCGCAGTTTTTCAGAATTTCAGAATCCACCGCAGCATCAGCATTTCCCGCAGCACTCATCACACCAACTCATCCCACTAACCAATCATTTAATTATGAGGAGTACATATGCAAGCAACCATTTACGTCACGAACGAGGCCTATGAAACAGCACAAGCGATCAAGGACCTGGACTACTACGACCGGCTTAACTTGAGCGATGAGATGCCTGATTTCGACAAGCGGCCTGGCTACCATTTAAAAAACGCCAACGTACTCAAGTTGGCCGTGCTGCCTGTTGATGCAATGATCATTGACCCAGCTGCAATGGGCCATCCGATTGCACTGTCGGCTCCGGTCAGCCTGCGCGGCTGTATCTTTGATGGTGCTCCTAATCTTCCAGAAAAGTATGCAGACATCATCGCCTACTGGTCCGGCGCGAGCATCAACCTGAGTTCTTCCGGGGCCGCATATTTCCAATGCCCGCTTAACGAGTACATGGTGAACCTCGGACCTGATCCGCTGGGGGATCCGGTTGTCAATGATCGGCTGCTTTCTGAAGGTATCGTTATTTTGATCTCGGACATATCGAAGCAGTTGGATGGCCTGTCGCCTGATGCTTATATCGAAGTGAAGTTCCCCATTGATCCCGTGATGCTCGGTGTGGAGATCGATGACTTCCGTTCGTTGAAGGACTACGTGATGGAGAACGCACAAGGCCCTTATTTCGATCAGGTGTTCTTGAGGGTCTCCGACATCTTGCACTCACCTGACCCGGATCGAATTTATGTCGAGTTGTTGCGGAACGAACTTATCGACTACGGCTACTGGTACTGACAGCTAGCATCAGTAAGGGTGTTACGAATTTATCGCCATCTTATATGAAGGTGTTGATCACCTTCTAAATTTTAACTACAGGAGAATTTGTATGGAAAGTTTGATCAATAACGACACAGAAGTGAAGGTGCTGAAGACTGGAGTGTGTCCATCTCTGTCAGGTCGGTCCAGCCTGACTTACCACATCGGATGCAGAAGCGATCGGATTGACAAGGCTGGTGCTGAGTTCAATGACGGTGTCAGCTTTCGTATTCACGGTAACTCCGGGAGCGGCCTCTTCAGCGATCAATGGGTGCCCTCCACATCTCTGAAAACCATTTTTGATAAGGAGAAGTCGAAAGACGCAGTCACATCGTCGTCGCTCAATAGTGTGTTCGCTGGCAGGTCAGTCAATACCGCTGGCTTCATCCTGGCAGTGTTGAAGGCCGAAGGGCTTGTGATCCACATGGAAGATATGCGGCGCTATTACCAATGCGCCAATGCAGATCAGTTCTTTGTTGAGATGAAGATACTGGCCGACACCATTAATGTCGGTGAGTCGGGTATGGCCATCGAGAGCGATGACGTATCGACGGCTAAGCCTATGCAGATAGCGAAGTCGAAGAAGCGATAGATGGCACCAACGTAGTTGTAGTCCGGCTGTCTCTTGGAATGATAGAAACTAAGTTGTTGAGTTTAAAGAAGAAATTTCTTTTTTTTTCGCGACTTCCGGAGAGTGCTGAACAATAGCAGAACCACAACAGAAATTGGCGTGGATAATAAGTTACACACCATAATAAAGGAGCGCTTTTGCTCGCATCCGCAACATCGATAGTGTTAATTTGCATTGTCTGTTTATCTTTTCCAAGCATGCAGCAGGGAGCCATAGCCGGCTTGCTAATTATATTAATTCTTTGTCCCAAGGCTATTCTGGCAGCATTTTTTGTGCTGATAATTTTATTTTTCGCGGGATCTAAAATTAAATGAAGGAATGATATATGGCTATTGCTGAAGTGGCTAATGACGCTGCCTGGTAGGTGTTCGGCTGGAATACTCCAGTTTGCAAGCTATTAGGTGGATGGTTGTTCGGCAGCATTGTTGGCAATTTTTATGAGTTCCTTGTCGGTATAAGTCGATGCGTGAGGGGCAGAATTTCCCTGTGAATGCTCTGTCCCTCATTGTTTTTATGATTTTTTAAGGCCCAAATTTCATCGAAATCAAAGAGTTGCCCTACGTTTTACCGTCCACGAGGTCGAGCCAAGACGATTGCGTATTTATCATTCCAACCGGAAATTGATGATGCAGAGACGAATTTCCAAAGTAAATTGTAACTTCTAGTAGAAATATTGGCGGATCGGCAGTGTCGCTGTTGCGCCAAACTTGGTCAATTATCATGATTAAAAACTATTAATGAGATGTGAAATTTCATACACCAATGAGGATAAAAAGTAAACATAAATATGAAATTTGACTAATTTATCGAAAAATTTAGCTCGTTTAAACAACATTCCCAACCCGTTCAATTAACCCTATAACCAGCTCGGATTGAAGAATAAATGCAAACAGGAAACTATAGTAAAAATACAATTAACTCTGATCGTGTTGCTAATTATGCATCATCGCTGCCTGGTGTTTTGACACGCCTCCCTCTCCTTCCTACCGTTCAAGCGCGAAAACCAGAAGTTGTAGTGGTACCCGAGCGATCCAAGCCGCCGAAGCCAATGAGTATGAGCCTTTTCGTTCATCCACCAAAATCAGAGTCTCATCAAATACCATGCACTATTGAGAATGTTGAGTGTCTTCTAAAGGGGTATGGAGTTACTGTTAGATATAACATAATAATAAAGAAGTTAATTATAAATTTGCCAAAGCACAATGGGACTTATGAGAATAACGATCAAGTCACATTGAGTCATGTATCAAGTTTGGCGACTCTGAATAATATGGGAAATTCAAAAATTCCAGAATACTTGGAAGTGATAGGGGATAAGAATATATTCAACCCTGTTTCTGACTGGATCGAAAGCTCCAAGTGGGATGGCGTTGATAGATTGGAGAATTTCTATGAAACATTAATAGAGCGGGAAGGATATCCGAAAGCTCTAAAGCGAATTATTTTGAAACGTTGGCTAATTAGCGCAGTTGCTGCCGTACTAAAATATGAAGACTTTCATTGTCGTGGAGTACTTACTCTTCAGGGGCCTCAGTCCATAGGTAAAACTGCTTGGGTTAGCTCGCTTATTCCAAATCCGGCACTTCGACAAAGTTTGATTAAATTAGGGCATCACTTAGATGCATCAAATAAAGACACATTATTGACCGCAGTGAGTCACTGGATAGTAGAGATTGGAGAATTAGATAGCTCTTTCAAAAAGGATATTGCCAGGTTGAAGGGGTTTATTACCGATACTAGCGACAAAATAAGAAGGCCATACGCTAGAGGCGATTCTGAGTATCCTCGTAGAACTGTTTTCTGTGCTTCTGTAAATGATACAAACTTCTTAGTAGATCACACTGGAAATTCACGATGGTGGACTATCCCTGTTACCAAAGTTAAGCATGATCATGGTATTGACATGCAGCAACTCTTTGCCCAAATAGCGGTGGAATACCATGGAGGGGAGCAGTGGTGGCTGACTGAAAAGGAAGAGAACTTACTGGCGGAACAAAATAATAACCATGTGGTCGTGAATGCAGTGCATGAACTCTTGCGCGAATCGATTGATTTTGAACGATGCCATGAAGCGGGCCTTCCTGCAATGACGCCAACAACTATATTGAGTAGGCTCGGTATTGACAAACCCAATAATTCCCAATGCAAAGATGCTGCGGCTTTCTTACGTATGAATTTTGGGGATAGCAAGCGCGTGAACGGGAGTAATGTCTGGCGCGTTCCATTGATTCAGTCTAATGAAATAAATAATTACAGCAATTTTAAGGCGAGTGGGTCGAGCGGTTTGATGGAGGAAAAATTTATTCGTCAGGACTCTGAATATTAAGTGACATAACTGCGTTGTGGATGGAATTTCTTTTCCTTTAAACCACTGACTATGTTGCTGGTGGGGGAGGGGGTAGCAGTTTCTATGAGGTGTAAAACAGGAAGCTATGATATGCCCTCATCGCCAAAGCCGAGGGGCCGGCCCCCCCCCTCCCTCCCCCTCAAAATTGTGTCATGCCCCTTAAAGATCCTGCCACTGCATCGACTGTGTGTGAATCAATCTGCGTAATTGCAAATTAAGCAACATCCATCAAACTTCCCGATTTTCACGATAACAATTCCATTTATTTAAGGAGAGCATATATGCCCGTTGTAAAAATTACTGAAGCTTTTATAGCCACCGAACTGATCTGCCCCGAAGGGAAACTGAGGATCGAATATTGCGATCAAGACAATCCAGGACTCTACATTGAAGTCCGCGCCACGAGCCCTGGTAGAGGCACCTACTATCTTCGTTATAAGAATGATAGCAACAAGACAGCGCATCAGAAGATAGGCCGTACTTCTGATATGACGCTAGGGGATGCTCGGAAGAGGGCTAAAGTTCAGAAGGCTGAGATTGCCTTGGGTAGCGATCCGCGTGGTGAAGAGAGGGCGCGGAAGGCAGTAATCACTTACACGGAGTTCTTTGACAACCATTACCTTCCCTTCGCGACTTCCAGAAAACGGTCGTGGAAACGTGATGAGGAATTGTTCAGGCTACGTATCAAAGGAGTCTTTGGTAATAAGCGCCTCAATGAGCTTACACGGCAGCAGATCCAGACCTTCCATGCGTCAGTGAAGACCGAAGGACTGTCAGCAGCAAGTGCAGATCATCATCTCAAGCTCATCCGCCATTCTTTGAATCTTGCCGTGGAGTGGGGCATGTTGGAGAGGAACCCTGCTGCTGGCATCAAGCAGTTCAATGAAGATAACAAGGTGGAGCACTACCTTGACGACGACGAACTAGGGCGGCTGGTGTCGGTGCTGCGCGCCAATGATCCGCCAATGGTTTGCCAGGTGGCGCTGTTCCTGTTGTCTACTGGTGCTCGTCTGTCGGAAGCCTTGAACGCCGACTGGATACATATCGATAGACGGTCATGTGTATGGCGTATTCCGGCGACGAACTCCAAGTCTAAGCGTGTGCGTTCGATCCCGTTGAACAACAGTGCTATGGAGGTTCTCGACCAACTAGGCACTGAGGGTAAGTCGGACCATCTGTTCATCAACTTGCAGACCAAGGAGCGGCTGACTGCTGTGAATAAGGTCTGGGGGCGGCTGCGGGTGAAGGCCAATCTACCGCATCTGCGCTTACATGATCTTCGGCATCAGTTCGCTTCGTTCTTGGTCAATGCCGGCCACACTATCTACGAGGTACAGAAGATCCTTGGGCACTCGGACACGAAGGTAACCGAACGGTACGCGCACTTGTCGTTGAGGACGTTGGAGAGGGCGTCCAGTAGCGCGTCTGATGCATTGATGGGTGTTGGGCGGGCTGTGGCGAGTGTTCAGAATGTGATGTTGGCGGCGTAGAGGGCATAAGGCTGGGGCGGTGCAGTAGTAGCCGCCTTGTTCTCTTTGGACGGAAGCCGGACAGTTGTTTTTGCAATGAGTAACGTATTTCGCGTCTGGAAAGTTAGCGAATTATGTGTCACCATGATTGGTGTTCGGATAACTATTTAGAGCTCAGTGTACCAAGGTATCTCTGCTACTGTGGCGGCGGGGTCTATAAAAAAGAAGCACCAAAAATAAAGGTATGGGAATCATGTTTGATGTCTTTGGAAGCTATGTAAAAGAAAAGGATTTTGATGCATTCAAAGAGGACGTGTTGAATGCTATCGAAAAACTTGGTGAGGAAGTAAGATATAGAATAACTGATTCAGAGGAAATTGCAAAGCAAGCAGCGCTGGGGGCAATGGAGAGCTTTGAAAGAATTAAGAAGGCTGAGACTGACATTGCTAATGCCCTGACTGTATTGAAAAATCTAAATGGTGAGGCGAAAGATAAAGTTAAAAAAATTGACGCTGAAATTGCAGTCGTGGAAGAAAATAAATCTCAGTTGCTTGCGGAAATAGAGGTGGTTGGTGGTCTTTATGAAGAGGTTTTGAAGGCCAAGGAATCGGTGGGTTTGGCAACGGCTCAAGTAGATAAGAATATTGAAAAATTCAATAATGCACTAGCTAAGGCTGAGAAACTTCCGGAAGATATCGAATCTGCCAAAGAATTTTTGGAAGATAGTAAGGAGGTTAGCGATAGCATTCAAGACTTGCTTACTCATTCAATGAAAAGAAAAGCTGGTATAGATGAGCTTTATAAGCAGATAAACGGGTACGAAGTTAAGGACAGTGAAGGAAAATTAGAACATATCGATGGATTAAAAGAAGTATTGGAAAAGTCGTATTCCGATGTCGTTTCTAGAATAGATGGATTAGCTGAAGAAGTTCAGGGTCAAGTAGATTCTGTTACGAAATTTCATGAAAATGAGTTGAGTGAACATAAAAAATCTTTCGAAGATTTAATGTTAAGTTCGAATGATCGTATTGATGCTATTAATAATCAATTAACAGGATTGTTGCCGGGTGCGATGGCAGAGGGACTCAGTGCAGCATACGAGAAAAAGAAAGATGATGAAGTTGTCCTATTGAAAGATTTTGAATTTCAGTTTAAGGTTGCTATTGGCTTGATGGTTGCAGTGTCCCTTATTCCATTCTTTGTTGATGTTTATTTATTGGCAGAGAAGAACATCGAACTTGTCAAAGTAATACAGGATACGCCGAAACTTATTTTGGCAATTCTTCCTTTGTATTTTCCTGTTCTTTGGTTGGCACATTCACTAAATAAGAAAGTGAACTTATCTAAGAGATTGATTGAAGAGTACACTCATAAATCTGTGCTTGGGAAGACATTTTCTGGTCTTTCAAATCAAATTGACACACTTCCTAGTGATGGTGATACAAAGAATGAGCTACGTACGCGGTTATTGTTTAATTTGCTTCAAGTCAGCTCTGAGAATCCAGGGAAGCTTATTAGTGATTACAATAAGTCCGACCATCCATTGATGGATGTCATCGAGAGGAGCGCTAAGCTCACTGATGCAATGGGAACTTTAGCGAAAGTTCCCGGATTGTCAGCTATTACCAAGACAATAGTGGATCGAGCTGAAAAGAAACTGGAGGCCGAGGCAAAACGAGTAACGGAAGGTCTAGTCCTAAATGAAGCCTTGGAGGACGACAAGGAGGGCGGTTCATCCGCTTAAGCTGTTACATGTCAAACTGAAGATCAATGCCTGCGATCGGCTAAAAGGCAATACTCAAGGTTTGTAAAAATGAAAGCCACATATGTTGCCGGAAGATTCTTTAGTATCAAAAGATGTAGTTCGTGATTGTCTTGAACGGTCGGGCTACCTGATGGAGTCTCGCCTTGTTCGCGCACTGTCAGCGGCCGACTTTTTTGTCGAACCCAATGTATCTCATAAGGATCCACGTACTGGGAAAGCTCGGGAAATAGATCTTACAGCAGAGAGCGGTTTCGGTCCATTTCGTCCTGGCGTCACCGTTAAGACGACGTTCGTAATAGAGGCTGTTAACAACCGTTATCCAGTCGTTCTTCTTACGGAACGACCGTCAACACCCAATGCAGATTTCGAAAGTTACCTAAAATTTGGTATCACTCCCAACCCATGCCCGTTTCTTGATGGAATCGATATCTATGAAGAGAAGGCCGCTGATTGGGAAAATCTATTTTCTCAATACTGTGTGCTTAGTAAGAAGGACGGTCGGGAAGAGTTTATGGCAAGCCACCCCGATGATATCTACTCTTCAATTTTAAAAGCTGCTGAGTACACCGAAGATCAGATGATGGAATTTGAAAATTGGTCTTCAACTGAGCCTGACAAGTATTGGCGCATGTTTATTTGGCACCCCATTCTCGTTATAAGTGGTCAATTGCTTACGGCAAAACTTTCATCTAATGGGGAGCTTCTATTACAAGAGACCCCACTTGCCCGGCTTGAGTTCAATTGGCATGATGGTGATACTCGAAAGACCACAGTTATTGAAGTGATTCGAGAAGACTTTCTACTTGAACGTCTTGACTTTATACGAACCAAAGATGATGCGCTAGAAGAAAAAATTCACGCACAAAAGATAGATGGCGAATCGAAAGGAATTTCTTAGGAATGAAAAATCTAGTCGGATGCCACGTTCTGCCGAGTTGGGAAATTTCCTTTAGATGAAAATCTACATTTGGCCTATTGTGTTAAGCGGGTTACACGGTAACATTTTTCTTTAGTTTGAAGAGATATTAATCATCTAATAGGCCCGCTTTCGTTGAACTCCGGCTGTTCTGGATAGTCGATTTAGCGATATTTTGTGTCGGCTTGGTACGCTGACCGGGGTTTCAAAAAAAAGATCAGAAACGGATATTCGAATTTTAGAAAGGGCTCTTCATTACGCGCACGCTCCAGCTTATAGGAAATAATAGCGATGGCCAAACTTCGGCTTACGACTATAGTTTCCTAAAGACTCCGCCACCCTGCTAAAACAACAAGGAACCATGGTCATGGTGAAAAAATTTTCAGAAGAAGAAGTTCATCAGTATATATGGGCTAGTGGCATAGCAGGGCTCATTGCAGAAACCGACGTATTTGATGATTGGACTACCTCCTGCGTAGAACACGATGAAGATGGTGAATCCAACTTTGAGCTTTGGCGCTTGATAAAGCACAAAGCACTTGAAAAGTTGGGAAACCTTCATGGCAACATGACAGATAGTCAACTGATAGGCAGCAAGGTTAAACTTCCGACCGATGGTACGCGCCCAATGGAACTAGATTTCCTCGGACAACATGATGACGGTATCTTTATCCTTGAACTAAAAGTGGATCGGTCAGCCGAGCGAAATGCCTTCTCGGAGCTCTTGGGGTACAGCTACTACATCAGCGAAATGTTCGCTCTGTCGGGGCCTAAAGACATCACAAATGTGCTTGTTACACCGCTTTTCGCCAAGATGTCTAGGCACGCATTTCTGTACGACCTTTTGATCTCAGACCGGAACATCATCCTATATCAGCCCACATTTACGACCGACGAAATAGGTAGTCTTCGACTGGAACTCTACATCCCAAGCGATGAGGATTTTCAGCACTTTTCTAACGAACTACTTTCGCATGAGGCCATGACTTGTGTCGTTGCGTCTTTCCATGACATCGAAGGTTGGATCGACAGCGAGGAAGAAAACGGAAGCCTAAACGACTATACCGTTGAGCATCTCGAAGCTGTGAGTAGCTACTGTGCTCAGCTCATGGAAGCTGAACGACTGCATGGTTTCTGCTGGACCCGAAAGCGCTGGAAGGAAATTCCTGTCTTCTACGAGAACGCCTTGATCATATGTGCCCTAAATCCATTTCGCATCATCAATCCGCTCAGGAGCGAGCCTTTACTTGAGCAACTTGATCCTGAAGATGTAGTGTCGCTGCGAGAACTAGCAGAGTCTGGCTTTCACGGGCGGTTGCTATCGGTCGCTAAAAGGGCTTTGGAAGATACACTTACGAATAATCCCAGCATTGAACTTGAGATGCCTGAATGGTCAGTAATGGTGACCACAGGGATGGAAACGGTGTTTACTCATAATTTGGGCTTTCGACCGACCGGTATGTTGCGCGATGCTTATGTTGCGAACATAAATTCTCTTTTCGCCTACGAAGCAAGTGGTGGAAAATACTGCGACAATTCACCGTTGAAGGTCAATGAAACGTTCAATTGGTTCAAAGCGTGGACCTTCATGGAAGGCTGCGGTTTCAGCGCCAAGAACGAAATTGAGGACTATGAAGGTGACGAGGATATTGAGGACTGACGCTGCGTTAGCGACGCTTGGGTCGACGGAGGTTCGTTTTGACGTACTGAGTCCACCAGTCGTCTCAGTTTCCGTTCGGTGCCGGAGGAGCTAAGCCGTTGACTTGATTCAGGTTTTAGCTACCCTGATTTCGGTGTCTGTCAGTCGGTTTCGGTATCAGGTCGGTGTCTCAGGACTGGTGCGACGGCGCGTCGAAAACTTGTTGTAAATCATGAACTTCCTGACCATAGGTTTCCCGGAGCCTCGTTCTGTTAATCCGCAGGTCCCTGGTTCGAGTCCAGGTCGGGGAGCCAGAACATCAGCAGTATCGAAAAGCCCAGCCTTCACCGGTTGGGCTTTTTGCATTGTGGCCATGGTTCTCGTGACATTTCACGCTGATTTGCCGAAAAGCATCTGCCATACTTTCAGCGTACGTTTGCTGCCTCTCGATGAAAACAACCTTTCCTATGAAGAATCTCTGCGCCCTGGTGTTGATGCTTGCCGCCGGCATGGCCTACGCGCCCCTTGCCGGCGGCCAAGGACGCCAGGCGGCATCGGAAGCGAAGGTCAAACAGCAGATCATCGCCGAGTCGATCGCCGCCTATCCTGGCCGCTGCCCCTGTCCCTACAATGCCGCCAAGAATGGCAGCGCTTGCGGAGGGCGCAGCGCATGGAGCCGGAAGGGCGGTTACGCTCCCATCTGCTATGAGCGCGAAATCAGCAGCGAGATGGTGCGCAAGTGGCGCGAGGACAATGCCGCCGCGCTGTGACTATTACCCCGTGCGCAACGCTTCCAGCGCCAGATAGCCTGGCTGCACTTGCGCGGCGATGGCGGCCAGGCCGCTTGTCGCGGCCACTGGCGGGTCGCCTTGGTAGGCCGTGCCGTATTTCGCATGCACGCCGCCCCGCGCGCGCATCGCTTGCAACTGTGCCGGCGTGGGGGTGATGCCGAAGTGCGTCAATACATCGCTGAACAGGATATCTGGCAATTGCTTGTAGTGAATTAACTGCAGCTGGCCGGCGGCGGCATGGGGCAGGGCCGCGTCGAACAGGCTGGCCAGCACGAGGCCCGTATAGCCATCGATATCGCCGGGCGCCAGCTGGTGCGGGGGCAGCGGCAGTTGTGCCGGGTGCAGCATGCCGGGCACCATTTGCGGGCCGCGCTGGCGCTGGTGCGATGCCAGCACGGCCAGCGGTTCGCGGTAGACGAACAGGCAGGGCGTGCCGGGAAACGCCTTCAGCAGCAAGTCCAGGTTGTGGATGTGCCAGCAATCGAACTTGATGAAGAAATGTGTCTCTTCGCCCGTACGGCGCTGGCCCAGGGCCAGGATAGCCTGGCGCAGCAGGGCGATGCCGTCGCTGCCCGCCATGCCATCGTGATGCAGACGCAGCAGCGAGTCGATCACGGTTGGCTCAGATAGCACCACGCATTGCGGCAAGGTCGCCAGCAATTGCGTCAGCAGGGTCGAACCACAGCGCGAGACGTGGAAGATGAAGGCGTCGGGCGTCAGGCAATCGCCAAGCGTGGCGAGCGCCGCCAGCGGCGTGTGGCA
This sequence comes from Janthinobacterium sp. GMG2, assembly GCF_033949445.1. Classification (NCBI taxonomy): domain Bacteria; kingdom Pseudomonadati; phylum Pseudomonadota; class Betaproteobacteria; order Burkholderiales; family Oxalobacteraceae; genus Janthinobacterium; species Janthinobacterium sp. GMG2. The sequence goes on along the minus strand of NZ_JAXAWA010000006.1, from coordinate 267,140 downwards.
GACGCGGCGCTCCTCATGCGGCTGGCGTGCCAGGGTGTTGATAAAGAATGGTTCGCTGAACGGCTGCCGGCCCAGGTCGCGCCAGCAGAGGGACACCTCGTCCGTTTGCGCATCGTGCTGTGCAAAGAGTGGATACCAGCGGCGCATGTCCATGCCCGCATGCCAGGGAACAACAGTGCCTCTGGCCAGCAAGCCTTCCTGCTGGGTCAGGCCATGCCGGGCGCTCATGGCGCGTTCCCAACGCCGCCGGCTAATGCTGCCAATTCGCTGGCCAGCGCCAGGCTGGCGGGCGAGGGGGACAGCCGCAGCTGGGCGATGACGGCCCGCACATTGCCATCGTTGATGCTGGGGTCGCCATATTTATGGGCCGCTTTCGGCACGAAACCGGCCGAGGCGAACAGCGTTTCGAGCCAGGCATTGGTGATACAGTCGAGCACGAGGTGGATGCGCGGCGCCGTGCCTTGGTTGTGCACGGCGTGCAGGCAACTGGCGTCCATGTACCAGGCGCGGCCGGCCGTGAAGTGCACGTTCTCGCCGTCAATGCTGAACACGACCTGCGGCGTAGTGTGGATGGGGATGTGGATGCGGATCAATCCATCGGCCAGCGACGTGCCGGCGTCGCGGTGGGCGCGGATGATGGCGCCCGGCGCCAAAGCCATCAGGCGCGCGGCGCGGATGTCGCAGGCGAAGCTGGCGAGGACCTCGCGCAGGCAGGGACAGCGCGCCAGTTGCGGCGTGCCGGCATAGGCTGCGCCGTCGACGGGCATGATGTCGCCAGCTGCTCCGCCCGGCGAGCGCAGCGGCACGCAACTCCAGCCCGTGTCGTAGGCGCCCGTATTGAAATGATGGATCCACTCGTCCGTGGCGAACCGGTCGCTGTCGCGCTGCATGCGCGCCACGTCAAAGCGCAGCGGCAGCCGCAGCCAGGTGCTGGGTGGAGTCGGCGCCGCCACTATGGCGCGCTCCATTCCAGTTGATTCTGCACCTCGTTTTCCCCGCGCAATCGGAAGCCCAGCCGCTGGTACAGCGCGCGCGCGGCGGTGTTGCTTTTGTTGACGGCAAGGTGGATCCGGCATTGCTGCGCGCCCGCTTGCGCCTGCAGGCCGCGCAGCACGGCGCTGCCTGCGCCCTGGCCTTGCGCGGCGGGCAGGATGGCGATGTCGACCAGGTGCAGCACCTGATCCTGGCGGTCCAGGACCAGGCGCCCGATGGGCGTGTCGCCATGCTGCAGCACCAGATATGCGGCGTGCGGATACGCTTGGCGATAGCCGTGGCTTTGCATGCGCTGCTGCATGGCGATCAGCTGCTCGATGACGGCGGGATCGGCCGGCATCTGGCGCAAGTCGTCGCGCGTGGAGCTGTACAGCGCGGCGGCAAAGCCATCGTCGTCGTCGCGCTGGACGCGCAACTGGTAGGGGGCGGAAAGCGGCAAGTCGTGCATCGGTGCTCCGGCAGGTGGTGGCAAATGCGCAGGCGTATATTTATTTGCTATGCTGCCAATTTTTCCGCGTACTTGCAATCATTTCAAGGAAGCTGCCATGCATTCTGTCTTTATCCCGCCTTTTCCGTGGAGTTGCCCGTGGAGTTGCGCGTGACCTCGGCGCGCGCGGAACTGGCCGCCATGGCGGCCGCGCTGTGCGATCCGCAGCGTACCCTGGCCAGCCTGGTCGGCGAAACGGTGCAGCTGCGCCAGCTCGTCGAGCGCCATTCGCGCCTGCCCATGGACCGGCAGGATGGCTTGCGCGACGGCGAAAGTTTTCTCCCCAGCGGCTGGGCCATCTCGCCCGTGCAGGCGGGCCTGTGCGCGCGCGAGCCGTACCGCAGCGCCGCCTTCATCCAAGGCCTGGCGCAGGCCGTGCGCGAGCTGCTGGCCGTGAACGGTGGGCGTCCCGTGCGCGTGCTGTATGCGGGCTGCGGCCCGTTCGCACTGCTGGCCCTGCCGGTGATGGCCGTGCTGAGTGCGACCCAGGTGCAGTTTGCCATCCTCGACGTGCATATGGAAACCCTGGACTATGCGCGCGAACTGATCGCCGCCTTGGGCCTGGATAGCCACATCGACGAATACATCTGCGCCGACGCGGCCGCCTATCAAATGCCTGCGGGCGCCATGCCGGACGTGATCGTCAGCGAAACCATGAATACGGCGCTGGGCAAGGAGCCGCAGGTGGCCATCCTGCGCAACCTGCACGCGCAAGCGCCTGCGGCGGCGCTGCTGCCGGCGGCCGTCACCGTGCACCTGGGCCTGGACCGGCGCAGCCCCGGCGAGCCGTGCACGGACTGGGGCCCCGTGTTTGCGCTCGATGCGGACGCCTTGCGCGCCTGGCAGGGGGAGCAGGGCGACAGGCTTCCGGCCGCCAGCATCCGCCTGCCTGACGTGCTGGAGCAGGCGCCGCGTTTGCTCACGCGCATCCGCGTGTATGGCGACATCGTCCTGGGCGACCACGAGTGCAGCCTGAACCTGCCATTGCCTTTGCCGGACAAGCCCTCGTTGGCTGGCGGCAGCGTGCTGGACTTCCATTACCGCCTGGGCGGCCAGCCGGGGCTGGCGTTTTGCCTGCGTGAAAAACAGGAATTGCCCGAGCCAAATTCCCATTAGTAATACTACATTGGCAGACAATTTACTTCTGTAGGATAATATGGAACCGGTTCCATCTATGCGCAAATGCAATTTGGCGCAATCATCGAAGTCAATAAAACAACAAGTCTTGCGGGAGTCTCATGAACCATCCAGACACTGAACCATCTGCAACATCCGTTTCATCCCTTCCCCGCATCAGCCGCCGCCACGCCCTGATCGGCCTGGCCGCCTTGCTGGCGCAGGCCGGTTTCTGGAGCAATCCCCTGTCCGCCGCCATGCAGGCCCCGGCCAGCGCGCCGGCGACGGGCCTGGCCCCTGCCACCATGCTGTTCTACACCTTGTCGCAAACGATCACGGGCCACCGCGATCTGTCCGCCGCGACGGCGGCGCGCATCGAGCAAGCCATGCGCAGCAACGTGCCCGGCTTCGCCGAGCGCTTGCCGCAGCTGGGCGCGCTGCTCGTCACGGGCCAGGAAGCGAAGACCTTGCTGGCGGCCGCCACCGCCGCCGATGCGGGGCTGCGCGAGCTGGCGCTGGCCATCGTCGCCGCCTGGTACACGGGCACCGTCGCCGGCAACGCGGCGCAGGGTACGAAATCCATCGTCGTCGCCTACGCCGAGGCCTTGATGTACCGCACGGTGGCCGATGGCCAGGTCGTGCCGACTTACTGCAATTACGGTCCCCTGTGGTGGCTGAAGGCGCCGCCGGCCGTGCGCGTTTCCGCACCCGTGGAACCGAAACCCGTGCCCGCGCCGGCCACCACCGGCACCCCTGAACCGAAAGGCAAGCAAGCAAAATGAAATCACCCCAATTCAAGAGCAATGGCGACGTCGTCGCCGATGTCGTCATCGTCGGCACGGGCGTCGTCGGCGCCATGATGGCCGACCAGCTGGCCGCGCAAGGTCACTCCGTGATCATGCTGGAAGCGGGCCTGCGCATCGAGCGTGGTCAAGCCGTGGAAAACTGGCGCAACATGCCCTTCGAAAACCGCGTCGGTTCCGACTTCCAGGGCCTGTATCCGCAAGCGGAAAACGCGCCCGCACCGCTGTATTTCCCGAAGAATAACTATGTGGAAGTATCCGGTCCCAACGGCAGCAGTTTCCAGCAGGGCTATCTGCGCACGGTGGGCGGCACGACCTGGCACTGGGCCGCGTCGTGCTGGCGCCATCTGCCGTCCGACATGCGGATGAAAAGCGATTACGGGGTAGGGCGCGACTGGGCCATTTCCTACGATGAACTGGAACCGTACTATTGCCGCGCCGAGCAGGAAATGGGCGTGGCCGGCCCCAACGATCCGGCCCTGCAATCGCCGAGCGAGCGCAGCGCACCGTACCCGATGGACATGGTGCCCTGGGGCTATGGCGACAAGCGCTTCGCCGAAGTGGTCAACCCGCACGGCTACCGTTCCGTGCCGATTCCGCAAGGCCGTTCGACGCGCCCATGGCAGGGCCGTCCCACCTGCTGCGGCAACAACAATTGCCAGCCGATCTGCCCCATCGGCGCCATGTACAACGGCATCCACCACGTGGAGCGGGCCGAGCTGAAGGGCGCGGGCGTGCTGGCCGAGGCCGTCGTCTACCGCATCGACACGGACCACAACAACAGAGTGACGGCCGTGCACTGGTATGACGCGAAAAAACAGTCGCATATGGCGACGGGCAAGGCTTTCGTGATTGCCTGCAACGGCATCGAAACGCCGCGTTTGCTATTGCTGGCGGCCAACAAGAACAATCCGAACGGCATCGCCAACAGTTCCGACCAGGTGGGCCGCAACATGATGGACCACTCGGGTTTCCACTGTACCTTCCTTGCCAATGAACCGATCTGGACGGGCCGTGGCCCCGCGCAAAGCAGCTGCCTGGTGGGCCCGCGCGACGGCGCCTTCCGTGCGCAGTATTCGGCCAACAAGATGATCCTCAATAACATCACGCGTGTCGGGCCTGCTACCCAGCAGTCCTTGAAGCTGGGCCTGGTGGGCAAGGACCTCGACGATGAGATTCGCCGCCGCGCCGCGTTCGGCGTGGACTTGTCGATCAGCCTGGAACCGCTGCCCGAAGCGCATAACCGCCTGACCCTGAGCAAGACGCGCAAGGACCCGCTGGGCCTGGCCTGCCCCGACATTTACTATGACGTGGGCGACTACGTGCGCGATGGCGCGAAGGCCGCGCATGCGCAGCTCAAGCACATCGGCAAGCTGTTCGGCGCCGTGGAATTCCATATCACCGACAGCCTGAACGCGAATAACCACATCATGGGCGGCGTCATCATGGGTTCGAATCGTATTGACTCCGTGGTCGACGGCAATTGCCGCGCCCACGACCACGCCAACCTGTGGCTGCCGGGCGGCGGCGCCATGCCGTCGGCCAGCGTCGTCAACACCACCCTCAGCATGGCCGCGCTCGGTTTGCGCGCTGCCGACGACATCGCCCGCACCCTGGCAAGGGAGGCTGCATGATGCGCCGTTTATTGCTGAGCCTGGCCTTGGCGGCCGGCTTGCCGCTGGCCGCGCACGCTGCGCCGCTGGCGCCGCCCGTCACCCTGACGCCGGACCGTCCGGCCGTGCCTGCCGCCGCCAAACCCGATGCGCGCCTGGAGCGGGGCCGCTACCTGGCCATCGCCGCCGATTGCATGGCGTGCCATACGGCAGCGGGCGGCAAGCCGTATGCGGGTGGCTATGCCATCGACTCGCCGCTGGGCACGATCTACGCGACGAATATCACGCCATCGAAAAAAGGCGGCATCGGCCACTACACGGAAGCCGACTTTGCGCGCGCCCTGCGCGAAGGCGTGCGCGCCGATGGCAGCCACCTGTATCCGGCCATGCCCTACACCAGCTATGCGCAGCTGACGGATGCGGACGTGGGCGACCTGTATTACTACTTCATGCAGGCCGTCAAGCCCGTCGACGAGCCGGCGCGCCAGACGGCGTTGCCGTTCCCGTTCAATGTGCGTCTGTCCATGCTGGGCTGGAATACCTTGTTCCTCGACAATAAACGCTTCGTGCCGGATCCGGCGAAGAGCGCGCAGATCAACCGCGGCGCCTACCTGGCCGAAGGCCTGGCGCACTGCAGCGCCTGCCATACACCGCGTAATGCGCTGATGGCGGAAATCGGCAGCCAGACCCTGGCCGGCGCGTCGCTCGGCTCCTGGCATGCGCCCAACATCACGTCGGACAAGGTCAGCGGCATCGGCGCGTGGACGGATGCGGAACTCACGGCTTACCTGAAGACGGGCCATGTGGAAGGCAAGGGGCAGGCGGCGGGCGGCATGGCCGAAGCCATCCAGAACAGCCTGCAATTTTTGCGTGACGACGATGTGGCCGCCATCGTCGCGTGGCTGCGCACGGTGCCGCCCGTGCGCGCACCGGGCCAGACCAAGGCTGCCTTCAGCCATGGCAGCGCCGCCAGCGAAGAACCGCTGCTGCGCGGCATGGCCGCTTCCACCGAGCATCATTCGCTCAATAGCGGCGCCGTGCTGTTTTCCGGCTACTGCGCCAGCTGCCACTCGGCCAGCGGCGCCGGCAGCACGGGACAAAGCTATCCGGCCCTGTTCAACAATACGGCGACGGGCGGCAACACCCCGGCCAACCTGGTGTCTGCCATCTTGTTTGGCGTCGAGCGCAAGATCGAAGGGGAAGAGCACGAGGCGTTCATGCCCCGTTTCGACCAGCGCTCCTACGTGCAGCCGTTGACGGACGAGCAGATCGCGTCGATCGCCAATTACGTGCTGAAGCAGTATGGCAACCCGGACGTATCCGTCTCGCCGGCCTACGTGGCGCAGGCGCGCAGCGGCGGCGAGAAACCCGTGCTGGCGCGGGCGCAACCGTTCATGCTGCCGGGCGGCATCGTGGGCATCCTGCTGCTGATCGCGCTGTTTGTGTGGCTGCGCCGGCGCCGCCAACGCAAGGAATAAGTGTCGAAACGGCGGCGAATATGAACGTTGGGCGCAACTTGCAGTAAAATGCAGGCTGAAAAATGGTTACGAGCAATCGTAGCCATTTTTTATTCTGGCCCGATCCTGGCGATTGTCTTCGCCCTATTTGAAAATTGACAATGTCCCATTCCCTGCATCACCAATTTCTACGTTTCGCCGCCGTCGGCGCTTCCGGCACGGCCGTGCAATACAGCGTGCTGTGGGGCGGCGTGGAATGGGCCGGCATCAGCGCCGCCGCCGCGTCCGGCATCGGCTACATCCTCGGTTCCGTCGTCAACTACCTTCTCAATTACTTTTTCACGTTTAAAAGCGACAAGGGCCATGGCGAGGCGGCCAGCAAATATTTCACCTTGCTGGGCATCGGCTGGTGCATCAATACGGGCCTGATGTGGCTGCTGGTACACCAGCTGGGCTGGTATTACTGGCTGGCGCAGGTGCTGGCGACGGGCATCGGGCTGGTCTGGAATTTTGCGGGCAGCCGCTGGTGGGCCTTCAAACCGGCTGGCGCAGCGACCAAGTAAATAGTTGCAAGAAAAAATGCGCTAGGCCAAGACCTGGCGCGCGGTTTCACCAAAACAAGGGGTTAATCATGCAGTTCCTGGAACGCTATTTCAAACTGAAGGACAACGGGACCAATGTGCGCACGGAGCTGCTGGCCGGCCTGACCACGTTCCTGACGATGGCCTACATCATCTTCGTCAACCCGTCCATCCTCGGCGACGCGGGCATGCCGAAGGATTCCGTCTTTGTCGCCACCTGCCTGGCGGCCGCCATCGGCACCCTGATCATGGGACTGTACGCGAACTACCCGATCGCGCTGGCGCCGGGCATGGGCTTGAATGCGTATTTCTCGTACACGGTGGTCAAGGGCATGGGCATGAGCTGGGAAGTGGCGCTGGGCGCCGTTTTTATTTCCGGCTGCCTGTTCATCCTGGTCAGCCTGTTCAAGGTGCGCGAGATGATCATCAACAGCATCCCGCCCGCGCTGCGCACGGCGATCACCGTGGGTATCGGCTTGTTCCTGGCCATCATTTCCCTGAAAAGCGCTGGCGTGGTGGTGTCGAACCCGGCCACCATCATCGCGCTGGGTGATTTGCACCAGGCGGCGCCCATCCTGGCCATCCTCGGCTTTTTCATCATCGTCGCGCTGGACCGCCTGAAAGTGCCGGGCGCCATCCTGATCGGCATCCTCGCCATCACGATTGCCAGTTTCTTCTTTGGCGGCAACCAGTTCAACGGCATCGTCTCGGCGCCACCGGCCATCGAGCCGACCTTGTTCAAGCTCGACATCATGGGCGCGCTGTCGATCGGCATCGTCAACGTGGTGCTGGTGTTTTTCCTGGTCGAACTGTTCGATGCGACGGGCACCCTGATGGGCGTGGCCAACCGTGCCGGTCTGCTGAAAGACGGCAAGATGGAACGCATGAACAAGGCCTTGCTGGCCGACAGCACGGCCATTGCCGCCGGCGCTTGCCTGGGCACGTCGAGCACGACGGCCTTCGTGGAAAGCGCTGCTGGCGTGCAAGCGGGCGGACGCACGGGCTTGACGGCCGTGGCTGTCGCGCTGCTGTTCCTGGGCAGCCTGTTCTTCGCTCCGCTGGCGCACACGGTGCCGCCGTACGCGACGGCGCCCGCGTTGCTGTACGTGGCTTGTTTGATGTTGCGCGAATTGACTTTCATCGACTGGGATGACAGCACGGAAAGCATTCCGGCCGCCATCACGGCGCTGATGATGCCATTTACGTATTCCGTGGCCAGCGGCGTCGCCTTCGGCTTCATCACCTATGCCGTATTGAAACTGCTGACGGGCAAGGGCAAGCAGGTGTCCGTAGTGGCTTACATCATCGCCGCCATCTTCCTGTTCAAGTTTATCTACTTGGGCGAATAGCGGGTTTGCCGCCGCAATGACAGGGCCGCCCGTGCATCCGCACCGGCGGCCTTTTTTGATGGCGCAGCCTACATCAGCAGCGCCGCGACCAGGTCTTTTTTGGCCTCGCCGGCGCTGCCGTCGAAGCGCAGGGCCGCTTCCACGTGCGCCAAATGCTCGACCATCAGGCGCGCCGCCAGGTCCGCGTCGCCGCTGCGCGCCGCCTCGAGAAAGCGGCCGTGCTCGTCGCACGAGCAGGCGGCATCATGGCCCGACTGGTACAGCATGGTGATGAGCGAACTGCGGCCCACCAGTTCGCGCACGATGTCGCGCAGCACGGCGTTGCCGGCGATATCGGCCAGCAAGACGTGGAAGTCGCCCAGCAGTTGCGAGCGCAGCGGCGTCGCCTGGGCCAGCGCCTGGCGTTCCGCTTTCAGGTGGCGCTCGAGCATCCTGTAGTCGGCAGGCTTGGCCCGCGCAACGAATTCGCGCGCCAGTGCCGCCTCGATGATGCGCCGGGCGGCAAAGATGTCGCGCGCCTCCGCTTCGGTCGGCTGGCTGACGAAGGCGCCCTTGTCGGGCACCATGCGTATGAGTTTGTCTTTGGAGAGGATGAGCAGGGCGGCGCGGATCTTGGTGCGGCTGACGCCGTACAGCCGGCACAGCGCCTCTTCGCGCAGCCGCGTGCCGGGTGGCAATTGGCGTGCCACGATGGCGGCCGCCATATGCGCGGCAATGTCCGCCGAGCTGTCGCCGCTGCCGGGATTGTCCACCAGTGTTGCGCTTGATTCTGTCATGTCGGGTGAGAGCAGTAAGCCAGGGGCAAGGTGCGCCTTGCAAGCGCATGTCTGCGCGGGGGCGTGGTCGACGCTCCGCTGCCGGCATGCCGTTGTGCGCCTTGCGTGTCGGCAAGGCCTGGCTATTCTACTATCTTGCGTGGCGCCACGCAGACGGGCGCAGCCAGCCGGCGAGGCTTGCTCCCTGGCGGCCAGTTTTGCTGGCCATGCAGCAACAACTGGACATGGGAAATTTTGACGTATATAATTCGGCCTCCTTTCCCTGATAGCTCAGTTGGTAGAGCGACGGACTGTTAATCCGCAGGTCCCTGGTTCGAGTCCAGGTCGGGGAGCCAGAACAAGCAGCAGCAAAAGGCCACGTGGCAACACGTGGCCTTTTTTGTCATGCGCGCATGGTTTTCCGTTCACGCTAGCCACCGCTTCAGCGCATCAACGGCACGCGCGGTGTTCCCTGATCAGGGATCCACAAACACGTCGAAACGCACCTTCAGCGGGCTGCCCCACGAGATATCCACCCAGGCACGGAAGCCGCCGTTATATGGCGCGATGTTGTACACGGCCATGCGGGCTGAGCCGATGAAGCGGTTCTGGGGAGTGGCGCCATATTCGCTGATGTTGAGCAATACGCGCGAATTGGCCTTCACGTTGGCGTTGGCGAAGTTGACCGAAGGATGCACGCCATTGGCTGTCCACGTGTAGTAGGTGGTGAAGGCGGCGGCGCTCAGGTTCAGGTCCTGTGCGGCCGCGTCTTGCGAGGCCTGGCCGTCCTGCTCCAGCGGCAGGTCGGTGGTTTCCGGGGCCAGGTTGCTGCCCGTGTGATTTTCTACTTTCATTTCCATGATGTACTCCTCATCGATAGTTTGGACACCGCGCCTGTCGTTGTGCGGCAAGACGCCCTATCTGTGTTGCCGTGACGGCCAGTGTCACGTCCGGGCTGATAAGGTAGCCGCCTGCTCCATGCTGTTGGAGTAATTCATTCTAGGCATACACAGGGGTAGAAAGCGCGCTGGGCCGCTGGAAAAGCGGCGCTCGCTTGTGCTGGCGCAAACACCTTGCAGGCAAGCGGCAAGAACTTTTCCTGCAGGCTATTTTTACGGGGGCGCCACGCGTGCCGTGCAGGACAATGGCACAATAGGCCCAGCCGACCTGCCGATACGGAACCCGTTGCGAGCCTAGCCCATGCCGATATTGAACCTGAGTGCCGAAACCGATATCTATTACGAACTGATCGAAGGCGACCCCGCCAAGCCCTGCCTGGTATTCCTGCATGAGGGGCTCGGTTGCTGTGCGATGTGGAAAGATTTTCCTGCGCAGCTATGCCAGGCGACGGGCTGCCGCGGCTTGTTGTACGACCGCCACGGCTATGGGCAGTCGTCGCCGCTGGCGGCGCGCCGCCAGCTCCATTATCTGCACGACTACGCGCTGTGCGAGCTGCCGCAAGTGCTGGCGGCACTGCTGCCGGGACAGGACCATTTTCTCGTCGGCCACTCCGATGGTGGCAGCATCGCCCTGATCTATGCGGCGCAGCAGCCGCCGCGCTTGCGCGGCATCATCACCGAGGCGGCGCATGTGTTTGTCGAAGGCATCACGCTCGATGGCATACGCGAGGCGGACGCGGCATTCGGCGCGGGCAAGTTGCGCGCGCTGGCGAAATACCATGGCGACAAGACGGAAACGATTTTCAAGGCCTGGTCGGACACCTGGCTCAGCTATGGCTTCCAGTTCTGGAACATCGAGTATCTGCTGCCTTCCGTTGAATGTCCGGCGCTGGTGGTGCAGGGCAGCGAGGACCAGTACGGCAGCGCGGCCCAGGTCGACACCATCGTGGCGCAGGCGCTCAACGCCATGCCCGCCATGGTCGAGCAGTGCGGCCATACGCCGCACCAGGAGCAGCCACAGGCATTGCTGGCGCTGATGGAAGGCTTTTTGCAGGGCCGCATGGACGCGGCCACTCATCCGAGACACGCATGATAGACCACCTCGATCACCTGGTATTGACCACCCGCGACAAGGCTGCCTGCATCGATTTCTATACGCGTGTGCTGGGCATGCGGCTCGAAACGTTTGGCGCCGGCCGCCAGGCCTTCAAGTTTGGCGCGCAAAAGATCAATCTGCATGAGGCCGGCAAGGAATTTCTGCCCAAGGCGGATTTGCCCACGCCCGGCGCGCTGGACCTGTGCTTCATCGCCGCCGTCCCGCTCGACGTGTTCATCGCCCACCTGGCGGCGCTGGGGATTGCCATCGAGGAAGGGCCGGTGGCCCGCACGGGCGCCAACTGGCCCATCCGCTCCGTGTATCTGCGCGACCCGGACCGCAATCTGATCGAAGTGTCCGAGCGCGCCTGAGGTTCACCCCGACGCTCAATGGCAGGCGGGATCGTTGTCCCAGCGGCCCGAGCAGATGCGCGAACGGCACAGCATGCCTTCGATCAGGCCCAGCTGCTGACAGCGCTGCAACAGTTCCGCCGTTTCCTCGTCCTGTTTGCGCAGCACCACGTCGCGCACGGGCACTGCCGTGCCTGCTTGCCGGTGCGCATGGGCCACCATCGCCGTCAGCAAGGCGACGTCGCTGTCGCCGGGCGCGGCAGCCGGCTTCGCGCCTTGTGGGCGGGCGGCCGCCTGGCGCACGGGCGCTAGCACCTTGCGTGGCGCGCTCACTGCTGCCACCTCGGGCAAGGGCGGCCCCGCCGTATTGACGATAGTGGCGGCCTGCACCGGGGGCGCCGGGTATTGCGGCACCGTTGGCGCCGGTATTGCGGGCGCCGCCATGGCAATGGCGGGCGCCGGCGGCAGCGGCGGGACGTCCGTGTCGTAGGCGAGCACGGCCGTGATCAGCACCGCCAGGCACAGCGCGCCAGCGGCTCCGTGCCGCCAGCCGGGGCGCCAGCGCAGGGCTGGCTTGGCCACAGGCGCGGCGGCGCCGTGCTCGAGCTGCGACAGGATGCCCTTGCCTTCGATGCGCGCGCCAGCCGCGCCGGCCTTGCTCAGCAGGTCAGGACCGCGCGCCTGGCCATCCCCGGTTTTCAGTAAAGACAAAATATCACCTCCGCAGTGGATCAAATTCAACTGACCTTGATGTAAACCGCGCCCATGCGGGCCGCGCACGCCTACGATCTAGCGATACCGCCGAGCAATGGATTGCCCGGCCCCGCCGATTCCCGTCACGGAGCGCCCCATGTTCGTCGCCCTGGTCCTGATGTATTTTCTGCTCGCCTGTCTTGCCTGCTGGCTGCTGCTGTTTCCCGGCGGCCGCGCCATCGTGCTGCACACGCTCGTCAACCTGGGCTGGCGCATGCAGCGGCGTGCACATGGGTTGCAGCGGGGCGGCGGGGCGCAGTGGCAGCGCGTGCAGCAACACACGGGCTCGGGCATGGCGCGCGCCTGGCAGCTGCTGTGGCGGCATCGCTGGCTGAGTCTGGCAGGCAGCGTGCTGGTCATCGTGCCGCCGCTGCTGGCCTGGCTGTCCAGCGACCGCATCGCCCTGCGCGGTTATGCCGACCAGCAACACGTCATTAATGACCAGGTCAGTGACTTGCTGAAGGGCGAGCAGCTGGTGCCGCCACCGACCTTGCCGCCGCTGCTGTTTTCCACGGCGGAAGTAACGCAGCTGCGCCCGCTGCTGGGCGGCGCCAGCCGCAACTGGCAATTGCTCGACCACGATTTCGCGCAGCGTCTGCTGCTGGTCTTCAAGATCATGAAAGACGTGCATGGATACGACATGGTCTTGCTGGAAGGCTACCGCAGCCCCGCGCGCCAGGATCAATTGGCGGCGGCCGGCCCGAACGTGACGAACGCGAGGGCATTTCAAAGCTATCACCAGTATGGCCTGGCGGCCGATTGCGCATTCATGCATGAAGGAAAGCTCATCATTTCTGAAAAAAATGCCTGGGCCATGCGCGGCTACCGTTTATATGGCGTGACGGCCGAATCGGTGGGCCTGCGCTGGGGCGGACGCTGGACCATGATGGATTTTGGCCACACGGAATTGCCGCAACCGCGCGTGCTGGGCAAGTAAGCCGCGCCAGCCATTCTAGCGCCGCATACGGCCCCGAATTTCACCGCTGCAAGCTTGATTGCGCAGCGTCAATGACCTGCCGGTGCCTGCCGAGCGCTGGCGCCAGATACTTGTCGTATGTCAACAAAGCCGCGCCGCATTGCTGTCAGCATGGGCCGAATCCGCCTTGCTTTGCGACCTCACCCTGGGCTTATCATGCTGCGACGACTCTGGCATTTCCTCACCGACAGCCGCCAACTGACCATCCTCGGCTTCGTGGCGCTGGCCGTGTTCCTGTACCTGGGCGCCGAGGTGCTGGAAGTGGCGCTGGTCTGGGCGCTGGTCTTGCTGCTGCTGGCCTTTGCCATCTGGCTGGGCCTGTGGCTGTGGCGCCGGCGCCGTGCGCGGCGCGATGCCCTGGCGCTGGGCCAGGCCATCCTCAATGAGGCCGAGATCGCCGCCGCGCAGGCGGCCTCGGCCTCCACGGCCGGCAGCACGCAGCAGGGCGAGCTCGGCGCCGTGCGCTCGGGCATGCTGGCCGCCATCGAGACCATCAAGACATCCAAGCTGGGCCTCAAGTCGGGCGCCGCCGCCCTGTACGAATTGCCGTGGTACATGATCATCGGCAATCCTGCCGCCGGCAAGAGCAGCGCCATCCTGCATTCTGGCCTGCAGTTCCCCTTCGCCGACGGCAAGATCGTGCAAGGCGTGGGCGGCACGCGCAACTGCGACTGGTTTTTCACGACGGACGGCATCGTGCTCGACACGGCGGGGCGCTACTCCGTCGTCGACGAGCACCGCGGCGAGTGGTTCGGCTTTCTCGACCTGCTGAAAAAATACCGGCGCAAGGCGCCCGTCAACGGCATCCTCATCGCCGTCAGCATCGACGAATTGAAAGGCGATCCTGATGTCGGCATGCAACTGGCGCGCAGCCTGCGCAAGCGCGTGCAAGACGTCATCGAACGCCTGGAAGTGTTCGCGCCCCTGTACATCGTGTTTACCAAGGCGGATCTGATCGCCGGCTTCACGGAGTTTTTCGCCGATGCCGAACGCAGCGAGCGTGAGCGCGTCTGGGGCGCCACCATGCCCTACCAGCGCAAGCTGCCGACGGCCGACTTGCTGGCGTTTTTCGATCAGAGTTTCGATGAATTGCACGATGGCTTGACGGAGCTGAGCCTGGCCAATATGGCGCACCGGCAACGCAAGACGATGGCGCCCGGCGTGTTCACCTTTCCGCTGGAGTTTGCCGCCATCAAGCCGGCCCTGCGCGCTTTTATTGCCACCTTGTTCGAGGAAAACCCGTTCCAGTTCCAGCCCGTGTTCCGCGGCTTTTACTTTACCAGCGCGCTGCAGGAAGGCGAGCCCGTCAGCGCGTCCTCGCAGCAGGTGGCGCGCCGTTTTGACCTGGCCTTTGCGCCGGCCCCGGCCGTGCTGCCCACGGGTGCACGCCAGCATGGCTATTTCCTGCTGGAGCTGTTCCGCAAGGTGATTTTTGCCGACAAGCACCTGGTGGCCAACTATGCCAACCGCGCCAGGCTGCGCTTCAAATATGCCGTGTTCTTTGCCGCCACCGTGTCGCTGGGCGCCTGCCTGGGCGGCTGGAGCTGGTCCTACCTGGGCAACCGGCAACTGGTGGCCAATGTCGAGGCCGATTTAAATAAAGTGGTGAAACTGCAGGAGCGGCGCCTGGACTTGCAGTCGCGCCTGGAAGCGCTTGAAATATTGCAGGACCGCATCGAGCAACTGGAAGCGTACCGCACGCAACGGCCGTGGTCATTGCGTCTGGGCCTGTATCAGGGCGAACTGCTTGAACGCAAGCTGCGCGAGGAATATTTCGCCGGCGCGTGCCAGGTCATGCTGACCCCCGTGGCGGGCGCGCTGGAAGCCTTGCTGTTCGAGATGAACGCCAGCGCCGACCAGCTGCAGCCCACGGCGCGCACGCCGCAGACGCCAGCCGCCGCATCCTCCGCGCCACGCAATGTCCAGTACCAGGCGGCCAGCGCGACGAATGTGGAAGACGCCTACAACGCGCTGAAAACCTATCTGATGCTGGCCGATAAATCGCATGCGGAAAGCAGTCACCTGAACGACCAGATGACGCGTTTCTGGCGCGCCTGGCTGGAGGGCAACCGGGGCGCCATGCCGCGCGAACAGATGATACGCAGCGCCGAACGGCTGCTGACGTTTTACCTGGCACAGATCGGCGACCCGTCCTGGCCGCGCATCGAGCAGAAGCTGGCGCTGGTCGACCAGGCACGCGAGAACCTGCGCCGCGTGGTGCGCGGCATGCCGGCGCGCGAGCGCGTGTATGCCGACGTCAAGGCGCGCGCCTCGACGCGTTTTCCCGGCATGACGGTGGCGCGCATCGTCGGCGAGCAGGATCAGGCGCTGCTGGCGGGCAGTTACGCCGTCTCCGGCGCCTTTACGCGCCAGGCGTGGGAAAAGTTCGTCGAGGGCGCGTTTCGCGACGCCGCCAACCGCGAGCTGCAAAGCGCCGACTGGGTGCTGAAAAGTGCCTCCACCGACGACCTGACCCTGGAGGGTAGTCCGGAGCAGATCGAGAAAAACCTGGTGGCCATGTACAAGGCCGACTATGCGCGCGAGTGGCAGAAATTCGTGCAGGGCGTCGCCGTCGCCGACCTGAAAGGTTTTGACGGCGCCGTGCAGGCGATGAACCGCCTGGGCGATCCGCAGTCGTCGCCGATCGCCAAGCTGCTGACGACCATTTACGAGGAAACCTCGTGGGACAATCCGGCCCTGCAAAATGCGCAACTGCGCAAGGCCGAGCGGGGCATCATCGCCTGGTTCAAGGAAACCGTGCTGCGCCGCGCGCCATCGCAGCTGACGGCCAATCCCGGCCTCACTGCGCAGCTCGACCCGGCCCGCCTGGATAAGCCGATGGGTCCCGTGGGGCGCGAATTTGCCGGCGTGGGCAAACTGGTGGCGGCCAGGGACAACAATGCCTCGCTGATGCGCGCCTACCTGGAAGCGCTGTCGAAACTGCGCAGCCGTTTGAACCAGCTGAAGAACCAGGGCGATGCGGGGCCTGGCGCGCGCCAGTTCATGCAGCAGACGCTGGAGGGTAGCGGCTCCGAGCTGGCCGATGCCCTGAAGCTGGTCGACGAGCAGGTGCTCACGGGGATGAGCGACGCGCAAAAGCAGGCGATACGCCCGATTCTCGTGCGCCCGCTGATGCAGACCTTTGCCGTCATCGTCGCGCCGGCCGAACTCGATATCAACAAGACCTGGGCGGCGCAGGTGTATGAACCATTCCAGAAATCGCTGGCCAATAAATATCCGTTTGCGCCTACGGCGCGCATCGAGGCGAGCAACCTGGAGATCGGCCAGTTCTTCGGCCCCGAAGGCCTGGTGGCGAAATTCGTCACCACATCCATGGGCCCCTTGGTGGTGCGGCGCGGCGACGTGTTGGCGCCGCGCACCTGGGCCGACATGGGCATCAGCCTGGCGCCGCAGGTGGTGGCGCGCTTCCCCGGCTGGATCGCGCCGCTGGGCGCTGGCGGCGTGGCGGCCACCTCGACGGCGGCGCAAACCGTGTTCCAGATCCAGCCGTCGCCCGCGCCGGGCACCCTGGAATACACGGTGGAGATTGACGGCCAGCAGCTGCGCTACCGCAATACCCCGGCGCAGTGGACGAATATGGTGCATCCGGGTCCGCAGGGCGCGGCGGGCCAGCAAGGCGCGCGCATCACGGCCGTCACGTTCGACGGGCGCACGGTGGAACTGTTCAACGAACCGGGGCAATTCGGCTTGAAGCGCATGATCGACGCGGCGGCCAAGAAGCGCAAGGATGGCGGCGTGTTCGAACTGCGCTGGACGCGCGGCGAGGTGGCCGTGGCGGTCGACCTGAAGATCACCAGCAGCGCCGAGACGACAGGCGCCGGATCTGCCACGGCGGTGCAGGAGCAGGGCTTTCGCGGCATGCAACTGCCCGAGACCATCGTCGGCATGCCGGGCGTTCCCGCGCCGGTCATGGCCGCAGTTGCGGCGACCGGGGTGGCGCCATGATGCGCGTGGCGCAGCAGGTGCGCCTCGGCTATTTTGGCAAGATCTCCGCGCGCGGCGATTTCATCAAGGCTTGCGACAATCACGCGCTGGTGCAGCTGCTCGACGACTGGCTGGCGCAGGTCATGACCGCGCTGACGGTGGAACCGCGCTGGAAGCTCAATTACGACGCCCTGCCGCCGCTGCGCTTTGCCTTCGTCGGCACGCGCAGCCGGCGCGCCATCGCCGGGCGCCTGGAAGCGAGCAACGACCAGTCGCTGCGGCGCTTTCCCTTCATGGCCATGGGCGCGCTCGAAGTCGATGACGCCGAGGCCTTTGTCGCTTGCAGCCCGCTGGCGCTCGCGCCCCTGTGGCAGCGCGTGGAGCAGTTGTCGCAGGGCATCGTGGCCAGCGCCGAACCGGGGCCGGCGCTGCTGGCGCTGGCCGGCAACGTGGTGGAAGTCGAACCGGCCGCAGCGTGCCATGCGGAGCGGCTGGCTGACTTCCTGCAGGCGCAGACCGTGCATGGCCTGCAAGCGATGCTGGCGTCGCCCGCGTTCCCCGTGACGGTGCGCGAACTGCTGCTGGGCCTGGGCCTGCTGCTGCGGCCGGTGCGCCAGAGCGGCTTGCCGCGCCTGGAGAAAAGCCTGGTGCTGCCGCTGCCGCAAGACGCGCAGCTGCGCGAACTGGTGGCCAGCTTCTGGCTGCACCTGATCGCGCCTTTCCTGCGTCTGGCCGATTTCGAACTGGCGCTGTTTTTTTCCCACCTCGACGAGGCGCCCGTGCTGGTGGTCGGTTTTTGCGGCGCCGACCCGGATGGCTTGCGCGCGCTGATCGACCCGCAGGCCGGCAGCGAACGGCTGATCGTCTTCGACCAGCTGGACTGGGTCGAGGAGCAGCTGGGACACGACGCGGCGCTGCGCCAGTTTTCAGCCTGCCTGCAGCAGGAGCAGCTGTCGCTGCGCTCGGCCTGCGCCATGTTTGCCGACACCTTTGCCTGAAGGACCGCGATGAAATCGTATGCCATTTTCCTGCTGCTTGCCGCGGCCGTTCCCTGCCGCGCGCAAGCGCAAGCACCCCAGACGCCGATGCCGGGCCAGATCCTCGTCACGGGTACCCTGGCCGACGAGGCGGCCAAGGCGGCCGTGCTGGCCCGTCTGCGCGAACTGTACGGCGCCGAGCGCGTGGTCGACCAGATCGCCATCGGCAACGTGGCCGTGCCGGCCAACTGGAACGCCTACGTGCACAAGCTGATCGCGCCGAACCTGAAGCTCATTTCACGGGGGCAGATCACCGTCGACGGCAACAACGTCAGCGTGCGCGGCGAAGTGGCGAACGAGGCGCAGCGCCAGCAGATCGCCAGCGACATCGCCACCAGCCTCAATCCCACCTACATCGTCAACAACGGCTTGCGGGTCAAGGCGGCCGAGGCCGAGCAGGGCTTGCTCGATGCGGCGCTCGATAAACGCATCATCGAATTCGACAGCGGCAAGGCCACCATCACGCCGGCAGGCCTGGCCATCCTCGACGAGATGGCGGCCGTCATGCTCAAGCTGCGCGGACGCAAGGTGGATGTGATCGGCCACACGGACGACACGGGCCTGCGCGCCAGCAACGTGGCGCTGAGCCAAGCGCGCGCCGAAGCCGTGCGCGCCTACCTGGCCAGCAAGGGCGTCGCGGCCGATTCGGTGCTGGTGTCGGGCCAGGGGCCGGACCGCCCCGTGGCCAGCAACGCCACGGCCGATGGCCGGGCGAGAAACCGGCGCATCGAGTTCAGGATCGCACAGTGATCAGGGTAGTGTGATTGTCAGGTGGGCCGGCCGTGGCGCCAGCTTGACCAGGTCTGCATACGCGGCCAGGGTCGTTTGCGTGCCGCGCGTCAGATGCGTTTTCAGGCCCAGGTAGGCGCAGATGGCCAGCAGGGCGAAAAAGCTCGACAGCGCCCACAGCGGCACGTCGCTGCCGCGCTTGTTGACCACCTGGTCGGGGCGTTCCGCGCGCGGCGCGAAGCCACGGCTCTGGCCCTTGATGTGGGCGATCTCGTCGCCCAGGCGCGCTGTCAGGTAGCTGATTTTTTCGCCGCCGTCGATCGCATATTTACCCTGGAATCCCAGCAATAAACACATGTGGAAGACCTGCAGCGCCTGCACGCGCATGGCGCCCTTGCCGCGCAGGGCGTCGAGGCGGTCGAAGAAGTGTTCGCCGGCCAGCTGGTCGCCAAAGATCAGCAGCTGCAGCGGGCGCCGCTCCCACTGTTTGCGCAGGGCGAAAGGCGAGGCCAGGATGATTTCATCGACGGCCGCGCAGAACGCATACTTGGCCGCCTCGATATCGTCGCCATCGGCGCGGATTTTTTTCGCTTCGCGCTCGAAGTCGTCGAGGAAGGCCGTGATGCGGTCCATGAAGCTTTGCTCGTCGCCAGGCGCCGAACCGTGCTTCAGCATGAACAGCATATAAAAGCCTTCGTGCATCAGGTCCAGCAGGGCGCTGCCGGCATGCCGGCTGGCCGTGCCACCGGGGGCGGAACCGCGTTGTCCCAGCAGGGAGGGTGCCGCGCGCCGTTCGATGAGCTGGCTCATGCCGTTACCGCGATCAGTTCCAGCTGCAGGTCGCGTATGCCGGCCGGCACGTAGACGGAAATCGACTGCGCCTTGAGCATCTGCTCATACAGGACGCCACGGTTTTCAATCGCAAAATAATAGGTGTCGGGGCGCACGGGAATGGCGGCCGGCACTTGCGGCGCATGCGACAGCTTCAGGCCGGGCATGGCTGTGAGCACGCATTTTTCCACGTCGTCGGGCGCGCCCACTTTCACGCGCAGCGGCACTACGTCGACCAGTTCGATGGCGGGCATGGCGGCGCGAATCGCCAGGTACAAGGTGGTGTGCTGGTCGATCTTGCCCGAATCGAGCTTGCCCAGGTAGTAGGACGGCTTGTCCTCGAGCAGGGCGATGGAAAAATACTTCGACGAGATGACGGTGTCGAGCAGTTCGCGGATGATCGCGTCGATGGCGTCGAAACAGGCGCCCGGCTGCGCGTGGTCGTAGGCGGGCAGGCTGGCCAGGGTGTAATGCTTGGAGTAGCTGAGCAGGCCGCCCGCCAGGCCCAGCAGCGCCTCGTACAGGCGCTCCGGATGCAGGGCCGGATGGCGCACATAGTGCATCAGGGCGGCGGCGGCCGTGCTGACCGTGTGCAGCAGCCAGAACGAGGACACGTCGCCCGAGCGGAACTCGATCACGTTGCGGCTCGGTTCGCGGTGGTGGCCGTGCAGCGCGCTCACTTTCGCCTGCAAGGCGTCGAGCAGGTGTTCCAGCACGCCCTGCAGGCGCGGCGCGCCGGCGATCGCCAGGCTGGGCGCCATGAACGAGGGCACGGGTTCGAAGCCGCCCGACACCGTGCGCCGCAGGGCGATCAGCGGCAGGCAGTCGTAGGAGCCGCGCGCTTCGCTGTCGGGAATCAGGCGCACGGTTTTCTTCAGGTAGGCCACGTCGGCCACGGCGGACTCCGTGAACAGGTCGGGCGTGGCGCGCATGGCGTGCGCAAAGCGCGTGCTGGCCGGCGTGCCTGCCGTTGCTGCCTGCACCGTGTAATTCATGCCTTCGCGGTTGAGGATGGGCAGCGCCGCGTAATATGTCACTTCCTGCACGGCCGGCGGCAGCGCTTCCAGGTCCACGGGCGGGGGCAGGGTATCGCTGCCGGGCGCGCCGTCGCCCAGCGATTCGAACACTTCGCCGTCGCGGAAGATCGCCGACAGCGCTTGCAGGCGCAGGGTGCCCGTCTTCAGCGCCGCCAGGTCCCACGCCATGTGCGCCACACCCCACAGGTAGGGATGCAGCGCGCTGGCCGTATGATGCAGGCGCGCTTCGTGATATTGATCCTGGCGCTGGAAATGCTGCGGCCGCAGGAACAGGCCTTCTCCCCACAAGACTTTCGCTGCCATGCCCATCTCGGTTCTCCTTGAATGTGTGGCGTGTCTGTTCGTGTTACTGGCAGCGCGGGGCCGACAGCGCGGCTACCCCGCTGATGCTGAGCGCGCAGGCGTGCAGGCCGACGGTGATGCCGCCGCGTTCCGCATCGGCGGCGGCAAAGGTGGCGCGCCAGCGCTGCGCTGCCGGCGCGCGGAACAGGGCCACTACGCCGATGAAATACGCTTCCTTGTTGACTTTTTCCTGTACTTCGTAGCGCTGGCCCGGTACCAGCAGCACTTCCTTCACTTCCATCAGGTCGGCGCCCAGCGCGGCCTTTTCGCGCTGCGTGTCGAGGAAGCTGTCGTAGGGCGCCTGTTCGAAGGCGGCGCTCTGGCGCAGCTTGTAGATGCGCGCCACCAGCGCCAGCGGCCGGCCGTCGGCATCCGTGTTGAGACGCTGCGCCGCATGCAGGCGGATGCTGACATTGCGCGGCGGCTTTTGCGCGTCGGGCAGTTCCGGCGGCGGCTTGGCCACGCCGGCCATTTGCAGCGCCGCGTTGGCCAGTGTACCGATGGCGCCGCCCGCACAGCCGGCCAGCAGCAAGGCCATCAGCAGTAGCGCGGTGGCGCGGGCTGGGCGGACCAGGGCGTCAGGTGGCATGGGCGACCTTTGTAAATTGAAGGGTGGAAATAAAAGTGTTGCAGTCATTTAAACGCATGCACTGGCGGCCTGCTTGCGTTGGCGCAAGATCGGCCTGCGATCAAGACAATTACTGCGCCAGATCAGGATTCATGGCGCTGTACGCGGCTGTGATGTGGAACTTCTTCTTTGCTGATTAATCTCAATTTGGCAAAAAAGTTGCCGGTCAATAATAGTCTCCACCAAGGCGCCGCCCATCGTTCCCAGCGGTAGCGTCCTCCACGTGAAGGAGTGCCCGATGAAGCCAGTCAGCATCTTGCCCCGTATTGCCTGCCTCGCCAGCGCCTTGCTGCTGGCCGCCTGTGCCACGCCAGACCAGCCGGCGCCCCAAAAACCTGCCGCGCCGACCCTGGCGCAAGTGATGAGCGAGGCCGATGCGGCCGCGCGCGCCGGCCAGTACGAACGCGCCATGACCCTGCTTCAGCGCGGCGGGGCCAGCTACCCGGCTGACAAGGCGCCGTGGCTGCAAATGGCGCAGATGAAGTTCGACCGCGGCCAGTACGGCGATGCCATTGGCCATGCGCTCGAAGCGCTGGAGCGCGACCCGGACGACAAGGTGGCCAACAGCATTGTCGCCGTCAGCGGCTTGCGCCTGTCCGGCAAGGCACTGGCCGACCTGTCGCGGCAAAACAATCTGAATGGCTCGCTGCGTTCGGAAGCGCAGGACCTGGCCAAGCTGCTGCGCGCGAGCATCGGCGAAGACGTGCTGGTGCCGCCGGCCAAGCGCCCGCCAGCGGCCGGCAAGCGCGCAGCCACATCCGGCTCCGGCTCGCCGGCGGCGAAGGGCGCGGCGGCGCCAGGCAGCACGGCCGACCCGTTCAGCGGCCTGAAATAAGCGAGCATCCCCACCATCCCCTTGCAAAGGAAGCGACATGCCCAAGTCCGATAGCGTGCAAAAACGCCTGCAGAAGATACGCGCGCCGCGCGTGCAAATGACCTACGACGTCGAGATTGGCGACGCGATTGAAAACAAGGAGCTGCCCTTCGTGGTCGGCGTGCTGGGCGACTTTGGCGGCAATCCGGACAGCGAGAAAAAACGCCTGAAGGACCGCAAGTTCGTTTCCATCGACCGCGACAACTTCGATGAAGTGCTGGCCGGCGTGGAGCCGGTGGCCCGTTTCGCCGTGCCGAACCGCCTCAGCGACGCGGGCGGCACGTTCGCCGTCGACCTGCGTTTCCGCTCGATGGATGACTTTCGCCCTGAATCGGTGGTGCGCCAGGTCGACCCCTTGCGCAAGCTGCTCGAAGCGCGCACCAAGCTGGCCGACCTGCGCAACAAGCTGGCCGGCAACGACAAGCTGGAAGACTTGCTGACGGAAGTGCTGAACAACACGGACAGCCTGGCCGCCCTGAAACCGCAGTTCCCAGCGCAGGAGGATTGAGATGAGCGCCCAGGCAGAAGCCCTTGCAGTATCGGCCGCCAATGCGCCGGCCGCCACCGACTTGCTGGACCAGATCGTCGAGCAAAGCCGCGTCGCCAAGTCCGGCGCCGAACATGCGCGCGCGCGTGACCTGATCTCCGAGCTGGTGGCGCAGGTGCTCGATGGCACGGTGCTGATGTCCAGCAGCCTGTCGGCGACGCTGGACGGGCGCGTGGCGGAGATCGACCGCCTGATCTCGGCCCAGCTCAGCGAAATCATGCACGCGGCGCCGTTCCAGCAGCTCGAACAAAGCTGGACGGGACTGCGCTACCTGGTCGGCAATTCCGATACGGGCACGCGTTTGCAGATCCGCATGTTCAACGCCACCAAGCGCGAACTGGTGAAGGATTTCCAGGCCGCGCTGGAGTTCGACCAGAGCAGCATGTTCAAGAAGGTGTATGAAGAGGAATTCGGCACCTTCGGCGGTGCGCCATTCGCCGCGCTGCTGGGCGACTTCGCCATTTCGCGCCAGCCGGAAGACATCTATTTCGTCGAGCAGATGTCGCACGTCGCGGCCGCCGCGCATGCGCCGTTCATCGCCTCGGCCGCGCCGGAACTGTTTGGCCTGGAAAGCTACGGCGACCTGGGCAAGCCGCGCGACCTGGCCAAGGTGTTCGACACCATCGAGTACGCGAAATGGAAAGCCTTCCGCGAGTCCGAGGATGCGCGCTACGTCGGCCTGACCTTGCCCCGCTTCCTGGGCCGGCTGCCGTTCAATCCCGTCGATGGCACCACGGTCGAAGGTTTTAATTTTGTCGAGGAAGTCGACGGCAGCGACCATCACAAATACCTGTGGTGTAACGCCGCATATGCGTTCGGCTGCAAGCTGACAAGCGCCTTTGCCGACTACGGCTGGTGCGCCGCCATCCGCGGCGTGGAGGGCGGCGGCCTGGTGGACGACCTGCCGACCCACACCTTCAAGACGGACGAGGGCGACGTGGCCCTGAAATGCCCGGCCGAAGTGGCGATCACCGACCGCCGTGAAAAGGAATTGTCGGACCTGGGCTTCATCTCGCTGGTGCACTGCAAGAACACGGCATATGCGGCGTTTTTCGGCGCACAGTCGGCGCAGAAAAGCCGCAAGTACAACAGCGACGCGGCCAATGCGAACGCGGTGCTGTCGTCGCAGCTGCAGTACATCTTCGCCGTCTCGCGCATCGCCCACTACATGAAAGCCATGATGCGCGACAAGATCGGCAGCTTTGCCGCTGCCTCCAACGTGGAAGATTTTTTGAACCGCTGGCTGATGCAGTACGTGCTGCTCGACGATAACGCCAGCCAGGAACAGAAGGCGCAGTTCCCGCTGCGCGAGGCGTCCGTGCAGGTGCACGAAGTGCCGGGCCGGCCCGGCGTGTACCGCGCCGTGTCATTCCTGCGGCCGCACTTCCAGCTCGATGAATTATCCGTTTCGCTCCGACTGGTCGCGGAGTTGCCGAAGTCGACCAATTCCTGATTCACCCATCTTTCAACCACAGGAGCACACCATGGCAATCGATGTATATCTGCAGATAGACGGCATCAAGGGCGAGTCCACCGATGACAAGCACAAGGACTGGATCGAGTGCAAATCGGTCAGCTGGAGCGTCGAACAGCCGAAGTCCGCCACCGCGTCGACGGGCGGCGGCCACACGGCCGAACGCTGCGAGCACAAGGATATCGTCATCTCCAAGCTGGCCGACCTGGCCTCGCCGGTGCTGCTGCAGACCTGCTCGGCCGGCAAGACCATCCCCAAGGCGCGCTTCGAATTCATGCGCGCCGACGGCCAGGGCGAGCGCGTCAAGTACTTTGAAATCGAAATCGAGAATGTGCTGATCGGCGCCGTGACGCCGAACGTGGAAGAGGGCGACATCCTCGGTGAGCACGTCGGCTTCAAGTTCTCGAAAGTGAAGTGGAAATACACGCAGCAGAAAGTGACGGGCGGCGCCGGCGGCAATACCTCGGGCGGCTGGGACCTGGCCGCGAACCGCGTGGCTTGATCGATGGTGCGCGGCGCGCGGCGGCTACCTTCGCCCGCGCGCCGCGCCGATTTTTCAGGAGAGCGCATGGACAGTTATGTACCTGGCCTGTTCGACCGCCTGATGTGCGATGGCGGCGCGGCGGCGGGAGGCGTGGCGGTGCGCCTGTCGCTGGAACAATTGAAGGATGCGGTGGCGCGCGACCTGGAAGAGCTGCTCAACACGCGCGTGGCCCTGCCGCCCGGCGCGCTCGACGCCTATCCGGAATGCGCGGCCTCCATCGTCAACTATGGCCTGATCGATTTCGCCGGCATGTGCTTGTCCAGCAGCGATGACCGCGCCCGCATCTGCGCCGCGCTGAAGGCCGCCATCGAACGCCACGAACCGCGATTGCGCAATGTGCGCGCCCGCCTGGAACGCGAAGCGGGCGCCATCAACCGGGTCGGCTTCGTCATCAGCGGCACCCTGGCCGTGAAGGCTGGAGGCGAGACGGTCAATTTCGACGCCGTGCTGCAGCCATCGTCGCTGCGCTATTCGATCAACCGCAAGGGAGCCGCCGCATGAGCACTAATCTGAAAACCCTGATCGCCAAACTCAATGACACGGCGCGCACGGCCGCCACCCGCGCGGCCGCCATCTGCGTGGGACTGGTACAGTACGAAGTCGATATCGAGCATCTGTTTTTGGCGTTGCTGGAACAGGAGCGCAGCGACTTCGTCACCATCGCGCGCCGCAGCGAAATCAGCCTGACGGCGCTGGAGGCGGACCTGCGCCGCGAGATTGGCGGTTTCAGGACGGGCAGCGCGCGCACGCCCGTGTTCTCTCCCCATCTGCCCTTGCTGTTCGAGCACGCCTGGCTGATCGCCTCGCTGGACACGGCGCAGCCAGGGCCGATCCGCAGCCGCCATCTGTTGCTGGCGCTGCTGACGGAGCCGGAACTGTCTCAGCTCGCCTACCGCGGTTCGAAGCTGTTCGCCCGCTTCAGCGTGGAGCAATTAAAGCACCATCCGGACAAACTGACGGCCGGCTCCTGTGAAGAGGAAAGCGCGGCCGTGCCGCGGCTTGCCGACACAGGTGATGATCCTGTTGCGGCCCTGGCCAGCAAAACCCCGGCGCTGGACCAGTTTACCACCGACCTGACGCAGCTGGCGCGCGACGGCAAGCTTGATCCCGTGATCGGCCGCGAGGCGGAGATACGCCAGGCCGTCGATATCCTGCTGCGCCGGCGCCAGAACAATCCGATACTCACGGGCGAGGCGGGCGTGGGCAAGACGGCCGTGGTGGAAGGCCTGGCCTTGCGCATCGCTGCAGGCGACGTGCCCGAGGTGCTGCAGGGCGCGCACATCCACGCGCTCGACATGGGCTTGCTGCAGGCCGGCGCCAGCGTGAAGGGTGAATTCGAAAGCCGTTTGAAGAACGTCATCGACGAGGTGACGAAAAGCCCGCACCCGATCATCCTCTTCATCGACGAGGCGCACACGATGATCGGCGCCGGGGGCCAGGCGGGGCAGAACGACGCGGCCAATCTGCTGAAACCGGCGCTGGCGCGCGGCGCCTTGCGCACCATCGCCGCCACCACCTGGAGCGAATACAAAAAGTATTTTGAAAAGGATGCGGCGCTGGCGCGGCGCTTCCAGGTGGTGAAGGTGGAAGAACCGAGCGAGGACATCGCCTGCGCCATGCTACGCGCCATGGCACCGCTGATGGAGCGCCATTTCGGCATCCGCGTGCGCGACGCGGCCATCGTCGAGGCGGTGCGCCTGTCGCACCGCTACATCAGCGGGCGCCAGCTGCCCGACAAGGCCATCAGCGTGCTCGATACGGCCTGCGCCAAGGTGGCGCTGGGCCAGTGCGCCACGCCGGCGCAGCTGGAAAACGCGCACCGGCGCCAGGAACGCATCGGCGCGGAAATCGACGCCTTGAGCCGCGAGGCGGCCGATGGCGAAGTGCCCGATAAAGCCGGTGCCGCGCGCCTGACGCAGCTGCGGCGCGAGCATGAAGAAGGACAGACGCAGATCGCGGCGCTGGCGCAGCGCTGGGAGCGCGAAAAGGCGCTGGTGGCGCAGATCGGCGACTTGCGCGCGCAGCTGCGCGGCGAGCGGCCGGGCGAGGTCGGCGCGGCGCGCCTGCTGGCGCTGAAGGAAGAATTGTCGGCGCTGCAGGGAGAAGCGCCGCTGTCGCCGCTGGAAGTCGATGCGCAGGTGGTGGCCGGCATCGTCGCCGGCTGGACCGGCATCCCGCTGGGGAAAATGCTCAAGGACGAGATCCGCACGGTGCTGACCCTCGACGGGGCGCTGCGCGAGCGGGTGCTGGGGCAGGATCACGTCATCGCGGCGGTGGCGCAGCGCGTGCGCACGGCGCGCGCCAGCCTGGACGACCCGAACAAGCCGCAAGCCGTGTTCCTGTTCACGGGGCCGTCCGGCACGGGCAAGACGGCAACGGCGCTGGCGCTGGCCGACCTGCTGTATGGCGGCGAGCGCAAGCTCATTACGATCAACATGAGCGAGTACCAGGAAGCGCACAGCGTGGCCGGCCTGAAAGGCTCGCCGCCCGGCTATGTCGGCTATGGCGAAGGCGGCGTGCTGACGGAAGCCGTGCGGCGCCAGCCCTACAGCGTGGTGCTGCTCGATGAAGCGGAAAAAGCGCACCCCGACGTGCTGGAGCTGTTCTTTCAGGTCTTCGACAAGGGCGTGCTCGATGATGCGGAAGGGCGCGAAGTCGATTTTCGCAACACCATCATCATCGCCACCTCGAACCTGGGGTCTGGCGCCATGATGGCCGCCTGCCTGAACCGGGCCGCGCAGGACTTGCCCACGCCGGCCGCGCTGGAAGAACTGGTGCGCCCGCAACTGGTGGCGCATTTCAAGCCAGCCTTGCTGGGACGTCTGAAGGTGCTGCCGTTCTATCCCCTGAACGACGCGGTGCTGGCCGAGATCATCCACCTGAAGCTGGCGCGCATCGGGCAGCGCATCGCGCGCAACCATCAGGCGCAGTTCAGCCATGACGCGGGTCTGGTCGACGCCGTGCTGGCGCGCTGCACCGAGGTCGATTCGGGCGCGCGCAATGTCGACCAGATCCTCAATGGCAGCCTGCTGCCGGCGATCGCCGAAGCGGTGCTGGCGCGCATGGCCGAAGGCGAGCCGGTCGCGTCGATACGCATCAGCGCGAACAAGCAGGGGCAGTTCAAGTACACGATCCGATAATCCACTTTCCGGAGAGCGCCATGTTCAATCTGGAGCAGTTGCTGCACCCCGTCAGCGCCGTCAGCCCCTGCGGCGGTGACATCACCTTCAGCCAGGAGCTCGATGCCATCGCGCGCGCGCGCCAGCACGATGACCCGAGCCTGGACCAGGGCGAGTGGGTGACGGCGTTGAAGGAGGCGGACTGGCCGTTCGTGGCCACGCGCTGCGAACAGCTGATCGCCACGCACAGCAAGGATTTGCGCGTGGCCGTGTGGCTGGCCGAGGCGCACGCGAAAACGCGCCACTTCCGTGGCCTGGGCGATGGCTACGCGCTGCTAGCCGGCCTGTGCGAGCGTTACTGGGATGGCCTGTACCCGCCGGCGGAAGAGGGCGACCAGGAACAGCGCATCGGCAATGTCTTCTGGCTGCTGTCGCGCACGCCGCAACTGTTGCGCGAGATCCCGCTGACCGACGGCGCCAACGGTCTGTATTCGCTGCAGGATTTCGATGCGGCGCGCCAGCGCGCGGCCGCCAGTCTGGCGCAGGGCGCGGCGGATCAGGGCTGGGGCGATACGCGCCTCGACGAAGGAGCGACCCTGGCGCAGATGGAGGCGGCGCGGCAAAGGAATACGCGCGCATTTTCCGACAGCTTGCTGGCCGATGCACAATACTGCATGCAGTCGCTGCTGGCGTTCGAGCGCAGCGTCGATGCGCATTTCGGTGTTGATGGTCCGAGTTTTCGCGTCGCGCGCGAAGCGCTGGAAAATGCCATTCACTTCATCGCGCCGCTGTCGCCTGGCGCGGACTTTGCCGGCACGACGCCCGCCGCCGGCCAGGGCGCCAGCGGGGGCGGGGGCGCCATCGTGCAGCGCCAGCAGGCGCTGGCCCAGCTGCGCCAGGTGGCCGATTTTTTCCGCCGCACGGAGCCGCACAGCCCCGTCGCCTACCTGGCCGAGAAGGCCGCCAGCTGGGGCGAGCTGCCGCTGCACCTGTGGCTGCGCGCCGTCGTGAAGGATTCAAGCACCATGGCGCAGCTCGACGAAATGCTGGGCACGAACAGCGCAAACGGGTGATGGCGTTTTCTCCTTCCATGCTACTCTTCGCGCATGTCCAGAATGCTCATCCTGCCTGCCGCGCTGTGCCTGTTCATCGCGGCCAGCGCGCGGGCCGAGGGGCCGACGCCGCTGGTGATCTATGGCGACGATGATTATCCGCCGTACTCCTACGTCGACAACGGCCAGATGAAAGGCATCTACACGGAGATCGTGCGCGAAGCCGTGCAATCGATGCCGCAGTATGCGGTGCAGCTGCGCCCCGTACCCTGGAAGCGGGGCGTGCTGATGCTGCAGACGGGCGAGGCGTTTGCCTTGTATCCGCCGTATTCATGGCGCAGCGAGCGGCCGTACGTGCGCTATTCCGTGCCGCTGCTGATGGAGCAGCTGGTGGTGCTGTGCAACCAGGACGTGCTGGCCAAACGCACGCTGCGGCAGTGGCCCGCCGATTACAGCGGCTTGCACATCGGCGTGAACGCCGGTTTCTTGCTGGGCGATGCAAAGCAGACTGCAGCCGTGCAAGCGGCCAACATCGTGTTCGATACGGCCAAGGGCACGCGCACGAATCTGCTCAAGCTGATGCGTGGACGTATCGATTGCTATGTCAGCGACCGCCTGTCGGCGCAGTGGGAATTGCAGCGCATCCGGCGCGAGGAACCGCCGGGCACGCCGATGCAGACGATTCAGGAAACGGCGCAGCTGGCCAGCCAGCAGGGACACCTGGGCTTTACGGAGCGCCGGCCTGCCGCCTACCCGTATCGCGATGACTTTATCGAACAATTCAATGCCGCCATCGTGCACATGCAAAACAATGGCGCGATCCGCCGCATCGTCGATCGCGCGCTGCAACCCTGACCTTGCCACCCTGATTTCACCCGATGGAGAAAAACATGAAAAAACTGCTGTTCCTGTGTGTGCTTGTGCTGGCCGGCTGCGTGGGCCGGCCCGAGAATATTGTGCCAGTTAGCAACTTCGACACGACCCGCTATCTGGGAAAGTGGTATGAGATCGCGCGCCTCGACCACTCGTTCGAACGGGGCTTGAGTCATGTGACGGCTGACTACAGCCTGCGCCAGGATGGCGGCCTGAAAGTACTGAACCGCGGCTACAAGGATGCGGACGCTGTCTGGAAGGACGCGGAAGGCAAAGCGTATTTCGTCGACAAGAAAGACGTGGGCTATCTGAAAGTGTCGTTTTTCGGCCCCTTTTATGGTTCCTACATCGTCTTCGACCTCGACCAGCAAAATTACAGTTATTCCATGATCAGCGGCCCCGACAAATCCTACTTCTGGTTGCTGTCGCGCACGCCAACCATGGACCCTGCCTTGCAGCAGCGCTTGATCGAGAAAGCCGGTGGCCTGGGTTTCGATACGTCAAAATTGATCTACGTGAAGCAAAACTGACACTGCTTGCCTGCCGCCCGTTCGTGGCGGCATACCACCTTCTGGTTGTTGCTTTTCTGCATGTTATTTCTTGCAATGCCACTCTGATTCACTCACAATCTGCTCCAAAGTAGTGCGCTGCGGCGCGCTGCCATTCCGGTGGCGTGGATAACGTTGCGCCACCTCTCGTGATTGCCGCACGGCAGATGCCTGCTATATTGATACGTAGCAGTAAATCGGTTTCGTGGCGTCTGTGCATCGTTTTTTCAGATTGGAATCACGCAATGAAGAACCTCAAAATCGGCGTACGTCTTGGTGGCGGTTTTGCCGCCGTCCTCCTGCTGTTGACGACCTTGACCGTGGTGGGCATCGTGCAGATGCAAAGCGCCAGCAAGGAGACCGATGCGCTCGTCAACGTCAAGGTGCGCAACGAGCGCCTGATCGGTGAATGGACCAAGGTCATCGAGGTCAATGCGGCGCGCACGGCGGCCGCCTGGAAGGTCAGCGATCCCGAACATCAGAAGCAATTTGAAAAGGAAATGGCGGTTTCTTCGGCACGCGCCACGGAAATCCAGAACGATATCGGCAAAAGCGAGCTGAGCGCCGAAGAGCAAGCGCTGTACCAGGACGTGCTGAGCACGCGCAAGGCTTACACGGAAGTGCGCAAGAATGTGTTCAAGGCCAAGAATGCGGGCGACCTGGAGCTGGGCAAGCGCCTGTACGAAGGCGACATGGCCGGCAAGCGCGACATCTACCTGGCGGCGCTGAAGAAACTGGAAGTGCTGGAAGCCAAGTTGCTCGATGAATCGGCCGCGCAAATCCGTTCGCGCTATGAAAGCGGCCGTCTGCTGCTGATCTCGCTGGGCGTGGTCGCCATCTTGCTCGGCATCGCCTGCGCGTACTGGATCACGCGCTCGATCACGCGTCCCATCACGCGTGCTGTCGAGGTGGCGGAAGCCGTTTCCGCTGGCGACCTGACCAGCCATATCGTCGTGGAAAGCCGCGATGAAACGGGGCAATTGATGCATGCGCTGAAAAACATGAACGATAAACTGGTCAGTATCGTCGGCCAGGTGCGTGTCGGCACCGAATCGATCAGCACGGCGTCGAGCGAAATTGCCGCCGGCAACCTGGACTTGTCGTCACGCACGGAAGAGCAGGCCAGTTCGCTGGAAGAAACGGCGTCGTCCATGGAAGAACTGACATCCACCGTGAAACTGAACGCGGACAATGCGCGCAGCGCCAACCAGCTGGCCATCGACGCTTCGCAGATCGCCAGCAAGGGCGGGGTGGTGGTGTCGGAAGTGGTCAGCACCATGGGCTCGATCAACGATTCCTCGCGCAAGATCGTCGATATCATCAGCGTCATCGATGCCATCGCCTTCCAGACGAATATCCTGGCCCTGAACGCGGCCGTGGAAGCGGCCAGGGCCGGTGAGCAAGGCCGCGGTTTTGCCGTCGTGGCCTCCGAGGTACGCAACTTGGCGCAGCGCTCCAGCGCGGCGGCCAAGGAAATCAAGGGCTTGATCGACGATTCCGTGCAAAAGGTCGAGGCCGGTTCACAACTGGTGGACAAGGCGGGCCGCACCATGGACGAGATCGTGCAAAGCATCAGCCATGTGACGCAGATCATGAACCAGATCACCGACGCCAGCGATGAACAGCGCACCGGCATCGAACAAGTCAACCAGGCCATCGGCCAGATGGACCAGGTCACGCAGCAAAACGCCGCCCTCGTGGAAGAAGCGGCTGCGGCGGCCGAATCCATGCAGGAACAGGCGGCCAAGCTGGCCGACGTGGTGGGCCTGTTCAAGCTCGATGCAACGCAGCACTATGTGTCGGCCAGTGCCAGCCCGTCCGTGACGGCATCCGCACCAGCTGCCATGCGACCTGCGACGCGACCTGTCACCAGGCCCACCATGCAGCCCGCAAGGCACCGCGCGCCGGCGCCAGCCGTGGCGGCACCCGCGCCGGGCAAGGCGGCGCAAGCGGACGCTGTGCGTGCACGCGCGCCGAAGGCACCGGTGGCATCCGGCGCCGACGAGTGGGAAGAGTTTTAAGCGCAAACTCCCCTTGGCATGGTGCGGGCGCTACAATCGCGGCTTGAAGACAGCCGCGAACGCGCTCCACCATGACCACCCGCCGTACCTCCAGCCATCCGTCCAGTAATACCGTCGGCCATACCGCCAGCCGACCCGCTGCATCCTCCTTCCCGGCTGAACCCGGAAAACGCGCGCGCTGCCCGGCTTGCCTGCGCGCCGTGTCCAGCTGCATCTGCCGCTGGATCGCCCCCGTTTCCCATGCGGTGGAAGTGCTGATCCTGCAGCATCCGCTGGAAGTCCACAATGCCAAGGGCAGCGCCCGCTTGCTGCACCTGAGCCTGCCCAACAGCCGCATGCTGACGGGCGAACAGTTTGCCCCCGATGTTCTCGCCGGGCTGCTGGCCGGCAAGCACAATGTGCTGCTGTACCCGGATACGCCAGGCGACCGCTCGCTGGGCATCGCGCCGCCGCCAGTGCTCGACCCCGCCATCTTGCTCGATCCCAGCCAATTGCGGCTGGTGGTGCTGGACGCCACCTGGCGTAAGAGCCGCAAGATGCTATATATGAATCCCCCGTTGCAACAGCTGCCGCGCCTGCCACTGCGCGATACGCCCGCTTCCCATTACCTGATCCGCAAGGCGCACGCGCCAGATCAGTTATCGAGCCTGGAAGCGACGTGCTATGCCTTGATGCAGTTGGAGCAGGACGCGGCCTGCTTCGTTCCCCTGATCACGGCATTTGACGGTTTTGTCGCGCAGCAGTTGAGTTATGTCATGCCGCAGGGTGAAAAAGCTTGAAATAGCACCATGGCAGCCCTTGATATTGGCCGGACAGCGGCATAGTATACTGTACGTATATACAGTTGATGGGGCCGTTCATGAAAGCAATCATTCCAGAGCACGATGACAGCTTCGCCGGGCAAGCCATGCTGCCGCCGCAATCGCTGAAAGCTCACAAGGGCCGTGGGGCCGTCTCGAACCTGCAAGGGCGCTACGAGGTGCATGCGCGCGCCGGTTTCGACGATGGCTGGAGCGTGGCAGGGAACGATGAGGCCGGGGAAGGCGGCGCGCCAGCCTGGAAGACGCAGGTCAGCGATGAGCAGGCGCGCACCATCCTCACGCGCAACGCTTCGCCCGATTTGCCGTTCAATGTCTCTCTGAACCCGTACCGGGGTTGCGAACATGGGTGCATCTATTGCTTTGCCCGTCCCACGCACAGCTATCTGGGCCTGTCGCCGGGCCTGGACTTCGAAAGCCGCATCTACGCCAAGGTGAACGCCCCTGAACTCTTGCGGCGCGAACTGGCCAGGCCGTCGTATGTGCCTGAACCGATCGCCCTCGGCGTCAATACGGATGCGTATCAGCCGTGCGAACGCGAACGGCAGCTGACGCGGCGCGTGCTGGAAGTGCTGCAGGAGTGCGACCATCCCGTGGCGCTGATCACGAAATCGTCGCTGATCGAGCGCGATATCGACATTCTGGCACCCATGGCGGCCAGGCATCTGGCGGCCGTGGCCGTGACTGTCACCACGCTCGACCCGGCCATCGCACGCACCCTGGAACCGCGCGCGGCCGCCCCGGCGCGGCGGCTGCGCACCATCCGCACGCTGACGGAGGCGGGCATCCCCGTGGGCGTGAGCATCGCGCCCATCATCCCGTTCGTGACGGAGCCGGAAATCGAACAGCTGCTCGAAGCCGTGCGCGACGCGGGTGCCATCCATGCCCATTACGTGGTGCTGCGTCTGCCGTGGGAAGTGAGCCCGCTGTTTCAGCAATGGCTGGAAGCACACTTCCCGGAACGGGCCCAACGCGTGATGAACCGGGTGCGCGAAATGCGGGGCGGCAAGGATTACGACAGCGCGTTCGGCGCGCGCATGCGGGGCGAAGGCGTGTGGGCCGACCTCATCCGCCAGCGCTTTGAAAAGGCCGTGCACCGGCTGGGGCTGCATGGCAAGGGCGGCCGCTTCAAGCAGCTCGATTGCACGCAGTTCCGGCGCCCGCTGGTGGTGCCGCCGTTGGGCGCGAAAGTGAAAAATGGCAATGCGGGACAGCTGGATTTGTTTTAAGAAGTTAAGCCAAGTTAAGCCGTCGTTACCGCTGCTGGAGCGGAGGCGCTGCGGCGCTATCGTGTAGGGCTAACGTGTAGCATTATCCTGCAGCGTTATCCTGTGCAGGTGCGTGCATCTGCGCCAGATGTTGCTCGATGGCAAAGACATGCTGATCGCTCTTGCCCAGCTCGCGCAAGGCGCTGGCCAGATGCAGCAGGTATTCGCTGTTCGGGCCGCTGGGACCGTTTGATCGGGCGATCTGGCGAGCGATATCCAGTTCCGGGGCTGCGCCCAGGAAGGCGGCGTTTTCCTCGTTGGCGATGTACACGAGGCCTTCGACCTTGCCGCCGTCCTCGAAGGTGATGTCGGTGGCCAGGCGCAGGTAGCCGTTCTTTTCGCGGTGGTCGAGGTGGGCGAAGACTTCGGGCGTGATCAGATAAGCCATGCCGTCGCACACGGCGCCCGCCTGCGGCACGATGGTGGCGACCCGGCCCGGCGCCATTGGCGTGCCGCGGTGGTCATGCGAACCTTGCCAGAAGCGCCGCGTCCAGCCGGCGATGCTGGCGGGGCGGCGTTCGATGTAGGGGAAGTCGGCCTTGTAGATCAGCGACCCATAGCCGAACAGCCAGACCTGTGCATGGCCGTCGAATTTGTTCATGCGCTGGTTGATGGCGATGGTGGCGGCGTCGATGGCGGACAGGTCGTTCTGGGCAGGCTGGGTCATGGCGTAGGCGGCAAAGGGCGATGCGCCATTATAAAGCGGCGCCAGCCGGGCCGCCTGCGGGCAGGGCGTCGCGTGCCGCGCCGCTGCCAGCTCCCACATTCCACTCGTGCGTCTCGACAAAGCGGAACAGGAAGGCCATGAAGCTTTCGGCGGCCGGCGACAGCGAACGGCCCGTCTTCGTGTAGACGAAAAAGCGCCGCGTCAGTTCCGGCTCGTGCAGGGCGCGCATGTGCAATTGATATAGTTTCACCATCGGTTCCGCGTACGGCAGGCAGACCGTGATGCCCAGGTTGGCGCTGACCATGGCCAATGCCGTCGTCATGAAGGTCACTTCGTTATAGGGATTGAGCGACAGCTCGCGAAACGCGCCATGCATGTCGCGCAGCAGGCGTTCCGTGAACTGGCCCTGCAGCGAAATGAACGGGTAGTCGCCCACGTCGGCCCAGGTGACCCTTTCCTTTTGCTGCAGCGGGTGCTGTTCTGGGAAGACCAGCACGAAGGGCATCTCGAACAGCGCTTGCGCGGCGATCTCCGCCGTTGGGTCGCGCTCGGGGCCGATGCCGAAATCGACTTCGCCGCTGAACACGCGCGCCGAGACATTCTCCACAGGGCAGTCGACAAGGCGCAGCTGCACGTCGGGGTGCGCCTGGCGATAGGCGGCGATTACTTCCGGCAGCAGGGTGCACGCCATCATCTGCGGCGCGGCGATGCGCACCATGCCCGTTTTCAGGGCCTTGCGCTGGGCGATGCCGGCCATGGCGCCGTCGAGGTCCTCGATCATCTTTTCAAACAGCGGATACAGTTCGCGGCCGATTTCCGACAGCTGCGTCTTGCGCGTGCTGCGCTCGACCACGCGTACGCCCAGCACGCTTTCCAGTTCCTTGATCAAGCCGCTCAAGGCCGATTGCGTGACGTGCAGGTATTCGGCGGCCAGGGTAAAGCTGCCGGTCTTGGCCAGCGCCACGAAGGCGCGCATTTGGCGCAGGCTGGGACTCATAAGATAATCCGATAAATCAATGGTTAAAAATTGTTTGTATGATAGCTGTAACTCGATTCTAATGGTGAAAAGCTGAAAAACAGGCCAGC
Source organism: Janthinobacterium sp. GMG2 (assembly GCF_033949445.1). Lineage (NCBI taxonomy): Bacteria > Pseudomonadati > Pseudomonadota > Betaproteobacteria > Burkholderiales > Oxalobacteraceae > Janthinobacterium > Janthinobacterium sp. GMG2. Next base: position 230,472 of record NZ_JAXAWA010000006.1, on the reverse strand, counting down.
CAACGCGCCCACGGCGCCATCCATTGGAGACAAGCACATGAAGATCAAGCAAATCCACCACGTCGCCTACCGCTGCATCGACGCGAAGAAAACCGTCGAGTGGTACGTCAAGCATTTGAACATGAATTTCGTCCTCGCCATCGCCGAAGACCTGGTGCCATCGACCAAGGCGCCGGACCCGTACATGCATGTCTTCCTCGATGCGGGCCATGGCAATGTGCTGGCCTTTTTTGAACTGCCGACGCAGCCGCCGATGGACCGCGACCGCAATACCCCGGCCTGGGTGCAGCACCTGGCGCTGGAAGTGGGCAGCATGGAGGAACTGCTGGCCGCCAAGGAGCGCCTGGTCGCCGGCGGCATCGAGGTGCTCGGTCCCGTCAACCACGCCATCTTCCAGTCGATCTATTTCTTCGACCCGAACGGCCACCGCCTGGAGCTGGCGGCTAACGTGGGCACGCCGGAGATGATGGCCAAACTGGACGCCGTCAAATGGGAAATGCTGGAAGAATGGTCGCAGACGCGCCGCGCGCCCAAGCACGCCGCCTGGATGCACGCGCCGGCAGACGCCTGAGCGCACCGGACCGACACTCTCTGACAAATACACCGAACAAGGAACACCATGAAATTCGCAACCCTGAAAAACGGCAGCCGCGACGGCGCCCTGATCCTCGTCAGCCGCGACCTGCGCCAGTACCAGCGCGTGGCCGCCATTGCGCCCACCTTGCAGGCCGCGCTCGACAACTGGGACGCGGTCGCGCCAAAGCTGGAGCAGGCCTACGCCGACCTGAACGCGGGCCAGGCGCCGGACGCGCAGCCGTTTGATGCGGCGCTGTGCCACTCGCCGCTGCCGCGCGCCTACCAGTGGGCCGACGGTTCCGCCTACATCAACCACGTGGAACTGGTGCGCAAGGCGCGCAACGCGGAAGTGCCGGCCTCGTTCTACACGGACCCGCTGATGTACCAGGGCGGCTCGGACAGTTTTATCGGCCCGCGCGACCCGATCTTCGCCCTGTCCGAAGAGTGGGGCATCGACCTGGAAGCGGAAGTGGCGGTGATTACGGGCGACGTCGCCATGGGCGCCAGCGTGGACGACGCGGCGAAAGCCATTCGCCTCGTCATGCTGGTCAACGACGTCTCCTTGCGCAACCTGATCCCGGGCGAACTGGCCAAGGGTTTCGGTTTCTTCCAGTCGAAGGCGGCCAGCGCGTTTTCCCCGGTCGCCGTCACGCCGGACGAACTGGGTGCCGACTGGGTGGACAGCAAGCTGCATTTGCCGCTGCTGGTGGACTTGAACGACAAGCCGTTCGGCAAACCGAATGCGGGCGAAGACATGACCTTCAATTTTGCCCAGTTGGTAGCCCATGCGGCGAAGACGCGCGAACTGGGCGCCGGCAGCATCGTCGGTTCCGGCACCGTGTCGAACAAGCAGGGCAACCTGTTTGGCTCGAGCATCGAGAACGGCGGCGTCGGTTACTGCTGCCTGGCCGAAGTGCGCATGTATGAAACCATCGAACACGGCGCGCCAAAAACGGCGTATCTGAAGTTCGGCGACACGGTGCGCATCGAGATGCGCGACGCGGCGGGCACCAGCATCTTCGGCAGCATCGAGCAGACCGTGGCCCTGTACGCCGGCCGCGCCTGAGGGGAGGCCCATGAAGCTGTACACCTATTTCCGCAGTTCGGCTGCCTACCGCGTGCGCATCGCCTTGAATCTCAAAGGCATCGCCTACGACAGCATCCCCGTGCATTTGCTGCAGGATGGCGGACAGCAGCTGCTGCCCGCCTACCGCGCCGTCAACCCGTCGGCCCTGGTGCCGGCGCTCGACGACGATGGCGCCATCCTGACGCAGTCGCTGGCCATGCTCGAGTACCTCGACGAGACGCGCCCTGGCGTGCCGCTGCTGCCGGCGGACGCGCTGGGAAGGGCACGTGTGCGCGCGCTGGCCCTGGCCATCGCCTGCGATGCCCATCCGCTGACGAATCTGCGCGTGCTGAAATACCTGAAAAACACCCTGGGGCTGTCGGACGAGGCCAAGCAGGAGTGGTACCGCCACTGGATGGCCGAGGGACTGGCGGCCGTGGAAGCGCTGCTGGCGCAGGGCGATCCGGCCGGCACGGACCTGTTCTGCCATGGCGGCAGCCCGACGATGGCCGACTGCTGCCTGGTGCCGCAGGTATTCAATGCGCAGCGCTTCGCCATCGACCTGGCGCCGTATCCGCGCGTGGCGCGCATCCATGCGCATTGCGCCGGCTTGCCCGCGTTTGCCGCCGCGCATCCGTCGCAGCAGCCTGACGCAGAATAGGGCATCAGGTCAATAAGGGAGCAGGTTCAGCTCCACTCAACCCTGTCCCGTCCGCCACGCTTGGCGCGGTACAGGGCCTGGTCGGCGCGGATCAGCAGATCGGTCAAGTTGTCCGCTTCCCGTCTGGCTGGTGCGGTCGGTTGCGGCGTACTGGATGTCACGCCGATGCTGATGGTCAGGCTGACCAGTTGGCCATCATCGCATTCCACGCGCAAGCCGGCTGCCGCCAGGCGCAGGCGCTCTGCCGCTTCCAGCGCCACCGGCAGCGGCGTCTCCGGCATCAGCAGCACGAATTCCTCGCCCCCGAAGCGCGCCGCCGTATCCATGCCCCGCGTGACGCTGCGCAGCACTTGCGCGACGGCAGCGATGGCGCGGTCGCCCGCGTCGTGGCCATGGCCGTCATTGATGCGCTTGAAATGGTCGATATCGATCATCAGCAGCGACAGCGTGTGACCGAAGCGCTGGGCGCGCTCAAGCTCCTCCGTCAGCCGCAGGGTCATCATGCGGCGGTTCCCCAGGCCCGTCAGCGGGTCGGTCGTGGCTTGCTGCTCCAGCCGGGAGTTGGCCACCAGCAGTTCCAGGGTACGCTGCAAGACCCGTTCCTCGAGCATGTCGCGCTCCGCATGCAGGGCCGCCACGCTGGCGCGGCGGCTGCGCTGGGCCAGCAGCAGGGCCGTGATCAGCGCCGCTTGCAGCGCGATCAGCGACAGTCCGGCGATGATCTGCCAGTGATATTGCGCCCATACGCCCTGTGGCCGGTTCAGGATGCGCGCCTCGCCGGGCAGGTTGCGCAAGCCGAAGCGCTGTACCGCGGCATCGTCAAAGATATACGCCTGCATGCCATCCGGGTCGGGCGTTCTGCCCAGCAGGATGCGCGCAATGGTGCGTCCCACTTTCTCTCCGCTGATGACATAGCCGCCCACCACGCCGGGCAGTATCAGCGACTCCACGCTGGTGAAAATGGGCACGGCGCTGCGCGAGGCCAGGTCGCGCGCCATGACGGGCGGCGTCGTGCGCTGCCCCAGTTCGTCGCGGTAGACGGGCAGCAGGTAGATGCCGCTGCCCTCGCCCAGCGTGCCGGTGCGGCGCCACAACTCTTCCTGGCTCAGGTGATCCCAGAACTCGACCTTGAGTCTGTTTTGGTAGGGCGCGATGGCGGCGCGGATGGCGGCGATCCACGCCTGGCCGCGTGCGCTGCCGTCGCCGACGACGGCGATATGGCGCAGCCTTGGCGTCACTTGCAGCATGACGCCGATGGCCTTGCCAAAATCGTGGCGCACATCGAGATTGATGCCGTCGGCAGGTACCCAGTCCTGCCGTCCCTGATTCACATAGTAGCGGGGCACGCCGGGAAACAGCGTTGGATGCTGGCTCAGGAACTGGGCCGCCAGGTAGTTTTCCGTGATGATGGCGTCGAACCGCACCATCCTGTACTTGGTTTGCAGATAGGTTTCCAGCCCGGCTATGGCAGGTTGCTCGCCCACGCGCACGGAATCGAGCCGCTCCTCATAGATGCCGGGCGCGAGGCGCCAGTTCTCGTTGGCCAGTTCGGCGCTCATGCCTTTGTGGATCAGCGTTTGCCACTGCGAGGAGGCGTCGCTGCCCAGCGAATACAGTACCAGCACTTGCCTTGGCGCAAAACGCGGTGCGCTGATCTCCGTCAGGTCTTGCGCATGGACGGGGGCGTTGCAGCATAGCCATAGCAGAAAGCTCAGGCAGGGCAAGCGTATCGCGGCGCGCAATCGTGTGAGGTAGGGACAGGGCATGGACAGGGCAGTGTGTTGAGAACTTGCCCAGGCGCAATGAGCGTTAGTGGATGGAAGAATCCGGTAAGCACTATTTCTTGATGTGGCTCAAGTTCCAAGGAAACCAGTCTAGCATTGCCGGCCTCGATTGGCGCAGATGGCGTGCAATTTTTGATACTGTTGTTGCTATATTGGTATTGCTGTGAGATGTGGGGGGTGCGCATTCAACAATGCAGGCGTACCGGTGCGCTACAATTTGCGTTTGCCCAAATATTTCACGCGCCATGACTGCAACAACCGTTCCTGCCAGCATCACCGATGCCCTGTCCCTGGCGCATGCTTCCTGGCGTCCCATCCTGCTGCGCGGCTTGGACGCCGTGATGGCGGCCGATCCCGCCTACCTGCCGGCGCTGGCTGCCGACGATTACCTGCCCACGCAAGGCCGGCTGTTCGCCGCCTTTGCCCTGCCGCTGGCGCAGGTGCGCTACGTGCTGGTGGGCGAGGGGCCGTATCCGCGCGCCGACAGTGCCACGGGCGTGTGCTTCATGGATGGCGCCGTCGGCAGTCTGTGGTCGGCCACGGGGCTGTCGAAGCCCGTCAACCGCGCCACGTCCCTGCGCAACTTCATGAAGATGCTGCTGGTGGCCGATGGCCAGCTGCAGGGCGGCGACACGTCCGGCGTAGCCATGGCGCCCGTGGCGGCTGCCGCGCAATTGCCGGGCAGCGGCGTGATCCAGACCTTGCCCGACCTGCAGCGCAAGATGACGGAGCAGGGCTTTTTGCTGCTCAACGCGGCGCTGGTGTTCCGTTCCCACGTGCCGCCCGTGCAGGATGCGCGCGGCTGGCTGCCTTTCCTGCAGGTGGTGCTCGAAGCGCTGGCGCGGCAGGGCGGGGCGGCCTTGCCGCAACTGGTGTTGTGGGGCAAGATTGCCGAGCTCATCAAACGCCTGCCGGTGGCGGCATCGTTGCCGCAGGTGACGGCGGAACATCCGTATAATCTGTCCTTTATCGGCAATCGTGACATGCAGGCCTTGTTTGGCCCGATGCAACTATTGCGTGCTTGAGATTGAATTGACGCCATCTGGCGGAAGTGCGGGGAATATGCAAATCAGTAACGTGGAAGAATTGAAGGCGTGGATTGCGGCGGGCGGCGTGCCCGACTATCTGTATTTCTGGGGCCACACGCCGGCGCAGCCGCAGGTGCCCGACAAAAGCTGCTTCAGCCAGTGGTTCCCGTCGCCCTTCAGCCTGGCCGGCGTCACGTATGCGACGGCCGAGCACTACATGATGGCGCAAAAGGCAGCCCTGTTTGGCGACACGGCCGTGCAGGCGCGCATCGTGGCGGCCGCGCGGCCGTCGGAAGTGAAGAAGCTGGGGCGCGAAGTGGCGAACTTTGACGCCAAGGTGTGGGAAGCGGCGCGCGCCAGTATCGTCTTCGATGGCAATTTTGCCAAATTCTCGCAAAAGCCCGCGCTGCGCAAGTTTTTGCTGGGCACGGGCGAGCGCGTCATCGTCGAAGCCAGTCCCGTCGACCGCATCTGGGGCGTGGGCCTGGCTTCGGACAATCCGCGCATCGACGATCCCGCCAGCTGGGACGGCTTGAACTTGCTCGGTTTCGAGTTGATGAAAGTGCGCAGCGCTTTACGTGCTTGAGCGGTACTGTTGTTTTCCTGATGCCGCCGCGCCCGGCGCGGCCGGCCATGCCCCTGCCAGCCCTGTGGTCATCGAGGGGCGCTCTGACAAACCCCGCCGAATTTGTTATACTTGACTAAATCATTCAACTACTCAGGGTTTGAGAAGTTGAAAAGCCGCAATATTTTAAACTAGTTGAACCGAGGATGTATGCGTCTGACTACAAAAGGCCGTTTTGCCGTGACTGCGATGATCGATCTTGCCCTGCGCCAGGGTAAAGGTCCGGTCACCTTGTCCGGCATCAGCCAGCGCCAGTCGATTTCCCTGTCCTACCTGGAACAGCTGTTCGGCAAGCTGCGCCGCCATGAGATCGTCGAATCGATCCGCGGTCCGGGCGGCGGCTACAGCCTGGCGCGCCGCGCGGACAAGGTGACGGTGGCCGACATCATCATCGCGGTCGACGAGCCGCTGGACGCCACGCAGTGCGGCGGCAAGGAACATTGCCACGGCGCCGACGCGGCCACGGGTGCGCGCTGCATGACGCATGAATTGTGGTCCACACTCAATGAAAAAATGGTCGATTATCTGGATTCTGTGTCCTTGCAGGACCTGGTCGACCAGCAGAGACAAAAGATTGCCGAACAAAGCGTGATGGTGATGCATCGTAACCACGCCGCCATCGGTTGAATATTACAAAATACTAAGTTGCTGATTGCAGGAGTTATTGATGAACGCCCCAGAAAAAAACGTAGGCCAAGTGCACTTTGAAACCGCACCGCATTTCCCGATCTACATGGATTACTCGGCCACTACGCCGATCGATCCACGCGTCGCCGACAAGATGATTCCCTACCTGCGCGAGCAGTTCGGCAATCCGGCATCGCGCAGCCACATGTATGGCTGGACGGCGGAAAAAGCCGTGGAAGAGGCACGCGGCCACGTGGCGGCCCTGGTGAACGCCGATCCGCGCGAAATCATCTGGACCTCTGGCGCGACGGAAAGCAACAACCTGGCCATCAAGGGCGCGGCACAGTTCTACAAGACCAAGGGCAAGCACATCATCACCGTCAAGACCGAGCACAAATCGGTACTCGACACGGTGCGCGAACTGGAACGCATCGGCTTTGAAGCGACGTATCTGGAACCGCAGGACAACGGCCTGATCACCGTCGAGCAGCTGGCCGCGGCCGTGCGCCCGGACACCATCCTCGTGTCGGTCATGCTGGTAAACAACGAAATCGGCGTGATCCAGCCGATCGACGAGATCGGCGTGTTCTGCCGCTCGAAAGGCATCATCTTCCATTGCGACGCCGCGCAAGCGACGGGCAAGGTCGTCATCGACCTGCAAAAGACCAAGGTCGACCTGATGACCTTCACGGCGCACAAGACCTACGGCCCGAAAGGCGTGGGCGCCCTGTACGTGTGCCGCAAGCCGCGCGTGCGCCTGGAAGCGCAGATGCACGGTGGCGGCCATGAGCGCGGCCTGCGTTCGGGCACCCTGCCAACGCACCAGATCGTCGGCATGGGCGAAGCGTTCCGCATCGCCAAGGAAGAAATGGACAGCGAAATCGGCCGCATCAAGGCCTTGCGCGACCGCCTGGCCAAGGGCTTGCAGGAGATCGAAGAAGTCTACATCAACGGCGACATGGATCACCGCGTGCCGCACAACCTGAACGTGAGCTTCAACTACGTCGAAGGCGAGTCGCTGATCATGGCGATCAAGGATATCGCCGTGTCGTCCGGTTCGGCCTGCACCTCGGCCAGCCTGGAACCATCGTACGTGCTGCGCGCCCTGGGCCGCAGCGACGAACTGGCGCACAGCTCGATCCGCTTCACCATCGGCCGCTTCTCGACCGAGGAAGACATCGACTTCGCCGTGAACCTGTTGAAATCGAAAGTACACAAGCTGCGCGAACTGTCGCCGCTGTGGGACATGTTCAAGGACGGAATCGATATCAATTCGATTCAATGGGCAGCCCACTAACCAACACCGTGGCCCCTGTTGACGGGGCCGGCAAGAATATTAAAGGAGCATCAAAATGGCTTACTCGGACAAAGTACTCGATCACTACGAAAACCCGCGCAACGTGGGCGCTTTCGACAAGGGTGATGAAACCATCGGCACCGGCATGGTAGGCGCGCCTGCTTGCGGCGACGTGATGAAACTGCAGATCAAGGTCGGCGCCGATGGCCTGATCGAAGATGCGAAATTCAAGACCTACGGCTGCGGTTCGGCCATCGCGTCGAGCTCGCTGGTAACGGAATGGGTCAAGGGCAAGACCCTGGACCAGGCACTGGCCATCAAGAACACGCAGATCGCCGAAGAACTGGCCCTGCCGCCAGTGAAGATCCACTGCTCCATCCTGGCGGAAGACGCCATCAAGGCGGCCGTACTGGATTATCAAACCCGTCACCCGGCAGCAGCTTAAACGTTGGTAGCCCGCCCCAGCCGCAAGGCCGGGGCAGTTACGGAGAAATACATGATCACACTGACCGAAAAAGCGGCGAAACACATCAACCGTTATATCGAACGGCGCGGCAAGGGCATGGGTTTGCGCTTCGGCGTGCGGACCACGGGCTGCTCGGGCCTGGCTTACAAGCTCGAATATGTCGATGAAGCGGCGGCCGAAGACAGCGTCTTCGAATCGCACGGCGTGAAAGTCTTCGTCGATCCGAAAAGCTTGCCTTACATCGACGGCACGGAACTCGATTTCGCGCGCGAAGGCTTGAACGAAGGTTTCAAGTTCCACAATCCGAACGAAAAAGACGCCTGCGGCTGCGGCGAGTCCTTCAGGATTTAAACAGCTGGCAAGACCCCGGTCGGTGCGCTGTACCCATCGATTGAGGTACAGCGACCACTGACCATTATGCAAAACCACTTCGAATTATTCCAGTTGCCGGCGCAGTTCTCGCTCGACATGAGCGCGCTCGACGCAGCCTACCGCGACGTGCAGGGCAAGGTTCACCCGGACCGCTTCATCAACGCCAGCAGCGCTGAAAAGCGCGTGGCGATGCAATGGGCCACGCGCGCCAATGAAGCCTACCAAACCCTGAAAAGCCCGCAAAAACGCGCGCAATACCTGTGCGAACTCAATGGCGTCGACTTGCAGACGGAGTCGAACACGGCCATGCCCGTCAGCTTCCTGATGCAGCAGATGGAGTGGCGCGAAGAACTGGGCGATGCCCGCGCCGGCAAGGATGCCGACGCGCTCGACGCCCTGGACCGCCAGCTGCGCGGCGAACGCAAGGCCTTGCTGGCCCAGGTGGCGGCCCAGCTCGACGCCGCCGACTATGTGAATGCCGCGCAAAGCGTGCGCGCCCTGATGTTCCTCGACAAATTCGGCGAGGAAGTCCGTTTTGCCTATGAGGCGATTGAAGTCTGATCTCCGGATAGCTTGACCGGCGTGCCAAGCGCCAGTCTGGCGCGCGTCTTATAATGCGCGACAGGCATCAACCGCATCACGCAAAAAATTAATCGAGGCACGAATACAATGGCACTTCTGCAAATTTCCGAACCAGGCATGTCGACCGCGCCGCACCAGCACCGCCTGGCCGTCGGCATCGATCTGGGCACTACCAATTCCCTGGTCGCGACCGTCCGCAACAGCATTCCCGAGGTGCTCAACGACGAGGAAGGGCACTCCCTGCTGCCGTCCGTCGTGCGCTACCTGCCGAATGGCCACGCGAACATCGGCTACAAGGCCCTGTCCGCGCAAACGACCGACCCGAAGAACACCATCGTGTCCGTGAAACGCTTCATGGGCCGCGGCCTGGCCGACATCGCCTACGCGGAAAACCTGCCCTACGACTTCCAGGACACGCCTGGCATGGTGCAGCTGAAAACCGTGGCCGGTGTGAAAAGCCCCGTCGAAGTGTCGGCGCAAATCCTCGCCACCTTGCGCCAGCGTGCGGAAGATTCGCTGGGCGACGACCTGGTCGGCGCCGTGATCACCGTGCCCGCCTATTTTGACGACGCGCAGCGCCAGGCAACGAAAGATGCGGCGCAGCTGGCCGGCATCAACGTGCTGCGCCTGTTGAGCGAGCCGACGGCCGCCGCCATCGCGTACGGCCTCGATAATGCGTCCGAAGGCGTGTACGCCGTGTATGACCTCGGCGGCGGCACTTTCGACATCTCGATCCTGAAACTGAGCAAGGGCGTGTTTGAAGTGCTGTCCACAGGCGGCGATTCGGCCCTGGGCGGCGACGATTTCGACCGCCGCCTGTTCTGCTGGATCAGCGAGCAGGCCAAGCTGGCACCGCTGTCGGACGAAGATACGGCCATCCTGATGGTGAAAGCGCGCGAGATCAAGGAATTGCTGTCGACCAAGCCGGAAACGACGATCGACGCCAAGCTGAACTCGGGCGAAGAAATCCACCTGCGCGTTACGGCTGCCGACTTTGCCGCCATGACGCAGCACCTGGTCGCCAAGACCATGAACGCCATCAAGAAAGCCTTGCGCGATGCGAACGTGGACGCGGACGACGTCGACGGCGTGGTGATGGTGGGCGGCGCCACGCGCATGCCGCACGTGCAGCGCGCCGTCAGCGAATTTTTCCACACGACGCCGCACGCGAATATCGACCCCGATAAAGTGGTGGCGCTGGGCGCGGCCATCCAGGCGAACTTGCTGGCCGGTAACCGCGCCGCCGGCGACGACTGGCTGCTGCTGGACGTGATCCCGCTCTCCCTGGGCATCGAAACCATGGGCGGCCTGGTGGAAAAAATCATCCCCCGCAATTCGACGATCCCATGCGCCCGTGCGCAGGAATTCACGACCTTCAAGGACGGCCAGACGGCCCTGGCCGTGCACGTGCTGCAGGGCGAGCGCGAACTGGTGAGCGATTGCCGCTCGCTGGCGCGTTTTGAATTGCGCGGCATTCCGCCGATGGTGGCGGGCGCCGCGCGCATCCGCATCACGTATCAGGTCGATGCGGACGGCTTGCTGTCCGTCTCGGCGCGCGAGCTGCGCTCGGGCGTGGAAGCATCGATCAGCGTCAAGCCGGCCTACGGCCTGGGCGACGACGACATCGCGCGCATGCTGCAGGACTCGTACACGTCGGCCGACGTCGACATGGTGGCGCGCGCGCTGCGCGAAGAGCAGGTGGAAGCGGAGCGCATCCTGCTGGCCACGCAGTCGGCGCTCGATGAAGACGGCGGCTTGCTCGATGACGCCGAGCGCGTCACCGTCGACGGCTTGATGAACAAGGTGCGCGATGCCATCGTGCAATCGCAAAGCGGCGCCATCGACCATCAGGCCTTGAAGCTGGCGATCGAGCTGCTCGCCGACGGCACCGAGGATTTCGCCTCGCGCCGCATGGACCGCAGCGTGCGCACGGCCTTGACGGGTAAATCCCTGGACCAGGTCGTACAAGACTAATTGAACAGCGCGCCGCCGAAACTGCGGCCGCGCTCCGAATGACAGACTGAAAGAAGAAACCATGCCACAAATCGTTATCCTGCCGCACGCCAAGCTTTGCCCGGACGGCGCCGTCATCGAAGCACCTGCCGGCAAGTCCATCTGCGACATCCTGCTGGAAAACGACATCGACATCGAGCACGCCTGCGAAAAATCGTGCGCCTGCACCACGTGCCACGTGCTGGTGCGCGAAGGCATCGAATCCTTGAACGAAGCAACGGAACTGGAAGAAGACATGCTGGACAAGGCCTGGGGCCTGGAAGCCGTGTCGCGCCTGTCGTGCCAATCCATCGTGGCCGAGGCCGACCTTGTCGTTGAAATCCCGAAATACACGATCAACCAGGTCAGCGAAGGCAGCCACTAAGATGAAATGGTCCGACATCACCGCGATCGCCGAAGCGCTGTTCGATACGCATCCGGACATCGATCCCCTGACCGTGCGTTTCACCGACCTGCATAACTGGGTGGTGGAACTGGACGGTTTCGACGATGACCACACGCGCGGCGGCGAAAAAGTGCTCGAAGCGATACAGATGGCGTGGATCGATGAAGCGCGCTAAGGGCGCGGCAGCCGCCGCCACCGCAGTCGCTGCGCCGAAAGACATCATCACGGCCGCCAGCAACATGCCCGAGATCAAGGATGGCCAGTCGGTCGCCTTGCTGCAGGAATTGCACATCCTGACGCGCGACGGCAAGATGAATCAGGACAGTCGCCGCAAGCTCAAGCAGGTGTACCACCTGACGCAGTTCATCGAGCCGCTGCTGCGCGAAGTGCAGCTCGACCATCCCGGCGTCTCGCTGGTGGACCACGGCGCCGGCAAGTCCTACCTGGGCTTCATCCTGTACGACCTGTTCTTCAAGAACGGCAACGACGGTTCGCACATCTACGGCATCGAGACGCGCGAAGAGCTGGTGCAGCGCTCGCAGGAACTGGCGAAGAAATTCAAGTTCCCCGGCATGTCGTTCTTGCCGCTGTCCGTGGCCGAATCGACGGAATCGAACTTGCTGCCCCAGCAGATCGACATCGTCACGGCATTGCACGCCTGCAACACGGCCACCGATGACGCCATTCACTTCGCCCTGAAGAAAAAGGCGAAGTTCATGGTGCTGGTGCCATGTTGCCAGGCGGAAGTCGCGTCCGTGCTGAAGAAGAACAAGGGCAAAAACCTGGGCAAGAGCGTCTTGACGGAACTGTGGCGCCATCCGCTGCACACGCGCGAGTTCGGCAGCCAGATCACCAACGTGCTGCGCTGTCTGCAGCTGGAAGCGCACGGTTACCAGGTCAGCGTGACGGAACTGGTGGGCTGGGAGCATTCGATGAAGAATGAACTGATCATCGCCAGCTACAAGAACCTGCCGCGCCAGCGTCCGACGGAACGCCTGCAGGAAGTGCTGCAGACCCTGGGCCTGGAAGAGATGGGCCACCGTTTCTTTGCCGAGGAATTGGCCAAGGCGACGGCCTGACTTGTTGGATTACGCGGCAAGCCGCTAATCCAACCTACCAAGCCCGCCATCGCCGCGCCGGTCGGGTAGGTCGGATTAGCGCGCAAGCGCGTAATCCGACAATCACCAGCAACAGCCGGTAGGTCGGGTAGGTCGGATTAGCGCAGCGTAATCCGACAACCATCGGACAATCAGCAACAACGGCAACAAGAGGGGAGGAGCCGGTCGGTTACAATACCGGCTTTCTCCTCCCTTGCTTTTTGCGCCTCCCCATGACCACACCAATCGAAATGCCCACCGTCCGCCTGGCCAAGCGCCTGTCTGAAGACGTGCCCTGTTCGCGCCGCGAGGCCGAGCTGTATATCGAGGGCGGCTGGGTGACGGTCGATGGCGTGCTGGTGGAAGAGTCGGGCGCGCGCGTGGCCGACAATCAAACGGTGGTGCTGCTGCCGAACGCGACTCTGGATGAAATGCCGCCCGTGACGATCCTGCTGCACAAGCCGGCCGGCATCAATGGCGGCGTGGGCAGCGAAGGCAAGCCGGCCCTGAGCTGTTTGCGTCCCGAAGAGATTTTCACGCCGGACAATGTGGCGCCCAGCTCCGTCACGCGCTTCCTCAAGCGCCACCTGATCGGTCTGACCATCACCAATCCGCTCGACACCATGGCGTCCGGCCTGCTGGTGTTCACGCAGGATTTCCGCGTGGCCCGCAAGCTGGTCGACGAAGCGAAAACGGTGGAGCAGGAATTCATCGTGGAAGTGTCGGGCGCCATCGCCGAGAATGGCCTGGCGCTGCTCAATCATGGCTTGCCCTTCAATGGCAAGCCTTTGCCGCCGATGAAGGTCAGCTGGCAGAATGAAACGCGCTTGCGCTTTGCCCTGAAAAACGTGCAGCCAGGCCAGATCGCCCACATGTGCAAGATGGTGGGACTGGACGTGGTCGCCATGAAACGCTTGCGCATTGGCCGTATTTCGATGGGCGCCATGCCGCCAGGCCAGTGGCGCTATCTGCAAGGCTACGAACGCTTCTAAAGCTGCGGCGCCACGATGGAATGGTTTTCCGCAAAGCTTTTCCATAGCCGTTCGGCGATATTCAGCGCGATGGTATCGGCCTTCTCCTGCAGGGCCGGGTTGCCCATGCTTTCCGTCGTCGCAAAGAACAGGGTCAGCCAGCGGCGGAACATGCAGGGCGTGAGGTTTTCCATTTGCGCGTGCTGGGCCAGCGGCTTGCCGTGGTAGCGCATGGTGCCGCGCAGCAAGCCTGACCAGAAATCGATCAATGTTGCCAGATGAGCATCCCAATCCTTGACCTCGGCGGCAAAGATGGGGCCTAGCATGGCGTCGTCGCGCGCGGCCGCATAAAAAGTGTGGACGAGATGCTTGACTTCGTCTTCGCTGCAGACTTCCTCGCGGTAGGGAGCGAAGCGTGTGTGGGGGAGGGGGGCGGTATTCTTCATGGCATGCCATGATCGCAGAGCCCCCGTGGCGCTTCAATGACCCAGGTCAAGCCGCGTAAAAACTCAGGCGGCGACTTTCTTCGGCTTCTTCGCGGGAGTCGGCAATTGCACGATCTGCGTGCCCGCCAGCTTGTCGTGCAGGAATTGACCATTGCCCGTGAACAGGGCCGTGCTGGACCAGGCCAGGATGCCCACGCCGATGGCGCCCAGGGCCGTCCAGTGCTGCAGGTCGAAGGCATACGCCGCCACGAGCGCGGGCAGCAGCCACATCCATGACAGGACATAGCGGTAGGCGGCCACGCGCAGCGGCACGTGGGCGTGGCCCGGCAGCACGACTTTCAGGCGCCACGTCTTCATGGCCAGGGTTTGTCCTTCGCGGCTCCACTGATGGATGAAGTACGCGCCCATGACGAGGAAGGCCAGGCATTGGCGCATGTGTTCCGTCAATGGCGTATGCGCGCCTTGCACGGCCAGTTCAAACAGCAGAAACGGCAAAAACAGCACGGCCAGGGCCAGCAGCGACTCGTACACCATGGAAATCAGGCGGCGCTTGATCGTGGGATGGGAGGTGATGCTGGCGGCAGGCGTGCTATTTGACATTGGTCGGCAGTGGGGCAGGCGTAACAGGTGGTATGACGGGCACGGCGGCGGGTGGCGTGGTGGCGGCAGAATCGCCTGCCGGCAGGGCCGTCGCTGCGGGAGCGGGCGGCTGGACAGGTGCGGCGGCAGGCGCTGCCGGCGTGACAGGCGCCTTAAGTACGGGCGGCTTGGTCGTGGTCGAATTGATCGCAGGCACCTTGCCCAGCGGTTTTTTCGGCACGAGCTCCGTCGCCAGCTTTTTCTTTTGATCTTCCGGCAATTGCTGGTATTGCTCCCATTGCGCGGTTTTTTGGCCCGGATCAATCTTCTTCGTGCGGGTATAGTTCTCGCGCACGAGGCGGCGCTGTTCCGGCGTCAGCTTGACCCATTCGCGCATGCGGTCATGTACGCGGATTTGCTCGTCGGCCGTCATGGAGGCAAAACGGCTGGCGATATCGAGCCATTTCTGCTTGCGCAGCGGTTCCAGCTTGTTCCACTCGCCCGCCAGCGGCTGCAGGGCTTCCTGTTGCGCGCGCGACAGCTTGTTCCATAATGGATTCTCGCCAGCCTTCGGCGTGCCGCCCTTGCCGCCCGTGCGGGGTGAGCCGGGCTTGACGGCCGGTGCGGGCGCCACGACGGGCGCGGCTGCTGCAGGAGGGGCGGCGGGCGCGGCATGTTGCTGCGCGCCTACCCAGGCGGCGCCCGCCAAGGCGCAAGCACCCAGGCCGATGCCGCCAGCCAGCCAGCCTTTGCGTACGCTCGTGCGTGCCATTTATTGCTCGCGTTTCGTCAGGTAGGCGTTGAAGCCATGGTCCATGTAGGCGGAGAGCGGCAATTCGTCCGACAGGACGGCGGCGTCGATTTCTGCCAGTTCGGCAATATGTTGTTCCTGCTCAAACTGATAGATGCCCACCAGGCCGCCAACGAGCAGCAGCAGGGGGATGACAACGCTCATGCGGCCCAGCCACGACAGCGGTTCGACGAACAGGCTGCTGGCGATGCCGGCGAAGACGTCCTTGCGCACGGCGACTGCGGCGGGCGCGTCCGCCTTCTTGCGCGACAGGGCCAGCTTGCGTGCCGCCGCCAGGCGATCGGTGGCCGATGCGGGCAGGTCGTCGAGTTTTTCGTTCAGTGCATGGCGCACTTTGTAAGCGAAATTGAGATCGTCGGTGTTCATAATTTAATTCCCTTGGCTTTCAGCGATTCGGCGAGCGTGTGGGTAGCTCTAGAGCAATGTGTTTTCACGCTACCTTCGGAGCAACCCATCGCTTCCGCTGTTTCAGCCACATCCATGTCCTGCCAGTAACGCATGAGGAAGGCTTCGCGTTGACGTGAGGGCAGTTTTTGTACCTCTGCATCAATCAAATCAAGCATTTGCGCGCGTTCGACCTGGTCGGCCGACGATTCGGCGGCACTCGAGCCCTGTTCCGATTCATAAGTATCAAGTATATCAAAATCTTCATGCTCGTCGCCCGAGGGCTTCATGCCGGAAAACAGGCTGACCCAGGTGTTGCGAACTTTTTCGCGGCGGAAATAATCAAGGATGGTGTTCTGCAGGATGCGCTGGAACAGCATCGGCAGTTCGGCGGCCGGCTTGTCGCCGTATTTCTCGGCCAGCTTGATCATGGCGTCCTGCACGATGTCGAGTGCCGATTCTTCCTTGCGGACCGCGTAGGCGGCCTGCTTGAAAGCGCGCCGCTCGACATTTTCTAGAAAGTCGGATAATTCTTTGTCTGTTGCCATGCGGTATTGGGGATCTTAGCGGCTGCGGGGTGCGGTGGGCGAAATGGGGGCGGGTATGCTTTTTGCAACCCCGTGCATGCTAGCAAAAAATGTGCGTTTCCGCAGGGTTTTTGCACGGCGTGCGGGCGAATTGGCCTTTCGGCTGACATTTTCCTTGACCATAATGGTGCAACGCGATAACGTATGGGACGCTTTGAACACCCCAAAGCCCTATGGTCAGGTCGCGACCGGCACACAAGGCCATCCGCGGCAAGACGCGCTTTCATTTGTAGGCAGTTTGTTCTAACCCGCGCCACAAGCGCGAGCGGTTCGTACAGGCGCCACAGAAACTCCGGCCAAACGAGTTGCGTTAAGCGTTGTTTTGTAAGGTATCTATGGGTGCCCAAAGAAATGTCGTGACCGCATGAAAAGGGAAGCAGGAGCACTGTCGCGCACGGCGAACTTCGTCAGGAAAGAACATCCGATCAATCTCCAATGGACCTTGAAAGGAATGTTTCATGAATACCGAAGCAGCAGCAGGACCCATTACCGGCGCAGAAATTGTCGTGCGCTGTCTGGCTGAAGAGGGCGTCGAGCACGTCTTTGGATACCCGGGCGGAGCCGTACTCTACATCTACGACGCCATCTTCCAGCAAAGCAAATTCCAGCATATCCTGGTACGCCACGAGCAGGCCGCGATCCACGCCGCCGATGCCTATTCGCGCAGCTCGAACAAAGTCGGTGTCGCCATCGTCACGTCCGGTCCGGGCGTCACGAATGCCGTCACGGGCTTGTCCACCGCGTACATGGACTCGATTCCCATGGTCGTGATCTCCGGCCAGGTGCCGAGCCACGCCATCGGACAGGATGCGTTCCAGGAATGCGACACGGTCGGCATCACGCGCCCCGTCGTCAAGCACAACTTCCTCGTCAAGGACGTCAAGGACCTGGCAGCGACGATCAAGAAAGCCTTCTTCATCGCCCGTACCGGCCGTCCGGGACCCGTGCTGGTCGATATCCCCAAGGATATCAGCATGCACAAATGCCATTTCGACTATCCGAAGGAAGTCGAGATGCGTTCCTACCGTCCCGTCGACAAGGGCCACTCGGGCCAGATCCGCAAGGCCGTGCAGCTGTTGCTGCAAGCCGAACGCCCGATGATCTACACGGGCGGCGGCGTGATCCTCGCGCATGCGGCTCCTGAGCTGAACAAGCTGGTCGACCGCCTGGGTTTCCCGTGCACCAACACCTTGATGGGCTTGGGCGGCTACCGCGCCTCGAGCGAGCAGTATGTCGGCATGCCCGGCATGCACGGCACCTATGAAGCGAACATGGCGATGCAGAACTGCGACGTCCTGATCGCCATCGGCGCCCGTTTCGATGACCGCGTGATCGGCAACCCGAAACATTTCGCCTCGCATCCGCGCAAGATCATCCACGTGGACATCGATCCATCGTCGATTTCCAAGCGCGTCAAGGTCGATATCCCCATCGTCGGCAACGTCAAGGACGTGCTGATCGAGTTCCTCGCGCAACTGGACGCGGCCGAAGCCAAGCCGAACGTCAATGCCTTGAGCAACTGGTGGAAGCAGATCGCCGAATGGCGTGGCCGCGAATGCCTGAAATACCCGACCTCCGACCTGGTTATCAAGCCGCAATCGGTGGTGGAAAAGGTGTTCCAGATCACCAAGGGCGACGCCTTCATCACGTCCGACGTGGGCCAGCACCAGATGTGGGCGGCGCAATACTATGGCTTCGACAAGCCGCGCCGCTGGATCAATTCCGGCGGCCTGGGCACCATGGGTGTCGGCTTGCCGTACGCCATGGGCGTGCAGATGGCCAATCCGGACGCCACCGTTGCCTGCATCACGGGCGAAGGTTCGATCCAGATGTGCATCCAGGAGCTCGCCACGTGCAAGCAGTACCACCTGACGCCGAAGATCATCATGCTCAACAACCGCTTCCTCGGCATGGTGCGCCAGTGGCAGGAAATCGATTACGGTTCGCGCTATTCCGAGTCGTACATGGATTCGCTGCCCGATTTCGAAAAGCTGGCGGAAGCGTACGGCCACGTGGGCATGAAAATTGAAAAACCGGGCGACGTCGACGGCGCCCTGAAAGAGGCGTTTGGCATGAAAGACAGGCTGGTATTCATGAACTTCATTACCGACCAGTCCGAAAACGTGTGGCCAATGGTGAAAGCCGGCAAGGGCCTGTCCGAAATGATGCTCGGTTCGGAGGATCTCTAATCATGCGCCATATTATTTCTGTCTTGCTGGAAAACGAAGCGGGCGCCCTGTCGCGCGTGGTAGGCCTGTTCTCGGCACGCGGCTACAACATCGAAACATTGACGGTGGCGCCGACGGAAGACTCGACCCTGTCGCGCATGACCATCGTCACCAGCGGTTCGGACGACATCATCGAGCAGATCACCAAGCACTTGAACCGCCTCATCGAGGTGGTCAAGGTGGTGGACCTGACCGAAGGCCAGCATATTGAACGCGAGTTGATGCTGATCAAGGTTCGGGCCGTGGGCAAGGAGCGCGAGGAAATGAAGCGCACCGCCGATATCTTCCGTGGCCGCATCATCGATGTCACCGAAAAGACGTACACGATCGAACTGACCGGCAACAAGGTCAAGCTCGACGCGTTCATCGATTCGATCGACCGTGCCGCCATCCTGGAAACCGTCCGTACGGGCGGTTCCGGCATCGGCCGCGGCGAACGCATCCTCAAAGTATAAAAAGACTAGTAGTACTAAGCGGCCCTGGCGCCGCATTTAAAACAACAACGCATCATCAAATATATAGGAAATACCATGAAAGTTTTTTACGACAAAGACGCTGACCTCTCCTTGATCAAAGGCAAAAACGTTGCCATCATCGGCTACGGTTCGCAAGGCCATGCACACGCGCAAAACCTGAACGATTCGGGCGTCAACGTCACCGTCGGCCTGCGCAAGGGCGGCGCTTCGTGGACCAAGGTCGAGCAAGCGGGCCTGAAAGTAGCGGAAGTCAATGACGCCGTGAAAGCGGCCGACGTCATCATGATCTTGCTGCCAGATGAAAACATCGCCCAGGTCTACAACGAAAACATCGCTCCGTTCGCCAAGCAAGGCGCCGTGCTGGCCTTCGCCCACGGCTTCAACGTGCATTACGGCCAAGTCGTGCCACGCGCCGACCTGGACGTGATCATGGTCGCGCCGAAAGCGCCAGGCCACACCGTGCGCGCCACCTACACCCAGGGCGGCGGCGTACCGCATCTGATCGCCGTGTACCAGGATAAATCGGGCATCGCCCGCGATATCGCCCTGTCGTACGCTTCGGCCAACGGCGGCGGCCGTGCCGGCATCATCGAAACGAACTTCCGTGAAGAAACCGAAACGGACTTGTTCGGCGAACAAGCCGTGCTGTGCGGCGGCGCCGTGGAACTGATCAAGGCCGGCTTCGAAACCCTGACGGAAGCGGGCTACGCTCCTGAAATGGCGTACTTCGAGTGCTTGCACGAATTGAAACTGATCGTCGACCTGATCTATGAAGGCGGCATCGCCAACATGAACTACTCGATCTCGAACAACGCCGAATACGGCGAATACGTGACCGGTCCTAAGGTCGTGACGTCGGCCACCAAGGATGCGATGCGTCAATGCCTGAAAGACATTCAAACGGGCGAATACGCGAAGAGCTTCATCCTGGAAAACAAGGCAGGCGCACCGACCCTGATCTCGCGCCGCCGTTTGACGTCCGAGCACCAGATCGAAGAAGTGGGCGCGAAATTGCGCGCCATGATGCCTTGGATCGCCAAGAACAAGATGGTTGACCAGTCGAAGAACTAAGCAGTTATCGTTCTTCACAAGAAGCCGGCGCAAGCCGGCTTTTTTTATGCGCATCGTTTGGCAGGCAACATCCGTTACAATCAGGCCCATTCAACCATACCGTCCGCACCATGCTTGTTTTTTCTAAAGTTTTTGTCGGGAATCTTCATGTGGTCAAGCGCCCCGTCTCGCTTGCCATCAGTTGCTGGTTTCTGGTCATCGGTTCTCTGTCATCGCTCGTGTCGGCTTACCTCGGCCGCAACGATCCCGCCATGCAGGCGTGGATGGCGCACAGCGCGATTCCCGCCGAGGTGCAATACGCGATCTTGCTCGCCAGCCTGGGCATTACCCTGGCGGCCGCGCTGGCCATGCTGCAAAGGCAGCGTGGCGCGCGCACTGTGTATCTGGTGTGGGGCGTGATCGACATTGCGCTCAGCCTGGCGACCGTGCCGCTCAAGATGAATGTCTTGCCTGGCGCGCTGACGTTCGCCGTCATCTGCGCCTTCCTGTACAGTCCGAAATCGAATGCCTGGTTTTCGCCACGCAAGGCGGCCAATGATGCCTGCATGACGCCAGCTTGAGCGCGGCTGGTTTCGTCCGCCCGTTTTCCGCCCGCCTCCTGTTTTTTTTATATTCCTATATAATCCCGCCCTTCCTTTGCAGTTTCATACTTGACTGCATCTGTTTCGGTATCTGCCGACCGCAACGCGCATCACCGCTTTTGTAGCACGCCAGGCGCTAATTGATCAGCCGCTTGGCAACCTGAAGGACCCCTATGACCGACCGCACTACCGCCACAGTACCCATGCCGGGCACTGCCGAATCTTCCATTTCCGAACGGCTTCCAGTCCTGGCCTTGCTGGCCCTAGCCATGACGGCGTTTCTCGCCCTCCTGTCGGAAACCTTGCCGGCCGGCTTGCTGCCGCAGATTGCCCGCGATCTCAATATTTCCGAAGTCATGACGGGCCAGCTGGTCACCGTCTACGCCATCGGTTCCATCCTGACGGCCATTCCCCTGACAGCGCTGACGAGCGGCTGGCACCGGCGCAATGTCTTGCTGCTGGCCATCATCGGCTTTTTGATCTTCAATACGGCGACGGCGCTGTCGCCCAACTATATTGTCGCCCTGGTCTCGCGCTTCGTCACCGGCATGGCCGCCGGGCTGGCCTGGGGCTTGATGGCCGGTTATGCGCGCCGCATGGTGTCCGTCGAACAGCAGGGCAGGGCGATGGCGATTGCCATGATCGGCACGCCGCTGGCCCTGTCCCTGGGCGTGCCGCTGGGCACCCTGATGGGCGGCGTGCTGGGCTGGCGCAGCATCTTCGGCATCATGTCGGGGCTGGCCGTGGTGCTGGTCGCGTGGGTGCTGCTGGCCGTGCCCGATTATCCTGGGCAAAAGAATGGCGAGCGCCTGTCGATCCGCCAGGTATTCATGACGCCGGGCGTGCGGCCGATTCTGGCGGTGATCGTCGCCTGGATGCTGGCGCATAACATTCTGTATACCTACATCGCGCCGTTCCTGGCGCCGTCCGGCCTGCGCCCGCGTGTCGACCTGGTACTGCTCGTGTATGGCGTAGGTTCCTTGGCCGGCATCTGGCTGGTCAGCCAGCTGATCGACCGCTGGCTGCGTCCGCTCGTGCTGGGCTGCATCGCCGCCTTGGCTCTCGTGATGGTGGCGCTGGGCCTGGCGATGGACTCGCCTGCCGTGATCTATGTCAGCATGGCCATCTGGGGCATCACCTTCGGCGGCGCTGGCACCTTGCTGCAGACGGCGTCGGCGGACGCGGCCGGCGACGGCATGGATGTGGCGCAGGCCATGGTGGCGACCATCTGGAACGTGGCCATTGCGGGCGGCGGCCTGGCGGGAGGCTTGCTGCTCGACGGCTATGGTGCGGCTTCGTTCCCGTGGGCCATGCTGGCCTTGCTGCTGGTGGCATTGACCATCGCCTGGCGCGCGCACCGTCACAGTTTCAAGCCGGGCCGGCGCAGCGGCGGCGCGGTGGTCGGCCACTGATAAGTCATTAATAACATTGTTTTTTTCAATGGCAGTGTATTGAAATGTGAGCAGATGTGACTGGCAAGCGCATTTTGTGACGATTTGTTAATTTGCGCCACGGGAATGAATGAGGCGTTAGAATCTACACAGTTTGACAAGTTTCTCAAGCGGAAGGGGTGCCAAAAGCGCCCCGTTCGCTGGCTGTCAGCCACATTAACTACCTAGGAGTACCCCCATGACCGTGATGAAATCCGTCCTTGTTGCCGCCGCAGCCACCGTTGCCCTGAGCGCGCAAGCGCAATCCCTGCCGACTTCCGGCACTCTGGTGGTCGTCCCCGCGTTTGGCGAAGTCAAGCATGTCAATGACCAGGTGGTCGCTACCCTGGCCGTCGAAGAGCAGGACAAGGACAAGGCTGCCGCCGCGTCGCGTGTCAACCAGAAGATGAACAAGGGCATCGCCATCGTCAAGCAGGCCGACCCGTCGGCAGCATTGAAATCGTATGGCTACTACACCTATCCCGTGTATCCGGAAGAGCGCCCATTGCCGGCTGGCGCCGTTGCCAAGCCGCGCCTGCCAACGGCCTGGCGTGTTGGCCAGTACCTGGAAGTGACGACGGCCAATCTGGCGTCGCTGCCAAAGACCGTGTCGGCGGCGCAAGGCGTGCTGACCCTGAATGGCTTGAATTTCGGCCTGAAGCCGGAAACCATCCGTTTGCTGGACGACCAGCGCATCGCCGCCACCTATAAAAACCTGAATGAGCGCGTGGCCGCCATCGCCAAGGCCATGGGCCGCAACGTTTCCGACGCCGTGCTCGATACGGTGGACTTCGAAGGTTCGGGTAACTACGTCACGGAAAACCGCTCTGCCGCCGCACCGATGATGATGCGCAGCGCCAAGATGAGCGAAGACAGTGCCGTCGCCGAACCGAGCTTCGAGCCGGGCGAAACGACGCTCGACATGCGTGTCGTCGGCAAGGTCAAGTTCAAGTAAGCGCGTTAGCGCGGAAACATTTTCGCGTTAGACTGTTTTAAAAATCATGGGGCTCTTGGCCCCATGGTCGTTTTTGCCCCCAATATTTTCCAGGAGAACCCCATGACCGTCATGAAATCACTGCTGGCTGCCGCCGCCGCTACCGTTGCCTTGGGCGCACAAGCCCAGACCTTGCCCACCTCCGGCACCCTCGTCGTGGTGCCCGCCAACGGCGAAGTGGTGCATGCGAACGACCAGGTGACCGTCACCCTGGCCGTCGAAGAGCAGGACAAGGACAAGGCCGCCGCCGCCTCGCGCGTGAACCAGAAGATGAACCAGGGCGCGGCCATCGTCAAGAAAGCCGATCCGCAAGCCGTGCTGAAGACCCAGGGCTATTACACGTATGCCGTGTATCCTGAAACGGCGCCATTGCCGCCTGGTGTCGCCGCCAAACCCAGAGTGCCGACCGGCTGGCGAGTGGGCCAGTATCTGCAGGTAACGACGACCAACCTGGCCGCCTTGCCGAAAACCGTGTCGGCTGCGCAAGGCGTGCTGACCCTAAACCGCCTGAACTTCGGCCTGGCGCCCGCCACCATCCGCAAGCTCGACGACCAGCGCATCGCCGCCGCCTACAAGAACCTCAACGAGCGCGTGGCCGCCATCGCTGGCGCCATGGGCCGCACTGTCAGTGACGCCGTGATCGACACTATCGACTTCGAAGGTTCGGGCAACTACGCGCAGCGCGCCAACGTGGCCGGCGCGCGCGCCATGAGTGCCGATGCCATGGGCCATGGCGGCAACCAGGTGGCCGAGCCGAGCTTCGAGCCGGGCGAAACGACCCTGAACATGGGTCTGGTGGCCAAGGTCAAGTTCAAATAAGGCTTGAACAGGGATCAATATTGCCAGCTTGACGCCGCCGTGCTTTTCTTTGGCGGTGGCTCCTCTATAATGACAACACCGGCGGGTGCATGCCGTGACAGTCATGCGCCTGCCATCTGGCACCGATTCCCCCGCAGTACACAAGATATGGAACAACATGGCAAACTTCCCCCGTCGTAGAGGCAAGAACGGCACTCCCGCAGTATCCAAAGCGTCCCGCTTCAGCAAATTCGCGCGCCAGCCGGTGAGCGATGGCACTGGCAAGAAAACCTTGCGCCGCCGCGGCATCTATCTGTTGCCGAACGCCTTCACGACGGCAGCCCTGTTTTGCGGCTTCTACGCCATCGTCATGGCCATGAACCAGAAATTCGAGCACGCGGCCTGGGCCATCTTCATCGCCATGATCCTCGACGGCCTCGACGGCCGCATCGCGCGCCTGACGAATACGCAGAGCGAATTCGGCGCCCAGTACGACAGCCTGTCGGACATGGTGTCGTTTGGCGCCGCGCCGGCGCTGGTGATCTACGAATGGTCGCTGCGCGGCATGGGCAAGCTGGGCTGGCTGGCCGCCTTCGTGTATTGCGCCGGCGCCGCCTTGCGCCTGGCCCGCTTCAACACGAATATCGCCGTGGTCGACAAACGCTTCTTCCAGGGCTTGCCCAGCCCGGCTGCGGCCGCCATGGTGGCCGGCTTCATCCTGCTGATGAACGACCTGGAATTTGCCGGCAACCAGCTGGCCTGGGTGTCGTGGACGATCGCCCTGTTTTCCGGCCTGACCATGGTCACCAACGTACCGTTCTACAGCTTCAAGGATGTGAATTTCCGCAAGTCCGTGCCTTTCATCGTGGTATTCCTGCTGGCATTGTTCTTTGCGCTCATTTCCATCGATCCGCCGAAGGTGCTGTTCCCGATTTTCGTCGTGTATGGCCTGTCCGGCTACGCCGTGTTTTTCTGGCGCATGGCGAAGGGCAAGCCCGTCAGCATCATCCAGACCGACCCCGAGCATTAATGCGGCGAGTCGGTAGCGTCGCCAGTCTTCAGCCAGCCAGGAGCAGCCATGACCACCAGCAACCGACTCATCATTTTTGACACCACCCTGCGCGACGGCGAGCAATCTCCGGGCGCCTCCATGACGCGCGAGGAAAAGCTGCGCATCGCCAAGCAGCTCGAGCGCATGAAGGTCGACGTGATCGAGGCGGGCTTCGCCGCCGCCTCGCAGGGCGACTTCGAATCGATACGGGCGATTGCCGGTGCCGTGCGCGAGTCCACTATCTGCTCGCTGTCGCGCGCCAACGACCGCGACATCGCCCGCGCCGCCGAGGCCTTGGCGCCTGCCGAGCGCAAGCGCATTCATACCTTTATCGCCACGTCGCCCCTGCACATGCAGATGAAGCTGCGCATGACGCCAGAGCAAGTGCTTACGCAGGCGCAAAATGCCGTGCGCTTTGCGCGCCAGTTCACGGACGACATCGAATTCAGCCCCGAAGACGGCAGCCGCTCCGACGAAGATTTCCTTTGCCGTGTGCTTGAGGGCGTGATCGCCGAGGGCGCCACCACCATCAATTTTCCCGACACGGTCGGCTACGCCGTGCCCGAAATCTTCGGCGCGACCATCAAGCGCTTGCGCGAACGCATACCGAACTCCGACAAGGCCATCTGGTCCGTCCATTGCCATAACGACCTGGGCCTGGCTGTGGCCAACTCGCTGGCCGGCGTCATGATAGGCGGCGCGCGGCAGATCGAGTGTACGGTCAATGGCCTAGGCGAGCGGGCCGGCAATACGGCGCTGGAAGAAGTGGTGATGGCGCTGCGCACGCGCGCCGCCTATTACAACCTGACGGTGGGCATCGATACGACGCAGATCGTGGCGGCGTCCAAAATGGTGTCGCAGATCACGGGCTTTGCCGTGCAGCCGAACAAGGCCGTCGTCGGCGCGAACGCTTTTGCACACGCGTCCGGCATCCACCAGGACGGCATCTTGAAGGCGCGCGAGACGTATGAAATCATGCGCGCCGAAGACGTGGGCTGGACGGCCAACAAGATCGTGCTCGGCAAACTGTCGGGGCGCAATGCCTTCAAGCAGCGGCTGCAGGAGCTGGGCATTTCTCTGGAATCGGAAGCGGAAGTCAACGCGGCCTTCCTGCGCTTCAAGGAACTGGCCGACCGGAAATCCGAGATTTTCGACGAAGACATCATGGCCCTCGTCAGCGAGGAGCAGCAGGCGCAGGAGAGTGAGCACTACCGTTTTGTTGCGCTGACGCAGCAGTCGACGACGGGCGCCGTGCCCCATGCGCGCGTGGAGTTTCTCGTCGGCGGTGAGCAGCGCAGCTGCGAAGGGCAGGGCGACGGCCCCGTCGACGCCACCGTCAACGCCATCGAAAGCGCGGCCGCCAGCGGCGCCGAGCTGGTCCTGTTCTCCGTCAACGCCATCAGCACGGGCACGCAGTCGCAGGGTGAAGTCACGATGCGCCTGTCGCGCGACGGGCGCATCGTCAATGGCGTGGGCGCCGATCCGGACATCATCGTCGCGTCGGCCAAGGCGTATTTGTCGGCCTTAAACAAACTGCATGCGAAAGACGAGCGCATCGACCCGCAACCGTGAGGGGGCGCTAACTACCAGAAAAACCGCCGCTCTTCCTTGGCGGGATCGGGCCCGTTCATCATCATGCGCACGATGCCGTCGTGGTCGAAGTGCACATGCATCATGGAGTCCCACACGCCCGATTCCTTGTAGCGGTAGGACCAGACGTGCAGTTTCGGCAGCGACAGGTATGAGGTTTCCGTCGGGCGGCCCAGGGTGTGCAGCACGTCTTGCTGCGTCGACACGCCCACCTTGATGCGGGCAAAGCCCGGCGTGTCGAGCACTTGCTCGTAGGAAATCAACCTGTCGTCGGGGCCGAAACGGGCCATATACGTGTACTGGCCGTACGGTCCCGTTGCGTATTCGAGTTCGGGACCGGTCGGAAGCTGGTAGATATTCGTCGGCCGGCCCAGGCGCGCTTCCACTGAGGCGCGCGGCTCGCCCGGCTGGGGCGGCGGGACGTTCCAGCTGGCGCAGCCGGCCAGCATGGCAAACAGCAGCGGTGTTGCTGATTTGAGCAGTTTTTTCATGTTTGACCTCCTGAAATGCAGGAAAACCCTATCATGCACCGAGAAAAGCGCGCACGGCAGGATACAGGCGGGCATTTTTCCGATATACTTGCGCGTCTGGTTGGAAGCATAGGCCAGTATTTTAATAATCGTAGTTCACGGTGGATAGGGTTCAGACTCTGTGCACCGCATGTGAAAGGTTTATCATGACAGTAGAAAACATCAACAAAGCCGCTATCATCGCGGACAACGCACGTGGTCAAAACGACACCGGCTCCCCTGAAGTGCAAGTTGCACTGCTGACAGCTCGCATCAACGAACTGAACGGCCACTTCAAAGCCCACTCGAAAGATCACCACTCCCGCCGCGGCCTGATCATGATGGTCAACCGTCGTAAGAGCCTGTTGTCCTACCTGAAGGCTAAAGACGCTACCCGTTATCGCGACCTGATCGCTAAACTTGGTCTGCGCAAGTAATTTTTGCCGTACAAGGTTTATACAGAAATGCCTGCGCCAGTTCGCTGACGCGGGCATTTTGTCATTTGAATTCCGGATTTATGTCGAGAAGTACAGTATTCTCTACCGATATCATGTTTTAAAAGTAAAGTAGTAAAGGCGGCAACGAAGTTTTCGCCGCCTGTGGTGAGGTGAACGACAGCCCCTGAAAATCTGTCGGCAATTAGAAAAGGGATACCCCATGTTTAACAAAGTTACGAAAACCTTCCAGTACGGTCAACATCAAGTGACCCTGGAAACCGGCGAAATCGCACGTCAGGCATCCGGCGCAGTGCTGGTGTCGATCGAAGATACCGTCGTTCTGGCAACGGTAGTGGCACGCAAAGATGCCAAGCCAGGCCAGGATTTCTTCCCTTTGACGGTTGATTATGTCGAGAAAACCTATGCTGCCGGTAAAATCCCGGGCGGTTTTTTCAAGCGCGAAGGCCGTCCTTCCGAAAAAGAAACACTGACCTCCCGTCTGATCGACCGTCCTATCCGTCCGCTGTTCCCGGAAGGCTACCTGAATGAAGTGCAAGTCATCATTCACGTGTTGTCGGTCAACCCTGAAATCGATCCGGACATCGCCGCCATGATCGGCGCATCGGCTGCCCTGTGCGTATCGGGCGTGCCTTTCAACGGTCCTATCGGCGCCGCGCGCGTCGGTTACGCCAATGGCCAGTACATCCTGAACCCGACCGTCCAGCAACTGAAAACGTCGGAAATGGATCTGGTTGTCGCCGGTACCGAAACGGCCGTGCTGATGGTCGAATCGGAAGCGAAACAGCTGTCCGAAGAAATCATGCTGGGCGCCGTGGTCTTCGGCCACGACCAGATGAAAGTCGTCATCGACGCGATTCACGACCTGGTGCGTGACGGCGGCAAGCCGGAAGTCGAATGGGCGCCTGCGCCGAAAAACGAAGCACTGATCGCCCGCGTCGCGCATTTCGCCAACGCCAAGATCAATGACGCGTATCAAACCAAGGACAAGCAAGAGCGTACGGCCAAGCTGAAAGCAGCGACGTCGGAAGTGATCGCCGACCTGTCGGCTGAAGTGGCTGCCAACGGCGGCGCGGCTATCGACAGCGCTGAAGTCAACAACATCCTGTTCGACATCGAAGCGAAAATCGTGCGTACGCAAATCCTCGACGGCGAGCCACGCATCGACGGCCGCGACACGCGCACCGTGCGTCCGATCTCGATCCGCACCAGCGTGCTGCCACGCACCCACGGTTCGGCCTTGTTCACGCGCGGCGAAACGCAAGCGCTGGTCGTGGCAACTTTGGGCACCGCCCGCGACAGCCAGAAGATCGATGCGCTGATGGGCGAGTTCACCGATTCGTTCATGCTGCATTACAACATGCCTCCGTTCGCCACCGGCGAAACGGGCCGTGTCGGTACGCCTAAGCGCCGCGAAATCGGCCACGGCCGCCTGGCCAAGCGCGCGCTGATCGCTGCCCTGCCAGCAGCTGAAGAGTTCAGCTACTCGGTGCGTCTGGTATCGGAAATCACGGAATCGAACGGTTCCTCGTCGATGGCTTCCGTCTGCGGCGGCTGCCTGGCACTGATGGACGCCGGCGTGCCGATGAAAGAACACGTGGCCGGTATCGCCATGGGCCTGATCAAGGAAGGCGGCAAGTTTGCCGTGCTGTCCGACATCCTGGGCGACGAAGATCACCTGGGCGACATGGACTTCAAGGTAGCCGGTACCCGCAACGGTATCACGGCGCTGCAGATGGACATCAAGATCATGGGCATCACCAAGGAAATCATGCAAGTGGCACTGGCGCAAGCCAAGGAAGGCCGCGAGCACATCCTGGGCGAAATGCAAAAAGCCATGCCGCACGTCAAAACCGAACTGTCCGATTTCGCACCGCGTCTGATCACCATCAAGATCAACCCGGAAAAAATCCGTGACGTGATCGGCAAGGGCGGCGCCGTGATCCGTGCGCTGACCGAAGAGACGGGCACCCAGATCGACATCAGCGACGAAGGCGTGGTCACCATCGCTTCCGTCGACGCTGCTGCCGGCCAGGAAGCCAAGCGCCGCATCGAAGAACTGACCGCTTCCGTCGAAGTGGGCAAGACCTACGAAGGCACCGTGCTGAAACTGCTGGACTTCGGCGCCATCGTCCAAGTCATGCCAGGCAAGGACGGCTTGCTGCACATCTCGCAGATCGCCAACGAGCGCGTCAACGCCGTGGCCGACTACCTGAAAGAAGGCCAGCTGGTGCGTGTAAAAGTTCTGGAAACGGACGACCGCGGCCGTCTGAAACTGTCGATGAAAGCTGCTGAAGGCAACGAAGCGCCAGCCGCTTAATTTCCTTCAGGTTCGCCTGAATGCGGCCTCGGCCGCATGATCAAAACCGCCAGCGCGCAAGCCCTGGCGGTTTTTTTTGCGCCGCGTTTGCGCTGCATCGAAAGTGTGTGTCGACGTGTGCATCGGCCTTGATACAGCGCGTATCGGCCGCTGCCGCTCCTTGTAGATTCGGAAAGGGAATCTTCCCCTGAACGAGTCTTCCAAGGAGATGCAGCATGCGCACATTCCGCGGGCTGGCCGCCGCCTTTCTGCTTGCCGTTTCGCCCTGCACCTGGGCACAGGCTGACGACGCACCGACGCCGGTGCCGCTGCCCATCCCCATCGCCGCTGCATCCGCAGCCATGCCGGCGCAAGACCTCGACGCCTTGCGCGCCGTGCATGCGCGCGAAATCAATGACCTCAGCACCTTCAAGACCATCGGCCTGCAGCGCCCGGTGATCGACGGCTGGCTGGAGGGTGAGGACGGGCAGCAATTCCTGGCCCAGCTGCGCGCGGCCGATCCGGGCGCGCCGGCGGAGACGATTTATGCGCGGGCCGTTGAGCAGCTGGCGTCCGGCAATAAGTTGCCGACCGTCTGGCTGATCGATATTCCGCTCTACAAGGTAGTGCCGCACGGACAGAGCGTCTTGCGCTATTCGCCATACTTCACCACTATCGGGCAGTTGCAAGGCAGCGACGAGTGTGACTCGCTGGCAGACTGCTTCGGCTTGCCGCTCAGGAGCGAAGCGCCGCTGTATGATGTGTATGAGGTCACGCCTAACGGGACCGTGACGGTGTTTGTCAGCTCGGTGGCGCCGACCGAAGAGCTGGGCGGCCTGGTGCGGCGCAAGGGTGGCGCCTTGCAATACCTGTTGCCCAATCGCAAGCTGTGGTCGGCGCCCGTGCTGGTGGGCACCATCAAGAATTAGGAGTGAACATGGATCAGTCGCGCCTGCAAGCCTGTACTACCGAACTGGAACAGTTGCTGGCCCGCCTGGCGGGCGCCGATACGGAAGTGGCCGACCTGCGCAGCGCGCTCGAGCCGCTGCTGGCCCTGGCGGGCAGCGGGGGCTTGAGCGCACCCCTGCCATGGGGCGATATCCCCGGCGGGCGCTACTTTAACGAAGGCAGTTTGCGCTGCTACCCTGAGCTGGAGCAGGCGTTTGCCCGCTTCCGCATCGAGGCGACGGGCGGCGACTCGCCCGCCTTGCGCAAGCTGCGCGGCGAGACATGAACTATATGGTATCAATTGTTGTTTATGGGTAATTGACTGTCAGTATTGCTTGACGACAAAATCTTATTCCCCGACCATGGTGCATCCCTCCCGATTTTCTCTTTTTTTATTGGATGCACCATGTTGTCCTCCCTTAAGGCGCGGCTGATCGCCATCGCCGTTTCCATCGTCGTGCTGGCCATGCTGGCTGTCGCCATTGCCAATTTCTTCACGACGCGTTCCAGCACCCTGGCCGCGCTCGACACGCAGATGCTGCAGTTGTCGCACAGCCATGCGCAAGCCATCGCCGAATGGCTGCGTTCCAAGCAAGCCGTCGTGGGCTCGCTCAAGCAGGGCGCCACGGCGGCCGATCCGCTGCCGGCCCTGAAGGCGGCCGAACAGGCGGGCACCTTCGACATGGCGTACATCGGCTTTGCCGACAAGCACGCCGTCTTTTCGCAGGAGCGCAAGCGCGCCGCCGACTACGATCCCACGGCGCGCCCCTGGTACAAGCTGGCGTCCGAAGTGGGCGGCCCCATCATCACCGCGCCCTACATCGGCGCCAGCACGGGCAAGCTGGTGGTGACGTTTGCCGAGCCGCTGGGCGGCAAGGGCAGCGTGACGGGCGTGATGGCGGCCGACGTGATGATGGATGCGGTAGTGCAAAACGTCGCTTCGATCAAGCCGACGGCGTCCAGCTATGCCTTCCTCGTCGATGGCGGCGGCAAGATCATCGCCCATCCGGATAGCAAACTGACTCTGAAACCGCTGGCCGAGCTGGACCCGGGCCTGAGCGCGCAGGCGCTGGCCGATATCGAAAAGAGCGGCAATGGCGCAGCCATTCGCCTCGGTGACCGTAACGGTATCTTGCATGTCAGTAAAGTGCCGGGAAGCGACTGGCTGCTGGCTACCGTGCTCGACCGTGCAGAAGCGACGCAGGCACTGAGCTCCATGCTGCGCGCCTCGGCCTTGACGGCCTTGCTGGTGCTGGCCCTGGCCGCCACGGTATTGAGCGTACTGGTGGCGCGCGCCTTGCGCCGCCTGGGTCTGGTGCGCGATGCGATGGAAGCGATCGCCACGGGCGACGGCGACCTGACCAGCCGCCTCGACGCGGAAGGAGCGGACGAGCTGGCGCAGATCGCCAAGGCATTCAACTTGTTCGTCGAAAAGATCGCCACCGTGCTGATGCAGATCCGCAGCATCAGCACCCTGGTGCGCAGCGAATCGGCCGACATTGCCGCCGGCAATGCGGACCTGTCCTCGCGTACGGAAGCGCAGGCGGGCGCGCTGGAAGAGACGGCCAGCTCAATGGATGAGCTGACGTCGACCGTCAAGCAGAATGCGGAAAACGCGCATGCAGCCAACGAGTTGGCCGTGTCCGCCTCGGAAGTGGCGGCCAAGGGTGGCCGCGTGGTGCAGCAGGTGGTGGGCACCATGGCTGGCATCCAGGAAAGCTCGCGCAAGATCGTCGACATCATCGGCGTGATCGACGGTATCGCCTTCCAGACGAACATCCTGGCGCTGAACGCGGCCGTCGAGGCGGCGCGCGCGGGCGAGCAGGGCAGGGGCTTTGCCGTGGTGGCGTCCGAAGTGCGCAACCTGGCGCAACGCTCCGCCGGTGCGGCGAAGGAAATCAAGGAATTGATCGGCGATTCGGTGGAGAAGGTCGATGCCGGCGGCCGCCTCGTCGATGAGGCGGGTCAGACCATGGATCAGGTGGTGGCCTCGGTGCAGCAATTGACGACCATCATGAGCGAGATCACGGTGGCCAGCCGCGAACAGAGCGCCGGCATCGGCGAGATCAATACGGCCGTCACGCACATGGATACCATGACGCAGCAAAACGCGGCCCTCGTCGAGCAAGCGGCTGCCGCCGCGGAAAGCCTGCAGGAGCAGGCCGTGGACCTGGCGCAAGCCGTCGGCATGTTCCGCCTGGGCGATGCCGGTCCTGCCGCGGCACACGCGCCCGTGACGCGCCTCAAGGCGAAGCCAGCCGCTGCTGCACCGCGCGCGCCGGCCCGCGCGCTGGCGCCGGTCAAACCCGTCAAGGCGGCCAAGTCCGGCGCCGACGAGTGGGAAGAGTTTTAAGAAGACGCTTAGCGATCTGCACGTTCATCCGCGTTTTTGTCAGGCCAGCCTGCCAAAAATGCAGTTCGTCGCAATCGGCGTGTCTGCCGGGGGCGGTATGGCTATAGTGACACCATACCGCAAGCCCACTGCCAGACACCCGAGGAGAACAACATGAACGTCGCTAAAAACATGGAAGTCATTGCCGTTGCCGCCGCTATCGTGTTCGGCGCCAGCTGCTACGCCATCGCCCCGGCCGCTCCGGCCCTGCAAGTGGCTAGTTCCACGGCCACCCTGGCCGCGCCAGCGAACAAGGCTGCCATGCAAGTGGTGGTCGTCAAGGCCAAGCGCCTGAGCGCTGCCGAAAAAGCCCGTTTTGCATAATTAATTGTCAGCCATTTTCGGCGCTGCTACAGTGGTGCTG
Source organism: Janthinobacterium sp. GMG2 (assembly GCF_033949445.1). Taxonomy (NCBI): domain Bacteria; kingdom Pseudomonadati; phylum Pseudomonadota; class Betaproteobacteria; order Burkholderiales; family Oxalobacteraceae; genus Janthinobacterium; species Janthinobacterium sp. GMG2. The sequence continues at coordinate 196,929 of NZ_JAXAWA010000006.1, read as the reverse complement.
CGCGAGCAATGCAGGCGCCCCACGCGGGCGCCGCGACACATAAAAACAAGATACCGAGGATGCACTACATGAAAAAGATTCTGCAATTGGCGCTGCTGTTCCTGGCGACATTGGGCCTGGTGCGCGGCGTGGCCGCCGAGACCCGCTTGCTGGAAATGCGCAACGTCGACGCCCGCGTCGTGCGCGTCAAGCTCGATGGCGTGATGGAAGTGCGCATTCGCCAGGGCAACGTGGCTTCGCTGAGCATCACGGCCGACAAGCGTTACATCGCCGATGTCAGCACGGCGCAAAGCGGCGACACCTTGCACATCGAAACGGAAGTGCGCGGCTTCAAGATCGGCCCCTCGTCGATCCGCGCCGACCTGGTCCTGCCGAACTTGCGCGAACTGAGCTCGGAAGGCTTTGGCAGCACGGACATCACGGGCTTCAAGGGCGAGGAACTGACCCTGTCGCTGGAAGGGGCGGGCAGCATCAAGCTGGTGGGCGACTACCGCAAGCTCAATGCCAGCCTGGGCGGCGTGGGCAGCATGCAGATATGGATAGGCAACAATGAGCGCGCGGAGCTGGACCTGCAGGGTGCGGGCTCGGTGATGCTGGGTGGACGCGGACGTATCCTGAAAGCGAGCCTGGGCGGCCTGGGCAGCCTGAATGCGCAGCAGTTCGAAGTCGATGCCGTCAATCTGGAGTTGAGCGGCCTGGGCAATGCCACGGTGAATGCCCATACGAATGCCAAGCTGAACCTGAGCGGACTCGGCTCGGTGGTGGTGTACGGCAAGCCGGCCAACCGCGATGTCAGCGTCGAGGGCCTGGGCAAAGTCAGCTGGAAGTAAACGCATCCTGCCGCAGGCTTTATTGGCAGAACAAGAATAAGTAGTCAGACCACATCCCATTCCGATGAAAAAACTGATCATTACATTACTCATGCTGTTGGCGATACAGCTACCTGCGCGGGCTGGCTTCGTCGAAGGCGCCAGTGCCTACAACAACAAGAATTACGCGCTGGCCTACAAGGAAATCCTGCCACTGGCCAAGACCGGCAATGCCGATGCCCAGCATTTGCTGGGCTTGATGTATTACATGGGCCGCGGCTTGCCGCAGGATTACAAGCAAGCCATGTTCTGGCACCGCAAGGCGGCCGACCAGGGCAAGGCCGACGCCCAGTATGTGGTGGGCGCCATGTATTACACGGGCAACGCCGTGCTGCAGGACCACAAGCAGGCCGTGAGCTGGTTCCGCAAGGCGGCCGAGCAGAACCACGCCGAGGCGCAGCAGGTGCTGGGCCTGATGTACCGCTACCACATGGGCGGCGTGCAGCAGGACAACGTCATCGCCTACATGCTGTGGAACCTGGCGGCGGCGAACGGCAACGCGAATGCGGCCGATCAGCGCGCCGCCGTGGTGCGCAAGATGACGCATGAGCAAGTCGAGGAAGGACAGGCCCTGTCGGCGAAATGGAAGCCGGGCACGCCGCTGCCGCGCCAGTCGAAGACGGGCGGCGCATAGGGAAGGGGGCATGCCTGCAAGGGTGAACGGCTTGGCGTACAATCGCCGTTTTCCCTTGAAAGAGTCCCGCCATGCGTGCAGTTGCCATCAGCCAGCCAGGTCCCGCCGACGTTTTGCAGATCGTCGAGTGTCCCGTCCCCGCCTTCAAAGCCGGCGAACTGCTGATCAAGGTGCACGCGGCCGGCATCAACCGTCCCGACGTGCTGCAGCGTCTGGGCAAGTACGCGCCGCCAGCCGGTGCGTCCGATTTGCCTGGCCTGGAAGTGGCCGGTGAAGTCGTCGATGGCGATTTCAGCAATACCGCATTCAAGAAGGGCGACCTCGTCTGCGCGCTGGTGCAGGGCGGCGGCTATGCCGAATATTGCGCCGCGCCCGCCGGCCAGTGCCTGCCCTTGCCGCAAGGCTTGACGGCGCTGGAAGGCGCGTCCCTGCCGGAAAACTTCTTTACCGTCTGGAGCAATGTCTTCGACCGCTGCGCGCTGGCCGACGGCGAAACCTTGCTGGTGCAGGGCGGCACATCCGGCATCGGCGTGACGGCCATTCAATTGGCGGCCGCCCTGGGCCACCGCGTGTTCGCCACGGCCGGCAGCGACGAGAAGGCGCGCGCCTGCGAAGCGCTGGGCGCCGAGCGGGGCATTAACTATCGGACGGAAGATTTCGCCGCCGTGGTCACGGAGCTGACTGGTGGCAAGGGCGTCGACGTCATCCTCGATATGGTCGGCGGCGACTACCTGCCGCGCGAAATCGATTGCCTGGCCGACGATGGCCGCATCGGCCTGATCGCCGTGCAGGGCGGCACCAGGGCGGAACTGGACCTGGGTAGCCTGCTGCGCCGTCGCCTGACGGTGACGGGTTCCACCTTGCGTCCCCGTTCCGTCGCCTTCAAGGCGGCCATCGCGAATCACCTGCGCACGACCGTCTGGCCGCTGATCGAGGCGGGCAAGATCAAGCCCGTGATCTATAAAACTTTCCCGTTGGAAAAAGCCAACGAGGCGCATGCCTTGATGGAAGCGAGCACGCACGTGGGCAAGATCATGTTGCAAGTTGCTTGAAACGGGGCACTGCCTGTTTGACCGGCATCGGTGCCGGAGTTAGAATGACGGGTTATTAGAATTTAGGCTACTATGCGTCGCAAACTCGTCGTCGGAAATTGGAAAATGAACGGCAGTCGCACCTCGAACGCGGTGTTATTGTCTGAAATAGTTGCTGGCCTGGCTGCCTCTGGCGCCGCCAGCGCCGTCTGTGTGCCTGCGCCGTATCTGGCGCAGTGCCAGGCGCAATTGGCAGGCACGGCTCTCGGCTGGGGTGCACAGGATGTGTCCGCGCATGCCAGTGGCGCCTACACGGGAGAAATCTCGACCGCCATGCTGCAGGATTTCGGCTGCGGCTATGTGGTGATCGGGCATTCCGAGCGCCGCGCCTACCATGGCGAGAGCGATGCGCAGGTGGCGGCCAAGACGGTTGCGGCGCTGGCGGCGGGCATCACGCCTATCGTCTGCATCGGCGAAACCCTGGCGCAGCGCGAAGCGGGCCAGACCGATACGGTCGTGGCGCAGCAGCTGGGCGCCGTGCTGGCGGCGATTTCCGCCGACGACGTGGCGAAACTGGTGCTGGCCTATGAGCCGGTCTGGGCCATCGGCACGGGCAAGACAGCCACGCCGCAAATGGCGCAGGACGTGCATCAGGTATTGCGCGGCCAGCTGGCGGCAAAGAATGCGGTAGCAGCGGCCGGCGTGCAGATCCTGTACGGCGGCAGCATGAAGCCGGAGAACGCAAAAGAATTGATGGCGATGCCGGATATCGATGGCGGTCTGATCGGTGGGGCAGCATTGAAGGCGGCGGATTTCCTAGCAATTATTCACGCCGCTGATTGAATTAATTTAAACTAAGAATGGAATTGCAATGAACATGATGTTCAATCTGGTAGTGGTAGTACAGGTTATTTCGGCATTGTCGATTATCGCGCTGGTGTTGTTGCAGCACGGTAAGGGCGCCGACATGGGCGCCGCCTTCGGTTCGGGCGCCTCGGGCAGCCTGTTCGGTGCGACGGGTTCGTCGAACTTCATGTCGAAATCGACGGGCGTCGCCGCCGCGATCTTCTTCGGCGCCACCCTGGCCCTGTCGCTGATGGCCAATCAGCGCGCCACGACGGTCGGCGGCGGCGTGATGGATAAAGTCGTCAAGCCAGTGCCGGTCACCGGCGCGGGCGCGATCCCGACGACGGTACCTGCGGCAGCTCCGGCTGCCAGCGCTCCAGCGGCGGCGGCACCGGTTGCCAGCACCCCGGCAGGCGCGATTCCGAAGTAATTTTTGTATGAGCTCGATACCTCATCGAGAGTAATTCTCATTACGGGCAGATTATTGCTCAATGTTTCAGCAGCGCGGCAGGAAAAAATCGTGACGCGCTGGAAGATGTAAAAATTTATCGTTTTTATCTGTGTTTTGATGCATTTGTGCATTAACTTTAGCGGCAAAGCAGAGTAGAATACGGGCCTTACCGCCGACGTGGTGAAATTGGTAGACACGCTATCTTGAGGGGGTAGTGGCGAAAGCTGTACGAGTTCGAGTCTCGTCGTCGGCACCAGAAATCAGAAGCCAGCAACGGCGCACGAGCCATGGCTCGTACAAAGTTGCTGGCTTTTTTTACGAGGATGTGTCGTTCGATCCTGGTCTTAGCTTTGATTGGGGTCGTGCGTTAGATACGCTGCAAATGATCGCAGCGTCCTCATTTAACCGATCGTTCAATATAAGCTCATCAATCGTGAACCTCGAAAATTACTTCCCCGTCCTGCTGTTCATTATTATCGGCCTTGGTGTCGGTATCGCTCCCCAGCTCCTGGGGCGCCTGTTAGGTCCTAACAAGCCTGACGCAGCAAAACTCTCCCCGTACGAATGTGGCTTTGAAGCATTCGAAGACGCGCGCATGAAATTTGATGTGCGCTACTATCTGGTCGCAATCCTGTTTATTTTGTTCGATCTGGAAACGGCATTCTTTTTCCCATGGGGCGTTGCAATGCGCGACCTGGGCTGGGCCGGTTTCGTCACGATGATGGTGTTCATCGCTGAATTCGTGGTCGGATTTTGGTACATTTGGAAGAAAGGTGCCCTTGACTGGGAATAAGCCATGGCTATTGAAGGCGTATTAAGCGAAGGTTTCATCACCACCTCGGCCGACAAGCTGATCAACTGGGCGCGCACCGGGTCTATGTTCCCGATGACGTTCGGTCTGGCCTGCTGTGCGGTCGAAATGATGCATGTGGGCGCAGCCCGCTACGATATGGACCGTTTCGGCGTCGTGTTTCGTCCGTCGCCGCGTCAGTCCGACGTCATGATCGTTGCCGGCACCCTGTGCAACAAGATGGCGCCGGCCCTGCGCAAGGTCTACGACCAGATGGCAGAGCCACGCTGGGTCATCTCGATGGGTTCCTGCGCCAATGGTGGCGGGTACTACCATTACTCCTATTCCGTGGTGCGCGGTTGCGACCGCATCGTGCCCGTCGACGTGTATGTGCCTGGCTGTCCTCCGACCGCTGAAGCCTTGCTGTACGGCATCATGCAGTTGCAGAACAAGATCAAGCGTACCAGCACGATCGCACGCTAACCGGGCCGCTTCAGATTATGACAACACATTTAGAAGTATTGCAAAACGCCCTCGGCACAGCCCTGGGCGATCGCGTTAGCACGACGGTTGCGCTGGGCGAAGTCACCCTGGTCGTCAAGGCCGAGGATTACCTGGCCGTGATGCAGACCTTGCGCGACGATCCGGCCCTGCATTTCGAGCAGCTGCTCGACTTGTGCGGCGTCGACTACTCGACCTATGGCGACGGTAGCTGGGATGGCCTGCGTTTCGCGGCCGTCTCGCACTTGCTGTCTGTCAAGCACAACTGGCGCGTGCGCGTGCGCGTGTTCGCGCCGGACGACGACATGCCGCTGCTGCCCTCCGTGGTGAACATCTGGCGTGCCGTCAACTGGTACGAGCGCGAAGCGTTCGACCTGCTGGGCATCCTCTTCGAAGGCCACAACGACTTGCGCCGCCTGCTGACCGACTACGGTTTCATCGGCCATCCGTTCCGCAAGGATTTCCCCGTCTCCGGCTATGTCGAGATGCGTTACGATCCGGAACAAAAGCGCGTGATTTACCAGCCCGTGACGATCGAGCCGCGGGAAAACGTGCCGCGCGTGATCCGCGAAGAACATTACGGGATGAAATAATGGCTGAGATTAAGAACTACACCCTGAACTTTGGGCCACAGCATCCGGCCGCGCACGGTGTGCTGCGCCTGGTGCTGGAGATGGATGGCGAAGTCATCCAGCGCGCCGACCCGCATATCGGCCTGCTGCACCGCGCCACCGAAAAGCTGGCCGAACAGAAAACCTACCTGCAATCCGTGCCGTACATGGACCGTCTCGACTATGTGTCGATGATGTGCAATGAACACGCGTACGTGATGGCCATCGAAAAGATGCTGGGCCTGGAAGTGCCGCTGCGCGCGCAATACATCCGCGTCATGTTCGACGAGATGACGCGTATCCTGAATCACCTGATGTGGCTCGGTACCCACGCGCTGGACGTTGGCGCCATGGGCCCGTTCCTGTATTGCTTCCGCGACCGCGAAGACTTGTTCGACGCCTACGAGGCAGTGTCGGGCGCACGCATGCACGCGGCCTACTACCGTCCGGGCGGCGTGTACCGCGACCTGCCGGACGCGATGCCGCAGCACAAGGCCTCGATCATCCGCAACGCCAAGGCGATCGGCAAGCTGAACGAAAACCGCCAGGGTTCCCTGCTGGACTTCATCGAAGACTTCGCGCGCCGCTTCCCGAACTCGGTGGACGAGTACGAAACCCTGCTGACCGACAACCGTATCTGGAAACAGCGCACGGTCGGCATCGGCGTGGTCTCGCCGGAAGATGCGCTGGCCATGGGCTTTACGGGCGCCATGCTGCGCGGCTCGGGCGTGCAGTGGGACTTGCGCAAGAAACAGCCGTACGAAGTGTACGACCTGATGGATTTCGACATTCCTATCGGCACCAACGGCGATTGCTACGACCGCTACCTGGTCCGCGTGGAAGAGCTGCGCCAGTCGAACCGCATCATCAAGCAATGCGTGGAGTGGCTGCGCAACAATGAAGGTCCTGTCATGACCAGCAACCGCAAGGTGGCGCCTCCGGGCCGTGTCGACATGAAGACCAACATGGAGTCCTTGATTCACCACTTCAAGCTGTTTACGGAAGGTTTCCACGTGCCGCCAGGCGAGGCCTACAGCGCCGTGGAACACCCGAAGGGCGAGTTCGGCGTGTACTTGGTGTCCGATGGCGCCAACAAGCCGTACCGCATGAAACTGCGCGCGCCAGACTACGCCCACTTGCAGTCGCTCGACGAAATGGCACGTGGGCACATGCTTGCCGACGCCGTGACCATCATCGGGACGCAAGACATCGTGTTCGGCAGTATTGACCGCTAAGAGGCAAAAAGTATGTTGTTATCAGAGCAATGCTATAAGAAAATTGACCGCGAGCTGGCCAAGTACCCGGCCGACCAGCGTCAGTCGGCCGTCATGGCCGCGCTGGCCCATGCCCAGGATGAACTGGGCTGGCTGGCGCCGGAAACCATGAAGGAACTGGCCGATTACATCGGCATGCCGGCGATTGCCGTGCAGGAAGTGGCCACGTTCTACAATATGTACAACGTGAAACCCGTGGGCAAGCACAAGATCACCGTGTGCACCAACCTGCCATGCGCCCTGTCGGGCGGCGTGCGCGCTGCAGAGTACCTGAAGCAGAAACTGGGTATCGATTTCCGCGAAACCACCGCAGACGGCCAGTTCACCCTGGTTGAAGGCGAGTGCATGGGTGCTTGCGGCGATGCGCCTGTCTTGCTGGTCAGTAATAAAACCATGTGCAGCTGGATGTCGAACGAGAAGATCGACGCCATGCTGGAGGAACTCAAGAAATGACGTCACTCCACAACCGCCATATCGATCCATTGATCCTGAAGGATCTGGATGGCAAGAACTGGCATTTGCAAGATTATGTGAACCGCGGCGGCTACAGCGCTTTGCGGCGTATCCTGGAAGAGAAAATCACGCCGGAACAGATCATCGCCGACCTCAAGGCGTCGTCCTTGCGCGGCCGTGGCGGCGCGGGTTTCCCTACCGGCTTGAAGTGGAGCTTCATGCCGCGCCAGTTCCCGGGCCAGAAATACCTCGTCTGCAATACAGATGAAGGCGAACCGGGCACTTTCAAGGACCGCGACATCATTCGTTACAATCCCCATGCGCTGATCGAAGGCATGGCCATTGGCGCTTATGCGATGGGCATCACCGTCGGCTACAACTATATCCACGGTGAAATCTTCCAGGAATACCTGCGTTTCGAAGAAGCGCTGGAAGAGGCGCGCGCCGCCGGTTTCCTGGGCGACAAGATTATGGGCAGCGAGTTCTCGTTCCAGTTGCATGCGCACCATGGTTATGGCGCCTACATCTGCGGCGAAGAAACGGCCCTGCTGGAGTCCTTGGAAGGCAAGAAAGGCCAGCCGCGCTTCAAGCCGCCTTTCCCTGCCTCGTTTGGCCTGTACGGCAAGCCGACGACGATCAACAACACGGAAACCTTCGCGGCCGTGCCATTCGTGCTGAACATCGGTCCAGAGAAATACCTGGCGATGGGCAAGCCGAACAATGGCGGTTCGAAGATCTTCTCGATCTCGGGCGACGTGGAAAAACCGGGCAACTATGAAGTGCCGCTCGGCACCCCGTTTGCGACCCTGCTGGAACTGGCAGGCGGCATGCGCGGTGGCAAAAAGATCAAGGCCGTGATCCCTGGCGGCTCGTCCGCGCCGGTGATCCGCGGCGACATCATGATGCAGACCGACCTGGACTACGACTCGATCGCGAAAGCCGGTTCGATGTTGGGTTCGGGCGCCGTCATCGTGATGGACGAAACACGCTGCATGGTAAAGGCGCTGGAACGCCTGTCCTACTTCTACTTTGAAGAATCGTGCGGCCAGTGTACGCCTTGCCGTGAAGGCACAGGCTGGATGTATCGCATGGTGCACCGCATCGAGCAGGGGCAGGGTCGTCCAGACGACCTGGACATGCTCAACTCGATCGCCGACAACATCCAGGGCCGCACCATTTGCGCGCTGGGCGATGCGGCTGCCATGCCGGTACGGGCCTTCATTAAGAATTTCCGTGAAGAATTTGAATATCATATCGAGCACAAGCATTGCTTAGTGCCCGCATATATCTAAGCTGCGTCAGGTAACGATCACCATGGTTGAAATCGAAATAGACGGCAAAAAAGTCGAAGTCCCTGCTGGTAGCATGGTGATGGACGCCGCCAACAAATTGGGAACCTACATTCCGCACTTCTGCTATCACAAGAAATTGTCGATCGCAGCGAACTGCCGCATGTGCCTGGTCGAAGTGGAAAAGGCGCCCAAGCCTTTGCCCGCTTGTGCGACCCCGGTCAGTGCCGGCATGATCGTGCGCTCCGCCAGCGATAAAGCTGTGCAGGCGCAAAAGTCGGTCATGGAATTCTTGCTGATTAACCACCCGCTCGATTGCCCTATCTGCGATCAGGGCGGCGAATGCCAGTTGCAAGACTTGGCAGTGGGTTACGGCAAGAGCGAGTCGCGCTACAAGGAAGACAAGCGCGTCGTCACGCCGAAGGAAGCCGGTCCGCTGGTCTCCATGCAAGAGATGTCGCGCTGCATCCAGTGCACCCGCTGCGTACGCTTTGGCCAGGAAGTGGCCGGCGTGATGGAGCTGGGCATGATCGGCCGCGGCGAGCACTCGGAAATCGTGTCCTTCGTCGGCCAGTCGGTCGACTCGGAACTGTCGGGCAACATGATCGACCTGTGCCCGGTTGGCGCACTGACCTCGAAGCCGTTCCGCTACAGCGCCCGTACGTGGGAACTGTCGCGCCGCAAATCGGTCAGCCCGCATGACGGCCTCGGTACGAACCTGATCGTGCAAGTGAAAGCTGGCAAGGTCAAGCGCGTATTGCCGCTGGAAAACGAAGCCGTCAACGAGTGCTGGATCTCGGACAAGGACCGTTTCTCGTACGAAGCGCTGGACAGCGCTGAACGCCTGACTTCCCCGATGCTGAAACAAGGCAACGAGTGGAAAGAAGTCGATTGGCAAACCGCGCTGGAATACGTGGCGCACGGTTTGAAAAACATCAAGCACGAGCATGGCGCTGACGCCATCGCCGCGCTGGCAACGTCGCATTCGACCGTCGAAGAGCTGGTCCTGCTGCAAAAAGTGGCCAACGGTCTCGGTTCCGAGAACGTCGACTTCCGCCTGCGCCAGACCGACTTCGCGCTGGACGCTGGCGTCAAGCCATGGCTGGGCATGCCGATCAACGAATTTGGCCAGATCAAGCGCGCCTTCGTCATCGGCTCGTTCCTGCGCAAGGATCACCCATTGCTGGCCACGCGTTTGCGCGCGTCCGTCAAGGGCGGCGCCAAGCTGTCGATCCTGCACGCCTCGGACGATGATCAATTGATCACCATCGCCAACAAGATGATCGTGGCGCCAAGCGATTGGCTGGCGGCCTTGTCGGAAGTGGTCGTCGCTGTTGCCAAAGCCAAAGAAATCGCCGCGCCAGCCGGTTTTGAAGCGGTCACCGCTTCGGACGTGGCAGTGGCCATCGCCGCGAGCCTGATGGCTGGCGACCATGGCGCCGTGCTGCTGGGTAACGCGGCAACGCAACACCCGCAAGCGTCGCAACTGCATGCTGCCGCGCAATGGATCTCCGAACAGACGGGCGCCAAGCTCGGTTACCTGACGGAAGCGGCCAACACGGTAGGCGCGCACCTGGTCGCCAAGCCGCGCGCGAATGTGCAAGCTGCCTTTGCCGTGCCGAAAAAAGCCTACGTGCTGCTGCACGCCGAGCCGGAACTCGATGCCGCCAATCCACAAGCGGCCCGCGCCGCCCTGGATGGCGCCGACATGGTCGTGGCCATGTCCGCCTTCAAGCACGGCATGGAGTACGCCGATGTCTTGCTGCCGATCGCCCCGTTCGCTGAAACCTCGGGCACCTTCGTCAACTGCGAAGGCCGCGCGCAAAGCTTCAACGGCACCGTGAAACCGCTGGCGGAAACCCGTCCAGCCTGGAAAGTGCTGCGCGTCCTGGGCAACATCCTGGGCCTGGCCGGTTTCGACTACGACACATCCGAAGCGATCCGCGACGAAGCGTTTGGCGCTGGCGTGACCGATCTGTCGGCACAGCTGAACAACATCGCCAAGAACGCACCGGAAGCGGCTTCGTACGCACCGGCATCGCCTGCGCTGCAACGCATCGCCGACGTGCCGATCTACTTCGCCGACGCGCTGGTACGCCGCTCCGAACCGTTGCAACGCACGGTCGATGGCGCCGCGCCGCAAGCCCATTTGTCCGCCGAACTGGCTGGCAAGCTGGGCATCAAGGCGGGCGACAAGGTCAAAGTGGCGCAAGGCTCCGGCAGCGCCATCCTGGTGGCGGCTATTCACGCCGGCCTGCCAGCCAATGTGGTCAAAGTGTCGGCGGCGCATGCCTCGACGGCTGGCCTGGGCGGCATGTTCGGTGACATCACAGTTGAAACAGCAGAGGGGAAAATCTGATGGCTCTGCCTGAATTTGTAAACGTCATCAACAGTACCGGCCAGGATTTGCTGGGCGCTACCTGGCCGTTCTTCTGGACCCTGATCAAGATCCTGTGCGTGCTGTTGCCGCTGATGGGCCTGGTTGCTTACGCCACCCTGTGGGAGCGCAAGCTGATCGGCTGGATCCAGATCCGCGTCGGCCCGAACCGCGTGGGTCCATTGGGCTTGCTGCAACCGATCGCCGATGCGCTGAAGCTCTTGTTCAAAGAGATCATCATCCCGGCCAAGGCCGCCAAGGGCCTGTTCGTCATCGGCCCGATCATGACCATCATGCCGGCCCTGGCCGCCTGGTCGGTCGTGCCGTTCGGTCCGCAAGCCGTGCTGGCCAACGTCAACGCGGGCTTGCTGCTGCTGCTGGCGATTACCTCGATGGAAGTCTACGGCATCATCATCGCCGGCTGGGCCTCGAACTCGAAGTACTCGTTCATGGGCGCCATGCGCGCTTCGGCACAGATGATTTCGTATGAAATCCCGATGGGCTTCGTGATGGTCATCGTGCTGATGGTCTCGGGCAGCCTGAACTTCATCGACATCGTCGGCGGCCAGCAAATCGGCTACTTTGCCGACAAGGGCGTGAACTTCCTGTCGTGGAACTGGCTGCCGCTGCTGCCGATGTTCGTCATCTACATGGTGTCGGGCCTGGCAGAAGCCAACCGTCACCCGTTCGACGTCGTCGAAGGCGAGTCGGAAATCGTTGCCGGCCACATGGTCGAGTACTCGGGCATGGCCTACGCCATGTTCATGCTGGCCGAATACGCCAACATGATCCTGATCGGCGCGCTGACTTCGATCATGTTCCTCGGTGGCTGGTCCGCACCATTTGCCTTCCTCGAGTTCTGGGGTGGTTTCGGCGGCTTCTTCTGGCTGTTCGCCAAGACCTTCTTCATCGTGTCGGTGTTCATCTGGGTACGCGGTACTTTCCCACGCTACCGTTATGACCAGATCATGCGCCTCGGCTGGAAAGTGTTTATCCCGTTGACGCTGGTCTACCTGGTCTTCGTCGCTGCCTGGATGCAGACATCCTGGAATATTTGGAAGTAAGAGAGTGCATACGAATGGATAAGGTAAAAGATTTCTTCAGCAGCCTCTTGTTAGGCGAGCTGATCAAGGGCATGGCGCTGACAGGCAAGTACATGTTTTCGCGCAAGATCACGGTGCAATTCCCGGAAGAGAAGACACCGATCTCGCCGCGTTTCCGTGGCTTGCACGCGCTGCGCCGCTACCCGAACGGCGAGGAACGTTGCATCGCCTGCAAACTGTGCGAAGCGGTTTGCCCGGCGATGGCCATCACGATCGAATCGGAACAGCGTGACGACGGCTCGCGCCGCACCACGCGTTACGATATTGATTTGACCAAGTGCATCTTCTGCGGTTTCTGCGAAGAGTCCTGCCCGGTCGATTCGATCGTCGAGACGCAAATCCTGGAATACCACGGCGAGAAACGCGGGGATTTGTATTACACGAAAGAGATGTTGCTGGCCGTGGGTGATCGTTATGAAAATGACATCGCCGCTGCGCGCGCCGCCGACGCACCTTATCGCTGATGGATGCGCCGTAGCCACTGGCTGCGGCGCGCCCCTCGTTCATCTGTACGTCTATTGGGTTTTTTATGGACTTTAAAACAATTTTGTTTTACGCCTTCGCGCTGATCTTGATTCTGGCAGCGACGCGCGTCATCACGGCCCGTAATCCGGTCCACGCAGTACTGTTCCTGGTACTGTCCTTCTTTTCCGCAGCGGGCATCTGGATGCTGCTGCAAGCTGAATTCCTGGCCATCGTGCTGGTATTGGTGTACGTCGGCGCCGTGATGGTGCTGTTCCTCTTCGTGGTCATGATGCTCGATATCAATATCGACCGCATGCGCGAAGGCTTCTGGGGCTATCTGCCTTTGTCGGTGACGGTGGGCGTGATCATCGTGCTGGAAATGGCCGCTGTCCTGTGGCACGGTTTCCGCAACTTTGCGCCTAGCATCGCGCCGGTCAACGTCAACCTGGGCGGCACCAAGGAACTGGGCCTGCTGATCTACACGGAATATGTGTTCGCCTTCGAGATCGCCGCCGTCGTGCTGCTGGTGGCCATCGTTGCCGCGGTCGCGCTGACCCTGCGCAAACGCAAGGACACCAAGCACTTTGCTCCAGGCGATGCCGTGCGCGTCAAGCGCAACGACCGCCTGAAGATCATCAAGATGGACGCGGTTGTCGAGCGTCCTGCGGCTGAGCCGGAAGTTAAGGAGGCACCATGACATTATCGCTCACACATTTTCTGGTCCTGGGCGCGATCCTGTTCGCAATCTCGATCGTCGGTATTTTCCTGAACCGCAAGAACATCATCGTATTGCTGATGGCAATCGAATTGATGCTGCTGGCGGTGAATATGAATTTCATCGCGTTCTCCCATTTCATGGGCGACGCGGCCGGTCAGATCTTCGTTTTCTTCATCCTGACGGTTGCCGCCGCTGAGTCGGCTATCGGTCTGGCTATTCTGGTGGTGATGTTCCGTAATCTGGATACCATCAACGTCGAAGACCTGGACAGCCTCAAAGGCTGATGTTTTTCAGACTCGATCTCTCGAATAATAACGATTAAGGTTCATCATGGCGGGGCAACTCCTCAACCCTAACCTCCTTCTTGCCGTACCGCTGGCGCCGCTGGCCGGTGCCGCGATTGCAGGCTTGCTTGGCACCCAGTTCCTGGGTAATTTGGTCGGACGCAAGACGTCGCATACCGCGACGATCCTGGGCGTACTGATTGCGTTCATCCTGTCCGTGCAGACACTGCTGGCAGTGATGGATGGCGCGACATTCAATGGCACGATCTATAACTGGATGACGATCGGCACCCTGAAGATGGAAGTGGGCTTCCAGATCGATTCGCTGTCGGCGATGATGATGTGCGTGGTCACCTTCGTCTCCCTGATGGTGCACATCTACACGATCGGCTACATGAAGGACGACGAAGGCTACAACCGCTTCTTCGCCTACATCTCGCTGTTCACGTTCTCGATGCTGATGCTGGTCATGGCCAACAACTTCCTGCAACTGTTCTTCGGTTGGGAAGCCGTGGGCCTGGTCTCTTACCTGCTGATCGGTTTCTGGTACCAGCGTCCGACGGCGATCGTGGCCAACATGAAGGCTTTCCTCGTCAACCGCGTGGGCGACTTCGGCTTCATCCTTGGTATCGGCCTGCTGCTGGCTTACGCCGGCACCATGAACTACCAGGAAGTGTTCGCCAAGAAAGACGAACTGGCGCTGTTGAGCTTGCCCGGTACCGACTGGGCCCTGCTGACCGTAGCCTGCATCTGCCTGTTCATCGGCGCGATGGGCAAATCGGCGCAGTTCCCGCTGCATGTGTGGCTGCCTGACTCGATGGAAGGTCCTACCCCGATCTCGGCACTGATCCACGCCGCGACGATGGTGACGGCCGGTATCTTCATGGTCTCGCGCATGTCGCCGCTGTTCGAACTGTCCGACACGGCACTGTCCTTCATCCTCGTGATCGGCTCCATCACGGCGCTGTTCATGGGCTTCCTGGGCATCATCCAGAACGACATCAAGCGCGTCGTCGCTTACTCGACCCTGTCGCAGCTCGGCTACATGACCGTGGCGCTCGGTTCGTCCGCGTACTCGGTAGCCGTGTTCCACCTGATGACGCACGCATTCTTCAAGGCACTGCTGTTCCTGGGCGCCGGTTCCGTCATCATCGGCATGCACCACGATCAAGATATCCGCAACATGGGCGGCCTGCGCAAGTACATGCCGATCACGTGGATCACTTCCCTGATCGGTTCGCTGGCCCTGATCGGCACGCCGCTGTTCTCCGGTTTCTACTCGAAAGACAGCATCATCGAAGCCGTCGAAGCGACGCACATCTGGGGCGCTGGCTTTGCCCAGTTCGCCGTGCTGGCTGGCGTGTTCGTCACCGCTTTCTACTCGTTCCGCATGTACTTCCTCGTCTTCCATGGCAAGGAACGTTTCGGCCAGGCGCATGCGCACGGTCACGACGACCATCACGCGCCTGCGGCCAAGCACGATGCCCACGCGCATGACGACCACCATGACGAAGAGGAAGACGACCACGCGCACCACGGTCTGGAACCTGGCCAGAAGCCGCACGAGTCCCCATTCGTCGTCTGGTTCCCGCTGGTGATGCTGGCGATCCCGTCGCTGATCATCGGTTACCTGACGATCGGCCCGATGCTGCATGGCGATTTCTTCAAGGGCGTGATCTTCGTCGGCGAAAACCATCCAGCAATGGAAGAGTTGTCGCATGAATTCCACGGCGCAATGGCGATGGCGATCCACGGCCTGTCGACGGCACCGTTCTGGCTGGCATTGTCCGGCGTGGTGGCAGCCTACTACTGCTACATGGTCAACCCGCGTGTACCGGCCTGGTTCTTTGCCAAGTTCCACGCGATCCACACCCTGCTGGACAACAAGTACTACATGGACAAGTTCAATGAAGTCGTGTTCGCCGGCGGTGCCCGCTTGCTGGGTAATGGCCTGTGGAACTTCGGTGACAAGAAGCTGATCGATGGCCTGCTGGTCAACGGTAGCGCCAAGGTCGTCGCCTGGCTGTCCTCGCTGTCGCGAGTGCTGCAGACCGGCTACATCTATCACTATGCATTCGTGATGATCCTGGGCGTGCTGGGCTTCCTGATCTATTTCCTGCCATTCTGGCCCGCTAAGTAAGCTGACCTGATAAAAGAATACTGAGAACCATGATGCAGTCTACGATTTCTACATTACCTCCTTACCTGAGTCTGTCGATCTGGGTGCCGATCATTTGCGGCGTCCTGATCCTGGCTCTCGGCCGTGACAGCAAAGCGGGCTTTACCCGCTGGCTGTCGCTGGCTGGCGCCGTGCTCAGCATGCTGTGCACCTTGCCGCTGATCCAGCATTTCGACAACGCCGCACACGGCATGCAATTCGTCGAAAAAGCAGCGTGGATAGCAACCTTCAATATCTGGTACTCGCTGGGTATCGACGGCCTGTCGCTGTGGTTCGTGCCACTGACGGCCTTTATCACCGTCATCGTCGTCATTTCGGCCTGGCAAGTGATCGAGAAGCGCATCGCCCAGTACATGGGCTCCTTCCTGATCCTGTCGGGCCTGATGATCGGCGTGTTCTGCGCGCTGGACGGCTTGCTGTTCTACTTCTTCTTTGAAGCAACCCTGATCCCGATGTTCATCATCATCGGTATCTGGGGCGGTTCGAACCGCGTGTACGCGTCGTTCAAGTTCTTCCTGTACACCTTCTTCGGTTCGCTGCTGACCCTCGTTGCCATCATCTACCTGCGCAATGTGTCGGGCACCTTCGACATCCTGGCCTGGCATGCGTTCAAGCTGACGATGAACGAACAGATCTTCATCTTCCTGGCCTTCCTGATGGCGTTTGCCGTCAAGGTGCCGATGTTCCCCGTCCACACGTGGTTGCCGGACGTCCACGTGGAAGCGCCTACGGGCGGTTCCGCCGTGCTGGCCGCCATCATGCTGAAACTGGGCGCCTACGGTTTCCTGCGTTTCTCGCTGCCGATCACGCCTGACGCCAGCCACTACCTGTCGGGCTTCATGATCGCCTTGTCGCTGATCGCCGTCATCTACATCGGTCTGGTTGCCCTGGTGCAAACCGACATGAAAAAACTGGTCGCCTATTCGTCGATCGCGCACATGGGTTTTGTGACCCTGGGCTTCTTCATGTTCAACGACATCTCGGTGCAGGGCGGTATCGTGCAGATGGTCTCGCACGGCTTTATCTCCGGCGCGATGTTCCTGTGCATCGGCGTGCTGTATGACCGCATGCATACCCGCAACATCGCCGACTACGGCGGCGTCGTGAACCGCATGCCGAAATTTGCCGCCTTCTTCGTGCTGTTCTCGATGGCCAATTGCGGTCTGCCAGCGACGTCCGGCTTCGTCGGCGAGTTCATGGTGATCCTGGGCGCGGTGAAATACAACTTCTGGATCGGCCTGCTGGCTGCAACGGCACTGATCTGGGGCGCGGCGTACTCGCTGTGGATGGCCAAGCGCGTAGTGTTCGGCAAGATCAAGAACAAGCATGTGGCCGAACTGACCGACATCAACAAACGTGAATTCTTCATGCTTGCTGTACTGGCCATCGCCGTGCTCGTGATGGGTCTGTATCCAGCCCCGTTCACCGACACGATGCAAACTTCGGTTGCTGACCTGCTGCAGCATGTCGCCACCAGCAAGTTGCCTTAAATAGAAGACCGATAACATGACTAATGCACCTAATCTGGTACCGCTGTACGCGGAAATCTTTCTGCTGATCGCCACGTCGGCGCTCTTGCTGATCGATATGTTCTTGCCTGCGGCGAAGCGTTCGATCACCTATGCGCTGTCCTTGCTGACCTTGGCAGGCTGCGCCTTGCTGACCGTGGGCGACTTCAACGCGGGCACTACCGTCTACACGTTCCATAACATGTTCGTGTCGGACCCGATGTCGCAGCTGCTGAAACTGTTCTCGTACGGCGCCGTGGCGCTGACCCTGATCTACTCGCGTGCCTATGCCACCGACCGCAACATGCTGTCGGGTAACCTGGGCGGCGAGTTCTACGTGCTGGCCCTGTTTGCACTGCTGGGCCAGATGATCATGATCTCGGCCAACAACTTCCTGATCATCTACCTGGGTCTGGAACTGATGTCGCTGTCGCTGTACGCGCTGATCGCTTTGCGCCGTGACAATGCCAAGGCCACGGAAGCGGCCATGAAATACTTCATCCTGGGCGCGCTGGCTTCCGGTTTCATGTTGTACGGTATCTCGATGCTGTACGGCGCCTCCGGCACGCTGGACCTGGGCGAACTGCGCGTGGCGCTGGAAAACGGCAAGACCAACGGCACCATCATGGTCTTCGGCCTGGTGTTCCTCGTAGCCGGCCTGGCCTTCAAACTGGGCGTCGTGCCATTCCACATGTGGGTGCCTGACGTGTATCAAGGTTCGCCGACGGCCGTGACCCTGCTGCTGGGCGGCGCGCCGAAACTGGCCGCGTTTGCCATCACCCTGCGTTTGCTGGGCGAGGGCTTGCTGCCGATGGCGCATGACTGGCAGCAAATGCTGCTGGTGCTGGCCGTGATGTCGCTGGCCATCGGTAACTTCACCGCCATCGCGCAAACGAATCTGAAGCGTATGTTGGCGTACTCGACCATCGCGCAAATGGGCTTCGTTCTGCTGGGCCTGCTGTCCGGTACCGTCGACGCACCGAACAACACCCTGAACGCGGCTGGCGCAGCCACCGCCTACGGCGCTTCGATGTACTACGTCATCACCTACGTGTTCACCACCCTGGGTACCTTTGGCGTGATCATGTTGTTGGCACGCAGTGGTTTCGAAGCGGAAGAACTGGCCGACTTCAAGGGCCTGGGCAAACGCAGCCCGATCTTCGCGCTGGTGATGACCCTGTTCATGTTCTCGCTGGCTGGCGTGCCGCCGCTGATGGGCTTCATGGCCAAGTACTCGGTGCTCGCTTCCGTGCTGGCCACGGGCCAGCTGTGGCTGACGATTGCCGCCGTGCTGTTCTCGCTGATCGGCGCCTTCTACTACCTGCGCGTCGTGAAAATGATGTGGTTCGACGAGCCGACCGATACCAACGCGCTGGTCGTGCATGGCGACATGCGCGTCGTGCTGGCACTGAACGGCGTGTTCGTTCTGGCGCTGGGCGTGATGCCTAACAGCATCCTGGCGGCCTGCGCTTCGGCCATCACCAAGACCCTGGCGTCCTGACCGATGGATGTCACCGTCTCGAGCTGGCTGGTGATCGCCCTGGGCATCCTGGGCGCGAACCTGCCTTTCTTGAACGAGAAACTGTTTGCCGCCGTGCCCCTGAAAAAGGCGGCGCAGGCGGAGCAGGGCTGGCGCAAGCCGCTGGCGCTGCGCCTGCTGGAGATGGTGATTCTGTACTTCATCGTCGGCGCCGTGGCCTTCGCGCTCGAAGCGCGCATCGGCAACGGTTTCCCGCAGACGTGGGAGTTCTATGCCATCACCGGCTGCCTGTTCCTGGTGCTGGCTTTCCCAGGCTTTGTCGGACGCTACCTGCGCAAACGCCGTTAGCAACAACGACCGAAAGCGGCGCCTCTGGCGCCGTTTTTTATTGAATAAAGGAATTCCATGGATACCCAAGCCACTGATACGCAATTGATTGAAACCAAGGTCGATGGCGAGCTCGTCTACCAAGGCGGCTTCCTGCGCGTGCAGCGCGACCGTGTTGCCCTGCCGGACGGCAAGATCACGGCGCGCGAATTCGTCCTGCATCCGGGCGCCGTCGTCATCCTGCCGCTGCTCGACGATGGCACGGTGCTGATGGAACGCCAGTACCGCTATCCACTGGACCGGGTCTTTATTGAATTCCCGGCCGGCAAGATCGACGCGGGCGAATCGCACCTGGCGTGTGCCCAGCGCGAGTTGCTGGAAGAGACGGGCTACACGGCCAGCGACTGGCAATTCGTCTCCACCATCCACAACGCCATCGCGTATTCCGATGAACATCTGGAACTGTTTTTGGCGCGCGGACTCGTGGCTGGCGAACGCCAGCTCGATGAGGGCGAATTCCTCGAGACATTTACGGCCACGGTGCCGCAGCTGCTCGACTGGGTCAAGGATGGCACGATCACGGACGTGAAAACCGTCATCGGCATCTTCTGGCTCGACAAGATCACCAGCGGCGTGTGGCAGCCGGCCTGATACAGCGCATGCGCACGGCAATCTTCCTGCTGCTGGCGGCCGCCAGCCTGGACACGCTGGCGGCCGCGCGCACGCCGTTCCAGGTGCGCTGCGAAGACACGATCAGCAAGACGGTGTCCGTGCTGACGACGCAGCAGAATGGCTATTCCATCGACACGCATCTGCCGTACAAGGCCCTGACGGTGATGAAGGGCATGGCGCGCGCCAACACCTGGGTACTGGGCTTGACGAAGACGGATTCGCGCGTGGCCATCGCCCTGGCCGGCCCCATGCTGCAAGACCCGGCCAGCGGCTATGAATGCGTGGCGCCGCAGATTGCCGTGAGCCTCACGTATGCGCCCGTGGTGATCTATATCGGCCGCGAGTTTGCCCCCGGCACTTGCGCGTATGATGAGATACTCGCGCACGAGCTGCGGCACATGAAGACCTATATGGAACACTTGCCGCGCGTGGAAAAGACCGTGCGCGCGGCGCTGGCCAAACGCTTCGAGGCGCGGCCCCTGTACGCGCCCAGCGGCACGGCCAAGGCGGCGCTGGCGCGCGAGATCGACACGGGCTGGTTGCCGTACATCAAGGCCGAAATGCGCAAGGTGGAAACCTTGCAGGCGGCCATCGATTCTCCACAAGAATATGCGCGCCTGGGCAAGGCGTGCAAAGGAGAAATCCAGAACATCTTGGCGGGCAAGGCAGCGCCCGCCAACTAGACAAGGAATGGCATGACAGCAGCACCGAATACCGTCCGCTACTTTGCGCTGATCCCCGCCGCTGGCGTGGGCGCGCGCATGGAAGCGGGCAGTCCCAAGCAGTATTTAACCATCGCCGGCAAACCCATGCTGCGCCATGCGCTCGACGCCTTTCTCGCCAGCCCCCTGATCGCGCACACCTATGTCGTCGTCAGCGCCGACGATGGCGTGATCGACACGGTCGTGCCGGAACAGGGCGTCACTGTGCTGCGCTGCGGCGGCGCCACGCGCATGGAAAGCATCCTTAATGGCTTGCACGCCATGCACGGCGGCATCGCTGCCCACGACCAGGTGCTGGTGCACGACGCGGCCCGTCCCGGCCTGACGCCGGCGCTGATCGAAAAGCTCATCACCGAAGTCGGTGAGCATGCGGCCGGGGGCTTGCTGGCCTTGCCCGTGGTCGACACCGTCAAGCGGGCGGGGCAGGGCGGCCTGTCTGCGCAGACGGTGCCGCGCGACGGCCTGTGGCTGGCGCAGACGCCGCAAATGTTCAGCTATGCCTTGCTGCACAAGGCATTATCCGAAGCGCCCGATCCGCAAGCGATCACGGACGACGCCAGCGCCGTCGAAGCGCTGGGCCTGGCGCCCAGGCTCGTCGAAGGCCACCCGCGCAACCTGAAGGTGACCTTGCCGCGCGACATACATACGGCCGAGCTGTATTTGGCCCATCCTTGAATTCCTGAGAGACCCGCATGAACCCAACGACTCCCGACCTCCCATTTCGCATCGGCCAGGGCTATGACTGCCACGCGCTGGTGGAAAACCGCGACCTGATCATTGGCGGCGTGAAAATCCCCCATCACCTGGGCTTGCTCGGCCATTCCGATGCGGACGTGCTGCTGCACGCGATCACGGACGCCATCTTCGGCGCGGCCGCCCTGGGCGACATCGGCCGCCATTTCCCCGACACGGACGCGCAATTCAAGGGTGCCGATTCGCGCACCCTGCTGCGCGAAGCCGTGCGCCGCGTGCAAGCCACCGGCTATGTGATCGGCAACATCGACGCCACCATCATCGCCCAGCGCCCGAAAATGGCGCCGCATATTGCCGCCATGTGCGCCAACGTGGCCGAAGACCTGGGCGTGAGTGTGAGCCAGGTCAACATCAAGGCCAAGACGAATGAAAAGCTCGGTTACCTGGGCCGGGAAGAAGGCATCGCGGCCGAAGCCGTGGCCTTGCTGTTGCGCGCCTGAGCGTACCCGGCAGCGCTGTTTCAATGATTCCTGAAAATTAATATTTCTAAAGTGAAATTTGGTGAAAATTTAACGTTATTGTCATGATAATATTTGTCCGCTTTTTCGGACGCGACAAGACGTCACCTTATAACCACGGGAATATTGAGAGAACGGAATCATATGCGCAGTCGTATGCAAGGGCCAGTCGTGCGCTGGTTGGGCGTTGGGATGCTGGCCATGGCCATGCTGGCCGGGTGTGGCGGTGGTGGCGGTGGCGGTGGCGGCGGAAACGATACTATATCGCCTCCGCCGGTCAATACGGCACCAAAAGCCGCTGTCTACTTTGCTGGCACGGTCAGCAATGGCAGCAGCGGTGCCGACGCTACCGCCACCACAGGCGCCGATGTGGTGCTTGATGCGTCTGGTAGCAGCGATGCGGAAGGCGATGTACTCAGCTATATCTGGAGCCTGGTCGCCAAACCTGCTGGCAGCGCCTACGTGCCCGTTACTCCCACCGGTGCCAAGCTCAGTATCAAGCCCGATGTACTGGGTAACTATGTATTCAATTTGCGTGTGACAGACAGCAAGGGTGCGTTCTCAGACAAGAGCGTAACTGTGATTGCCGACAATACCCCACCGAATGCGGTCACTGTGATTCGGGCTACCTTTACGGCGGTGCCAGTGAATCAGCCGCCCCTGACCGTGTCGGTCGGTTCTGGCGTGGCCCTCGACGCCTCAGGCAGTACGGATGTCGACGGCGACGTCGTCAGTACGACATGGCAATTGATAACAAAGCCGGTCGACAGCATGTCCACGCTGTATGCCACGGGACAAGGCGCCGTCTTCTCGCCCGATGTGATGGGCATGTACCAAGTGCGCGCCCACACTACCGATGGCAAGGGCGCATATGCAGACACGGTGTACCAGATCAGTGCCGCCAACAAGGCGCCGGTCGGCGTCATCCGCGGTACGGTGGCTGTTATCAGCCGCGACACGCAAACGGTGCCGATAGGCCAGCCGGTGGTCACCAGCGGCATCCTGAGCTATGACGAGGGTGGTGCTCCGCTGAGCTATGCCTGGGCGGTCGATACCCGTCCGTCCGGTTCTGTTGCCGTTGTAGGTGCAGCGACGGCGGCGATTCCTGCATTTACGCCGGACGTGGCTGGTGCTTACGTGTTGTCGCTGACAGTGAGCAACGGCCGCCAGACGGCCGTCGCTTACCTGAAGCTCAATGCGGTCACGTCGACTTCGAGCGTGGTCGCATTGCCGTTCAAGCCGGTTGAAATGCGTTATAGCCAGGCTGTTGACCGCCTGGTCGTGGTGACTGCGGAGCCGTACACAATCAAAGTCATCAATCCGGTCGATGGTGCGACCACCAGCATTGATCTGCCGACAGCGGTCAAGACCTTCAATCTGAGTCCGGACGGCAAACTGGCTGCTGTGTTGCATGATGGCGTGGTCAGTCTGGTTGATCTGGTGTCGGGGAGCCTGTTGAAATCGTCCGGCACTGGTGGCATGCAAACGGAAGTATTCGTTACCAACGCCGGCGTGGTATTTCTCTCGGGCCAATCGACTGTTTCATACGCACGGCCCGCTGTTGCTGTTATCAACGCACGTACGGGACAGGCGATGCCTTCGCTTGAGTTTGGCAATAGCGGTTTCTATGGCGCCCTGCGCGGCGTGTTTGCGGCATCGAAGAACAAGGCATTTCTCTCGCAGGGTAATTACGCGACTCTCTCGTATTTCACCATTGACCCGCAAACGCACGCCATCCTCACCAACGGCACTGTGTATAGCGACTATTACATTTCGTCACCGTTCTTCCTGTCTCCGAAGGAAGATTTGTTGTTTACCGCAAACGGTACCTACTTTAGTACCGATACGTTGCAATACATGGGGCGCTTTACCTTTGGTTCAAGCAGCAGCGGCGGCAGCAACAGCATGCAAGCGATGAGTTATTCGCCCGCCAGAGCGGAAGTGCTGCTGATGGAAAGTTCGCTTGACTACGCTTATCCAGCCAACGATACGGTATATCAGACCAGCTACAAGAAATATAGCGGTGAACTGCTGTTCCCTGCAGGCAGTGTTAGCCTGCCGGTGATTGGCGGCGAACAAAGTTACGGCATCGGCATCTTCCACACGGCCGCTGGCGACCCCGTGGCGCTGGTGCAGACGGGTGGCGCACAGAAGGGCACCGCGCGCGCCAAGTACTATCTGGTGTATCGCTGATCGCATGAGACGGCGGCGCGTCCGCCGTGTAATCTGTGCTATTTTTAAAGGCGGCGCGATGGCAAAGAGCATCCCGGCCGCCTTTTTTCATTGACGACACAGGAGAATTTCCGATGCCAACCATCAAGCGCACACGCCTTGCCACCGCACTGCTGCTGGGAGCTTTCGCCGCTTGCGCCATGCCCGCCCACGCCGAACTGCAAGCCACGGGCGAGCCGCCCGCCGCCAGACAAGGCTGGAAGGCCGAGACCGTCGCGCAGGGCGTGCGCCAGCCGTGGGGTATTGCCTGGCTGGGCGAGGGACGCGCGCTCGTCACGAGCAAGCAGGGGACCTTGCATCTGCTTAACGGCAAAAAGTTCGAGGACGTTGCGCTCGAAGGCATGCCCAAGGTGTTTACGGGCGGACAGGGCGGCCTGCTCGATATCGTCGTTCATCCGCAGGATGCGGGCAAGGCTGCGCCACGGGTCTACATGACGGTGTCGACAGGCAACAACGACGCCAACCGCACGACCCTCGTGCGCGGCGTGTTCGACGGCAAGAAGGTGACGGGCATCCAGACCCTGTTCAAGGTGGCCACCGACAAGAGCGGCGGACAGCATTTCGGTTCGCGCCTGCTGTGGCTGCCGGACGGCAGCTTGCTGATGAGCGTGGCCGATGGCGGCAATCCGCCGCTGCGCATCGGTGACCGGCTGGCGCGCGAGCAGGCGCAAAACCTGGCCACGCACCAGGGCTCCATCCTGCGCCTGACGGACGAGGGAAAACCGGCGCCCGGCAATCCGCTGGCGGCCAAGGGCGCCTTGCCGGAAATCTGGTCGTATGGCCACCGCAACGTGCAGGGCCTGGCGCTCGATCCTGTTTCCGGACGCGTGTGGGCCACGGAACACGGGCCGTATGGCGGCGATGAACTGAACCTGGTGACGGCGGGCGGCAATTACGGCTGGCCATTGCAAAGCTATGGCGCCGACTACAAGACGCGTGAACCGGTCGGCAAGCACGAAGTGCCGGGCATGCTCAATCCGAGCGTGGCCTGGGTGCCGTCGCCGGCGCCGTCGGGACTGGCCGTCTACACGGGCGACAAGATCGCCGCCTGGCGCGGCAGCATCTTCAGCGGCGGCCTGGCGGCCAAGGATATCCGCCGCATCGCCGTCGATGCCAGCGGCAAGGTGACGGGGCAGGACCGTCTGGACATCGGCGCGCGCGTGCGCGACGTGCGCCAGGGGCCGGACGGCTACCTGTATGCGCTGACCGATGAAGACAACGGCCGCTTGCTGCGCATCGTGCCGCAGTAACACGCCAGGCGCCCACTTCGCTTAAGATGGCGCCTTTACTTCATTCAAGGTGGCGGCATGGCCCGTGATACTTATGCATACCGGCACGTTGCCGTCGAATCGCGCGCCATCAATGGCCACGTGGAAATCCGTCCCGTGCCTGGCCAGGCTTTCTCACCCGAGCTGGCCGTGCAGTGCTCGCGCCGCCTGGCCGACCTGCAGCGCTACCCGCTGGGCAGCCGCTTTTTACTGTTTGCCAAGCTGACGGACCGCCTGGGCGGCACGCCTTTCCTGTATGCGTATCACGGCGACGCGGACGTCGTGATGACGCCGGCCGAAGTGACGAAATTCCTCGGCGAATTTCGTCGCGGCCGCATCTGATTTTTTACGAGGCGACGCAGGCCGCGCCCGCCTTGGCGCTGGCTTGCGGCTTGCCGAAGATCGCGATTGTCAAGGCGCAGCCGAGGGCGAACAGACCGCCGACCACCATCGCGCTCGATACGCCCAGCCGGTCGACGGCCATGCCTCCCAGCAACGCTCCCGACGCCAGCGATACTTGCACGATGGCGACAAACAGCGCGCTGCTGCCTTCCATCAAGTGTGGCGCCGCCTTGAACATCCAGGTCTGCACGGCGATCGGCATGGCGCCGAAACCGAAGCCCCACACGGCCACGAGCAGCATGGCGGTGAGTGCATGGCTGCCGAACGCGGCCAGGGCCAGGGTGGACAAGCCCAGCACGGCGCCCGTCACCATCAGCGCGGCCCGTTCGTAGCGGCCGGCGGCCCAGCCGCCCACGAGGTTGCCGATGAAACCGGAAGCGCCGTACACGAGCAGCATGGCGCTGACGGTGCCGGCCGCCAGGTGCGACACTTGCGTGAGGAAGGGCGCGATATACGTGTAGGCGGCGAACTGGCCCGTGAAGATCAGGGCCGTGGCGATCAGACCCAGTCTGGCTTTGCGGATGCCGAAAATCATCGGCAACTGGCGCAAGCGGATGGCCTGTGTCGGCGGCAGCCTGGGCAGCAGCAATAGCTGGCCGATGAAGACCAGCACGGCAATGGCGCTGGCCGCGCCGAAAGCGACCCTCCATCCCACCAGTTCGCCTACCAGCGCGCCGGCCGGCACGCCCGCCACCGTGCCCAGCGAGACGCCGGCGAAGATGATGGACATGGCGCGCGACGCATGCTGCGGCGACACGAGGCGCGGGCCGATGGCGCTGCCGATGGCCCAGAAGCCGCCCACGCCCACACCCAGCATGGCGCGGCCCAGCAGTATCCAGCCATATGACGGCGCCAGCGCCACCAGCAGGTTCGAGGCGATCAGCAGGGCGGTGAGGGCCAGCAGCACGATGCGGCGGTCCAGGCGGCCCGAGCCGACGGTGACGAAGATGGCGGCAAACGCGGCAACGATGCCGGGCGTGGTGATCATCAGTCCCGCCTGGCCCTTGCTGATGGCCAGTTCGGCGGCCATGGCCGGCAGCAGGCCGACGGGCAGGAATTCGGAGGTGACGAGGGCGAAAGCGCCGATGCCGACCGACAGGACGGCCAGCCACGGCGCCACGGTGGTATCGTCGCCAGTAGTGTTGGAGGGTGTGTGCATAGGGGTTCCTGAAAAGCCCGGAGGTTTTTAACCGGTCGGTATATAATATCTGGAAACGAACATTGTCGTCATAATTTTTTACCGATCGGTATGAAACAAGAAAAAACAGCTGAGACAGCCAAGGCAAAAACGGGCCGCCCACGCACGTTTGACGCGGACGAGGCGCTCGATTGCGCCATGAAAGTGTTCTGGGAAAAGGGCTATGAAGGCAGTTCCCTGCCGGAATTGACGAAGGCCATGGGCATGAACCGGCCCAGCCTGTATGCCGTCTTCGGCAACAAGGAGCAGCTGTTCCACAAGGCGCTCGAGCGCTACAGCGATACGCGCATGCGGTTTTTCGATGCGGCGCTGGAACAGCCGACGGCGCGCCAGGTGGTGGAAGCGTTGCTGACGCAGTATGTCGACGCGCAAACCATGCCGGACGGTCCGCACGGCTGCATGGGCGTCAATGCGGCACTGGCCTGCAGCGACGATGCCCTGCCGATCCGCGATGAATTGTTCGCGCGCCGGCTGCGCGGTGAAATCAAATTGCGCGACCGCTTGCGGCGCGCCAAGGAAGAGGGGGATTTGCCGCCCGATTCCTGCCCGGAGCAGCAGGCGCGCTTTGTCGTGACCCTGTCGCAGGGCATGGCCATCCAGGCGGCGGCCGGCGTCTCGCGCGAGCAATTGCAGCAGATGGTGGGCTTGCTGCTGCGTAATTGGCCGATGTAACTATCCTGTCGGGGCGATGGTCTTGGCCAGGTCGCTGGGCGCCTTGCGCCGCCAGGCGGCCGTCAGGGCGGCGGCCAGCATGTCGAGCTCGGCGTCCGCCAGGCACACCGTGATGCCGGCCAGGCGTTCGCCCCACCACAGTTTCTCGCAGCCCGCTGGCGTGATGACGGTGGCGATATGCGCCGCTTCCGCATCGAGCAGCACATTGATGTGCTCGTCGTCGGGCAGGGTGGCGAAGATCTTCCCGCCCACGCGGAACGATGGACGGTCGTGGTGTTCTTCCTCGGTAGTGTCGGGAAACGACAGTGCCAGATAGCGTAGTTCTTCCAGGTCGACCATTCCTCTTTCCCCCTCATCGGACAGATAGCAGCGTGACTACATTTTGCCATGCTGTTTCGCCCCGTGGTACAGCGGCATGCGAAAAGAAATGCGCAAGATGCGACACTGACGGACTGGTCTGTGGTGCCGCCGCGACACGCCGCGCACTGCGCATGGTCGTTGCGACAGAGTGGAAGACGGCGCTTTCTGCCGCTGGACAGACGCTTGCCAGAAAAATATCTTTCATGGCTAAAAGAAAAATACTTTTCTTCTTGGAAATTTAAGCTAGAATAGCTCCAACGTTTTACCTGACCCGTCAATTGTCTGGCCTTGTCCCGGGAACCCGAACCCTTTCCAGGACGCTTGCAGTGCCGCCATGGCACGCCGCAAGTCCGCGCTGTTTTGTGGAAGCCACGTCCCCGACCGCTCATTCACGCAATCCCTAGCGCTACGCCGACACGCCTCAATGCAGCGTGTATTCAGCTCAAGCGCCCCTTGCTGCGCCCACTGAATACTTACTTACTGGATACCATCATGAAAAACCTGCCTAAAATCGCCCTGTCCCTGATCGCCGTCGGTGTGTTTGCCCACGCGAACGCCAGCACCATCACCGTCTCCACCGGCTATTCGGGCGCCGGCGCGCAAAGCTCGGCCGCCGACTACCAATCCGTCGTGAATGCCGCCGTGGCCACGCCAGGCGCCGGCTATGGCTCGACGACGATCGCCAGCTACGACAACGTCAGCAACAGCGGCCTGTTCGGCAGCGGCTCGAACATCGCCTTCAAGTCGGTGATCAACTTTGGCGTCAGCGCGGCCGATGCGGGTGCCTGGAGCTTCCGCAGCGGCGTCGACTTCGGCAAGGGCGGCGCCCTGTTCCTCGACGGCGTGGCGCTGGACTTCAAGAGCAACGACATGTGGTGGGCAGGCAACTACAACAATGGCAGCCAGTTCTTCAGCGGTTCGAGCGCCTTGTCGGCCGGTAACCACACCCTGAGCATCTACGGCCTGGAAGGCTGCTGCGATGGCGGCCAGCAAGCGCAGTTCAAGTCGGGCAACAACAATTTTGCCAGCTTCGGCGCCAATGACGGCTTGATCTCGGCCGTCCCTGAGCCAAGCACCTACGCCATGCTGCTGATCGGCCTGGGCTTGCTGGGCTTTACGGCGCGCCGCAAGCAGGAAGCGAAGTTCTAAGCAGAAGTTCCAAGCAATAATAAAAAGCCCGCCGGTCTGTCAGGACACGGCGGGCTTTTTGCATGTCGGCCTCTTAATCGCCGCTGTCTTCGTCTTCGTCGGCGCCCTTGGCCGCCTTGCCCCGTTCGGCATCGACGGCGCGCTGCAGGCCGGCCGCGTCGCGGAAGAAGGCGTCCGTCGTGTGATCCGGGCTCAGGCGCAAGGCCGGCGGGTAGATCACGGACATGTAGGTCTCGTCGGCCAGGCGGCCGCTGGCCTGCAGGTTGCTCAGCAGGATCAGGCTCGAGCCGAGGATGGCCAGCACGACGGCGACGAGGCCGAAGCGGCGCGGATGCTGCGGCTTGATCGTGCACAAATGGTAGTAGATCATGGCGCACACGATGATGATGAACATATGCCGTCCGTAGCGCGTCAGCGCTTCCAGCGACAGCGCGTACGCCGCCACGTTGCTGGCCAGCTCCCACACTTCCATGGCCAGCAGGCCGCAGCCGATGATGAACAGGTGGCGGCCGAAGCGCGCCACATGGCCGAACAATCGGTTTGCCACGGCCCAGACCGACGCCCATACGAGGCCGCCGGCCAGCGCATAGGCGACGATCATCAGATAGGAAATCGGCTCGAAGGCGTCCGCATCGCTGAGCCAGTTGCTGAAGGCGGCCGAGGCGCCGATCATGGCCAGGCCGGCGACGGCGGGGCGCAAGCCTTCCCAGTCGTGCCGGGTCGTGTCGCCCAGTTCGGGCGCCACCGGATGATCGCTGGCCCGCACGCGCAGGCGCGTGTGGCCGAGGCGCACGATGCTGTTGCCGCTCAAGGCCACTTGCGGTTGCCGCTGTCCCCGGTGGATCACGCCGTTCTGGCTGCCCAGGTCGCGCAGCAGCAGGCCGCCGTCGCCGTCGTCTTCGACAATGGCGTGCTCGGCCGCCGTATGCGGGTCGTCGAGGATGAAGTCGTTGCCGTAGCTGCGGCCGATGCGGATCGGCAGGGACTCGATCCGCTGGCGCCGCTGCACTTCGCCATTCTCGGCGAGGATTTCAAGGTAATAGGGCGGCTTCATGGCTTGCGGCTGCTGTTGGTGGAGGGCGCGCGCGACAGCGCTTCGAGGAAGGTGCGCGTGACGCGCATGCCGTTGGCGTAGGACACGCCGCGCGCGTCGATGCGGCTTTGCAGGCTCATCAGTGGCTCATCGGTGCTGGCGGCCAGCAGGGCAAAGTCGTACAGTCCCGTAAACTTGCGGTAGGCGCGCACGCACAGGACGGCGCGTAGGGGCAGCGTCTTGTTCTTGACGAACTGTTCGGTGCATTGCGGGCCCGTCAGATTCACGCTCTTGTAGCTGCCGAAACTTTCATTCTTGAACGAGGCGCTGGCCAGTTCGGAAAAGCGCAGCGCGCCCAGTTCGCTGCTGCGCAAGAATTCGTGGCGCATCGACACTTGCCCCGTCTGCAGGGCGCCGGAAATGAAGATGGCCGATTCCATGGCGCAGCTGGTGTTGTCGAGCATGTAGGGCTTGTCGGACTTGACGTTGGAGCGGCCCCAGCAGCGCATCTGGTCCGACTCGCGCACGGGCACGCGGTACGGGCCCATGGCTTTCAGGCTCAAGGGCGTGTCGAGCAGGCGCGCCAGCATGACTTCCTGGTGCGCCAGCAGCTGCGCCGTCACCAGCGGCTTGAAGTCTTTCGGCGGCTTGCCTTGCTGCGCCACCTTGGCCAGCAATTGCTGGGCATAGCGGGCCGGTACGAGAAAACTGACGAGTTCGCCATCGAGGCGTTTCGACACGTTCACGCCGGCCACGTCGCCATTCGCCGTGACGCTGGGGCCGCCGCTCATGCCGGAATTGATCGGCCCCGTAAACATCAGCTGGTCGTAGAAGCTGCGCGTGACGACGCCGTTGTACGAGCCTTCCGAAATGGCGAAGCCCAGATCCAGCGGATTGCCCATCGAATACAGGTACTGGCCTTGCGTCAGCGGCGCCAGCGTTTCCGGCATCTTGAAGAAACCCGTGCCGTGGCGGTTGACGCGCAGCACGGCCAGGTCGTGCAGCACGTCGACGGCCAGCAATTCCACGTTACCGCGCTGGCCGCTCGTGTCGACCCATTCGCCCACATAGGTATCGGGGTCGAGCGCAAACTGGGACACCACGTGATAGTTGCTCACCACCAGGTCGCCCGTGCCGATCAAGAAGCCCGAGCCGACCGACGACTGCGTGCGGCCGTTTTTCAGCAGCACGCGCACTTGCAGGATGTCGGCGCGCGCGGCCGTGTACAGTTTTTGCGCGGCGGACGAGGGAGGCGGCAGGGCCGCATGTTCGGTGGCGGCGGGCGCGGCGGTGGCCGGCGGTGGTTTGGCGGGAGGAGTCGAAGCGGCGGGGGCAGCGGCTGGCGCAGGCGCCGGGGCCGCGTGTGCACCCGCTGCAGCGCACAGGCTGGCCAGCAGGAAGGCGTAGTCAGATAATTTCATGCATCCTTTGTGCGTGAGCAGGAGCGCGGCGGACGAGGGCCGGCATGCGCCGGCCCGGCAAGCCGGGGCAGCAATTACAGGGCGCCGTCTTCCAGCGCCGGGGCCGTTTCCGGCGTCATCATGTGACCCAGCTTGCTTTGCTTGGTATTCAGGTAGTGCTGGTTGAAGGCGTTGCGGTTGACCAGCAGCGGCACCCGTTCGGCCACCGTGATGCCCAGCGCTTCCATTGCCGCGATCTTGCGCGGGTTGTTCGTCATCAGACGCAGGCTGTGGATGCCGAATTGCGCGAACATGGGCTTGCACAAGGTGTAGTTGCGCGCGTCGGCCTTGAAGCCCAGCTGTTCATTCGCCTGCACCGTGTCGGCGCCCGCTTCCTGCAGGCGGTAGGCGCGGATCTTGTTGATCAGGCCGATGCCGCGCCCTTCCTGGCGCAGGTACAGCAAGATGCCGCGGCCTTCTTCGGCGATGCGTTTCAGGGCGCCCTCGAGCTGCGCGCCGCAGTCGCAGCGCTGCGAAAACAGCACGTCGCCCGTCAGGCACTCGGAATGCACGCGCGCCAGCACCGGTTCGCCGTTGCCGATATCACCGAGCACCATGGCCAGGTGTTCCTTGCCCGTGGCATGTTCGACAAAGGCGTGCAAGGTGAACTGGGCCCACGGCGTCGGCAGTGCGCAGGAAGTCGTGTAATCCAATTCGCCTGTCGCCAGGATGTCTGCGCCGCTTTGCATGGTTGTGCTCATATAAGTAATTATCAAAAATAAAAGGCGCGCGACACCACTCCGGTGCCGGCGCGCCTTGCCATCATACCAAAAAGCAGGGAAACGTTTTCCCTGGCTGCCATTCGGTCGTTGCAATGTCTGGTGATAAGCCTTACTTAGGGGCACTTCCTCCTTTTACAAGGTGAATTGCTGGCTTTGCCTGGCGGATGCCGCCGCCAGGCACGGGACATCAACTGCCGATGCGTCCGCCATCGTTCTTGGTGATCACGATGGTGGCCGAGCGGGGGCGCTTGCCGGCGCCATAGCCGGCGTTGGCCGGCCACTGGCTCGTGTATTTGGACGGATCGCCGATATTCGCCAGCGAGGTGTTTTCGCCCGGGTGCTGGATGTTGATGAACATGGTCTTGCCGTCTGGCGTTTCGCTGATGCCCGTGATTTCCGAGCCGACCGGTCCTACCAGGAAGCGCTTGAGCGTATCGGCCGTGGGTTTCTTGCCGATGAAGGTGTCGACCGCCAGGTTGCCGCCGGCCGCCGTCGCGTAGTTCAACGTGGACTTGGCGCCGTCGCCGACCTTGCCGGGAATGGCGGCCAGCATCATGCAGTTGGTCACATCCGTGTACGCGCCATCGTCCGTCTGGATCCAGCAGATGCCCGTGTATGGGCTGAAGGCCAGGCCGTCAGGGCTCGAGAAATCCTGGTCGGCCGTCAGGTTCGACAGGTTGATCTTGCTGGCGTCGGCGCCGCTCTCGGCGCCAAACAGGTAGACGTCCCACGTAAAGCTGGTGGCCGCGGCCGCGCCCGTGCCTTCCTTGAAGCGGATGATGTGGCCGTTCGGATTGCCGTTCTGCGCGCTGCTGCCCTTCATGTCCGTGTAGGCGCGCGGGTTGGCGCTGTCCGGCGCCAGCTGCGACGAGCCGCTCGGATTGACGGTGCGGTTCGAGTTATTGGTCAGCGTGTAGTAGATCTCGCCATTGGCCGGGTTGACCGAGCACCATTCCGGACGGTCCATTTTTGTGGCGCCCACGGCGTCGGCCGCCAGGCGGGCATTGACCAGCACGTCGGCCAGGTCGGCGAACTTGTAGGCGCTGTAGGCCTGGATCAGCGCGTTCGACATGGCCAGCTCGATCCACTGGCCCGTGCCGTCGGCGGCCAGCTTGGCCACGTACAGCTTGCCCGAATCGAGGTATTTGTCGCCGGTGGCGATACGGTCGGCCGGATTGGCATCGGCGGCTGCCCAGACGGCCGTCGTGACGAACTTGTAGATGTATTCGTTGCGCGAATCGTCGCCCATGTAGACGGCCAGCTGCTGGCCCACGGCCGGCACGCTGAAGGCGGCGCTTTCGTGCGCGTAGCGGCCCAGCGCCGTGCGCTTGCGGATGGCTTTGGTCTTGTCGTACGGATCCATTTCGACGATGTAGCCCATGCCGTTCAGCTCATTGCGGTAGTCGTCGCTGCCGTTGGTCGAGGCGCCGATCTTGCTCAGATTCCAGCGCGCGTACTTGTCGTCGCTGCCGCCCGTTTCCCAGCCGTGGCGCGAGGCGCCGCCCTGGCTGCGGCCATAGCGGTTCAGCGACACGACGGACTTGTCGCCGCGCGCTGCATTGTCGGTGGACGAGCGCGTGAAGTAGCCGGCCCAGTTTTCTTCACCGGACAGGTAGCTGCCCCAAGGCGACTTGCCCGTGCCGCAATTGTTGATGGTGCCGCGCGTCTTGGTGCCGGTCGGCGAATACTTGGTGACCACGAGGGCGTTGCCGCGCACGGGGCCGGCGATCTCGATGTCCGTCAGCGGCGTGACGCGGCGGTTGAAAGCGGAATCGTTGACGGTGGCCCAGGCGCTGCCCGTCTTCTTGACTTCCACCACGCTCAGGCCGTGGACGGCCACTTCCTTGTCGACTTCGGCGGCAGGGCGGGGCAGCGAGGTGGTGCCGCCATTCACGTGCAGGAAGTGCGAGGACAGTTTTTCGTCCGTGGTCGCTTCGTGGTTCATCGCCAGCAAGCCACGTTCGGCGCCGGACGCCAGCGGCGCGCCGGCGGCGGACAGGCCGTAGTATTCCATGCCGTCGTGGTGGTCGCCGGCGCGGTTGTCGAAATCGGTATCGCTGCCGTCGTTCTTGTACGCTGGCGTGGCCGCGCGCAGCGAGTCGCCCAGCGCATACAGGGCCGTGGCCGTGTAGCCGGCCGGTACCGATACGACGTCGGCCAGGCTTTTCGGCACGGCCGTGAAGGCCAGCAGTTTTTCAGGCGTTGGCGTTGGCGTCGGCGTGACGGCGACCGCATCGCTGCCGCCACCGCAAGCGGACAGGCCCATCGACCCCATGACGGCGGTCGCGGCCGTGACGGCGCTGCCGCGCAGCCAGTTGCGGCGGCTCAGGCGGGCGTTCAGGATGCTGTTGAAATGGTTGTCGTGGGACGCGTTGCTGTCAATGTCGTTCAGATCGGTGGCGCTGATGGCCAGATCGTTGGGCTTGTTCATGGGCTGCGATGTCCTGTGGTTGCGTGATTTAAATGGCAACCGCATGATAGTTGGCGAATGTGACAGCGCCATGTCAGCTTGATGACAAAACGGTGACAGGCTGCCGGCCGGGCGGGCCGCGTCGATGACGGGCCCGTCCGGTCAGGCAGCCTTGGCCTTACTTGGCCTGGCGAAAGCCGCGTTCCACCAGCAAGAGCATGCCGCCGAAGATGGACAGGTTCTTCAGGAAGTTCGTCAGCTGGTCCTGGAAGTGGGCCGCATCGGCGCTCCAGAAGGCGTGGAAGATCACGGTAGTCGGGATCAGGAACAGCGCCAGGGCCAGCGCCGCCCAGCGCGCCTGCCAGCCCGTGATCAAGAGCAAGCCGCCGCCCACTTCCAGCACGATCACGCCCACCAGCAAGATATTGGCGATCGGCAAGCCCTGGCTGGCCATGTAGCCGGCCACACCGGCAAAGCCGCCGATTTTCAGCAAGCCCGAGACAAAGAACAGCACGCCAAGGGCGGCACGGCCGAGGGGGAACAGCAGATCAGTGTTATTTTTCATATTAATCCAATTGTTTTTATCAAGATTTAAGGTTGACTTGCGGTGCCTGGCAAAACCGTAGCGAGCGGCAGTGATTTGTGGCTAAGAAGCGCAACCGTACTTTAGTACGGTGAGCATCGCAGGCCGCAAAGCGCGACGCGCAGTAGGTTTGGCCAGGTACCATCATTTAGGCAAATCGAAGAGCAGGAACTCCGCATCTTCCGGCTGAGTGATGATCACGCTGGCTTCCTGCGTCAGCTTCAGCGCATCGCCCGCTTTCAACGGCGTGCCGTTGACGACCAGGCTGCCGCGGATCAGGTGCACATAGGCGAGGCGGCCTTCTTCCAGCGCATGTTCGGCCTGTTCGCCTTCCTGCAGGATGCTGGCGTAGATGGCCGCATTCTGGTGGATCAGCACGGAACCCTGGCGGCCGTCGGAGGAGGCGATCAAGCGCAGCTTGCCCCGTTTGCTTTCCGGCGTGAAGTGTTTCTCTTCATAGCTGGGCGGAATGCCCGTCACGTTCGGCTGTATCCAGATCTGCAGGAAGTGCAAGCCCTCCGTTGCCGAGTGGTTGAACTCGCTGTGGCGCACGCCGCTGCCGGCGCTCATGCGCTGCACATCGCCGTAGTGCAGGACGGAGCCCGTGCCCATGCTGTCCTTGTGTTCCAGCGCGCCGTCGAGCACATACGAAATGATTTCCATGTCGCGGTGGCCGTGCGTGCCGAAACCCTGGCCAGGCGTGACCCGGTCTTCATTGATCACCAGCAAGGGGCCAAAGCCCATGTGCAGCGGATCATGGTAGCTGCCGAAGGAAAAGCTGTGGTGGGAATTGAGCCAGCCGTGGTTGGCTGCGCCGCGTTCTTCGCTATGACGAATCTGTAACATGGTGGACTCCGTTTCTATAAGTTAATGTGCGATAATTTCGAAGGACCGTTGCCTGGCGTTACGCCGTGGCTTCTTTTCTGCCCCTCGCTTTACGATGAACAAAGTATAGGCCCCCCAGCAGAGAAAGAAAAACGGAAAATCTTGCGACCTATGATCGAAAAAATCGAATGTTAAGACTGAGCCTGGAAGCCCTGCAAATCGTTGACGCCATCGACCGCCGCGGATCGTTCTCGTCGGCCGGCAAGGAGTTGCATAAAGTCCCGTCCACCATTTCCTATACGGTGGCCAAGCTGGAAGACGACCTGGGCGTGCAAGTGTTCCAGCGCAATGGCCCGAAAGTCATGCTGACGGCAGCTGGCCAGGAATTGCTGAAAGAGGGCCGTTATCTATTGAAGGCGGCGCAGGACCTCGAGCACCGCGTGCGCAGGGTGGCGTCCGGCTGGGAAACGGAATTGTCCATCGGCATCGATTCCATGTTTTCCGCCGTGGCCCTGGCTGACGACGTGCGCGCCTTTTACGACGTGGCGCAGCAGACGCGCCTGCGTCTGTCGCAAGACACCCTGTCGGGCACGTGGGAAGCGCTGCTGGACAGGCGCGCCGACTTGCTCGTGGGCGCGCCCGGCGACGGACCGGCGGGCGGCGGCTATATCGCGCAGCCGATCGGCATGCTCGACTTCGTCTTTACCGTGGCGCCCACGCACCCGCTGGCGCAGGTGCGGGAACCCCTGTCGCGCGGACACCTGCAGCAGCACCGGGCCGTGGTGGTGGCCGATTCGGCGCGCCAGATGGCGCCGCGCACGGTGGGGCTGCTGCTGGGCCAGGACGCCTTGAGCGTGCCGAACATGCAGGTCAAGTTCGATTACCAGGTGCTGGGGCTGGGCTTTGGCTTCCTGCCGGGGCCGTGCGCGCGCGCCGCCATCGCCCGCGGCTTGCTGGTGGAAAAGGCCGTGGAAGAGCCGAAACCGTCGGAAACGTTTTACCTGGCCTGGCGAGTGGGCGAGGATGGCGCGGCATTGCGCTGGTGGATGGCGCGCATGCGCGAGCCGGATGTGTTTGCCCGCCTGGCGCAGCATCTGCCGGGCCATTCGGCGTAGGCCTTAAAATGTTGACATACGCCAACATTTTTAAGTTACCATATTCGCAGTATTGCAATCGTATTTCTTGCCCGACCTCCATGCCCCACAGTGGGATTTTGATGATTACACACACCGCAGCGCCCCTGATACCTTCCCCTGACCTGGCCCACGAGTGGGGTTGCCATGCTTGAGGCGAAGGTCGCGCTGTGCCTGCGCCTGGCCCAGGACGCCCGTGAACAGGCGGGGCCGCAGCAGGCCGCCACGCTGGCGCGGCTGGAGGAAGAGCTGGAACGGCTGCGCGGCGCCAGCCGGCCCGTGGTGCGCGTGGCGCCTCCCGACGCCTTGCTGGAAATCGATCCCGACGGCTTTTTGATCGGCTGGAACCATGGCGCCGAACAGATGTTCGGCTATTCCGAAATCGAGGCGCTGGGCCAGCACATCCTGTTTTTGTATCCGGAAGACGACGCGGAAGCGAGCGTGCTGGAACTGCATTTCATGCAGGGCGACGTGGCTACCGATGTGCGCCGGCGCAAGAAGTCGGGCATGGTGACGTGGCTGCGCATGCACCGCCACGTGATCCACGACCAGGCGGGCAAGGCGTGCGGCATGGCCGTGCGCCTGTCGGCCATGAGCGAGCCGCTGTCCGACGTGGACAAGGTCAGGTTGCACGCGCGCATCATCGAAGACAGCGAGCAAGCCGTGCTGATCACGGATGCGGAAGAGCGCATCGTCTCGATCAACAGTTCGTTCAGCCGCATCACCGGCTATTCGCCTGCCGAAGCCATCGGCCGCACGCCGGACTTGCTGCGCTCGGGCGTGCACGAC
Source organism: Janthinobacterium sp. GMG2 (assembly GCF_033949445.1). Taxonomy (NCBI): domain Bacteria; kingdom Pseudomonadati; phylum Pseudomonadota; class Betaproteobacteria; order Burkholderiales; family Oxalobacteraceae; genus Janthinobacterium; species Janthinobacterium sp. GMG2. Next base: position 158,898 of record NZ_JAXAWA010000006.1, on the reverse strand, counting down.
CCCGATTTCCGCGCCAAGGTGCGCGCCGCCATGCGTGGACACGGTTCCTGGCGCGGCGAAATCATCGGCAAGCGCAAGAATGGCGAACTGTTCCCGCAAGACGTCACCATCAGCGTCGTGCGCGACGAATTCGGCGAAATCAGCCACGTGTTTTCCCTGTTTTCCGATATCTCGGTGCACAAGGATGCGGAAGCGCGCATGCAGCGCATGGCCAACTACGACAGCCTGACGGGCTTGCCCAACCGCTGCCTGCTCAATCAATTGGTCGACCAGGGCCTGGCCGAAGCGAAACGCCAGGGCACGCATGGCGCGCTGATGGTCATCGACATCAGCCGCATCGGTTCCATCAGCGATACCCTGGGCCATGAAGTGGGCGACCAGCTGGTGATCGCCATCGGCCAGCTGTTCCGTGGCGCCCTGCGCGACGCCGACATCCTGGCGCGCGTCGACAACAGCAAGTTCGTCGTGGCCCTGCTGCATATCGAAAAGCGCGAACATGCGGCGAATGTGGCGCAAAAACTGCTCAACCTGCTCGAGGCGCCCATCAATATCGATGCGCACGCGCTGCACGTGGGCGCCAGCATCGGCATCACCGTGTATCCGGAAGACGGCCTGGAAGCGCCGGCCCTGTTCCGCTTTGCCGACGTGGCCGTGTCCAAGGCGGGGCAGACGATCGAATCGACCTTCCTGTTTTACCGCGAAGACATGAACCGCAGGGCCAAGGAGCATTTGCGCCTGGAAAGTGAAATGCGGCTGGCGCTGGGCGACAAGGAGCTGGAATTGCATTACCAGCCGAAAGTGAGCCTGGCCAGCGGACGCATCGTGGGCGCGGAAGCCTTGCTGCGCTGGAAGCATCCGATGCGCGGCATGGTCTCGCCCGGCGTCTTTATCCCCGTTGCCGAGGAAACCAGTTTGATTCTGGAGCTGGGCACCTGGGTGCTGGACGAGGCATGTCGCCAGATCCGCAGCTGGGAAGATCGGGGCCTGCACATGCCGGCTATCGCCGTCAACCTGTCGGCGCGCCAGTTCGATGAGCAGTTGCCGGCGCGCATAGCGGCCGTGCTCGAGCGCTACGGCGTGCGGCCCGACCAGATCATGCTGGAAATCACGGAAAGCCTGTTGATGCGCGGCGCCGACAAGGTCATCGACATCATGAACCAGCTGGTGGCCATGGGCCTGGCGCTGGCGCTGGACGACTTCGGCACCGGCTATTCCAGCCTCGCCTACCTGAAGAAATTCCCCATCAGCACATTGAAGATCGACCGCTCGTTCGTCATCGGTTTGCCGTTCGAGGAAAATGATTGCGCCATCGCCCGCGCCATCGTCACCATGGCGCAGCAGCTGCGTCAGGAAATCGTCGCCGAAGGGGTAGAAACGGCCGAGCAGATGCGCTTCCTGCGCGAACTCGGTTGCGACCAGCTGCAAGGCTATCTGTTCAGCCCGGCCGTGCCGGCGGCGGAATTCGAGCTGATGCTCGATGAAGGCCGGCAGTTGCGCCTGGAAGAGGCAGTCTGAAGTCGTAGCGGTCAGACGCGCAGCAAGCCACGGAAACCCCGGCTCGCATAATACGAGTCGGCGCCATTGTGGTAGACGAAGACCTGCTCATAGCGGCGGTCGCAAAACAGGGCGCCGCCCAGCGTTCGGATGCTGTCCGGCGTCGCGATCCAGCTCGAGGTCTTGCGGTCGAACGGTTCCAGTTCCTGCAACTGGCGGTACTGCGTTTCCGTCAGCAGTGTGACTCCCATCGTTTGCGCCATGGCCATGGCGCTGCCGGCCGGCTTGTTGGCCTTGCGCGCGGCCAGGGCATCAGCATCAAAACACAGGCTGCGCCGGCCGAGCGGGCTTTCTGCCGAACAATCGCAAAACGTGACGGCGCCCGTGCCGCCGGCGTGCCCGATGACGTCCGGTTCGCCGCCCGTGTCTTCCATTTGCTGCAAGACCGCCAGGCTGGCGGGAGCGGCATTCAGCCGCGCCAGCACCTTGTCCCACGTCCATCCCGGATGGCGGTGCATGTGCTTGCTGAAGCGGGTTTGCAAGGTATGGATCAAGTCATCATGCATGGCGCGGCTCCCTGGAAGTTCAATGGTACGGCCGATTATAAGACGCGATGTGGGCAGGCGGCGCTCACCCCAGCTGCACTTTTTCCAGCAGATAATCGAGCATCACGCGCACCCTGGCCGGCACTTGCAAGCCCGGTCCCACGAAGACGGCGTGCACGAGTTCCTTGTCGCCGGGATTGTAGTCCTGCAGCACGGGAATCAAATCGCCCCGCTCGATATCGCGCAGCACGTGCTGGCGTGAAAAGCGTCCCAGTCCCATGCCGGCCAGCACCAGCTGGCGCATGCTTTCGCCATCGCTGACGCAGGTATTGCCCTGCGGCGCCACCTGCAATGTTCCGCCCGCGCCATCGAGGAAGGGCCAGGTTTCGTTCTGGCAGCGGAAGTTGAACGCCAGCAGATTGTGCGTGGATAAATCCTGCGGCGTGCGCGGCAGGCCGTGGCGCGCCGCGTAGGCGGGCGAGGCCACGACGATCATCGCGTCTTCGCCCAGTTTGCGCGCCACCAGGTTCGATTCCTTCAGCTTGCCCGTGCGGATGGCGATGTCGGTGCGGTCTTCCAGCAAGTCGACGATGGCGTCGCTGACGACGACGTCGAGCACGATGTCGGGATAGCGCTGCGCGAACTCGGGCAGGATGGGCAGCAGATGGCGTACGCCGAACGGTACGAAACAGTTGATGCGCAAGCGTCCGCGCGGCGCCGCGCCTTGCGATGCTTCGCGCTCGGCGCCGTCGATATCGTCGAGGATGCGCTTGCACTGCACGAAGAAGGCGTCGCCCTCGGGCGTCGTGTGCAGCTGGCGCGTGCTGCGCTGGAGCAAACGGGCGCCGAGCCGCGCTTCCAGGCGGTTGACGAGCTTGCTCACGGCCGACGGCGTCAAGGCCAGGCGGCGCGCGGCGGCGGAGAATGCGCCCGTTTCCACCACGGCGACAAACACGGCCATCTCGAACGCGCGGTTGATGTCTTGCCTGGCCATTATTGAATCCATTTCACAGGTGTTTCCATTATCGGAGTCTATATCAAAAGCGAAATGCCCGATACACTGGCTGGCTTGAACTCAGCCGGAGAATGCCATGACCACCGCAAGCCCTGTTTCCCCTCAAACGAGCAAGATGCCGGCCGGCGTGCTGGCGCTGGCCGTCGGCGCCTTTGCCATCGGCGTGACCGAATTCATCGTCGTCGGCATCCTGCCAAGCATCGCGAAAGATTTGCGAATTTCCATCGAATCTGCCGGCTCGCTGGTGAGCCTGTATGCGCTGGCGCTGGCCATCGGCACGCCGCTGCTGGTGCTATTGATGTCGCGCCTGCCGCGCAAGGCGGCCCTGCTGGGGCTGATGAGTGTGTTCCTGGCAGGTAACCTGCTGGCAGCGTTTTCCCACACATTTGAACTGTTGCTGCTGGGGCGGGTCATCACGGCCGTGGCGCACGGCACCTACTTTGCCATCGGCGCCACCGTGGCCGCCAGCCTGGTGGACAAGGCGCAGGCGGGCAGGGCGATTTCCGTGATGTTCGCGGGATTGACCCTGGCCATGGTGATCGGCGTGCCGTTCGGCAGCTTCCTCGGCAATTTGATGGGCTGGCGCTTGCCCTTCTTTGCCGTGGTGGTCCTGGCCGCGCTGGGCCTGGCCGCCATGGCGCGCTGGCTGCCGGCCGGTTTGCAGCAAGGCAAGGGCGGCAAGGCCATGACGCAGCTGGCGGCCCTGGGCAGCGGTCCCATTATCACCATGATGGCCGTGACGACGTTCGGTTTCGGCAGCAGCTTTGCCGCGTTCACGTTTATCACGCCCATCCTGACGGACGTGACGGGTTTTTCCGCCACCATGGCCAGCGCCTTGCTGATCGTGTTCGGCGTCGCCACCTTTGCCGGCAACCTGGCGGGCGGCTACCTGACGAGCCACCTGGGCTGGCAAAAGGCCTTGCGTGTGATGCTGCTGTTGCTGGCCGTCACGCAAGCGGGCGTGGCGCTCAGTATCAGCTCGCAGTGGATGATGACGGTGATGCTGTTCGTCTGGGGCGTGTTCGCCTTCGGCCTGTCGCCCGCCTTGCAGGCCGGCATGCTGGCCACGGCCGAGCGCTACACGCCGCACGCCGTCGATTTCGCTTCGGGCCTGAACATTTCCGCGTTTAACCTCGGCATTTCCTTCGGTTCCATGCTCGGTGCGCTGATGGTCTCGCGCCAGTTGATGGCGTCGTCGCCGTGGGCCGGCGTGGCAGCGGCATTGCTCGCCTTGCTGCCGCTGGCCTGGCTGGCGCGCAGGAACGTGGCGAAATCAGGCGCGGTAGCGCAGCGCCTCCACGAAGGCTGAAAACGCGGGCGTGGCCTGGCGCCGGTTCGGGTAGTACAGGTGGTAGCCCTGGAAGGTGGGGCACCAGTCGGCGAGGATTTCGACCAGGCGGCCATCGGCCAGGTAGGGCGCCAGCAGGGGCTCGGGCACATACGCCAGGCCGATGCCGTCGAGCGCCGCATTGAGCACGTGCATGATGCTGTTGAACACCAGCTGGCCTTCGGCCTTGACGGCAAAGGCTTGGCCATCCTTTTCGAATTCCCAGGCGTAGATGGCGCCAGCGGGCCGGTGGCGGATATTCACGCAAGCGAATTCCGTCAGCGCATGCGGCGTCGCGGGCGCCCCATGGCGCGCGAAATACGCGGGCGATCCCACCACGGCCAGGCGCCAGTCGGGGCCGATGCGCACGGCGATCATGTCCTTGCTGATCGCTTCGCCCAGGCGGATGCCGGCGTCGAAGCGCTGCTCGACCACATTCGTAAAGCCGTAGTCGACCACCAGTTCCAGGCTGATGTCGGGATAGTCGCGCAGGAAGCCGGCCAGCATGGGGCGCAGCAGCAGTTCGATATGGTCGTCGGTGCAGGTGACGCGGATAGTGCCGCGCGGCTTGTCGCGCAGCGCGCCCAGCGCCTCGACCTCGGCGGCGATCTGCTCGAACAGGGGCGCGATGGCCAGCATGAGCTTTTCACCCGCGTCGGTGGGCGCCACGTTGCGCGTGGTGCGCGCCAGCAGGCGCACGCCCAGCCGTTCTTCCAGGGTGCGGATGGTGTGGCTGAGCGCGGACGCGGTGATGCCCAGCCTGGCGGCGGCCTTGGTAAAGCTGCGTTCCCGCGCCACGGCGAGGAAGGCTTGCAGATCGTTGACTTTGGTTTGGCTCATTGCTGAATTTTTCTCATAACTACATCAAGATTGTACCCGCTAATCAAAAGAGCTTGCCTGCGTCAAGATGGTGCCCTGACTTTTAAAGGAGCATGGGCATGAAGACAACACGCATGAAAACGACCGCTGGCCGCCGCGAATTCGTCAAGGCAGCGGGCACGGGCATGGCGGCACTGGGCGTCCTATCCGTCCTGGGCGCACCCATTTTCGCCACCGCCGCGCCGGCCTTGCCGGCCATGCCCGATGGCGCCGACAATTTCTACAAGAGCGGCAAGGTGACGGTGCAGCCGGTGCGCTTCCGGAACCAGTACCAGATGACGGTTGCCGGCAATCTGTTCCTGCCGGCGCAGCTGGATCCCGCTCGCCGGCACGCCGCCATCATCGTTGGCCACCCGATGGGCGCCGTCAAGGAGCAAAGCGCGAACCTGTATGCGACCAGAATGGCCGAGCAGGGTTTCGTCGCCCTGTCGCTGGACCTGTCGTTCTGGGGCGAGAGCGAAGGGCAGCCGCGCAACGCCGTCTCGCCCGATATCTATGCAGAGGATTTCAGCGCGGCCGTCGATTTTCTCGGCGCACAAGCGGTTGTCGACAGCGAACGCATCGCCGCCATCGGCATTTGCGGCAGCGGCAGCTTTGTCATCAGCGCGGCCAAGATCGACCCGCGCATCAAGGCCGTCGCCACGGTGAGCATGTACGACATGGGCAGCGCCAGCCGCCATGGCTTGCGCCGCTCGCAAACGCTGGCGCAGCGCCAGGCTTATATCGCCGCGGCCGCGCGCCAGCGCCAGGTGGAATTTGCCGGCGGCGCCACCGCCTACACGAGCGGCACCTTGCCCGAGCTGAGCGCCAACCCAAGTGCTATCGAACGCGAATTCCACGACTTTTACCGCACGCCGCGCGGCGCCTACATCCCTGCCGGCCAGCTGCCCGAGCGCGCCACCCGTCCCACTTTGAGCAGCAATGTGAAGTTCATGAATTTCTATCCCTTCATCGATATTGAGACGATCTCGCCACGTCCGCTGCTGTTCATCACGGGCGACCAGGCGCATTCGAAGGAGTTCAGCGAGGATGCCTACCGGCGCGCCGCCGAGCCGAAGGAACTCCATTACGTTGCCGGCGCCGGCCACGTCGACCTGTATGACCGCGTGACCCTGATCCCGTGGGACAAGCTGGCGTCGTTCTTCCAGCGCGCCCTGGCGGCATGAGCGCGGTCCGCAGCGAGGCGGCAGCGCCCGCGTTCTGGGGCGGCATCTTTGCCATGACCCTGTGCGTGTTCACCCTGATCGCCTCCGAATTCATGCCGGTCAGCCTGCTCACGCCCTTGGCGGCGGACTTGCGCGTCAGCGAAGGCCTGGCCGGCTATGGCATCGCCATCTCGGGCGCCTTCGCCGTGCTGGCCAGCCTGTCCATCGCTACCCTGGCGGCATCGATGAACCGCAAGACCTTGCTGCTGCTGTTGACGGGCCTGATGTGCGTGTCGGCGCTGGTGGTGGGACTGGCCACCAGCTACGCGATGTACATGGCGGGGCGCGCGCTGATCGGCGTCGTGGTGGGCGGATTCTGGTCGATGTCGGTCGCCGTGGCGATGCGCCTTGTGCCCAGCCACAGCGTGCCCAGGGCGCTGGCCATCTTCAACGGCGGCAATGCGCTGGCGACCGTGGTGGCCGCGCCGCTGGGCAGCTGTCTGGGCGCCAGCATCGGCTGGCGCGGCGCCTTCCTGTGCCTGGCGCCCGTAGCGCTGCTGGCGCTGGCCTGGCAGTGGCGCAGCCTGCCATCGATGCCGGCGGCGCCGCGTTCGCCGCTTTCGGCCCGTTCTGCCCGCTCCGGCCAGCTATTGCTTCTGCTTAAACGCCGCCAGGTGGCCCTGGGCATGCTGGCCGTCGGCGCGTTCTTCATGGGGCAGTTCGTGCTGTTTACCTATGTGCGTCCGTTCCTGGAAAACGTCACGCGCGTCGGCGTGCCCACCTTGTCGATGCTGCTGCTGGCGATCGGCGTGGCCGGCTTCATCGGCACGGTGCTGATCGGCGTCGTGCTGCAGCGTGGCCTGTACCGCACGCTGGTCGCCATTCCCTTGCTGATGGCCGCCATCGCGCTGGCCCTGCTGGCGTTCGGCGACGAGCTGGCGCCCGTCTTCGTGCTGCTGGGGCTATGGGGATTGCTGGCGACGGCCGCGCCCACGGGCTGGTGGTCGTGGCTGGCGCAGACCTTGCCTGATGACGCCGAAGCCGGTGGCGGCCTGATGGTGGCCGTCGTCCAGCTGTGCATCGGCTTCGGTTCCACCGTCGGCGGCATCCTGCTCGATGGCCACGGTTTTCGCGCCACCTTCACGGCCAGCGCCGCGCTGCTCGTGCTGGCCGCGCTGCTGGCCTGGCGCACGGCCAGGCTGCACGAGGCATCGTCATGATCTATACCAGCTTCACGATTTATATTCGGGCCTGAGCACCAGCCGGCGCAGCGCGTCTCTGGCGCTGCGCCATGTACGAACTGCCCATCGACGCGGCCATGATCATGGCAATCGCCAGCCATTGCCCGGCACCCAGGCGCTCGTCGAGCAGGATGTACGCGAGCATGGCGGCCACGGCCGGCTCCATGCTGCTCATGATGCCGAACGCTTGCGGCGTCAGCCGCTTCAGGGCCACCATTTCCAGCGAAATCGGGATGGCGCTGGAAATGAGGGCCACGCCCAAGCCTACGCCCAGCACGATGGGCGAGAGCAGGGCGGCGCCGCTGTGCATCACCCCGACGGGCACGACCACCAGCGCGGCCATGGCCAGGCCCAGCGAGACGGAATGGCCCGCATGCAGATGGCTGGCGCGCTTGCCGAAGACGATGTACGAGGCCCAGCAGACGGCAGCGCCCAGGGCGAACAGCACGCCCGTCGGATCGAGGTTGCTGACGTCGTGGCCGAGCGGCAGCAGCAGCGCCAGTCCCGCCACGGCCAGCGCCACCCAGACGAAGTCGAGCGGGCGGCGCGAGGCCAGCAGAGCCACGGCCAGCGGGCCGGAAAACTCGATCGCCACGGCGATGCCGAACGGGATCGTGCGCAAGGCCATGTAGAAGCACAGGTTGGTCAAGCCCAGCGCGGCGCCGTACAGGGCCACGGTGCGCAGGTCGGCACGGCTCAGCTGCCAGCGCCACGGGCGCCAGAACAGCAACAGCAGCAGCGCGGAAAAGCCCACGCGCACGGCCGTCGTGCCCTGCGCGCCCACGAGCGGGAACAGGCTGTGCTTGGCCCATGACGTGCCCAGTCCCAGGCAGGTGACGGAGCCGAGGATGGCCAGCAGGGGAATCAACGAGGAATAGCGGCGTAATGGCATGGTGATAAAAGGCTTGATATCGGAATAGTGAAAGTTTATTGTGTCTGCTCCGAGTTTTGCACTGCATTTTGACCTTCATGACGCAACTTTCGCTCACGCCATCCCTCACCCTCGATACATTCGACCTGGCCATCCTCGACATCTTGCAGCGCGATAACACGACCTCGCAGCGCGAAATCGCCCAGGCCGTGCACTTGTCGGCACCGGCTGTGCAGCGGCGCATCCGGCGCCTGCGCGAGAGCGGCGTGATCCGCAACGAAGTGGCCGTGCTCGACGCGAGCCGCGTGGGCCGCCCCCTGATCCTGACGGTGGAAGTGCATTTGCACGACGAGCACCCGCAGCGCACGGCCGGCATGCGCGCGCGCATCATGGCCGAACCTGCCATCCAGCAGTGCTACGGGATCACGGGCGAGGCCGATTACCTGCTGATCATTACCGCCAGCAGCATGGCCGAATACGAGGCGCTGACGGAGCGCCTGTTCGGCGGCGACGACAATATCCGGCGCTACCGCACGTCGGTGGCATTGACTTGCCTGAAGATGGGCTTGCACGTGCCGCTGGGGTAGGCGGAAGATTTTCCCTGGCATAAGCGGGACAGGGACGAATGTAGGAGCATGAAAATTGGAAGAACAAGGAAAGTCGGATCTGGCCGATCCCGGCCTGCTTGCCGCCTGGCTGGCGGCACGTTCGATCGCGCGCGGCCTGGCGCTGCCCGTGCCCGATCACGGCGGATGGCGCGTCGATACGGGCTTGCCGGGCGAAATCCGGCGCCACGTTTTTGCGGGACCTGTTCCAGGCATCAGCGCGCTGGCAGCGTCGATCCACGGTCCGCATATCTTCATCAAGATGTGCGGCGACGGGGAGCAATTGCTGGCGCTGTTACCGCCGCAATGGCAACTTTGCCCCGGCGGCTTTTTCATGACCCATGAAGGCACTCTGCAGGCGCCGGACCTGCCTGCCGGCTACCGCCTGGAAATAACGACGTCACAGGTAATCACGACGGCGCATATTCTGGTCGAAGATGGGGGTATTGCCGCCAGCGGCCATGCCGTCGAATATGCCGGTGTCTTTGTCTTTGACCGCATCGTCACCGAGGCCGGCCACCGGCGCCGGGGTCTGGGGCGGGCGCTGATGGCCGCGCTGGCGGCCAGGCAACGATCGGCCAGCGCGCGCCGGGTGCTGGTGGCAACGGACGATGGGGCGAAATTGTATGCGAGCCTGGGCTGGCATATCGCATCCCCGTATTCGACGGCAACGATCGTTCAGGATGGCATACGGCATCCGCCATCGAGCCGCTAGGGCTGCGCGTCGCGTTCGCGGCAGCTCAATGAGGCGTAATGGCCTTGGGGCAGCTTGGCCTTGATGGCTACCTCGCTCAATGCATGTTGCATATCGACTGGGTCGGTCAGGGTGCAGTGCTGGGCGCTGGCGAACGCTTGCAGGTTTTGCGTGTTGCCGCGTACTTTCACCGTCACGCCGGCCCCGGGGCTGACGCAGCAGCCTATGTATTGCGAGATGTATTCTTCCTCGATGAGCACCAGTTCATGTCCCATGAAGCTGGCCGGTTTCTTCAGCAAATAATAGTCTGTGTAGTCGAAGCGCTGGTCGGGACGCTTGCCGATATAGCCTTCGCGCATGTAGGCGGCGATGGCCTTGCCCGAGGTGCCCACCCTGTCCGTCGTGCCCTTTTTCAGGTGCAGGGCGTGGAGCAGGCCGCTTTCAAGGCCGGGATCGGCGGCGTGGGCGCTGGCGCAGCTGGCGGCCAGCAGCAGAGCGCCGAGCAGGCACCGGCTGCGGCGCCATTCAAGCATGGGATGGATGTCTTGCATATATTTGACGCGAAGGGGAGGAGAGGCGCAGTGTAGCCCACGCCAACCTGTCTGCGTGGCACAATGCGTGATCCGCACGCCACGTGCCACTCATCCCAGGACTTTCATGACCCGCGCCATCCTTGACCAAGCCCAGATCCATTCCGCCGCCCGTCCCTTGATCGGCAGCAAGCACAAGGACATCGTGCGCGAGGTGCAGGCTGCCATCGCCGCGCACCAGGTGGTCGTCGTCGGCATGGCGCTCAATCCGTTTCCGCGCAAGGCACGCAAGATCCTTGACGTGCTGGGCACGCCCTACCAGCACCTGCAATACGGCAGCTATCTGAACCAGTGGCACCGCCGCAACGCCCTCAAGATGTGGACGGGCTGGCCGACGTTTCCCATGGTCTTTGTCAACGGCGTGCTCATCGGCGGCGCCAGCGAGCTGCAAAAACTCGTGGAAAATGGCGAGTTCAGCGCCATGCTGGCCAAGAAGGTGCGCGAGTTCTAAGACCCGCCTGACTACTATCCTTACTCGCCCGGCCGCCACGGCGACTTGCGCGTGCGCAAGGGGTCGAGCAAGCTCCTTAAGTCGTTGTGGTCGAGCTCGTACATCAGCGCGATTAAACTGCCCAGTTCGCCCGAGGGAAAGCCTTCGCGCGCGAACCAGCCCAGGTAGTGTCCCGGCAAGTCGGCCAGCAGCCGTCCCTGATATTTCCCATATGGCATTTCGCGCGTGACCAGCAGCGCCAGTTTTTCTGAATTCATATTACTGCCCTCCCTTGCTTGCGGCGCAGTGTAGCAGACGGGCCGGGACGGCCGACACCCGTCAGTTTGTACACCACGCGCGTGATTTGGTTCCATCGTATTGGGGCCGGCTTTCGCGAAATCAAACTATCATGCATTTCACTACGCGCAAGCGCCGTTGCGCCACATACTGTGTCGTCAGTGCGCCGTGACGCTTACATGCACGGGCAGCAGGTGGCATCCGTGGTCATGGCATGGAAAGGGGGCAAGAATGCGAACAGCTGTCGCACTGCGCCGCCAGCATTGGTGGCTGACACTCATTGCTGCTTGCCTGGTCTTGGCTGCGTGCCACCGTTCGGTCCCTGTGAATGGCGAGGATCCAGGCTGGGTAGAGCGGTCCGATACCAGGCATAAAATCGCGGTCGTGTTCGTGCATGGCATCTTTGGCAGCACGCGAGGTACGTGGACGGACGCGCATGGCGAGAGTTTCTTTCGCCTGCTCAAGAATGATGCCACGCTGGGACCGCAAGTCGATACTTATGCCTTCGGTTTCAGCTCCAACATCATGACTGGCGGCTCGCTTGATATCCGCGAGGCAGCCAACAAGCTGCAAAGCTATCTGCAGCCGTCCGGTGTGCTTGACTACCCGGCCATTGTGTTTGTCGGGCACAGCATGGGTGGGCTCGTCATCATGCGCTATCTGGCCAATAATCTGGACAAGGCCCCCGCACTGGCTGAAAAAGTGCCGCTGATCGTTTTGTTCAGTGCGCCGATGGAGGGAGCACAGGTGGCGCAACTGGCAGGGCTGGTGGCGAGCAATCCTGCGCTGTCGAACTTGAGGCCAGTCGACAGCAATGACATGCTCAAGCAGCTTAGCGACGATTGGGCCAGCCTTGCGGCCAAGCCGCGCGTCAGCTGCGCCTATGAAACGGCTGATGTGGGGGGCGTGCGCATCGTGCAGTGGGGAAGCGCGACGCGCGTGTGCGACGGGCGTCCGGTGGCGATCGATAATGCGGATCACATTTCGCTCGTCAAGCCCGATCGGGCTACGCATCCTGCCTACATGTTTCTGTCCGGGCAGTTGACCGAGCATGTGCTGCCGCTGCAGATGAGTGCCCAGCTGGAGCTGCCCGATTTTCAGCGTGACGAGAATAGTTATATTTTCACCTTGGGCGCGCCCGAGGAAAACGTCCGCCTGATGAATACGGGGCGTGCCCACATGAAGTACTGGATCGGGAAAAAGTCCAGCCGTTCCTTGCTGGTTTCGCCTGGCGCAAGTCCGCAGCTGATCAATGGCAACTCCACTGAGTTGCTGACCGTTACGCTGCGCGTCGATGCCGATGAAAACGCCTACGAATTCACCTTAAAAAGCGATTTACCCTCGGAGCAAACGGTACGCGTGCTGGTGCCTGACTTGTCCCGTCTGCGTACGGGCCACCAGCGCAATGCCATCAAGGTGACGACCGGCCTGGCCCAGTACCTGGGCGATCCTGCCAATGCTGAAAAAATCGCGGCATTACAGCATGATCCCGACCAGCTCAATGCGCAACTGGCGGCTGTCGCGCACGCCGCTCTTGGCGAGCCCATCAAGCGCTTGCCCAGCGCCGAGCAATGGCTGCTGACTGCAGACCTGCTGGCCGCCGCCAATCTGAGGAGCATTGCTTCCGCGGCGCTGGCGCAGAGCGCCGGCATCGATGCCTTTTATCTGCAGGCAGAAAAGGAACTGCGCGACAAACTGCTGGCACAAGGCCGCGCGGAGTTGCTGATACGTTCAGATGCCATGGATTGGTCGCATGCGCTTCCGCACGCTGGGCATCCCGATACGCCGCTGCCTGCCGCCCAAGAGGACCAGGCGCCGTCGATGCCGGCCATTCCGGTGTGGCTCGACACGGTTGCTTACCGCGAGTCGTCGCTGCAACTGGTGCGCAACATGGAAAAAGTAGCTTCGTTGCGGCAGGATGCGGCCAGCCTGGAGGTGGCGACCTTGAAAATGTCGGCCGAGGCGGCGACAGCTAAACTCCAGCAAGTAGAACGGCAAGAAAATGCCACGCAGATGCAGATATTCCAGTCTCCTGCCGCCGAAGCAGAGCGTCAGCGGCGCAGCGAAATTGAACGGGAAACACGCAGCAGGGCACAAAGGATAGAAAGGCCGCAGCTGCGTTAAGGTCCGGGCAATATGCCTTTGTAATCAATATGCCTTTGTAATATTTCTGGTTGTTCAATTCCTTTTGCTCATGTCCAGTCGTTATCGTTTGCATACCGCTCGGCAGGTAGTCAGCGGCTGCTACTGGATCGATATCTTATAAATTGTTGATTTGAGCGCAATTATCTTCTGCCAAGCGAAGTATTTTTCGAAACAAAGAAAACTCCGATACTGCATGCCAACATCATTGATCGGAGTTTGCCATGCCCATTGCCTTGCTCGCGCTGACCCTCAGCGCATTTGCCATCGGAACCACCGAGTTTGTTATCGTGGGGCTGTTGCCCACCATCGCCGCCGACCTGGGCGTCAACCTGCCATCGGCTGGCTTGCTGGTCAGCCTGTATGCGCTGGGCGTTGCCGTCGGCGCACCCGTGCTGACTGCCCTGACGGGCAAGATCCCGCGCAAGACCTTGCTGTTGTCGCTGATGGTCTTGTTCACCCTGGGTAACTTGCTGGCGTGGAAGTCGCCCGGCTATGAAACCCTCGTCGTCGCCCGCATCCTGACGGGGCTGGCGCATGGCGTGTTCTTCTCGATCGGCTCGACCATCGCCACGTCATTGGTGCTGAAAGACAAGGCGGCCAGCGCGATTGCCATCATGTTTACGGGCTTGACCGTGGCCCTGGTGACGGGCGTGCCGCTGGGCACCTTCATCGGCCAGCATTTCGGCTGGCGCGAAACCTTCCTTGCCGTCTCGGCCCTCGGCCTGGTGGCGTTCATCGGCAGCCTGCTGTACGTGCCGTCGACCATCGCCCACAGCAAACCGGCTTCCCTGCTGCAGCAAGTGCAGGTGCTGGCCCAGCCGCGTCTGCTGCTCGTGTACGCGATGACGGCCGTCGGCTATGGCGGCTCCTTCATCGCTTTTACCTATCTGGCGCCGATTTTGCAGCAAGTGTCGGGCTTCAGCGCCGGTGCCGTGGGCGTGGTGATGCTTGTGTATGGCGTGTCCGTGGCGTTCGGCAATATCTGGGGCGGCAAGCTGGCTGACAAGAAAGGTCCTGTCAGTGCCCTGAAACTGATCTTCTTGCTGCTGGCGTTTGTTTTGCTGCTGTTGACCTTCACGGCGCCGCATCCGGTGCTGGTCGTCATCACCGTGCTGCTGTGGGGCGCCGTGGCCTTCGGTAACGTGGCCGGTTTGCAAGTGTATGTCGTGCAGCAAGCGGAGCACTTCACGCCCCGCGCCGTCGACGTGGCGTCGGGCCTGAATATCGCCGCTTTCAACCTTGGTATCGCCGGCGGCGCCTGGGGTGGCGGCCTGATCGTCGAACACCTGGGCCTCGTGCACACGGGCTGGATCGGTGCGCTCGTCGTGCTGGGTGCCTTCGGTCTGACAGCCTTGAGCGGCCGGCTGGACCGTTTGAGTCCCATACCTGTGCGTGCCGGCGGTGAAAAGTCGATCCATGCGGTGGGGCACTAGGCTAGCCTGATCTGCCAGTAAGTTTCTGGCAGAAAACACCAAAACGGGCGAGAATGACGTTTACTTTCCTCTTGCCCATATTTCCCATGTCCGATACAGCAATGTCACCGCTGCGCCTGCGCGCCGCCATCAATCCAAAACCGCTGGGCGTCGCGCTTGTGCTCATCGTGCTCGGCGCCTGGTATCTGGCGCAAACCGTCGGCGCCACATTGTCCGCGCTGTACGTGGTGGGCGCCTTGCTCGGCATCACCCTGTATCACGCGGCCTTCGGTTTTACGTCCGCCTGGCGCGTCTTCATCGCCGATGGCCGCGGCGACGGCTTGCGCGCGCAAATGCTGATGCTGGCCGTCGGCGTGGCGCTGTTCTTCCCCGCGCTGTCGGCCGGCACGCTGTTCGGCACGCCCGTCGCTGGCCTCGTTTCTCCGGCCGGTACCTCGGTGATCTTTGGCGCCTTCATCTTCGGCATCGGCATGCAGCTGGGCGGCGGTTGCGCGTCCGGCACCCTGTACACGGTGGGCGGGGGCAGCACGCGCATGCTCATCACCCTGGCCGCCTTCATCGTCGGCTCCGTGATCGGCACGGCGCACATGCCATTCTGGACGTCGCTGCCACAGCTCCAGCCCATTTCCCTCGTGACGACCCTGGGCCTGGCGCCCGCGCTGGCGCTGAACTGGATCGTCTTCGCGCTGATCGCCGGCATCACGGTGCTGGTGGAAAAGCGCCGCCATGGCAAGCTCGTCGCCACGCCCCTGCGCCCGGCACAGGCATCGCCCTGGCTGCACGGCCCCTGGCCGCTGGTGGCGGGTGCCGTCGCTCTCGTCGTGCTGAACTTCGCCACCCTGGCGCTGTCGGGCCGGCCGTGGGGCGTGACGTCCGCGTTTGCGCTGTGGGGCGCGAAAGCCGCGTCCGTGGTCGGCATCGACACGGCCAGCTGGGCTTACTGGTCGACCAAGGCCAACGCGGCCGCGCTGGCCGCGCCGCTGACGCAAGACAAGACATCCGTGATGGACATCGGCATCGTGCTCGGTGCCATGCTGGCCGCGGCGCTGGCCGGCCGCTACGCGCCCGTGTGGCGCATCCCGCGCCGTTCGGTGATCGCCGCCGTCGTCGGTGGCTTGCTGCTCGGCTACGGCGCGCGCCTGGCCTACGGCTGCAATATTGGCGCGTATTTCAGCGGCATCGTCTCGGGCAGCCTGCACGGCTGGCTGTGGCTGGTCTGCGCTTTCCTCGGCAACGTCATCGGCACGCGCTTGCGTCCGTGGTTCGGTCTGGAAGTGGAGCGCGTGAAACGCAGCGGCTGCTGATGCCTGATTGACCGGGGGCATTGCTGTACGCTTTGTTGTATATTGCTGCCCCTGTTCTTTTTTGCCGCCAGCGCAACGCCCATGTCGCCCCTCATCCTGTTTGCCGTCGTCCTCGCATATTTCCTGATCCTGCTGGGCGTAGCGTGGCGCACGTCGCGCCATGCGACCAACGACAGTTTTTTCATCGGCAACAAGGATAGCAACTGGATGCTGGTGGCCTTCGGCATGGTGGGCACGACACTTACGGGTGTGACCTTCATCAGCGTGCCTGGCGCCGTGGGCAGCAACGGTTTCGGCTACATCCAGCTGATGATCGGCTACGTGCTCGGTTACCTGGCCATCACGTTTATTTTGCTGCCGCTGTACTACCGGCTGCAGCTGACCTCCATTTACCGCTACCTGGAATTGCGCCTGGGACGGCGCTCCTACCAGAGCGGGGCGGCGTTTTTCATCGTGTCGCGGTTGCTGGGCGCCACGGCGCGGCTGTATCTGGTGGTCAATATCCTGCAAGCGACCATCCTCGACAGCCTGGGCGTGCCGTTCTGGCTGACGTCGTGCGCCGTGCTGCTGCTGATCCTGCTATACACGTATGAAGGCGGCGTCAAGACCATCGTCTGGACCGACACCCTGCAAACGGCATGCATGCTGGCCGGTCTCGTCATCTGCAGCGTATTTTTATTGCGCGCAATGGACCTGTCCCTTGCCGACAGCCTCGAACACATGCGCGCGCAGGGCCTCACGCGCATCTTCACCGTCGATCCGGACAGCCCCGCCTATGTCTGGAAGCACATCGTGGCCGGCATGTTCATCACGATCGCCATGACGGGCATGGACCAGGAGATGATGCAAAAGAATATCTCCGTGCGGACCTTGCGCGACTCGCAAAAGAACATGCTCAGCCTGACCGTGGTGCTGACGGGCGTGCTGCTGCTGTTCCTGTTCCTCGGCGGCTTGCTGCACCTGTACGCGCCGCTGGCCGGCGTGACGGCCACGGGCGACAAATTATTCCCCGCCGTCGTGCTCGGGCATTTCCCTGCCGTGGTGCAGCTGATCTTCTTTATCGCCCTCATTTCCGCGCTGTTTCCCAGCGTGGACGGGGCGCTGACGGCGCTCACATCCACCTTCTGCATCGATATCCTCGGCGTGCAGAGGCGGGCGGACCTGAATCCGGCCGCGCAGATGCGCTGGCGCCGCCGTGTCCACCTGGGGTTTGCCGCGCTGTTCCTGATCCTGATCATGGCCTTCAAGTGGCTGGACGATCCCAGCATGATAGGCGTGATCCTCAAGCTGGCCAGTTATACCTATGGTCCGCTGCTGGGCCTGTTCGCCTTCGGCTTGCTGAGCCGGCGCGGCGTGCGCGACCGCTGGGTGCCGCTGGTGGCCGTGGCCGGGCCGCTGCTGTGCGCGCTGGTCGAGCGGGAGCAAACGATGCTGTTCCAACATTACCGCATCGGCCTGGAATTGCTGATCCTGAATGGCGCCCTGGTGCTGGGCGGCCTGTTCCTCATTTCGACGCCGCCAGGGCAGGCCATCAAAGGCGCGACACACTTGTCAAAATAAGACGATTCCGCCCGTTTTCAGTTATATTGATTTCCTTTAGGTACACAACCTCACGGAGCATCAATGTCACTCAACCCCTTCCCGCCGCTGCGCCGCGGTTTTGGCGCATTCTGGCGCGCGCTCGACGCCACCCGCCGCGCGGTCATCAATCTGATCTTCCTGCTGATCGTCATCGCCATCCTGATCGCCATCTTCGGCGGCGGCGCCAAGCCCCTGGCGGAAAAGACCACCCTGGTGCTGGACTTGCAAGGCCCGCTCGTGGAGGAAACCCCGGGCGGCGTGCGCGAGGCCGTGCTGGCCAATGTCAGCGGCGAAGTCAAGAAGACGGTGCAGCTGCGCGATGTGCTGGCGGTGCTCGACACGGCTTCCAAGGACAAGGACATCGGCTCGATGGTGATCCTGCTCGACGAATTGCAGGGCGGCGGCCTTGCTTCGCTGCGCGAAGTGGCGGCAGGCGTGGAACGCTTCCGCGCCACGGGCAAGAAAGTCACGGCCTGGGGTTCGAGCTACAACCAGCGCCAGTACCTGGTGGCGGCCAAGGCCGACGAGGTATTCCTGCACCCGATGGGCGGCGTCATGCTGGAAGGCTTTGGCCGCTACCGCAATTACTACCGCGACGCGCTCGACAAGGTGGGCGTGACGGTCAACCTGCTGAAAGTGGGCACGTACAAGAGCGCGGCCGAGCCTTTCATCGCCAACGGCCCGTCCGAAGCGGCGGCCGAAGCGGACCGTTACCTGAACAACGGCCTGTGGACCACCTACACGACGGACGTGGAAAAGGCGCGCAAGCTGCCGGCCGGCGCCATCATGCAAACGATCGATAACCTGCCCGCCATGATGACGGCTGCCGGTGGCGACATTGCCAAGCTGTCGCTCGATGGCAAGCTGGTCGACGGTCTGAAAACGCGCGATGAACTGCGCCAGTTCATGATGGCGCGCGGCGCGAAGAACACGGAAGGCACGAACTTCCGCCAGGTGAACTACACCGATTACCTGGCGCGCCTGCGCCCCGTGCATGTCGGCGACGCCGTCGGCGTGGTCATCGCCTCCGGCGAAATCGGCGACGGCATCGCGCCACCGGGCGCCATCGGCGGCCTGTCCACCTCGCGCCTGATTCGCCAGGCACGCGAAGACAAATCGATCAAGGCCATCGTGCTGCGCGTCGATTCGCCGGGCGGCAGCGCCTTCGGCTCGGAACTGATCCGCCGCGAACTGGAACTGACGCGCGCCGCCGGCAAGCCGGTGGTCGTCTCGATGGGCAACGTGGCTGCTTCGGGCGGCTACTGGATCAGCACCTCGGCCGATGAAGTGATCGCCGACGCGGCCACCATCACCGGCTCCATCGGCGTGTTCGCGATTCTGCCGACGGCCGACAAGGTGGTGGAAAAGCTGGGCATCCACACGGCCGGCTCGCCGACCACCTGGCTGGCCGACGCGGGCAACCCATTGCGTCCGCTCGATCCCCGCTTTGCGCAAGTGATCCAGGGCTCGATCAACCACGTGTATGGCGACTTCCTGAACCTGGCCGCCAAGGCGCGCAAGACGACACCCGAGAAAATCAATGAGGTGGCGCAGGGACGCGTCTGGACGGGCTTGCAGGCGAAAGAGCGCAACCTGGTCGACCGCATCGGCAGCTATGGCGATGCGCTGGCCTCGGCGGCCAAGCGCGCCAAGCTGGGCACCGACTACCGCGTGACCTACCTGGAGCAGGAAACGTCGAACGTGGACCGTTTGATCGGCATGTTCGGCTCCAAGGCCATGGCTTCGCTGGGGCTGGGCGAGCACGTGAAGCTGGGCCTGGCCACGACCGGCTTGCCGGCCGACGCGGCGCTGGGCATGGCGCAGGACCTCTCCTGGCTGTCCGGCATCACGCGCGAACATAAACCGTTCATGGCCCTCACGCACTGCCTGTGCGAGGTGCCGTTAGGCGGCAAGTAATCGCAGTAGTGATATGACCTCAAGCCGGCTTCGCCCGGCTTGTTTTCCTTGAGGAGCAGACTATGCCAAGCGATATGAATGCAGACACCGACAACGCGATCACCATCCGCCCTTGCGCCAAGGGCGACGAACATGCGCTGGCGCTGGTGGGGCAGGCCACTTTTCTTGAAGCGTTCGCCGGCATCCTCGATGGCGCCGACGTCATCGCCCATTGCCAGCGCCAGCACGACGTGCAGCTGTACCGCGACTGGCTGGCGCTGCCGGCCATGCGGCTGTGGCTGGCCGAGGCCACGCCGGGCGGCGCGCCCGTCGGCTACCTGGTGCTCAGTCCCGCCGGCTTGCCGGTGGCCGACCCGCGCCCGAACGACCTGGAAATCAAGCGCATCTACCTGCTGCACCGCTTCCAGGGCCAGCGCGTGGGCCAGCGTTTGATGCAGGCGGCCGTGGAGCAGGCGCGCGCCAGCGGGGCGGGGCGCGTGCTGCTGGGCGTGTACGCGGAAAACCACGATGCGCTGGCGTTCTATGCACGCTGCGGCTTTGCGCAACTGGGAAGGCGCACCTTCCGCGTGGGCCGCACCGATTACCAGGACGTCATCCTCGGCATGACCTTGTAAATCCACGTAAAGAATCGCCGCTGTCTCCCGTCGCCTGGGCACCCGCGCGGCGCCAGGTCAAGCCGGCTGACCGGAGATTTGTAGCGAGTTTGTATCTGCATGCGAGTCGCCCGCGCCACGTGCTCGCGGGGGCGCGGCGCCCCGCAAGCCTGATTTTTCCACCATTCCCCCACAGTGGCGGCCCGCCTGCCAGCCCGTCTGATCCTCCCATGCCTGGCTGGCTGTGTGTAATTGTTTCAGGTAGAAATGAAACAGTTACATGACTATGCTAGAGTCGTTTCACGCTAGGGAGCGATGTTTTTTCAGCTGATTTTCAGCTCTTGACTCCCCCGGCTTTGTACTGAGACAACCCCGAAAAACGGTCGTCCGGCCTGAGTGTGTTCCACCTCGGCCGGCGCCACAGACTCGCCGTGCCAGCGGCCTAGACAAGGATAAGCGATGGATTCGCAGACAACACCCAACACCCCACGGCGCAGCCGCCGTTCGAAAATCGTCGGCACGGTCATCGCGCTGGCCGTGATGGCGGCGCTGGGGGGCGGTGCCTGGTACCTGACCCATTCGGGCACCAGCGCCCAGGGCGGCCCGGGCATGGGCGCTGGCGGTCCTGGCGGGCCAGGTGGCCCGGGCGGGCGCCGCGGCGGCCCTTCGACCACCGTGGGCGTGGCCACGGCCGTCAAATCCGACCTGCCCGTGGTGCTCGATGCGCTGGGCACGGTGACGGCCGCGTCCACCGTGACGGTGCGCCCGCAAGTGTCGGGCATTTTGACGGAATTGAAATTCAAGGAAGGCGGCATGGTCAAGGCGGGCCAGGTGGTGGCGCAGATCGACCCGGCCCAGTTCGAGATGGCGCTGATGCAGGCCACGGGCCAGCGCCAGCGCGATGAGGCGCAGCTGGAAAATGCACGCCTGACCCTGAAACGCTATCAGACTTTGCTGGGCCAGGATTCCATCGCGCGCCAGGACGTCGATACGCAGGCCGCCCTGGTGAAACAGCTGGAAGGCACGGTCATGACGGACCGCGCGTCCGAAGGCACGGCCAGGCTGAACCTCGGCTACACCAAGGTGGTGTCGCCGATCAGCGGCCGCGCGGGCCTGAAGGTGGTCGATATCGGCAATTTGGTCAGCACCAGCGACACGGGCGGCGTGGTGGTGGTGACGCAGCTCTCGCCCATCGACGTCGAGTTCTCCGTGCCGCAGGATAAAGTGCAGACTATCCAGGAGCGCCTGAATGGCGGCGCGGCCCTGGCGGCGCTGGCGCTGGACCGCACGCGCACGCATACCCTGGACAAGGGCAGCTTGACGGCGCTCGACAACCAGGTCGATGTGCAGACGGGCACCGTGCGCGCCAAGGCCCGCTACACGAATGACAAGATGGCGCTGTTCCCCAGCCAGTTCGTCAACGTGCGCCTGGAGCTGGGCAATATCACGGGCGCCGTGCTGGTGCCCGTGACGGCCCTGCGCCACAGTAACAACGGCGACTTCGTCTACGTGCTGAAAGCGGATAAAACCGTCACCGTGCGCATGGTCACGCGGGGCCAGGCCACCACCGACATGGTGGAAATCCGCGCCGGCCTGGAAGCGGGAGAGCAAGTCATCACGGAAGGCGCCGACCGCCTGAAGGAAGGCGCGAAAGTCACCCTGGCGGGCGACAAGCCGGCCATGGGCGGCGCCGGTGGCGCCGGAGCGAATGGCGAACGCCGCCACCGCCGCCAGCACGCTGACGGCGCGGCCAGCGCACCAGCCGCATCGGCTGCAGCATCGGCGCCGGCGCCGGCGACCGCTCCCGCTAAGGGCGCAGCGCAATGAGTCCATCGACGCCATTCATCAAGCGCCCCGTCGCCACGGCGCTGCTGATGCTGGCCATCGTGCTGGCGGGGCTGGTCGGCTTCAAGTTCCTGCCGCTGGCCGCCTTGCCGCAGGTGGACTTCCCCACCATCCAGGTGCAGACCCTGTATCCGGGGGCCAGTCCCGAAGTCATGGGGCAGACCGTGACGGCGCCGCTGGAGCGACAGTTCGGGCAGATGTCGGGCTTGCAGCGCATGAGCTCCACCAGCGCGGCCGGCGTGTCCATCATCACCCTGCAATTCACCCTGGGCCAGACCCTGGACGTGGCGGAGCAGGAAGTGCAGGCGGCCATCAACGCGGGCGGCTCGCTGCTGCCGACCGACTTGCCGGCGCCGCCCGTGTACGCGAAGATCAACCCGGCCGACGCGCCCGTGCTGACCCTGGCCATCACGTCGGATACGATGCCGCTGACGCAGGTGCAGAACATCGTCAACACGCGCCTGGCGCTCAAGATCAGCCAGGTCAACGGCGTGGGCCTCGTCTCGCTGTCGGGCGGCCAGCGTCCGGCCGTGCGCATCCAGGGCGACACCAAGTTGCTGGCCTCGTACGGCCTGGGTCTCGACAGCCTGCGCACGGCCATCGCGGCGGCCAACGTCAATAGCGCCAAGGGCAGTTTCGACGGGCCCACGCGCTCATTCACCATCAACGCCAACGACCAGCTGGTCACGGCGGAAGACTACAAGCGCCTGATCATCACCTATAAAAACGGCGCGCCCGTGCGCCTGTCCGACGTGGCCAATGTTGTCGACAGCGCGGAAAACACGCGCCTGGGCGCCTGGTCGGGCAAGCAGCCGGCCATCATCCTGAACGTGCAGCGCCAGCCCGGCGCCAACGTCATCAAGACGGTCGACGCCATCAAGGCCTTGCTGCCCGACCTGCAGGCCAGTCTGCCGGCGGCCATGAAGCTCGACGTGCTGAGCGACCGCACGACGGGCATCCGCGCCTCGGTCGAACACGTGGAAATGGAACTGCTGTTGTCCGTGCTGCTGGTGGTGCTGGTGATCTTCGCCTTTTTGCACAGCATGCGCGCCACGGTGATCGCCAGCCTGTCCGTGCCGATCTCGCTGATCGGCGCCTGCGGCGTCATGTATCTGCTCGGCTACAGCCTGAACAACCTCTCCTTGATGGCGCTGACCATCGCCACGGGCTTTGTCGTCGATGACGCCATCGTCATGATCGAAAACATCGCCCGCTACATCGAGGAGGGCGAAACGCCGATGGCGGCCGCCCTGAAGGGCGCGTCGCAGATCGGCTTTACCATCATCTCGCTGACGGTGTCCCTGATCGCCGTGCTGATTCCCCTGCTGTTCATGGGCGACGTGGTGGGCCGCTTGTTCCGCGAATTTGCCATGACCCTGGCCATCACGATCCTGATTTCCGCCGTGGTCTCGCTGACCCTGGTGCCGATGATGTCGGCGCGCTGGCTGAAAAGCCACGCCGATGAAAAAATCAGCGCCACGGGCCAGCGCATCCAGGCCTTCCTCGACCGTGTGATCGTGCAGTACGACCATGCGCTCGTGTGGGTGCTGAAACGCCAGGGACTGACCTTGCTCGTGGCGCTGGCCACCCTGGTGCTGACCGTCATCCTCTACATCACCATCCCGAAAGGCCTGTTCCCCACGCAGGACACGGGCCAGCTGCAGGCGCGCATCGAAACCTCGCAAGCCGTCTCGTACGAGCGCATGGCCACCTTGCAGCAGGCGGCCGCCAGCGCGCTGCTGGAAGACCCCGCTGTCGATACCCTGAGCTCCCTCGTCGGCGTCGATGCGGCCAACAACACCATGCTGCATACGGGCAGCATGCTGATCAACCTCAAGCGTCCGCGCAGCGGCAGCCAGGACGAGGTCATGGAGCGCCTGCGCAACCGCGTGGCCAAGGTGGCTGGCGTGACCCTGTATCTGCAGCCGACGCAGGATCTGACCATCGATGCGGAATCGGGCCCGACGCAGTACCGCGTCTCGCTCGAAGGGGCCGACACGGCCACCGTCACCGAGTGGGCCGGCAAGCTGGCCGCGCGCATGCGTGAAAAATCGCAGCTGCGCAACGTCGTCACGGATGCGGGCGCCACGGGCGCCGCCGTCACCGTGGCGATTGACCGCGACAGCGCCGCGCGCATGTCCGTCACCACGGCCACCGTCGACGACGCGCTGTACAACGCTTTCGGCCAGCGCATCATTTCGACGATTTTCACGGAAACCAACCAGTACCGCGTGATCCTCGAAGCACAGCCGGGCATCGTCACCACGCCGTCCGACCTGTCGGACCTGCAGGTGCGCACGGGTTCCGGCAAGTCGACGCCGCTGTCCGCCTTTGCCAGCGTCAGCGAAAAACAGGCGCCTCTGCAAATCACGCACGTGGCGCAATACCCGGCCACGACCCTCGGTTTCGACACGACGCAGGGCGTGGCGCTGGGCAGCGCCGTCGACGCCATCCGCCAGGCGGCGAAAGACATCGCCTTGCCGCCATCTGTGACCTTGACCTTCCTCGGCGCGGCCGGCGCGTATGAAAACTCGCTGTCGAACCAGCTGTGGCTCATTCTCGCCGCCGTCGTTTGCGTGTACATCGTGCTCGGCGTGCTGTACGAAAGCTACATCCACCCGCTGACGATTCTGTCGACCCTGCCGTCGGCCGGCGTGGGCGCCTTGCTGGCGCTGATGATCTCGGGGCAGGACCTGGGCGTGATCGGCATCATCGGCATCATCCTCCTGATCGGCATCGTCAAGAAGAACGCCATCATGATGATCGACTTCGCCATCGAGGCCGAACGCGATGAAGGCAAGAGTCCGCAGGAAGCCATCCACCAGGCGGCCCTGCTGCGCTTCCGTCCCATCCTGATGACGACCCTGGCGGCGCTGTTCGCGGCCGTGCCGCTGATGCTGGGCTGGGGCGAGGGCGCCGAGTTGCGCCGTCCGCTGGGTCTGGCCATCTTCGGCGGCCTGATCGTCAGCCAGGTGCTGACCTTGTTTACCACGCCCGTCATCTACCTGGGCTTCGACCGCCTGGGCCAGCGCTTCGCCTCCAGAACGCGGGGCGTCAACCTGGACAAGCCGGCCGATAACGCGGGGAGCGCCGCGTGAACCTGTCCGAACCGTTCGTCAAGCGTCCCATCGCCACCGTGCTGCTGACCATCGGCATCGCGCTGGCCGGTGTCGGCGCCTTCTTCGTGCTGCCCGTCTCGCCGCTGCCGCAGGTCGATTATCCGACCATTTCCGTCAGCGCCAGCCTGCCCGGCGCCAGCCCAGCGACCATGGCCACGTCGGTGGCCACGCCGCTGGAACGGCGCCTCGGCGTGATCTCGGGCGTGAACGAGATGACGTCGTCGTCGGGCACGGGCTCGGCGCGTATCAACCTGCAGTTCGACCTGAACCGCAAGATCGATTCGGCCGCGCGCGAAGTGCAGGCGGCGATTGCCGCCGCGCGCGTGGACTTGCCGGCTACCTTGCGCAGCAATCCCACCTACCGCAAGGCCAATCCATCCGACGCGCCCGTGATCATCCTGGCGCTGACGTCGAAAACGCGCACGCCGGGCCAGATCTACGACGCCGTGTCGAACCTGGTGCAGCAAAAGGTGGCGCAGGTGAAAGGCGTGGGCGACGTGGAGCTGGGTGGCGGTTCGCTGCCGGCCGTGCGCGTGGAACTGCTGCCCTACCAACTCAATCACTACAGCGTGTCGATGGAAGACGTGCGCGCGGCCATCCAGGCCAGCAACGCCAACCGCCCCAAGGGCGCCATCTCCGGCGACGAGCGCAGCTTGCAGATCTATTCGGGCGCGGCGACGGCTTCGGGCGGGCGCAGCGCCGCCGATTACCGCAGCCTGGTCGTGGCCTGGCGCGACGGCGCCGCCATCCGCCTCGACGACGTGGCCGAAGTGGTCGACGGCGTGGAGAACAACAATACCCTGGGACTGTTCAACGGCGACCCGGCCGTCATCGTGCTGATCACGCGCCAGCCGGGCGCCAACGTCATCGCCACGGTCGACGGCGTGCGCGCGCTGCTGCCGCAATTGCAGGCGCAGCTGCCCGGCGACATCAAGCTGCAGGTGGCGTCCGACAGCACCAATTCCATCCGCTCGTCGCTGCACGAGATCGAGTTCACCCTGATCCTGTCCATCGTGCTCGTCGTGCTGGTGGTCAGCGCCTTCCTGCGCAGCGTGCGCGCCACCATCATCCCGGCTGTCGCCACCATCGTCTCGCTCTTGGGCACCTTCGGCGTGATGTACATGCTGGGCTTCAGTTTGAACAACCTGTCCCTGATGGCGCTGACGGTGGCCACGGGCTTTGTCGTCGACGACGCCATCGTGGTGCTGGAAAACACGCAGCGCCACATCGAGGCGGGCATGGACCGCTTCAAGGCGGCCCTGCTGGGCGCGCGCGAAGTGGGCTTTACCGTGCTGTCGATCAGCCTGTCCCTGGTGGCCGTCTTCATCCCGCTGCTGTTCATGGGCGGGCAGGTGGGGCGGCTGTTCCGCGAATTCGCCGTGACCCTGTCTGCCGCCGTGATGATTTCGCTGGTCATCTCGCTGACCACCACGCCGATGATGTGCGCCTGGCTGCTGAAAAGCGGCGAGCAGCACAAGCCGCCCGGCCTTGTCGCGCGCTGGTTCGAACGGGGGTTCGAGCGCATGCTGAAAGTGTATGAACACTGCCTGGACTGGGCCTTGTCGAGCGCCGCGCTCGTGATGACCATCCTCGTGTTCGTCGTCGGCTTGAACGTGTACCTGTTCGCGGCCGCGCCCAAGGGCTTTTTCCCGCAGCAGGATACGGGCCAGATCAATGGCGGCATGCGCGCCGACCAGAGCATCTCGTTCCAGGCCATGCAAGGTAAATTGCGCCAGCTGGTCGACATCATCAAGGACGACCCGGCCGTCGCCACCGTCGTGGGATTCACTGGCGGCGGCAGGGCAGGGGGCGGCTTCATGTTCATCGACCTGAAACCCGCGTCGCAGCGCACGGACAAGGGGCAGGCCGTCATCGCCCGTTTGCGTCCGCAGCTGGCCAAGGTGACGGGCATTTCGCTGTTCCTCAATCCCGTGCAGGATTTGCGCATGGGCGGACGCTCGAGCAATTCAACCTACCAGTACACGCTGATCAGCGACAACCAGGCGGACCTGAAGAAATGGGCGGCGAAACTGGCCGACCAGATGAAGCTGCAGCCGGCCCTGATCGACGTCGACACGGACCAGGCGGAAAACGGCGTGGAAACCTTTGTCTCCATCGACAAGGACCGCGCCACGCAGCTGGGCGTGCAGGTGCGCGACATCGACAATGCGCTGTACAACAGCTTCGGCCAGCGCCAGGTGGCGACCATCTACGATGAGCTGAACCAGTACCACGTGATCATGGAAGTGGCGCCGCGCTATGCGCAAAGCCCCGAAGCGCTGCGCTCCGTGTACGTGCCGGCGTCGAATGCGGCCGCCGTTGCCGCCACCGGCACGACGGCGACGACGACCACCAGCGTTGCCACGACCACGTCCAACACGACGGCGGCGCGCGACCCGTCCAGCGGCTCGGCCCTGTCCACGACCCTGGCGCACATGGTGCCGCTGTCCTCGTTCAGCAGCTTTGCCGAAAGCTCGACGGCCACGTCGATCAACCACCAGGGCGGCGAACTGGCCACCACCGTGTCGTTCAACCTGGCCGACGGCTATCCGCTCAGCGACGGGCAGGCCGCCGTGGCCCAGGCGGAGTCGGAAATCGGTATGCCCGTGAATGTGCGCGGCAGCTTCCAGGGTTCGGCCAAGAGCGCGCAGGACAGCAACAAGGAGCAGCCGCTGTTGATCCTGGCGGCCATCGTGGTGATCTACATCGTGCTGGGCATCCTGTACGAAAGCCTGATCCACCCGGTCACCGTGCTGTCGACCTTGCCGTCGGCAGGGGTGGGTGCCGTGCTGGCATTGCTGCTGTTCCGCATGGAGTTTTCCATCATCGCCCTGATCGGCGTATTCCTGTTGATCGGTATCGTCAAGAAAAATGCTATATTGATCATCGACTTCGCGCTGGAGGCCGAGCGTTCGCGCGGCTTGAGTGCGGTGGAGGCGGTGCGCGAGGCATGTTTGCTGCGTTTCCGCCCCATTCTGATGACCACCCTCGCGGCGGCGCTTGGCGCCTTGCCGCTGGCGATCGGTTTCGGCGAGGGGTCGGAGCTACGCCAGCCCTTGGGGGTCGCCATCATCGGCGGCCTGATTGCCAGCCAGTTACTCACATTGCTGACCACCCCGGTGGTCTACATCCTGCTCGACAAACTGCGCACGCGCAGCGCCGACGAGCAGCAATTGAGCCGCATTCCTGGGCCAGATAACCCGAGCACACAATCATGAAGCAAGTAAAACCTATTCCATCCGCCGTCCCCGCACGCCACTTGCTGGCGCTGGCGGCTGCTGTTCTGCTGGCCGGCTGCGCCGTCAGCCCCGCGTATGAAACGCCGGCGGCCGCCGCGCCGCAAACGTTCAAGGAGGCGGCCGGCTGGCAGCCTGCCGTACCGGCCGACACCCTGGAACGGGGTCCCTGGTGGACCCTGTTCGGCGACGCGCAGCTGAACCAGCTGGCCGAGGGCATCGACATATCGAACCAGAACGTGGCGGCCGCCATCGCCTCCTACGAGCAGGCGCGCGCGCTGGTGCGCGAACAGCGCGCCTCGCTGTTCCCCACGGTAAACCTGACGGGCAGCGGCGCCCGCTCCGGTGGCGGGGGCGAGCAGCAGACGAACAACAATTTCAAGGCCGCCATCGGCGCGTCGTGGGAACCGGATATCTGGGGCCGCTTGCGCGCGGGCGTGACGGGCGCTGACGCCAGTGCGGCGGCCAGCGCAGCCGACCTGGCCGCGGCGCGCCTGTCGGCGCAGGGCGAACTGGCCACCAATTATTTTTCGCTGCGCCAGAGCGATGCGCAGATCGCGCTGCTCAATGCCACGATCGACGGCTACAAGCGCGTGCTCGAGATCACCAGCAACCGCTTCAACTCGGGCATCGCCGCCAAGTCCGACCTGCTGCAGGCGCAGACGCAGCTGGCCAATGCGCAGATCGATTTGTCGAGCCAGACGCGTGCGCGCGCCCAGCTCGAACATGCGATCGCCATCCTGCTGGGGAAGGCGCCATCCGACTTCAGCCTGGCCGTGGCGCCGTGGACCCTGACCGTGCCCGAGGTGCCGCTGGGCGTGCCGTCGACCCTGCTGCAGCGCCGTCCCGACATCGCCGCCGCCGAGCGCCGGGTGGCCGTGGCTAACGAGCAGATCGGCATCGCCCGCTCGGCCTACTATCCGAGCCTGAACCTGACGGGATCGTACGGCTCCGGCGCCAGCAAAGTGGGCGACCTGTTCAACGCATCGTCGAGCCTGTGGTCCTTGGGCGTGTCGGCCGCGCAAACGCTGTTCAACGCGGGCGCCACGACGGCCAGCGTTGATGCTGCCAAGGCGGGGCATGAGGCGGCCGTGGCGCGCTACCGCCAGACGGTATTGACTGCCTTTGGCGCCGTGGAAGACCAGTTGTCGGCCACGCGTGCGCTGGCCGAGCAGCTGGCCTTGCGCCAGCAGGCGTCGTCGGCCGCCGACCAGGTCGAGCAGCAGATGCTGAACCGCTACAACGCGGGCCAGGTCGGCTACACGGACGTGGTGACGGCGCAGGTGACGGCCCTGTCGGCGCGCCGTTCGCTGGTGCAGGCGCAGGCGGACCGCCAGACGACGGCCGTGGCCCTGATCCAGTCGCTGGGCGGCGGCTGGCATGCGCCGCAGGCGCAGTAAGGGGAGTAGCAGGGCAGCTGCCTGGCGCAGGCAAAACCCCTGCGCCAAATTCGCGTTTTCCTGCGCATCTTGAGTGCTAGAATGCAAGATTATCAATTTTCAGCCTGACGCTTTGGCCGTGGCTGCTATCTTGCAGACGATGACACGCAGTAAACACAGCAATACTTCCGTTCCCGAAGTGGCCGCCATCGTTTTCCCGGTGGTGGCCATCGGCGCTTCCGCCGGCGGGCTTGATCCCATCGTCGCTTTCCTGGCCAACGTGCCGCAGGAAAGCGGGATTGCCTATGTGGTGATCCAGCATCTCGATCCCACGCAAAAGGCCATGCTGCCGGAACTGCTGCAGCGCGCCACCAGCATTCCCGTCACGGAAATCACGCACCAGGCGGAATTGCGGCCCAATCACATCTATGTGATCCCCTCGAATGCCGACCTGGGCCTGTCGAAGGGGCGTTTCGTGCTCAGCGAGCCGGTGCAGCTGCGCGGCCACCGCCTGCCCATCAATACCTTTTTCGAGAGTCTCGCCAGCGAACTGGGCGAACTGGCCGTCGGCGTGGTGTTTTCCGGCATGGGCAGCGACGGCACGCGCGGCCTGCAGGCGATCAAGCAGGCGGGCGGCCTGACCCTGGCCCAGCATCCCGATACGGCCAAGTTCGACATGATGCCGCAAAGCGCGATTGCCGCTGAAGTGGTCGACCTGGTCGATTTCCCCGACAAGATGCCGGGCAAGATCATCACCTATCTGTTCCGCAGCAGTTTTCTCAGCCTGCCCGGGCATGAGCCGAACGGGCGTAATTCCCTGCAGGAAATTGTTGCCTTGCTGTCCGAACATACGGGCAACAGCTTTACCGATTACAAGATCAATACGGTGCTGCGGCGCATCGAACGGCGCATGAGCTTGTATCAAATGACGTCGATGGAGGAGTACGTGCCGTATTTGCGGGCCAATCCCGCCGAAATCGACTTGCTGTTCAAGGAATTGCTGATCGGCGTGACGAACTTCTTCCGCGACCCCAAGGTGTGGGAATACCTGAAGATGGTGGTGTTTCCGCAAATGCTGGCGGCCCATCCGGACGGGCGGGCCTTCAAGGCCTGGGTGCCCGCCTGCTCCACGGGCGAGGAAGCGTATTCGCTGGCCATGGTCTTTCATGAAGTGGTGGCCAGCATCAATCCGCCGTCGAAATACAGCCTGCAGATCTTTGCCACCGACCTGTCGGCTGACGCCATTGACCGCGCACGGCAGGGTCATTTTCCGCACAGCATCATCAGCGACGTGTCCGCCGAACGGCTGGCGCGTTTCTTTGTCAATGACAAGAATGGCTACCACGTAAAGAAAGAGATACGCAACACGATCATCTTTGCCCAGCAAAACATCATTTCGGACCCGCCGTTCACCAAGCTCGACATACTGTGCTGCCGCAATCTGTTGATTTACCTCAATGCCAAGCTGCAGCAGCGTTTGATACCCTTGTTTCATTACGCGCTGAACCGCGACGGCATTTTGCTGCTGGGCAGCGCCGACACGCCCGGCCATTTTTCCGACCTGTTTTCGCCCCTGACCACGTCGACCCGGCTGTATCGCCGCCTCGACAACCTGGCGCGCCAGCGCCTGCCCACGTATTTCCCCACCAAGGTATCGTTGGCATCCCCCCCTACACCTAGCGACACGAGAGAAGTGAGCATGACTGGAAAGATTCAATCCCATGTCGAGCAATTATTGCTCCAGAAATATTCGCCTGCCGCCGCGCTGCTGAACCAGGATGGCGACATCCTGTACATCAACGGCCGCACGGGCGCCTTCCTGGAACCGGCGGCCGGCAAGGCCAACTGGAATATCCACGCCATGGCGCGCGAAGGCTTGCGCTACGAGCTGGCCAGCCTGATCAAGCAAGCGCTGCAAAGCGAGAGCGTGGTGCGCCTGAAGGGGCTGGTGGTCAAGGACCACCTGGGCCAATCCCTGGGCGTGGACCTGAGCGCCGAAGCGCTGAGCCAGCCCGAGTCCTTGCGCGGCATGGTCTTCGTGACGTTCTCCAGTGCGCCGCTGGTGACCGAGGTGCGCCGCGGCCGCTCGCCGAATCCGAAGGTGCTGGAACTGGAGCAGCAACTGGCGCAGGCGCGCAATGAAATCCAGGCCGTGCGCGACGAGATGCAGACTTCGCGCGAGGAACTCAAGTCGGCCAACGAGGAATTGCAGTCGACCAATGAAGAGCTGCAATCGACGAACGAGGAGCTGACTACCTCGAAGGAAGAGATGCAGTCGCTCAACGAGGAGCTGTACACGGTCAATGCCGAGCTGCAATCGAAGGTCGACGATCTGTCGCTGGTCAACAGCGACATGAAAAACTTGCTCAACAGCACCGATATCGCCACCATTTTCCTCGACAGCGACCTGCGCATCCGCCGCTTCACGGCGCCGGCCACGCAAATCTATAAGCTGATCCAGACGGACTTGCGCCGCCCGCTCAGCGACATCGTCAACGACCTCGACTATCCGGGCCTGGAAGACGATGCGCTGGAAGTGATCCGTAGCCTCGTGTTTTGCGAGCGGCAAGTGGAAACCAAGACGGGGCGCTGGTACAACGTGCGCATCATGCCCTACCGCACGATCGAAAACGTGATCGATGGCGTGGTGGTGACCTTCATCAACATCACGGAATCGAAACTGCTGGAAGCCCAGTTGCGCCAGATCCAGTCCGGCGCCACGGCGGCAGGCAATAGCGGCGAGAACGTGTCATGAGCGAACCATTCGACGAGGGCAACGTGCCGGCCAGATTGCGAGAGCAGGCCGAGCAACTGGCGGCGCAGCAGCGCCAGCCCGCGCCGCAGTCGAATGAAGACGTGATACGCCAGCTGCATGAGTTGCAGGTCAGCCAGATCGAACTGGAAATGCAGAACGCGGCCCTGGCAGAGCTGGAACAGCTGAAGAATGAATATGAAAGCAGCCGCGACCGTTATGCGCAGCTGTATGAACAGGCGCCCGTCAGTTACTTCTCGCTGGCGCGCGAGGGCGTCGTCACGCGTGTCAACGTGGCGGCTTGCGGCTTGCTGCAGCGCGACAAGAACCAGCTGCTGGGGCGGCGTTTCGAGCAATTCGTCGCGCCTCAGGCGCAAGGCAGCTTCCGCCGCTTCCTCGACGCCGTCTTTACGAGCGGCGCGCGGCAAGTGCTCGAAGCGCAGCTGTTCGGCGGATCGGCGGGCGGCATGGTGCGCATCGAAGCCAATTTCGACGCGGCCAGCGACACGGCGCGCATGCTGGTGACGGACCTGGGCGACGAGCACGCGCGTGAATCGGCCTTGCGGCGCGCCTTCGTCATCCTCGACAGTATCCGCGAGGGCGTGCTGGTGACAGACAGCGACAACCGCATCATTTCCGTCAACCCCGCCTTCACCACCATCACCGGCTACCAGGCCGAGGAAGCCATCGGGCGCGATCCATCCTTCCTCGGCGGCGGCACGCATTTGCCGCATTTCTATGAAGCCATGTGGCGCAGCCTGCACCGGGATGGCAGCTGGTATGGCGAACTGGTGAACCGGCGCAAGAATGGCGAGCGCTTCGTGGAATCGCTGTCGATCACGCCCATGCGCATGGCGGACGGCACCATCAGTCATTTTGTCGGCGTGTTTTCCGATATCACCGAGCGCAAGCTGGCCGAGGCGGACTTGCGCGAACTGCACCGCGAGCTGGACCAGCGGGTCATCGACCGCACGGCCGAATTGCTGCACGCCAACCAGCATCTGCAGCTGGAAGTGCAGCAGCGTGAGCGGGCCCAGGAAGCCTTGCGCGATGCCGAGCGTTTCTTTCATGCCACCATCGATTCGCTGACGGACCGGGTGCTGGTGCTGGACCAGGCGGGCAGCGTCGCGCATGCCAACCAGGCGTGCCTGGATTTTGTCGGGCAGATGCAAAAACCGCTGCATTACCTGGAGTTTTGCGAGACGGACCCGCGCTGGCAGCGCAGCGCCGGACGCGAGCTGGCCGCCGGCATCCGCTCCGTCATTGCCGGCCGTGCCGACACGTTTGCGCTCGAATATGAATTTATCACGCGCTCAGGCCCCCGCTGGTCGCAGGCCAGGGTCAGCCGTTTCCTCGGCGAAGGGCCGCTGCGCGTGGTGGTGGCGCACACGGACATTACCGAACGCAAGTTGATGGATGGCGCCCTGCGCCAGTCGCACGCGCAGCTGCGCCAGCTGGCGCTGCACCTGGAAACGGCCAAGGAAGACGAGCGCAAGCGCATTTCGCGCGATATCCACGATGAACTGGGGCAAAACCTGCTGGCGCTGCGCATCGATATTTCCATGCTCAGCGCGCGCACCGAAGGTTCCCATCCGCGCCTGCACCGCCGGGTCGGCGCCGTGCTCAGCAACGTCGATACCACCATCAAGAGCGTGCGCGGCATCATCAACGAGCTGCGTCCGATGGCGCTGGACCTGGGCTTGCAGGCCGCCATCGAATGGCAGGTGGGCGACTTCCGCAAGCGCAGCGGTGTTGCTTGCCGCCTGCTGATCCGCGACGAGGCGCTGTTTGCCGCCATCGGCAGCCAGGCCGAGATCGTGCTGTTCCGCATCGTGCAGGAAGCGCTGAGCAACGTCATGCGCCATGCCGAGGCCAGCCAGGTCGAGATCGAACTCAGTTCGGATGCCTGCGCCGTGTACGTAGCCATCAGCGACAACGGCATCGGCATCACGCCGCAGCAGCAGCGCAAGAAACAGTGCTTTGGCCTGATCGGCATCGCCGAACGGGTGACGGCGCTGGGCGGCCACTTCGAGGTGGGCTTGCCGGCCTCGGGCGCCGGCTGCCGCCTGGCCTTGCAGATACCCCTGCAGGGAGTGGGACGGCCGGCCGCCTGATACGGAAATTGTAATCGGTTAATTTTTGCCGACTCAGCTCGCCTGGACAGGCTATACTTTCGCCTGCTTTTATGGAGGGGCATATCTTGTTCAAAACAATCGTTTTACCAGTCGCCTTGTTGGGCGCGTTCGCCGGCGCACACGCCGACGAAGGGCAATGGCAACCACACCAACTGCCACAGCTGAAAGCCGAACTGAAACGGGTCGGTATCGAAATTCCTGCAGAAAAACTGGCTGACCTGAGCAAGCACCCGATGAGCGCCATCGTGTCGCTCGGTGGCTGCTCGGCCGCTTTCGTTTCCGACGCCGGCCTGGTGGTGACGAACCACCACTGCGCGTATGGCGCCGTGCAGCGCAATTCCACACCGGAACACAATTACATCACCAACGGCTTCCTGGCCAAGACGCGCGCCGCAGAGCTGCCGGGCGGTCCGAACAGCCTCGTGTATGTGACGGACAAGGTGGAGAACGTCAGCGACCGCGTGCTGAAAGGCTTGACGGCCGACATGAGCGGCCGCGCGCGCCACGAAGCCGTGGAAAAGCGCGTCAAGGACTTGATCGCCGAATGCGAAACGGACAAGATGTACCGCTGCTCCGTGCCCGCCTTCCACCGCGGCCTCGAGTACTACCGCATCCGCCAGATGATGATACGCGACGTGCGCCTGGTGTACGCGCCATCGGACAAGATCGGCAACTTCGGCGGCGACATCGACAACTACGAATGGCCGCGCCATACGGGCGACTACTCGTTCCTGCGCGCCTACGTGGGCAAGGATGGCCGCCCGGCCGACCCGTCGCCCGATAACGTGCCGTACAAATCGAAGGATTTCCTGGTGGTCTCGGCCGAAGGCTTGAAAGCCGGTGACGGCATCTTGCTGGCGGGTTATCCAGGCCGCACCAGCCGCTACAAGCTGCCGGCGGAAATCCGTTTTGCGCGCGATACGGCTTTCCCGCTGAAAGTATCGGAACTGCAGGCCGACCTGGCCGTGATGGCCGATGCGACGAATGGCGACGCGGCCGCTGCCGTGCGCTATGCGAGCGTGGTGAAAAGCATCAACAACGTGCTCAAGAAAACCCAGGGCTTGCTCGACGGTTTTGCGCGCAAGGATATCGCCGCCATCAAGGACGTGCAGGATGCCGAGTTCCGCGCCTGGTACGCGAAACAGCCGAACGTGTCGCCGACCCTGCTGGCCGAACTGGACGCGGCGATCGCCAGCGACATGGCCTTGAGCGAAGAAGAGTTCGCCTGGAGCGTGGCCACCAACAGCGACTTGCTGAAAAGCGCGCGCACCCTCTACCGCTTGTCGCTGGAGCGCCAGAAAGCGGACGCCGAGCGCGAATCGGGCTTCCAGCAGCGCGACCTGGCCTTCATCAAGGCCCGTCTGGCCCGCCTGGAGCAGTCGTACGTCAACAAGGTCGACCAGGCACGTTTTGAAGCTGGCCTGAAGCGTTACGCGCAACTGGCGGCGAAGAGCCATCCGCAAGGCCTGGACGCGCTGCTGCCGGCCCCAGGCGCCGTGGCCGCCCTGTACCAGCAGACGCAACTGGCCGACACAGCCAAGCGCCTGGCCTGGCTGGAAAAGGACCAGGCCGCCGTTGCCCAGTCCGACGACGCCTTCATGCAACTGGCCGTCAAGCTGCATCCGGTGGACGTGGCGCTGGAAGAGCGCCGCAAGGAAATCGACGGCAACCTCGAACGCGTGATTCCGCAATACATGCAAGCCGTGATCGCGTGGAAGAAGTCGCAAGGCAAACCTGTCTATCCTGACGCCAACTCGACCTTGCGCGTGACGTACGGCACCGTCTCGCCATACTCGCCGCGCGACGGCCTGACCAAGGGACCGTTCACGACCGTGGAAGGCATCGTCGAGAAAGTCACCGGCAAGGCCCCGTTCGAAGCGCCGCAAGCGCTGGTCGACGCCGTCAAGCAAAAACGCTACGGCCAGTTCCGCGACCCGGTACTGGGCACGGTTCCCGTCAACTTCCTCACCAGCGCCGACACCACGGGCGGCAATTCCGGCTCGGCCGTGATGAACAAACGCGGTGAGTTGATCGGCCTGAACTTCGATTCGACGTATGAATCGATCACCAAGGACTGGTACTTCGACACGGCCATCACGCGCGCCATCCACCTCGACATCCGCTACATGCTGTGGGTGATGAAGGAAGTGGACCACGCGGATAACCTGTTGCAGGAAATGAGCATCAAGTATCCGAAAGCTGCCAAGAAATAATCTTTCTTGGCTGAAATAAAAGCCGCATCCGCCGCAGGGCTGATGCGGCTTTTTTGCGTATGGGCAACTAGTTTGAGTTCCATCAATATGCCAGCGTTCACCATGGTTAGCATGGGTTAGGGGAACTATCCGAAGGAGGAAAAATGGATGATGGCGAGCTGGCAGCCGATCTGGCGCGCCTTTTCGGAGCGAGCTGGCGAGTCCAGGACAGCCGCTTGCTGCGCATGGATTTTCCGCGCAACGATGGTCCGCCCGATACCGCGCTGCTGGTCAACAGCTTGCGGGCACACGAGGAAATGTCACGCGACTTCCGCTTCGACGTCGAACTGCTGTCCGACAATCTCCACGTCCCCCTGACGGCGATGATGGGCCGGATGGTCACGATTTCGATGGTGCGCGATGACGGCAGCTTGCGCCATTTTAATGGTTATGTCGGCGAATTTCGCTTGTTGCGCAGCGATGGCGGTTTCGCGTTCTACCAGATGGTGCTGCAACCCTGGCTGGCGTTGTCCAGGCTGCGCATGGACAACGTCTCGTTCCACGAACGCACGGTCATCGACATCAGCGAAACGACCTTCGATCACTATTTGCAGCGCGACTGGCAAAACCGGCTGCATGAGGAAAAAGCGATACTAAGTTGCGCTAACCAGCATAATGAAACCGATTACAACCATCTGCACCGGCGCTGGGAAGACCAGGGTATCCACTATTGGTATGAACATCGCGCCGACGGTCATACGCTCTGTCTGGGCGACAATACCTGGCACAGCGACAGTATCGACCCAGGCGACGGCCATGCCAGCGAAGCCGACGAAATGATGTTTCGCGGCGACGCGGGCTCGCTGGAGCGCGACGGCATACGCGATTGGCAGGCAATACGGAAGATCGCTTCAGGCTCGCTCACGCTGGCCAGCTTCAATTACAAGCAGCCGTATGCCAGCCGCGCCAGCGGCCATGCGCTGCACCAGCAGGGCGACGTGTTTGCCCATGAACTGTATCAGGACACCGGCTATGGCTATGCCGACTTGGGCGACGGCGAAGCGCTGGCGCAACGCCGCCAGGAGGAGCATAACTGCCGGGTGCAATACTTCGACGCTGGCGGCAATCACCGCTGCGCCCAGGCCGGGCGCAGTTTCACGCTGGGCGGACACTTCAGCGGCAAGCAATCCATGCCTGCCAGAGGTGAACCGGCGCGCCCGGACATCGGCTCGCGCGAATACCTGATCTTGTCGGTCGATCATATCGCCAGCAACAATTACCAGGCAGGCACGGGCGCGAAGTCGCATTATGAAAACCGTTTTAGCTGCATCCGCAAGAGCGTTCGCTGGTATCCGGGGCGACAGTTCAACAGCACGCCTTGTGCGTTGCCCGGCGTGCAGACGGCGATTGTCACCGGGCCGGCAGGCGAAACCATCCATACCGACGGTCTGGGCCGGGTGAAGGTGCAATTTCACTGGGACCGGCTGGGCAAGTTCGACGCGGGCAGTTCGCCATGGATCAGGGTCATGACGCCATGGGCGGGCCATGCGTTCGGCCAGATCGCGTTGCCGCGCATTGGCCAGGAAGTGTTGATCCAGTTTCTCGACGGCAATATCGACCGTCCCGTCATAGTCGGTGCTGTGTACAACGGCAACCATGCGCCGCCGTGGAATTTGCCGGGGCAACGCATGCTTGGGGGCTGGCGCAGCGCCGAGCTGATGCCTGGCGGCGGCTACGGCGTGCGCGGCAACCAGTTGGTGCTCGACGACACGCACCAGCGCATCCAGGTGCAACTGAAAAGCGATCATCAGCACAGCCAATTGTCGCTCGGCTGCATCAGCCGCATCGAAGACGCCAACGGGCGCAAGGATGCGCGTGGCGAGGGCTGGGAACTGGCGTCAGACGCCTGGGGCGTGGCGCGCGCCGGCCGCGGCATGTTGCTGACCACCGAAGCGCGCCCCGGTGCCGGCTCTCATATCAAGAGCATGGATGAAACCTTGCGCCGGTTGGCCGAGGCTGCTGAGCGGCACAAGGCGCTTGCCGCCTTGGCGCAGCATTACGGTGCGCAAGAAAGCGCCGCCCAGCAGGGCGCCGCCGCCGATGTGCTGAAAGCTCAGCATGCCGGGATCCAGGGCGGTGGCGGCAATGGCGAAAACGCGTTTCCCGAATTATCTAAGCCGCATCTGGTGCTGGCCAGTCCGGCCGGTATCGAAACGACGACCGCGCAATCGACGCACATCGCCAGCGCCGAGCACACCGCGCTGACGACAGGGTGCGACCTGTCGCTGGCGGCCGGCGGCGGCCTGTTCGCCAGCATCGGCGCAGCGTTCCGCCTGTTCGTCCACAAGGCTGGCATGAAACTGATCGCCGCAGCTGGCCCGGTGCAGATCGCGGCGCAAACCGATGCGGTCGATATCGTCGCCAACAAGGTTCTGGAGTTGATCAGCCAGACCGACTGGGTGGATATTCGCGGCCGCAAAGGCGTGCGCCTGCATGGTGCCAATTGCATGCTTGAAATTAGCGACAAGGTACAGTTTTTTACCGCGTCGCCGACGCTGTTCCACGGAAACCTGGAAACGCTGGCGCCCAAGAACCGGCCGCAACCGGAGCTGGAACCGCCCATCGCGCCGGTAGTGGGGCAATTGCAGCATACGATCCAGGCCCATGCGGATGGTGGTCAATACGCGCACGTGCCGTACACGCTGTACAGGGGAGACGCCGAAGTCGAACGCGGCTTGACCGACGAATTCGGCCGCATCCTGATCGCGCATCAGGACGGCACGCCGCGCTACCGTGTCGTCCTTGGCAATGGCGAAGAGTTTTCATTGCAGGCCAGCGCACGCTTCGACCCGAACGCGGCGCCGGACGGCGAACAGAAGCTGTCGAACTGCGGTTTGCGCGCCTTCGACGACACCGCCGATGGCCGCTGGGTTCAATGATGCACGACACTGACTGGAGAGCGCCATGCCGGAATCGAGCGGCCGTATCGAAACCACCCATATCGACGAAGTCGGCCGCAGCGCGACCAGTTCGCTCCAGTGGCTGCTGGAAAACCGCAACCTGAAAGGCAAGGCCAGCCACCCGATTACGCATAACAACAAGCTGACGCTGTTCATTTGCGGACAGGAAGCGTTCGCCGACATCGCCGCGGAAATCGCCAAGGCTAAACATTCGGTCGACCTGTGCTGCTGGGGCTTCGACCCGGGTATGGAACTGGTGCGCGGCAACGGTGCCACCTGGCCGCGTGGCGACACGTTTGGCGACTTGCTGATCGCCGCCGCACGGCGTCACGTCAGGGTACGCCTGCTGATCTGGCATGATCGGATCGGTTCGCCGATGGTGCACAATATGCCGGGCCATTCGCACGGCACCTCGCCATGGAAAACCGATGGACAGCGGGCCGACGACATCAGCGCAAAAGCCAGCCTGGCGATGTTGCAGGACGCGGTCGCCAGGAAAGCGATGTTCAGCGGCGGTTTCAGGGGTGATAGGGTCCGGCCCGAGGATATCCCGATGCTGGCGCGTGAAGAATATTGCTACAACTGGTATGTGGCGGCGTTTAAGGGCATGCTGAGTGGTATCACGATTCGTTTGCGCCACGGCGACAGCGGCGCAATCAGCAAGAGTATCTCGACCGAAATAAACCAGCCGCGCGGCTTGACGATGGGCGAAATCGAAAAGCCCGGCATGCAATACCTGGGCACGCACCACCAGAAGCCTGTCCTGATCGATTTCGACCACGAAGAGGGGGCCAAGGCCGTTGGTTACGTGATGGGCCTGAACTCGGTGACCGATTATTGGGACACGACGGCCCATCTGCTCGACGATACGCGCCGCGAACAGGGCGGCGTCAACGAGCGGCGCGAGTGCTTGCAGGGAATGGCCGCGGACGGCGGGTTCGCCACCTTGAAGCCCTATCAGGATTACGCCTGCCGCATCGACGGCGGCAAGGCATTGATCGCGCTGTACAACAATTTCGTAAAGGCATGGGACCGCGCTATCGACGACCGCACGCGTTCGGCTTCCACCGACTGTGTTAGCCAGGAGTTGCCATGTGGCAGCCCACCGGCGCGGCTGTTGCGCGAGGCCGGGCCGGACGACTCCACCGTGCAGATCGTCCTGACGCAGCCCGAGGAGCAGGACAAAACCATCAAGGAAACCTACTTTCGCGCCGTGACCCAGGCCAGCCTGGCAGCCGGCTACCTGTATGTGGAAAACCAGTATTTCCAGTATGAAGATTGGGCGCGGCATTTGCTGGCCGAGCGCAAGAAGGTGGTCGCCGCCTGGAAGGCCGGCAGTGTCAAGGCGGGCAAGAGTCTTGAAGACATGCCGGTCATGCACGTGTTCATCGTCATTCCGGTGCCGGAACGCGCGCAGATGGTGCCGCGCACCCACGACACGCTGGCGGCGCTGGGGCAGCACGCTGGCATGACGGGGCAAAATATCATGATCGACGACTACAACAAGCGACCGAAAACCCGGCGTGTCAGGGCAGGATTCGGCATTTCCACCGAGGCGGAAGTCAAGTTGCCCGACGTGGTGCGGCATTCCAACGGCATCAACAAACCCGGCGCGATGATGCTTGAAAGCGAATTCGGGCTGAAGGTCTCGGTGGCCATGCTCAATGTCAGCGCGTTCGATAACGACCGCTGGCGTTACCGTGAAATCTATATCCATTCCAAATTGATGCTGGTCGACGACGTGTTCATGACCTTGGGCAGCGCCAACCTGAACCAGCGCAGCATGGCTGTCGACAGCGAAATCAATATCGCCACCACCGACCGCCGCGTGGCCAGCGATTTGCGCAAGCGGGTGTGGCGCATGCATAGCGGGGGATTGATCGATGGCGGGGGTGGGACGAAGGGGGAGATTGTCACCGCATTCAAAGATTGGAATAATTTGATGCGAAGTAATCGCAAGAAAAAATTTGAAAAATCGGAAAATGCAATTTTAAAGAAAATGACCGGTTTTTTGCTGCCATTAGAAGACAAACGCAGCTCCACGATACGTTTGGGGTGAGCATGAAAAACTATAAAAATTTCCCCTTCCCCCTGCCTTTTTTTATCTTGGCAGTTTTCCTGATTTTCACTTTAGGCGCCTGCAAAATGTCAAACGATACGAAAGAAGTCCTGCCACGCGACCAAAGCCTGCCACTCTTCAATCCGCATGTTCCTCATTTTATTTGTGAAACCGAGGCGAGCAAGGTGCCGCCCATCGATGCGCAAGC
Source organism: Janthinobacterium sp. GMG2 (assembly GCF_033949445.1). Lineage (NCBI taxonomy): Bacteria > Pseudomonadati > Pseudomonadota > Betaproteobacteria > Burkholderiales > Oxalobacteraceae > Janthinobacterium > Janthinobacterium sp. GMG2. The sequence goes on along the minus strand of NZ_JAXAWA010000006.1, from coordinate 116,907 downwards.
CGAGGATTGGTTCCTCGAAGCGCGTGCCATGGAAGATCCCGAAATTGCCGTGGAAGACCGAGACTACAGAAAAATCGTCGATCTGACACATAGGGCGGCGGAGCGATTGCACTGGAAGGCGATGCTCAATCTGGCCAGCCTGTATGTGGAAGGGCGCGATCCCTTGCATGGAGAGGAAGAAGCGGTGCAACTGGTGGAAAAGGCGATGCGGCTGGGCATACCGGCGGCATATGACAGGATGGGGACGTATTATGCGAATAGCACCGGCGTTGACGGCGACATCACTCGCGCTTATGCTTTCTGGCAAAAGGCGGCGCAGATGGGTAACCCGCAAGCGCTGGGCTTTTTAGGCGAGAAATTGACGGCTGGAGAGGATCATCCAAGTATCGGAATGTGGGGCAACATTCCTGTAGCGACCAAAATGCTTGAGTGCGCGCTTGCACAAGGGTATGGCCAAGCTGCATTTGATTTGCATTATTTATATGTGGTTTTAAGATCATCTGATGGGACTGCAAATGGGGGCGGTACCCCTGAAACAAAAGCGCGTGCCCTAAAAGTATTGCATGAGGGTGTCAAATTTGGTTGTGAAAATTGCGCTAACGCATTGCAAATAGAATTTGACCATCCCTTTGATTTAGCCAATATGTTTGCTCCGCACATCGATAAGGCTCGAGGCTTACGATATGGAATGTTAGGTGATGCCCTCGGCTTCAACCCCAATCGCCGCTTTCCCAACCTCGATAAAATTCTGCCATTGCCACCGGCCGATCTGCCGCCGTGGGATGGTCAACGAAAGAGCCTGCTCGACGCCGCCATGGGCGTGCGTCCGCCGCCAGCCATTCCGCAGCCAGGCGCTGCGTCGCTTTCAAAAGAACCGTATTTCCTGACAGCCGGCTATGCGTTGCGGCCCACCGGCTTGCATAGCGACGCGCCGACCGCGCCATTTTCCGCATACTGGCAACCTGTCGCTGGGCAGGGTTTGACGGAACCGGCCTGGCTGTTCGGTGAAGGCGAAGAGTTCCGCCATTTCAGCGTGCTCGATACCGATGGCAAGAGCCGTTACGGCCCCGTGATATGGGAACAGTGTCTGACGATACGGCACAACCATGGGGCAGTGGAACCGCGCGCGGTGCACGGCTTGCTGCGCGAGGTGGCGCGGCCCGAGCCATGGTTGAGCTGCGCTTGCGACCAGGCCTGTCCGGTCAGCGGCGTCTGGCAACCGTGGGTGGCGGCCGACCATCCGCTGCAGGCGATCGTCAACCAGTACTGGCGCCAGGCGTGGCTGACCCAAGGCGCGCCGTTCCCGCGACCGCGCCGCGACTGGCTGCTCGATTTGCCAGACGACGATGTGACGTGGCATTTGATGGATGCGTCCCTTGCAGATCTCGGCTAAGGCTGAACGTTAGCGATATCTCTCATAGGCGACCCTGTCCCAGCCTAAGAAATAGTTTCTATCTGCATATCCGACCTGGCCCCGGCTCCCTAGGCGGGTGCGGTCTTTTTTTCGCCGCGCTGACGATGAAGGGCCGCTCTGAGTCACCGGTTTGTGCTCCCGGCATCGTCCGCACTGTACACGCACCACCGCCTGCCGCCTTGGCTGTGCCACGTATAATTCCTCGCACTATCCACCGCTATTCTTTTTCGACAGGCCCGCCATGTCCCTGACTCCCGATTCGCTGCCCGACTGGCAAACGTTTGAAGCGGCATACGCTGTTGAAGAAACCTGGTTCAAGCTGGCCAGCGCCTCGCTGGCGGTGCTGGGCGGATCCCCATTCAAAGACCAGGAATTTTCAGCCTTTGCCTTCAACGCCGTATCGTTCCCGTCCCTTTCGCTGAGTTTTGACACCGACCCCGATAGCCGGGCGCGCGGTGACTACCCGCCGGACTGGTCGAACGAGTGCATGGAAGTCGATGTGCCTGAAATCGGCCAACTATGGGAAGAGAGGCATGCAAGGATAGAAGGCGCGCTGCTCGATCTGATCGACGCTGCCGATGACGACTTGCTCGAGTCCATCGAGGAAGGCTATCTGCACAGCCTGAGAAAAACCATGGTACGGCTTGAAACGCACCATGCTTTCGAGCAGATCAGGACCTGCGCGCCATTCTGGACCGTGGTCACGCAAATCGATGCCGATACGGATGAAGAGGAACGGCTGCTCGACCAGGTGCGGCTGGCGGCATTGGCCAGCCATGCATGAGGGGCTGACTGCTATATCAGGGCTTTCCAGGCCCTGACTTCGGCGTCCGTGAGCATCGGCCCCCAGCCGCCGCGCGGCGCCGTATCGTGCTGCGCATAGTGCGCAAGTTGCGGTACCGCCACATCATGCCGGACACAGATGTCAAGCACGGCTTCCAGCTGGCGCCGGCTTGCCGGAAGGTCGTCGCCATGCCAGGTACAGGCGCTCGTTTCCAGCACATGCTGAACAAGCTGCTCCAGCGCGCCGAGCAGGTGCCCGGGTATTGCCGTACGGATGTCGTCCGGCCAGGGATCGCCCATGCCCGTCACAGCCAGGGACGCAAAGCCGCGCTCCCAGGCCGCAAAATCTCCGGGCGCGACCTGCGTTATTTTCCATATGTGGCCGGCGAACGCGGACAGCGCCGGATGGTGAATGTCGAAGCGCAGGCAAAAGCGCTGCAGGCACGTCACGGCAATGCATTGCCTGGCGATCACTGAGAGGGTGTCTATCGATATATTGTGCATAAATTGACGGTGTTTCAAAAATAGTGGCTGGTCTCGGCTGAATGCCTGCCTCTCAGCTGCCTGGCGCACGCTGCTTCAGCTTGAATCATTTCTCAAAGACCAGCCAGGACCAGCTCACCCCCGCCTGGCGGTTCTGCGGCTGGATGGATGGCGCCTGCGTGCTCAGTATGACCTTGAGTCCATGCCGCATCGCCAGGTCTGCCGTTTCACTGGCGGATACGTCAAAGATGCGGCGGCCTTCCGGGGCCGGGCCATGCCTCAGGGAAATGACGAGTACTGCGCCGGGCTTGAGCAATGCGCTGATATTGCCCATCGCCTCCATCCTTTCTTCCGCTGCCAGATGCATCCAGACGGCAGCGACGACAATCAGGTCATACCTGGTGTGGCGCGCACCTATCGTGGACAGGGCGGGCAGGCTGTCGTTGATCCATTCAAGGTTGGCCAGGGCATGCGCCTGCATGCCCGCCGCGCGGAAGGCGGCAACGGGCTCAAGCGCGATCACCGTGTGGCCCAGGCTTGCCAGCCACGCCGCGTCGCCGCCGGTTCCGGCGCCGATGTCGAGCACGGCGCCTGGCCGCGTCGGCAAGAGATGGGCAACGGGGCGGTATTTATCCAGGAAGGCAACGCTTTCATATCGGGCGATGAGCCCTCCTGCATTGTCCGCATAGCCTTCGGTGCCGGGGACAGTGGATGAGTCCATGGGATTCTGCATGATCAGCGGGCGCATCTGGCGATGCTCATCATGGCTGTTCTCCCGCTTGCTGGCGCGCCTGCCGCAAGGCCTCCACGGGCAACTGGAAAAATCGCGGCACCATGGCCGGTGACAAATCGTCGCCGCCGTCCGCCATGGCCAGCCGGCCACTCAGCAGCAGCATCACGTAGCCGTGGCCCAGCGACCAGCCGGCGCTGGCGGCGGCCTTGTCCCAGCGCGGATCGAGACCCGCTTCTCGCACTGCCGCGCCGGCCGTCTGCAGCACGTACTGGAAGCACGCTTGCGCCGCTTCCAGCAGGGCGGGGAACTGGCGCACGTCTTGGTGCTCGAACATCAGCCTGTAGTGGGCGGGCGAAGACAGGGCGAATTCGATGTATTGCTCGCCCAGCAGCTGAAAACGCTGTTCGGAGGGCAGGCTGCCCTGCGGCGGCAGTTCCGCTTCCCATTTGGCGATCAGGCTGGCGAAACCGGCGGCCGCCACGTCGGCCAGCAAGGCTTCCTTGCTGGGGAAGTGGCGGTATACGGCGGCGATCGATACGCCCACCGTGCGCGCCAGTTCGCGTAGCGAGAGGGTGGCGTCGTGCTGCTGCGCCAGTTGCGCGATGGTGGCGGCGACCAGGGTGTCGCGCAGGTTGCCATGGTGATAATTGCTGCTTGTGTTCATTCTATGTTATCGCTGTTCACATTGTCGTGTATGATGGTCATGTTATCACTGAACACATGGAGAGCACATGCAAGAGATGAGCAACGTGGTACGCGCCGTGGCCATGCCGCCCGGCGCCAGCATCGCCCCTTTGTACCAGGGCAGCAACCTGGCCGACGCGTATGCCGTCGGCCTGCCCAGCGCTGGCGTGCGGCAGATGGATATGCAGGCCCTGGCGCGCGTGGTGCTGTGCAGCCAGCCGCGCTGGGCGCAGTGGCTGCTGGCGGTGCGCGACATTATTGTCACGCCCTTCGGCATCAAGACGGCGAAACAGCTGGCGGCCAAACCTGATGGACGCATCGGCATCTTTCGCATCTACGCTGTCAGCGATGATGAAATCATCGTGGGCGAGGACGACAGCCACCTGGACTTCCGTTTGTCCGTGCTGCGCAACCGGGACGCGGGGCTGCATGGCAGCATCACCTTTTCCACCGTCGTGCATTGCCATAACTGGATAGGGCGTAGCTACATCCTGCTGATCCGGCCATTTCACAAGCTGGTTGTGCGGCGTACGCTGGCGCGCGCCGTCAAGGAAGGCTTTGCCTGAGCCGGTTGAACAAGGCAGGGGCGGGGCTGACGCTGCGGGCAATCTTGCTTATTCATGGCCGGTATTGCATACTGCACCACCAGCCTCATCACGATTCCCATGAACGATACGCTTCTCCTGCTGGGTTTTGCCACCACGCCGCTTGAACTGATTTCCTTTGTCCTGGCACTGACAACCGTTGCGCTGAACATCCGCCAGAATCACTGGGCGTGGCTGTTCGCCATCATTTCCTCGGCCGCCTACGGTTTCGTGTTTTTCGAGTCGCGTCTGTACGGCGACATGGCCTTGCAACTGCTGTTCATCAGCGTCTCGTTCTGGGGCTGGTACCAGTGGCTGCATCCGGTCAGCGGCGGCAAGACCTTGCCCGTGACGCGCCTTGATGGCCGCGGCTGGCTGGCTTGCGGCGCGGGATGGCTGGTCGGCTTCCTGTTGATCGCCTGGCTGCTGACGACGACGGATACGGACGTGCCCCATGCGGATGGTTTCCTCACGGCAGGCAGCCTGGTGGGCCAATTCCTGCTGTCGCGCAAAAAGCTGGAAAACTGGATCGCCTGGATCATCGTCGACGTGCTGTACGTGTGGCTGTACCTGCACAAGGGCCTGACCCTGACGGCCGTGCTGTATGCGTTCTTCGTCGTGATGGCCATCATTGGCTTGCTGGCGTGGAGAAAGTCGGCGCCGGCCGCGCCCGATGCGATGGTCCTCAAGTGATGGATCGTTGCGTGCGTGTGGCGATCCTGGGCGCGGAATCGTCGGGCAAGTCGACCCTGGCGGCCGCCCTGGCCGAGCGCTACGGCACCGTCTGGGTGCCCGAGTATTTACGTGAATTTGTCGAAACGCAGGGCAGGGTGCCCGTCGCGGCCGACCAGTATGGCATTGCGCGCGCACAAGTCGAACGCGAGGCGGCAGCCGCCGCGCAAGCGCGCAACTTCCTGTTTTGCGACACGACGCCGTTGATGACGGTCGTCTACAGCCGCCATTATTTCGATGGCGCCGATGCACCGCTGGCGGCGCTGGCCGATGCCACGCAGTACGATTTGACGTTGGTGACGGCGCCCGACAGCCCGTGGGTGGCCGACGGCTTGCAGCGCGAGTCCGAAGCCGTGCGCCAGCTGATCTACCGCTACCTGCTCGACGAGCTCGACGCGCGCGGCATCGCCTACCACGTGCTGCACGACAGCCTGGAGGCACGCCTGGAACAGGCGACGCCTTTGCTGCAGCAGGCGCTAGCTGCAGCGCCTGCCATTTCCCTCAATTAAAAGTCGAACTGCGCCGACACCTTGAACGTGCGGCTGGCGCCCGGATACAGATAGCCGTCCGATTCCGGCGTCACGTCGCGCCAGTAGAACTTGTCTGCCACGTTGTTGACGCTGGCGCGCAGCACGGTGCGCGTGCCGGCGATGCGCGTGGCCCAGGCGGCGCCCAGGTTGAACACGTTGTACGACGGCACGAAGGTCGTGTTGTTGTACTCAAACGCTTTCTTGCCCGCAAATTCCCAGCTGCCATTCACGCTCAAGCCTGCCACCTGCTGCACGGCGTAGTCCGCATGCACGGCTGCCTTGAAGGCCGGCACGTTGGGCACGCGCTTGCCATCGAGGTCCGCATTGCCCGTGCCTGACTGCTGGCTGTTCAGGGCTGTCACGGAGGCGCCCAGGCTCAAGTTAGAAGTTGCCTTGCCCTGGGCCGATAATTCCAGTCCACGGTGCTGTGCCTGGCCTTCGCGCACGAAGTAGCCTGCGGTATTCTGGAATTCCAGGCCCTTGCGGATCTGGAACAGGCTGGCCGCGACCATGAAGTCCGGCGTCACATCCATCTTCGCGCCAAGCTCGATCTGCTTGGAGCGGCTGGGCGTGAGTTCCTCGTTGGCATTCATCGCCTTGCGGTCGGCCGTGCCGCCATGTTCCATGCCTTGCGAATAGGCCGCATACACGGAGATATTGTCGAGCGGGGTGTAGACGAGCGACACGTTGGGCAGCAGGAAGTCGTGCTTGGCGCGGATTTCCTTGTCGGCCTTCAGTACATACTGGTAGCCGTCGACGTCGATATGGCGCAAGCCGCCATGCAGCTTCCAGCTCGGCGCCAGGCTCACGATATCCTGCACGAAGACGGAGTTTTCCGTGTCCTTGCGCACCAGGCGCACGGGGCCTTGCACACCCGTCGACATGTCGACGATCTGCGGGTGGTAGATGTTGCTTACGCCAGCCCAGTCGTACACGTACAGGCCCGCGCGGTCCTTGCGGCGGAAGGTCGAGACGCCGGCCGTGAATTCATGGCGCAGGCTACCGGTGGCAAACTTGCCCTGGATCATGGCTTGCGCGCTCAGCGGCTTTTTCGTCTCGCCCAGGCTGCGGTAGTCATACACGTCGTAGTCGCCATTGCCGCAGAAGCCAGGGTACAGGTCTTGCGCACTGCAGCCGTACGGGAAGGCCGTGTAGTCGTCGCGCTTGAACGAGTGCTGGTTGGCCGACAGGGTGGCGCGCCAGTCGTCATTGAATGCGTACTGGAAGCGCAGGCCGATATTGCTGGTGACAGTTTCCACGGGGCGCGTCCACGGCTGCAGGTTGAGCATGGCGTCGGCGCTGATGCCGGTCGGCAAGGTCGTGTTATTCAGCAGCTGGAAGCCGGGCGCCGTCGCCTGTGCCTTGTCCTGGTAGTCGGCATCGAGTTGCAGCAGCGCTTGCGGCGAGATTTGCCAGTCGAAGGCACCGGAAATGAACTTGCGGTTGCCATCCGCGCCCTTGATGTAGGAGCGCAGGCGCTCGGCCGCCACGTTGACGCGGTAGCCGAAGCGCGTGTCTTCCAGGCGGCCGCCCAGGTCGACGGCGCCATACAGGGTGCCGCGCTCGCGCGTTTCCACGGTGACGCTGCGCAGCGGTGCGGCAGTGGGGCGCTTGACGATGAAGTCGATCACGCCGCCCGGCGCGGCCACGCCTGCCTGCAAGCCGGCCAGGCCCTTCAGTACTTCGATGCGCTCCTTGTTTTCCAGCGGAATTTGCGTGTCGCCAGGAATGGCCACGCCATCCTTGCGGTAGCTGGAATTGTTGTCGAGCTTGAAGCCGCGGATGGAAAACTGTTCCGCATAGCCGACAGCGTTGTAGGCGTCGTTGATGCTGGCGTCGAGCTTGACGGCATCGCTGAGATTGCGGATCTGCAAGTCCTGCATGTCTTTCTGTGAAATGACGGTGACGGACGCCGGTGTCTGCAGCAGCGGCGCGTCGGAAAAACCACCGACGGAGGCGCGCTTGGCGGCCGGCGCCTTGCTGGCCGTGACGACGACTTCGGCCATGCTCTGGGCCTGCGGGGCAGCGGTTTCGGCGGCGTCATTCGCGGCAAAGGCCGGTGCGGCAAACGCGTGCAGGATCGCCAGGGTCAAAACAGAAACGGATAAATTCGGTGTGGACATAGATTGCTCGTGGTTCAAGCCGTCTCTGTAAAGAGCACGGCAGGCTGCTTGTTCGGCTGGCGCCAACGCAGGAGCTATCAAAGGAGGGAGGTACTTTGCGCTTTCCTTCGCTGGCATTATCCAGATCAGGTACGAAGGGTATCTCTCACCCGGATGACTGCTCCAGGACCCCTAGCGAAATGACAGCTTAGCATGAAGCACGGCCAGCTGTCCCACCCGGCTGACCGTTTTACAACAGTGTGGTGCGAATCTACAGGCTAAGTTCCAGCACCTTGCGGCTGATGGCGGGCGTGATTTCACGCTGTTCGCCCAGCGCCGTCATGCCGTGCGCTTCCAGGGCGGACACGACTGCATCCACACTCGCATGGTTCAGGCCGTAGTCGGCCAGGCGCGTCTTGACACCCATGTGGCGGAAGAAGAATTCCGTGCGCGCGATGGCCGCCTCGATGCGGCCATCTTCGTCGCCGCCGTCCAGGCCCCAGACGCGGGCCGCATACTGCAGCAGCTTGGCGCGCTTGGCCTGCTTGCGCACGCGCAGCATGCTGGGCAGGATGATGGCCAGGGTTTGCGCATGATCGAGCTCGTACAAGGCCGTCAATTCGTGGCCGATGGCGTGCGTGGACCAGTCCTGCGGCACGCCCACGCCGATCAGGCCGTTCAAGGCCAGAGTGGCGCTCCACATCACGTTGGCGCGCACGTCGTAGTCATCGGGATGCGACAGCGCCTTCGGGCCTTCCTCGATCAGGGTCAGCAGGATGCCTTCGGCAAAGCGGTCCTGCACGGAGGCGTTCACAGGGTAGGTCAGGTATTGCTCCATCACATGCGCGAACGCGTCGACGACGCCATTGCCCACCTGGCGCAGCGGCAAGGTGAACGTTTTCGACGGGTCCAGCACGGAGAATTTCGGATACACCTTGCGGCTCATGAACGAGCGTTTTTCCTGCGTGGCCTTGCGCGTGATCACGGCCGAGCCATTCATTTCGGACCCCGTGGCCGGTAACGTCAAGACAGTGCCGAAGGGCAGGGCGGCCTCGACGATCTTGCCGCCCTTGGCCAGGATGTCCCACGCCTCACCCTCGTGCAGGGCGGCGGCGGCGATGAACTTGGTGCCATCGACCACAGAGCCGCCGCCGACGGCCAGCAGGAAATCGATGCGCTCGCTTTTCACGAGGGCCACGGCCTGCATCAGGGTTTCATAGCTGGGATTGGGTTCGATGCCGGCAAACTCGATCATCGTATGCCCGGCCAGCGCCGCCTTGACTTCATCGTAGACGCCGTTCTGCTTGATGCTGCCGCCGCCATACGTCATGAGCACTCTGGCCTGGGGCGGGATCAGCGCCGTGATGGCGGCGATCTGGCCCTGGCCGAAGAGGATTTGCGTCGGATTGTAAAAGTCGAAATTGAACATGGGGCTCCTGCCGCTGAGGTTTAGGCTGTTGCTGAGCCATGATTATGGCCGAACGGGTGGAAACGTGTCGTGGACGCTTGAGCTTTTCGCCCGCGCGGTGGAGAATGCAGCCGATGTCACCACCACGCGAAAAGGAATGCGCATGACCACCGTCCCACTGGAAGAATCCGGCCTGCCGGCCACCGCGCTCGACATGCACCGCGCCATCGGCGCCACCATCGCCGCGCTGCAGGCGCTGGACTTGAATAGCCAGCGTTTCGAGGCGTGCACGGACCCGGAACTGCGCCGCGTGCTCGCGCATGCGGGGGACACGAGCCGCAAGGAAGCGGCCATGCTGCTCGAATGGATGCGCCGCCGCGATGCGCGCCTGGACACGGCCATGAAGGAAGCGCTGTTCAAGGCGGGGCCGATTGTTGCCCAGTATCACTATGACGAGAAAATATTGTAACTATTGGTTTGTTGTTGTGGCGTACCATGCGCCACTTTCGCATCGCTTCGCGTAGACTGTGCCCCTAATTAAATTTAACGCCGGATAGCAGCGACTGTCCGGTGTATTCCAGGGGGCTTTTAGAAATGAAATCATTACCATACCGAGAAGGCAGCTGGTTTGCCGTGCCCCTGCCGGGCGGCGGTTATGCCGTCGGCGTGGTGGCGCGCAGGGCGCCTGCCGGGCGCATCATGTTGGCATATATGTTCGGACCGAAGCGCGACAGCTTGCCCACGCTGCAAGAGCTGGAAGGCTTGCGGCCGGAACAGGCCGTGCGCCGCCTGCGCACGGGCGACATGGCGCTGCTCAACGAGCGCTGGCCCCTGCTGGGCGACAGTCCCCACTGGAACCGTGACGACTGGCCCATGCCGGCCTTTATCCGCCGCAACGAATCCTTGCAGCGCGCCTGGCGCGCCAGTTATGCGGACGCCGATCCTGCCAAGCTGAACCGCGAGGAATCGATTCCCTTCGATACGCCGGGCATGGAAAGCGATTCCTTGTACGGCTACGGGGCGACGGAATTGTTGATGAGTAAATTGCTGGCGCAGGAGCAGGCGTCGGCTTGATTGCTGCTGGGTGACGGTGATGTTGGCGCAGCGTAGGTCGGATTACGCGGTTCCCGCCAATCCGACCTACATCGCCCGCACCGCTGGCGCAATTATTTTTACGCCGCTGGCAAGCTGATCTGAAACGCCAGGCCGCCGCCTTCGCGGTTGCGCACCTGTAATTCGGCGCCGTGGCGCAGCAGCACGCGGTCGACGATGGCCAGGCCCAGGCCGGCACCGTTGGCCTGCCCGCGCGCCGTGTCGAGGCGGGTGAACGGTTTCATCAGCTGCTCGATCTTTTCCGCCGGCACGCCCGTGCCGTGGTCCTGCACCTCGATGATCACCTTTTTTGCGCCGTGGCTGGTACGTACGTGGCAGGCGATGTCGATTTCCGTCATCTCGCTGCCCGGCGTCTTGCCATAGCGGCGCGCATTCTCGATCAGGTTGTTCAATACGCGGCGCAAGTCGGTGGGGTTGCCCATCGCATGTGCGCCATCGGCGATGGTGGCGTTGATCTTCACGTCCGGCAGGCGCATCGCTTCGCGCGTCATGTCGTTGAGCAAGCCGCTGAGGTCGACGTCCGTAAAACTCGACGCTTCCGTCGGCTTGGCATAGTCGAGGAACTGGCCGATGATGGCGTCCATTTGCCCGATATCGGACTGGATGCCTTCGCGCGCCTCGTCCGACAGATTGGCCATTTCCACTTCCAGCTGCATGCGCGCCAGCGGCGTGCGCAAGTCGTGCGAAATGCCGGCCAGAATCACGGCGCGGTCCGATTCCACCTGTTTCAGATCATCGACCATCTGGTTGAAGCTGCGGTTCGCCTCGATGATTTCGATCGGGCCCTTTTCCGGCAGCGGCGCCGGCTGCTTGCCCTTGGCGATGTCGCGCGCGGCCGCCGTCAAACGCGACAGCGGCAGATTGATCAGGCTGGAAATGATGGCTGCACCCAGCAGGGACAGCAGGGATACCAGGCTGGCCCAGCCCAGCCATTGGAAGCCCGTCAGGCCGCGCAGGCGTTCGCGGTCCAGCATCAGCCAGTATTCGTCGTCGTCGATCTTGAAGCTGACCCAGAAGCCGGCCACGCCGTTGACGCGCGCGGAAAAGCGCGTGTCCTTGCCCAGCTTGGCCTTCACCAGCGCCTCGATGTCGGGCATCAGGTAATTGTCGGGCGGCGGCTCGATGCGGTCGTCCTCTTCCAGCGAGAAGATGCGGATGCCTTCATTGCTGACGAGGTCGAACAGCAGCTCGCGCCGCAGCTCGGGAGCCGAGTGCGTCAGTGCCGCATGCGTGATGGTGACGACGGAAATGATCTGGGCGGAAATCTGCTGCGCCTGCGGCTCGCGCTGGATGACGGAAATCATGCCGATCCAGGTGATCATGCTGACGGTGGTCAAGGTGCCGAGCAGCAAAAAGGTGCGCCAGAACAGGCCGCTTTTCAGCCGCGCCAGGCTGATATCGGGAACAAGCTTCATCATGCCTCGCCTGCGATCAGCGCGGCTGTCCGTCCGGGATGAAGACGTAGCCGAGGCCCCACACGGTCTGGATGAACAGCGGGCTCGACGGGTCGGGTTCGATCAGTTTGCGCAAGCGCGAAATCTGCACGTCCAGGCTGCGGTCGAACACTTCATATTCGCGGCCGCGCGCCAGTTCCATCAGTTTTTCGCGCGACAGCGGCTGGCGCGCATGGCGGGCAAACACTTTCAGCACGGAAAATTCACCGGTCGTCAGCGGCACCGTTTCGCCATTCTTTTTCAGGGTACGCGTGCCCAGGTCCAGCACGAAGTCGCCGAACTCGAAGGTTTGCGGCGTTTCCGACGGCGCGCCCGGGATTTCATCGGGACCCTTGCGGCGCAGCACGGCGCCAATGCGGGCCACCAGTTCGCGCGGATTGAATGGTTTCGGCAGGTAGTCGTCGGCACCCATTTCCAGGCCCACGATGCGGTCCACGTCCTCGCCCTTGGCCGTCAGCATGATGATCGGCGTCTGGTCGCCCGCGCCGCGCAGGCGGCGGCAGATCGACAGGCCATCTTCACCAGGCAACATCAGGTCGAGCACCAGCAAGTCGTAGCGTTCGCGCAGCCACAGCTTGTTCATGGCCGTCGCGCTCTCTGCCGTGAAGACATTGAAGCCCTGTTCGGTCAGGTAGCGCCGCAGCAGGTCGCGCAGGCGCACATCGTCGTCGACCACCATGATTTTTGCCTGGTGGCCGTGGATCGATTGCGTTGTTGTATTGCTGCCGGTAGTGGAGGTTGTGGTCATTTAAGGTGTCGTGTTATCTTATATTAGTTGCTATAGTAACGCCTCGCGCGGCGTCGGCAAGGGGCTGTGGCGACCCATTACAAAGTGTTACAAACTTTACCCAATTACTCTTACTGCACCGTGTAAAGCATCATACACTGGGGCCACAGTGGAAATCAGCTTTAGTTTATACGGCATCGCGGAAGAGGAACTCAATGAATATCTTTACTAAAAAAATTCACGCCGCTCCCAGCGCAGCTATTGCCGCACGTACATCTGTGCTGTCCGCATTTGCCGTGTGTTCCGTGTTTGTCGCCAGCCTGGCGTCGGCACAAAACCAGCCGCCACCGCGCCGTGACGACCAGCAGCAAATGCAGGCCCAGCGGTATGAACAGGTACAGCGCAGCAACAGCAATGATACGCGACTGCGCGAGCAGCGTGACGCACGCAGTTTCGACACGCGCGCCGAAGAGCAGCGCCGCGCCAACGAAGGCGCCGACGCTTCGCGCCGCACGGGCCGCATGACGCCAGACGAACGCCGCGACCTGCGCCGCCAGATCAACGAAGTGGGCCAGGACATCTACTCGAATCCGCCGCGCCGCTAGGCACCGCGCACCCCATCCGACAGGGCCATCTCGCAAGACATGGCCCTGTCTGCATTTGGCCGCCAACATTATTGCCGAGCCAGGCACACGGCCCCGCCCCGTGATATTGTTCTAACGCAATGAGGTAATTCTCTGACATTGTTGCTGGGGGAGGCAAGTGGTGAGCGACGACGACACACCGGTTCCGGATGCGGCCCCCGCAGGTGGCTTGCCGCATGGTCTGGTCCAACGCGACGAGGGCGTGTTCCTGGACCTGTCGCTGGCGCCGGCGCAGCTGCGCGCCGCCGTCGACCAGCTGTTCCAGTCGGGCCAGTTGCTGGCCGGCCTCGATTACGGTTTGTTCCTGCTGACCCTGTTTCACGCCCCTGTCCCCCGTGCCGCGCCCAAGGGCGATGCCTTGCTGCGCATCGCCGTGCGCGTGGCGCCGTTCCCGCCTCCGCGCCGCGCGCTGTACCAACAGGTCAAGATCCGTGGCGACAGCGCCGAGTTTTACTTTGAAACCTTGCTTGCGGACGCGGATGGCCAGGTGGCGGCGCGCCGCGAGTTTGACGAGCTGGTGGCCGATCTGTGGTGCAAGGGCGTGCACTACGGTATCGATAGCGTGGCCGTGCGCGCCATGCTTGCCAGCGGCAAGGCCGAGCGCATCACGGTGGCGCAGGTACTGCCGCCGCAGCCGGGCCGGGACGCCCAGTTCGTTGAAGTGTCGCAAGGCATCCACCGCGACGATGCGCCGCGCGAACGCTCCGATGGCCGCCTGGATTTGCTCAGCTTCAAGAACCGCTTTCCGCAAGTGAAAAAACACGCGCGCCTGCTGCGTCTGCTGCCCGGTACGCCCGGCTTGCCTGGCTACGACCTGGCCGGCAAGGCGCTGCCGCCGCCCGCGCCGCAGGAACTGGACCTGGCCACAGTGGCGGGGCCAGGCACGGCGGTCGAGCATTTCAGCGATGGCAATTTCCTCGTTGCCACCCAGGATGGCTATGTGAATGTCGATGAGCACGGCAAGATGGCGATCGAAAACAAGATCGTCAGCCGCGAAGGCGTCAGCAGCCGCACCACGGGCAATCTGAAGCTGCGCGCCGCCTACGAGGAGTACGGCGAAGTGCAGGAGCAGCGCCAGCTCGATGGCAGCGACATCACCATCCATGGCGACGTGTATGGCCATCTGCACTCGCATGGCGGGCTGATCTTATTGCACCGTAACCTGGTGGGTGGCACGGCCTTCAATGCGCATGGCGACGTGCGCGTCGAGGGCGTCGCTTCCGGTTCCGTGCTGCAGGCGCTGAGCGGCGAAGTACACGTGAAGCGTGCGGAAAGCTGCGTCATCGCCGGCACGCGCGTGGTGATCGACAGCGCCAGCAATTGCGAGATCATCGCCGACGAGGTCGTCATCGAACTGGCCGAAGGCTGCGCCGTGGCGGCGCGCACCATTCGCATCGGCAGCGCCGGTCCCCGCAAGCAGGTGGAGATGCTGCTGTTTCCCCTCGTGCCCGACCTGAGTGCGCTGGAGCAAAAGATTGCGGAAAGCCAGGCGAAGGCGGCGCACTACCTGCAGGTGCAGCACAAGCGCCAGCAGGAAATCGATGCCATCGCGCAATTGCCCGAGGTGCGCAATTACCTGACCCTGGCGGGCCAGCTGCGGCGCGGCGAATTGCAACTGCAGCCAGCGCAACAGCTGCAGTACGACAAGCTGGCCGCGCGCATCGCTCCCGTCCTGAAAGAGGTCGCGCGGCTGCGCGTGGAGGTGAAACAGTCGGAAATCCTGCACGCGCAGATGCTGGCGCTGGTGGAACAAGTACGCCAGGAGCGGCAAGCGACGGCGGGCCAGTCGCGCTGCAGCCTGGGCCTGGTCGATGGCGAGACGACGGTACGCACCCTGGTCGTGCCGCCCGGGCCGGCCAAGGTCTACGACCGGCCGCCGAAGGAAATCAAGGCCTTGCTGCGCAGCGCTACGCCGGCCACGCAGCCCGTATTCGCGGACAGCACGGGCAGCCTGGACTGGACCTATCAGCCGCCGCCGTAATCAGTCCGTGACCTTGCCGCGTGATTGCTTGAGCACGCTGTGCGTGCTCTTGCTGTCGAGGCGGCGCCGCTGCGAGCTGCGCGTGGGCTTGGTGGCGCGGCGCACGGCGGGCAGGAAGGTCACGCTGTCGATGATTTCCTGCAAGCGCCGCAACGCTTCTTCCTTGTTCTGCTCCTGGCTGCGCGATTGCTGCGCCTTGAGCACCAGCACGCCATCCTTGCTGATGCGGCTGTCGCGCAGGGCCAGCAGCCGTTCCTTGTACGCTTCCGGCAGCGACGAGGCGGCGATCGGAAAGCGCAAATGGATGGCGCTGGACACCTTGTTGACGTTCTGCCCGCCCGGGCCCTGGGCGCGGATGGCGGAAAATTCAACTTCAGCGGGATTGACGAGGTGTTGCATGGCCTGCCTGTGGGGGAATGATGTGGGTATTGTAAGGGAAGATGGCTGCGCCGGCGCAATGCCGGGCGGCCAGCCGATGATGTCTTCCGGGAAAGTTGATGTTTCTCAACGCCGCGTGCGGCGATGCTGGTTAGCATGGGGCCAACGTTGCGCCACTGCGCATCCTGGCAGCGCTTACCGGATGAAAGGAACACCATGCAGCCCACGATCACGCCTGGCGCCGCAACCGCGCAATCCCTGACGCAGTACCTGAGCTTCCGGCTGGGCGGCCTTGAATACGGCCTCGACTACCGCTGCGTGCGGGAATTGCGCCCCCTCAAGGAGCTCGACCGTTTTTCCTCGGAAGGGGAAGTGCTGCACAGCGTGGCCGTCTCGCGCGGCGTGATCATCCCCATCGTCGACATGCGCGCCGCGTTCGGCAGTGCCCACGGTGCGCCCGATCCGGCCACCGACGTGATCATCCTGCAGCTGAGCAATGGCGTGATGGGCATGGTGGTCGATGGCGTCACCGATATCGTCAGCCTGGCACCCGGCGACATCGCCGCCGTGCCCGGCCTGGGCGAGGCGGAAGCCGATTACCTGCTGGGCCTGGGCACGGTGGCGGGGCGCCGATTGATCCTCGTCGACATCGACCGCCTGATGGCGATCCGCAGCCCCAGCCCCATGCAGGCGGCATAAAAAAGACGACCCTGGGGTCGTCTTTGTGTTTGGTGTTAGCCGAGCTTTTCCAACTGATCCTGCAGATCGAGCCATTCCGCTTCCAGCTGCGCCAGATCCTTGGTGAAGAAGGTCTGGTCGGCCAGCAGTTGCTTCAATTTCGCCTTGTTGGCCGCGTCATAGATGGTCGGTTCGCCCAGCTTGGCATCGGTTTCCGCCTTTTGCGCATTGCGCTTGGCGATCTGCTCTTCCTGGCGCTTGATCTTGTTTTCGATCGGCTTGCGCAAAGCGGCGGCTTTCTGGCGCTCTTCCGCTTCCTTGCGCTTGTCGCGCACGGGCGCGGCAGGGGCTGCTGCGGCAACGACGGGCGAGACCACGGGGAAATCGGTCTTGTTGGCCTTGCCTGCGGCCGGCAGCACGTCCGTGCCTTTGCCCAGCTTGGTCTTGAACAGCCAGTCCTTGTAGTCATCGAGATCGCCGTCGAACGGTTGCAGCTTGCCGTCGGCAACGATGATGAATTCGTCCGTGGTGGCGCGCAGCAAATGGCGATCATGAGACACGACGACCAGGGTGCCTTCGAACTGGGCCAGCGCTTCCGTCAGCGCTTCGCGCGTTTCCAGATCCAAGTGATTGGTCGGTTCATCGAGCAGCAGCAGGTTAGGACGCTGCCAGACGATCAGGGCCAGCGCCAGACGGGCTTTTTCGCCGCCCGAGAACGGCGCGATCGAGGCGGTGACCATGTTGCCGGGGAAGTTGAAGCCGCCCAGGAAGTTGCGCAGTTCCTGCTCGCGCACGGTCGGGGCGATCTTCGACAGATGCCACAGCGGCGATTCGTCGTGGCGCAGCATTTCCACCTGGTGCTGGGCGAAGTAGCCGATGTTGAGGCCCTTGCCCATGGTGGCGTCGCCC
Organism: Janthinobacterium sp. GMG2; assembly: GCF_033949445.1. Taxonomy (NCBI): domain Bacteria; kingdom Pseudomonadati; phylum Pseudomonadota; class Betaproteobacteria; order Burkholderiales; family Oxalobacteraceae; genus Janthinobacterium; species Janthinobacterium sp. GMG2. Next base: position 99,570 of record NZ_JAXAWA010000006.1, on the reverse strand, counting down.
GTCAACGGCATCAGTTCGCCGGCGATGGTCTTGATCAGGGTCGATTTGCCGGCGCCGTTCTGGCCCAGCAAGCCGATACGCTGGCCGATCTGCAGCGAAAACTTGATGCCGTTGACGATGGTTTTATGCGTGATCTCGCCCGTCGCTTCGTTCTCGATCTTGTAGCCTGCATCGACGTCTTCCATCACCAGCAGCGGGTTCGGCGCGCTCAGCGGCTCGCGGAATTCGAACGAGAATTCGGCGGCGGCGCGCAGTGGCGCCAGTTCTTCCATCTTCGCCAGCGCCTTCATGCGGCTTTGCGCCTGGCGGGCTTTCGACGCTTGCGCCTTGAAGCGGTTCACGAACGATTCCAGGTGGGCACGCTTGCGCTGCTGCTTTTCCAGCGCGCCGGCGGCCAGGATCATCTGCGCCGCGCGTTGACGCTCGAAGCTCGAATAGTTGCCCGAATAGCGTTTCAGCTTGCGTTCGTCGATATGCACGACGACGTTGACGACTTCATCGAGGAAGTCGCGGTCATGGGAAATGATCAGCAAGGTGCCGGCGTAGCGCTTGAGCCAGTCTTCCAGCCAGATGATGGCGTCCAGATCCAAGTGATTGGTCGGTTCATCGAGCAGCAGCAGGTCGGACGGGCACATCAGCGCTTGCGCCAGGTTCAAGCGCATGCGCCAGCCGCCCGAGAAACTGGCCACCGGTTGCTGCATCTGGTCCAGGGTAAAGCCCAGGCCCAGCAGCAATTGCTCGCCGCGCGACTGCACGGTGTACGCGTCGGCATCGGCCAGCGCGCTGTAGATTTCGCCGATGGCGATGCCGTTTTCCGACGTGACCGGTTCCGATTCCAGGCGCGTCAGTTCCGCTTCCAGTTTGCGCAGGGTGATGTCGCCATCGATCGCGTAGTCGAGCGCGGCACGGTCCAGCGGCGGCGTTTCCTGCGCCACGTAAGCCACGCGCCATTTGGCCGGGAAATCGATCTCGCCCTGGTCAGGGTGCAATTCGCCACGCATCATGGCGAACAGGCTCGATTTGCCCGCGCCATTGGCGCCGATCAGGCCGATCTTGTCGCCCGGATTGAGGGTGACGTCGACTTGTTCGAGCAACGGTTTGATGCCGCGCATCAGGCTTACTTGTAGGAAACGTATCATTTTTTTCTTTGTAAAGGCTGGGGTTTAACCCTCGCCGTAAAATTCAGGTAGGTCGGATTAGCGTAGCGTAATCCGACAAGTGGCGCCGTGCCCGTCGGATTACGCCCTTCGGGCTAATCCGACCTACCAAGTCGATCAACCCAGCTTCAGCTGCTCGGCCGTCAGCAGGAATACCATGTCGTCGCCGGCGCTCGTCGTCAGCCAGGTCAGGCCCAGCTCGCCGAAGGCCGCTTCCGCGTATGCGCGCTCGTTGCCGATTTCAATCATCAGGATGCCGTCGTCCGTCAGGCGCTCGGCCGCGCCGGCGATGATCTTGCGTACCAGGTCCATGCCGTCGCTGCCGCCGTCGAGGGCGATTTGCGGTTCGGCCAGGTATTCCTGGGGCAGGGCGCCCATCGACGCGGAATTCACGTACGGCGGGTTGCTGATGATCAAGTCATATTTCTTGGCCGGCACGTTCGCGTACAGGTCCGATTCGATCAGGGTGACGCGGTCCTGCAGCTTGTACGTGTCGACGTTGCGCTTGGCCACGGCCAGCGCGTCGACGGAAATATCCACGGCATCGACCGTGGCGTTCGGGAAGGCGTCGGCCATCATGATGGACAGGCAGCCCGAACCGGTGCACAGTTCCAGGATGTTTTCCACGGCTTCCGGTTCCGCCACCCATGGCGAAAAGTATTCAGGGATCAGCTCGGCGATGAAGGAACGGGGCACGATCACGCGCTCGTCGACGTAGAAATTGTAGGTGCCCAGCCAGCCTTCCTTGGTGATGTAGGCGGCCGGCACGCGGTCGATGCTGCGGCGGTCGATGACGCTCATCACGCTGGCCACTTCCGACGGCAGCAGTTTGGCGTCGAGGAAAGGTTCGAGCTTATCGAGCGGCAACTTCAAGGTGTGCAGGATCAGATAGGCCGCTTCGTCGAACGCTTCGGCGCTGCCGTGGCCGAAAAACAGCTTGGCGGTATTAAAACGGGTAACGGCGTAGCGCAGCAGGTCGCGTGGCGTGGAAAACGGGTTCGGGGTCATGGCATTCTCGAAAAGACGGTGTTCTGGCCCGCCGTGACGGGCCTCGGTATTCTGGTTCAGACGGGCAGCAAATGCTCCAGCGTGCGCCGGTAAATATTCTTCAGGGGATCGATGTGGCGCAGTTCGATGTGCTCGTCGATCTTGTGAATACTGGCATTGGGCGGCCCGAATTCTATCACTTGGGGGCAGATTTGCGCGATAAACCGGCCATCCGAGGTGCCGCCGGTGGTCGACAGCTCCGTCGTGAGGCCCGTTTCTTCGAGGATCGCGGACGACAGCGCATCGCTCAAAGTGCCGCGCGGCGTGAGGAAGGGCAGGCCGCTCAGGGTCCATTGCAAATCGTATTGCAAATCATGCTTGTCGAGGATGGCGTGCACCCGTTCCTGCAGATTTTCCGCCGTGCTGGCCGTGGAAAAGCGGAAGTTAAAGTCGATCACCATGTCGCCGGGAATCACGTTGTTGGCGCCCGTACCCGCGTTGATATTGGACATTTGCCACGAGGTCGGCAGGTAATACTCGTTGCCCGCGTCCCATTTCTCTTCGACCAGGTCGGCTAGCGCCTGCGCCGCTTCGTGGATCGGGTTTTTCGCCAGGTGCGGGTAGGCGATATGGCCTTGCACGCCCTTGATCGTCAAACGGCCCGACAGCGAACCGCGGCGGCCGTTCTTGATCATGTCGCCCAGCTGCGCGCTCGACGTCGGCTCACCCACCAGGCAATAGTCGATTTGCTCGCCCCGTTCCTTCAATTTGTTGCACACGATGACGGTGCCATCCGTGGCCGGGCCTTCCTCGTCGCTGGTGATCAGAAAGGCGATCGAACCCGTATGCTCGGGCGTGGCGGCGATGAATTCCTCGCAAGCGACCACCATGGCGGCGATCGATGTCTTCATGTCGGCCGCGCCACGGCCGTATAGCTTGCCGTCGCGGTGGGTGGGAATGAAGGGCAGCGAGCGCCATTGCTCGACTGGGCCGGTCGGCACCACGTCCGTATGGCCGGCAAAGACGAACACGGGAGAAGTCGTGCCACGGCGTGCCCACAGATTGGTGACGTCGTTCGACTGTATCGTCTCGCAGACAAAGCCCAGCGGCGTGAGGATGTCGATCAGGTGCTGCTGGCAGCCCTTGTCGTCGGGCGTGACCGAGGACAGGGCGATCAGTTTTTCGGTCAGGGCGAGGGTTTTGGAGGTGGTCATGGGTAAGGTCGTGCCGGCAACTTCGTTCCGGTGGTCAACTAGAGGGTTACAGCGAGAAAATGGTCTTGTACTGCGCATCCGAAAACGCCACGCTGAACTGGCCATCCTTGTCCAGCACGGGGCGCTTGATGATGGACGGGTTTTCCAGCATCAGCTCCAGAGCGCTGGCCGCATCGACGGTGGACGCCTTGCGCTCGTCGGACAGGGCGCGCCAGGTCGTGCCTTTCTTGTTGACCAGCACATCCCATGGCAATTGCTGCAGCCACGCTGCGACTGTCGCGCGTTCCAGGCCCTGCTTCTTGAAGTCGTGGAAGGTGAAATCGAGTTGCTGCGCGGCCAGCCAGGTGCGGGCCTTTTTGACGGTATCGCAGTTGGGGATACCGTAGAGTGTAATGGTCGTCATGGGTAGGGCTAAGGGGAATGAATGCGGTTCGCTTGATCGCGGCGCTTGCGCCAGGGAAAAATGCGATGGTCGCCGCCATTATACAGTTGATGCGCAGTCAATGCGGCAGTGCAACACGGCCCGGTGATTTTCCCTACACAGGCCGTGGCGCCGCCTTGCCCGATTCGGCCGGACCGAAATGCAGGCCCAGCCGCAAGGCGAGGGCGCGCAGGGCGCCGCTTTCCTGCAGGTGCAGGGCCAGCGCGATGTGGCCATCGGGGCGCACGAGGTAGGCCGCGTCGCGGCCCAGGCCCGCCAGCTTGGCGGCCACGTTATAGGTGTAGCAATGTACGGGCAGTTTCAGCACGCGTGCTTCGTCCAGCAATTCGGGCGCCGCTTCGCCATAGATGTGCAATTGCCAATCCATGCTGCGCAGGGCGATAAAGTTGTCTTGCGTGCCGTCGGAAAACCATGGCAGGCGGTCACCGCCGCGCAGGTATTCCGCGTGGCCTGCGGACAGGGCGCTGTCTTCATAGCTGATCTGGATCTGCGACACTGTTTTGAACAGCAAACGGCGCGCCCGCCCGAAGCCCGAGAGGAAGGGCAGCGCATGCGGCACCAGCCAGCGGCGCAGGAATTGCCCGGCCATGCCTTGCGCGACGATGGCCTGGAAGGCGCGGTCGGTGGTGGCGACGAGCTTGCGGGCAAACACGATGCGCTCGCTTTCATAGGTGTCGAGCAGGGCGTCGTTGCTTTGTCCGCGCAGCTTTTGCGCCAGCTTCCACGCCAGGTTGACGGCGTCGCCCAGGCCCGTGTTCATGCCTTGGCCGCCCACGGGGCTGTGCAAATGGGCCGCGTCGCCGAGGATGAAGCAGCGCCGCTCGCGAAACTGCGCCGCCACCCGGTGATGGACTTTATACGTGGAAAACCAGTTCACGTGCTCGACCTCGATGCCCAGCAGGGTTTGCACCTGTTCCCGCACGTCATCGAAGACGGGCGCCGGCGCGCCATCGGGGCGGTCGGGCAGGATGCCGATCAGGCGCTGCATGCCGCTGGTGCGCACGGGCAGCATCAGCGTAAACGAGTTCGCGCCCAGGTGGGCGTGCAAATCCGTGTTCTTGCCCGCCACTTGCGCGTCGGCCACGTAATACAGGTGGTCATAGGTGCCGCCGGAGAACTCGAAACCGGCGATCTCGCGCACTTTGCTGCGGGCGCCGTCGCAGCCGCAAATGTAGTTAAACGTGCAATATTGGCGTTCGCCGTCCTTGAGCACGATGGCTTGCACTTCGCTATCGTCCTGCGTCCACAGGTCCAGCGCGACGTTCCATTCCACGTGCACGCCGGCCGCCGCCAGCTTGCTGATCAGAAAGCGTTCATGCTCGTCCTGAGGCAAGCTCAGTACGAAAGGATAGGGGCTCAAGCCTTCGCCGATCTCGCCCAGCGCCAGTTTCACCAACTCCTCGCCGCCTTCGTGGATGTGCATGGCATTGATCTTGATACCGAGGCTGACCAGTTCATCGGCAAAGCCCAGCTGCTGGTAAAACTCCAAGGTGCGCGCATGCACGGCCATGGCCCGCGACGCCTGGCCCGGACCGCTGTTCTTGTCGATGATGCGGCAATCGACGCCATGGCGCGCCAGGCGCAAGGCCAGCATGAGACCGGTAGGACCGGCGCCGACGATCAGGACGGGAGGTGTATTCATGCCATCCAGTATAGGACAGGATGGGCGATGGCTGCGCGACGATTGAAGTTGCCAGTAGGAAATGAAAATGTCCCGCCGGGGCGGGACATTCAAGTGTTACCGATACTTCGCAGTGCGGTAATTAAATGCCGCGCAGCAGTTCGTTGATACCGGTCTTGGCGCGGGTTTTTGCATCCACGCGCTTGACGATGACGGCGCAGTACAGCGAGTACTTGCCATCTTCCGAAGGCAGGTTGCCCGAGACCACGACGGAGCCGGCTGGCACGCGGCCGTAGGTCACTTCGCCCGTGGCGCGGTCGTAGATCTTGGTCGACTGGCCGATGTAGACGCCCATCGAGATGACCGAGTTTTCTTCGACGATCACGCCTTCGACGATTTCCGAACGGGCGCCGATGAAGCAGTTGTCTTCGATGATGGTCGGGTTCGCTTGCATAGGTTCCAGCACGCCGCCGATGCCGACGCCGCCGGACAGGTGGACGTTCTTGCCGATCTGGGCGCAGGAGCCGACGGTGGCCCAGGTGTCGACCATGGCGCCTTCATCGACGTAGGCGCCGATGTTGACGTAGGACGGCATCAGCACGACGTTCTTGGCGATGAAGCTGCCGCGGCGGGCGACGGCTGGCGGCACGACGCGGAAACCGCCTTTGACGAAGTCTTCCTTGGTGTAGTTGGCGAACTTGGTCGGAACCTTGTCGTAGAACTGCATCGTGCCATCGGACGGCAGGACGACGTTGTCTTCCAGGCGGAACGACAGCAGCACGGCTTTCTTGACCCACTGGTTGACCACCCAGTCGCCCGTGGTTTTTTCGGCCACGCGGATGCTGCCGTTGTCCAGGCCATTGATGACGTGGGAGACGGCGTCGCGCAGTTCGGCCGTGCCGTTGCCTGGATTGATCTCGGCGCGGTTTTCCCAGGCCTGGTCGATGATGGTTTGCAGTTGTTGGCTCATGATGATGTCTTGTTTATGTAGGGTTAATGCGTGGTTGATGCGGATGCGGAAAGCTGCTGGCAGAATTTTACTATGCGCAGTGCGGCTTCCAGCCCTTCGGCCGTTTCGGCCACGAGGGCCATGCGGATGCGGTTGCGGCCCGGATTGATGCCGTGCGCGTCGCGCGCCAGGTAACTGCCAGGCAATACCGTCACATTATATTCGGCGTACAGGCGTTGCGCGAATTGCGTGTCGGACAGTCCCGTGCGGCTGACGTCGGCCCACAGGTAGAAGCCGGCGTCCGGCAATTGCACGTCCATCACCGATTGCAGCAGCGGCGTGATGGCGTCGAACTTGGCGCGGTACTTGGCGCGATTTTCCTCGACATGGGTTTCGTCGTTCCAGGCCGCGACGGAGGCCGCCTGCACGGCGGGGCTCATGGCGCCGCCGTGGTAGGTTCGGTAGAGCAGGAATTTTTTCAGTACTTCCGCGTCGCCGGCGACAAAGCCCGAGCGCATGCCCGGCACGTTCGAGCGCTTCGACAGGCTGGAAAACACCACCAGGCGCGCGTATGGGCGCTCGATGGTGGACAGGCCCAGCATGTTGGCCGCCTGCAGCGCGCCCAGCGGTGGCGTGTCGCCGTGGTAAATCTCGGAATAGCACTCGTCGGCGGCGATGACGAAATCATAGCGCTCGGACAGGGCGAACAGGTGTTCCCAGTCCGTCAGGGTGAGCACGGCGCCCGTCGGGTTGCCGGGCGAGCACAGGAACAGCAGCTTGACCTTTTCCCACACGGACGCGGGCACGCTGTCGTAGTCGCAGCCGAAATTGCGCGCCGGGTCGGAATTGACGAAATATGGTTCCGCGCCGGCCAGGTAGGCCGCGCCTTCATAGATCTGGTAAAACGGGTTCGGGCTGATCACGAGCGAACCGGCCGATGGATCGATCACCGTTTGCGCCAGCGCAAACAGCGCTTCGCGTGAACCGTTCACGGGCAGGATTTGCGTGGCAGGATTGAGCTTGGGGATGCCGTAGCGGCGCTCCAGCCAGCCGGCGATGGCGGTGCGCAAGGCTTCCGAACCGATGGTGGTCGGATAGCTGGCCAGGCCATGGATATTGTCGGTCAATGCCTGCTCGATGAAGGCTGGCGTCGGGTGCTTGGGTTCGCCCATGCCCAGGCTGATGGGCGCATATTCGGGGTTGACCGTTACGCCGGCAAACAGCTGGCGCAGCTTTTCAAACGGGTATGGTTGCAGTTTAGCAAGAAGTGGATTCACGGAACGGACCAGGGCAAGAGTGGGGTGATAGTGTCGCGTATGGATTGCCGGGCATGGCGCAATGACGCCGGTCAAGCAATCAGCTTAGCCTTTTATTATAGCCGTCCTCGCGCACGGGCTGTGCAAGTGGGCTGTTGTTGACCTGCACGGCATGCCGTTCCCGGGCCTGGCAAGGTAAAATACGCTATGTCTACCTTACTTCCCACCTTACTTGCTATTGAAACGTCGTCCGAACTCGCCTCCTGCGCCTTGCTGCGCGGCGATGTCGTCCTGTCCCGCGCCTCGTCGGGCGTGCGTACCCATTCCCAGTCCATCCTGCCGATGGTGCAGGAATTGCTGGCCGAGGCTGGCGTGACCCTGGCGGACGTCGACGCCATCGCCTACGGCTCCGGCCCCGGCTCGTTTACGGGCGTGCGCACGGCTTGCGGCATCGCGCAAGGCCTGGCCTACGGCGCCAATCTGCCCGTCGTGCCTGTCGTCACGCTCGACGCCATGGCGCTCGCGTGCCACCAGCAGCATGGCGCGCAGCGCATCGTGACCGTGCTCGACGCCCGCATGGGCGAAGTGTACTGGGCGCAATATGATTACCAGGATGGCTTGCAGGCCGTGTTGCCGCCGGCCCTGAGCGCGCCGGCCGGCGTGGCGCCGCAAGGCGACGTCACCGGCTGCGGCAACGGTTTTAGCGCCTATGCCGACGCATTGGCCGCGCTGCCATGCGCCGCCGCTGCCGACGCGGCCATCATGCCGCACGCCGTGCAAGTGGCGCAGCTGGCGCGCATCGCCTTTGCGGCCGGTCAGTTCGTGACGGCGGCCGAGGCGCAGCCTTTGTACTTGCGCAACAAGATCGCTTACACAAGTGCCGAGCGTCTCGACATGCAGGCCGCCAAGGCCGCTGCGGAGTCGGCGCAATGATGGAAGCGGGCAAGGACAGCGCGGCAGGCTGGGACTTGCTGCGCCTTGACTATCAACCGATGCAGGAAGCGGACCTGGTCGAAGTGCTGGCGCTGGAACAGCGCGTGTATCCGCATCCCTGGACGCACGGCAACTTTGTCGACTCCCTCAAGAGCGGCTACCCTGCCTGGATCTTGCGCGACGTGGATGGCACCTTGCTCGGCTACTTCTTGCTGATGCTGGTCGTCGATGAAGCGCATTTGCTGAACGTGGCCGTCGAGGGCGCCATCCAGGGTCAGGGGCTGGGGCGTTTCCTGCTGAACCAGTCCTGCGCCTGCGCGCGCCAGCTGGGCATGGAATCGATGCTGCTGGAAGTGCGCCCGTCGAACGTGCGCGCGCTCGATATCTACCAGCGCTATGGATTTGAACAGATCGGGCGGCGCAAGGGATATTATCCTGCCGCCAATTCGCAACGTGAGGACGCCATCGTGATGCGTTATACCTTATGAGCCGCAGCGCCGTTTTCCTCGATGAAATGGGCGTCGGCCCACTGTGGCACCTGCGCCAGGGCGTTGCGCCCGAGACCGTTGACGCCGTCGTCGAAGCGCCCGTGGAGATGGAAGCGGCCGTGGCGCCACCCGTGGCCGAAGCCTTTGACGCCGTGACCGCAGTGGTCGCCGAGGTGGTCGCCGAAATCGTCGTCGAGGTGGCTGCCGAGGCGAAGGTCGAGGTGCAGGCCGAAGCACCTGTCGCCGTTGCTGCGACGCCAGTTCCCGCTGCCGAGCCGGACGACACGGCCTGGTTCGACGATGCGCCGCCACCGCCGCCCGCCAGACAGCTGAGCGATGCAGACATTGCCGCCCTCGACTGGGATGGCTTGACGGCGGCCGTGGCCAAGTGTGCGCGCTGCGACCTGTGCAAGACGCGCAAGGGCGTCGTCATGGGCCGTGGCGACCGCCAGGGTGCTTGGCTGATGCTGGCCAGCAGCCCCTCGCGCCTGGAAGAACGGGAAGGGCGCGCCTTGCCGGGCGAACAGGGCAAGCTGCTCGACAATATGCTCAAGGCTATCGATATCGATGCGGGCAGCGATGTGTACATCACGCACTTGCTGAAATGCCGTCCGCTCGACGAGGCGGGCCAGGAACGCCTGCCCACTGAATCGGAGTCCGCCGCCTGCCGCCCGTATTTCGACCGCGAACTGGCCCTGCTGCAGCCGCGCACCATCGTCACCCTCGGTTCGATGGCCGCCGCCGGCATCAATCCCGGCGAAAAGCCCGTGCGCGGCAAGGTGCGCCAGCTGGGCAATGCGTCCGTCGTGGCCACCTTCCATCCGGAAATGCTGCTGCAGGACGGGACGGGCAAGACCAAGGCGCGCGCCTGGGCCGACCTGTGCCTGGCGAAAAGCACGCACGGTGATTGAGACGGACGTCGGCACCTTCCAGGCCCGCTTCGAGCGCCGCTGGGGCCATCTGACGCACCCCCGCGTGCGTGCGCTGGCCTGGCTGCTCGACTCGCCCGACTTGCTGGACCCGGCCAGTCCCCATTGGGGCGGGCGCATCGCCAGCCTCGCACCCGTCACGCCTGCCGTGGCGACGTGGCTGGCGGCGCTGCAGGATGACCCGTCGCCGCTCGATGCGGCGCTGGGGCCGAAATTCTATTCCCGCCTGGGCCTGTACGCTGAAAAGCTGCTGGCCTTTTATTTTGAGCAGCATGGATTGCTGGCTGCGCATGGCTTGCAAGTGCAGGTCAACCGCAACGACACGGTGGGCGAGTTCGATTTCCTGCTGCGTGACGGGAATGAGCTGTTGCACTGGGAATTCGCCACCAAGTTCTACCTGCTGGAAGGCGCGCCCGATCCCGGCGTGTTCAACCACTTGATCGGCCCCAACCTGGCCGATACTTTGGGCTTGAAGATGCGCAAGATTCTCGACAAGCAATTGGCCTTGTCCCGCCATCCTGCCGCGCAAAGCCTGCTGGCGCACCCAGTGCGCGCGGCGCAGGCGCTGGTCAAGGGATGGCTGTTCTATGCGGCAGGCGCCACGCCCGCCATGGACGGTATTTCCCCAGGGCACGGACACGGCTTCTGGTGCACGCCAATGCAATTGCCGCAGCAGCGCTATGTCGTGTTGCCGCGATTGCAATGGCTGGCGCCGTTCAAGGGGCGCGACGTGGAAGTGCTCGATGTCGACGTCTTGCAGGCGCGCTTGTTTGATCTGGCGCAACCGGTGCTGGTGGCCACGGTGGACAATGTCGAAGGCTGGGAAGTGGAGTGCACGCGCGGTTTTGTCGTGCCCCATGACTGGATGGAGCAGGCTGCCGCGCGGCGGATAACCGGCGCGCTACCCGCGTAAGCATGAACCACAGCCGTAACGCCGGAATCATGTAGGTCGGATTAGCGCATAGCGCGTAATCCGACACCACTCTAATTAATGCTTCTGTTCGCCGATCAAGGAAAGATTGTCATGCTCAGCCTGGTTCAGCTTGTGCTTGCGCATGATCATGTACATGGTGCCGGCGACAAACAGGCCGAACAGGGTGATGATGATGTTGAGCGGCAGGTGCAAGCGGATCATGATCGAATACACGGCCAGCATGGTCAGAATCGACAGGTTTTCATTGAAGTTCTGCACGGCGATCGAGTGGCCTGCGCTCATCAGCACGTGGCCGCGGTGTTGTAGCAGGGCATTCATTGGCACGACGAAGAAGCCGGACAGGGCGCCGATCAGTATCAGCAGCGGGTAGGCGATCCACACAGAGTGCACTTGCGTCATCATCATGACGATCACGCCCATGGCGATGCCGAGAGGAATGACGGTCAGCGATTTGCGTAGTGGAATGAAACGGGCAGACAGCACGGCGCCGGCGGCCACGCCGATGGCGACCACGCCTACCAGGCTGGTTGCCTTGTCGAACGGCATGTTCAAGGATTGCTTGGCCCATTCCAGCACGATCAGTTGCAAGGTGGCGCCTGCGCCCCAGAACAGGGTCGTTACGGCCAGGGTGATCTGGCCCAGCTTGTCTTTCCACAGGATGGAATAGCAATTGGCAAAATCGGTAATCAGTTTGATAGGATTGCGTTCCTGGTGCGCATACACGCAGCCCGTGTCGGGAATCTTCAGATTGGCCAGGGTCGCCAGCGCATAAATGCCCACTACCACGCACAAGGCCGCTTCTGTCTTGCTGGTGATGCCCGTATTGATCAGGGGAATGTCGATGGACAGCAGCATGTCGGACACGTGGCCGCTGACGAGCGCGCCGCCCATGACGGTGCCGAGGATGATGGAGGTGACGGTCAAGCCTTCGATCCAGCCATTCGCCGCCACGAGTTTTTCCGGCGGCAATAGTTCCGTCAGGATGCCGTACTTGGCGGGCGAATACACGGCAGCGCCAAAACCGACGACGGCGTAGGCCAGCAGCGGATGCACGTGGAAGAAGACGAGGGCGCAGCCGAAGATCTTGACCATGTTGGCGATGAACATGACCTTGCCTTTCGGTAGTGCATCCGCGAAGGCGCCGACAAAAGCGGCCAACAGCACGTAAAACAGCACGAACGACAGTTTGAGCAGCGGCGTGATCCACGCCGGGGATTTCATGGACACCAATAAATCGACGGCGACAAAAAAGAGGGCGTTATCTGCCAGCGAGGAAAAGAACTGCGCCGCCATGATGGTATAAAAACCACGATTCATTCTGGATTGCCTGAAATCATATCTGGCTTGCTTTATACCACGAAAAAACGGCAAACCCCAAGTTTGGAAGGGGCTGCTTTGCATCCTCTTGCCTAAGCGAAGCTTAATTTTTCTGCCGTAGAAAAATACACATACATGTGAGCATTTTGTACATGGTGTCCTGCGCGCCTATCCTGTCCCCGCGAGCGGCGCGCGCCTGCGGCCCATCCGGTAAAATACGGCTTTCCCACTTGCCGTGTGTCACGCTTATGCCCAGGCCCCTCATCGCCACCATCCATCTCGATGCCATGCAACACAATCTGGCGCGCGCCCGTGCCGGCGCCCGCGGCGCCAACGTGTGGGCGGTCGTCAAGGCAAATGCCTATGGCCACGGCCTGGAGCGGGCCATGCGGGGCTTTGCCGACGCCGATGGCCTGGCGCTGGTCGAGGTCGATTACGCCGTGCGCTTGCGCGAACTGGGCTGGACCAAGCCCATCTTGCTGCTCGAAGGGTTTTTCGACGCCAGCGATTTGCCTGCCATGGCGCAGCACAAGCTGAACGGCAGCGTGCATTGCGAGGAACAGATCGACATGCTGGCGGCGGCGTGCTTGCCGCACGCCATCGACGTGCACCTGAAAATGAATACGGGCATGAACCGCCTGGGTTTTACGCCGGGCGCCGTGGCGGGTGCGTATGCGCGCCTGCGCGCCATCCCGCACGTCGGCACGATCACCCTGATGACGCATTTCGCCAATGCCGATGAAGCGGCGCCCACGCGCTTGCCCCTGGCCCAGCAGATGCTGCGTTTCGAAGCGGGCGCGGCCAGCATAGGCGTACCCTTGCCGCGCAGCCTGTGCAATTCGGCCGGCGTGCTGCTGCACCATCTCGATAGTGACTGGGTGCGCCCCGGCATCATGCTGTACGGCGGCACGCCCAGCGGGGCTCCCGGCGGCACGTCCGCGCAGGCGTTCGGCTTGCTGCCCACCATGACCTTGCGCAGCAAGATTATCGGCATCCAGGATATCGCCGCCGGCGAAGTGGTGGGCTACGGCAGCTGCTATGAAGCGGCCGGCAATATCAAGGTGGGCGTGGTGGCCTGCGGCTATGCGGACGGCTATCCGCGCCACGCGCCCGAAGGCACGCCCGTGCTCGTCGATGGCGTGCGCACTGGCCTCATCGGCCGGGTGTCGATGGACATGCTGATGGTCGATCTGACGCAGGTGCCGGGCGCAAAAGTCGGCAGCGCCGTCACCTTGTGGGGCCAGGGCATGCCGATCGACGAGGTGGCCCTGGCCGCCGGCACCATCGGCTACGAGCTGATGTGCGCATTGGCGCCGCGCGTTCCGGTGATCGAGGCGTGACAGTGACGTCGGCCCGCCGTTTGTATATACTGTGAATTTACTGTATATATAGACAGCAGTTTCACCTTACCCGGGCAAAGTACACCATGGCAAAAGTCAAGACCACCTATACCTGCAGCGATTGCGGCGCCATCAGCAACAAATGGATGGGGCAATGCACCTCGTGCAACCAGTGGAATACCATGGTGGAAACCCTGCCCGAGACGGGCGGCAACAACCGCTATTCGAATCCGCAGCACATGTCGCTGGCGCAGACGGCGCCCGTGTTGTCGCTTGACGATATCGACGCCATCGACGTGCCCCGCTTCGGCACGGGCATCGAGGAATTCGACCGCGTGCTGGGCGGCGGCATGGTGGCCGGCGGCGTCGTGCTGATCGGCGGCGACCCCGGCATCGGCAAGTCGACCCTGCTGCTGCAGGCGCTGGCGAACATGTCGCACCACAAGCGCGTGCTGTACGTCAGCGGCGAGGAATCGGGTGCGCAGATCGCCCTGCGCGCCAAGCGCCTCGTCATCGACGCCAAGGAACTCAAATTGCAGGCCGAGATCCAGCTGGAAAAGATCCTGTCCACCTTGCACGACCTGAAGCCGGAAGTGGTGGTGATCGATTCGATCCAGACCGTGTATTCCGATGCCCTCAGCTCGGCTCCTGGTTCCGTGGCGCAAGTGCGCGAATGCGCGGCGCAATTGACGCGGGCGGCCAAGCAGACGGGCGTGACCATCATTCTGGTCGGCCACGTGACGAAAGAGGGCGCGCTGGCCGGTCCCCGCGTGCTCGAGCACATTGTCGATACGGTGCTGTATTTCGAGGGCGACGCCCATTCCAGCTTCCGCCTCGTGCGCGCCATCAAGAACCGTTTCGGCGCCGTCAACGAACTGGGCGTGTTCGCCATGACGGAAAAGGGCTTGAAAGGCGTGTCGAATCCGTCCGCCCTGTTCCTGTCGCAGCACGACAACCAGGTGCCCGGTTCCTGCGTGATGGTGACGCAGGAAGGCACGCGTCCCTTGCTGGTGGAAATCCAGGCCCTCGTCGACACCAGTCACTTGCCCAATGCGCGCAGGCTGTCCGTCGGCCTGGAGCAGAACCGCCTGGCCATGCTGCTGGCCGTGGCGCACCGCCACGCGGGCATCGCCGCGTTCGACCAGGATGTGTTCATCAATGCCGTCGGCGGCGTGAAGATCACGGAACCGGCGGCCGACCTGGCTGTCTTGCTGGCAATTAACTCGTCGATGCGCAACAAACCCCTGCCACGGGGATTGGTCGTGTTTGGCGAGGTGGGGCTGGCTGGTGAAATCCGCCCCGCGCCACGGGGCCAGGAGCGCTTGCGCGAAGCGGCCAAGCTGGGCTTTACCTTGGCCGTGGTGCCCAAGTCCAATTTGCCGAAACAGCTCATCGAAGGCCTCAAGGTCATCGGCGTCGAGCGCATCGACGAAGCGTTCAATAAACTCCGCGACTTGGAGTAAAAGTTGGTATGGCTTAAATGCCAAGCTTGAGACAAGTCAAACATAATTTCCGTTTGGAACTATAATATTTGTCCGATGAGTTCGCATGGCGAATTCGTATCGACAATGCATAGAGAGAAGCGGAATACAGTGTCAGTAGAGCAAAGGCAGGGCGCACGCAAGATTTTGCGTGCCAAGGCAATGTTGGTCATCGATGGCGCGGGTCCCGTGGCGGCGCGCACCCTTGATGTGGGGCCCGGTGGCATGGCGGCCGTCATCGCTGAGCCGGTGCCGACAGGCAAGCAGGGCAAGGTGCTGTTCGAGCTGTTTTACGATGGCGCGGCGCACATCATCGAGGCGCGGGTGTCCGTCTCGCACTGCATTTTCAGCAGTGCCGGTTTCAAGGTGGGACTCACTTTCCTGCAGTTGGACATGGCTGTCAGCAGCGCCATCTCGAAGTTCATGCGCTGAGGTGCGCACGAGATAAGTGACAAGTGAAATGCGCTAGAATGGTGCATATGGGTTTGCAGTCAGGAAAAACTTGTTCTGTTCACTGTTTTGATATTCCGGTAATACTGCATAATTATCAACCAGAAGAGGGATGCCGCCGCGCCACGCGCGCCTGCCGTCCGTTTCTAGCGCAGCACGCGGTCAAGACCTGAACCGCGTGTCATGACCTTACACCCGACGGGAACGCCTACCATGTTTAATTCGACCATCAACAGCAGGGCTTACACCAACAACACGCAGCAGACGACGCAGGGCAATATCTCGGCCGATGTGTATGCGAAGGTGGAGCGCCAGATGCAGTCGCAGAACACGGGCGTCGTCAAGCTCAACGCCAGCCTGGCGCGCGACCAGGCCAAGTTTTCGGGCCTGGGCCAGCTGCAATCGGCGCTGGCGAAATTCCAGACCGTGGCCAAGAACATGGCCGGTAGCGGCCTGGCCACGTCGGCCACGTCGAGCGCCAAGGATGTGCTGAGCGCCACCACCACCGACAAGGCCGCCAGCGGCAGCCATGAGCTGAACGTCAAGCAGCTGGCGCAGGGGCAGACCTTGCTCAGCGGCGCGCAGAAATCGTCGAGCGCGGCGATCGGCACGGGCGCGCCCGCGCTGGTCAAGATCGAAGTGGGCACGGCCGATGGCAAGCAATTTACGCCCGGCAGCGGCAAGGTCATTTCGCTGACGATAGACAGCAGCAACAATAGCCTCGACGGCATCGCCGCCGCCCTGAAACAGCAGGGCGTCGACGCCAGCGTCGTCAAAGGCCCCGATGGCTACTCGCTGGCCATCAATGGCAAGAGCGGCGCCGACAGCAGTATGCGCATCAGCGTGTCCGGCGACGCTGCCGTCAGTAATTTGCTCAGCTATGCGCCCGGCTCTGGCAAGGGCCTGCAGCAGACGGCCGCCGCGCAGGATGCGTTGCTGACCGTCGATGGCAAGGACATCAAGAGCGCCACGAATACCTTGACGACGGCTGTCGAGGGCGCCACCATCGAATTGAAGAAAAAGGGTGTGACCGACCTCGTCATCGCCAAGGACAGCAGCCAGATCGCGACCAACGTGGCCAGCTTCGTCACGGCCTACAATGAACTCAACAGCAAACTGCAAAGCCTGCAGCAGGGCGACTTGAAGTCCGACACGGCCCTGGGCCAGGTGCGTTCGCAGATGGAGCAAGTGCTGCGCACGGCCAGCACGGGCGTGCCCGCTTCCATCCTGAGCAGCGCCGGCGTGACCTTGGGCAAAAGCGGCGAGTTGGTGCTCGACGATAAAAAACTCAAGGCCGCCATCGCGGCCGATCCGGATGCCGTCAGCAAGCTGTTTACGAATAACGGCAAGGGCGTGGCCGACCAGTTCTCCAGCAAGATCGGCGAGCTGACGGGCGAAACGAGCATCATCCGCAAGGAAGTGCAGACAGTGGGCAAGGACATCACCACCCTGACCAACAAGAAAGCCGTGCTGGCCAAGGCCCTGACGGCCCAGGCGCAGGCGCTGATCAAAGCCTATTCGGCCCAGGAACAGATGGGTACGAACTCGGCCTTGCCGGGTTATACCGGCAAGAATTCTTTATTCGACTTCATGGCTTAAGAGCGCTCGCCCTGGGCAAAGAAGGCTGACGGCGAACTGCCGAAAGTCTTCTTGAACATGGCGGAAAAGGCCGACTGGCTGGCGTAGCCCAGTTCTTCGGCCACTTGCGACAACGGTACGCCGCGCGCGATTAGGGGCGCCGCGTGCGCCAGGCGCACTTGCTGGCGCCACTGGCCAAAACTCATGCCCAACTCCCGTTCGAACAGCCGCGCCAGGGTACGCTCCGAGGCGCCGACCAGCTGCGCCCAGTGTTCCAGGGTCTGATTCAAGCCCGGTTTTTCGATCAGGCTGTCGCACAGGGTTTTCAGGCGCTTGTCGCTGGGCAAGGGGACGCGGATGGGGCGCGTGTCCGAGCGTTTCAATTCATCGAGGATCAGTTCGGCCAGCAGCGCTTCGCGCGCCGGTTCCTCGCCCGGGTCCAATTGCTCCAGCGCCATGATCAGCTGGCGCAGCAGGTTCGACACTTCCAGCACCTTGCAGTCGCGGCCCGCGAACGGCGCGCGCGCGGCATGGATGCACAGGGGGCGCAAGCGGGTTTTTTCCAGGATCGTGACGGCATGCTCGACATTGGGCGCGATCCAGATGGCGCGCATGGGCGGCAGCACCCAGCTGCTGTTGTTGGCGGTAATGCGCAGCACGCCTTCGAGCGCCATGGTCACCTGGCCCCATGGATGGCTGTGCGGCAAGAGAAATTCATCGGGTTGCAGGTCGCGCGCGACCATGGTCACGGGGATGGTCGCGCTGGGCGCTTCCCGTGGCGGACACATGCGCGTATGGTGGAGGATAGGTACACCCATCAGCTTGGCCTTAATTCGATAAATTATGTCGTTCTGTCGGAAAACAGACGATGGTATTTTGCATACACTTGAGCTTCACCAGTATAAGACAGGGTATGACATGATAACAACTAACTCGGCATCCGAACTTCCCACCTTGCGCAGCGATGCGCGCGTCATTGCCTTCGTGGGGCTGGCGCATGGCGTGTCGCACTTCTACCATCTGATCCTTGCGGCCCTGTTCGTCTGGCTGAAACCGGCCTTCGACCTGTCGTATGCGGAGCTGGGCTTGCTGATGACGGTGTTCTTCATCATCTCGGGCGTGGGGCAGGCGCTGGCCGGCTTTGTCGTCGACCGCTTCGGCGCCCGCGCCGTGCTGTTTTCCGGTATTTTTCTGCTGGGCGTGTCGGCGCTGGCCCTGTCCACCGCGCACAGCTATGCGGCGCTGATGCTGGGCGCCATGCTGGCCGGCATGGGCAACAGCGTGTTCCATCCGGCCGATTACACCATCCTCAACCAGCGCGTGTCGGCGGCCCGCGTGGCCTACGGCTTTTCCGTGCATGGCATCAGCGGCAACATCGGCTGGGCCCTGGCACCGCTGTTCATGACGTACGTTGCCACCCATTATGACTGGCGGATCGCGCTGCAGTGCGCGGCCGTGCTGCCGTTCGGCGTGCTGCTGATCCTGTTCCTGAACCGCCACGCCATCCGTCCCGAGCCTGTCAAGAAGGCCGCACCGGGCCAGGCGGCGGGCGGCGAGGGCACCTTGGACTTTCTGCGTTTGCCGGCCGTGTGGATGTGCTTTGCCTTCTTCTTCATTACCGCCATCGCCCTGGGCGGCATCCAGAGCTTTGCCAGCGTGGCCCTCGTCAAGCTGTACGGCATGAGCCTGGCGCTGGCCACCAGCGCCTACACGGCCTATATGCTGGCCTCGGCCGTGGGCATGCTGGCCGGCGGCGTGGTGGGTGCGCGCAGCAAGCAGCCGGACCGCAACGTGGCGATCGCCTTTTCCGCCGCCGCGCTGCTGGCCGTGCTGCTGTCCATGGCCGCCGTGCCTGCCTGGGGCGCGGTGGTGCTGATGGGCGCCATCGGCCTGACGTCGGGCGTGGCGGGGCCGTCGCGCGACCTGATGATACGCGCGGCGGCGCCGAAGAATGCCACCGGGCGCGTGTATGGCGTCGTGTATTCGGGCCTCGACAGCGGCCTGGCCGTCGGCCCTCTGTTCTTTGGCGCGCTGATGGATGGCGACCATCCGGCCCTGCTGTTCGTGTTCATCGGCCTGTTCCAGGCGCTGGCGATTGCCACGGCCGTGGGGGTGGGCGGCAAAACACGTGCCGCGGCGTTGCAAAAGGCATAGAATCGTTGCCATCAGCCACGAAAGGAATCCCCATGACCTTTGCGACCACCGACCTGTGCGACGACTATGCGGCCATGCTCGACGACGGCACCCTGGCCGTGCTGCCGCCCGTGTACCGCGCTTTCGGCCAGCGCGTGCGTTTCAGCGGCCCCGCCACCACCTTGCAAGTGTTCGAGGACAACGCGCTCGTGCGCAGCACCCTGGAAACGCCGGGCCAGGGCCACGTGCTGGTGATCGATGGCGGCGGCAGCCTGCGCCGCGCGCTGGTGGGCGGCCAGCTGGGCGTGCTGGCCGAAAGCAACGGCTGGGCCGGCATCGTCGTCGATGGCTGCATCCGCGACAGCGAGGAAATCAATGTCTGCCAGATCGGCGTGCGCGCCCTGGCCACGCATCCGCGCAAGAGCAACAAGACGGGCGCCGGCCAGCGCGATGTGCGCGTGCAGGTCAGCGGCGTGGCCGTGCATCCGGGTGACTGGATCTACGCCGATGCGGACGGCATCCTGGTGGCGCGGCAGGAACTCGATTGACGGCGCAGTGCACCTGAAGACGTTGCAAATTATCTACATTAAATATATTTTTGCAAAGTTCTTTGATTTTTATCATGGCTGAGATATGATTTCACTTAAGGAAACTTTAATGCCTATAAGGCAAGGAAATCAGATCATGAAAATCGCCACCATCGCAGCAGTTGTTGCCCTGTTCGCCGCCGGCACCGCCAGCGCCAGCCCCGTCAACCTGATCACGAATGGCGATTTTGAATCGGTCGCGCCCGGCTATACCTTTTCCAGTGGCTATCATGTTGTCAATGGCGGTTCCTCGGCCATCGGCGGCTGGACGGTGGGCGCTTCCTCGGTCGACCTGATCCGCAATGCCTATAACGCTATCGACGGCTACAGCATCGACATGCTGGGCACGCCTGGTCCGGGTTTCCTGTCGCAAAGTTTCAATGTCGTTGCCGGCCAGACGTACAACCTGAGCTTTGACATGGCGCGCAATTCCGGCGGCCCTGCCGGCCAGGGCGTGGCCGTCAATTTTGGTGGCGTGGCAGGTAATTTCTACTCGACGGCTGCCGCCTCGAACACCTTGTACAGCAACACCTTGAGCTTCACGGCTGCTTCCAGCGGCCTGGCGACCCTGTCGTTTGCCAGCGCCGCCCAGGCCGGCACGCCGTTCGACAATTACTCGGGCGCCGTGATCGACAACGTGGCCGTGATGGCCGCCGTACCGGAACCGGAAACCTACGCCATGCTGCTGGCGGGCCTGGGCCTGATGGGTTTCCTGCGCCGCCGCAAGGCCGCCAAGTAAGTCTGATTTTGTCCGAGATCAAACCGCCTGCTGCCATGCACAGGCGGTTTTTTTACGTCAAGGGTCTTGTGCGTAGCCGTCCACCTGCACGACAAAGCGCTCGATCCGCGGCCAGTCTGCGCGCGTCCTGACCAAGGTTTCGCCCGTGGCCATCAGCAGCACATAGCCGTAGCCCGTGCGGCGGTCGCGCCAGGAGTGGGGCGTGCTGTCCCAGGCGCAGCAATAGCGCTTAAGCTTGGGCAAGCCGTACGCGCGCCGCAGATACGCTTCCGCCTGTTGCGCATGCTTGCCGTCCACTGCATAGCGGGCCTCGAACGGCTGGTCCTGGCGTTCCGTGTTTTGCTGGCAACCCTGGTAGACGAGATACGCGGGCTTCTTGCCCAGCTGGGACAGGAAGTCGCTGCAGGCCAGCCCGGCACCCTGCGCGCCGCCAGCGCCCAGCAGGAATAGCCACGGCAGCAGTGTAGCGAGTTTAGTGACTGGCATCGGCATCTCCCCGCAACGGACACGCTGCAGCTGCCGGCCCCATACGCAGCACCAGTTCGCCGCGCAACTGCGTCAATCCGGCGATGCGCGCATCGATTTCACCCAGCTTGCGCGCCAGCGCCGCGCGCAGCAGGTCCGCCGTGGCGGGATCGCCGGCGGCCGCCAGCAGCGGCATGTCGGCCTCGATTTCGGCCAAGGTAAAGCCCAGCTGTTGCGCCGTGCGCAGGTAGCGCAGCCAGTCGGCCGCCTCGGGCGGGTAGTCGCGGTAGCCATTCGCGCCGCGCCGTGCGCGCAGCAAGCCCCGCTTTTCATAAAAGCGCAGGGTATCGCGGCTCAAGCCCGTCGCCTGCGCCATCTCGCCGATCTGCATGGTGATTTTTCTTTCATAAAATGCTTGACCATGGAGTGTACTCCAACCCTGATCATGGGCGCTTTCCATACACAGGAGTTCCCATGTTGTCCGTTTTCGCTTTCCGCCGCGTGGTGCGCGCCAGCGCCATTTATGATGTGCTCATGACGGCCCCGTTTGCCACGCCGTGGACGTTTTTGCTGCTGCACGAGCACTTGAGCGCCATCAACGTGAGCCTGGGCGGCCTGCCGCTGCCCGTCTTTGGTCCGTTTCATCTGCTCATCAGCAGCTTGTTTGGCAGCGTGGTGATGGTCTGGTCCGTGCTGCGCATGCTGGACCCGCAGCCGCGCTTCGGCCGCTATGACGCGGCAGCGCGCTACCTGTTTTCCACGTGGATGGCGTGGGCGCTGTTCACGACGGGCCAGCCCCTGCTGTGGCTGTTCTTCGTGCCTGAACTGGCCTGGGGCCTCGCGCAAAGCTTGCCATTGCGCCGCAGCGAGGGCGCGCCGGCAGGGTGCGCGCACGAATCGTTGTTGAGATGGCGATAACGAAATGCAATAATGGCCGTGCTTTACAGCAATAAACGACTATTAAGGAAATAATTATGCAGCAGGATGCCGCTGGAAAAAACATGGCGTTGCTCGATCCGGTGGTGGCGCCGCGCATCGCGGTGACGCGCCTGGTGACGGGCCTGCTGCAAGGCGTGCTGCTGTACTGGCTGTACAGCACGGCGCAAGCTAAAGTCTGGCCCGCCACGGAAGCCTATCTGCTGGCGCCGCTGATGCTGATCAGCCTGCTGCTGCCCATTCTGCTGGTGTCCAGCCTGGGCCATATGTCGGTCAAGCGCATCGCCCTGTGGATGGCGGGCGCCGCCGTCGTGATGGCTGTGTTGGCCTGGCATGACGTGGCGCGCGGCGCCGAGCATGTGATCTGGGGCAACTACAAGCCGGGCGCACCGCTGCGCGTCATTTCCGCGCAGCTGTTCGGTTTTTGCGTCGTCGGTTTTTATATCGCCCACGCGCTGGTGCTGGCCAGCGCTCAGGATGGCCAGCGCATCGCCCGCTATCCGACCTATTTTGAAATCGCCTGGAAGCTCGGCATCCAGCTGCTGTTTTCCCTGCTGTTCGTGCTGGGCCTGTGGCTGGTGCTGTGGCTGGGCGGACAATTGTTCCTGCTCATCAAACTGAGTTTCCTGAAAAAACTGCTGGGCCAGGCCTGGTTCGTGATTCCCGTCATCTGCTTCGCGTTTTCGTTCGCCATCCACATCACGGACGTGCGCCCCTCCATCGTGCGCGGCATCCGCACCTTGCTGCTGGTGCTGCTGTCGTGGCTGATGCCTATCGCCGCCGTGCTCGTCTCCGGTTTCCTGCTGACCTTGCCTTTCATCGGCTTCGAGCGCCTGTGGGCCACGCGCCATGCGGCGTCCGTGCTGCTGGGCATGGCCGGCGTGCTGGTGGTGCTGATCAATGCCGCCTTCCAGAATGGCGAAGTCGGCCATGGCGTGGCGCGCGGCATCCGCCTGGGCACACGTCTGGCCTGTCTGCTGTTGCCGTGGGTGGTGGGCATCGCCATCTATGCGCTGACCTTGCGCGTGATGTCGCATGGCTGGACTTCCGACCGCCTGATCGCTGCCGCCTGCCTCTTGATCGCCACCTGCTACGCCGCCGGTTACGCCTGGGCGGCCAGCAAGTATGGCGACTGGCTGCACCTGATCGCCAACGTCAACGTGGCCACCGCCTTTGTTACCCTGCTGGCGCTGTTCGCGCTGTTCTCGCCGCTGGCCGACCCGGCGCGCATTTCCGTGGCCAGCCAGATGGCGCGCCTGAACAGCGGTAAGATAGACGTGGACAAGTTCGATTTCGAATACCTGCGCTTCCAGGGCGCCCGCTATGGCCAGGCGGCCTTGCAGGAACTCAAGACGCGCACGGCGGGCCCGGACGCGGCCATCGTGCGGGCCCGCGCCGACGCCATGCTCAAGCGCCAGAACCGCCTCGACGAGACGGGCGCTCTCAGCGACGTGTCGATCAACCTGACCCTGCGCCCGGCCACGGCGAAGTTGCCGGAGAGTTTCCTGCGTCAGGACTGGACGCAGGTCGGCCCGGCCTGGCGCCTGCCGGCCTGCCTGAAACGGGCAGGGCCGCAGTGCGACGCGTATCTGCTCGATTTCGACGGCGATGGCAAGCAGGACGTGCTGCTGATCAGCAATGACCCGCGCGCCTCGTCGGTGTTGCTGGCGGAAAAGGAAGACGGCAGCTGGACCGCGCGCGGACAAATCCCCACCGATGCCCTGCGCTGCAAACCCCTGCGCGAGAAGCTGCAGGCGGGCGAGTTCCAGCTGGTGCCGCCGAAAGTGCGCGAACTGGAAATCGACGGCCAGCGTGTGCCGATGACCTTATATACGCCAGAGGATGAGGTCGCCTGCCCGGATGAGACGGAGCCGACTCCGTAAATCGTAGGAAGAGGGCTTGCAGCGCCGGACAGAACCTCTTGCTTGCGCCGAAGGCAGTAACTTCGTGCACTGAATTATTCCGGCTGTGCGGTATTGGCCTATTGTGTTGAAAAACTATTGGCCAAGACCTGTCACAATGCAATAAATGTACAGGAAAATTGTATGCAGTGACGTTGCTGGGCTCGCTTAACGCATCACGAGTTTCACGCTCTGTCTTGGCGGCAGCAGCTTTTTGGCCATTCTCCGCAGATTTTGCGCCGTCGCCGCCAGCAGAAACTCATCGTGGGCGCCGCTGGGGCCGCGCAAGCGCAATTGGCCGAGTTTAAGGATGCGTTTGAGGTGGGCAAATAGCATCTCGATCTTTTTCCGTTCTCTACGCGATTGCCGATAAGCGTCTGTCTTGCCAATGGCCCTTGCCACGTCGCGTGCAGGTTCATGCGGGCTACGGTCGATCTTACGGATGTCCATATTGGGACAGCATTTTAATTTGAGCTGGCAGGCCTGGCAGTCATACAGGCTGGCTCGATAGCGAAATGGGTTTTTCTGCTGGCTACGCTGAGCGGGTTTCAAGTACTTGCCAGCAGGGCAAACATAACGATTGTTTTCACTATCGAACATGAAATCGGTACGGCTGAAAGCGCCGTCGTGATGTTCGGATTTATCCCATACAGGGACGTGCGGGGCGATCTTCTTTTCATCAACCAGCCATCCCAGCATTGCAGCAACACCATAATTCGTATCGCCCACCAATCGCTGTGGCTTGATAGCAAATTTCTCCTCAACCCGGTTGATCATCGTTTTGGTCGCTTCGACCTCGGCTATCTTGCTCACTGCGGATGCCTCGACATCGACAATCATTCCCGCTTTCAAATCGATCAGGTAATTTGTTGAGTAGGCAAAAATAGCCGGCCCTGCAGCGGCAGTCCAGGTTGCAGACGGATCCGTCAGCGAGATTCTTTTTGGCGGCACCGGATTAACTTGGTCCAGAGCTGCCAGATACTCTCGCACCGGTCGACTTGCCTGCTCAGGATCACCCCAATCAATAGCGGAATCGCCTGAACAGGAACGTTGCCGCTGGGCGTCAGCCTTGATCATGCTGGCGTCGTTTGCAAACCCTTCGCCCTGTACCAGGCCTTCTGCCATGCAACGTCGAAGAACCGAATCGAATAGCTGGCGAAATACATCGTGATCGCGAAAGCGGCCGTGTCTATTTTTGGAAAAACTTGAGTGATCCGGCACCTTGTCCTTCAGGCCCAACCGGCAAAACCAGCGGTACGCCAGATTCATGCCGACTTCTTCGCACAGTCTCCGCTCGGAACGTATACCGTAGCAGTAGCCAATGATCAGCATGCGGGCCATGAGCTCGGGATCAACTGATGGCCGACCAGTATGGCTGTACGATTGAGCCAAGCTCTCCCGAAACTCGCTCAGGTCGAGGTACTGGTCCACCGCTCTCAGTAGATGGTCTTCGGGAACGTATTCGTTTAGACTAATCAAGACGAACAGCTCCCGCTTGGTTTCCTGACGTCCCATCATTGCAGCCTCCGTCTTTTCTTTGCTTAGACAGTGGCAAATCGTGAAGATCGCGTGCTCAACTGGAGTTTTTCAACGTAATAGGCCAAAAGCGGTCATTCGCGGTAGCGTGACAATTTGTGAGTTTTTCTGCTTGGCAATCCGCTATGCTCTGGTGCCTTGATCGTCCAGAAGCAGCCGTTCAACCGGCCATAAGCCGACGCTCACGTGCAAGCCGTCAACTATTTGAGGAATATGGAGTTTCTAGACTTGATTCGAGAGGCGGCAACAAGACAAATGTCGTTGGCAGACATTGCGCTCTATTGTGAAATATCAGCGGAGCCGACGGCTCAGCGACTGGAAAACTGTGCTCTTGAGCTAGCCAGGGGATATGCTGCCGGTAGCGTGAGCTATGAGGCCGGTGATATCTGGCAAATGTCTTATTCGCATACGCCGCGCAAAATGTAGCAATCACTGACGTGCTGCTCTCCGTCTTTCAGGCATTTGACGCTGCGAGTTCTATTCAGATGAGATACGCTTCCCCTCACCAGAAAAGCGATTTACTCGACCTCAGATTAATGTGATTTTGACTACACACAATAGCGGCAATTATTGACAGGCCTATGCCGACCAAAAACCGGACTGAGATGAGATTAGTGATTTAATTGTTCTTAGACCTCGCAAGAAGTCGTTTTAGATTTCGTCGAGAATTTTCAAAAACTTTCGCAATTCAATTTTTTTTGGTGAGGTTATTTTGGCTAAAGCATTCTTATCGCACAACAGTTTTGACAAGGATTTTGTTGAGAGAGTTTTTAATGAATTGGGTAGTGGGCGGTGTGTTTATGATAAGGATACTTTTAAAAAAAATTCGGATCTTGCGTTGCAAATTCGAGAGGGATTGGAAAATTCCGAAATATATGTATTATTTCTATCCAAATCGGCATTATCCTCTAAATGGGTCAGTTCAGAACTGGATTTGGCACAAGAGCTCAAAATAAAATGGCAAATTCGCCAGATTATGGTTTTTGTACTAGACGATACAAGCTGGGATAGCCTTCCCGCATGGATGGGGCGCTATGTCATTTCTTGTCCTCCGTCCCCACACCATGTGGCGCTAAGAATTCTTGATGAGATTCAATCGGCCTCAAACGACGATGATTCTTGCTGGGGGCGTGCTGAGGAGGAGAGGGAAATAGTTTCTCAGTTGTCGGACCTTGATGTTGAGCCAGCCTTCCTTTATTTTTCCGGACCTAATGGAATTGGACGCAAGACACTTGCTGATGCTGTATATAAATCATATTATCCAGGCATTGGTAGAAATAAAATAAAAATAAAGGTGGATATTACTGATGGCGTCATTGATATTTACAGAAAAGCTCTAGCCTATAGCGCGAATTGGAGGGCCAGCGAACTTAGAGAAGAAATGGATAGGCTTGCGAAGCTCTCGCCTAAAGAAAAAGCAAAAGAACTGGCGATATTAATATTTCGCATAACCACAAAATTTAATCAAGTGCTTATTCTTGACGCTGGTCCCGCCATCTTAAATGAGGAGGGAGTACCGCAACCTTGGTTTCTTGATCTTATTAATAATCTCGAACTAAGTCATTACCCATATCTACTGTTCTTGTCAACGAGGTTCTATAATGGTGGAACAATTAATAATGGGGTTTTCGTTGGTGTGGAGCCGTTGGAGGAGAAATGGTCGGTTCATCTTTTTAGAGTGTTAATTAAAAAGCATAAGATAGAGCTCCCTAGCAAGAGTGAGCAACAGTTAATAGAAAATAGTATCGTTGGCCATCCTGGACTGATAACTATGGTGGCCAATTACTTACGTCGGAACCCTAATTACAAGCCTAACAAGACTCACAATAATATTGTTAAATTAATAAATGAGCAAGTGCAGATGCTTCTCGCTGACTTTATTAACGGGGACAAAAATAGAGAGCTTGCAGTCGCTTTTATCGCTGAAACCGACATATTGTCATACGAAGAAATAAACCTTATTTCCGAGTCTTGGAAAGACTTTGGCGAGGCCACATCAGCGCTCCAAGACGCTGGATTACTGTTGAGAAATGCCGGTGACTATAGCCTAGCTATTTATGTGCAGCGCTACGCCTCCGGTTTGGCTAGTCGCAACCGGGAAGCTTTAGCCGCACCTAGAAAAATTTTACTTTCCGCATACGACACAATTAAAGAAGATAGCTTCGTATCTATTCAACTTCTTAACTCAAGAATAATTGAACACATTATTGATGGAAAACCGATAGAGAGCTATCTATCTAATTTGATCATGCCCATTCAGCAGATAAAAGCGGCCAGAAGGAGATATGACGTTCAGGATTATGATAAATCTCTTTCCCTTGCCAAGTCTGCTTATGAGCAATCGGACAAATTGAGTGATTCCGGAAAAGTAGAGGCGTGGCGTCTAATAGGTCTCTCAGCCGTCAGAAAAGAGGAGGAAAGTGACTTTGTCTATTTTGAAAAAGAATATAGGAAATTCAAGCGAAGCGATCACATAGATGCAATCTATAACTTCGGACACGGTTTTAAATATCGAATTCAAGGTAATCTGCGAAGCGCCTTGATGTGGTTTAAAAAAATAAAAGATAGATATGCCGACCACCATCTATACCGTGAATTGGCATATATATACGCATTTGAAAAGGAGTATGCGCAAGCGTATGCGTACGTTCAAAAGGCTCATCAACTAGCTATTGGAAATCCATACATATTGGATATATGGGCAATGATTCTTCTCGATCGTTATCGTATAGAGCGTAGGCATGCAACCATACCCGATATTGATAAATGTTTAGATGAGCTACGTGCTGCAGACCAGAGGGATGGAACTTCATTCTATTTTTCCCGCTCAAAAATCCGTGACGTAATTATTGATAATGATTTGATTTCTTTGGAGGAGCTTTTTAAAAATAGGCGAAATTTGCCAATCTCTGCAAAAACTGCGCTGCTAAATACGCTCTCCTTAAAAAATAAAAACTATCAATACGATGAGTTGCTGGGCGAATTGAGAAAATACATTAAGGAGAAGAAGAATGCTCTTGCCAAAATTGAGATCGCCAGAATTCATATTGAGCATTTGGTATTAAGTGAAAATTACCCGGAGGCGGAAAAAATATTGGATGAAAATAAAGAGAATTTTACTGAGTTGTGCTGTCAATATCTTGCAAGGCAATTTCCGGTAAAACGAAAAACCGGTGGCTAAGTGCTGATTCATAGTTCTTGGCAGATGAGAACGCGATTGGGCGTGGCAGGGCCTATGAGGCTTGCCAGATTCCTGGTGTGCGATCTCGTTGCTGTTTGATCCAACGACGAGATCGGGTCTGACCTGTTTATCTCCTGCCCAACAGAGACTCTTGCCGCGCTCAAGCAAGAGCTAGTCATCCCTCGCCGTACGGGCGGAGAGGGGTGACATGCACGAACAGCTTGCAGCGGTAACAGATGAAACGACGTTTCTGAAGTTGATCCATGCGGAGCGGCCTGCATCCCCGCTGTAGCAGTCGTTGGACTGATACAGCATGTGCTTGTACGCGGCGCCTTGTGTCTTGTCCCTGCCGTGCCGCGCTTCTAGACTGGGGCCTTCTCCACGCTGCGACTGCCTGCCATGACCGAACTGCTGCCCCTGATGAGCTATTGCTTTGTGATGTCCGCCACGCCGGGGCCGAACAACGTCATGCTGGCTACCACCGGCGCCAATTTCGGCTATCGCGGTGCGCTGCCGGTGATCCTCGGCATCCAGGTTGGCATCTTCGTGCAGACCATGCTCATGTGCGTGGGACTGGGCAGCGTGTTCGTTGCATACCCGATGGCGCAGCAGGTGTTGCGGATTGCGGGCGCGCTGTACCTGATGTTTTTGGCCTGGAAACTTGCCGGCGCCTCGGTGGCGGGGGCCGGCGCACCGAAGGCCGTGTCGTTTGCGCAGGCGGCGCTGTTTCAGGCGCTGAACCCGAAGAGCTGGCTCAAGGCGGTCACCATGGCGTCGGTCTTCATGCCTGCGCAGGGCAATATGCTCGCCAGCGCGCTGCTCGTGTCCGTGATCGGCACCGTGGTGGGCATGCCGTGCAACGCCATGTGGGCGCTGTTCGGCGTCTCGATCCGCAGCGTGCTGAAAGCGCCCCGCAACCAGCGCATCTTCAATCTGGCGATGGGCGCCATCCTGCTGGTCCTCGCCGTGACGTTTTTACGCTAGACTGCCACCATGTTCGCCATCGACCGCTCCTCGCCCATCGCCCTGTTCAAGCAGATCGAGGCCGCATTGCGCCAGCAGATCGCGCAACGCGTCCTGCCTGGCGGGACGAGGCTGCCGTCGATCCGCCAGCTTGCCACGCAGCTCGCGGTGAGCACCAACACCGTGGTGGTGGCGTATGACAGGCTGGTGGCCGCAGGCGTCATCGATACGCACGGCACGACGGGTTTTTTCGTCTGCGCCCCCACCGACGCCAGCCGCGCCGTTCCCGACGAGGTGGCGCTGGAAGCGGGCCAGGAGCAGGAGCCGGTTTGGCTGAGCCAGCAAGTGAACGACCAGCGGCCGGGCGTGCTGCTGGCCAGCAGCGGCGCCTTGCCGCCCACGTGGCTGCAGGATGCGCTGCCGGCGGCCGCCGTGCAGCGTGGCCTGGCGCGCAGCGCGGCCGGCATGGCTTCGCGCTGTCCGCCGCAGGGGCTGGCCGAACTGCGCGAGCAGATCGCGCTGCTGTTGCGCGGCATCGGCATCGCCGCGGACGCCAGCCACATCCTCACCACTTTCGGCGGCACGCATGCCATCGATCTGATCTGCCGCACGTTTCTGCAGCCCGGCGATACGGTGCTGGTGGAAGACCCCGGATACTTCCTGATGTTCGGCAGGCTGCGCCAGGACGGCGTGCGCCTGGTGCCCATCAAGCGCCGCCCCGATGGCCTCGACCTGGACGAACTGGACGCCGCCTGCCGCGCGCACCGTCCGCGCCTGCTGTTCATGCAGACGGCTTTGCACAACCCCACCGGCTGGAGCAGCAGCGCCGCCAACCTGCACAAGGTGCTGATCATGGCGCAGCAGTACGGCTGCCTGATCGCCGAAGACGACGTGCACGGCCATTTCCAGCAGGGGCACAGCACGCGGCTGGCATCGCTGTCCGGACTCGACGGCGTGATCTACTATTCGAGTCTGTGCAAGGCGCTGAGCCCGGCCCTGCGCATGGGCTACCTGGCCGCGGCGCCGGCTCTGCTCAAGCTGCTGATGCGTACCAAGATCCACGCCATCATGACCTTGCCTGCGCTGAACGAATACGTGCTGCTGGAAGTGCTCAAGGCCGGCAACCTGCGCAAGCACCTGGAGCGGCTGCAACGCAAGATCATGGTGGCGCGCAACGCCAGCACGCGGCAGCTGAGCGCGGCCGGCGTGCTGTTCGAGCAGCCCGGCGACGCAGGCATTTTCCTGTGGGGCAGCATGCCCGAGGGGCTGGACGTGGACTTGCTGGTGCAGGACGCCTACCGCAACAAGATCCTGCTGATGCGCGGCGCCGCGTTCTCGGCCAACGACACGCCCGACCAGCATATCCGCTTCAACGTCGCCTTCAGCCAGCATCCGCGCGTGAGCGCCTACCTTGAAGAACGCCTGCGCGCCGTGGCAGGCGCGCGCTCCAGCCTTGCCCGCGCCTTCCTTTAGTTTTTATTGGTATTCTGGAGGGACGATTTTTTCGTCAACGTGTGAGCAAGGAAGCGCCATGCACAAACAGATCATTCTCAACCTGCCCGTGAAGGACCTGGATAAGTCCAAGGCCTTCTTTTCCGCTCTCGGCTTTACCTTCGATCCCCGCTTCAGCGGCGAGAACGCGGCATTCATGAATATCGTCGAAGGCAGCATCCAGGCCATGCTGACGACGGAACCGTTCTTCCAGTCGCTGATCGACAAGCCGCTGGCGAATGCCAGGGAAACCAATGAAGTCGTCATTTGCCTCAGTTGCGAAAGCCGGGAAGAGGTGGACAGCCTGATCGCCAAGGCCCAGGCCGCCGGTGGCCGCATACCGCATCCGCCCGAGGACCATGGCTTCATGTATGACCAGGGCTTCGAGGATATCGATGGCCACCTGTGGAACCTGGTCTGGACGGCGCCGGAAGCCTGACGCGAACCGCTGGAATCAGTTCTTCGTGCGCACCTGGCGCACGTGGTTTTCCAGTTCGCTGAACGACGGGCGTTCCGTGGCGGAGATGACCTTGCGGCCGAATTCCACGGCCAGGGCCGGGGCGTAGCCGTTCAGGCTGGCCAGTAACGTCACTTTCACGCACTGGTACATCTTCGCCGTTTCATGATGCTTGCGGCGCAGCAAGCTGGCCAGGGGCGCGATAAAACCGTAGGCCAGCAAGATGCCGATGAAAGTGCCGACGAGCGCCTGCGCGATCAGCACGCCCAGCTCGGCCGGCGGCAAGCCGACGGAGGCCATCGTGTGCACGACGCCCATGACGGCGGCCACGATGCCGAAGGCGGGCATGGCGTCGGCCAGCTGCGAAATCGTCTGGATCGGCATTTCCGCATCTTCATGGTGCGTTTCGATCTCGTTATCCATCAGGTTTTCGATCTGGTACGCGTCCATATTGCCCGACACCATCAGGCGCAAATAATCGGTGATGAATTCGAGGATGTGCTCGTCGCCGAGCGTGTACGGGTATTTCACGAAGATGGCGCTGCGGTACGGGTCGTCGATATCGTCCTCGACCGACATCAAGCCTTCCTTGCGGATCTTGCTGAGGATTTCATACATCAGCCCCATCAGTTCCATATAGCGCGCCTTCGTGTATTGCGAGCCGTGGAACAGGGTGGGCAGGGCGGCGAACGTGGCGCGGATGGCCTTGGCGTCATTGCCGACAAAGAAGGTGCCCAGCGCGGCGCCGCCGATCATCAGCAGTTCCAGCGGCTGGAACAGGGCGCCCAGGTGACCGCCCTGCATGGCGAAACCGCCGAAGACGGAAAACAGCACGACGAGAAATCCGAGTATGACTAGCAAAACCTACTCCTTCATATTATTGCCATATCGCAATATTGTAGTGTAACCCTATTTCCCTGTATTGGCCGAGTCCGGCTGCAACTGCTCGATGAGAAAATTGATAAAAGCGCGCACTTTGGCGGGCAGCTGGTGGCGGCTCGGGTAGTAGGCGTACAGGTCGGCCGGCGCCAGCGCATAGTCTTCCAGCAACACGCGCAGGCGGCCGCTGTCGAGGTAGCGGGCCAGGTCCCATTCCGAGCGCAGCAGGATGCCGTGGCCGTCCAGGGCCCAGCCGAGCACCACGTCGCCATCGTTGCTGGCCACCGTGCCGCGCACCTTGACCGTGTGGGTGGCGCGGCCACGGCTCAAGCGCCAGATGCCGTAGGCGTCGTCATTCTGCCGGTGCACGATGCAGCGGTGCCGCGCCAGGTCGTCCGGCGTTTGCGGCGTGCCGTGCGCCTGCAGGTAGGCGGGCGAAGCGCACAGGAAGCGCCGGTTCGACATGATGCGCCGTGCCGACAAACGCGTGTCGGGCAAGTCGCCGAAGCGGATGCCCAGGTCGTAGGCCTGCTCGACCAGGTTGATGGGGCTGTCCGTCAGTTGCAGCTGCACTTCCAGCTGCGGGTGGCGCAGCGCGAATTGCGACAGCAATGGCGCGATCACCGTGCGGCCGAAACCCAGGGTGGCATTTACGCGCAACAAGCCTTTCGGTTCCGCGCTGCCGCTGGCCAGGGACTCTTCCATGGCGCGGATATCGTCGAGAATCTGCCGCGCCTGTTGCAGATAGCTTTCGCCATCGCCCGTCAGGCTGATGCGCCGCGTGCTGCGGTTCAGCAAACGCACGCCCAGGCGCTGTTCCATCAGCGCCAATCGCTTGCTGACGGCGGGTGGCGTGATGCCCAGCTCGCGCGCCGTGGCCGACAGGCTGCCCAGCTTGGCCAGCAGTACAAAGAAGGCCATTTCCGTCGTGGCGTCGCTTTTCATTATTAACTTCAAGTGAAGAATGGTTTAAATTAATATCGATTATACGACTGACTATCGCGGTTAAGCTGGCGTCATTGTTTTCACCCACAGGAGACCCGCATGAAAATCGTTGAAATCCGCGAAAAGACCATTCCCATCTCTTCCCCCATCCGCAACGCCTACATCGATTTCAGCAAGATGACCCTGAGCCTGGTAGCCGTCGTCACGGACGTGATGCGCGACGGCAAGCCCGTCGTCGGCTACAGCTTCAATTCGAACGGCCGCTACGGCCAGGGCATGCTGATGCGCGAGCGTTTCATTCCCCGCATCCTCGACGCCGATCCTGCCTCGCTCGTCACGGATGATGGCGGCAACCTCGATCCGCACAAGGTGTGGGATTGCATGTACACGAATGAAAAGCCGGGTGGCCACGGCGAGCGCTCGGTAGCCATCGGCACCATCGACATGGCCATCTGGGACGCCGTGGCGAAGATCGAGAACAAGCCGCTGTTCCAGCTGCTGGCCGAGCGCCATGGCACGGGAGTGCCCGATAAAAAAGTCTTCGTGTATGCGGCGGGCGGCTATTACTACCCGGGCCAGAGCTTGAGTGCCCTGCAGGACGAGATGCGCAGCTATATCGACCGCGGCTACACGGTGGTCAAGAAGAAGATCGGCGGCGCTTCGCTCGATGACGACTTGCGCCGCATCGACGCCATCATGGAAGTGCTGCAGGATGGGCAAAAGCTGTGCGTGGATGCGAACGGCCGCTTCGACCTCGATACCTCGATCGCCTACGCCAAGGCGCTGCGCCAGTACGATCTGTTCTGGTATGAAGAGGCGGGCGATCCGCTCGACTTCGAGTTGCAAGCGACCTTGCGCAGCTATTACGACAAGCCGATGGCGACGGGCGAAAACCTGTTTTCCATGCAGGATGCGCGCAACCTGATCCGCTACGGCGGCATGCGCGCCGACCGCGACTGGCTGCAGTTCGATTGCGCCCTCAGCTACGGCCTGGTGGAATACCTGCGCACGCTGGACATGCTGCACCAGCACGGCTGGTCGCGCAGCCGCTGCATCCCGCACGGCGGCCATCAGATGTCCCTGAATATCGCGGCCGGGCTGGGCCTGGGCGGCAATGAATCGTATCCCGATCTGTTCCAGCCCTTCGGCGGTTTTCCCGATGGCGTCAAGGTCGAAAACGGCCACATCACCATGCCGGATCTCGTTGGCATCGGCTTCGAGGGCAAGGCGAACCTGTATGCGGAGATGCGCGCCCTGAGCGGGCAGTAAACGTTATTCGCTGCGCTGCCAGAAGCGCAGCCGGTTGCCGAACGGGTCGGCCACTTCCAGGATGCGGCCCCAGTCCTCGTCGCGGATGCCGGGCCGCGCATACGGATAATCCCTGTCGCGCAATTCCGCGTGCAGGGCGGCGATATCGTCGACGGGGATCAGCAGCGCCGCGCCCGGTGTGGCGTCGCCGTGGTGTTCGGACAGGTGCAGCACCAGATCGCCACGCGTCACCTGCAGGTACAGCGGCGCCGTGGGCTCGAAGCGATGTTCCCAGTCCAGGGTAAAACCGAGGAAATCGAGATAGAACTCGCGCGCTTTGGCTTCGGAAAAGCTGCGCAGGATGGGGATGGGGGCATGCATGGAGGTGCTTTCAGCAAAGTGGCGATGCCTTCATTTTAGCCGCAGGCCGGCGCCTGGCGTTTCACATGCGCGGCGGGGCTGGTCTTCTCCCAGCGGAACAGCCACATGATGGCAAGCTTGGTCGTGGCGCTGACGCTGGCCAGCAGCAGCAAGGGCCAGCCCGTCGACAGGCCCATGACGCAGGCAAAGAAGATGGTGCTGGCATCCATCGCCAGGATGAACTGGCTCATTTTCAGGGACACGGCGCCCGTCCTGCCCGAGCGCCAGATCAGGCGGATCTGGTGCGCATAGCCCTGCGCCAGCAGCACGGTGACGGCGACGATCAGGGTTTGCGAGATCACGCGCTTTTCATCGGTGAAGGTGGGGCCGAACAGCAATCCCGCCACACCCGCGCCCAGCAGCAGCGCGCAGGCCAGCAGCGCGTTGCGCGATGCCCGGCTGCGGCGGTCGCGGTCGATTTCATACAGGATGCCCAGCGCGATCAGCGAGGCGATCAAACGGGGCCAGACGATGTAGTGGTTGAGTGGCGTGATCGAATAGCCGTACACGAAGAAGGCGCAATACGCGAGGAAGCTGACGGTGAATTGGTTGATGGACAGGATGTCCGTCGTCTTGCCGGCGCCGATGCCGGCATCACGCTTGCGCCGCCAGATTTTTTGCAGCTGCGACCACAAGCCAAACAGGCTGACGACGATGAAAAGGGAATTGAGGCTGCCGGCGAGGGCGTAGAGGGAAGGGGGCTGCAAGGTGTCTCCTGGGATGGCAAGGTATCGCTGCCGTGACAGGCTGCCTTGTCTATACATTTTATTTGGCAACATGCTCTCATGAAATAAATTGGCAGGCAAGCAATGCTTTTACTGCAGCCTCCTGTTGCAGCGAAACTTGCCTGAACTCACCTGTTCCTGAGCTTGCCCTTATAATCGGGGCATGACTTTCTTATCACTGCGTGCCCGCTCCGTGCTGGCCACCCTCGGCAAAATGGCCGTTTCCCTGATTATCCTGTTGACTGCATTGTGGGGCGCGCTGGCGCTGTGGTACCAGCTATCCGGCGGCACGGCGGCGCAAGGCATCGGCGCCTTGCTGTGGGTTGCGCTGGGCGTGGCCAGCATCGCGCTGTGGTGGATGCGCGGCGACATGCGCGTGCTGCTGCCGTATGCGGCCGGTTTTATCCTGCTGCTCGTGTGGTGGAGTTTCATCACGCCGAAGCAGGAAAGGGTGTGGGCCGACGACGTGGCGCGCAACGTCACGGGTACGGTCAAGGGCAATCTCGTCACCCTGGACAATGTGCGCAATTTCGACTGGCGCAGCGATGACGACTACACGGTCAAGTGGGAGCAGCGCAGCTACGACCTCGACGAACTGCGCACGGTGGATACGGCGCTGTCGTACTGGACGGGACCCTACATCGCGCATACGCTGATCTCGTTCGGCTTTGCGGACGGGCGCTTTTTGACGTTCTCCATCGAGATCCGCAAGGAGAAGGGCGAGAGTTTTTCCGCCATCGGCGGCTTCTTCAAGCATTTCGAGATGAGCCTGATCGCCGCTGACGAGCGCGACATCCTGCGCGTGCGCACGAATGCGCGCGGCGAGGACATGCATCTGTACCGCGTGATGATGCCGAAAGCGGCCATGCGCTCGCTGTTCCTCGCCTACCTGGACGAAGCGCAATCGCTGAAGGCCAAGCCGCAGTTCTACAACACCCTGACGGCCAACTGCACCACCATCGTCTTCGAGATGGTGCGCCGCATCGTGCCGGGCCTGCCGCTCGACTACCGGCTGATGGCCTCGGGCTACCTGGACCGCTACCTGTTCGACGTGCAGGGCCTGGTGCCAGGCCTGAGTTTCCAGCAGCTGCGCGATGGGGGCCACGTCACGGCGCGCGCGCGGGCGGCCAACGACGATGCGGATTTTTCGCACACGATCCGCCGCGGCATGCCGGGCTACGATGAAGCGGGTTATCCGAAGCTGCAAATGCCCAAGCAATAGCTGTCTGCCTTATACTGTCGCCATATCCGACCGGCCGCCTTTCGCGGCCGGTCTCACTTTACGAATAAAGAAGGCCCGCTATGCCATTTTCCTCACTGGGTCTGATTCCCGCCCTGGTCCGCGCCGTTGACAAGGCCGGCTATGCCGCGCCGACGGCCATCCAGGCGGCCGCCATTCCCGCCATCCTGCGCGGCAGCGACGTGCTGGGCGCGGCCCAGACGGGTTCCGGCAAGACGGCCGCCTACGCGCTGCCGCTGCTGCAGGCGCTGATGGCGCCCGTTTCCGGTCCGCGCCAGGTGCGCGCGCTGATCCTCGTGCCCACGCGCGAGCTGGCGGCGCAGGTGGGGCAGACGGTGCACGCGCTGGCCAAGCCGCTGCCGATCAAACTGAAGATTTCCGTGCTGTTCGGCGGCGTGTCGATCAATCCGCAGATGATGGACTTGCGTGGCGGCGCCGATATCGTCGTCGCCACGCCGGGCCGTTTGCTCGATCTGGTACGCCAGAACGCCGTGAAACTGGGCGGCGTGTCGCTGTGCGTGCTCGACGAGGCCGACCGTTTGCTCGACATGGGTTTCAGCGAGGAGATCAACGCTATCCTCGCGCTGCTGCCCAAGCAGCGGCAAAACCTGTTCTTCTCGGCCACCTTCCCCGACAGCGTGCAGGCGCTGGCCGACAGCCTGCTCAAGGAGCCCGTGCGCATCGAGGTGGCGTCCGAACCGCAGGACAAGCCCGACATCGTGCAGCGCGCCATCACGGTCGACGTGCCGCGCCGCACGCAGCTGCTGCGCTACCTGATCCTGCAGCAGCAGTGGGAGCGCGTGCTGGTGTTCGTCGCCACCAAGTACGCGGCTGAACACGTGGCCGACAAGCTGCAGCGCGCGGGTCTGCACGTGGGCGCTTTCCACGGTGAATTCAGCCAGGGCACGCGCAGCCAGCTGCTGGCCGACTTCAAGGCCTGCCGTTTGCAGGTGCTGGTGGCCACCGACGTGGCGGCGCGCGGCATCGACATCGCCGGCTTGCCGGCCGTCGTCAACTATGACTTGCCCCGTTCGGCCGTCGACTACACGCACCGCATCGGCCGCACGGGCCGCGCCGGCGAAAGCGGCACGGCCATCAGCTTCGTGACGGCCGACACGGAAGCGCATTTCCGCCTGATCGAAAACCGCAACGACTTGCGCATCGTGCGCGAAGTGGTGGCCGGTTTTGAGCCGACGGAATTGCCCGCGCCCGTGAATCCCGTTACGGACACGGTGAACGGCGGCGTGAAGGGCGCGCGCAAGAGCAAGAAGGACAAATTGCGCGAAGCGGCTGCCAAGGCGGCCGAGGGCAATTAAATTCCCCTTATGTGCGCTAGCCGCTTGAACGGCTGGCCGTCCCGCTTTAAGATGATGTTTCTATAAAGCAAGGGGACGGCAATGCACATGATATTCATCACGCGCGCGGGCGCTCTGGCTTGCGCGCTGGCGCTGGCCGGTTGCGCCGGCTTGGGCGGAAACAATGGCACAGCCGGCATGCAGATGCCGGGCAAGACGCCTGCCGATGCCGCCGTGGCCGCCACCTGGTACAACCCGCCCAGCGAATTTCCCGGCATTTGCCTGACCCAGTTCAAGGATGGCAGCCTGCGTTTCGATGGCGGTTTCGCCTTTTTCAACCCGGGCCGCTGGGCGTACGATGGCGCCGCGTCCGAACTGCGTTTGCAACTGGCGCCGACGCCATCGCTGGAACTGTCGCACGCGCAAATCGTCCAACATATGAACCTGTTGCGCATTGAGGCGGACAAGAGCACGCTGGTGTATGGCGTGAACGCCGATACCAAGGCCATCGGCCTGGGCGGCTTTGTGTTTTACCGCGACACGCCTTGTCCGGCGCGGCGCGGATAAGTGCCGGATTAGTGTCATACGGGAATATTTAGTCGTATAATTTCAACGCAAGCTGGCTGCCGCGCAAGACTCGCAAGACTGTCACGTGCGGCAGATTCCCCCTCCAGGCAAGCTCCGATTTCGCCATGGCGATGAGAGGATGGTCCGATGGATGTGCACGACGAGCATGGCATGCCGGGTACTGCGGCGCTGGCGGCGGATGCCGGGCAGCAGGCCGTGGCCCCGCCGCGCACCTTGCTGCTGGTCGATGACGAGCCGAATATCCTCGCTTCCCTCAAGCGGCTGCTGCGGCGCGATGGCTACCATATCCTGACGGCCAACGGCGGCCAGGAAGGGCTGGACGTATTGGCCAGCCATACGGTCGACGTGATCGTGTCGGATCAGCGCATGCCCGGCATGCTGGGCGCCGACTTCCTGCGCAAGGCCAAGCTGCTGTGTCCGCAAACGATACGCATCATGCTGTCGGGCTATACGGAATTGCAAGCCGTCACGGACGCCGTCAACGAGGGCGCCATCTTCAAGTTCCTCACCAAGCCCTGGGAAGACCATCAACTGCGCGAACATATCGCCGAAGCCTTTCGCCTGAAGGGCATCGACGACGACAATGCGCGCCTCAATGCGCAACTGCGCGATGCCAACCAGGCGCTGGCGGCGGCCAATGCCGCCATGCAGGCGCTGGTGCGCCAGCAGCAGCATCAGATCAGCCGCGACGAAGTCAGCCTCGGCATCGCGCGCGAATTGTTGCAATTTTTGCCGCTGCCCGTGATCGGGCTCGATGAGGATGGCATGATCGCCTTCATCAACGCGGCGGCGGCCAATCTGTTCGAACGGGGCGCGGCCCTGCTGGGCAACGAGGCGGCGATCGTCTTGCCGCAGCTGTTCGACGGGCAGGGCGCGCCCCGTCTGGCCGCCATCGATGGCCAGCCGTATGCCGTGGCCGTCCATCCGATGGGCCTGCATTCGCGCTCGCGCGGCAGCCTCGTCACCTTGAGCCGCCATGGGGAGGGCACATGAGTGAAGGCGGACGCGAGATTTCCATGGAACAGGCGCAAGAAGGCATGGTGCTGGCGCAAGCGCTGAGCGATGCCAGCGGCACCGTGCTGCTGGCCCAGGGCGCCACCCTGACGGCGGCGAACCTGACCGCCTTGCGCAGGCGCAATGTGGAGAGCTGCCGCGTCGTCATGGACGAGGTGCTTGACCCCGCCGCGCAGGCGCATGCCGAGCAGGAACGCTTGCGCCGCCTGGAACGGCTGGCCGTGCTGTTCCGCGCCACGCCGCCCGATTCCGCCGGGGCCGAACTGCTGGCACTGCTGCAGCGCTACCGGCAAGGGAGCGCTACATGACACGGCTCAGTTTTGAACATATCATCCGCCAGATACAGGAACTGCCTTCGCTGCCCGTGGTGGTGCTGGAGCTGCTGTCGAGCATGGACCAGGACGACACGGACGTGCACGTGCTGGCACAAAAGATCGAGCTGGACCAGGGCCTGGCGGCGAAGACCCTGCGCATCGCCAACTCCTCGTTCTACGGCATGCAATCGAAGGTCACCAGCATCCCGCAAGCCGTTTCCGTGCTGGGCTTTCACAGCATCCGTACCGTCGTCACGGCTTGCGCCCTGACGGGCAGCTTCGCGCCCGTCAGCGGCGGCTTCGATTTCCAGGCATTCTGGCGCCACTCGCTGGCCACGGCGATCGCCGCGCGCCTGCTGGCGCCGCACTTGCGCGTCAATCCCGAAACGGCGTTCACGGCCGGCCTGCTGCACGACCTGGGCACCCTGGTGCTGGTGACGCGCTTCCCGGCCGAGCATGCGCTCGTGCGCAGCTACCGCCAGGCGCACGATTGCCAGATGGCCGATGCGGAACTGGCCGTCATCGGCATCGATCACGCGCAGGTGGGCAGCGCCCTGGCCGCCTACTGGAAGTTTCCCGAGGCGATACAGCAGGCGGTGGCCGACCACCACAGCATCGACCGGCTGGAAGCGGGCGGCTTGCCGCTGGCCGTGCACCTGGCCAATGCCGTCGCCCTGGCGCTCGACCTGGCCGGCGTCGACGATGCGCTGGTGCCGCCCCTGTCGCCCGCGGGCTGGCGCAGCGTCGCGCTGGACGAGCCGGCCTGGCTGGCGCTGCTGGGGCAAACGGAACACACCTTCGATGAAATGTCGCGGATCATGCTGGCATGAACAAGAAAGAGGCCATGGAAACAGACGCAGGGCAGGCGCTGCCCGCCACGCCGGAACGCCGCCAAGGCGACACCATCGCGCTATCGGCCTTTTTCGACGGCCATCCCGTGGCCACTTTCGCCATCGACACGGAGCACGTGGTGACGCACTGGAACAGCGCCTGCGAACAGCTGCTGGGCTTTACGGCCGCCGAGATGGTCGGCACGCGCGACCACTGGAAGGCGTTTTATCGGCAGCCGCGCGCCTGCCTGGCCGACCTGCTGGTGGCCGACGATATCGCGCTCGGTGAAAATGACCGCTACCTTGGCAAGCTGAAGCGCTCTTCCGTGATCCCCGGCGCCTTTGAGGCCGAGGATTTCTTTCCCGATATCGGCCCCGACGGCCACTGGCTGCATTTCACGGCGGCGCCCCTGCGCGACCGCCAGGGGCGCCTGGTGGGCGCCATCGAAACCCTGCGCGACGTGAGCGAACGGCGCCTGGCGGAACTGGCGCTGCGCAAGGCGCACGACAACCTGGAACACCTGGTGGCCGAGCGCACGGCCCAGCTGGCCGAAATGAACGAACGCCTGGCCGACGATATCCGCCAGCGTCAGATCGCCGACCTGGAATTGCGCGAGCGTAACCTGGCCCTGACGGAATTGAACAGCAAGCTGTCGCTGGCCCAGCAAAAGCTGCTGCAGTCGGAAAAACTGGCCTCGATCGGCCAGCTGGCCGCCGGCGTGGCGCACGAGATCAACAATCCCATCGGCTATGTGTTTTCCAATGTCGGCACCCTGGAAGGCTATCTGGATGACCTGTTCAGCATGCTCGACGCCTATGAGGAAGCCGAGCCGGCCGTCGCCGACGCCGTGGTGGCGGCGCGCCTGCGCGCACTGCGCGAACAGATCGACCTGGACTTCCTGCGTACCGACATTCCCATGCTGATGGGCGAGTCGAAGGAAGGCATTTCGCGCGTGCGCCGCATCGTGCAGGACCTGAAGGATTTTTCGCGCACGGATGCGCACCAGGAGTGGGTCTGGGCCGACCTGCGCCAGGGCATCGATACCACGCTCAATATCGTGAATAACGAGGTCAAGTACAAGGCCGACGTGGTGCGCGAGTATGGCGACATTCCCGACATCGAATGCCAGCCTTCCGAGCTGAACCAGGTGATCATGAACCTGGTCGTCAACGCCGCTCACGCCATGAACGAGGAGCGCGGACGCATCACCCTGCGCACGGGCAGCGACAACGCGACGGAAGTGTGGATCGAGGTCGAGGACACGGGCGGCGGCATCGCGCCCGAACACCTGTCGCGCATCTTCGACCCGTTCTTTACCACCAAGGCCGTCGGCAAGGGCACGGGGCTGGGCCTGTCGCTGGCCTACACGACGGTACAAAAGCATCACGGCCGCATCGACGTGCGCAGCATCATCGGCAGCGGCACCACCTTCCGCATCACTTTGCCCGTGCGCCAGGCGCAGGCCGTCGCACCATGACCGAACAGGACAGCATGAGCATGAGCATCAGTACCAGCGCCAGCACCGCGGCCGCGCCGCCCACCATCCTGTGCGTCGACGACGAACCGAATATCCTGTCGTCGCTACGGCGGCTGTTCCGCCCGCACGGCTACCGCGTGCTGACGGCCGATGGCGGCGCGGCCGGCCTGGCCCTGCTCGAGAGCGAGACGGTGGACCTGGTCATCTCCGACATGCGCATGCCGCACATGGATGGCGCGCAATTCCTGGCCCAGGTGCGCCAGCGCTGGCCCGGCACCATACGCTTGCTGCTGACCGGCTATGCCGACATCCAGTCCATCCTCGACGCCATCAACCAAGGCGAGATCTACCGTTACGTGACCAAGCCCTGGGACGAGAACGATATCGTGCTGGTGGTGCGCCACGCGCTGGAACGGCGCGCGCTGGAGCAGGAAAAACTGCGCCTCGAAGCGCTGACGGCCAGCCAGAACGTGGAGCTGCAGGCGCTCAACGCCAGCCTGGAAGCGAAGGTGGCCACGCGCACGCAGCAGCTGAAACAGTCGCACGACGAGGTGCAGGCGGCCAACGAGCGCCTGAAGGCGACGTTCGTGACGACCATCAAGGTGTTTTCCAATCTGATCGAAATGCGCGGCGGCAAGCTGGCCGGCCATGCGCGCAGGGTGGCCGAGCTGTCGCGCAAGCTGGCGCTGGCGCTGGGTCTGGAAGGGCAGGAGGCGCGCGACGTGTTCATCGCGGCCTTGCTCAAGGATATCGGCAAGCTCAGCTTGAGCGACGACGTGCTGGAACTGCCGGCCAGCGCCTGGACGGGCGAGCAGCTGGCCGCCTTCCGCAAGCATCCGCTGCGCGCCGAGCAATTGCTGATGGCGCTCGACGAGCTGCGCGCCGTTTCCGTGATCCTGCGCTCGCAGCTCGAGCGCTTCGACGGCGGCGGCTTCCCCGATGGCCTGGTGGGCCTGGCCATTCCGATGGGCGCGCGCATCCTGGCGCTGGCGTCGGACTACGATGGCTTGCAGATCGGCGCCATGGTGCAGCGCAGCCTGCGCGCCGAGGAAGCGCGGACCCTGATCTACGACAGCGTCGGCAAGCGCTACGACCCGGCCGTCGTGGCCGCTTTCCGCAGCATCATGGATGAAACGGAGCCGCCGGCGCGCGACCTGACCGTGCTGTCGGGCCAGCTGGAGCCGGGCATGGTGCTGTCGCGCGACCTGATCAGCCGCGATGGCCTGATGCTGCTGGCGGCCGAACACGTGCTGACGGCCCGCGTGATTTCCCAGCTGCTCGATTTC
This sequence comes from Janthinobacterium sp. GMG2, assembly GCF_033949445.1. NCBI lineage: Bacteria > Pseudomonadati > Pseudomonadota > Betaproteobacteria > Burkholderiales > Oxalobacteraceae > Janthinobacterium > Janthinobacterium sp. GMG2. Next base: position 55,843 of record NZ_JAXAWA010000006.1, on the reverse strand, counting down.
GAAGGCAAGAATGGCGGGCGCCTGAGCATCCGCGTGTACGCGCCCGTCAAGGAAGGCTAGGGCGGGAAGGCTAGGGCGCTGGCGGGGCCGCCGGCGGCGTGACGGGCAGGTGCACGGTAAAGCGCGTGCCACGGCCCACTTCCGAGGCCACCTCGATGCGTCCGCCGTGCTTGTTGACGATGCCGTACGACAGCGACAGGCCCAGGCCCGTGCCGCTGCCCACGGCCTTGGTGGTGAAGAACGGTTCGAAGATGCGGTTCAGGTGCTCGGGCGCGATGCCGGCGCCCGTGTCACCGATCTCCACCCACACCCAATCGCCGGCGTGGCCCGTGCGGATGCTGATCACGCCATCGCTGCTGATGGCCTGGCCCGCGTTGACAAGCAGGTTCATGAACACCTGGTTCAGCTGCGAGGCCAGGCAGAGTATCTGCGGCAGCTCGCCGTATTGCTTCTCGATGCGCGCCTTGTATTTCAATTCGTTGGCGACGATGTTGAGGGTGCTGTCCAGGCCCGCGTGCAGGCTGGCCACTTGCCAGTCCGTCTCGCCCACATGGGAAAAATCCTTCAGCGCCTGCACGATGTCGCGCACGCGTTTGAGGCCATCCATCGATTCGCGCACCAGGTCCACCATGTCGTCCTGCAGGAAGGCGAGGTCGGCCTGGTCGCGCACCTGGGCCACGCGCGCGGCCAGGGCCGGGCCATCGGGCGTTTCGCGCATCGCCTCCTCGTACTGGCCGATCACGCCGAACAGGGTGCCGACATAGCCTTGCAGCGAACTCATGTTGGAGTTGACGAAGCCGATCGGGTTATTGATTTCATGCGCGATGCCGGCCGCCAGCTGGCCGATGGACGCCATCTTTTCCGATTGCAGCAGCTGGTCGTGCGCTTCCTGCAACTTGCTGATCAGTAGTTGCTGCTCTTCGCCGCGCGCCTGCAGCATCGCTTCCATGCGCTTGCGTTCCGTGATATCGGTCAGCGAGCCGATCACCTCGAACGGTACGCCGTGTTCGTCGCGCACGAGGCGCAGGCTGTCGTGCATCCACAGGTAGCTGCCGTCGTGCACGCGGAAGCGGTATTCATAGGCGCGCGCGCCTTCGACGAAGATCTGCGCCAGGCTGGAGAAAATGCCGGGCGCATCGTCGGGGTGGATGTGGTCGAACCAGAAGTTGGGGTCGGCCACCATCTCCTCGGGCTGGTAGCCCAGGACATTGAGGGCATTGTTGCTGACGAACGTCATCTTGAAGTCGCCGCTGGGCACGGTGCAATAGATGATGGAGGGTGTATTGTCGAGCAGGTATTGCAGGCGCACGGCCGTGGCGGCCGGTGTGTCGGCGTCAGGCGCCTCACCGGCATGCCGTCCGGTATCGGGAGTGGAAAGGTCGAAATCCTCGAACTGCATTGTCACACCTCGCGGCCTGCACGGCATTGATGTCATCCTGGCTCGATTATGCCTGATTCTGCCTGCCTTGGGCCGTCATCGGTGTGCTCAAGGGGCCAGCGGCTGCTCGACGATCGCCATGCGCCGCGCGATGCGCTGCGCCGCTTGCGCATCGCCCGCCTGTTCGGCGCGCAGGCGCTGCACACCGAGCCATGCCAGCAGCGGACGGCGCCAGCCCTGGTCCGAGGCGGTGGCCACGGCCGTGTCGAGCAACTCCGGCGTGGCGTGGCCAGAGCGCAGCAGCACGCCGGCCGCCACCAGCTGCGACAGCGGGTCCTTGATGGCGGCCACGGCGCTGGCGGCGCCCGTATCCGAGCTGGCGCTGGCGGCCGCGCGCTGCGCTTCCGGCAGCAGGGCGGCGTCGGCCGCCTGCGCCTTGCCTGCGAGGTAGGCCGCATAGGCGCGGTCGGCGTCTGTCGCGTCGGCCTGCAGGGCGTCAAAGCCGGCGCAGTCCTCGAAGGCAAGGGTGGCCACGCGCGCGGCGCAGCGCAGCAGTTCGATGCGCGCCACGAGTTCGAGCTTGCCCGTGCCGGCGACCTGGCTGCGGGCGCGCCGGAATTCCGTCTGCTCGACCAGGGCGTTGCCATTCAAATATGCGGCTTGAAACCGTTCGACGGAACTTTGCGCATTCATTTTCCAGTCCGGCACGGGCGGGCCGCTGGAGCAGGCGGCGAGCGTGGTCAGGGCCAGTGCGGACAAGGTGGCGTTGAGTTTTCTCATGGCAGTTTGATCTCCGGATTGCGCTTGAACGGCCATTTGCGGTTGATTTCATTGACCAGCTGCTCGACCTTGCGCAGATTGCTTTCCACATCGGCGCGCAGCGGGCCCAGGTCGGCGGTGGCCGCCTTGGCGTTGGCGCCCACGGCTTGCGCCTCGACCAGTACGGCGTCGACTTTTTTCAGGCTGTTGCGCGTGTCGGCCAGCAGGGCGTTCAGCTGCACGATGGTCGCCTGCGCATCCGTCATCACGCCCTTGTCGCCGAAGACGCGCGTATCGGCATTGGCCACCAGGCCATCCGTGCGGCGCGCCAGCTGGTCCGCCGTGATCAGCAGGGCATTGGCCCGTTCGATCAACAGGCGCGACTGCTTGTCGTCGCCCGTCAGCAAGCCCATGGCGCCGCCCGGACCGCTGAGCTTGCCGGTGACGGCCTGCACGTTGCGCATGGTGCCGTCGAGTGCGGAATCGGTGCCCGTCAGGTTGCCCAGGTTGTTCAGCAAGTCCTTGGCGGCGGCCAGCAGGCGGGGAATTTCCGCCGCCATGTCGCCCACCAGCAAGTCGCGCGTGGCGTCGTCGGGCAGCGGCGGGTCCGTCAGGATGCCGCTGTAGGCGCGCAGCTTGGCGCCGCCCACGATGCCCCGTTCCAGGGTGAAGATGGAGCTGGTGCGCAGCCAGTGCGCGTCTTTGCGCGGCACGTCGATGATGACGCGCGCGCGGCCGTCCGGCGCCAGCTCGATGCGCTGCACGCGGCCGATGGGAAAGCCGGAAAAGGTCAGGTCGGCGCCCACGCCGACGCCGTCGGAATCGTCGGCCGTCAGCACCAGGGTCTGGGTGGCTTCGAAGGCGCCGCGCGCATACATCAGGTAGACGACGGAGCCGACCACCAGCACGAACATGAAGACGAGCAGGATGGCCGCCTTCAGTTCGGCGTGGCGCACGGGCGGCGGGGCGGGCAGCACAGCGTCGGGCGCCGTGACGTCGGTCAGGTCGGGATTTTGAGGTTGGCTCATGGCTTCTGGCTCTGGTATGGGTGGTTCAAGGTTAGCTGGGCGGTGGCGGGCATCAGTAGTAATTGCCCATCAGCGAAGCCACTTCGACCAGCAGGATGACGGAAAACAGGCGCAGCATTTCGGACAGGCCGTGCGCGGCCCACAGGCGGTTGCGCCGGCCGTGCGGTTCTTCCGGATAATACGACGAGGCCAGTGGAATCAGCGCCACGGCAAAGCTGAAGAAGATGACTTTGAGCATCAGGATCAGCGCCACGGCCGGATTGAAGATCTGTCCCACGACGCGCGTGTAGCCCTGCAGCGCCCACGGCGTAAAGCCGTAGATGGTGATGTAGGCGAGGATCAGCGAGGTGACGCAGCTGACGATGGCCAGCATCCACACGGCGAAGATGCCGGACATGACGCGCGGAAAGTATTCGCGGCGCAGCAGGTCGACGCCCTGGCGCTGCATTTTCTCAAGCATGCCGGACGAGCGCATTTGTGCGAACGCAATGCCGTCGGGCAGGGTCAGGCGCAGCGCGACGAACAGGGCGGCCGTCAGCGGTATCAGTTCCAGCACCAGCACGCGCACGACCATTTCCAGCGCATAGCGCGACAGGCCGTAGCTTTGCGCGCTGACGACGACGATGCGTATCAGAACCAGGCTGACGAGCGCGCAGGCCACGCTGAACCACACGAGATTGGGCGCCGTGTTCGTCACGAGTCGGTGCGCGAGGATGGGGCGGTTGTCGCGGTTATAGCTCGATGGCGACAGGGCCAGCGAAAACACGAGGATGGCGAAATGCAGCATGCGCCACCAGCTGACCAGCCAGGCCATGGTGGCCCGGTGCAGGCGGCGCAGGCTGATGATGAGGGAGACGGATAGGGTCATCATGGCATCTTAACATTGGATGCGTTCGATACAAGCGATTGTGCAGCCGTGCACGGCAGTCCCTTTATTGACCGGCCACGCTGGCGACGCTGTGGATAATCGCGTCGGCCGCCGCCCGCACGCGGGCAGAACGGTTCAGGTCCGCATGCATGACCAGCCACACGTCATACGCTTCAGCCCGCTCGGGCCAGATGCGCACGAGCTGCGGGTCGATGTCGCCCAGGTGGGTGGCCAGCTCGGCCACGCCCAGGCCCGCCCGCGTGGCTTCCTGCAGCATCGCCGCCGAATTGACTTCCATGGCGACGCGGGCGTTGGCGACGGACTCGCCGGCGATTTTGTCGCCATGGCGCGGCGTGACGGCATGGTGGTAGATGACGATGTCGTGCCCGGCCAGCGCCGTGCCGCGCACGGGTTCGCCCCGCTCGGCCAGGTAGCTTTTTGACGCGTACAGGCCCAGGCTGCGCTTGACGAGGTGGCGCGAAATGAGGTCCGGGTCGGTGGGGCGCACGCCGCGCACGGCCAGGTCCGCTTCGCGCCGCGTCAGGCTGGCCAGCGCCGGCGCCACGTTGAGCACGATGCGGATGTCCGGGTGGGCCGCATGCAGCTGCTGCATGGCGCGGATGACGAAATGGCTGGCCATGGTGTCGGTGGTGGCCACGCGCACCAGGCCGCTTAAACGGTTGTCGACGCCCTGCATCTCGCGCTGCAGCTTGTCGGCCGCCCGCTCCATCGCTTCGGCCGCCGTCAGCGCCAGTTCGCCGGCCGGCGTGGGCACGTAGCCCGACGGCGTGCGCAGAAACAGGGTGGCGCCCAGCGAGCTTTCCAGCGCGGCCAGGCGGCGCCCGCAGGTGGCCTGGTCGATGCGCAGCAGGGCGGCCGCGCCGCGCAGGGTGCCGGCCCGGCCGATGGCGAGAAAGATGCGCGCGTTATCCCAGTCCATCCGTTTCCTTGTGATTGGTGATGCATTTTTGCATCAAGGCGCCGATTTTATGCCTGTTTACTGCATTTCGCAACGCTCGCATAATGGCTGCCCCGCTGTCCCTGCAAGGAATTCCATGTCTGTCCCCACACCGCCCCGCGCCAGCGGCTTGATCCTGCTGACCCTGGCCTTCGGCTTCGTCATGGCCATGCTCGACGTCACGGCCGTCAACGTGGCCTTGTCCGATATCGCGCTGGACCTGGCCATACCCCTCACGGGTCTCGTGTGGGTGGTCGACGGCTACACCTTGACGTTTGCCGCGCTGCTGCTGGCCGGCGGCGCGTTGGCCGACCGCTACGGGCCGAAAGCCGTGTACCAGGGCGGCCTCGGCGTCTTCATTCTCGGTTCGGTGCTGTGCGGCGCCGCGCCCGACGGGCATTTTTTGACGGCGGCGCGCCTGCTGCAGGGCGCCGGCGCGGCCCTGTTCATGCCCAGTTCCCTGAGCCTGCTGACGCACAGCTTTGACGACGAGCGCGAGCGCACGCGCATGCTGGGCGCCTGGTCGGCGCTGGTGGGCGTGGCCGGTGCGTCCGGCCCCCTGATCGGCGGCATCCTCGTGCACCAGTTCGGCTGGCGCAGCGTGTTCTGGGTGAATGTGCCGCTGGGCGTGCTGGCCATCGTCATGGCGCAACTGCTGCTGGCCGCGCCGGCGCGCCAGCCGCGCGATTTGTCGCTGTTCAGCCATGCGCTGGGTGTGGCGGCGCTGGCGGGTTTGAGTTTTACCTTGATCGAAGGGCCCGTGCTGGGCTGGCTGTCGCCCGGCGTGCTGGCGGCGGTGGCGCTGACGGTGCTGTCGGCTGGACAGTTGCTGCGGCGCGAGCGCAGCGGCAGCCATCCGCTGTTGCCGCGCGCACTGTTTCACAGCAGCAGCTTTGGCGCGGCCAATGGCGTGGGTTTCTTGATCAATTTCTGCGTCTTCGGCCAGCTGTTCTTATTGAGCCTGTTCCTGCAGCAGTCGGGCGGCGCCGACGCCTTGCAGTCGGGCTTGCGCCTGCTGCCCATGATGGCGGCCTATACGGTAGGCAATTTCATGGCGGGAAGCATTGCGGCCCGTCATGGCACGCGCTTGCCCATGCTGGCTGGCTTGCTGGTAGGCGCCGTCATGGCACTGTTGCTGATGGGCTTGCGTCCGGGCACGCCGTTTGCGCTGCTGGCGCTGGGCACGGCTGTCATGAACGTGGCCATCGGCATCGCCATTCCCGCCATGACGGCCACCGTGATGCGGGTGGCCGGCAAGCAGCATGCGAACAGCGCGGCGGCCGCCCTGAATGCGAACCGGCAAATCGGCGCGCTCGTGGGCGTGGCCTTGATCGGCAGCATCCTGCACATGGTGCAGGACTGGTCGCTGCGCTTGCCGCTGGCCTACGCGACGATTGCCGTCGCGTATGGCCTGGCGGCGGGCCTGGTCTACCGGCACGTACATCTGCCGAAGACCGTCGCCGCCTGACAGTTTATTGCTCGCGCGTGCTGCGCCATTCCACCAGTTCTTCGATGGTGAGTATCGGCATGCCATGCAGTTCGGCGAAGCGTTCGATATCGTCGCCGCGCATCATGGTGCCGTCCGGATTCATCAGCTCGCACAGCACGGCGGCCGGGTTCAGGCCGGCCATGCGCGACAGGTCGACGGAGCCTTCCGTGTGGCCGCGGCGCTCGAGCACGCCACCGGGCGCGGCGCGCAAGGGGAAGACGTGGCCGGGGCGCACCAGGTCGGCGGGCTTGGCGTTCGGCGCGATGGCAGCGCGGATGGTGGTAACCCTGTCGGCGGCCGACACGCCCGTCGTGACGCCGTCGCGCGCCTCGATGGAGACGGTAAATGGCGTACCGTAGCGGCTGCCGTTGTCGGACGACATGGGTGGCAATTCCAGCGCGCTGACGACGTCTGTCGGCAGGCACAGGCAGACGATGCCGCTGCATTCGCGGATCAAGAGGGCCATGGTTTCGTGCGTGAGTTTTTCGGCAGACAGGATCAGGTCGGCTTCGTTTTCACGGTCGAAATCGTCGAGCAGGATGACGGGAATGCCGGCGCGCATGGCGGCCAGGGCGGACTGGATGCGACCTTCGAGGTCGTTGGAAAGCAGGGTATAGCTGTTGACTAACATGGTGAAACGCTCCTCGCATAGGCGAAAAACGCTGCAGGGCAAGCGAATAGACGCAGCCGGCCGCATCGACAGGTCGAGCGGACATCGCGTTTACTGCACATCTTCTTTCATCCGGACTATACCGTCGGCTCTGGAGTCACACCAGATCTGCTGACCCTGCCAAACGAAGTTTGACAGGCGCTCGCGGGCTTGACCGTTGCCGGTCTTACCGCCGGTGGGGAATCGCACCCCGCCCCGAAGACGTATTGTTGTGCCGGTCCACATGACCGGCGGCAATACTTTAGCACAATTGAACAAAAGGGGCGGGGCACTGCTGAGTTTGTCATTCGGCAAAGTTGCTTGGGGAAAGCAGTTTTCCTAAGCTGTTTTTAATGGCGGAAACAGGATTTCAGTGTAAGGTACGCTTACTGAATCTTACCGTTGAGAATACATGAAGCTGAGTAAATTACGCCTGATCTCGGGTGCCGTCTTATTGGCGTGCGCCTGCATGGCCCAGGCGGAAATCCGTTTGAGCGATCCCCTGCCGCTGGCACCAGAAGTTACCGTCGGAAAACTGCCGAATGGCTTGACCTATTACATCAAGAAAAATGCCCGTCCCGCGCAGAAAGTGGAATTGCGCCTGGTGGTGAAAGCCGGTTCCATCCTGGAAGACGACGACCAGCAAGGCTTGGCCCATTTCACGGAACACATGGCCTTCAACGGTTCCACGCATTTCAAGCGCAATGAACTGATTTCATATCTGCAATCGATCGGCGTGAAGTTCGGTGCCGACTTGAACGCCTACACGAGCTTTGATGAAACCGTGTACGTGCTGCCGATTCCGACGAACAAGAAGGAAAACCTGGAAAAAGGTTTTCTCGTGCTGGAAGACTGGGCGCATGGATTGAAATTCAACCCGGCCGACATCAACAGCGAGCGCGGCATCGTGCTGGAAGAGGCGCGTCTGGGCAAGGGCGCCAGCGACCGCATGAACAAGGTGCTGTATCCGAAGCTGCTGAACGGTTCGCGCTACGCGGAACGCATGCCGATCGGCAAGGAATCCGTGCTGAAAACCTTCAAGCCGGAAGCCATCAAACGCTTCTACAAGGATTGGTACCGTCCTGACCTGATGGCCGTGATGGTGGTCGGTGATGTGGAGCCGAAACAGGCTGAAAAGCTGATCCGCCAGCATTTCGGCAAGCTGAAAAACCCCGCGAAACCGCGCCCGCGCCTGTATGCGGAAGTGCCGCAGCGCTCGCAGACGGAAGCGCTGGTGATCACGGACAAGGAAGCGCCGGACGACAGTGTCTTCATCCGCTACCCGATCCGCGCAGCGCAGGAGCCCGTCACCATTGCCGACTACCGCCGCCAGATGATCGAAAACCTGTACGGGCAAATGCTCAGCGCGCGCATGCAGGAATTGACGCAGCAAGCCAATCCCCCGTTCATCCAGGGCGGGAGCAGCATGGGCAAGCTGGTGCGCGGCTATGAATCGTTCAGCGCGTATGCCTTGCTGGGCAAGGGCGGCGTGCAGCCAGCCGTCGATGCGCTGGTGCAGGAAGATGAGCGGGCGCGCCGCTTCGGTTTCAGCCAGGATGAGCTGGACCGCGCGCGCAAGGACATGCTGCGCAATTACGAGCGCGCTTACAGCGAACGCGACAAGTCCGATTCGGCCGGTTTCGTCGCCGAGTATTCGCGCAACTTCCTGGAGCAGGAAGCCATCCCCGGCATCGCCAATGAATTGCTGTACGCGCAGGAACTCTTGCCCCAGGTAACCTTGCAGGAAATCAACGAAACGGTGGCCAAGGTGATTCCCGACCAGCAAAAGAAACTGGTGGTCTTCATGGGCGCCGAGCCGAAACCGGGCGCCAGCGTGCCGACGCAGCAGCAATTGCTCGACGCCGTGGCGAAGGCCGAGCAGCAGAAGGTCGAGCCGCGCACGGAAAAAGTCCTGGCCAGCAAGCTGATGGATGGCCCGCCGGCCGGCGGCAGCATCGTCTCGGAAAAGTTGAACAGCGCCATCGGCGTGACGGAACTGACCCTGGGCAATGGCGTGCGCGTGCTGCTCAAACCGACGGACTTCAAGAATGACCAGGTGCTGATGGGTTCGACACGCTTCGGCGGCCAGTCGCTGTTTGGCGACGCCGACATCTACAACGCCCGCTATGCCAGCGCCGTGGTCGGCAGCATGGGCTTGAAGGATCTGGCACCGCTGGACTTGCAAAAAGTGTTGGCCGGCAAGACGGTCAACGTGGGCGCGTCGCTGGGCGAGCTGAGCGAAGGTTTTGGCGGCTCGGCCAGCAGCGCCGACGTGGAAGCCATGCTGCAACTGGTGTATTTGTATTTCAATGACGTGCGCAAGGATGCTGGCCTGTACCAGTCCTTCATCGGCAAGCAGCAGGACCTGGCGAAAAACAGCATGGCGCAGCCGGAAGCCGTGTTTTACGACGCCATCCAGCACGCCATGTTTGGCGACAACCCGCGCGTCGACGGCGTGCCGCGCGTGGCCGACTTCGACAAGGTGGGCCTGGACCGTTCGCTGGACATCTTCCGCCAGCGCTTTTCCAGCGCGCGCGGCATGACCTTCATCTTTGCGGGCAGCTTCGAGCTCGACAAGATCAAGCCGCTGATCGCCAGCTATCTGGGGACCTTGCCCGTGGGCGACGTGCCGCATGCCTACCGCGACGTGGGCATGCGCCCGGTGACCGGCGTCGTCAAGAAGGATATCTACATGGGTAGCGAGCCCAAGAGCACGATTTCCATCACCTTCAATGGCGACGTGGCGTATTCGGACGAGCAAAAGCTCACCTTGCAAGCGCTGGGCGAAGTGCTGAACCTGAAAGTCATCGAAGTGCTGCGTGAAAAGATGAGCATGATCTATGGCGGCGGCTTTGAAACCTCGATGGGCCAGCATCCGTACGGCCATTATTCGGTGGCCTTGAACTTGCCGACGGGACCCGAAAACGTGGACAAGGTGATCGCCGCCGCCTTTGCCGAAATCAACAAGATGAAGACGGACGGGCCATCGGCGGCCGACCTGGAAAAGGTCAAGCTGAACTGGATCACGCGCCAGCAAAAGTCGCTGCGCGAAAACCGCTACTGGATGAGTCAGTTGATGGGTTCCGTGACCCAAGGGCGCGACCCCGCGCACATCCTGCGCTACGAACAGCGCGTGCGCGCCATCACGCCGCAAGCCGTCAAGCTGGCGGCGCAGCGCTACCTGGACATGCACAATTATGTGCAGGTGGTGCTGTATCCGGAACGCAAAAACGTTGCAGCCAAGTAATCCTCGTGTTTGATCTGCATGGGCGGCAGCGTGGCGAAGCTGTTAAACTGCCGCTTATTGATGTGATATCGCAATTTAACAAGCAAGGAAATACGATGGCTAAGAAAGAAGAGCTCGATCCGGAAACCCTGGAGTTGATCAACTGGTGTATCGAGGTCGAAGGCTTCCTCGTGGCTGGCGGCGCCACCGTGGCGCAGGCGCAGGACCACATCGAAGAGCAGGTCGAGTGGTTTACCGACCAATTCTACGACGGTTTGACGCCGGAAGAGGCGGCCAAGGAAGCCTTGGCCTGACCTTCAACAGTAACTTACAGCGGGCGGTGCCTGCCGGGCACAGCCCGGTAGCGCCGCCCGTTTTGCTTTTCTGAAAAGATTTCCATTGGGCAATTAATTCTCCTATTTATTTCCAGGCACCCATGACACTCCGTTCGCGCATTCTCCTCCTGTGTTTCAGCACCTTGCTGGGCATCGTCCTCATCGCTTCATTTTCCCTGTATTCCTTGCGCCAGACCATGATGGCGGAAAGGGTCGAGCAATTGACGGTGCTGGTGGAGCTGGCCAACGCGTCCGTGGAAAAGGCCTATGCGCTGGAACAATCGGGCAAGCTCACACGTGAGCAGGCCCAGCAGCAGGCCAAGCTGGCCATCGGCAGCTTCGCCAAGGACGAGATGTATTATTTCGTGCGCGATTTCAGCACCGATTTGCTGTACGTGCATCCGAATGCCTCGCGCATCGGCGTGCCGCAAAAGAACATGAAGCAGTCGGGTGACCGCTACCGCGTGGCCCTGGCTGCCAGCCGCATCGGCCTCGTGCAGGCGGACGGCACGCGCCCCGGCGTGCCCGACCCTGTGGCAAAGATGTATGCCGTGGTGAAATTTGCGCCGTGGGACTGGCTGATCGGCACGGGCACGTATATCGATGACATCAACCACAAATTCTGGGCCCAGGCGGGCGTGCTGCTGGCCATCGGCGGGGCGCTGATGCTGGTGGTGGGCGCCTTGGCGGCCCTGATGCTGCGCCGCATCCTGGCCCAGCTCGGCGGCGAACCCGACTATGCAGCGGCCATCGTGGCGCAAATCGCCCAGGGCGACCTGACCACGCACATCGATACGCGCCCCGGTGACACGTCGAGTTTGCTGATGGCGATCAAGGCCATGCGCGACAACCTGGCCCATCTGGTGAGCCAGGTGCGCACCGATGCGGAATCGATTTCCACGGCGTCGGGCGAGATCGCCTCGGGCAACCACGACCTGTCGGCACGCACGGAGCAGCAGGCGGGCTCACTGGAAGAAACGGCGTCGACGATGGAAGAAATGACCTCGACCGTGCGCCAGAATGCGGACAATGCGCGCCAGGCCAACCAGCTGGCCATTTCCGCCTCGCAAGTGGCGAGCCAGGCGGGCGGCGTGGTGAGCCAGGTGGTCGACACCATGGGCGCCATCAATGCCTCGTCGAAAAAGATCGGCGACATCATCGCCGTCATCGACGGCATTGCCTTCCAGACGAACATCCTGGCCCTGAACGCGGCCGTGGAAGCGGCGCGCGCGGGCGAGCAGGGCCGTGGCTTCGCCGTCGTGGCCAGCGAGGTGCGCAACCTGGCGCAGCGTTCGGCCGCGGCCGCCAAGGAGATCAAGCAATTGATCGACAGTTCCGCTGAGCAAGTGGGGGCCGGTGAAAAACTGGTGGCGCTGGCGGGCGAGACGATGGAAAAAGTCGTTTCCAGCGTGCAGCACGTGACCGATATCGTGGCCGAGATTTCCTCGGCCAGCGCCGAGCAAAGCGCCGGCATCGAGCAGATCAACCAGGCCATCGTCGAGATGGATAACATGACGCAGCAAAACTCGGCCCTCGTCGAGCAGGCGTCGGCGGCGGCGCAGGCCATGAACGAGCAGGCGGCCGGGCTGGCGCAGATCGTCAGCGTGTTCAAGGTGGGTGCAGTGGCAGGGGCGCCGCGCCCGGCGCAGGCGGCTCAGCGCCGGCTGGCCCGCTAAGTTTTCGTCATAGCGGGAACTTATCGCCTGACCATCTGTCGAACTCTTCTTGGTCCTTGGCGGACGCATAGTAGAGGTGAGCATGACAGATGGTTTTTCCTATCACGCGGCATTTGCCCGCAACCTGGGCTGGGTCACGCAGGCGGAGCAAAACAGCTTGCGCGGCAAGCGCGTGGCCATTGCCGGCATGGGGGGTGTCGGCGGCGTGCACTTGCTGACCCTGGCGCGGCTGGGCATCGGCGCTTTCCACATCGCCGATTTCGATACCTTTGATATCGCCAACTTCAACCGCCAGGCCGGCGCCATGGTGTCCACCCTGGGCCAGCCCAAGGTGGCCGTGCTGGCGCAGATGGCGCGCGACATCAATCCCGAACTCGACATCAAGCAGTTTCCCGACGGCATACACGACAGCAACCTGGCCGAGTTCTTTGCCGGTGTCGACCTGTACGTGGACGGCCTGGATTTCTTCGCCTTTCCCGCGCGCCAGGCCACTTTCGCCACGTGCGCCCGCCTGGGCATTCCCGCCATCACGGCCGCGCCGCTGGGCATGGGCACGGCCGTGCTCAGCTTCATGCCGGGCGGCATGACGTTCGAAGAGTATTTTGGCTGGGGCGACTTGCCCGAAGAAGAAAAAGCGCTGCGCTTTCTCGTCGGGCTGGCGCCGGCCGGCTTGCACGGCCCCTACCTGGTCGACCCGTCCGCCATCAACCTGAAGGAGCGGCGCGGGCCGTCGACCATCATGGGCTGCCAGCTGTGCGCGGGCGCGGCCGCCACGGAAGCCTTGAAAATTCTGTTGAAACGCGGCAAGGTGATGGCGGCGCCGCACGGCGTGCATTTCGACGCCTATCGCAACAAGCTCGTGCATACCTGGCGTCCCGGCGGCAACCGTCATCCGCTGCAGCGCCTGACGATGGCCATCATCAAGCGGCGTCGCGCCGCACAGGGGGCATAAATGGCGCAAGCACTGCTGAACGATCCCGTGCTGGAAAACATCCTCGACCAGGCGCGCTGGGCGCCCAGCGGCGACAATACGCAGCCGTGGCGTTTTGAAGTCGTGGACCCGCGGCACGTGGTCGTGCATGGCTTCGATACGCGCAGCCACTGCGTGTACGACCTCGACGGCCATCCCAGCCAGCTATCGCTGGGCGCCTTGCTTGAAAGCATGGCGCTGGCGGCCAGCTGTCACGGCTTGCGCATGGAAGCGCGCCGGCGCCTGTCCATGCCCGATACCTTGCCCACCTTCGATGTGCACCTGATCGACAGCCCCGGCATGTTGCCCGATCCGCTGGCGGCGTTCCTGCCGCAGCGCAGCGTGCAGCGGCGGCGGCTCAGCACGCGCAGCCTGCGGGCCAGCGAAAAGGCGGCGCTGGCGGCCAGCTTGCCGCCCGGCTATGGCGTGCAGTGGCTCGAGGGCGGGCGCGCGCGGCTGGCCTGCGCGCGGCTGATGTTCGACAATGCAAAGCTGCGCCTGACCATGCCCGAAGCGCACAAGGTGCACCGCGACGTGATCGAATGGGGCGCGCGCTTCAGTAGCGACCGCATCCCGGAGCAGGCGCTCGGCGTCGATGCGATGACGGCGCGCCTGATGCGCTGGGTCATGCACAGCTGGCGCCGCGTGGACTTTTTCAATACCTGGCTGGGCGGCACCATTGCCCCGCGGCTGCAGATGGACTTGCTGCCGGGCCTGTATTGCGCCGCGCATTTCGCGCTGCTGGCCGATGCGCCGCCGCGCCATATCGACGATTATGTGGCGGCCGGCCGTGCCATGCAGCGCTTCTGGCTGACGGCCACGCAGCTGGGACTGCAATTGCAGCCGGAACTGACGCCGCTGATCTTTGCCCGCTATGTGCGCGAGCGGCGCACCTTTTCGCGCACCGATGGCATGCAGGAAATGGCGCAGGAGTTGGCCGTGCAATGCCAGGGCGTGCTGGGGGCGGCGGCGGTCGAACGGGCCGTGTTCCTCGGACGCATCGGTGCGGGGCCGGCGGCCAGTGCACGCTCCTTGCGCCGTCCGCTGCAAGACTTGCTGGTGGCGCCCACAACGGGGCAGTAGCGCGCGTGACGCCGTGCGCGTCACGGCGTCAGCATCAGCGCCGGTGCCGGCGCCGTGGCGCCAGGCACGCCAGCGCTGCCAGACCCGCCGCCAGCAGCGGCAAGGTGCCGGGCAGCGCGACTGGTGTGACGCCTGGCACGTAGGCCAGTTCGGAACTGTTCAGCATGTTCAGCACGAGGGTGTAGTTGCCCGCCACCAGGTTGTCCGTGACGGCGCCATATTGCCCGCCGCACGTTTTGCCGGTGCCCGTGCCCGTGGGCGCGCCGCAGCCGCTGGGGTCGTACGTGAATACGCTGCCGCTGGTGAGCGGCGTTTGCGCGTAGCCCGTATTGAGGTTGGCGGCGTCGGCCAGTTCGGTGCCGCCCAGGATGCCGGAGCCCAGGCTGCCGTCGGGCGCCCAGTTGAAGACGATCTTGCCATTGTCATCGATGATGCTGAACGTCATCGCCATATTCGTCGTGGCCGCCGAGCCCGTGCCGGCCAGCGCGTCCAGGTACAGCTGCATGAAGGGCAGGGCCTGGAAGTCGAAGGCCAGGGTTGCGCCCGGCTGGCCGACGACGAAATTGATGGACAGGGCCGTGCTGGAACCGTTGCGTCCCGAGGCGTCGGCGCTGCCGCCGCCCGTCAGGAAGGTTTCCGCCGCATTCACCGTATGCGTACTGGTCGAGCCCGGCGGGAACGGGGGAATTTGCGAAGTGATGATTTGCGCCTCGCCGCGCGCATACGCGGCGTTGCCCATGCCTTGCTGGGTAAAATCGTTTTGCCCTTTGGTGACGGCGCCGCGTGTCGCTTGCGGCGCGTCGATCTCATTGCTGCCACCGTTGATGACGCTGCTGCCGTTGAGCGTGGCGGTGGTGCGCGACAGGTCGATATTGCTGATCAAAGTGGTGGAACCGGTGGGATTGCTGATGACCAGGCCAAAGACGCTGGTGTAGGAATAGCCGTAGGCGGCGGCGCTGGCAGTGCCGCTGCCGGCCAGCAACAGCAAGGCCAGCAGGGCCATTGAAAGTCGGGTGCATAAAAATGTAGTCATGAAAATCCTCATCTCCTGGTCGGCCGCGTTGTAAGGAAAACCGACAGGCTTGCCGCATAAAAAAAAGGCGAGGAGACTCCCTCGCCTGTGAATCCCCCCTGTTGCCTGGTTCAGGCGGCAACTTTGCGGCGGCGGGCGTAGCCCAGGCCGGCCAGGCCCAGGCCCAGCAAGGCCAAGGTACCCGGTTCGGGTGTCGCCGCCTGTTTCACCAAGTCCACGCTTTCTACCGCATTCAAGGTCAAGGTGTAGTTGCCGGCCGTCAAAGCATTGCTGACGGAGCTGAAGTTGCTGCCGCACGCTGTACCCACACCGGTGCCCGTGGGCGTGCCGCAGCCGGAAGGGTCGTAGGTGAACAGGTTGCCGCGCGTGAGGAAATTGGTCGCCAGGCTGGTGTTCAGGTTGGCGCCATCGGCGTTTTCCGTGCCGCCGAAGATGCCCGAGCCGATCACGCCGTCTGGCGTCCAGTTGAATACTGTCGCGCCGGCCGCGTCCGTGATGGTGAAGGTGACGACCAGGTTGGCCGTGGCCGTCGACAGCTGCCCGACCGTGCTTTGCAGGAAGACCTGCATGAAGGGCGACGCCAGGAAGTCGAAGCTCAGGGTTGCCGTGGGCGAGCCGACGACGAAATCGACCGAGAAACCCGTGGTCGAGCCGTTGCGCCCGGACGCATCGGCCGTGCCGGCAGGCCCGTCAAGGTGGGCTTCGGCCACGTTGACGGCCTGGGTGGAGGTGGAGCCTGGCGGGAACGAAGGGAACTGCGTGCTGACGATTTGCGCATCGCCGCGTGAATAGTTGCCTGCTGGGCCTTGTTGCGTGAAGTCGTTTTCGCCCTTGATGACGGGGCCGACGTTGGCGCGTGGGGCATCGAGCGAGCCGGCGCCGCCATTGATGACGCTCACGCCATTCAGGGTGGCCGTGCTGCGCGAGATCGTGGTGCTGTTGGCCACCGTGATCTGGCCCGTCGGCACGGCGATCACCAGGCCGAAGATGTTGTTGTACGAATAGCCGTAGGCGCCCGCCTGTGCGCTACCGGCGGCGCACAGCATGGCCAATGCCGCTGCGGCCGGGAGCAGTTTCAGTTTCGAGAGTTTCATTGTATTCACCTCATGGTTGAGTGAGTCTGGAAGTCTTGCCTGAGACCTGTCGGCAGGTGCTCATGGCCAGTACCTAGCGACTTCCATGCCAACGCATGAGGTTCTTTTGAAATCAATGACTTGGCGTGCTTTTGTTGACGCGTTGCAAGCTTTGCCCGATGCGCTGTAAGAAAAACCGACGCCAGCCTTTCAAGGTTGTCCGCCTTGTGGCAACGAGCCCAGCAGGGCGTGCATATGGGGCAGCAAGCGTTGCCCTGGCACATAGTCGCGCATGGCCGTGGCCAGCTGGCGCGCCGCCAGCTTGGCCCGGCCATCGTCGAGCATGCGCGTGGCGGCATGGCGCAGAGCGGTTTCCTGGAAGCGGTCGGCGCGCAGCAGCAGGCCGGCGCCGGCGCCCACGATGCCGTGCATGTTGAGAAATTGGTCGAGGTTGTTGGCGATGCCGATGACGGGCACGCCTGCCGTCAGCGCTTGCTGGCTGGTGGGGCTGCCGCCGTTGCAGATCACCAGGCTGGCGCGCCGGGCAGCCGCGTCGCCCGGCAGAAAGGGCGCGACATAGGCATTCGGTGGCACGGCATCGACGCGGATGGTGCCGGCCGTGGCCGCCAGTACGGTGACGGGCAGGGGCGCCAGCGCGCGCAGCACGCGTGGCAGCAATTGCCCCTGGCCGGAACTGCCCAAGGTGACATAGATGATGGGCCGTCCGCTGCTCAGTTCCGGGCGCTGCCACCAGTCCGGCAAGTCGAGCGGCGGCGCCCAGATGATGGGACCCAGGTAGTCGTGCGTGGACGGCATGCCGTGCGGCGGGAACAGTTGCGGAATATCCGCGTACAAGGTGCGGTCGGCATCCGTATAGATGCGCCGCAGGTCGCTGCCCAGCGATGGCAAGCCATGGCGGCGGCGCACGCGGTTCAGGGGCACGGCGTGCGAAGCGAAGGCCAGCGGGCGGATCAGGCGGAACAGGGGATCGGCCAGCCAGATGGGCAGTACGCCCGTCAGGGGCAGGTTGGGCACCGTGTAGTGCTGGCGTACCCAGGGACTCCAGTAGGCGTTGCTGACGGTAATGTAGGGAATGCGTTGCAGGCGCGCGCTGACCGACAGCGACAGGCGGAAGTCGCCGATCACGAGGTCGGGCTGGACGGCATTGAGCAGGCGCAAGTCGTCTTCCACATACGCGTGCAAGGTGCTTTCCGTATACACGGGCTTGCCGTGCGCCAGCGCCTGCAGAAATTGCAGCGATGAAATACTGTCGATGCGCCAGCGGCGGAAGGGGGCTTGCTTGAAACAAAAGTCATACCCATCGGCGCAGGCAAAATGCACCTCATACTCTGCCTCGTCCAGGCCCTGGGCCAGGCTCAGGGGACGGCCAACATGGGCCAGGGTCACTGCCTCGGCCATAAAGAGGATTTTCTTGCGCGCCATAGGGGTCGCTTGCACTCGTGCTGGAGGGGATACCTGCGAAGTTGGAGTGGCGCCACGCCGTTTAGTTCCCCTGCAGCGGGCCAATGGCGGGCGCCAGGATTTGGCCGTATCGGCTACAGTGGAGCAAAGGAGGCCACCATGCAGCCACAATTCCGCTTTGCCCCGCTGCGTGCGCACAGCACGCCCGAACCCGATATGCCGCCACCGCCGGAAGGCGATCCCCTCAAGCCGCCGCCAGAACCGCCGCCGCACATCGACCCCGTGCCGGTCGAGGAACCAACGCCGCCACCACCGCCCGTGAAAATGCATTGAACGGTTCTCGGACCGTGGCGCCGCGCCATGGGTGGCGGCGGGCAGGCGCGCGCGATGTTTATTTCCAATCGGAAATGGAAGGCGCGGGCCTCGCCAGAGGCACGCCATTTAAACAACAAAAATGCGCATAAATGTTGCCGAGCGGATACAAATCAAGCTCCAACTGCTGAGTGTCATGCGGCCGTCACGATTCTGTTCTTATAATGAGACATCATAAAAATTCTTGTACAGGAGACCATCGTGGGCAATTCCTTGCATAACAAAATCTACCTGGGCCGGCGGCCTGTGATCACCAGCAAACACCTCGTGGCGCTGGCCCTGGCGGGCGCCGTGGCTGGTTGCGGCCTGGCATGGCTGCTGCTGCGCAGCTACAAATAACGCTCGTCACGCTCGTGTTTCCGTCGCCTGGCCGCATGGCGGGCGGCGGTAGATTCACGTTGCCTGTTGCCGATGCGCAGCGGGGCGCGTACCATGGGGGCCGAACACCTGGCCTTTTATGGAAAAGTAATGAAGAACGAGAAATTAACAACCGATGAATATGACGCGCTGGAGCAAGTTGCACGCGGCATCAAGACCGAGCGCCCCAGTGCTTGCGTTGCCCGCAATGCCAAGCGCCTGTCGGGTCTGAAGCTGCTCAGCTATGCGCGCGACGGCCGTCTGTCCATCACCGAGAAAGCACAACAACTGCTGTTCCTGCGCCGCTGCATCATGGGTTTGCGCGCTGTCGCCACCGATCCGCTGACCAAGCTCGATACGGACGTGGCGTATTTTCTGGGCAAGAAAGCCCACATCGTGGCGCGCGCCGAAGGCGAAGGCCACGACATTTCCGACAAGGGCCGCGAATCGCTGGCCGACATCGACACCCTGGGCCTGTAAGGCTCGCAACCGGCCCCTGGGGCCGGTTTTCACATCTTCCCTCACTTTTAATTTCCCCCTTGGAGAATACTTTGGACAGCGCGATGAACTGGTCGGCCCACGAACTGACGATGACGGTCTTGATGACGCCCGATATGGCCAACTTTTCCGGCAACGTGCACGGCGGCACCATCCTGAAATACCTCGACAGCGTTGCCTACGCCTGCGCCAGCCGCTATTCGGGCAGCTATGTGGTGACCTTGTCGGTGGACCAGGTGATGTTCCTGCAGCCTATCCACGTGGGCGAGCTGGTGACGTTCCTTGCCTCGATCAATTACACGGGCACGACGTCGATGGAAGTGGGTATCCGCGTGGTGACGGAAAACATCCAGCAGCGCCTGGTGCGCCACGCCAACAGCTGCTATTTCACGATGGTGGCCGTGGATGCCAACCGCAAGCCGGTGGCCGTGCCGCCGCTGGTGCTCGAGACGCCGGAGCAGCACGCGCGCTTCGAGCAGGCCAAGCTGCGCAAGCTGTCGCGCCAGAAAGTGTCGAAGAAATAAAGGCAGCGGACATGAAAAAACGGCCACCAGAGCGATCTGGTGGCCGTTTTTTATTGCTTGCCGCCGGCTGGCGGCATGGCGCCGTGATTAACGGTCGCCGTAGCTGCGGCGTGCGCCGTCGGTGCTGCGCGGGTTGGAACCCTTGTAGCCGCCGCCGGTGCTAGGAGCGCCGTCCTTGCGTGGTGCGCCTGGCTTGCTGAACGTGCGTTGGCCTGGCTTCGCGCCGCCACGGTTGTCGCCTGGTTTCCAGCCGCCTGGACGGGCGCTCGAACGTGGTGCCGATGCCGTTTTCTTCGGTTCGAAACCTTCGATGACATTGACCGGGATCAATTGCTTGGTGAAGCGTTCGATACGCTTGACGTTCATGCCTTCAGCGTGGTTCACCAGCGAGATGGCCAGGCCATTACGGCCAGCGCGGCCGGTACGGCCGATGCGGTGGACGTAGTCTTCCGGGAACTTCGGCAGATCGTAGTTGAACACGTGGGTGATCGTTGGCACGTCGATACCGCGGGCGGCAACGTCGGTGGCAACCAGCACTTTGACCTGGCCGCGGCGCATGCCGTCCAAGGTGCGGTTACGCGCGCCCTGATGCATGTCGCCGTGCAAGGCGGCAGCCGAGAAACCGGCGATGTTCAGACGGTCGGCGATGGTGTCGGCGTCACGCTTGGTGGCGGTGAATACAACAGCCTGGTCCAGCGATTCGTCGCGCAGCAGGTGGTCCAGCAGGCGATTCTTGTGCGACAGGTCGTCGACGAAGTGGACGCGCTGGGTGATGTTTTCATGCTTGTTGCTCGAGCTTGCCACTTGGATGACCAGTGGGTTCTTCGTGATGCGGCGGGCCATGTTACCCACGACGCCGTCCAAGGTTGCCGAGAACAGCATGGTTTGACGGCCTTCTGGCGTCGCTTCCACGATTTTTTCGATGTCGTCGATGAAACCCATGTCCAGCATGCGGTCGGCTTCGTCCAGCACCAGGATTTCCAGTTGCGAGAAGTCGATCTTGCCCGAGTCCATGTGGTCGATCAGACGGCCAGGGGTGGCGACCAGAATCTCAGGATTCTTGGCCAGCAATTGCATCTGTTTAGGGTAAGGCATACCGCCCAGAATCGACACAGCCTTGATGCGGCGGATACCGGTGCTGTACTTGTCGGTGTTGGTGGTTACTTGCAGGGCCAGTTCGCGCGTTGGCGTCAGCACCAGCATTTTTGGCTGGGCAGCCTTGAAACGTGGACGCTCGCCGCGGGCGCGCGATGCTTGCATTTCCTGATTCGGCGTCTTGCCGGCGGCGCTTTGTTCGGCGCTGGCCAGTTTGTGCAGCGACGGCAGCATGAAAGCTGCGGTCTTGCCCGAACCGGTCTGCGACGAGACCAGCAGGTCACGGCCTTCGATCGCGGCTGGAATCGCTTGCGACTGTACCGCGGTTGGCGCGGTGTAGCCCGATTCGGTCAGAGCGGCGATGATGGACGGATGCAGGCCTAAGGATTCAAATGTCATTCTTTTCTTTCGTAAAAATCAGCGTTCTTGCAAAAAGCAGAACGCAAAATAGCAACGCCAACCAAAACGAAATGACTCAACTAGAAAGAAATTTCGGCACAAAAGCTTTGCGCCGGGACGGTGTCAGGTGCGACACACAAGGCGGGAGGGCTTTATAAGCGGCATCCTGTGGATGCGCTAAGGCTTGCGAAGCTGCTAAGTTTGTAGT
Organism: Janthinobacterium sp. GMG2; assembly: GCF_033949445.1. Lineage (NCBI taxonomy): Bacteria > Pseudomonadati > Pseudomonadota > Betaproteobacteria > Burkholderiales > Oxalobacteraceae > Janthinobacterium > Janthinobacterium sp. GMG2. The sequence continues at coordinate 34,443 of NZ_JAXAWA010000006.1, read as the reverse complement.
GCATGACTGCGGTGTTGCCATCGCTTCAAGGGAACATATTGCAGCGCACAACGACACTATACCGTATTTGACGTCGTTTTGCACGGTCTAAATGGGAAGAAGCGAAAGTCCTACCACGTTTTTCGCATGTTTCCTATGCGAAATCAGTAGGAATACGTAGTTTTCGCCCGTTCAGTTGAGCATGGCCACGATGTCGGCGGGCAGCGGCGGCGCCTGTCGCGTTTCCCTGGCCAGATTGATTTGCCGGGTGACCTGCGCCAGTTCGACCAGGCTGCGTTCCAGCTGATACGTTCCCTTTGCGTGCAGCCACGCCAGTACGTCGTCCAGGTGCCAGATGGTGGCGCTGCCTTCATGCACGGGCACGGGGAAGCTGTGGCGGTATTTGCTCATCAGCTTGTGCAGGTTTTGCCGGGACAGGCCCAGCACTTGCGCCACGTCGGTCTGGCCCACGAAGTCGGGCGAAGCCTCGACCAGCACGGCCTCGGGCACGATGGCCTTGACGTCGGCCAGGGCGCTCAGCAAGGCTGCGTTGGCATTGCTGGCCTCGCGCGTGAATTCCAGCGCCAGGCGTCCCGCTTGCCCGATGCCGACCAGGGCGTCGTCGCAACCGCCGCTGCCCAGGCGCCCGGCCAGCGCGTCGAGGTCGTGTTCGTGGTCGGGCAGGCGGTACTTGAGAGTGAAGATGTAATCCATGATGGCTATCCTCTGGATTTGCGTTGCATGCAGTCGTGCATCAGTGTGTTGAAAGTGCAATTATCGACCACCCGGCGGATCGCCCGCGCGTGGTTGCCCGGGTTTTTCGGCGTGCTCCAGATGCAGGCGATACAGAATTCGCCACAGCGGCAGCCGTCGTCATTGTAGGGGCGAGATATTGCCCCAGGCATGGCTGCCGCCCACTTCCACTCGCCATCCCTGGCTTTCCGCGTGACGCAGCGCCGCTTCGATTTCTTTCCTGGGGTGCGAGGAGCGCGTCATGCGATGCCTCCAATGTAGGTCACCGCATCACTCTATTTCGGGATTGACGGCCATCACTTGCGAAAAGCCGCCATCGACATAGGTAATCTCGCCCGTGATGCCCGAGGCCAGGTCGGACAGCAGAAAGGCGGCCGTGTTGCCGACCTCTTCGATGGTGACATTGCGGCGCAGCGGGGCGTGTTCGGCCACAAATCCCAGCAGTTTACTGAAATCCTTGATGCCGGAAGCGGCCAGGGTCTTGATGGGGCCGGCGGAAATGCCGTTGGCGCGGATGCCGCGCGGACCCAGCGATTCGGCCAGGTAGCGCACGGACGCTTCCAGCGACGCCTTGGCCAGGCCCATGGTGTTGTAGTAGGGTACGGCACGCACGGCGCCCAGGTAAGTCAGGGTCAGGAGTGACGCGCCCGGATGCAGCAGGGGCAGGGCGGCCTTGGCCATGGCGGGAAAACTGTAGGCGGAAATGTCGTGCGCGATGCGGAAGCTGTCGCGCGACAGGCCGTCGAGGAAGTCGCCGGCGATCGCCTCGCGCGGCGCAAAACCGATGGCGTGCACCAGGCCGTCCAACTGATCCCAGTGGCGCGCCAGGTCGCTGAAGACGGCGCTGATCTGTTCATCGCTGGACACGTCGCAGTCGAATACCAGTTCGCTGCCGAATTCCGCCGCAAATTCCGTGATGCGCTCCTTGAAGCGTTCGCCCACATACGTGAAGGCGAGGGAGGCGCCTTCGCGGTGGCAAGCCTTGGCGATGCCATAGGCGATGGAGCGGTTCGACAGCAAGCCCGTGATGAGGATTTTTTTGCCTTGCAAGAAAGCCATGACGACTCCTGTCTGGGTAGGTGGGCGGGTAAGCGGATGTGCAACCGGCCGCGACAGCAAAGCTGTGGCGGCCGGTGAGGTGGATCTATACGGATCAGGCGATCAGTGACGGGCCTTGGCTCGGCTGTTACCGCCGCCGCGCTGGATGCGTGGTTTCACCAGGGAAATTGGCGCCGCTTGCACCTTGCCGCCCTTGGTGACGCGGCGCACGGCCTTGGCGACCCGTTCAGGACGGTCCGCTTCCAGCAGCATGGTGGCGCTGTCGGCGATTTCCTGGGTGATGTCGCTGTTCATCGTGGCCGAGGTTTTCGGCACGAGGATGGTGGAGCCGGCGCGCAAACGCGTGCGCTGGGGAATATTGTTGGCCTGGCGCAGCACGTCGGCCGTGGTGCCGAATTTCGACGCCAGCGTTTCGATGCGTTCGCGCGCATTGGTGATCTTGTGCGTGGTCCAGCTCGACAAGGCATGGCCCCATTGCGCCAGGTTGGTGGTGAACTTGGCGGCGTTTTCCTGCGGCAGCAGAATTTTCGTCTTTTCGCCACCGATGATGACGGGGCGGTTAAATTGCGGATTCAAGGCCTTGAATTCATCCATCGACAGTTCGGCGAGCTGGGCGGCGACGGTGATGTCGATGTCGCTGGTCTTGTCGATGGCCGTGAAGTAGGGCTGGTTGTCGACCACGGGCAGGGTCAGGCCGAACTGGGCCGGGTTGGCGATGATGTTTTTCACCGCTTGCAATTTCGGCACGTAGTTGCGCGTTTCGGCCGGCATCAGGTCGGCCAGGCTTTCGAAGTCGGTTGGCTTGCCCAGCGCCTGGTTTTTCTTGATGGCGCGCTGCACCGAGCCTTCGCCCCAGTTGTAGGCGGCCAGGGCCAGTTGCCAATCGCCAAACATGTCATACAGGCGCTGCAGGTACGTGAGGGCCGCATCGGTCGAGGCCAGCACGCCGCGGCGCTCGTCCTTGAACATGTTTTGCTTGAGGTTGAAATCGCGTCCCGTGGCGGGCACGAATTGCCACATGCCGGCCGCATTGGCGCTCGAGAACGCTTGCGGGTTGAAGGCGGACTCGATGAACGGCAGTAATGCCAGTTCCGTCGGCATGCCGCGTTTTTCCAGTTCCTGCACCACGTGGAAAATGTAGCGCGAGGCGCGTGCCGTCGTGCGGGCGATGTAGTCGGGGCGGGTGGCGTACCAGTTGACGTGATTCGCTACCAGCTGGTTGTTGATGTCGGGAATCGCATAGCCGCTGCGGATGCGGCCCCAGACGTCGGCTTCGCGCAGCGGATCGGAATTGTCACTGAGGTTTTTCAGCAGACGATCGGTCTTTTGCAGGCGGTTGTCGAGGGTGGGGAGTTTCGCCGTGACCTGGGCGGTCATCGGGATCAGGGCGGGCGTGGTGGCGGCGACTGGCGCGTTATCGCTCTCAACACCGGCTTCGTACGCCTGGCTGAGGGCGGGCGCAAGCGCCAGGGCCAACGCCGCCAGGACGGTAGATTTAAAGGAGTTTTCGTGCATAGTGTTCCATTGTTGTCGTCGGAGAAACATCGGACAGACCCATGATTAAGCTGCGAGTGTACGTATATCCACATGCCGGAGTCAAGAATTATGTCAGCATGATGACAGCACATAGGCGTCAATAGCGATGTTTCCAGTCGCTAATAATGTAATTATTACAAATTTAATTTGCCAGATGTGCGATTCGGCCGCTGTTATAGCATATATGGCCAGGGTCATGGCGCAAGCCTGGCGGCCGTCCGGTATGAGGCTGCGCAAAAGTGCGTACAATTTGGCTTTGGCCGGCCATTCAGCCGTCGGCCGCTTTATTGATAGAGAGTCAAGTATATGAACACCCCGCCGCGCCACGACGACGACAACGCCGTCATCATCGCCAATACTGTTGCCTGGTTGGAAAAGGCCGTGATCGGCCTGAACCTGTGCCCGTTTGCCAAGGCCGTGCACGTCAAGAAGCAGATCCGCTATGTAGTGTGCGAATCGAGCAATCCCGAGGATCTGCTGGCGATGCTGATGGATGAGCTGCAAACCCTGGCCGACACGGATCCCGAGCAGATCGACACGACCCTGCTGATCCACCCGTACACTCTGAACGATTTCCTCGACTACAACGAGTTTCTCGACGTGGCCGATGCGGCCGTGGAAGACATGCACCTGGCCGGCGAGCTGCAAGTGGCCAGCTTCCACCCGAGCTACCAGTTTGCCGAAACGTTCGAGGACGATATCAGCAACTACACGAACCGCTCGCCGTACCCGACCCTGCACCTGCTGCGCGAAGACAGCATCGAGCGCGCCGTCGAGGCGTTCCCGGAAGCGTCGGACATCTTCGACAAGAATATCGCCACCCTGGAAGCGCTGGGCACCGAAGGCTGGGAAAAGCTCGGCCTGCCGAAGGTATCCTGATGGCTGACAAGGAATTGCCGCCGCGTCCAGACACGCCCTGCGTGGCCGTGTGCTCGACGACTTTCGATGAAATCTGCCGCGGCTGCGGCCGCACCGTGGTGGAAGTGGCCCACTGGGTGTCGATGACGGATGAAGAGAAGGAAGTGGTGTGGGTGAGGATACTGGCGCAAGGGTATCCGCGCCGGAATACCTGATTTAACCCAACGGCAACTGCTGGGGTCAGACCCGACGGGGGAATGCTTCCCAATGGGAAGCATTCCGATTCCGAAGGAACTGACCCCGGTAGTGTTGACGCTAACGATCAATAGCTGCCGATGAAGTCTTTCTTGCCGACTTCGATGCCGTTATGGCGCAGGATGTCGTACGCCGTCGTCGCGTGGAAGAAGAAGTGCGGCAGCGCGTAGTGGAACAGATAGGTCTGGCCCGTGAAGTGTTTGGTCTTTTCGCCGCTGCCGGTGGTGATGGCGCGCGTTTCGCTGCCGTCGATGTCCGCTTGCGGCAGGCTTTCCAGGAAGGCGATGGTTTTGACGATGCGTGCTTTCAGTTCGGCAAAGCTCTGCTCGCTGTCTTCATACGGTGGCACGGCCACGCCGGCCAGGCGCGCGCCGCAGCCCTTGGCGAAGTCGGTGGCGATCTGGATCTGGCGCACGAACGGCAGCATGTCCGGGAACAAGCGGAATTGCAGCAGGGCGTTCGGGTCGATTTTCTTGTCTTGCGCGTGCGTTTCCGCCTTGTCCAGGATGGCGGCCAGGCTGCCCAGGATCTGTTTGAAGACGGGGATCGAAGCGGAGTAGATGGAGAAGGTCATGGTGGTTCCTCTAGGGTAAAGTGGCGCGATGATAGCAAGCTAAGCGTTTTTCTGCTGGCGCCGGCCGGGCGCGCCGGTCAGCGTGTGGTTTTTCAACCCTGTTTATATGACATGAGGTTGCCGCTGGCGCGTGTTTATTGGTGACTTACCCCGCTTTTTCCATGCATAATTGCTCCTGAAAAAAGTTTCTTCCCGCCTGACCACCCGAATTCCCCTGTAAAGTTCAATGATCGCCCGCCTGATCCCTGTTGCCCTGTTGCCGCATGTTTAATTCACCTTACCAGCGCCTGCGCGCCAGCCTGCGTGTGCTGTACGGTTCGTCGATCTATGGCGCCCTGCTGCTGGTGGTATTTGGCGGCCTTGTCGTGCCCGCCATCTTCGGCAGCTATGTGCTCGTCGGCGTGCATGAGCGCCAGTCGGCGCGCACCAGCCTGAACGAAGCCTTGCAGCGCAATGTCGATATCCTGGCGCTGGGCATGCAGGAGTCGCTGTGGAACATGAATGCGGAATCGGCCCACTCGCTGGTCGAGTCGGTGATGCGCGACCGTTCCGTGCTGCTGGTGAAGGTGCTGGGGCAGGGCGACACGGAATTCATCAGCCTGCAGGCGCCGCAGCGGCCCGTGGGCAATCTGTACCGCGCCGAGCGCGACATCCTCGTGCGCGGCGAACGCATCGGCCACGTCGTCGTCGAGATGGACGACGCGCGCAGCCAGCAGGAGCTGCGCGAAAAGCAGATGTCGTATATTTTCGTGCTGGGCGCGCAGCTGGCCGTGTCGATGGCACTGATCGTGCTGTTCCTGAACCGCCGCCTGTTGAAGCCCCTGCGCCGCCTGACGCGTTTTTCCGACCGTCTGTCGCACGGCGATTTCGACACGCCGCTGGCTTCGCACAGCAATGACGAACTGGGTCGCCTGACGGCCCAGCTCGAGCAAATGCGCGCGGCCATCGGCCAGCTGTTCGAGGATGTGGGCCAGCGCGAAGAGCGTTTCCGCACCATCGTCACGCAGGTGCCGGGCGCCGTCTTCCGCTACCGGCCCGATGGGCCCATCGATTTCGTCAGCGATGCCATCGAAGACATTTCCGGCTATTCGGCGCGCCAGTTCATGCGCGGCACCACGCATGCCTGGGCCGACCTGATTTGCCCGGAAGACCGCCGCGAGCACCGCCGCGCCGTCGGCCGGGCCGTGCTCGACGAACGGCCATATGCGCTGGAATACCGCATCGTCGACGCTTTCGGCATCGAGCGCTGGGTGGCCGAGAATGGCCAGCCGCAGGTGGGCGAGCAGGGCGTCATCTGGATCGACGGCATCATCGCCGACATCAGCCAGCGCAAGCACCACGAGATGCGCATCGAAGCGCTGCTGACGGAGCAGAGCGCCATCCTCGACAACGTCATGTTCGGCGTGATGTTCGTGCGCCACCGCCGCATCATTTCCGTCAACCGCCGCTGTGAGGAACTGTTCGGCTACGGTCATGCCGAAATGACGGGCAGTTCCACCGCCATCGTGTTTACGAGTTCGTATGACTTCGAAGAGGCGGGCGAGCGCCAGTATCCGGCCCTGGCCGCGGGTGGCGATTTCAGCGAGGAGCGCCAGTACAAACGCCGCGACGGCAGCCTGTTCTGGGCGCTGGTGAGCGGCTGCGCGCTCGATCCGCTGCGCCCCAACGAAGGCAGTATCTGGGTGTATGCCGATATCACGGCGCGCAAGGAAGCCGAGGAGAAACTGCGTTTATCGGCCACCGTGCTCGAACACATCGCCGACGGCGTGATGGTGGTCGACGCCGATGGCATCATCGTCACCGTCAATCCCGCGTTCACGCAGATCACCGGTTACGCTGAAGCCGAGGCGCTGGGGCAGCATGCGTCGCTGACGCGTTCCGAGCGGCACGACGCCGCGTTTTACCAGTCCTTGTGGGATGAACTGGCCGTCTCGGGTTTCTGGCGCGGCGAGATCTGGAACCGGCGCAAGAACGGCGAGGTGTACCTGGAATGGCTGACCATCAGCGCCGTGCGCGACACGCGTGCCGTCACCACCCATTACGTGGGCGTGTTCAGCGACATCACCCTGATCAAGGAATCGCAGGAAAAGCTCGATCACATGGCCCACCACGATCCGCTGACGGCGCTGCCGAACCGGCTGCTGTTCCATGACCGCCTGCAGCACGCGCTGCTGCGCGCCGCGCGCGACCAGGAGCAGCTGGCCGTGCTGTTCATCGACCTGGACCGCTTCAAGAACGTCAACGACACCCTGGGCCACCATGTGGGCGACGAATTGCTGCAAAAGGTGGCCGGCCAGCTGGCGGCCCGCCTGCGCGAAGGCGATACCCTGGCGCGCCTGGGCGGCGACGAATTCATCGTCCTGCTCGAACGCATCGATGGCGAGTATGGCGCCACGCAGGTGGCGGAAAAGCTGATGACCATGTTCGACCAGCCGTTCACGGTGGCCGGCCACGAACTGTTCGTCACCTGCAGCGTGGGCATCAGCCTGTATCCGGACGATGCGCTGGACTTGAACATGTTGATCCGCAATGCCGACGTGGCCATGTACCAGGCCAAGGCGCGCGGGCGCAATGGCTACCGCTTCTATGCGCCGTCGATGACGGGCGAGGGGGTCGAGCGGCTGCGCCTGGAAACCTTCCTGCGCCGCTCGATCGAAAAGAACGAGATGTTCCTCAATTACCAGCCGCAGGTGGAAATCGACACGGGCCGCCTGGTCGGCGTCGAGGCGCTGGTGCGCTGGAACCACCCGGAACTGGGCCTGGTACCGCCGGCCCGCTTCATCCCGCTGGCCGAAGACAGCGGTTTCATCAACCAGCTGGGCAAATGGGTGCTCGACGAAGCGTGCCGCCAGATGATGCGCTGGCAGGCGCAGGGCTTGCACGTGCCGAAGATGGCCGTCAACCTGTCCGTAAAACAGTTCGAGCGGGGCAGCATCGCCGGCATGGTGGCCGCCATATTGAAGGAAACGGGCCTCGAGCCGCAGCGCCTGCAGCTGGAAGTGACGGAATCCGTCATCATGAACACGGGGGACGCCCTCGGTTTCATCAACGACCTGCACGCCATCGGCGTGGGCCTGGCCATCGACGATTTCGGCACCGGCTATTCCTCGCTCGCGTATCTGAAACAGCTGCCCGTGCAAACCTTGAAAATCGACCGCTCCTTCATCAAGGATATCTCGACGGACGTCAATGACGAGGCGATTGCGATTGCCATCATCCAGCTGGGCAAGAGCATGCATTTGTCCGTGATTGCCGAAGGCGTGGAGACGGAAGAGCAGGCCGCTTTCCTGCTGCGCCATGGCTGCAAGCTGGCGCAAGGTTATTTTTATAGCCGTCCGGTGCTGGCACAGGATATGCTGGAGCGCTGGATCGATCACTCACTACTATAAAGGACAGCCCATGGCCGCACACTCCTCCCCGTCGCGCCGCCGTTTCCTGCTCGGCGGCCTTGGCCTCGGCGTGGCCGGCGTGGGCGCCCTGGTGCTGGGCTGGGGCGTGCTGCCGCCGCGCCAGCGCCTGCATGGCAGCGCGCCGCTGCCGCTTCAGGATGGCGCGGTGGCCTTGAACGGCTGGCTGGCCATCGGCACGGATGGCACGGTGACCCTGGCCATGCCGCGCAGCGAGATGGGGCAGGGCGTGCATACGGCCTTGCCGATGCTGGTGGCCGAGGAACTCGACGTGCCGTTGGCCAGCGTCAAACTGATACAGGCGCCGAACGATAAAATCTTCGGCAATGTCGCCATGCTCAAGGATAGCCTGCCTTTCCATCCGGACGACCAGGGGCGCTTGAAGGCGCTGGCGCAGTGGACGGTGGCCAAGGCGGCGCGCGAACTGGGCGTGATCGTCACGGGCGGCTCGTCGAGCGTGAAAGATGGCTGGGGCCCCATGCGCGAGGCGGGTGCGTCGGCGCGTGCCATGCTGGTAGGCGCCGCCGCCGCGTTGTGGCAGGTGCCGGCCGCGCAGTGCCGCACGCAGGACGGTGAAGTGCTGCATCCGGACGGCCGGCGCGCCAGCTACGCCAGCCTGGCGCAGCGCGCCGCCGCTATCGATCCGGGTACGCCCGTGCTGAAGTCGCCCAAGGATTTCAAACTGATCGGCCAGCCGGCGCCGCGCCGCGATACGCCATCGAAAGTCAATGGCAGCGCGCGTTTCGGCATCGATGCGCGTCCGCCCGGCATGCTGTACGCGGCCCTGCATCTGCCGCCGCGCCTGGGTGATAGCCTGTCCGCGTTCGACGCGGCGCCCATACTCGCCATGCCCGGTGTGAAAAAAGTGCTGGACCTGACGCCGCAGCTGGCGCAGCGCAGCGTCTCGTGCGCGGCCGTGGTGGCGGACACCTGGTGGCGCGCGAAGCAGGCGGCGGCCGCCTTGCCGACGCAGTGGAAGGCTGGCCCGCAAGCGAACTTGTCCAGCGCCGGCGTCTACGCGGAATTTGCCCGCCTGTTGGACACCGAAGCCGGTTATGCCTATCACGCCAGCGGCGAGGTGGAAAGTAAAGCCGTGCAGGGCATGCGGCAGGTCAGCGCCGAGTACCGCGCACCGTTCCTCGCGCATGCCGCCATGGAGCCCGTCAACTGCACCGCGCAGGTGAAAAATGGCAAGGTGATGCTGTGGGCCTCGACGCAGGCGCCCGGCATCGCCGTCGACGTGGCGGCGAAAGTGGCCGGCGTCGACGCGAAGGATGTCAGCATCGAGGTGCTGCTGCTCGGTGGCGGTTTCGGCCGCCGCCTGGAAGTGGATATGGTGGCGCAAGCCGTGGCCATCGCGCTGCAGTGCGATGGCGCGCCCGTGCAGCTGGTGTGGACGCGCGAACAGGACACAAAGCACGATATGTACCGTCCCGCCGCGCTGGCCCGCTTTGCGGCTCGCCTCGACGAGCATGGCCGCATCGCTTCCTGGGACAATAAATCCGTCAGCGGCTCCATCACGCACCAGTACCTGCAGCGCAATTTCGGCTTGCCCGGCGCGGGGCCGGACAAGACGACGGCCGAAGGCGAATTCGACATGCCGTATGAAATCGCCAACCAGCGCATCGCCCACGTGATCGCCGACAGTGCCGTGCCGGTCGGCTACTGGCGCTCGGTCGGGCATTCGCACAACGCGTTCTTCAAGGAAAGCTTTATCGACGAGCTGGCGCATGCGGCAGGGCAGGACGGCATCGCCTTCCGTCGCGCCATGCTGGTGCGGCATCCGCGCCATTTGGCCGTACTCGATGCGGCCGTCGCCAGGGCGGGCAGCCCTCCGCCCGGCCATGCGCATGGCGTGGCCTTGCACCAGTCGTTCGGCAGCATCGTCGCGCAAGTGGCGCAGGTCTCGGTGGAAAACGGCGAAATCCGCGTGCAGCGCGTCGTGTGCGCCATCGATTGCGGCATCGCCGTCAATCCGAACATCATCGCCCAGCAGATGGAGTCGGCCGTGCTGTTCGGCCTGTCGGCGGCGCTGGGCGGCGAGATCACGTTCAAGGAGGGGAGAGTCGAGCAGGGCAACTTCCATGACTACCCCGTGTTGCGCATGGGGCAGACGCCCGAGGTGGAAACCATCATCATCGCCAGCGCCGAGCATCCGGAAGGCGTGGGCGAACCGGGCACGCCGCCGATTGCGCCGGCCGTGGCCAACGCCGTGTTCAGTCTGACGGGGAAAAGGCTGCGCAGCCTGCCGCTGCGCCTGGCTTGATGTGGATCAGGCCAGGGTGGCGGCAAGCATGTGGCGCAGATTGCAGTCGCGCTGCCAGTCGCGCCGTTCCTGCGTGCTGCCGGCCAGCGCGGCCAGTTCCTCGGCGCTGAGCGCCTGCTGCGCCTGCACCATGCGGTGCGCCAGGCCGCCGTCGGGCAGCACGGTGCCGAAGAAGGCCACGTTGTCTTCGCGCTGTATCAGCAGGGTGGGGAAGTTGTCGATGTCGAGGTCGCCCACCACGTCGGCCTGGTCTTCGATGTCGATCCAGACGAAGACGGTGTCCGGGTGGCGCGCGGCCAGTTCCTCGAACGTGGCGCGGTAGCTGCCGCAGGTGCCGCACCACAGCGCGCACAGGCAGGCCACCGTCCAGCGCGGGCCGGCCAGGGTTGCCGCGACGTCGGCGCGGTTATCGGTCGTGAGGGTCAGGCTGTGCATGGTCGTTTCTATTGGTAGGCGGATGGGCGCGGGCGCCCGATGCGCGTATTCTACCGCGCCCGGCGATGCCAGTCCCGGGAATGCATGGGCTTGTTTAGCCGTGTTTTTTGATGCAATCCACCTTTCTGGTGGATAATGCTGGTAATTGCGCGCTGATTACGCTGGTCCATGCTGTTTCCTGGCCCCGCAGCCTGACCCCTCCAGTCTGTTTTCATGCCCTGCCCGGTGTCAGCGCTCCCGCCTTTATTTATTTTTATTATGGAATTAGCCAGCTTATGTTGAGTTACCGCCACGCCTTTCACGCGGGTAATCACGCCGATGTGTTGAAGCATTATGTGCAGATTCAGTTGTTGCAATATCTGAATCAAAAAGATACCGCCTATAGTTATATCGATACCCACTCCGGCGCAGGCGTGTATGCGCTCGACGGCGGTTATGCCTCGAAAAACGCCGAATACGAAACGGGCATCGCGCCCCTGTGGGACCGCACGGACCTGCCGGCCTCGCTGGCCGAGTACATGAAGCTGATCAAGGAAATGAATCCGAGCGGCAAGATGCGCTACTACCCGGGTTCGCCGTACTGCGCCGACAAGGTCAGCCGCGAGCAAGACCGTCTGCGCCTGTTCGAGCTGCATCCAGCCGATGCAAAGATTCTGGCCGACAACTTCCGCAAGGTCGAGGCGCATGCGCTGGCCCAGGGTGAGCGTCCGACCGTGCGCGGCAAGCGCGTGCTCATCACCAAGGCCGACGGCTTCCAGAGCCTGAAAGCGCTGCTGCCGCCGCCATCGCGCCGCGCGCTCGTGCTGATCGACCCGCCGTATGAAGACAAGATGGATTACCGCAAGGTCAAGGATACCCTGGCCGACGCCCTCGTGCGCTTCCCATCCGGCATGTATGCCGTCTGGTACCCGGTGCTGCAGCGCATGGAATCGCGCCAGTTCGCCGACAAGCTCAAGCAGCTTCCCAGCTCGGACTGGCTGCACGTGACCCTGACGGTCAACACGCCGTCGCCGGACGGTTTCGGCTTGCACAGCAGCGGCATGTTCATCTTGAACCCGCCGTACACCCTGGAGCCGATGTTGCGCGAAGTCATGCCGTACCTGGTCAAGGTGCTGGGCCGCGACGATGGCGCGAAGTTTGTATTGGAAACGGGCAAGGGCGGACAGAAGAACACGGGCACCCGTCGCGTCTGAAGACACCTGACCAAACCTACTGCGCGTCGGTATAGGCGGCCTGCGATGCTCACCGTACTAGAGTACGGTTGCGCTTCTTAGCCACCGCTCCCTTCCGCTCGCTACGGTTTTGTCAGTTGTCGTGACTATCGTAGTGAGGCAAAGCAAAGCAAACGCCACGGCAAATATTTCCGTGGCGTTTGTCGTTTACTGTCCCAGCAACAGGAACACGGTCGGTTTCTTGTGGAAGTCGGGCGCCTTGCCGGCGGCTAATTGTTTTTTCCACTGTCCGCCATTCCACGTCTGCACGCTTTCCGTGTCCAGGCTCAGGTCGGTGGCGACGCAGATCAGCGTCGATGGCGCGCATTGCGCCACGAGCGCTTCCAGCATGGCGGCGTTGCGGTACGGCGTTTCGATGAACAGCTGGGTCTGCTTTTCATTGCGCGAGCGGCTTTCCAGTTCCTTGATGCGCTTGGCGCGCAGGGTGGCGTCCGTGGGCAGATAGCCGTTGAAGGCGAAGCTCTGGCCATTCAAGCCGCTGGCCATCACGGCCAGCAGGATCGACGACGGGCCCACCAGCGGGCGCACTTTAATGCCGTGCTGATGCGCCAGACGCACGAGGTCGGCACCCGGGTCGGCCACGGCGGGCACGCCCGCTTCCGATACGAGGCCCGCGTCGCGTCCCGCCAGCAGCGGCGCAAGCAAGCCGGCCAGCGCTTGCGCCGGGGTATTGACGTTCAGTTCGGAAATCGTGATTTCCTGCAGCGGCTTGGCCAGCGGATGCTGGTTGCCGATCAACTTCAAAAAGGCGCGCGCCGTCTTGGCGTTTTCCGCAACGAAATAATCGAGCTGCGACGTGATCTGCCGCACTTGCTCTGGAATGATGTGGCCCAGCGGGTCGCTTGCGCCGTCGGACAGGCCGAGGTGGTTGGGAATCAGGTACAGGGTGCCGGTCATATTGTTAGCTTTGTATTGGCCGGGGTCAGTCCCTTCGGGATCGGAGTGCGCTCCACTGGAACGCACTCCCCCGTCGGGTCTGACCCCAGGGTGATTAAAATGTGAAAAACGCCACACCCGCCTTGCGCAGCATGCCGGTGAGGGCGATCAGCGGCAAGCCGGTCAGGGCGGTCGGGTCGGTGGTGGCTATGCGTTCGAGCAGGGCGATGCCCAGGCCTTCGTTCTTGGCGCTGCCGGCGCAATCGTACGGCTGCTCGATGCGCAGGTAGGCGTCCAGTTCCGCGTCGGGCAAGTCGCGTACGGTGACGAGGGTCTGGACGTCTTCCACTTGCGCTACAGGCGGACTCTGGCGGCCGTCGAGCAGGCACAGTGCCGTGTGGAACACGGTCTGGCGCCCGCGCATGGTTTGCAGCTGCAGCAGGGCATTCGCATGGTTGCCGGGCTTGCCGATCTGAGCGCCATCGAGTGTGGCGACCTGGTCGGAGCCGATGACGAGGCTGTCAGGATAGCGGTCGAGCACGGCTTGCGCCTTGGCCTGGGCCAGGCGCAGGGCCGTGGCGCTGGGGCTTTCGCCTGGCAGGGGACTTTCGTCGAGATCGGGCACGGCCACCTCGAAGGGCAGGCGCAGGCGTTGCAGCAATTCCTTGCGGTAGGTCGAACTCGATGCAAGAATCAAGCGCGATGGGGCGGAAGTTGGTATCATTCGGTAGTGGATGGCGGCCGGCATGGCCGCGCTGGTCGATGTCAGTGGAATTTCACGCAAATTCCAGGGCGCAGAGCCCACAACTGAGGCTCCATGCGGCATGACGGTGTTGATGAAATGTCATGTTGATGGCAATAATTGCGTCAAAAAAGATGCTTAGCCTTTGACTCCGTGCTAAAAACCCTGTTATTATCGCAGGTTTTCCGGGGAAATTTTCTACCAATGAATGCTTTTGTGATCGACACCTTTGATTTTTGTCGTATCAGCGGGAGCCGCGAGGGTGTAACTCCTGTCGCTGAAATGACCCGGTTGACCAAGGATTGTGCAGATAGTTCCGGCGAGATCGCCTGGAAAATCGTCGGCGGCACCAGCAAGCTGGGCTACCCACAACTGACCTTGTCGGTCAACGGCACCGTTCAGCTGGTTTGCCAGCGCTGCCTGACTCCGTATGCTTACGCAATTGATTCGACGACCACTCTGATGCTGGGCAAGGATGACGAGCACGCGGACGAGATCGAAGAAATCATCAACGATGAATCGATCGACGTGATCGTCGGCAGCCGCAACATGGATGCCGCGGCCCTGATCGAAGATGAAGCCTTGCTGGCCCTGCCGCAGGTACCCAAACACGACGTCTGCCCCGATACGGCGCAGCTCGATGCTCTCAAGACTGAAAAGAAGTCGCCGTTTGCGGCCCTGAAAGACTTGAAGCCAGAATAAAGTAGTAAAGGGGTTTTCCCCATCAAAGAACGTGTCAAACGCGTGTTGTAATCGAGTATGGCAAGTGTAGTGAAATGTAATTGTAATAAACGATGTCGGTCCGGGCTATTTTCGGGTAGTCTTTGCCGCTGGGATACTCGATTCGCATGTATTTGCCAATCGATTGTGCTAAAATTTTAGAACTTATGTATTAGGAGTCATCATGGCAGTTCAACAGAACAAGAAAACCCCTTCCAAGCGCGGCATGCACCGTTCGCACGACTTCCTGGTCGCGCCGCAATTGAGCGTCGAGCCAGTTACCGGCGAAACACACATGCGTCACCATATCAGCCCTAACGGCTTCTATCGTGGCCGTAAAGTGTTGAAGACCAAAAACGACGAGTAATCGACGTTTTTGTTGGGTAAGATGAAAGCGGTGTTGCGTGGTTATTCGGCGTGGCGCCGCTTCTTCTTTTTTATCGGCTGCAATTCATCTTGCACACCCGTCATTTTGAATCACGCTGTCCAGGCCTGTGCATGACATGCTGCACCCTGCATATGCTCCAGTCCGATTCACATCTTGCCGCACGCCCGCAGCGGTATTGAATCAACACAAATGACAATCAAAATTTCTATCGACTGCATGGGCGGAGATCACGGTCCCTCAGTCACTATCCCCGCAGCAATTTCCTTCGTAAAACATGAGCCTGAAGCCGAACTGATCCTTGTTGGATTGGAAGACGTGATCCGTGCCGAACTGAAGAAACATAAAGCCGACACGCATCCGCGCCTGTCGGTATTGCATGCCTCCGAACAAGTTACCATGGACGATCCCCTGGAAGTGGCCCTGCGCCGCAAGAAGGATTCCTCCATGCGCGTGGCCATCGAACAGGTCAAGAACGGCGTGGCGCAAGCCTCCGTTTCCGCCGGTAATACGGCAGCCCTGATGGCCGTGTCGCGCTATGTATTGAAAACCATGTCCGGCGTCGACCGCCCGGCCATCTGCAGCATCTTGCCGAATCAAAAGAACGGCCCGACCTACATGCTGGACTTGGGCGCGAACGTCGATTGCGAACCGCATCACTTGCACCAGTTCGCCATCATGGGTTCCGTGCTCGTTTCCGCCATGGAAGGTATCGAGCGCCCGACGATCGGCTTGCTGAACGTGGGCACGGAAGATATCAAGGGCAATGAAGTGGTGAAACTCACCTCGAAGCTGCTGCAGGCCGACCATGAGCGTGGCGCGCTGAACTTCTACGGCAACGTGGAAGGCAATGATATCTTCAAGGGCACGACCGATATTGTCGTCTGCGACGGTTTCGTCGGCAATGTCACCTTGAAAGCCATCGAAGGCCTGGCGCGCTTCATGAAAGACGTGCTCACTTCCGAATTCAAGCGCAATCCGATTACCATGCTGGGCGCACTGATCGCCCGCGGGGCCCTGAAAGCCATCGGCAACCGTTTGAATCCTTCACGTTACAACGGCGCCAGCCTGCTGGGCTTGCGTGGCCTCGTCTTCAAGAGCCATGGCAGCGCCGATGCCTATTCCTTCGAATGGGCCTTGCGTCGCGCTTTTGATGCGGCAAAAAATGACGTGCAAGCGCACTTGGCCAGCATGATCGCCGAGCTGATGCCCCGCACGCCAGTTCCGGATGAACCTACATCAACAAGCTCTACCATTTAGTGGACGGGTACTTGCATGACTGTTTTTAGCAAAACTTACAGCAAAATTATCGGTACCGGCAGCTACTTGCCGGAGAAGCGCGTCACCAACCAGGACTTGACCGAACAGCTCGCCGCCAAGGGTATCGAGACGTCGGATGAATGGATCGTCTCGCGCAGCGGCATCTCGGCGCGCCATTACGCGGCGCCAACGCAAAATTCCTCGGACCTGGGCGTGGAAGCGGCCAAGAAGGCCCTGGAAATGGCTGGCCTGAACGGCAACGACCTCGACCTGATCATCGTCGCCAGCTCGACTCCCGATTTCTTCGGCAGCTTCCCCAGCACGGCCTGCATCGTGCAAAACAAACTGGGCATCACGAACAACTGCGCCGCCGTCGACGTGCAAGCCGTCTGCAGCGGTTTCGTGTATGCAGTGGCCACGGCCGACAGCTTCATCCAGTCGGGCATGCACAAGAACGTGCTGGTGATCGGCGCCGAAGTGTTTTCGCGCATCCTCAATTTCGACGACCGCGGCACCTGCGTGCTGTTCGGCGACGGCGCCGGCGCCATCGTCATGACGGCGTCAAAAGAGCCGGGCATCCTGGCCACCAAGCTGCACGCGGACGGCCGCCACTCGAACATCCTCAGCGTGCCGGGCAGCCTGGCTGGCGGCGCGCTCGACGGTAGCGCCTTCCTGTACATGGATGGTCCGGCCGTCTTCAAGCTGGCCGTGTCCGTGCTGGAAAAAGTCGCGCACGAAGCCCTGGAACACGCCAACATGACGTCGGACCAGATCGACTGGCTGATCCCGCACCAGGCGAACATCCGCATCATGAACAGCACGGCCAAGAAACTCGGCTTGCCTCTGGAAAAGATGGTGGTCACCGTCGACCAGCATGGCAACACCTCGGCCGCTTCGATCCCGCTGGCGCTCGACATCGCCGTGCGCGATGGCCGGGTCAAGAAGGGCGACAACGTCATGATGGAAGGCGTGGGCGGCGGCTTTACCTGGGGCGCCGTGCTGGCAAAGATGTGATGGCCGAAGGCTGATTTCGGGGGCCGACCCGTTGGGTCGTACCCCAGCAGTTGCATTTGGTTCTCTGAGTAAATAGTAAAAAAAACGGAGTCGACATGACACAATTTGCATTTGTTTTCCCAGGCCAAGGCTCGCAAGCGATTGCGATGCTCGACGGTTTCGCCGGCAACCCCGTGGTTGCGCAAACCGTGGCCGAAGCGTCGGATGCCCTGCAATTCGACCTGGGCAAGCTGATCGCCGAAGGTCCGAAGGAAGAACTGGACCTGACTACCAATACGCAGCCGGTAATGCTGACGGCGGCCGTGGCCTTCTACCGCGCCTGGCTGGCGGCCGGCGGCCCCGTGCCGACGGTCGTGGCCGGTCACAGCCTCGGTGAATACTCGGCGCTGGTCGCCGCCGGCGTCATCTCGTTCAAGGATGCCGTGCCGCTCGTGCGTTTCCGCGCGCAAGCCATGCAGGAAGCCGTGCCGGTGGGGCAGGGCACGATGGCTGTTGTGCTGGGCCTGTCGGATGACGACGTGCGCGCCGCCTGTGCGGAAGCGGCGGCGGAAAACCCGGCCCTGGTGGTCGAGCCCGTCAATTTCAATGCGCCAGCACAAGTCGTCATCGCCGGCCATACGGCGGCAGTCGAGCGCGCCTGCGAACTGGCCAAGGCCAAGGGCGCCAAGCGCGCCATGAAGCTGCCCGTCTCCGCGCCATTCCACTCGTCGCTGCTGAAACCCGCATCGGACCGCTTGCGCGAATACATGGCCGGCTTGACGTTCTCGGCGCCGCAGATCGCGCTGATCAACAACGTCGACGTGGCCATCGTCAACGACGTTGCCGGCATCAAGGATGCGCTCGTGCGCCAGGCGGCCAGTCCCGTGCGCTGGGTGGAAACCATGCAAAAAGTGGCGGCCGACGGCATCACGCAAGTGATCGAATGCGGTCCGGGCAAGGTCCTGATGGGCCTGGCCAAGCGCATCGATCCCGTGCTCGTGGGCGACGCCATCGTCGACCAGGCATCGCTGGAACGCATTTTGACCCAGCTCAAATAAACATCAGATCGCGGCAGCTTGCCTGCCGCGCTTGCTTTTAAGGATACTCATGAATTTAGTAAATCAAGTCGTGCTGGTCACGGGCGCCTCGCGCGGCATCGGCCGCGCCATCGCCACCGAACTGGGCAAACAGGGTGCTACCGTCGTCGGCACCGCCACCTCGGAAAGCGGCGCGCAAGCGATCACCGATTACCTGGCCGCCGAAGGCGTGACGGGCAAGGGCCTGGTCCTGAACGTGACCGACGCGGCGCGCTGCGCGGCCGTCGTCGATGAAGTGCAGAAAACCTACGGCAGCCTGTCGATCCTCGTCAACAATGCGGGCATCACGCAAGACCAGCTGGCCATGCGCATGAAGGATGAAGAGTGGGACAGCGTCATTTCCACCAACCTGTCGGCCGTCGGCCGCCTGTCGCGCGCCGTACTGCGTGGCATGATGAAAGCCAAAACTGGGCGTATCATTAATATCACGTCGGTGGTGGCTTCGTCGGGCAATCCGGGGCAAATGAATTACGCGGCGGCCAAGGCCGGCGTGGAAGGCATGAGCCGCGCCCTGGCGCGCGAAATCGGCAGCCGCAACATTACCGTGAATTGCATCGCGCCGGGCTTCATCGATACCGACATGACCAAGGCCCTGAGTGAAGAGCAGCACGCGGCCCTGTTGACGCAAATTCCCCTGTCCCGTCTGGGCAAACCGGAAGACGTGGCAGCAGCGGTAGCCTTTTTGGCCTCGCCGCAAGCGGCCTATATCACGGGCACGACCCTGCACGTGAACGGTGGAATGTACATGAATTGATGTGAAAGCTAGACGGGGCGGGCGTTTGTGGCATGATTCAACGGTCGTTTTTGTCTATAATCGCATCTTTTAGCAGCAGCTTCGGTCGAATTAGCAGCAGACACCGAAATTAGTATTCGGACGCGCAAACCTGATAAAATGCGCGCACTTTCCGTAACACACACTTTGGAGCCATAACATGTCGGATATCGAACAACGCGTTAAGAAAATCGTCGCTGAGCAACTGGGCGTTGCAGAAGCAGACATCAAAATCGAATCCTCCTTCGTCGACGATCTCGGCGCCGATTCCCTGGACACCGTGGAACTGGTCATGGCCCTGGAAGACGAATTCGAAATGGAAATCCCTGACGAACAAGCTGAAAAAATCACCACCGTGCAACAGGCGATCGACTACGCCACCGCACACGTCAAGGCCTAAGCCTGTCTGACCGACTTCAGGAGAATCGCTTGAGCCGTTCTAAAAACCGTCGTGTTGTTGTCACCGGCCTGGGCTGCGTTTCACCTGTCGGCAATACTATTGCCGAGGCGTGGGGCGCAATCATTGAAGGTAAATCCGGCATTGCCACGATTACCAAGTTTGATGCACAGCCATTCACCACGCATTTCGCTGGTGAAGTCAAAGGCTTCAATATCGAAGAGTACATCTCCGGTAAGGAAGCCCGCCACATGGATACCTTTATCCATTACGGCATGGCTGCGGGCATCCAGGCGATGCAGGACTCTGGCCTGGAAGTGACCGAAGAAAACGCCGAGCGCATCGGCGTGATCATCGGTTCCGGTATCGGCGGCTTGCCGCTGATCGAGGAAACCAAGTCCGAGTACGAAAAGCGCGGTCCGCGCCGTATCTCGCCATTTTTCGTGCCTGCCTCGATCATTAACATGATCTCTGGCAACCTTTCGATCAAATATGGTCTGAAGGGCCCGAACCTGGCAATCGTTACAGCGTGTACCACCGGTTTGCACAGCATCGGTGCCGCAGCGCGCATGATCGAGTACGGCGATGCCGACGTCATGATCGCCGGCGGTGCTGAATCGACCGTGTCGCCACTGGGCCTGGGCGGTTTCGCTTCGGCGCGTGCCTTGTCGACCCGCAACGACGATCCGGCAACGGCATCGCGTCCGTGGGATACCGACCGCGACGGCTTCGTGCTGGGCGAGGGCGCTGGCGTCATGGTGCTGGAAGAGTACGAGCACGCGGTGGCCCGTGGTGCCAAGATCTATGCCGAAGTGCATGGTTTCGGGATGAGCGCAGATGCTTATCACATGACCTCGCCGCTGGAAGATGGTAGCGGCGGCAGCAAATCGGTGATCGCGGCCCTCAACAACGCTGGCTTGAACGCGGATCAGATTCAGTACCTGAACGCGCACGGCACGTCGACCCCGCAAGGCGACGTGGCGGAAGTGATGGGCATCAAACGCACCTTCGGCGAGCACGCCAAGAATCTGGTTGTCAACTCGACCAAGTCGATGACGGGCCATTTGCTGGGCGGCGCGGGCGGTCTGGAAGCGGTGTTTACGGTCCTGGCATTGCACCATCAGGTGTCGCCACCGACCATCAACATCTTCAACCAGGATCCGGCTTGCGATCTCGATTTCTGTGCCAACACGGCGCGGGATATGAAGATCGATTATGCAGTGAAGAATTCGTTCGGCTTCGGCGGAACGAATGGCACGCTGATTTTCGGTAAAGCGAAATAAGCAGGAACTTTCAAGCGCTCGCTACGGTCAAACTGTAGTGAGCGCTGATTCGGCGCCAACGTTCGTTGGCGCCTGAATTTGCCCGGCATGTTGCCGGCGCGCCTTTTTTTCCCATGAAGTATGTCAATCGCGGTAGTGGCTGTCATTCGCACGCCTGTCTGTTTGCGCCTGTTGCAAGCGGCGCTGGGACTGTGTGCCTTGCTGGCTGCCTGGCCCTTGAGCGGTGCGTGGCGCGTTGCGGCCGTATCCGGCCCTGGCCCCGTCCAGTTGGTGGGCGCTTATGCGCTGGGCTGGAGCGGTGCGCTGCTGAGTGCGGCTGGCGGCGTGTTGTTGCTCGCTTTGCTGCGCAGGCGCAGAAAGCCGCACACGCTTGATATTTCGCCGGTTGGCCAGTTGCGGCTGGCGGTATATCTGGAGCATGGCGGGGTGCCAATGATGGATGCCAGCGCGGTGATGGAGTCGGCCGGCGCGGGGCCGTTGGTGCCGCCGGGGCTGCGCCTGTTACCGGGCTCGACCCTGTGGCCGTCGCTGCTGGTGCTGTGCCTGGCAGATGCTGCCGGGCGGCGTACGGATGTGCTGGTGCAGCGCGGCGGCAGCTGCGCCGCCTTCCGCCCGCTGGCCGTGGCGTGCCGGGCCATCGCGGCGCGGAATGGGGAAGAATAAAAGTGGGGCGAACACTGAACTTCTTGCAGCGGGCCAACTCTATATCCATACAGGCGCCCACGCTGCATGACTACAGGGACATTGGGCGTGAGGACAGAGCGCGAGTATGATCAGTTACTGGTCGAGCGGGTGCAGGCCGGCGACAAACGGGCATTTGATGTGCTGGTATCGAAATACCAGCGCCGCTTGATGCGCCTCGTGTCGCGCCTTGTGCATGACCCGGCGGAGGCCGAAGATGTGGTGCAGGAAACCTTTATCAAGGCATACCGGGCGCTGCGCCATTTTCGCGGTGAGGCCGCCTTTTATACCTGGCTGTACCGCATCGGCATCAATACGGCCAAGAATTATCTTGTCACACAGGGGCGCCGCGCCGCCACGTCCAGCGATACCGACGCCGAGCAGGCGGAGTCCTTCGATGATGGCAATAAATTGCGCGACAACAATACACCCGAATCGGTGCTGGCCAGCAAGCAGATTGCGGCCACCGTCAATGCGGCCATGGATGTACTGCCCATCGAATTGCGCACGGCCATCGTGCTGCGCGAGATCGAGGGCCTGAGCTATGAAGAAATATCGGAGATCATGGCGTGCCCCATCGGCACCGTGCGCAGCCGGATTTTTCGCGCGCGCGAAGTGATTGCGGAGAAATTGAAACCGTTGCTGGACATGCCAATTGACAAGCGCTGGTAATCTGGGAGTATGAGGTTGGCATGGCTGTGTCCGGTTTCCGCACCGATCCCTTTGAAATGGCAGGACCCATCATGGATACGCATACACGATTGCACGAGACTATTTCCGCCCTGGCCGATGGCGAGCTGGCGGCGAGCGAACTCGAACTGGCTTTTGCCGCCCTTGACACGGATGAGGGGCGGCAGATCTGGGATGCCTATCGCCATATCGGTGACGTGCTGCGGTCGGAGCAGTGCGGCCATGCACTGAGCGCCCAGTTCGATGCGCGCCTGGCCCGCCGCCTGGCCGCCGAGGCGGCGCCTGAGGGGCCGGCTGCCCATGCCGAGCCGCTGCTGCCGCTGTCCGCCGCCATCGTGCCGCCGGGCACTGCCGAGCCGCTGGAGGCGGGGCCGCTGGCGCAGCGCTAAGAGGCTGTTCGCCATCTTATGCCAGGCTTAACGTTCCCGTCGCCCTCTTGACACTGGCCTTCGGTACGATTGACACTGTGCGCAGGCAATATCTTGCTTTTGCGATATATTGTTGCTGCCATGCGCGCTGCCGGGTGTGTTTGCCCCCGGGATTCCGTCGTGACGGCCAATCATGCACGCAGGCAATAGTCTGATCCGCAGTTTGATCCGTTTCTATATTCGAGAAGATCTTTTCCATGAAAAAAAACATGTGTGCTGCCAGCAAGTCGTTTTCAGTGAAGACGCTTTCCGCCTTATTGTTCGGTACGGCTGGCGTCTTTTTTGCCCCCTCCATGCTGGGCCTGGCGCCACAGGCGCAGGCCGCCGTGCCGGCCGTGAAATTGCCTGATTTCTCGGACCTGGTCGACGCCGTCGGCCCGGCCGTTGTGAATATCCGTACCACCGAGCGCCTGAAAATGGGTGGCGCCGGCAGCCAGGATGAGCAGGAAATGCAGGAATTCCTGCGCCGCTTCTTTGGCGGTGCCATGCCGACGCCGCGCCAGCAGGCACCACGGGGCGGCCGCCGCGCCGTGCCGCAGGAGCAGGAAGTGCAGCGCGGTGTCGGTTCCGGCTTTATCATCTCGGCCGATGGCTACGTGCTGAGCAATGCCCACGTGGTCGACGGCGCCGATGAAGTCTACGTGACCCTGACGGACAAGCGCGAATTCAAGGCCAAGGTGATCGGCGCCGATGCGCGGACCGACGTGGCCCTGCTGAAAATCGAGGGCGGCAACTTGCCGCGCCTGACCATCGGCGACTCCAACAAGATACGTGTGGGCGAGTGGGTCATCGCCATCGGCTCGCCGTTCAACCTGGAAAACTCGGTGACGGCTGGCATCATTTCCGCCAAGTCACGCGACACGGGCGACTATTTGCCCCTGATTCAAAGCGACGTTGCCGTCAATCCCGGCAACTCGGGTGGTCCGCTGATCAATATGCGCGGCGAAGTGATCGGCATCAATTCGCAGATCGCTACCTTGTCCGGCGCCTACAATGGCATTTCGTTTGCCGTGCCCATCGATGAAGCCATGCGCGTGGGCGAGCAGCTGAAAAAGACGGGTAAAGTCGTGCGCGGGCGCATCGGCGTGCAGATCGGTGAAGTGAGCAAGGACGTGGCGGAATCGCTGGGCTTGCCGAATGCCAAGGGCGCGCAAGTATCGATGGTGGAGCCGGGCGGTCCCGCTGACAAGGCGGGTATCAAGCCGGGCGACATCATCCTGAAATTCAACGGCGCTCAGATCGAGCGCTCCTCCGACCTGCCGCGCCTGGTGGGTGGCGCCGCCGTCAACGGCAAGTCCACGCTCACCGTGTGGCGCAAGGGGGCGCAGCAGGACATCCCCGTCACCGTCGTCGAGCTGGAAAGCGAGAAAACGGCGAAGAAGAGCGCCAAGGAGCCGGAAGCGCAAGCCGTCAATGCCCTGGGGCTGAAGGTCAGCGACGTGCCGGCCGCGAAGAAGCAGGAACTGAAGATCGACGCGGGCGTGCAGGTCGACGAGGCCGATGGCGTGGCGGCCCTGGCCGGCCTGCAGCCTGGCGATGTGATCTTGCAACTGAATAACGTTGCAGTGAAAGACGCCAGGCAGTTCAATGCCCTGGTCGCCAAGCTCGATCCGAAGAAGACGTCGGCCTTGCTGGTGCGCCGTGGCGACGTGGCGCAATTCGTTTCGCTGCGCCCGTCGGCGAAGTAACTATGTGATCATCCCGCATTCCGGCCGCGGCCGGGATGCGGTATCCTGCCCGTCATGCACTTCACCCTCTATTCCCGCAGTTATTGCCACCTTTGTCAGGACATGCTCGACGCTTTGCTCCTGCTGCAGCCGCCCGGAAAACCGTTCACGGTGGACGTGATCGACATCGATGCATCGCCCGACGCCTCGCTGCTGGCCCGTTTCGATGAGCTGGTGCCGGTGCTGTTCGGCGACCTGGCCCAGCCCGAGCTCTGCCATTATTTCCTTGACGAGGCGGCCGTGCGCCGCTGCCTGGTGTAGTTTGATTGTCAATATTAACACTGCATTGCACCATTCTGGTGCTGAAAACAGCCGAAAATGTCGGCTTGCCCCGGTGTCGGCCTCATAAGACGGGCTTTCTACTCTGAAATCCGGTAAAATGGGGAGGTCGAAAAAGCTACTGTCCGAGGCAGCAGCTTCTGTCGCTTCAAAAGCGCTCGCCTGGGCATGCAGATGTCCTGCTCGGAGCGCTTTTTTCATCATGAGTGGGGTGCCCGGTTTTGGCCCGGCTTGGCCCGAGCATGATCCCCATGATTCCTGTTAAAGCAGTGTCGTCACTCGCACATATATTAGTTAATGAACAACATACGCAATTTCTCCATCATCGCCCATATTGACCACGGTAAATCGACCCTGGCTGACCGCATCATTCAATTGTGCGGCGGCTTGTCCGACCGCGAGATGGAGGCGCAGGTGCTCGATTCGATGGATCTGGAGCGCGAGCGCGGCATTACCATCAAGGCGCAAACGGCGGCCCTGCACTACAAGGCGCGCGATGGCCAGATCTATAACCTGAACCTGATCGATACGCCGGGCCACGTCGACTTCAGCTATGAAGTGTCGCGCTCGCTGTCGGCGTGCGAAGGCGCGCTGCTGGTCGTGGACGCGTCGCAAGGCGTGGAAGCGCAAACGGTCGCCAACTGCTACACGGCGCTGGACCTGGGCGTGGAAGTGGTACCCGTGCTGAACAAGATCGACTTGCCGAACGCGGATCCGCCGAGTGCGATTGCCGAGATCGAAGACGTGATCGGCATCGATGCGGGCGACGCCGTGCATTGCTCGGCCAAGACGGGCTTTGGCGTGCTGGACGTGCTCGAGCAACTGATCGTCAAGGTGCCGCCACCGAAGGGCGACCCCGATGCGCCGCTGCAGGCGCTGATCGTCGACTCCTGGTATGACGCCTATGTGGGCGTGGTCATGCTGGTGCGCGTCATCAACGGTACCCTGAAACCGAAAGACAAGATTCGCCTGATGGCCACTGATTCGGTGCAGCTGGTGGAAGACATTGGCGTGTTTTCGCCACGTTCGCAATCCTTGCCGCAATTGTCGGCAGGCCAGGTGGGCTTCATCATCGCCGGCATCAAGGAATTGAAGGCGGCGAAAGTGGGCGACACCGTCACCCTGGCCAACCGTCCTGCCGCCGCGCCATTGCCTGGCTTCAAGGAAGTGCAGCCGCAAGTGTTCGCCGGCCTGTTCCCCGTGGAAGCGAACCAGTACGACGCGCTGCGCGACTCGCTGGAAAAGCTGAAACTGAACGACGCGGCCCTGATGTACGAGCCGGAAGTGTCGCAGGCGCTGGGCTTCGGCTTCCGCTGCGGCTTCCTGGGCTTGCTGCACATGGAAATCGTGCAGGAGCGCCTCGAGCGCGAATTCGACATGGACCTGATCACCACGGCGCCAACCGTGGTATACGAAGTGATCCAGCGCGACGGCACCATGATCAACGTCGACAACCCGTCGAAGATGCCCGATCCGTCGCGCATCGAGGAAGTGCGCGAGCCTATCGTCACGGTCAATCTGTACATGCCGCAGGAATATGTGGGCTCCGTGATCACCTTGTGTATCGGCAAGCGCGGTATCCAGATGGACATGAGCTACCACGGCCGCCAGGTCAAGCTCGTGTATGAAATGCCGATGGCCGAGATCGTACTGGACTTCTTCGACCGCCTGAAATCGACGTCGCGCGGCTATGCCTCGATGGATTACGAGTTCAAGGAATACCGCGCAGCCGATGTGGTCAAGGTCGACATGCTGATCAACAGCGAAAAAGTCGATGCGCTGGCCATCATCGTCCACCGTTCGAACAGCCAGTACCGTGGCCGCCAGGTGGCCGCCAAGATGCGCGAACTGATCCCGCGCCAGATGTTCGACGTGGCGATTCAAGCGACCATCGGCGCGAACATCATTTCGCGCGAGAACGTAAAAGCCTTGCGCAAGAACGTCTTGGCCAAGTGCTATGGCGGCGACATCAGCCGCAAGAAGAAATTGCTGGAAAAACAAAAAGCGGGTAAGAAACGCATGAAGCAAGTGGGTTCCGTGGAGATCCCGCAAGAAGCATTCCTGGCAATTTTACAAGTGGATGGTTAATCAATGAACCTGCAAGTGATTTTAGGAAATTTCGCTTTAATCCTGTTCGTGCTGATGGTGTTGACGGGCCTGGTCTGGTGCCTCGATGTGTTTTATCTGTCCAAGCAGCGCCGCAAGGCGGCCGACCGCGCCCTGGCTGAATTCGATGCGCGCCAGTCCAAGCTGGCCGCCGAGGGCATCAAGTCCGATGCCGGCGGCAGCCGCGCGAGCATCGAGGCGGCCCTGTTGCGCCAGCCGACCTGGGTCGAGTATTCGGGCAGCTTCTTCCCCGTCATCGCGCTCGTGTTCTGCCTGCGCTCGTTCTTGTACGAGCCGTTCAAGATCCCGTCGAGCTCGATGGTGCCGACCTTGCTGGTGGGCGATCTGATACTGGTGAACAAGTTCACCTATGGTATTCGTCTGCCCATCGTCAACAAGCGCATCATTGAAGTCAACGATCCGCAGCGCGGCGACGTGATGGTGTTCAAGTATCCGAAAGATATGTCGCAAGACTATATCAAGCGTGTGATCGGTGTGCCCGGTGATAAAATCACCTATGAAAACAAGCGCTTGACGGTCAACGGCAAGGAAGTGGCATACACGCCGCTGGACGACTACCTGGACGATGAAAGCACGGTCTACCACAAGCAGCTGGAAGAAAACCTGACGGGCGTGAGCCACCGCATCCTCAACGACGAGCCTGCTCCAACGTTGAACTTGCGCGAAGTGAAGGATTTCCCCCACAAGGATGCGTGCGACTACAACGAAGACGGCTTTACATGTGTAGTGCCACAAGGCAATTACTTCATGATGGGCGACAACCGCGACAATAGCGCGGACAGCCGCTACTGGGGCTTCGTGCCGAACGAGAACATCGTCGGCAAGGCTTTCCTGGTGTGGATGAACTTCAGCAATCCGAAACGAGTGGGCGGCATACACTAGGCCGTCCCTATGGCAGCCGCGCCGATTCCCCGCGCGGCGGCCAGCCGAATTACTCAGATGACACAGAAACAACAATGAATCTTCAGCTATTGCAAACCCGTTTAGGCTATACGTTCCAGGATGCTGGCCTGTTGCAGCAAGCCTTGACGCATCGTAGCCACAGCAGTTTGCATAACGAGCGGCTGGAATTCCTCGGCGACTCCATCCTCAACTGCGTGGTCGCTTCCATCCTGTACGAACGCTTCAAGTCCATCGACGAGGGCGATTTGTCGCGCCTGCGCGCCAACCTGGTGAAACAGCAGTCGCTGTATGAAATCGCGCAAAAGCTGGAATTGTCGCAATTTTTGCGCCTGGGCGAAGGCGAACTGAAATCGGGCGGTTTTCGCCGTCCATCGATCCTCGCCGACACCCTGGAAGCCTTGCTGGGCGCCATCTTCCTCGACACGGGCTTCGATGCGGCCAGCACGGTGATCCGCGCCTTCTACATCCCCATCCTCGACTCGGTCGATCCGCAAACCCTGGGCAAGGATGCCAAGACCCTGCTGCAGGAGTTTTTGCAAAGCAAGAAAATTTCGCTGCCACAGTACAACGTGGTGGCTACCCACGGCGCCGCCCACAGCCAGGAATTCGAGATCGAATGCCTGGTGCCGAAATTGAACATCCAGGTTTACGGCCGTGGCGGAAGCCGCCGCGCCGGTGAGCAAGCCGCCGCCAAACTGGCGCTGGACGTGGCCGAGCAGGCGCTGCTGAAGTCGCCTGCCGCCAGCCGCAAGCCCAAACCGCGCGCCGCCCAGCTCAAGCTGGCCGGCATTGCCACCATCCAGAGCGACGACGCGCAAGCCCCGGCTGCACCGGCGATCGCCGCTCACACTAAACAGAATCGACACTAGCATGACAGCCACCAAAATGCCCGACAACTTCCGCTGCGGCTATATCGCCATCGTGGGCCGCCCGAACGTGGGCAAATCGACCCTGATGAACGTGCTGATCGGCGCGAAGGTCAGCATCACTTCGCGCAAGGCGCAAACCACGCGCCACCGTATCACGGGCATCCAGACGGTGCCGGACGCGCAGTTCATCTACGTCGACACGCCTGGCTTCCAGACGCGCCACTCGAACGCGCTGAACAAGACGCTGAACAAGACCGTCACGAACACCCTGATTTCCTCGGACGTGATTTTGTACGTGATCGAGGCGGGCACGTTTGGCCCGGCCGACCAGCAAGTGATGGACCTGCTGCCGAAGGAAGTGCCGTGCATTCTCGTCATCAATAAATCGGACCGCGTGAAAGACAAGGCCGTGCTGCTGCCGTTCGCGCAAAAGGTCGCCGCCATGCGCGACTTCGCCGCCATCGTGCCCGTCTCGGCCAAGCTGCACTTCCAGCTGGAAGGCTTACAGAACGAAATCAAACGCTTCCTGCCGGAAAACCAGCCGATCTTTGGCCCGGACGACATCACGGACCGCAGCGAGAAATTCCTCGCCTCGGAAATCGTGCGCGAAAAACTGTTCCGCTTTGTCGGCGACGAACTGCCGTACACGAGCACCGTGCTGATCGAGAAATTCGAGCAGGAAGGCGATCTGCGCCGCGTGTTTGCCGCCATCCTGGTCGAGCGCGATACGCACAAGTCCATGATCATCGGCAACAAGGGCGCGCGCCTGAAGGAAGTCTCCACCCAGGCCCGCCTGGATATGGAAAAGCTGTTCGGCGGCCCCGTGTACCTGGAAATCTGGGTCAAGGTCAAGTCGGGCTGGGCCGACAACGAGGCGGGCTTGCGCGCCTACGGCTACGAGTAATCCGCAACCCGGGGGCGACGCCACACGCATGAGCACCACCACGCCAGCGCTGCACGATCCTGCGCCAGCCTCCATCGTTGTCCCCGCGCCGGTGGCCATTGCGCCGCCGGCCGCAACTCCCGCATCCGCCGCGCCCCGGCGCAGCCGTCCGCCCGCGCGCGACGGGAAGGTCACGGGCCAGCCCGCCTTCGTGCTGCACAGCTATCCGCATAAAGAAACCAGCCTCATCGTCGACGTGTTTACACGCGAATATGGCCGCATCGCGCTCGTCGCCAAGGGCGCCAAGCGGCCCCATTCGCAGTTGCGCGGCGTGCTGCAGACGTTCCAGCCGCTGCAGGCGGGCTGGACGGGCAAGTCCGAACTGCGCATCCTCACGGGAGCCGAGTGGGTAGGGGGCATGCTGCCGCTGGAAAAGACCGCCTTGCTGTGCGGCTTTTATCTGAACGAATTGCTGGTGAAACTGCTGGCGCGCGACGACCCGCACCCCGTCCTGTTCGACCACTACGTTGCTACCTTGAATCAACTGGCGCACAATGAGCCGCCGCCCATCGTGCTGCGCAAGTTCGAGCGCGCCCTGCTCAAGGAAACGGGCGTGGCGGCCGACCTGACGCGCTGCACGGGCACGCGCCAGGCCGTCGATGCGGGGCAGGTGTACGTGGTCGACCCGGAACGGGGACCGCGTCCGGCGCGCGCCGCCGACGCCTGGCCCAAGATCACGGGCAAGACCCTGCTCGACATGGAGCGCGAAGATTATCTTGACGTGGCCACGCAGGCGCAAAGCAAGCTGCTGATGCGTTTTTTGCTGGCCCATCAACTGGGTGGCGCCACCTTGAATACGCGCCAGATACTGATCGATTTAATGCAGCTGTAATAGATTTCAGCACTTTACGGACACCATCATATGAGCTTTTTGCAGCCTTCCGGCCCCGTCATCGACCTGGGCGTCAATATCGACCACGTGGCCACCTTGCGCAATGCGCGTGGCACCGCGTATCCGGACCCGATCCGCGCGGCTCTGCTGGCCGAACAGGCGGGCGCCGACGCCATCACCCTGCATTTGCGCGAAGACCGCCGCCACATCAAGGATGCGGACGTCATCGCCATCGCGCCGCAATTGCTTACGCGCATGAACCTGGAAGCGGCCGTGACGCAGGAGATGATCGACTTCGCCTGCCGCATCCGTCCCGCCGACGTCTGCCTGGTGCCGGAAAAGCGCACGGAAGTGACGACGGAAGGGGGGCTGGACGTGGTGCGCTATTTCAAGGAAGTGCAGGCGGCCGTGCAACAATTGCAAGGCGAGGGCATCCGCGTGAGCCTGTTCATCGATGCGGACGAGCAGCAGATTGCCGCCGCAGCTGAATTGGGCGCGCCCGTGATCGAGCTGCACACGGGCCGCTATGCGGACACGCAAGGCACCGAGCAACTGGCCGAGCTGGAGCGCATCAAGGCGGGCGTGCTGTTCGGCGTGGGCCGCGGCTTGAAGGTCAACGCGGGCCACGGCTTGCATTACACCAACGTGCAGGCGATCGCCGCCATTCCCGATATTGCGGAACTGAACATCGGCCACGCCATCGTCGCGCATGCCGTGTTTGTCGGCTGGGAAAACGCCGTGCGCGAAATGAAGGCCATCATGGTGGCAACGCGCCTCGCCGGCAAGGCATAAGCGCGCACAAAGGAGGTAGCATGATCTACGGCATCGGTACCGATATCTGCAAGATCCCCCGCATCGAGGCGGCACTGGCGCGCCATGGCGAGCGGTTCGCGAAAAAGATACTGGGGCCGCAGGAGCTGGAAAAATTCCGCGCCCGCAGCGCCAAGAATGCCGTACGCGGCGTGCGCTTTCTGGCCACGCGCTTCGCGGCCAAGGAGGCGTTTTCCAAGGCCATCGGCCTGGGCTTGCGCATGCCGATGACCTGGCCCGCCGCGCAGATGCTGAACCACCCGAGCGGCAAGCCGATGATCGTCTGCAGCGGCGTGCTGGCGGAGTTCATGGAGAAAAACCGCCTGAGCGCGCAAGTGACGATCAGCGATGAAGAAGAGTATGCGGTCGCGTTCGTGATCGTGGAGCAAGCAGATGCCGGGGTCAGACCCGGCGGGTCTGACCCCAAACCGAGCCAGCAATGACCGAAGCAAGCCCAGAATCTACCTTGGCGGAGACGCCGCCCGACCCACGCGCGCAGGTGCTGGCCACCGTCGCCAAGCTGCCGAACCTGCCCGGCGTGTACCGCTATTTCGACGCCGCCGACAAGGTGCTGTACGTCGGCAAGGCGCGCGATTTAAAAAAGCGCGTCTCGAGTTACTTCCAGAAAAACCTGGCCAGCCCCCGCATCGCCATGATGGTTGAGCGCATCGCGCGCCTGGAAACGACCGTCACGCACAGCGAGGCGGAAGCGCTGATCCTGGAAAACAACCTGATCAAGGCGCTGCAGCCGCGCTACAACATCCTGTTCCGCGACGATAAATCGTATCCGTATCTGAAAATCACGAATGGCGATGCGCCGCGCATGGTGTATTACCGGGGCGCGGTGGACAAGAAAAACCAGTATTTCGGGCCGTTCCCCAGTTCCTGGGCCGTCAAGGAATCGATGCAGATCCTGCAAAAGGTGTTTCTCATCCGCACCTGCGAGGACAGTGTCTACGCGAACCGCACGCGGCCCTGCCTGCTGCACCAGATCGGCCGCTGCAGCGCGCCGTGCGTGGACCTGATCAGCAAGGAAGACTACAAGAACGACGTGGAAAACGCGGCGCGCTTCCTGCGCGGGCGCCAGAGCGAAGTGCTGGCCGACCTGGAAAAGAAGATGCATGCGTTTGCCGCCGAGCTGAAATTCGAGCAGGCCGTGGTGGTGCGCAACCAGATCGCTTCGCTGTCGCGCGTGCTGCACCAGCAAAGCATGGAAACGACGGGCGACGCCGACGTCGACATTATCGCCGTGCTGGTGCAGGGCGGACGCGCCTGCGTCAACCTGGCCATGGTGCGCGGCGGACGGCACCTAGGCGACCGCGCGTATTTCCCC
Source organism: Janthinobacterium sp. GMG2 (assembly GCF_033949445.1). Lineage (NCBI taxonomy): Bacteria > Pseudomonadati > Pseudomonadota > Betaproteobacteria > Burkholderiales > Oxalobacteraceae > Janthinobacterium > Janthinobacterium sp. GMG2. The sequence goes on along the minus strand of NZ_JAXAWA010000006.1, from coordinate 1,942 downwards.
AGCCAGCTCAGCGATGCGGCGGCGATTGCCGAGGAAGCCATCGAGGTGGAAGTGCTGGCCGCCTTCCTGGCCCAGCACTACACGGAAAAATTCATTCCCGGCACCCTGATCCTGAATATCGAATTCGATCAGCCGGCCCTGATGGTGGCGCTGATGGAGCAGTGCGGCCACCGCATCAACCTGATTTTCCAGCCGCAGGGACAACGTCGCCAGTGGCTGGAGATGGCGCAGAAGGGCGCCGAGATTTCGCTGGCGCGCTTGTTGTCCGAGCAGGGGTCGCAGCAGTCGCGCACGCGCGCGCTGGCCGAGGCACTGCGCCTGGAAACGGAAGATCTCGACAGCCTGCGCGTCGAGTGCTTCGACATCAGCCACACGCAGGGCGAGGCGACGCAGGCCTCGTGCGTCGTGTTCTATCACCACGCCATGCAGAACGGTGAGTACCGGCGCTACAACATCAACGACATCACGCCCGGCGACGATTACGCGGCCATGCGCCAGGTCCTCATGCGCCGTTACGAAAAGGTGGCGAATGGCGACGGCGTCATGCCGGACGTTGTCTTGATCGACGGCGGCAAGGGGCAGATCGAGATGGCGCGCCAGGTGTTTGCCGAGCTGGGACTCGATATCAGCTTGATTGTCGGCGTGGCGAAAGGAGAAGGGCGCAAGGTGGGCCTGGAAACCCTGCTGTTCGTCGATGGCCGCGCGGCGCAGGAACTGGGCAAGGAATCGGCGGCCCTGATGCTGATCGCGCAAATCCGCGACGAGGCGCACCGCTTTGCCATTACCGGCATGCGCGCCAAGCGGGCCAAGACGCGCCAGACCTCGCGGCTGGAAGAGATCGAAGGCATCGGCGCCAAGCGCCGCCAGAAACTGCTGTCGCGCTTTGGCGGCTTGCGCGGCGTGGTCGACGCCAGCGTCGAGGACCTGATGTCAGTGGAGGGGATTTCCACGCAACTCGCGGAAGAGATCTACAAGCAATTACATTGATGGATCAATGGCCTGGTCCGGTGTTGCGGCAAGCGGACTAGGCTAATACCCCTGGGCCATGTAGACTAGTGGCGCTTTCTTCATACTTTCTTCATATTCAATTTACCCGTCGGCCGATTGCTCTCTTATGCCTTTTAATATTCCCATCCTTCTGACCTGGCTGCGCGTGGCCCTGATTCCGCTTGTCGTCGGCGTTTTTTACCTGCCGCCGTCGATGCTGCTGCATGGCGACCAGAACCTGGTTGCCACCCTGGTCTTCATCGTTGCGGCCGTGACCGACTGGTTCGATGGTTTCCTCGCGCGGCGCTGGAACCAGACGTCGGCCTTCGGCGCCTTCCTCGACCCGGTCGCCGACAAGCTGATGGTGGCGGGCGCCTTGCTGGTGCTGGTGCAACTGGACCGTGTCAATGCCGTGCTGGCCTTCATCATCATCGGCCGCGAAATCACGATTTCCGCGCTGCGCGAATGGATGGCGCAGATCGGCGCATCGAAATCGGTGGCCGTCAGCTCGATCGGCAAGATCAAGACGGCCGCGCAAATGACGGCCATTCCCTTGCTGCTGTACCACGAAGTGATCTTTGGCGCGATCGACACCCACGTGTGGGGCGAAAAACTGCTGTGGATCGCCTGCGTGCTGACGGTGTGGTCGATGTTCTATTACTTGCGCCTGGCATGGCCGCTCATCAAGGAAAAGGCCGATAACCTGCATTAAGGCCGCTCCGCCTAGCTACTGCGCAGCGCACTCTCGCGTCTCCGTTGCTCGCTGTACCTTCGTACAGCTCCGCTACTCAACACGATATTGCGCTTGCTCGCTACGCTATTCGGAGGACCTTAAGACGGTATTGGCTACTTTCTGCGGAATATTTTGCAAAACACCAGATATTGCCCGTTGACAGCCCCTGTAATCCCTCTATAATGCTGGCCTGTTGTTGATGACGCGGGAGTAGCTCAGTTG